>DATHOJ010000084.1:0-21999 GCA_035485055.1 Bryobacteraceae bacterium
CGCGAAATGATTTTGGATAAACGGCCGGCATCGGAAATTCGTCGTCAGGCGGCGGGCGAGGGAATGACGTTCCTGCGCGAGGCGGCGCTGGCGAAGGCCAAGACGGGCATCACGACGCTGAAGGAGATCAATAAAGTCACCTTCATTGAGGGTTAAATGACCATAAAGTGCCTTAAAGTGCCTTGTGCGAGGCCTTAAATGACCATAATTCAGACCATTTCGAGGCTGGTGAAGGACCCTCCGCCGGAGCACGCGTTCGAGATTTCGGAAGCGGGGATTTCGTATGCGCACGGATCGAAGGTGAGCTTCGAGGCGTTTGAGCCGGAGACGATTTTGGTGTCGCCGTCGGTCGATAATATTTTGCGGCCCGACTTGGTGGCTTCGATGATCGGAGCGATTGCGCCCGCGAATGGAGTAAAGAAGCGGCGGCCTGCGGCTTTGATTTTGCCGGATTACGCGGCGCGCGTGACGGTGCTGGATTTCGATTCGTTTCCGACGGTGCCGGCTGAGCAGTTGCCGCTGGTGAAGTTCCGGATCAAGAAAACGATTCCGTTCGATATCGAGTCCGCAGCGGTTAGTTATTTTGTGCAGCCGGCATCCGGATCTAAGAAAGTAGAAGTGCTGGCGGTTACGATGGCGTTCGACATCGTGGCCCGTTATGAGGCGTTGTTCCGGGCCGCGGGATTCCATCCGGGCGAGGTGACTACGTCCTCTCTCGCAGCCTTGAATTTGTATAAAGGCGATGGCGTTGCCGTGGTTGCGAAGTTGTCGGGGCAGGTGCTGACGGTAACCGTATTTTCGGGCGGGACTATTAAGTTGTTCCGGTGCGTGATGCTTGAAGGTTCGAGCGACGATGAAATTCTGGCGATCCTGCATCCAACGTTTGCTTATGTCGAGGATGAACTGGCTTCTCCGGTCCGTAAGTTGATTTTGTGCGGGTTCCCGAGAGGCGTGCCGGAGGAGTTGCGGTGTGAGACGGAGCCTTTGCGGAGCCGTCTGGGTGCTCCGGGGGAGTTTAATGCGGGGTTGTTGGGATATATGGAATCGCTGGTGAATTGATGAGACTGGGCGAAAAGATGGGGACAGACCGCTCTGTCCACCCGGCGGCCGGAGACGGTCTTGTTTTTGCGAAGGATGGCGGGCGCCTTGGGACAGAGTAGTCAGTCCCCGTCTTTTCGCAGTTTGTTGATGTTGATGGACTGGGCGAAAAGTGGGGACAGACCGCTCTGTCCACCCGGCGGCTGGAGACGGTCTTGTTTTTGCGAAGGATGGCGGGCGCCTTGGGACAGAGTAGTCAGTCCCCATCTTTTCGCAGTTTGTGGCAGGTAGAAATGCGGGGTACAAGGTAGAAATTGCGGATTCCTATTAATCTTTCGACGGAGCCGTTTCGACGCGACCGGCCGGCGCTGGTGGCTTCGGGCGCTGTGGCGGTGGTGCTGGCGCTGCTGCTGGGCGTGGTGTTCTATCTCATTTCGGCCGATCGGGCGAGAGTGAAGGATACGCGGGTTGCGGTCCAGAAGCTGGACGGGGAGCTGCGCAGGATTACCGCGGAACAGGCGAAGCTCGAAGGCACTTTGCGGCAGCCGGCGAATGCCGAAGTTTTGCAGCGGAGTTATTTGTTGAACACGCTGATTGAGCATAAGGCGATCAGTTGGACCAAGATTTTCGGCGATCTCGAAACGGTGATGCCGATCGAGGCGCGCATCATCTCCGTGCGGCTGCCGCAGATTACTTCGCAGAATGAAGTGGTGCTCGACGTCGAGGTAGGCGCGAAAGATCCGGCGCCGTTTATCGTGTTGCTGAGCAATCTGGTTAAGTCCCCTTTGTTCGGGCCGGTGGCGATGAAAGGCACGCAGCCTCCGACGCAGCAGGAGCCGATTTACAAGTATCGATTTACGGTGAATTATGCGCAGAAACTTTAGGAGCCCGCAGTTCGTTCTGCGCGTGCTGGTGGGCGTTCTACTGGCAGCCAACCTGGTTGCGGCGGGGATTTTGTTGTTTCCCCCCGGCGGGTCGGCGGAGGATCTGGAGAAGGAACTGACCAGTTTACAGGCGCAGGCGATTACCAAGCGGGCACTGCTCGAAAAGACGAAGCAACATGTGTCGGCGGTGGAACTGGGAAGGTCTGAGGGCGACGGGTTTTTGAGCCAGTATTTTCTGGGGCGCAGAGCGGCGCCCGGACTGCTGCTGGAGGAGCTGCAAAAGGCGGCGGCGGGATCGAAGATCAAAGGGAAAGAGACCAGTTGGTCGTTTGAGCCGATTGACGGCTCCAACACGCTGAGCATGATGTCGGTGGTGGCGGGCTATGAGGGCGAATACGGAGACCTGCTGCATTTCGTGCATGAGATCGATAAATCTCCGTCGCTGCTGATTATCGAGTCGTTGAGCGCGGCTCCGCAGACGGGGTCGAAGGTGCTGTCCATTTCGCTGAAGGTGGACACGTTCGTGCGGGAGGATGGGTCGCTGCCGGAGACTGTGGCTATGAGCGGGGGGAGGGTCGATGGCCTGCTTGCGAAGTAAAAAGCCGCAGGCGGAACCGCCTGCGCCACCAAAGCAAATTGAGCAGATCAGGTGGGACAGGCGGTTTCGCCTTTCGGGAGGGGCGAAGTGAATCTGCTCCCCGAAAAAATTGGCGGCTCCAAGAAGCAGTACATGTGGCTGGGCGGGCTGGTGGTGGTGCTCATAGGCGTGTTTCTTCTAAATCGCGAGCCTTCGGGACCGGTGACTCCGGCTACGTCGACGACGGTTAAAACGCAGCCTCTGATTGCACGGCCGGGGCCTTTGGTGCCGGATGCGGGTCCGAAGCTGCTTACGCGGAGTGGGGCCAGGGCGGATGGGTTTCGTCCTTCGCTGAAGCTGCCGGATGGTTTCGATATTACGAAGATCGATCCGACGTTGAGGGTGGATTTGCTGGCGAAGCTTCAGAAGGTGCCGCTCGAGGGAGGGGCACGGAGCGTGTTCGATTTCGGGGCTCCGCCGCCGCCTCCTCCACCGCCGCCGGTTGCTGCGATTAAGCCGGAGGTGATTGAGGCGCAGAATAAGGCTCGACAGGAAGAGGAGGAGAGGAGGAAGACGGTGAAGCCGCCGCCTCCGCCGATTCCTTTGAAGTTCTATGGGTATGCGAACCGGTTGAGCGGGCCGGCCCGGCAGGCTTTTTTTCTGGATGGAGACGATATTCAGATCAAGGCTGAAAACGATGTGATTCGGGGGAAGTACAAGATTATCCGGATTGGAATAAACTCGGCTGTAGTGGAAGATTTGACGAGTCACGATCAGCAGACGTTGCCGCTGGTGGCGGAGTTGAATACATGAGATGCGGGAGCTCTGACGGACGCCTGCTGAAGCCGGCGACCAAGGAAGACGAGAAGGGGTTTGCGCTGCTGTTTGTGTTTTTGATGGCGGCGATTGTGGGGCTGTACCTTTATACGCAGTTGCCGCGGGTGGCGTTTGAGAGCGAACGCGATAAGGAACAGTTGCTGATCGACCGCGGCGAGCAGTATAAGCGCGCGATTCAGCTTTATGTGATCGCGCTCAAAAAATATCCGGCCAAGATCGAGGATCTGGAAAATACCAACGAGAAGCGATACCTGCGGCAGCGCTATATCGACCCGATGACGGGCAAGGACGAGTGGCGGCTGATCCATGTGAATGCGGCGGGGATTCTGACGGATTCGCTGGTGCAGAAGCCTCCGGCTTCGGATGCGACGGGGCAGGCTGGGGCTTCGAATACTTCGAATACGGGAACCGGTTTGGGGACTACGACGGCTTCGTCGTTTGGCTCGCCTACGGGAAATACTCCGGGGGCGACCGGGACTCCGGGGGCTCCGACGCCTACGCCCGATCCGAACGATGTGAATTCGGCGGTGCGGAAACGGCCGAGCGATGTGGTGGGGCAGGCGTACACGGCTCCGGCGAATGCGGATCCGAACGATCCCAGCACGTGGGGTCCGATTTCGCTGACGCCGGTAGGTACGGCGACGGGCGCGAATGGAACTGCTCCCACTGGTCAGCCGCCTTCAGGAGCGGTGGGGTTCAATGGAGGACTGCCGGGTCAGCCTGCGCAGGGGCAGCCGGGACAGCCGGGGGCATTCACTGGACAAGCGGGTTTTCCGCTGCCGGGGCAGCCGGGATTTAATCCGACGCAGAACCAGTTCAAGATCGACCAGAACGGGCAGTTGGTTCCGGTGACTCCGACGCAGACCGGGGCGGTGATCAATTCGCAGACGGGCGGAGTGCAGAATTCGCCCATGCCGAATCAGCAGCAGCCCATGCAGCAGCCGGTGCAGCCGATGGGCGGGATCAATGCGCCAGGGATGAGCCCGGGCAATAGCGTGGGCGCGCAGAATGCGGCGACGGCGGCGATTAACCAGATGCTGACCAATCCGAATCCGGCGGCGGGGGCGAGCGGCCTCGGAACCGCGGGAGGGATGACGACCGGAGGGATTGCCGGGGTCGCGTCGAATTATAAGGGGACCAGCATTAAGATTTACAAGACTCGGCAGAAGTATCAGGAGTGGGAATTTATTTTCTCGATGAACGATCAGCAGAACACGCCGGGTCAGAATCGGAATCCATTGCAGCCGGGCCAGAACGGGTTGACGCCGGGGCAGCCCCAGAATGGCCAGCCGGGGCAGAACGGGCAACCCGGGCAGCAACCGATTGGATCGACGACGGGGACTACACCGGGCTCTACGGGGAATCAGGAATAGGGCAAGTCAGGAACCTGCCCCACCTTGCTATTCCTCGCGGAGGGTTTTCGCGGGGTCGACTCTTAGGGCCCGCAGAGTGGGGATGTAACTGGCGGCCAGGGTTGCTAGGGCGATGGCGCAGACCACAGCGGTTAAGATTTGGGGGTCGGCTGGCGCTACTTCGCAGAAGAGGCTTTTGAGCGACTGATTCAGTGCGAGAGAAAGCGCGAGGCCGGCGGCCAAGCCTGTGCCTACGGGCATCAGACTTTCGCGCAGGACCAGGGCGATCACGTTTTTGCGGGTCGCGCCTAGCGCTACTCTGATTCCGATTTCCTTGCGGCGGCGGGCTACTGCGAAGGAGATGACTCCGTACAATCCCACGGTGGCCAGCAGGAAGGCCAGCGCGGCGAAGAGGGTGGTCAAGGTCGCGGTCTGCTGGTGCTGCCAGGAATCGTTCTTGATGAAACTTTCCATGGTGCTGATTTCGGCGACGGTGCCGCCTTGCGCTGCGACCGCGGCGCGGACGGCTTGCGCCAGCGACAAAGGGTCCGCGGCGGTGCGGACGGCGATCTGCCCGGCCGGGGCGTCGTTGCTGGAGCGGTAGATAATCGGTCCTTCCTTTTCAAAGAGGCGGGAGCGGGTGTTGGCGGCTACGCCCACTATTTCCAGTCGCGCGCCTTCCAGGGTGATCGTGCGGCCGATGGGATCTTCGTTGGGAAAATCGCGATGCGCCATGGCTTCGTTAATGACGGCTCGGTGGCGGTCGGAGCCGGTGAAGAATCGGCCGCGTCTCAGGGCGATCCCGAGGGTCGCGAAATAGTTGGGGGAGACTACGCGGGCACCGGAAGCTCCGGTTAAGGGTTGCGAACTGGTGAGGGCGGCGGACTCGACTCCGGGTAATGCGGAGATCGCGTCGTAACAGGCTTTCAGGAGTGCCGGCGCGTTCTGTTGGCCTCGTGGAATGGGCAGGCGCAGGACCAATAGATTTTTGGGTTGAAAGCCAACGTCGATGTCGTCGATGTGCGCGATGGTTTTGAGGAGCAGGCCGGCGGAGGCTAGCAGCACTACGGAGAGAGCTACCTCGGCGGTCACCAGGATTTTTCTAGGCGCGCGGGCGGAGGCGGCGTTCTTTAATCCCGTTACCAGGTCGATGCTGCGAAGTTCGAGGGCGGGGAGGATTTGCGCGGCGATGCAGGCAGCGGCTGCGATGAGAGCGGCAAAGAGCAGTGCGGTCAGGTCCACTGTTACGCGGTCCAGGCCGGGGAGAAGCCGCGCGGAGTTGAGATCGGGAGGGATCGTTTTAATGAGCGCGGTTACCAGGGCTTTCGCTAGGAGGGCTCCTGCGGCGGCGGCGATCAGGGCTAGTTGGAGGGATTCGCCCAGCAGGAGTTTCAGAATGCGGGCGGGGGTTGCGCCGAGCGCGGCCCTGATGGCAATTTCCCGGCGGCGCGCGTTGGCGCGGGCTAATAACAGGCTCGTCACGTTGACGGAGGCGATCAGGAGGAGCAGGATGGAGGCGGCGGACAGGGCGATCAGCGCGGGTCTGATCGGCTGGGCCGCAGTGTCTTGCCAGTTACGGACTCGGGCTGTCTCCTCTTTTTCGATGGGGATGGAGCGGACAGCGGATTGGGCTTGCGCGACGCTTACGCCTTCTTTGGCGCGCCCGACTACGTACAGATTTCTGGCGGCCTTTTGATCCAAGGGGACGAACACTTCGAAGCCGGCGTAGTACATCCAGAAATTCTTGGGCAGCACGCCGATTACTGTGTAGCGCTCGACCTCGGTGGTGCGGGCGAAATCGAGGGCGATCGACCGGCCCAGGATGTTGGGGTCGGCGTTGAAGTGGCGCTTCCATGCCGCGTCGGTCAGGATTACTACGCGGTCCTCGTTGGGTTGGAAATCGCGGCCGAGGACGGGCTCGACTCCAAGGAGATGGAAGAGATTCGTGGAGACTAATGCGCCGGGGATTTGTTCGGGTTCTTCGGCGTTGTTGAGGAAGAAGAAGCCGATGTCGAAGGCGGCGAGGTCACGGAAGGCTCGGGTTTCCTGCCTCCAGGCTTCGAAGTCGGAGAGCGTCGCGGGGACTCTGCTGCCCTGTTTTTCGGGTTCGATGGTGACTAGCTCGGCCGGATTGGGGTAGCTGAACGGGTTTAGCAGCAGGGGATGGACGAAGCTGAAGATCGCGGTGCAGGCGGTTACGCCTACGGCTAGCGTCGAGGCGGCGAGCAGGTTTCTGTGGATTGTGAACATGGGCGTCCCAAAAGCGGACAGGCGCCTGTCGGATATTTTACATCGTTGCAGTAGTTTAGGGGCGGCACGGGGATTGCCTGTATACTTCGCTACAATTTCACCAGATGAATAGAGACGGAAGAGTTCTTATCGCGGACGATCAGCCGGATGTTCTCGAAGCGCTACGGCTGCTCTTGAAAGGCGAGGGATTCGAGATCGAGTCGGCTGCGTCGCCGATGGGAATTTTGGCGGCGCTCGAGACGCGCGACTTCGACGTCGTGCTGATGGACCTCAACTATACGCGCGACACGACGTCGGGGCAGGAGGGGCTGGACACGTTGATGCGCATCCAGGCGATCGACGGAAATGTTCCGGTGGTGGTGATGACGGCGTGGGGCTCGGTGGAGCTGGCTGTGGAGGCGATGCGGCGCGGGGCTCGCGATTTTATTCAGAAGCCGTGGGACAACGCGCGGCTGATGACCATCGTTCGGACGCAGGTGGAGTTGAGCAACGCTCTGCGGCGCGGGCAGAGGCTGGAGGCGGAGAATCGCCTGCTGCGGACCGAGGGTCGGCCGACGCTGATCGCGGAATCGGCGGCGATGCAGCCGGTCCTGCAACTGATTTCGAGGGTGGGTCCCTCGGATGCGAACGTCCTGATCACGGGCGAGCCGGGGACGGGCAAAGAAGTGGTCGCGCGGACGCTGCATACGGTTTCGCTGCGGCATTCGAGGCCGATGGTGACGGTGAACGCGGGCGGGCTGGCCGAGGGGATCTTCGAGAGCGAGCTGTTCGGGCACGTGAAGGGCGCGTTTACCGACGCCAAGATGGATCGCGTGGGGCGGTTCGAACTGGCCGACGGGGGGACGCTGTTTCTCGACGAGATTGCGAACGTCCCGATGAATCTCCAAGCAAAATTGCTGCGGGTGCTGGAGATTGGCGAGATGGAACGGGTCGGTTCGTCGAAGACGCGCCGGGTGGACGCGAGAGTGATTTCGGCGACCAACGCGGTGCTGACGGAAGAGGTCGCGGCGGGACGGTTCCGGCAGGACTTGCTGTTCCGGTTGAATACCATCGAGATTCATCTGCCTCCTCTGCGCGAACGGCGCGACGATATTCCGGTGCTGGCGGCGCATTTTCTAGGTGTTCACGCGCGGCGGTATCGAAAAAATTTGCAAGGGTTCGATGCAGCGGCGATGCAGGCTCTGCTGGAGAATCCGTGGCAGGGAAATGTGCGCGAACTGAATCATGTGATCGAACGCGCGGTGCTGATGGCACAGGATACGCAGGTGCGGCAAGCCGATCTGGCGCTGCGATCGGGCGCGCAGGGGGCTTTGCGGCTGGAAGACATGAGCCTCGAAGAAGTGGAGGCGTTCCTGATCAAGAAGGCGCTGGCGCGATACAACGGGAATGTCAGTCACGCGGCGAACGCGTTGGGGCTTAGCAGGAGCGCGCTGTATCGGCGGCTGCAACGGTATGGGCTCTAAACGAAGGGGCTAAGCCCGCTAAGAAAATCACGTGGACTTTTCCAAGCTCAAACCTGTTCATGAACAACGGATGCTGCTGCTGGCGCTGGCTTCGGGGCTGCCCGCGGTCATCACGGTGATGATCATCCTGTGGTGGCAGGGAGATTACACGCCCAAGGTGCAGTGGACGCTCACGGTGGTGGTTCTGGGCGGATGGTGGGCTTGCGCGGTGGCGGTTCGCGACCGGGTGGCTTCGCCTTTGCGGACGCTGGCGAATCTTCTCGAAGCGATGCGCGAGGGCGATTATTCCATTCGCGCGCGGGGCGCGAGCGGCGAAGAAGCGCTGGGCGACGTGATGCAGCAGGTGAACGCGATGGCGACCACTCTGCGGGAGCAGCGGCTGGGCGCGCTCGAAGCGACCACGCTGCTGCGAAAAGTGATGGAAGAGATCGACGTCGCGATTTTCGCATTCGATAGCGATCAGCAGTTGCGGCTGGTGAATCGCGCGGGGGAACGATTGCTGGCGCAGCCTTCGGAGCGGATCATGAATGCCAGCGCGGCGGCTCTGGATCTGGCGGAGTTTCTGGGCGGAGACGAAACGCAGAGCATCCAGCGGACGTTCCCATCGGGCGCCGGACGATATGGGATTCACCGGTCCACGTTTCGCGAAGGCGGATTGCCGCATCAGCTATTGGTGGTGACGGATCTTACGCGGGCTCTGCGCGAGGAGGAATTGCAAGCTTGGCAGAGGCTGGTGCGGGTGCTGGGGCATGAGCTGAACAACTCCCTGGCGCCGATCAAATCGATCGCGGGGAGTTTGGAATCGCTGGTGAAGCGCGATCCTCTGCCCAGCGATTGGCGGGAAGACACCAGCCGTGGATTATCGATCATCGCCACGCGCAGCGAGGGTTTAAGCCGGTTCATGGGAGCTTATGCGCGGCTCGCGAAATTGCCGCGGCCGCAACTCGGGCCGATCGAAGTGGGACCGTGGATTCGCAATGTCGCGGTGCTGGAGCAGAGGATTCACGCCGCGTTGCACGAAGGGCCTGACTTGACGATTCGCGGGGATCGCGACCAACTCGATCAACTGCTGATCAATCTGCTGCGCAACGCGGTGGACGCGTCGCTCGAAACCGGCGGCGGGGTCACGATGGAGTGGTCCAGGGTGGGTTCGCAACTGGAAGTGGTGATCGACGACGAAGGGCACGGGCTCTCCAACACGGCGAACCTGTTCGTGCCGTTTTTCACCACCAAGCCGGGGGGGTCAGGGATCGGGCTGGTGTTGAGCCGGCAGATTGCGGAGGCTCATGGAGGGTCGCTCGATTTACGGAATCGGGTGGATGCGCGGGGGTGCCGAGCGCGGTTGATTCTGCCCGTTTAGATATTTGGAAACGTTCCGGCCCGCTTGCGTGTCATGGGAAGAGGGCGGGTCGGGAACCTGCCCCACTTGGGTTAGAATGGCTACAATTGTTAACCGATAGGGAGCCTTATCTCTCCATAGTCGTTGCTTCGCTCGACGGGATGCAGGCTTTCGTGACTGCAACGCTCGAGCAGTGCCGCCGTCACCGGATTCTATCCGAACTGATCATTGTCGACCGGATCGGCGTCTCTAAAACGCTCCATCCCACGAAGGAACCGGGTCCTTGCTCGGTGCGGATTATCGAAATCCCGGCAAAAATCAAGCTGGACGAAGACTCGCTGAAGAGCGTGGGTATCAGGCGTGCGCGCGGACGATACGTTCTGACGGCGAATGCCGGCGCGGCCCTTCCGGATGAGCTGATGAAGCTGATCGGCGAGCAGGGCGCGCGATTCGGCTCCGTTGAATGGGACGATATCGCGGCGAAAGACGGCAGCGTGGCGTTGGGCAAGGGCTGGTTCTGGAAGGAGATGGACGGAAAGAAACCGTTTCGCTGGTTCAACAACGACGCGGAGATCAGCATCCAGCCTTATAGCGACGCGACGCGTGTGCTGGCGATCGACATCGAGCCGGGGCCCGGCGTGAACATGGGTCCCACTACGCTGGACGTTCTGGATGACGCGGAATCGAAAATTCTCACCGTGCGTCTGACGAATCGGCGGGTAGTGAATATTCCGGTACCGCATCCGAACGGCGTGCCGGTGCGTTTTCGCTTGCGCGTTTCCGATACGGGGCATAAGCGATCCAGCGATCCACGGCCTTTAAACGCGCGCGTACTGCGGTGCGGGCTCTATGAATCGCCTATGGCTCCGCGGGCGTGGAGCGTGCCTCAGAGGATCTGGTGGATGCTCACGCGGCGCGCGGGGAGCAGCCTGCTGCCGGAGGTGAAGTGCCGGGAAAAGTGGCCGGATTCCCCGCATCTCCAGGCAGGCGATGTGACCATCCGGCGGCGCGAAGCCTGGCTCGAAGGGCGTGAAGAACGCTGGGGACTGGGAACGAAACTGCTGCGAGAGAAGCGGTTGGTGGACCGGGTCGAGACCGTTCCGCGCCGCCCGCGAGCCATGGTCGCGGTGGATCTGATCGGGATGCCTCTCGTGCTGTTTTTCAAAGCGGTGCCGCGTCCGGCGTGGCCCGAGCCGGGATCGTTCGCCAACATCGACGCGCCGGAGCAGACGCTTCCGCCGCTGACGAACGCGCCGAAAATCTCGATCGTGACGCCGTCGTATCAACAGGGGCATTTCCTGGAATGGACGATGCGCAGCGTGCTCGAACAAGGGTATCCGAACCTGGAATACGTGGTGATGGACGGAGGGAGCAAAGATCAGACGCGGGAGATTCTGGCGCGCTATAAGGATCGGCTGACCTACTGCGAATCGGCGCGGGACGAGGGGCAGGCGGATGCGATCGTTCGCGGTTTCGAGCACACCAGCGGGGAGATTATGGCGTATCTCAACAGCGACGATCTGCTGGCTCCGGGCGCGCTCGATTTTGTAGCGCGATATATGAACGAGCATCCGGAGGTCGATGCGATTTACAGCCATCGGGTATTTATCGATGAGGAAAACCGGGTTACCCGGTACTGGATTCTGCCGCCGCACCATTCCTGGATGATGCAGCGCTGGGATTATATTCCGCAGGAGACGTGTTTCTGGAGGCGGCGGATTTACGAAAAAGTCGGAGGGATCGATAAGAGTTTTCAATTCGCGCTGGATTACGACCTGTTCGTGCGGTTCATGAAACAGGGGCGCATGGAGCGCGTAAACCGCTTCCTGGGCGCGTTTCGCGAGCACCCTTCGTCGAAAACGACGCAGCAGGAAGGCGCGCATCCGGAGGTTGGCCGCGTTTACCAGGCGCATGGGATCCGCATCGCGGATTGGCACAGGCTTCCGCAACTGGTTCAGCATGAGTCGCTCGACGTGCGGAGCAGGAGGTTCGCGGCGCGCGGAAAAGTCTTGCCGGGTGCGCTGCCGGGCATCGGCTACGATTACGATCTGGTGTGGGGAGGGCGGCTCAACGGCCCGCGTAGTTCTTCTCGTAGTAAGTCTGATACTCGCCGGATTTGACGCGCGCGATCCAGTCGGCATTGGCGCGATACCAATCGATGGTGGCTTGCAAACCCTTTTCAAAAGGCATCTGCGCTTCCCATCCGGTTTCGCGCATCAGTTTTTCGCTGGAGAGAGCATAGCGGCGGTCATGACCGGGACGGTCCTTCACGGTGACCATCAGACTTTCCGGCTTTTCGAGCAGGGCGAGCATCATCTTCACCACTTCGAGGTTCGCGAGCGAACGGCTGCCGCCGATGTTATAAACCTCGCCAGGGCGGCCGCGCTCGATGCAGGCGAGGATCGCGCGGCAATGATCGTCCACGTAGAGCCAGTCCCGCACCTGCATGCCGTCGCCGTAAATCGGCAGGGACTGATCGGCGATGGCGTTCGAGATCATCAAAGGGATTAGCTTCTCGGGGAATTGATAGGGTCCGTAATTGTTTGAAGCGCGCGTCACCGTGACGGGGAGCTTGTAGGTAACGAAATAAGAAAGGGCGAGCAGATCGGAGCCGGCTTTCGAGGCCGAGTACGGACTGCTTGCGCGCAGCGGATAATGCTCGTCGGCTTCATGAGGAGCGTCGATGGAGCCGTAGACTTCGTCGGTCGAGACGTGGAGGAAACGCGGCGTGCGATTCGTGCGGGCGGCTTCGAGCAGAGTGAAGGTTCCGCGCAGATTGGTTTCGAATACGGGCTCGGGAGATAAAATGCTGCGGTCGACGTGGGATTCCGCGGCGAAATGGACGATGGCGTCGGGCTGCACTTCGGCAACCAGATCGTTCACCAGTTTCGCGTCGCAGATGTCGCCGTGAACGAAGCGATAGTTTTCGTTGGATGCGACCGGCAGCAGGTTTTCGAGATTGCCGGCGTAGGTCAATTTATCGAGATTGACAACGCGGGCGCGGCCGGAGCCGGCGACCAGCCGCACGAAGGCGCTGCCGATAAATCCGGCGCCGCCCGTGACCAGAAATTTCATCACTTGTGTTGAGTCTCCCAGTCGTATTGAATGGAGCGGTCGTCGTACGGGATGCGGCCTTCGTCGGCGGGATTGTAGATCTGGCTGGTCACATAGACGAGCGTGGCGGAGCTTTCGCCGACGACTTTGTAGCCGTGCCCGACGCCGGGAGGAATCAGGAGCTGCCAGGGTTTCAAGGTCCCGACGTACAGAGTGTTCTTGAGTTTGTACGTAGGAGATTCGGGACGCAGATCGACCAGCGCGACTTGGAAGGCGCCGGACATGGGAACCCAGAGATCGGTTTGATGGAGGTGAAAATGGAAGGCTTTGATGGTGCCCGGATAGCTGAGGGCCGCTGAAACCTGGGTGGTTTCGGGGGCGAAAGAGGCGGCGAGGCCTTGCTGCATGCGAATCACTTCGAGAAAATAGCCGCGGTCGTCGGGCCACAGATCGTAAGGCTGAACCAGCACGCCGTCGATGAGGTCGGCGGAATCCGGTTTGCGAATTACCTTGCCGATCCCCGGTTCACAAACGGGCGTGGATACGCGGACGGGGGCCGCTACGGGTGTACTCATTCATAAGTTAGGTTAACGCGAAATGAGTCATCCACAGGCTGGTGTGGTCAGGTGGCACAGACTTTAGTCTGTTTTTAATTACTCCGCGATCAGGGTGATATTTCCGATGCCGCCTTTTACGTCGAGATGAATGGTGACGGGCGAGTGCTCGTAGGCCGCGTTGGTCCAGTGGCCGTTCTGTTTATCCAGGCCGCGGACTTCGATGTCGCCGATCCCGCCGCTGGCGTTCGCGACGATTCCTACGGCGGAGGGCAAGTGAACGACCGCCTGGCCAATGCCTCCGTGAATCTCGACGTTGTAATCGTGGCCGGGATTTCCGCGGAGGTCGAGCTCCACCTGGCCGACGCCCATGTGCACTTCGACGCTGCGGAGATTCATCGTGCCGAGGTTCATATTCGCCTGGCCTGCGCCTAAGTGCGTGACCACGTCGAGGGGCAGTTTGTCATTGAGGCGGATATTCCATTTGTAGGTCGAATTGGTGCCGCCGTGGAAACCGCTGGGCTGCTCAATGAGCAATTCGCCGCGGAAACTGCTGGCGTTGTAATGGACCGCCGGTTTGGACGACGCGATATTGTAGTCGAATCCTGCATCCATCAATTTGGACGAGCCGCCTTCGACCTTCAATTCGCCGGCGCCCATTTTAATCTCGACGCGCGCCAATTCGGATTTGTCTAGATCGACCGATTTGTCGAGGTGCTGCAAGGGACCGCCGAAATCGGTGTTGACCTCGCATCCAGTGAGCACAATAGTAACGGCAGCGACCAAAGCAGTTCGCATCATATTCATGTGTACGCGGCCTCCCTCGGAGATGTTCCGTGATTTAGCAACACAGGCAAAAGCCTGTGCCACCTGATGCAAGAACTAATGATGGCACAGGGTTTAGTCTGTGTGATTAACGCAATAATCCACGCTCGCGGAGCCAGTTCGCCAGCAATCCGCCCCAGGCCGAAAGGGTCGCATCGGTGGGGGCTAGACCGACTCCGTGCGGTCCGTTCTGAAAAATGTGCATCTCCGCCGGAACGCCTGCTTTGCGCAGCGCGAGGTAAAAACGCACGCTGTTTTCGACGGGGACGGTAGTGTCGGCGGTAGTGTGAAACAGGAATGTCGGCGGAGTTTGGGCGGTGACGCGCTGGTCATTCGACAGGTCTTCGACCAGTTTCGGGTCCGGGTCCTTGCCCAGCAGGTTGTTGCGCGATCCCACATGCGCGTACTCGCCGAGCGAAATTACGGGGTAGGCCAGAATTGCGAAATCGGGGCGCGAGCCGGCGCGGTCGATGGGGTCCGATGCGCTGGGATTGCCGGCGTCGAAATGGGTCGCGGCGGTGGACGCGAGATGGCCTCCGGCGGAAAATCCCCAGATGCCGATGCGGTCCGGCTGAATGTGCAGCGCGGCGGCGCGGGATCGAACGGTGCGGATGGCGCGCTGCGCGTCGTTGATCATCGCCGGATGATGATACTTCGGCCCCAGCCGGTATTGCAGAACGAACGCGGAAATGCCAAGGCTGTTCAGCCACTTCGCGATCTGCACGCCTTCGTGATCCATCGCGAGATGCTGATAGCCGCCGCCGGGGCATACAATGACGGCGGTGCCGTTCGGCGTCTTCGCGAGATAGGGAGTAATGGACGGCTTGTCTTCATCGGCCGTGCCGAGTGCGCCGGGCGCGCCGCTGGGCCACAACAGTTCCGGCGCCGGACCGGTTGAAGTTTGGGCGTTTAGAACGACCGCCAGGATAAGAAGAAAATATCTCACACGCGCCAGGTGTCGGGCTTCCAGTTTTGGACGGCTTCCTTGATCTGCTTGCGACTCCAGTTGCCGCCGAGGGTTTTTTCAACCAGACCGGGAAGCTCGGCGTCGGACGCGAAGCGCAGGCCGATGAGCTGATCGACGCTCAACTCGCTGATGCGCGGCTGAAGCATGGGGGGCAGGACGGCGGCGAGGCGCAGACGCTCCTCCAGGCGAATCAGCCGATCCTGCACTTTAAGCGAGTAGACGCGGGTTTTGAACACCAAAATGAACAACCAAAAGATAACGAGAACGTGAATGCCCGTCATCCAGCTCGGATTCCTTACCAGGTCGTAGATCGATAGGATCAATAAAATCAGTCCTACCGGCGCCAGGAAAAAATGGAACAGCGGATCGAACATCGCGTGATTTTTAAAACTTTGCGATTCAGCCATTAGTCGTCAGCCCTCACCCATCCTTAGACTTGATCTCAGCCTATCGAGAATATCACCTGGCAAAACATCTCGCTTGGTGCATAATATAACCGTTCCCGAATCCTACACCAGAGAAGAGAGATCATGTCATCTATTGCCTCCACTGTAAATCGCCAATTCGTGCTGGCCTCGCGGCCGGCGGGGCTCCCAGAAGAGTCGAACTTTAAACTGATCGAGACGCCGGTTCCGGAGTTGAAGGACGGCGAGTTTCTGGCGCGCGCGATGTATCTTTCGGTGGACCCTTATATGCGCGGGCGCATCAGCCAGGCCAAGAGCTACGCGGCGGGCGTCGAGATCGGCGGCGTGATGGTGGCGGGCGGAGTGGCTCGCGTCGTCGAATCGAAGAATCCGAATTTCGCGGTGGGCGATATTGTCGACGTGTACATGGGCTGGCAGGAATACGTGATCTCGAACGGACGCGGCATTCGCAAGCTGGATCCGTCGATGGCGCCGGTATCGACCGCGCTCGGCGTGCTGGGGATGACGGGGATGACTGCGTATTTCGGGCTCCTGGATGTTTGCAATCCCAAGCCGGGCGAAACGGTGGTGGTCTCGGGCGCGGCGGGCGCAGTGGGGTCGCTTGTCGGACAGATAGCGAAGATCAAAGGATGCCGGACGGTGGGAATCGCGGGCGGCGACGACAAGGTGGAATGGATTCTGAAGGAGTGCGGATACGACGCAGCGTTCAATTACAAGACCACCGGCAACTACGGGGCGAAACTGAAGGAGTTGTGCCCGAACGGCATCGACGTGTATTTCGATAACGTAGGCGGCACCATTACGGACGCGGTGTTTATGCAGATCAACACATTCGCGCGCCTGTCGATCTGCGGGCAGATTTCGCAGTACAACAACGCGAAACCCGAAATGGGTCCCAGGCTGCTGAGCATGCTGATTGTGGCGCGGGCGAAGGCGCAGGGATTTCTGGTCACGGATTACGCGCAGAGGTTTCCGGAAGGAATGAAGGAAATGTCCGCGTGGGTGCGTGATGGGAAGATTAAGTATCGGGAAGATATTGTCGAGGGGTTCGAGAATTTACCGAAGGCGTTTATCGGGTTGTTTCATGGGGAAAATATCGGCAAGAGGATGGTGAAGGTCGCGGAGTAAATGGCGGGCTATTTGCCTATTCTCTACAAATGCCGCGTTTGCTGGCGCGGATGAAGGCGACAAGATGTTGCGTATGCTCGGTTAGCGGCTCGGCTTCGATGCGTGACAGCGCGTCTTCGAGCTTGAGTCCGGATTTGTAGAGCAGCTTATACGCCTGTTTCAGCGCCCGAACATCGGCTGCCGAGAATCCGGCGCGCCGCAGGCCTACGAGATTGAGACCCTTCGGGGACACGTTAAAATCCGAGTACAAAAAATACGGCGGCACGTCGAGGTTTACTCGCGTGTTGCCACCGATCATCGCCAGGCGGCCGATTTTCGAGAATTGGTGAATCACCACGCCACCCGAAATGAATGCTTGGCTTTCGACTTCGACGTATCCGGCGACCAACGCGCAGCTCGCGATCACGGTGTTATCGCCAATGATGCAATTATGCGCGATGTGGCCGGAAGTCATGATGTAATTTCCATCGCCGATGATGGTTTCCGACTCCGGAGCCGTCCCGCGCGAGATGGTGTAGTGCTCGCGGATTTTGTTGTCGTTCCCGATTTTCAAGTAACTGCGCGCGCCGGAGAAAGTCTTGTCGAGAGGGTCCGTTCCCAGTACGGTGCCCGCGGAAATTTCGTTGCGCTCGCCTAATGTGGTCCAGCGCTTTATGAAAACATATGGCTCGATCTTCGTATCTGCGCCGATGACGACGTCCTGCTCGACGATCGCGAAATCGCCAATGCCGACGCGCGAGCCGATCACTGCATCGGGATGAACGCGCGCGGTCGGAGCGATGACCGCGGACGGATCAATTGGCATTCTCGAATAAGCCGGCCGCGCCCTGGCCTCCGCCGATGCACATCGTCACCACTCCGTAACGGGCTTTGCGGCGCGCCATTTCATTTGCGATGGTTCCCACCATGCGGGAGCCGGTCATGCCGAACGGATGGCCGATGGAAATGGATCCTCCGTTGACGTTGAGAATTTCCTGCGGGATGCCAAGGCGGTCGCGGCAGTAAAGCACCTGCACGGCGAAGGCTTCGTTCAGCTCCCACAGATCGATGTCGGACATTTTCAGGCCTTGGCGCTTCAGAAGCTTCGGGACCGCGAACACCGGGCCGATGCCCATCTCATCCGGTTCGCATCCGGCGACGGCGAATCCGCGGAAAATCAGTTTGTAGGGGATGCCGAGCGCGTCGGCGCGTTCTCTCGACATCAGGAGCGTGGCCGAGGCGCCATCGGAAAGCTGCGAGGCATTGCCCGCTGTGACCGTTCCTTCGCCGCTGGTCTGATCGAAATGCGGCTTCAAGGCGAGCAGACCTTCGAGCGTCGTATCGGGACGGTTGCACTCATCGCGATCGCAAGTGGCGGGCTCTTCGCCGATTTTCTCGCCGGTCTTTTTATCGAAGATCGCCTTAGTGGTCTGCATCGGCGCGATCTCGCCGGTGAAAAAGCATTCCTTCTGCGCGCGAGCGGTTCGCTTCTGGCTCTCCAATGAATATTCGTCTTGAGCGAGCCGGCTAATCTTATAACGCTTTGCCACGACTTCGGCGGTATCGCCCATCACCATGTAGAGGCCGGGCTTGTGTTCCTGAACCCAGACATTCGGATCGCTGCTGCGCGGCGTCATGGAAATGCTTTCAGTGCCGCCTCCGATGGCTGCGTCGACTCCTTCGTTAATAATTTCATGCGCGGCCATCGCAACGGCCTGCAAACCGGAAGAGCAGAATCGATTGACGGTAGTGCCTGCGACGGTGACCGGCAATCCTGCGATGATCGCAGCGATTCTCGCGACGTTCGAACCTTGCGGCCCGTGCGGCTGAGCGCAGCCTAGGATCACATCTTCCACTTCCGCCGGATCTAGCTGGGGCGTCTTCTTGAGGACATCCTTAATGCAGTGGGCGGCAAGATCGTCCGGCCGGGTGATGTTAAAAGATCCACGGAACGATTTTGCCAAGCCAGTCCGGGAGCTGGCGACGATGACAGCTTCTCGCATGAACCTTCAGGATACTACGTGGAAAAAGGGGACAGACCCCTTTTTACTGTTTGCAAACCGCACGCTCGTACATATCCGCTGTCGTGCAAAAAAGGGGTCTGTCCCTTTTTCCATTTCAGGCGGTCATCAGAACATAGTACAAAGCGATCCACAAAACGCCGAGAAAGTGCCAGTATTGCGTCGCGACGTCCACCAGTTCCCGCCGCTTGGACTTGCCCATCACGACGACGAACAGCAACACCAATCCTCCGATCAGGTGCGCGGCGTGCAGCCCTGTGAACAGGTAGAAGAACGAACTGTGAGGATTACGGGCCAGGAAGGCTCCATGCATGACCAGGGATCGCCACGCAGTAAGCTGGCTCGCCAAAAATGCCGCGCCCAGGGACGCCGTTGCAAGAAAAAAATGCGACGCGATGCGGTATTGGCCCCGGCGGAACAATCGCCGGGCGGTTTCAAAGGTTGCGCTGCTAATCAGGATCAGGATGGTGCTGAGGCCCAGCGTCTTCGGGATGGGAACGGGATCCCAAAACGGCGGCGTCATTTTTCGCCAATAGTAAGCGATGACCAGCGCTATGAAAAATGCCGAAATCGAGATGCAGGCGGTCAGCAGCCCTACCCGATAGAGTCCCGGCGGAGATTTAGAGGGATCTTCCAGAGCGGACGGCAGAACAACGACCTGATCGGTGTTGCCGGCGCGGTCGCTGAGGAGACGCGACATCCTGCTTTCAGTTTACCGCCTCACAGGCTTTAGTCTGTGTTCTTCCTAATCGATCACGAATCGCGCGATGCGTTCTCGATGGTACGTCGCGTCGCCGAACGCGATTTCGCTGGCTTTGGCGCGGCGATAATAAAGGTGCGTATCGTTTTCCCAGGTGAAACCCATCCCTCCTTGCACCTGGACCGCTCGATTGCCCGTTTCGCGGCACGCGTCGCTCGCGTAGGCCTTCGCCACACTCACCGCCGTGGGAGCTTCAGGGCTGCCTTCGGTCATAGTGTAGGCGGCGTAATAGGCGGCGGACCGCGAACTCTCCGTGAACAGCAGCATATCGGCGCACTGATGCTGCACCGCCTGATACTGGCCGATCGGTTTGCCGAACTGTTTCCGCGTCTTCGCATACTCGACGGCGATGTCGAGCATCCTCTGCATCCCTCCGGTCATCTCCGCGCACAGCGCCACGGTGACGACGTTCAGCGCATGATCGAGCGCTTTGCGCGCGTCGTCGCCCTCGACCAGAAGCTCGGCCGCCGGGTGATCGAACTTAACCTTATATATGCGCCGCGTCAGATCCATGGCCGGCATCAGAGTTTTCTCAACCGCGTCACTCTCCACCAGGTAGAGCGCCAGTTTACTGGCGTCGCGCGCCGCGACGACGATCAGATCGGCGGATTCCGCATCGGGCACAAATAGCTTTTCTCCGGCGAGCGTCGGCATTTTCACGGCGGCCGGATCCCAACTGGCGCTCGCTTCGAGCAGCGCAACCGTCGCCGTTTTTTCCCCATTGGAAATTGCAGCCAGATGCTTCGTTGCGCCCGCCGCATGCAGCAACGCGCCGGCGAACAGGTTCGACAGAAAAGCTCCGGGCACCAGCGCGCGGCCCATCTCTTCGGAAAGCGCGGCGAGCTCGACGAAGCCGAGTCCCATGCCGCCCGCTTCTTCCGGAAACACTACGCCTAAGAAGCCCTGTTCGGCCATGCTGCGCCATAATTTCTTGTCCTGCGCGGTGTCCGTTTCCATGATGCGGCGGACCTCCGAAAGGGGACACTCGGCGGCGAAGAACTTGCGCGCGTTCGATTTTAGTATCTGCTGGGATTCACTGAGTCCGAATTGCATGTTAATAGCTCTTTGGCAGCCCGAGTACGAAGTGCCCGATGATGTTGCGTTGAATTTCCGACGTTCCCGCTTCAATCGTGTTGCCGCGCGAACGCAAATATCCGTAAGCCCACTGGCCTTCGTCGAACGCGTCGGGCGAGCCGTGCGTGAGCTGTCCATAAGGACCCAGAATCTCCATCGCTACCTGCTGAAAGCGCTGATTCAGCTCGCTCCAGAAGATTTTTTGGATCGATCCCTCGGGTCCGGGGACGCCGGTTTCATTGATGCGGGAGAACGCACGCAGTTGATTGAGCCGCATCACTTCGATTTCGGCGTAACACTGCGCCAGCTTCTGGCGGATCACTGGGTCCTGCGCGGCGGGTTTGCCGTTGCGGTCAATCGTCTTGGCGATTTCCACCAGCCGATTGAAGTTGCGCCGGTAATTCACCTGCAACGCCGCGCCGAATGTTCCACGCTCATGCATCAGGGTGCCCATCGCGACGCCCCAGCCTTCGTTCACCTTGCCCACCAGATTCGCCACCGGCACGCGCACGTCGCGAAAGAATATTTCGCCGAATTCGCTCTCGCCGCTCATCTGCTTGAGCCCTCGGACCTCGACGCCCGGGCTGTGCATATCCACCAGCAGCGCGGTCAGTCCCTTGTGCTTCGGCGCCGCCGGATCAGTGCGTACGATCAGCTCGCACCAGTCCGCGGCCCAGGCGTAGCTGGTCCAGCATTTTTGTCCGTTGACCACAAAATGATCGCCGTCCAGAACTCCCGTGGTCGAAAGCGCGGCTAGATCGCTGCCGGCGTTCGGCTCCGAAAATCCCTGGCACCAGATTTCTTCGGCCGACAACATTTTCGCGAGATAACGTCTTTTCTGCTCGGGCGTGCCGAACGCGATAATCGTCGGCCCGATCAATCCCAGCGCGATCACGTTGGCCATTGGAGGAGCCTCGGCGCGCGCCATTTCCTCGATGAAAATCACCTGCTCCATCACCGGAGCGCCGCGCCCGCCGAAATCTTTCGGCCACGAAATCCCCGCCCATCCGGCGTCGTAGAGCTTGCGCTGCCAGCCGCGCAGGTAATCGAAGCGGCCTTGCATCGATTCTTCCTCGTCGCGCCGCTTCACCCAATCGCGCGGGACATTTTCGGCGAACCAGGCGCGCACTTCGTCGCGGAACCGCTGCTCTTGCGGCGTGTGATTCAGATCCACTTGGATACTCCCTTTTGTTCGGTCAACCGCGTGGGCTACGCTTTTTTCGCGCCCGGCAGACCCATCTTGTCGATTTCGTTGAAACTAACGCGGCGTTCCTGATCGGCGCACATGTTTGAGAACATCACTGCGATGGAATCGTGCAGTCCCACTTCCACGTCGGCGCGAGGCCGCTTGTTGGTGCGGCAGCACTCCAGAAACCCTTCCAGTTCGCTATCCACCGGATTCTTGTCCTCTTCGGGAACCATCACGCCCTTGGTGTAGAGCCAGCGCCGCGCGAATTTCATTTCGCGATCCA
>DATHOJ010000085.1:0-73562 GCA_035485055.1 Bryobacteraceae bacterium
TCCGGTCGAGTGGGCGCGACACGGAATTCATTTCGAAGGGCGAAGACAACCTGATTTGGCAGACCGCGCTGAAGGTTGCCGCGGATGTGGGCCGCACGCTGCCGGGGATTGAGCTCGAGATCGGCAACGATATTCCGATTGGAAAAGGGCTGGGGTCGAGCGCGGCGGCACTGACGGCGGGTGTGGTGATCGCGGCGGAGATGCTGCAACTCGGATGGTCGCGCGCGAAGGTGCTGGATGAGGCGGCGCGCATCGAAGGGCATCCGGATAATGTCGCGGCGTGCGTGCTGGGGTCGATTGTCGCGAGCGCGCTCGATGCGCAGGGGATTGCAAGGGCGGTGCGGATGGAGATCGATTCGCATTACGGTGTGGCCATCGTGGTGCCGGATTTTCTGCTGCCGACGGCGGAAGCGCGAAGCGTGCTGCCGATGTCCTACACGCGCGCGGATGCGGTTTTCAATGTGCAGAGGAGCGCTCTGCTGATTGCGGCGCTGACCAGTGGATCGACCGATGCGTTTCCGGAGGCGCTGGAAGACCGGCTGCATCAGCCGTATCGATTCGCGCTGGTGCCGGGCTTGGAGGAAGCGACGAAATTGCGCGCGCCCGGGCTACTGGGTTGTGCGCTGAGCGGCGCGGGTCCATCGATTTTAGTGTTCTACGAACGTGGGCATGAGAGTGTTTGCGAGCGGGTACGGGAAGTATTTCTGAAGCACGGCCACGCGAGCGAGATCGTGTGGGCGCAAATTGAAAAGATTGGATACGAACTGTTCCTTGTTTGAAACAGACTGTGTATGAACCGACTTGCCAAAGAAAAAAGTCCGTACCTGTTGCAGCACGCGAATAATCCCGTCGACTGGTATCCGTGGGGCGAGGAGGCGTTTGAGAAATCGGCGCGCGAGAACAAGCCGATTTTTTTGTCGATCGGTTACGCCACCTGCCACTGGTGCCACGTGATGGAGCATGAGTCGTTCGAAGATGAAACGGTCGCGCGAATATTGAACCAGTATTTCGTGCCGGTGAAAGTGGATCGCGAAGAGCGTCCGGATGTGGACCGCGTGTACATGCTGTTCGTGCAGGCGTCGACGGGCAGCGGGGGATGGCCGATGTCGGTGTGGCTGACTCCGGAGCGGAAGCCGTTTTTCGGGGGCACTTATTTTCCGCCGGACAATCGCTTTGGCAGGCCCGGATTCCGCGCGATTCTGGAAAATCTGGCGCACGCCTGGGGCGAGGATCGGGCGCGGGTGGTGGAATCCGGCGCGAGGGTTGTCGAGCAGTTGAAAGAATACGCGGCGCAGGGCGAGGGGAAGGGCGAGCCGGGGCAAGGCGCACTCGACTCGGCGTTTTACGGATTTCAGAGAATGTTCGATCCGCGGCTCGGCGGTTTTGGCGGCGCGCCGAAATTTCCGCGGCCCAGTGTTCATAATTTTCTGCTCCGCTATTACGCAGCAACGAAAAATGAAGAAGCGCTGGAGATGGTGCTGCTGACGCTGCGCGAGATGGCGAAGGGCGGCATGAACGACCAGTTGGGCGGAGGATTCCATCGCTACTCGGTGGATGAGCGATGGTTCGTGCCGCACTTCGAGAAGATGCTCTACGATCAGGCGCAGATCGCGATTTCGTATCTGGAGGCGTTTCAGATCACGCGCGACGGGCAGTATGCGGCGGCGGCGCGGGACGTTTTTTCTTATGTCCAGCGCGACTTGACCCATCGGGACGGAGGCTTCTTTTCGGCGGAGGACGCCGATAGTGCCGTGGACGTGGCGAAGCCCAGAGAAAAACGCGAGGGCGCGTTTTACGTTTGGAGCAGGGAAGAGATCGAAGCGACGCTCGGCTTGCGGGACGCGGACATTTTCTGCGAGCGGTATGGAGTCCGGCGGGGCGGCAACGTGGAGGAGGATCCGCACGGGGAGTTTCGGGGCCAGAACATTTTGTATCAGGCGCGTTCTATTGAGGAAACGGCGGCGGCGCATCGGATCGGCGTGGACGAAACGCGGGCTGTATTGCGGAGCGCCGGGGTGAAGCTGCTCGACCTGCGCGCGCGGCGTCCGCGGCCCTCTCTCGACGACAAGATTCTGGCGTCGTGGAACGGGCTGATGATTTCGGCGTTCGCGAAGGGCGCGCAGGCATTGGGCGAGGATCGCTACGCCGACGCGGCACGCGCGGCCGCGAAGTTCATGCGCGACCGTTTGTGGGATGAGTCTCGCGGAGTGCTGCTGCGGCGTTTCCGCGATGGCGAAGCGGCGATCGACGGATTCCTCGACGATTATGCGTTTTCGATTCTTGCATTCTTAGACCTGTATGAGACCTGCTTCGAATCGGCGGATTTTCAGTTCGCGGTCCGGCTGGCGGAACGGGCGCTGGAGCTGTTCGAAGACCGTGAAAAAGGGGGCTTTTTCTCCACCGCGGAAGGCGCCGAGAATCTTGTTCTGCGATTGAAGGACGATTACGACGGCGCCGAGCCTTCCGGCAACTCCATGATGGCCATCGCGCTGCTGCGTCTGGCGCGGATGACCGGTCGCGAGGATTTCCGGCGCGCGGCGGCGAGAACATTGGACGCGTTTTCTTTGCGCCTGACATCCGGCGGCGCCGGCGTTCCGCAGATGCTGGTGGCGCTGGGGCTTGCGCTCGGGAAGCCGATGGAGATCGTGCTCGCCGGGCCATTGGACACTGCGTTTCTCGCAGCGATCCGGCGCAGGTTTCTGCCAGGCGCGGTGGTCGCGGCGGCGAAGGACGCACCGGTCCCGATGCCGGCTATCGACGCCAAGGCGACGGTGTATGTGTGCTCGAATTTCGCGTGCAATCTGCCGGTGACGGAACTGAGTCAACTCGATGAGTTGCTAGAATAGCCGTATATGCACACGCCAATTGAAAGACCTGGAGCAACAACTTTAAAAGGAAATCCTCTCACTGTCCTCGGTCCTGAACTGAAGGCTGGCCAAAAGGCGCCCGATTTTCAGGCGATCGACGACGGACTCAAGCCAGTGAATCTGGAGAGCACCGGGCACGGGGTGCGAATTTTCAGCGTCGTTCCCTCGCTCGACACGCCGGTGTGCGACGCGCAGACCAAGCGGTTTAACGAGGAGGCAGCGAAGCTGCCGGAGCTAAGCATCTACACCTTTAGTATGGATCTTCCGTTCGCCCAGAAGCGCTGGTGCGGGGCTTACGGAGTGGATCACGTCAAGATGATTTCGGATCATCGCACGGGCTCGTTCGGCGAGAATTACGGGACGCTGATTAAGGAATTGCATATTCACAGCCGTGCGATTTTCGTGCTGGATAAAGACGACACGTTAAAGCACGTGGAATATGTGAAAGAAGTCGGGACGCATCCGGACTACGAATCGGCGCTGGCGGCGGCCAAGCAGTTGGTGGGCGGAACTGCGGCGTCGGCATAAACCTGGTTCACTAAAAACAAAAACGGCCAGTCACCGGAGTGACTGGCCGTATCAGTGTCGAAAGGAGGAAAAAGCCTACTTCTTTTTCGCGAAGCGGCGACGGCCGATCATGCCCAGACCGGCGAGGCCCAGACCCATGATGGCGATCGTGCCCGGCTCAGGAGCGGCACTCTGGAGGAGCGGCGCATCGCCCTGGAGGCCGATGATTACGTCGTTATAGTCGCCAGTGCCTTCGGTGGCGTTTGCGCTGCCAAAGGCCCAAGGGGAATCTTCAAACCCGAGGACTTCTTCGCCATCCGCCAGCTCGAACAGCGCGAAGTGATTCCAGCCCATGCCACCCGTCAACACGCTGGAACTAGAGATATTGCTGGTGAAGTTGCCGGCGCCAGTCGTGTAGGTAATGGATTCATCGCAAGCCCCCGCCGTGACATGGTAGCAAACCGTTGCGTAGAACCCGTAGATGTTGGTGGTCGCAGTACCGTCGATGTCATCGGCTGTGGCCAAGCTGGTCGGGGTTCCGGTCGTGTTATTAACAATCGCTCCGCCGATCTGGTGGAGGGCGAGACCGCTGCCGCTTCCGGTGTACCAGCCAAAGGTGGTCCCGGTTGCGTTCGATCCCGTGTTCTGGCCGCTATCGGCGAACAAGACAGAGATGTTATACGCGGTGGCTTCTTCCTGGAAGCTAAACTGCAGCGCGGGGGTCTCGGTAACCGTGCTGCCAACGACCGTTTGCGCTGAGTTGATCAGATTTCCGTCATTCGTCGACGTGGTGGTATTGGCGTAGTAGAAACCGTTGACGTTCCCGCCACTGACATCCGATGGGACTGGGCTGGTTCCACCCAGAGTTATACCGGAAAGTACATCGCCGACGTTCGAATTGTGTCCGGCACTGAGCACGTCCCCAGATGGATTGTTCCAGAAAGGAATCTGCGCATTTACGGAGGAACCGGGAACCGGATACGCCGATACGTTAGTCGTCAAGAACGACGTCGTCGGTACCGCCGTGCATCCAGCGCACGTCCAAACCCCGCCGCCGCCGTAGCTGCTGCCGCCATTACTGCTGCCGCTCCAGATGTTATCTGCGAACATGCTCCCGCTGAGCGCAACCAGCCCCGCGGACAAAAGCCATAGTTTTCTCATATTTTCTCTCCCCCCGACCCTTTGTAGCTAGTTTAATTACCAGTCCCAGACCTGCTAAAAAACCGCGGAACTCCACTGGAACTTGAATGAGCTTAGCATAAAAGTGCTGGAGAGAAAAGACTTTTCGTACGGGTTTTTTCACCTAGACCGCTAGTCCTTGAAGCCTCAGTACACAATATATAGTGGTATCATTTGGCCGAAGACACAGGATTTGCGCCGCCCAGCGCATCGTAGTACCGGACCATGCTGGATATTCCTCGTATGTAGTTGGAAATACATAGTTTTTCGTTAGGTGCGTGGATCTGGTCGTCCGGAAGCCCAAACCCCGGCAGTACGGTGGAAACCCTTAGCTTCTGTAACAAAAGATTGACAATCGGGATCGAGCCTCCGCATCCAATGTAGGCGGTTGGATGGCCAAATACGCTTTCCATCGCTTCGGCGGCCTTCGCGAGGTACGGATTCCGGCGATCCACCAAGCTGGGAGGTGCCGCATGGTTGAGTATGAACCTTGCCGTCACTCCCGGTGGACAGGCGGACGCTATGGCAGAGGCGACTTGCTCCGCCACTTCTCCGGGTCTCTGATCCGGAACCAGGCGCAGGCTGATCTTCGCCGACGCGGCTGCCGGGATTACCGTCTTGGCGCCCTCGCCGGCATATCCTCCCCGGATGCCGTGAACCTCGAAGGTCGGCCGGGCCCAGATTCTGGTTAGAGGGTCGAATCCAGGCTCCCCGGTCAGGGCGGACGATCCGACTTCCCGGTCGCGGAACTCTTCGGCGTTGAACGGCAGGCGGCGCCACTCTTGGATTTCCGCTGGTGATGGCGCGAGCACGCGGTCGTAGAAACCGGGAATGAGAATCTTTCCGTCGCACGATTTCAGAGAACTGACGATTCGCGCGGCGGCCTCTACGGCGTTGGGGGCCACGCCGCCGTAATCTCCGGAATGCAGATCGTGGGCCGCTCCGTGCACGATGATTTCGCCATAAACGATTCCCCGCAGGCTGACGGTGAGGGAGGGAATTTCCGGCGCGAACATCGCCGTATCGCAAATAATCGCGGCGTCGGCGGCAAGGGCGGATCCATTTTCCGTTACGAAACGATCGATATGCCGGCCGCTCGATTCCTCCTCGCCCTCGATCAGGAATTTCACATTTACCGGTAAATGGCCGTTGTTATCGCGCAAACTCTGGGCCACCGATTCCATCAATATAAATAACTGGCCTTTATCGTCGGCTGCGCCGCGGGCATATATGTTGCCGTCGCGAATTTGCGGCTCGAAAGGAGGAGAAATCCATTCTTCCAGAGGATCGGGCGGCTGCACGTCGTAGTGTCCATACAAGAGGAGCGTCGGCCGGCCTGGGGCGTGGATCCAATCGGCATAGACGATGGGATGCGCTCCTGCTTCTGGAGAATCGATGAGTTGGGCGTTTTCTAGGCCTGCACGGTCGAGCCAGGCGCGGACAAACTCGGCGGCCTGACGTACCTCGCGCGTGTAGGCAGGGTCGGCGCTGATGCTGGGAATGCGCAGGAAGCGGATGAGGTCGTCCATTTTCCGTACAATGGTATCTTCATAGTACACGGCGAAGATAGTACCGAGCCGTCGAACGGTTCATGCCTCCAAATATATTGCGGCTCGCTTTTACGATCGAGTTTCTGGTGGCGCTGGTTGCTATTTTCGAGTCCTGGAGCATGGTGGGCGGACAAGGGCATCTCGATTTGATGCCTTGGTACGCAAAACTTGGCTTTGTATTAGGATTGTCCCTGGTGATTGTGATGGCGACGATATCGGCAATGGCGCATGAGCGTGCATGGAATGCGAAGACCGTCGCCTGCCTTCTTCTGGCGCTGCTGATTGCAGCGGGCATGGGGGTAACGACCTATTACTACCATTTGCACGAGAACGACGATCAACCGCAGGGCGGGGATGACGATTCGCTGACCTTCCTTTATCATGCGCAACCGGAGAGGCTGGCATGAGCGACGCGAAGTTAGCGGCCTGGACCGTCGCCGAGAGCCCCATTACGATCGAGTATTCGCTCATCGTGATCGAGGAGATCCGCCACACAGTCGCCGAAGGATTCCAGAGGCTTTCCCGCGGAGGGATTGAAGTTGGAGGAATCCTGTACGGCACGCGCGAAGGCCGGACGGTGCGTATTCTGGCCATGCGGCCGATCGCCTGCGAGCATGCGCGCGGACCGGCATTCCTGTTGTCCGATAAAGACCGCATGGTTCTGAATCAGCAGCTCACGGCGGATGCCGAAGATCCGCATCTGGAAGGGCTGATATCGGTGGGATGGTTCCTTTCGCATACACGGAGCGAGATTTCGCTGAGCGATTCGGATCTGGAGTTGTATTCGATCTTCTTTCCTGCGCCGTGGCAGGTCACATTGGTGGTCAGGCCGGGGCGCGGAGGCAGCATGCGCGCGGGATTTTTCGTCCGCGAGGCGGACGGGACCGTGAAGAGCGAGAGCAGTTATCTGGAATTTAATTTTCCAGACCGGCTGGCGGGCGTTCTGGATCGGGCGCCGGCTACGCGGCCGGAGCGGGTGCAAGGGGAGCGCCGCCTGAATGTGATGCCGCGGTCGGAGGCGTTTCAAAGCTCTTTAGGCGCGGTGGCCGCGGCGCGAAGGGAGATGCCTCCGCCAAGAGAGGTGGCCCCCCCGACGTTCGGCCAGCCGACGCAGGAATATGTGCCTTCGCCTCCGCCGAAAAAGAAATGGCCGTGGCTGGTGGGTTGGGCGGTACTGGTAATTCTGGGAGCGGTGTTCGGACTGCGCTACTGGATGCTGAAGCCCGCGCAGGAGCCGATTTCGCTAGCCGTCGTCGAGCATGACGGAGAATTGCGGATCGAGTGGAATCATAACGCAAGGCCGGTGACGGCCGCTCTGCATGGAACCCTGGTGATCAACGACGGCAGCAACACGCAGACCTTCGCGCTGTCTCCGCGGGAGCTGACCACCGGCAACTATATGTATCAGCGCAAGACGGGCGACGTCGAGGTGCGCATGTCGGTGGAGGATTCCGATGGCGGAAAGGTCCAGGAAGCGTCGCGATTCCTGGGCCAGCCTCCGGTGAAAGTGGATCCGAACGAGCTGAGCGACCTCCAGAAGAAGCGGGAAGAGTTGGAGGGGGAAGTGCAGCGGCTGACCCGCGAGAATCGCGCTCAACAGGACAGAATCCAGCAGTTGCAGCGAATCGTGCAGATCATGCAGGCCCGGTCGGGCGGCAAGTAAGCCATCGCGAATCATTAATTTTCAGCCATGGTTCACGACATTCGTTGGTGCATAGGGTTCTCTAATTTGTGAGCCCGGAACCGTCGATCCTTCCTTAGTCGGATTTGCGCGTATGGGAGTGGGAGAAATGATATGAGATGGCAATCAGTGGTTCCAGGCGCGCTGCTGGCGTTGGCGGTGGCTTTGACACCGGCGGTGTCTGAGGCGGGAGTGATCGTTTCCATCACGGTCGCGCCGCCGGTGCTGCCGGTTTATGTGCAGCCGGTATGCCCCGAAGTCGGATTTCTGTGGACGCCGGGATACTGGGCGTACGGCGATGCCGGATACTTCTGGGTGCCGGGAGTGTGGATGCGTCCGCCGTCGGTCGGGCTGCTGTGGACTCCGGGATATTGGGGCTGGCACGGAGGCGTGTATGCGTGGAACGCGGGCTATTGGGGTCCGCACGTGGGCTTTTACGGCGGCGTGAACTATGGGTTTGGATACGGCGGAATAGGATTCGCGGGTGGCCGCTGGGAAGGCGGGCGCTTCGCGTACAACTCGGCGGTCATGAATGTGGGGGCGGGGTTCCACTCCTATCACGAGAACGTGGTGGTGAATAATGTCCACACGAGCTTCAACGGAGGCGCCGGAGGAATCCGCGCGGAGCCGAGTGCGGCGGAGCGCAGCGCGATGGCCGAGCACCACGTGGGTCCGACGGCGGCGCAGAACTCGCATCACGAAATGGCGAGCCACGATCGGGGTAATTTAGCGTCGGTGAACCATGGACGTCCGGCCAATGCGGCGATGAGCCGGCACGCGGCGAGCGGTGGCGCGGGTGCGAATCATGGCGGAGGCGCGGCGAATCACAGCGCGGGTGCTGCGAATCATGCCGGCGGCGGCGCGAAGGCTGCGGACCGGAGCGCGGGCGCGAATCACAACGGCGGGTCGGCGAATAAAGGCGGCGGTGCTACGCATAACGCCAGCAGTAGTGCGGCTAAATCCGGTGGTGCGCAGCATAGCTCCAGCGGGGGGGGAAGCAAGGGTGGAGGCGGCGGAGCGAGTAAAGGCGGAGGCGGCGCTAAAGCGGCCTCCGGTCATTCGGGGGGAAAGAAATAAGTTTCCGCGAGGTCGAGGAGCGACCTGCCTACGGGTGGGTCGCTCTTTGTGTTTGGAACGTCGTTCGACAGGCGAAACCGCCTGTCCCACCATTCTTTAACAGCGTCAAGGTGGGGCAGGCGGTTCCGCCTGCCAATTCACAGACCCTTACGGGACTGGGCTATGGAACGGGGCTAGCAGTTTGTTGCGTTCTTCCGCATCGGTGTCTGGATCTTCGCCGGGTTTGTAGCAGACCTTTGAAATGCGCGGGGGTTTGTATAGCGTGCCGTCTTCGAACGTGGTTGTTTTCGTGAAGCAGAATTCCTTTGCATCGCGGTCGATGGTTTCGGGAGCGTCGAATTCCTGGGTGAAGCGATCGCTGGTTCCGGCGGCGATTTGCGAGGTGGTTTCGAAGACTCGTTCGAGTTTGGCGCCGAGGTTGAAAATCAGAAAATTAGTGCCCCAGGTTTCCGCTCCTCCGAAATCCGATTCGACCAGCAGTTGATCGGCGTCGCCCGCCAGGTTCAGCATGCGGACGGTCTTCAGCGAAAAGTGGTGCATCGTTTCCAAAAGATAGCGGTCGCGGATCTGCCAGGCTCCGTTCACATTCGCGAGCTGGATCAACAAGCCGAGCGTAGGGCAGGCCATCGGAGGCACGGCGTCCTCGAATTTGTATTGCAGGACGGCGAGCAATCCGGTGCTGTTGGGCCACGAGAAGATCTGGAAGCGCACTTGGCGGGTGCTCGAAGGCTTGCCCGTGATTAACTGCGATGCCGCCTGCTTTTCGGCTTCATTGCCGGCGGCTCCGGTTACGCGATAGACGGTTTCCTTAGCGAAGGCGTCGGGGGAATCGAGTTCGGAGTGCTTCGGCTGCTCCGGCCAGGAATCGTCAATGCGCTTGCCTTCGAGGAGCGAGATCTGCATGCCGGGGAAAATGGCTCGGAGGGCGGTGAGGCGGAGAGTCTCGTCGGCGAGTGGCGCGATGTCGGCCAGGGCGGTTGCTGCGAAGAGGACGAGAATGCAGGTTAGGCGCGTCACGCTGAATTTTAATTTTACATCGATTGAAACACAGACTAAAGTCTGTGCCACCATTCGAACAGATCGCTCCCTGTGGTCGCGGCTCAGTTGAATTTTTCATTTTATGCGAGGCCGATTCTGAGGCGCGACCGCAGGAAGCGATCTGCCCGACCTTTTTCAGCATCCTGTAAGCAGGCTTTCGCATGTGAACGAATTAGCGGTTGTATTTGGGGGTTACGCCGCGGAGGTGTTGCCACACTTCGTCTAAGGCTTGCAGGGTTTCCTGGTCCAGAGGGCCTTCTTCGGCGGCTTTTAGATTTTGATCGAGCTGGTCGAGTTTCGATGCGCCCAGGATTACGCACTCGACCGGCGTGTGGTTCAGCAGCCAGCAGAGCGCCAGGCTTACCATCGAGCGGCCGGATTTTTCGGCGATTTTGCGGACGGCTTCTACGGCGTTGAAATCGTCTTCATGCCAATAGCGGTCGAGGTACATTTTGTTCTTATCGAAACGGGAGCCCTGGATCGGCTCCGCGGCGCTGTGTTTGCCGGTCAGCAAGCCGCCAGCAAGCGGATTGTAGACTACGTTCGCGATGGAGAAAGCTTTGGACATCGGCAGAAGTTCCTGTTCGATGCCGCGGGCGAGCAGGTTGTACATGGGCTGCGATACCGACACCGGTTGATATTTTTTATCGGCGCAGATCCATTCCATCTCGACCACTTGCCAAGCAGCGTAATTCGATTGCGCGATGTGCCGGACCTTGCCTTCCTTGACCAGTTCGTTCATGGCATCTAAGGATTCCTCGATGGGGGTCGCGTAGTCGGGCAGGTGCATGTAGTAGAGATCGAGATAATCGGTTTCCAGGCGCGTGAGGCTTTCGTCGATGGCGCGGCGGATGGCGGGACGGGATAGGCCTTTTTGATCGGGGGCGTCGCCCACTTTGTTGGCAACTTTGCTCGCGAGAATCACTTGGTTGCGGCGGCCTTTCAGGGCTCGGCCGAGGAAGGTTTCAGAAGCGCCTCCGGTATAGGCGTTGGCGGTATCGAAAAAATTTATGCCGGCGTCGAGGCAGCGGTCGACCATCTGGAGGGAGGTGGGTTCGTCGGTTTGTCCGCCGAAGGTCATGGTGCCGAAGCAGAGGCGGGACACTTTTAGTCCGGTTTTCGAGAGAGTAATGTGCTCCACGATGCCAGAATATCGCACACTTGTCCTGTAACACCTGCCATTAAATCCCGGCGAACCGTCTTTTAGAACGATCCGCCGGGCTGGGCGCCCTATCCGGGTTATGAGTCTCCACGGCAAACTCCGCTGTAATGGTCGCTGGTTCCACCCAATTTACCGGCGTTCGCGTTAGGGTCTCGAGAACTTGTACGCGGCGCGAACCAGATGTCCACTGGGATACCCCTGGCTCTTGATTGCATGTTAGGGGATCGATTTGTCGGGGTGAGGTGAATGAAAACGGGAAGTGGTTGAATTGGCGGGGGATTTAAAGAAGGGCAGGTCGGGAACCTGCCCCACTCAGTTGCCGATTATCGTTGAGCCACTGGTTTTCTAGCGTGCTTGGCTTGGGGCATCAATAGCTGCTCGGCTTGAGCTTCGGCCAGCATCAGGCTGATGTGAGCGGTGGTGCCGTTGACGCTGAATTGGGCGGAGGTTGCTACGGAGGTCACATTTGCGGGCGCGTTCTGGTTGCCGGCGATCATGCTCACGAAGAACTTCAGCACGTCAACCAGCGCCTGGGCGTTTTGCGCGGAAGCGGTCACCGCGTCGGCCGAGACCGTCACACCTGCGGAACTGAACTGGACGCCTCCGGTCGCCTGGAGGATGGATTGCAGCAGAGGGCTTTGGGCGACGCCGCCTAGATTGCCGGCTTTGGAACTCATGAAATCGGAAAGAGGCGTGGTGGTAGCGAACCAGGCGCTGTTGGATGCGCTTACCGCGACGGCGGCGGTTGCCAGCGCTCCTGAAAACGTCGATCCAGAGAGCTTCCGGTCGACGGCGCTCTTGACGGATGCGACGTCTCCGATGGCTACCGTGGAGCCGTCCAGAAAGGTCAGCGCGATCGATTCGCCGGTTTGACCGATCAGGCTGAAGCCCCGATAGTTGGTGACGGTGCCACCCTGTTCCGTGGCTGCGCCGATGATCATGGCGGGCTGGAACACGCCTCGTCCGAGGAGCAAGCCGGAGTGGCCGGTGGAAGCCGCGGTCGAAGGAGTCGCCGCGACGATTTCGAGAAGATCTTTGCGCGGGTCGAAGCCGGTGGCGGATATGAATTGCAGGAATCCGGCGTCGTTCGATTGCATCTGCGACAAAATATACTGCCCGAAGGGCGAGGTGACGCTCTGGGCGACGTTCATACCGGAGACCACGGTCGCGTCGGGCATCACCAGATTTAGCAGGGCCGGGCTGACACCGGCGGCGGCCGTTCCGGCTGCCACCAACAACGAAGAAGCGATCAAGTACAGTTTATTCATCGGGAACCTTACTCCATTCTACGAGTAAAGACGGGCTTGGTTCCCGATTATTACAACTGATTGTGAAACGTCAGTTTAGACCGCTCCTGCTAGTCGCGGCTCTGTTTCGGGTCTTGGGGATTCTTTGACATTAGTGGAGCAGCGATTAGACTCTAGCAGGATGCTGAAAAAAGTCATTCGCAGGACATGGCCCCGCGCCACGTGGTTACGCATCTTGTTTATTTGCGATGTGAGGGCACCCTGCTAGCCCGCCATGATGCGCAGTTCGTCTACGATGTGCGAGAGCGATCGGGCTTGAGCCGACATTTCCTCGCTGGCGGAGGCGCTTTGCTCGGCGGCGGCCGCGGTACCCTGCGTCACTTTATCCATCTGAGTAAGCGAGCGCGCGATTTCTTCGATTCCTTTTGCCTGTTCCTGGCTGCCGATGTTCACCTCGTCGACCAGGACTTTGACCTTGTTCGCGGCTTCGGTGATGGAACCGACCACGTCGGCGACCTTTTGAAGCTGGGTGCTCCCCTGGTCGGAGGTGGCGATCGATTCCTCAATCAGGGACGCCGTGTCCTTGGCTGCCTGCGCGGAACGCTGGGCCAGGTTGCGGACTTCATCGGCGACCACAGCGAAACCCATGCCGGCTTCTCCGGCGCGCGCGGCTTCCACCGCCGCGTTGAGGGCCAGAATATTGGTCTGGAATGCGATCTCGTCGATAACCTTGATGATCTTCGATATTTTGCCGCTCGATTCATTGATCTGCTTCATCGAAGCGATCATTAAGCCGAGGGTGCTGTTCCCTTCGGTGACGCGGTGGTCGACGGTGGTCATCAATTCGGCGACCTGGCTGGTGTTGGCGGCGTTCTGACGGGTCATCGAGGTGATTTCCTCAGCGGACGCGGAGGTCTCTTCGAGTGAGGCGGCCTGTTCCGATGCGCCTTGCGCGAGGGTCTGGCTGGAGGAAGAAACCTGGCCCGATCCGGCGGCGATTCGGGCAGCTCCCTCGGAGAGGCTGGCCGCAATGGCCTGGAGCCTGCTAGTGATCTGGCGGACGGCGAAAGCGATCGCTCCGACGATGACGAGGGCTATGCTCACGAAGATCAGGGCGAGCCAGCGGCTCGAGGCGGTCTTCTGGATTCCAGCGGCATTCGCGTCGCTCAGAATAGTTTTCTGAGTCTCGACGTACTTGGCAGCGGCATTCTGCATGCGCTCACCGACCATACCGCCTTTTTCGCGATACATCGCGAGGGCCGACCCCGTTTTGCCGCTGGACAGCAGCTTGGAGGTTTGTTCGAAAGAAGAACTGTAGAGGTCGAGATCGGAATCAATTCCGGCCATGAGGGTTCTTCCTAATTCCGTCGTGAGGAAGGGCCGGATCTCTGCCACAGAGGCCTTCGCTGCCTTGAGAGACTCGCGAAACCCGTCTCGCTCGACATCGGCGTGTTTCGGATCGTGGGCCAGCGCGTACATGATCGTCCCACGGGTTTTCGCCCGCATCGTGAGCACCTCGGAATGGAGAGTTCCGGCCAGGATAGAGCGTGTTCCGACTGTAGTCGTCACAAAATTCAACTCGTTTCCGAGGCTTTGCGTTGCATACCACGCAACTCCAGCAAGGCTGAACACCGCGGCGAGCATGCCGGCGATGCAGATCATCAATTTCTTTCCAACAGTCATGTGGTCAATGTCCCTCGTATTTCGTATCGGCGAGTATGACCGGGCATAGAGACTTAAAATGATATAAACTAGCGTTAAGTATTTTGTTGAAACCACAGCTATCACCGTCTGGCTCTCTTCCTGAGGTCCACGGCACCGTTCGAACCGAGCGGTCAAGCGTGCTGCGCCGGATGCTGGCGTTTGGCGGTCCGGCATACCTGGTGAGCGTTGGCTACATGGACCCGGGGAACTGGGCGACCGACCTCGAAGGCGGCGCGAGGTTCGGGTACGGACTGTTATGGGTGCTGGTGCTATCGAACCTGATGGCGATCCTGCTGCAAACGCTGGCGGCCCGGTTGGGGATCGTCGCGGGAAGGGACTTGGCGCAGGCCTGCCGGGAATCGTATCCGAAGGCTGTTTGCAACGCGCTGTGGGTGCTGTGCGAGATCGCGATCGCCGCGTGCGACTTGGCCGAAGTGCTGGGGGCGGCAATCGGGCTGCACCTGCTATTTGGGATACCACTGGTGATCGGCGTGTCTTTGACGGCGCTGGACACGGTGCTGGTGTTGTGGTTTTCGCGCTACGGAATCCGGCTGATCGAGGCGCTGATCTTGCTGCTGATCGCGGTGATGACGGGATGTTTCGGAGTGGAGCTGGCTTTTGCCAAGCCGGTTTGGCACGATATGCTGTCGGGGCTGGTCCCTCATCTGAACGGGCAGAGCCTGTATATCGCGATCGGGATTCTGGGGGCGACGGTGATGCCTCACAATCTGTACCTGCACTCGGCTCTGGTGCAGACCCGGAGGATCGGCAAGACGGTCGCCGAGAAGCGCGAGGCTTGCCGGTATAACCTGGCCGATTCAGTCATCGCGCTGAATGGAGCGCTGATCGTGAATGCGGCGATCCTTATTATGGCGGCTGCGGTGTTTTTCAAGCGCCACGTCATCGTGACGGAAATCGAGCAGGCGCATGAGCTACTGACGCCTCTGCTGGGAACCGCCGTTGCGAGCGGCCTGTTCGCGATCGCATTGCTCGCGAGCGGACAATCGTCGACCTTGACGGGAACCTTCGCGGGGCAGATCGTGATGGAAGGATTTTTGAATCTGCGGCTGCGGCCGTGGCTGCGGAGGATGATTACGCGGTTTCTGGCGATTATTCCGGCGGTGATCACGGTTTACTTCTGGGGCGCGCAGGGCACGCTGCAACTGATCATCCTGAGCCAGGTGATCCTCAGCATGCAGCTTCCGTTTGCGGTGATTCCGTTAATCCGCTTCACCAGCGATAAGGGTCGGATGGGGGAATTCGCGAGCCGGCTTTGGCTGGCGGCGCTGGCGTGGGCCGTCGCCGTGGTCATTCTGGGGCTGAATTTCTGGTACGCGGGCGGATTGCTGATCCCCTGGATGGGCGCGGCGTGGTGGCATGCGCTGCTGGTGGCGCCGGTGATTCTCGCGATTATCGGTCTGCTGGGATATATCATGTTCGCGGGAGGAGGCGTGAGCGCGCGGGACAGCAAGAGCGAGGGAATCAAGGTTGCCGCGGATCTGCCCGCACCGGTGTATCGCAGGATTCTGGTGCCGCTCGATCACTCCTCGCGGGATCGCGCGGCGATTGCGCATTCGGCGGCGATGGCGAAAGTGCATGGGTCGATTCTCTATCTTCTGCATGTGGAGGAGAGCGCGACCAGTGCGCTGTTCGGTCCACTGGCTTCGGACGCGGAGAGTCAAGAGGGCGAGGATTATTTCCGCGGCATCATGGAAGGCTTGGCGGGCGAGGGGATCCAAGCGGAACTGACGGTGGCGCACGGGCGGAGTCCGAAAGACGAGATTATTCGGGCGGCGCGCGAGATTCATCCCGACCTGATCGTGATGGGGGCGCACGGGCATCGCGGGTTGAAGGATTTGATTTTCGGGAACACGATTAACGGGGTTCGGCATGAGGCGAGGGCGCCGGTGCTGGTGGTGGGGGAATAAACGCCGAAGTCATTTTGCAGGCAAAAAGGCGCTAAGCTCGCCAAGAGTTTCACTGGCGGACGTCGTAGCTGAATAAATTGTCCTGCTCCCGCAGGTAGAGTTTGCCTTGATAGATCACCGGGTGCGACCAACTGGGGGCGCGGACGCCGGGGATTTTGAACGAGCCGTATTCTTTGAAGCCTTCGGGCGAGGCGTCGAACAGCTTCATGACTCCGTTTTGATAGCGGAAATACAAGCGTCCGTCGGCATAGGCGACTGCGGCCGATCCGGTGGCTCCTTCGGGACGAATATCGCCGCCCCAGCGGACCTTTCCGGTCAGGAATTCGATGCAGATGGGGAATCCGTTGCTGTGGCCGTGGCCGGCGTAGATGAAATCGCCTACCAGGACGAATCCTCCGTGGTGATTTTGAAAGGTCTTGGAGTCGAGGAAATAGACTTCCTGGGCGTCGACGCCATCGGCGGTTTTGACGAGCTTGAGCAGCGCCGCTCCGGTCTGGTAGCCGGTGGAGGCGAACACGTAATCGCTGCGAATCACCGGGGTCGAGATATTCGCGACGTCGTTGGCTACGCGGTTGTAGCTCCACAGGAGCTTTCCGTCGTCGGCGCGAACCCCGATGAGGCCGCGTCCGATGAGCTGCACGTACTGGCGGACGCCCGCGCCATTCGAGACGACGATGGAGGAATATCCGGCTCCGTTACTGCCCAGGCGGCCGAGCCTGGCTCCACCGGCTCGCCATAAATCTTTGCCGGTGCGCTTGTCGACGGCGACCATCAGCGCGCCGAAGCTTCCGGGCGTGAACAGGAGCTTATTGCCGTCGATGAGAGGCGATTCGGCGAACTTCCAATCGGACATCATCTGGCCGTTATAATCGGCTACCATCGATTTCTGCCAGCGAAGCGTGCCGGTGGCGATGTCGAGGCAGACCAGCTCGCCTTCGGTGCCCATGGCGTAAAGGGAATCGCCATCGACGGTGGGAGTGCCGCGCGGGCCTGGGCTATCCGAGTCATCCCATATGGGTCCGATTTTGGTTGCCCAGACAGGAGCGCCGTCGGCGAGGTTCAAGGCTTCGACATACTGGCCGTCCTTTTGGTCGCCCATCGTGAATATGCGGTTGCCGGAGATGGAAATGCTGGAGAATCCGGCGCCGAGGCCTTTGGCTTGCCAAGCTAGCTTGGGGCCATCGGCGGGCCACTGCTTGAGCAATCCGGTTTCGGTGGAAAGACCGTCGCGATTCGGTCCGCGCCATCCCGGCCAGTCGGCGGCGAGGAGGGTGAAGGAGAGCGAGAGGGAGAGCAGTCGCAGCATGAGAATGCTGACGGATCGGGGGGAATTTTGTTAGGAAAGAGGGCAGGTCGGGAACCCGCCCCACTGTTACTGCGTGGCGGCCGGGACGCGCTTGGCGACGCCTTGCACGCCTTTCCACGGCGCGACTTCCTGCGGGGTCGGCAGGCCGGAGACGTTGAAATCTCCGCCGATGGCTTGGATCAGCGATACGCACGCCACCATGCGGCGCGTCAGGAGCTGCACCGCGGTCTCTTCGTTCGACAGCGCAATGGCCTGCGCCGTAATGACCTGGAGATACGCCGTGATGCCGCCCTGGTATTGGTTAATCGCCAGCTCCAGCGATCGTTCGGCTGCGGTGACGGCGGCGGCCTGCTGCTGGGATTCCTCCTCCAACACGCGCAGCGTGGAAAGATTATCTTCGACGTTCTGAAATGCGGTCAGGACGCTTTGCCGGTAAACGGCGACGGCGGCATCATAGGATGCCTGCGCCTGTTCGAGAGTGCCTTGCCTCTTTCCGAAATCGAGCAGCGTGTAACTGACCGTCGGGCCCAGGGACCAGAACCGGCTCGGCCAACTGAACAGGTTCAGGATGCTGGTTCCTTCGAGGCCACCCGCGGCGCTGAGGGTGATGTCGGGATAAAACGCGGCCTGCGCCACGCCTACATTTGCGTTTGCCGCGGCGATGCGCCGCTCATTGGCCGCGATATCGGGGCGACGTTCGAGCAACTGCGAAGGCACTCCCACCGGAACCGGCGGCGGCGGGGTGTTCATGACCTTGAAAGGAATCGTGAGCGCCGACGGGGGCTTGCCGATGATGATGGCGATGGCATGTTCGAAGGTTTGCCTCTGCACCAGGGTATCGGTAGATTGCGCGCGGGTCTGTTCGAGCTGCGTCCGCGCCTGCACCACGTCGATCTGGGAGGCGACGCCCTGGTTATAACGATTGTTGGTCAGGTCGAGCGCCTTCTGATAAGCCGTGACCGTGTCGTCGAGCAGTTTTTTCTGCGCGTCGAGTCCGTGAAGCTGGAAGTAATCGAGCGCCAGCTCCGACTGGAGGCTGAGGCGCATGGTTTCGAGATCGCCCGCCGAGGCTTGCGCCGTTTCGATGCCCGCTTCAATGGTCCGGCGAATGCGGCCCCAGATATCGGCGTCCCAACTCGCATCGAAAGGAATCTGGGCGACGGCGAAGGCGTTGGGTTTAAAGCCGGTGCTGGCCGCGGACGAGTTCGCGGAACTCTGCGTGCCCGTCACTACGGGAGCCGTGGTAAGCGTTGGGAACAGCCCGGAGCGGGCGACTCTGACCGCCGCGCGCGCCCCGCGATAATTCGCTTCGGCCTGCGCGATGGTCTGGCTGTTGACGTCGATCTGTTCTTCGAGAGCGTTCAACTCGGTGTCGCCGAAGATCTCCCACCACTTGCCGCGCGCGACTTCGTCGCGAGGCTGGCCGGTCTTCCAGCCGGTCATTTCCTTGTACGAATCGGGAACGGGTTCCTTGAAGCCTGGGGACGCCGGCGACGTAGGCCGGACATATTTCGGACCCACTACGCAAGAGGTCGTTACCATGGTGGCTAGCAGCAGGAGCGCTCCCGCCCTGAACCACTTCTGAAAACCTCTCATTCCGAACCTTCCCGATAAATCCACGGCTGAATGTACTCCGGACAATTTGTCAATTGCACGTCCTCTCGCGTCTGCGCGGCCAGAAACTGCAAACTGGGCCGGTCTAACAAGGTTACCTCGCTCAGATCGATCACGACACGTTTGTGAGACCGGCGCGCGCGGTCAATGGCGCGGCGCAATTCTCCCAGCGAAGTACCGTTGCATTTTCCGGCCAGCGCCAGCGTGGTGTCTCCGTCCGATTCCAACTTGATATCGATTCTTAGCATGAACGATGCCTCCAAATCAAACTTCTGCCGGAGCGGGCGCGGCGCCCCGTGCACGGCTCTTCCAACGATGCCACCGCAACTGCATACGATCGAGATACAAATAAACCACCGGCGTGGTGTACAGCGTCAGTAACTGGCTGAACAGCAGGCCCCCCACGATCGCGATACCCAGCGGACGCCGCATCTCGCTGCCCACTCCGGTGCCGAGCGCCAGCGGCATGCCGCCCAGCAGCGCGGCCATAGTGGTCATGGTAATGGGCCGGAAGCGCAGCAGGCAGGCCTGATAGATTGCTTCCTCCGGCGATTTGTTTTCCTTGCGCTCCGCGGCGATCGCGAAATCGATCATCATGATGGCGTTCTTTTTCACGATGCCGATCAGCAGAATGATGCCGATCAGGGAAATAACGTTCAGTTCGTTGCCGGTGGCGCGCAGGGCGAGCAGAGCGCCGACTCCGGCCGAGGGCAGCGTCGAAAGAATGGTGATGGGATGGATCAGGCTCTCATACAGCACGCCGAGCACGATGTACACCGTCAGCAGCGCCGCCGCAATCAGGATCGGCTCATTCGAGAGCGACTCCTGGTAAGCCTGCGCTGTGCCCTGAAAACTTCCTTTCACATTGGCGGGCAGTCCGATTTCGCGCTCGGCCTTTTCAATGGCCGGAACCGCGTCCCCTAGCGCGAGGCCCACCGGGATGTTGAACGAGAGCGTTACGGAAGGAAACTGGCCCTGGTGATTGATCGAAAGCGGCGTCGTGTCAGCCACGTAGTGCGTCACGGCGCTGAGAGGAACCTGCTGGCCGTTCGGCCCTTCGACGTAAATGTAGCGGAGGCCGTCGGGATTCTGCCAGAACTGCTGATCTACTTCTAGCACCACGTGATACTGATTCAACTGCGTGTACATGGTGGAGACCTGCCGCTGACCGAAGGCGTCGTAGAGGGTGTCGTCGATATTCTGCTGGGTGATGCCGAAGCGCGCGGCGGTCCGCCGGTCGACGACCAGCGTCGATTCCAGGCCCTTATCCTGCTGGTCGGTATTGACGTCGGCGATCTCCGTCAAGGTTTTCAATTTCCGGAACACCTGCGGAGCCCATTCGTTCAAATCCCGGACGTTGTCGCTTTGCATGGTGTACTGATATTGCGCACCGCTCGAACGGCCTCCGATGCGCAGATCCTGGGTCGATTGCAGGAATAGGCTGATCCCGGGGATTTTTGCAAGATTCGGGCGCAGCCGCGCGATCACCTGGTCGGAGCTGAGCTTGCGTTCTTCAAGCGGTTTCAGAATGATAAACATGCGCGCCGCGTTGGTGCCGCCGCCGCCCCATCCGCCCGCGCCGGTAGAGGCGTTCAGCGTTTCCACCGCCGGGTCCGCCATGACGACCTTGAGCACCTGGAGCATGCGGTCTTTCATCGCTTGGAAAGAGGTCGCCTGGTCCGCCTGCATGGCTCCACTCAGGCGGCCCGTGTCCTGTTGCGGAAAAAACCCTTTGGGAATCGCGATATAGAGATAAACCGTGAAGCCGAGCGTGGCCAGCATCACTACCAGGGTCGGCAACTGGTGCCGAAGAACCCAGCCCAGCGTTCTTTCGTAGCCCTTGAGAATCGCATTGAAGCCGCGTTCACTCAGGTTGTACATCCATCCATGCTTGCGTTCGGCTTCATGAGAGCGGAGCAGGCGCGCGCACATCATGGGGGTGGTGGTCAGCGAGATCACCAGCGAGATGATGATCGCCATGGAGAGCGTGACGGCGAACTCGCGGAACAGGCGCCCGACGATGCCGCCCATCATCAGAATTGGCAGGAAAACGGCGATCAGCGAGATGCTGATGGAGAGCACGGTGAAGCCGATTTCCGCCGCGCCCTTCAGCGCCGCCTGCATCGGTTCCATGCCTTCTTCGAGATAGCGCGTAATGTTCTCGATCACCACGATGGCATCGTCCACCACGAACCCGGTGGCGATGGTGAGCGCCATCAGCGACAGATTGTCGACGCTGTAGCCGAACAGGTACAACGTGCCGAAGGTGCCGACCAGGGAAATCAGCACGGCCACGCTGGGAATCAGAGTGGTGCGCACGCTGCGCAGGAATAAGAACACTACCATGATGACCAGCACGATGGAGATACCCATGGACAGCTCGACGTCTTTCACGGAGCCGCGAATGGTGGTGGTGCGGTCCAGAATCACTTTCATGTGCAGTGCGGCTGGAACTTCCGCCTGCAATTGCGGCATCGCGGCCAGAACGCGGTCGACGGTCTGAATAATATTCGCGCCGGGCTGCCGGAAGATGACCAGCATCATCGCCTCATGGGTGTCGACATATCCGATGTTGCGAATGTCCTCCACCGAATCGACCACGCTGGCCACGTCGGACAGCCGGACGGCGGCGCCGTTTTTATAGGTGACGACGAGAGGACTGTACTCCGCCGCCAACCGGAGCTGATCTGTGGTGTTGATCGTCCACACGCGGTTGATGTCGTGAAAATCGCCCTTCGGACGATTCGCGTTGGCGGTGCCCAGCATGGTGCGGATATCTTCCAGCCCCAGGCCGAAGGTATTCAGCAGCGTGGGATTCACCTCCACGCGAACACCTGGCAGAGCGCCTCCGCCGACGCTGACCTGGCCCACACCTTTCATCTGCGCGAGTTTCTGCTGGAGAATGGACGCGGCCACATCGTAAACCTTACCGGAAGGCATGGTCTCCGAGGTGAGGCCGATCATCAGAATCGGCGAATCGGCGGGATTGATCTTTCGCCAACTCGGATTCTGCGGCAGGTTCGGGGGCAACTGGCCGCGCGCCGCGTTGATGGCCGCCTGTACATCGCGCGCCGAGGCATCGATGTTGCGGCTCAAATCGAACTGCATGGTGATGGAGCAGCTTCCGAGCGAGCTCGACGAGGTCATTTCGTTCAGACCGGCGATGCGCCCGAACTGGCGTTCGAGAGGGGTCGCGACGGACGATGCCATGGTCTCCGGACTCGCGCCCGGTAAGGTGGCCGTAACCATCAGCGTGGGGAACTCGACCTCCGGCAGAGGCGCGACCGGAAGAGCGAAGTAGGCAATGCCTCCCGCCAATCCGAGTGCGATGGTCAGAAGCGTTGTTGCGACGGGACGATGAATGAACGGTTCGGAAATGCTCATGCAAGCTCCGGGGTCGGGCTACCACCAGTGTGACCACCACCGCCAGTGGGGCTATGGTGCGGTGGAGTGCTGCTCACGCCCGCGCCGCTGCGTCCGGTGACGCGCCGCGCCGCGCGATCGAAGAACAAGTAAATTACCGGCGTCGTGTAGAGGGTCAGAAGCTGGCTGAAGATCAGCCCTCCGACGATCGCGATACCCAAGGGACGCCGCAATTCCGCTCCGGTGCCGGTGCCGAGCGCGAGAGGAACGCCGCCCAGCATGGCGGCAAGCGTGGTCATGATGATCGGACGGAACCGCAGCAGGCAGGCCTGATAAATCGCTTCAAGGGGCTCCTTGCCTTCCTTGCGCTCCGCTTCGAGCGCGAAGTCGATCATCATGATGGCGTTTTTCTCGACGATACCAATCAGGAGAATAATGCCGATCAGCGCGATGACGCTGAAATCCTCATGGCACAGCATCAGAGCGAGCAGCGCGCCGACACCCGCCGAAGGCAGCGTCGAAAGAATGGTCAGCGGATGGATATAACTTTCATACAGCACTCCCAGGACGATGTACACCGTGACCAGTGCCGCGAGAATCAGGATCCATTCATTAGCGAGCGAAGCTTGGAACGCGGCCGCCGTACCTTGGAACGTCGCCTGAATACTGGGCGGCAAATCCAGCTCTTTCTTCGCCGCGTTGATCGCGTCGACCGCGTTTCCGATCGACGCTCCGGGCGCGAGGTTGAACGACAACGTCACTACCGGGAACTGTCCCTGATGGTTGACCACCAGCGGCGTCGTGCCCGGCTCGAAATGCGTGAAGGCGCTGAGAGGAACCTGTCCGCCTGCGGTCGAGACGACGGCAGCGGTCGAAGCGGACCCGCCCGCGGTGGAGTTACTTTGCGCGGAGCCCGTCTGGCTCGAATTGGGCGGCGCGACGCTGTTCTGCGAAGTGCGGATGTAAATATTCCGCAGTTCCTGCGGATTCTGTTGCAAGTCCGGCTTGATTTCGAGCACCACGCGGTACTGATTCAACTGCGTGAACATGATCGACACCTGCCTTTGCCCGAACGCGTCGTACAAAGTGTTGTCGACCATCGACGGAGTGATGCCGAAGCGCGAAGCGGTGCTGCGGTCGATCACCAGCATCGCCTGCAAGCCTCCGTTCTGCTGATCGCTCGCCACGTCGCGTAGCATCGTAAGCGTTTGCATCTTCGCGACGAATTTCGGAACCCAGAGCGCCAGTTCCGCCGCATCCGGATCTTCCAGGCTGTATTGATACTGCGTCCGGCTGACCCGATCCTCGACCGTCAGATCCTGCACCGGCTGCATGTACAGAGTGATCCCTTCGACCTGGGCCAGCTCCGGCTGCAAGCGGCGGATAATGTCGCTCGCACTGGTGCGGCGCTCCTCGATGGGCTTCAAATTGATCTGAATGCGCCCGCTGTTGACGGTGGTATTGGTGCCGTCCACTCCGATAAACGACGAGAGACTGTCGACCGCCGGGTCCTTCAAAATAATTTTCGTCAATTCCTGCTGGGCCTTCGACATGGCGGGGAACGAAACGGTCTGCGCGGCTTCGGAAACCCCCAGAATCACGCCGGTATCCTGCACCGGGAAAAATCCTTTCGGGATCAGAATGAACAGGATCGCGGTTCCCGCCAGCGTTCCCGCCGCGACCATCAGCGTGAAAAACTGATGCCGCAAAATAACCTGCAGCGTTCTTCCGTAAAACGCGATGATGCTGACGAAAACGTGCTCTGAAAAGCGATACAGTTTCCCCTGCTCCGATTCCGGCTTGTGCTTTAATAGCCGCGCGCACATCATCGGCGTCAGCGTGAGCGAAACCACGGCGGAGATCAGAATCGTCACGCTCAGCGTGATCGCGAACTCGCGGAACAAACGCCCCACGATATCGCCCATGAACAACAAAGGAATCAGCACCGCGATCAGCGAAACGGTCAGCGATAAAATCGTAAACCCGATCTGCTCGGCGCCCTTCAACGCCGCCTGCATCGGAGCTTCGCCTTCCTCTATATAGCGCGCGATATTCTCGATCATCACGATCGCGTCATCGACCACGAAGCCGGTCGAGATGGTCAGCGCCATCAGCGTCAGGTTGTTGAGACTGTACCCCAATAGATACATCGCGCCGAACGTGCCCACCAGCGACAGAGGCACCGCGACACTAGGAATTACCGTCGCCGCCAGCGTCCTGAGGAACAGGAAGATGACCATGACCACCAGCGCGATGGTCAGCATCAATTCGAACTGCACGTCGGCCACCGACGCGCGAATCGTGATCGTCCGGTCCGTCAGAATCGTAGTCTCGATCGCGCTCGGCAGCGACGCCCGGAGCGTCGGCAGCAGCCTTTTCACGCGATCCACCACGTCGATGATATTCGCGCCCGGCTGCCTCTGAATATTGACGATCACCGCCGGAGTCTGATTCATCCACGCCGCCAGCTTCACGTTCTCCGCATCGTCCACCACATCGGCCACGTCGGATAACGTCACCGGCGCGCCATTCCGGTACGCGATCACCAGAGGCCGGTAATCCGCGCTGGTCAGAATCTGATCGTTGGCCCCGATTGTGTACGCATTGTGCGGACCGTCGAAGCTTCCCTTCGCCTGATTCACGTTGGCCGCCACCAGCGCCGCGCGCAAATCTTCGAGATTCAATTTGTACGACGACAGCGCCATGGGATTCGCCTGAATCCGGATGGAAGGCTTCTGCCCACCTGAAATGCTCACCAGTCCGACGCCCGGCAACTGGGCGATTTTCTGCGCCAGACGTGTGTCGGCGTAATCCTCGACCTTCGACAACGCCATGGTTTTGGACGTCAGCCCCAACGTCAGAATCGGCGTATCGGCCGGGTTGGTCTTGCTATAAATCGGAGGATTGGGCAGGTCCACCGGCAGGAAACTGGACGCCGCGTTGATCGCCGCCTGCACCTGCTGTTCCGCCACGTCGATATTCAATTCGAGCGCGAACTGCAAGGTGATCACGGAGCTTCCCGATGACGAAGTCGATGTCATCTGGTTCAGTCCCGGCACCTGTCCGAACTGCCTTTCGAGAGGAGCCGTCACCGATGATGCCATCACATCCGGGCTGCTTCCGGGATAAAACGTGATCACCTGGATGGTGGGATAATCCACCTGCGGCAGCGCTGAAACGGGCAGTTGCTTATAAGCGACGGCCCCGACCAATAGCAAACCCGCCATCAGTAAGGCGGTTGCCACCGGCCGCAGAATAAACGGGCGGGAAGGACTCATTCTTTAACCGCGGGTCACCTTGCCACCCGCCAGGCGCATGGAAACCTTGGTTCCCTGTTGTAATTTATCGACGCCGTCGATCACCACGTTTTCGCCCGGCTCCAGGCCGCTATCGACCGCCGCCTCGTCGCCTTCGGTCAGCGTGCTGACGACATTGCGAACCTCCGCCGTATTATCCGGCTTCACGACGTAAACGAACGTGGACTGCGGACTGTGCTGAATCGCCGCCGTCGGAATAATTACGGTATTGTGCCGCATGTCCAGCAGGAGCCGCGCGTTTACGAACTGATTCGGAAACAGCGCGTTGTCTTCGTTGGCGAACTCGCCCTTGAATCGCACCGTGCCGGTGGATTGATCGATCTGATTGTCGATGGTCAGCAGTTTGCCCTGCGCCAGTTTCTTTTTCAGATCGCGATCGTAGGCGTCGATGCGCATGGTTTCGGTTTGCATCTTTTTGCGCACCGCTGGCAGGCTATCCTCGGCGATATTGAAAATCACCGCGATCGGCTGGAGTTGCGTGATTACCACCAGGCCGTTCACGTCGGTCGCGTGAATAATGTTGCCCTGATCCACCAGCCTCAGCCCGATGCGTCCCGTTAAAGGCGACGTAATCTTGGAATAGACCAGTTGTAGTTTAGCGTTGTCGATAGCCGCCTGATCGCTCTTGATGACGGCTTGGTCCTGCGCCACCAACGCGATCTGCGTGTCCAGTTGCTGTTTCGGGATCGCCTCCTGCTTGTACAGCACCTTATAACGTTCCAGATCGATATTCGCGTTGTCGAGCAGCGCCACGTCCCTGGCCTTCTGCCCCTCCGCCTGTTCGAGCATCACCTGAAACGGACGAGGGTCGATCTCGACCAGAAGGTCGTTCTCCTTTACCAGTTGCCCTTCCGTGAACGCGATCTTCATGATCTGCCCGTCGACGCGCGATCGAACGGTGACTGTGTTAAATGCCGTGACGCTGCCGAGTCCGGGCAGGTACACCGGCATATCGCCCCTGCGCGACGTCGCGGCGACCACCGGAACGGTGCGGCCTCCGCCCTTATCGCCTTTTCCGTCCTTGCCCGCGGCCAGCCCTTCGGCGGTGCGCGGATACCACCGGTAAGCAGCTCCGCCTGCCAAACAGAGCACCAGGACCCATAGCCACCCATAACTTTTCTTCCGCACGGGCGTTTGAGTCACAGGAGGAGGTGGTGGCGTTGCCACCGCGACGTGTTGTCGTGGATTGTCGGGAGTCATACTGAAACGGAATCATCCATAGTATCGCGCTTCAGACCGCCTCGCAGCGACTGTCATGAGGCAGGAAGTTCCTATGCCATTAGGCATAGGAACAAGAAGTAGCCAGCAGCCAGTAGCCAGAATCAAGCGTTTGAGCTTCGGAGTGTTTGGGAGAACGCCTCAATCATCTGCTGCATTCATCCGCGAGCTGCTCGGCTGCGCTCACGTCCGCGATACCGAGATCCGAGGCAAGAATCAGATAGTATCGGCTTTCCTCGAGAGAACCCTGAGCGATATTCAGAAATCGTAGCTTATCGGCGACACCTCGCTTTACGAAACCTTCCGCGATGTTCGCTGCAATAGAAACGGCAGATCGTCGAAGCTGGCTGGTCAGTCCATAGCGTTCGTCACGCGGAAACTTTTCCGTCTCACGATACACGCAAAGCACAAACTGATGTGCCCTTTGCCAAATCAACAAGTCGCGAAAACTCCGAGCCCGAGCCACGATAAATAGTGGCGCAAACCCTCCAAAACTCTCATGCTGGCTACTGGCTACTGGCTACTTCTTGCATCTCAGCGCTAGCTGAGATGCAGTATCCCCCGCTCCATCGCAATCGTCACCGCATGCGTCCGATCGCTTGCGCCGAGCTTTGCGAGAATATTCTGGATATGCATCTTCACCGTGCCGCTTGCTGTTCCCAGCCTGGACGCGATCTCTTTGTTCGCCATCCCCTTCGCCACACATCCTAGTACTTCTACTTCGCGCGGCGTTAGCGCCACCTGCGGGAAATATTCGCTCAGCCGCTCCGCCACTTCCTGCGGCATCAGCCGTTTGCCGGAGTGGACTGTCCGGATGGCGCGCACCACCTCGGTATGTACCATTTCCTTCAAGATGTAGCCGCGCACACCCGCTTCGAGCGCGCGGTAAATATCCTGATCGCCGTCGTAGCTGGTCAGCGCGATAATTTTCGCCTCCGGCGCTTCCTGCCGGATCATGCGCGTCGCCGCGGTGCCGTCGATATCGGGCATCCGCAGATCCATTAGCACCACGTCCGGCTTGTGTTCCTTGAACAGGCTCACCGCCTCGCGCCCGTTATTGGCTTCTCCCACCAACTCCATGTCGGCTTCATTCGCCAGGATCGATGCGATGCCTTTGCGCACCAGCGGGTGATCGTCCACGCATAATACGCGGATAGTGCCGGTTACTTCTGTGTCATTCAGCTTATTTTCGGTTTCAGTCAACATGTGTGTGTACTCCGACTGGTTGTTTCGGCGCCGATATCTTCGCCGGCAGCCGCACGGAAACTGTGGTTCCCCGTCCCGGCTCGCTTGCCAGGTTGAACTCTGCGCCAATCTGCGCCGCGCGTTCCTTCATACCGATAAGACCGTAATGGCCCGGCCGAACGTTACCGTTCTCACGCGAAAAGCCCGCGCCATCGTCTTTTATCGAAAGCCGCATCGCGTCCGGATTGCATTCGAGCATCACTTCAATGGTCTTCGCACCCGAGTGTTTCACGGAGTTGTTCACTGCTTCAGACGCGATGCGCAGCAAATTGTACTGCACTTCCGGAGACAGCTCCGTGGGCTTCTTATCCAGCTTCAGCTTTAATCGCACCGCCTTCGCCTCGGTGATCTGCGTAGCTGCTTGCGTGATGGCCGCCGCCAATCCGGAATCGGGGCCTTGCGCGCTGCGCAGTCCGGCGACGGAGCGGCGAGTCTCCCGTAAACAGGTGCCGGCATCGCGCACGATATCTTCGAGCGTGGCGCGCTCCTCCGGCGATCTAAGCCGTCCGGCCAACGCTTGCATCTCCATGGTGATCCCGCTCAGGCCCTGAATCAGCGTGTCGTGCAACTCCCTCGCAATGCGGCTGCGCTCCGTCAGAATCAGGTTGAACTGCTCCCGCAAGCGGTGGACGCGCAGCCGGTAAATCATCCACGCGGTCAAGGCCAGCGCTGCCGCGCACAACGGAGGGAACCACGCTCTTTGATAAAAATGCGGCGCCAGCGTAAAGGACGCGGAGGCGCCTGCCTCATTGCAAATCCCGTCGGCGTTACAGCCGATTACGCGAAAGCGGTAACTGCGCGGTGGAAGATTGGTGTAAAAAGCTTCCCTGCGCGTCCCCGCCTGAATCCATTTCTTATCGAAGCCTTCGAGGATGTAGCGGAACGTCATCCGGTTCGGCTGGAAAAAGGTCAGCCCGCTGTAGGTGAACTCCAGATTTTTCAACCCCGGCGGGATCGCTGCGATTTCGGCGGGCTCCACGCGTTCGCCGTTCACGGTCGTCTCCTCAATCACGATCGGAGGCGGCGGAAGTTTCAGCGCCAGGTGATTCGGATCGAAAACATAGAGTCCCCGGATGGTTGAAAACCACACCCTCCCGTCCTGCATGCGCGCCGATCCTGGCTGCACGCCGGAGCGGCATTCGATGGTGCGCAACGCATCGGTCGGGCTATACGGGCTGCTCACGATTTTCTTCAGTTTTCCTGACGCGAATTCCAGCAGGTCGGACCGGTTTACTGAAAAAACGCCTTTACTGCACGCCATCCACAGATGGTCCTGATTGTCCCGAATGACGCCGTATATCTCGTTGTCGAACATTCCGTCGCGGATCAGAAACGTCGTCACTTTTCCGTGATCGAGCAGCCGCAGTCCGCTTCCCGTCGTTCCCGCCCACACCAATCCGTCGGGGTCGGAATAAAGCGCGTCGACGTCGTGAATCGGCGCGCCATCCTGTAGCACCTCATGCGCCGCGCCATCCTCGAAATAGAACAGCCCGTCGTGTTCTGCCGCTAAATATACCCGTCCGTTCGCGTCTTCACTGATTGCGGCGATCGGACCGCGCAACTCGCCGGGAAGGTTCTTGGGCATCGTGAACGATCCGCCGGTGAACACTGCCGGGCCCTTTTCGGTTCCTGCCCAGAGCGTGCCGCGATGATCGATAAACAGCGCCCGGATCTCCGACGACGGCAGCCCTTGGGCGCTCATGAAAGTTGCATCGACCCTTCCATTGCGCAGCCGGCTGACCCCGGAGGTCGTGCCGGCCCATAAGGCGCCACCCCGATCCTCCGCCAGCGCGTAAATCGTATTCGAAGCCAGCCCTTCTTTGCTGGTCGTCACCTGGAATTTCTTTCCGTCAAACCGCGCGAGGCCGGAGCCCAGAGTGCCGATCCAGATATTGCCCGTACGGTCCTGAAGAATGGGACCGGTATCGTTGCTCGGCAGACCTTCGTTCACCGTGTAGGGCAGCGCACGGCCGCTGATGAACTGATTGAGGCCGTTTTTCGTGCCCACCCACAAGCTTCCTTCCACGTCCTCGAACATGGAATAAACGGTGCTCTGCGAAAGTCCTTCCTGCGGCCGGTAGCTCTCGATTTCCTCTTTGCGCAAGCGGCTGAACCCGTTCCGAGTGCCGATCCATAGATCGCCTTCGTGGGACGCCGCCAGGCACAGAATCCGGGTGTCCGCCAGCCCGTCTTTCGAAGTCAGCAATCGCTCGCCGCTCTTGCCGATTCCCACGAGGCCCGCGGTGGTGCCCGCCCATAGCGTGTCGCCCGAACATTCGAGCGCGCGAACCGACGCGTCGGCAGGCAGCTTTGCGACGGCATGCGCGACAAACGTTGAGCCGTCAAAGGACATCAAACTCGCGTTGTCGCCGCCCTCCCACAGCGTCCCGTCGCTCGCCTCGCATGCAGCCCGCACCGGCGCAGTGGTCCGGAACACGGCCAGCTTGCCCGCGTGTATCTGCGCCATCCCGGAGTCCGTGCAGGCCCAGATATCGCCGTTTTTCGCGAGCGCCAGACAGTTGACGCTTTCCGAAAGCAGGCCCGTCGCCTTCGAGTAGCGGGTAACAGAATCGCCTTCAATCCGGAAGATACCGGAATCGGACGTCCCGATCCACAACGCGTGCTTCGAATCCTCGAGGGCGCCCCGCACCCAGACGTTCCCCGGCCCCGAGGGACGGATGTTTTCGAGCGTCTCGAAACGGACCCCGTCGAACCGGATCAGCCCCGTTTGCGAGCCCAGCCACAGGTAGCCGTCGTGCGTCTGGAGGATCGAGTAAATGGTGCCCTGAGGAAGTCCTTGCTGGGACTGCCAGATCCGGTGCGCGTATTGCGTGAGCGTCCGGTTCGGATCCAGCCCGAAGACCGGGCTGAACGACAATGCGGCGAGAACCAGAACGCCAAACCGCAGACTCATGCTTAGCTTTGATTATGCACTTATCCCGCGGATGCAGCTATACCGTTAGAAAAGTAGGCCGAATCCGACGGTCGCGCCTAATTGATTCAACTTTCCATTGGCCATGAATAGTCCGAAAGGCTTCGAAAAGTACTGGAAATCCCGAACATCCGCGCGAATACCCCAGTCTTTGCCCCATTTCGATCCGACTTTGAATTTCACGCCCGCGCCGTAATTCACTTGAAATTCATTTGATCCGCCGCCCGAAGCCGCCGACGATCCCGGTGGGACGAAGTTGGTGAAACCCAGGCCGCCGATGACAAACGGCCGTACACGCGAATCGCGTTTGATCAGGTGCCACAACACATCGCCTGATACCGTGTGCATCCCCATCCCTGTAGAAGACTGCTGATTGGGAATATTGTCGTTTAACGACGACCGGCTGTAAAAATAGCTGATCTCATAGCCCAGATGATCGCGCGTGTCCAGATCGAAAAGGAATCCAAAGCGGAATCCGTTTCCCAACGAGAAATCGTTCGGCGTTCCAAGCACCGGGTCAGTAGTGCCGAGCCCGTTGTTAAAAAGAATCGATTCGCCGGCGCTAAACCAAAATTCGCCGGACTGGGCAAACGCCGCCCCCGAAAATGCCAATGCAACAATGGCCAAAGGTAGTCTCATGAATTGTGTGATGCCTTTTAATCAGAATACGTTACATCATCCTCAACGATGATGACGTGTATTTCTCCCGGCCCGTGTACACCCCTGACCAAGCGCATTTCGATATCGCCCGTACGGCTGGGTCCGGTGATCACGACCATCGCGCTCGACCGCTCGCCGGGCAAAGGCCGCAGCCTGAAAACGTCATCCAGGCTCGGAACAATCTGCGAGCTGCGAATCACCGCAATATGGCAGGGCGGCAAAAGCGACAATAATCGCGATTCATGGGATTCGGTGAACATCACCAGCGATCCGGTGTCGGCTAGTCCGTAATCGGCCGACGTGATTCCGACTTCGACGAAGGCTATCGCGTCACGCGAAAAGGGTTCGGACGAACGAATAAAACTTCTTCCATTCAATGCTTTATCGATTGCAACCTCAGCGTCCGCGGGAGTTTTCACGATGACGACTTTCCCTGCCAGCGCTTCGAGCGCCTTGGCAAATTGCTCGACCAGGCCCGCTGAAAGGACTTCGGTCAGCAAGACTGGCGGAGGTGGGGGTGCCGGGTCGCCCTGCCGGCGATTCAACGCGGCTCTCGCGTTGCCCAAAATTTGTTCGCGGGACGTCAACGGGAGCGTTCCTTCCATAAATCACGAAAGCTTTTCGCGGGGGGAACCGGTAAATCGCGCTGGCTAAGCCAGTTCTTCAACGGGCCGACGGCGAAAAGAGAGTCCTTCTTGGTGGGGGCGGCGGACAAAGCCACGGATGCCAGTTTGGCATAGATTTTGGGATGCCGCATGACCCATGACCATACCTTAAATGACCATAATTCGCCGGAATCGCCTCCCGCCGCTACCTTATCCGACCTTAATTCAAGCAATATTCGCGGTATTTCGATCTTCACCGGACATACTTCACCACAGGCTCCACAGAGGCTCGACGCGAACGGCAGCCAGGGATCGTGCTCGACACCCATAAACTGCGGCGTCAATATTTTACCGATGGGCCCGGAATAAACCCACGGATAGTTATAGCCGCCGATTTTTCGATACACCGGACAATGATTCAGGCAGGCGCCGCAGCGGATGCAGTAAAGAGACTGGCGCTTGGATTCATCGGCGAGTAATTTGGTGCGTCCATTATCGAGCAGCACCAGATAGAATTCTTCGGGACCGTCGGGTTCGCCTTCGCGTTTTGGGCCGGCTAGGAACGAGGTATAGACGCTCAAAGATTGTCCGGTGGCGCTGCGGCCCAGCAGTTTTAGAAATACGGCCAGGTCTTGCGCGCGGGGGATTAGTTTTTCAATGCCGGAAACGGCGACGTGAATTTTCGGCGCGGAGCTCGACAGGCGGGCGTTGCCTTCATTTTCGACTACCACGACGGCTCCGGAATCGGCGATCAGGAAATTCGCTCCGGTGATGCCCATGCCGGCTTCGAGGAATTTCTCTCGCAGAGCGATTCGGGCGATTTGGGTCAGCGCTTCGGGCGAGGTTTCGGGCTTCGAGTGGAGGTGCTTCTCGAAAACTTCCGAGACATCGCCGATGGTTTTGTGCAAGGCGGGCGCGATGATGTGGAAGGGTTTTTCACCGTTCAATTGCAGAATGTATTCGCCGAGGTCGGTCTCGACGGCTTCGATGCCGTCGCCTTCGAGATGATCGTTGAGATGAATTTCTTCAGTGGTCATCGATTTGGATTTCACGATGACCTTCACGCCGCGGCCGCGGGCCAGTTTTTGAATGAACGCGCAGGCTTCGGCGCCGTCTTTCGCCCAGATTACCTTGCCCCCGCGCGCTTCGACGTTCTTTTCCAACTGTTCCAGGTAATAGTCGAGATGATTGAGCGTGTGCTTCTTAATATCGTGCGCGTGCTGGCGCAGATCCTGGTAATCGGGTGTCAGATTCTCGCGGCGGCGCTCCGCCATGCGCGCGGTGGCGGAATAGATGGCGAGTTGGAGCTTCGAATTGCCGAGCGCGGCGGTCACATCGGGGGTTTTCATTTGGACGCTAGGACCTCGGCCAAGTGCATGGTCCGGATTTTCGATCCAGCCCGGCTGAGCGCGCCTTGAATCTGCATGAGGCAACTGGAATCGATGGAGACGACGGTGCTTGCGCCGGTACGCTCGATGGAATCGATTTTAGTGCGTACCATTCCGCCGGAGATCTCGGGGAATTTCACGGAGAAAGTTCCGCCGAAGCCGCAGCATTCTTCCGCAGTATCCATTTCCACCAGGCGCAGGCCACGGACGTTTTGCAGCAGGCGGCGCGGGCCGTCTTTGATTTTCAATTCGCGAAGGGCGTGGCAACTGTCGTGATAGGTGACCAGGCCGTCGAACGCTGCGCCGACATCTTCGATTTTCAATACGTTGGTGAGAAATTGCGAGAATTCCCAGACGCGGGGCTCGAGATCGTGGACCCGTTTATCGCCTGGCAGGAGCTCGGCGAAATGGTGGCTGATCATCGAGCAGCAGGAGCCGGAGGGGACGACGATATATTCGGCTCCTTCAAAGGTGGTCAAAAAATGTTCGGCGACGGAGCGGGCCTGGTCGCGATAGCCGCTGTTGAAGGCGGGCTGCGCGCAGCAGGTTTGGGATTCGCGAAATTCGAGTTCGCATCCGGCGCGTTCGAGGACTTCGGCCATGGCGATGCCGACGTTGGGGAAGACTTGATCGACGATGCAGGTTACGAAGAGGGAGACGCGAACCATTAAGATCCTTGGAGTTTGCTTTTCTGCGCAAAAGTTACATTGACGGATGCGATTGTGTGGACAGGGCGAAAAGCGGGGACAGCCCGCTCTGTCCACGCGGCGTGAGATGGCCGGGGTTTCGCGAAGTTCGTAGGCGCCTTGGGACAGAGTAGGCAGTCCCCACTTTTCGCGGAGCGAAGCGCAACCCGTGCGGTTTTGGGAGTGATGGTGCGGACGGGGCGAAAAGTGGGGACAGCCCGCTCTGTCCACGCGGCGTGGGATGGCCGGGGTTTCGCGAAGTTCGTGGGCGCCTTGGGACAGAGTAGGCAGTCCCCGCTTTTCGCGGAGTGAAGCGCAACCCGTGCGGTTTTGGGGGTGATTGTGTGGACGGGGCGAAAAGTGGGGACAGCCCGCGCTGTCCACGCGGCGTGAGATGGCCGGGGTTTCGCGAAGTTCGTAGGCGCCTTGGGACAGAGTAGGCAGTCCCCGCTTTTCGCGGAGTGAAGCGCAACCCGTGCGGTTTTGGGGGTGATGGTGCGGACGGGGCGAAAATTGGGGACAGCCCGCTCTGTCCACGCGGCGCCGAGTTGCAGGACAGCCTTCGCGCAGACGGTGCGCGCTTTGGGACAGAGTGGGCTGTCCCCAGTTTTCGCAATTTGGTTCTGCGCGCGTGAATTGTCGAACGGCAGGTCATTTTAGCTCGGTGGTTTGGGCGTTTCCGTAGAGGACGCTGTTGAACATTAGCTTAAATGTGGCGTGTGGTTCGCCTCGGAAGGTTACTTCGGGGCCCATTAGCAGGACTTTTCCTTCGCCCACCTTTGCCTCGGCAACCGCCGTACCTCCGTCGAGATATTCCTGGCCCCAGGCCCATCCGCTGTCGAGCGTTTGCTTGCCGTTGAAGGATGCTACCGGTTTTACGCCTGCTCCGACGTTGAAGACGGGGCTGTTGTCGAAGAACATCTCGACCGTGTTTGGCATTCCGTAGGCTAACGGATTGGTGTTGTCAATGGTGGCGCGCATTAATGAGCCGGGGATGTAGAATTTATCGCGCGGAAGGTCGGCCAGGTGGTTTGAGACGGGGACGCCCAGGAGCTCGGCCATGGTGGTGGAGCTGCCGACCGTGACGATGGCTCCGCCGGATTCTACGAATTTCTTGATCTCGGGCATGGTTTTGTCTTCGGTGATGCGGCCGATGGAGGCTCGATATTCTTCGGGGACTGTTGCGGGATCGATGGCTCCGCCACGGCCTCCGCCGGCTCCGCGACCTGTGGTGCCACGGCGCATTGCGCCATCGGCGAAGACTAGAACGTCGAATTTACTTCTTAGATTTCCAGCGTCTAGCGTGGTGGGATAGACGATCTCGAAGGGAAATTCGAACTGCTCGAACAGCCAGCGGGTCCAGCCGGAGGGCATCATGCCTCCGTATTGGTCGTACAGGCCGATGCGGACGGGCTGGATTTTGAAGGCTTCGCCGGAGGGAGGTTTTGCTACGGCGTGAACCATAATGCCGAGTTCTTTTGCGCCTTTTTGCAGGACGGGGAGCGCTGACTGGGACGCGGGCACCCAGATCGTGCCGGTTCCTAAATCCTGGCCGTCGGCGGTGAGCGAGAATTTTAGCCAGTAGACATCGGACTTGGCTTTAAGAAGACGATTCACCAGGACGAACGAATTATTGATGTGATGGCTGATCAAATAGCCGGCTGGGTTTGTTGCGCCGATGATGGAGCCGGGCTCGGGCTGCTGGAGTCCGTTGAGCTTCACGAATGGGCCGTCGAAGCCGTCGAGGATTTTGTCGTACTCGACGCCCATCTGCATAGCGAGCGTCCAGCCGGCGATGTCGTACGGAGGAACGGGAGGGCCGCCGGGATAGGCTTCGTCGCGGGGGTGGTCCTGCGGCTCGAACATTTCGCGGACCATGGGCCGGAAGGCCTGATTTGTTTTGACTACGTACGATCCGGAGGGATATTTTTTGCCCGCCACTTCGAAGGCGGCGGAGGCGCGGAGTACCGTGAGGCCGTTCTTCAAGAGGGAGTTGACGAATTTCGTGGTGGTTGCGAAATCGGGCTGATCGGAGGGCATGATGTAACCGCGAGGGTCGCGGTGAGCCGGGTCGTGGAGGATCTTTTCGTAGAGTTCCGATGAGACGGCGGCTTCGCCACGTCCGCCACCGGGTGCGTCACCTCCGGCGGCAGCGACCAAACCTCCGCGGCCTCGGCCAGTGGAGGGCATTTTGGCGGCGGCTTCACGCAGTGCGTCGATGCGCTTGGGGGTAATCGTCCAATTGTCATGGCTGCCGCGCTCGATGGAGTTCATACCCATTCGATAGAAGTTGTAGAGCAACGTTTCGCGATTGCGCGATGCGTAGTCGAGGATGGCTCGGTTGTTTTCCATCTCGTAATCGATCGACTGGCGATAGTGCCATTCCTGAGGAGCGATGGGCAAAGGAAGATCGCTGATATATAACTGTTTGGAGGGCACCAACGGGATCGACATGGGTGTGGGGCCGCCGATGATTTCGGTGATGATGGAGATGGTGTTGTGATAGGTGCAGGTGTTGCGAATACCTCCGTCCCACCAGCCATCGTAGTTGGCTTGCGTGCGCATTCCCGATCCGCCTTTGCCTTGCGCGACTAAGCGTTCGTGCATCGCTGTGCCGACGGCTTGAATTCCCAGCGTGACCAGCGCGTCGAGATTGTGATTGACCGGATCGCGCATGGGAGGAATGAACACCACTTCGCCCGCGGGGCCGGATTGGTGGTGGTTGTACATGATCTGCGGATTCCATTCGATGAAGAGCTGGCGATTCATGTTGGTGGTTTCAGCCATGTTGGAGGTCAGGGAGTCGCGGTTGTTATCGTGACCGATGTATTTTTCGTAGAGGCGAGGAAGGCCGTTCAAGGTGCGCTTCTTTTCGTCCGGGTCGCGCATGTACCAGCTGGCGACCAGTTCCTGGCCGTCGGGATTCGCCAGGACGCAGAGCAGAATGTCGTCGGTGAGGAGGCGCATGGTTTCGGGATCGGTGCGGCTCAACATCTGATAGACCATTTCGATTTCCTGCTGGGAACCGACGGTTTCGGTGGCGTGGAGGCCTCCGTCGATCCAGACTACGGACTTGCCTTCGCGGGCTAGGGCTCGGGCGGATTCTTCGTTGAGGCCGTCGGCGTGGGCCAGGCGCTGGGAGATTTGCCGGTAGTGCTCGAGGTTTTTAATATTTGCGGGCGAGGAGATTACTGCCATCCATTGATGGCGTCCTTCGGCGGTGAGGCCGATGTCGACCAGCTTGATGCGGTCGGATTCGGAGGCTAGTTTTTTCCAGTAGGTTTCGAGCTGGGAGTAGCTCGCCATGTGGTAATCGTCGCCGACGTTGAACCCCAGGGCTTGCTTCGGGGTGGTGATTTTCGGGGTTTGAGCGGAGAGGGCGGCGGCGTAGAGGAGGAAGATGAGCGCTCGGTTCATAATTCCATCTACGTTACACGATTTCCCGACTGGAAAAACGGTTCGCGCAAAGGCGCTAGGCTCGCCAAGAATCAGATTTCGGGGTAGAACTCGAAGAAGGCGTCCAGGGACTGCTCGAGTTGGGCGCGGATTTCTTTTTCGCCGCCGTCGATCAGGTGCATGGTGACATGCGCGGTTTTGCCGCTCTTGAGTTTGATCTCGGCTTCGCCGACGTTCTCGATTTCGTCGGCGGGCAGCAGGCGCATGCCGTAGATCAGAGCTAGTTTCGCCATGACTACTGCTTGATGAGCACGAACGTCATTTCGAAGTCGCCTTGCGGCGCGGAAATGTTCTGTACGTCCGTGAGCGTTTTTCCATCGTCGGAGAGCGTCCACTTGTTGACAAGTTTCACGTCCGCGCCGCCAAAATTCGCGGCGCTGGTGATCACCAGGGCCTTGCCGTCCCACGCGGCCTTGCTCTTCACGTCGTTTCCCATCAGGCTATTGGTGGTTTCCTTACCATCGGTGGAATATTTCATGATCGCGTTCAAATCGCCCTGCGGACTGGATTGCGACAGGTTGACGGTCACGTCGGGGTCTTTGTGGTCGATTTTGCGAGTCATCGACGTCGGCGGGGGCATGGGTCCGAACACGCTCTTATCCGCGTCCATCTTCCACTCGCCGGAGAAATCGGGTTTGTCGGCAGCCATGGCCATTCCGGCGGCGGCCGCGATCACGAACATTGTGCTCAATAGCTTCTTCATACTCGCTCCTTATTGCTTATCGAATACCAGGACCAGATCGAATTCGCCCTGGGGCACGGTGGCATGGTTGTTGATGGTCAGGACTTTTCCGTCGGCGGAGAGGCTCCAGACCTCGTGAAACTTGAGGTCGGTTCCTTGAAAGTCGCGGACGCTATCGATCACCAGTTTATCGCCATCCCATTTCGCGGATCCCTTGGAGGGGGGCTTGGCGTTTTCCACCGGTTTGCCATCGGTGGTGTATTTCAGCTCTGTAGTTGCCTCACCTTGCGCGCCTTTTTGATGCGTCGAGATTTGCAGCACGGGATCGTCGTGTTTGATGCTGCGCGTCATGAATTCGGGCTGAGGCGCGGGGCCGTAGTCGGACTTCGCGAGGTTCAGTTTCCACTCCCCGGAGAAGTTCGCGGCGGCTTGCGATTGGGCCGCCAGAAACGTCATGGCGAACGCTGCAACGACGATGAAACATTTTTTCATTCGATGGAATCCTTGAGAAGTGGGATGCGCAAAACCTCTAAAAGTATACCAGGACTGCAATTTTTTTAATCGTCAAGGGGCTTGACAAAGCTAGGACTCTGATTAGAATAGGGATAATCTGCTTCTATGCCGGGCTGTGAACACCAACGCACTGAACTCCTGATGCGCCGCGACGGGATCGACTATATGCGGTGCCTGGACTGCGATCAGGTCTTTGAAGCGGAAGACCTGGAGCAGCTTCCCGCCTTCGACGAAGACGCTATCGAAGAAGAAGCGCCTCGGCGGAAACGGGCGTCTTAGGACCGCTCGCCATACGGTTTCCCCACTTCGCTGCGAACGATAACTCCATCATAAAATTCACGATCGTGATTACCGGGATAAAGGCCATCAGCGGCAGGAGGATGGCTGCCCAGGGCTTTTCTTCAACCAGTGAGGCTCCGATGGAGCAGACGGCGTGGGTCAGTTTCAACACATCGCCTGATTCGCCGGCCACGGTAGTGCGGCCTTCTTTCAGGCCTTCCAGGAAGTCGGCGGGGGTGGTCGCGCCTGGTACTGTCGTATAGGTTCGTCCTAGTGAAACTAAGGTGTGGGCATCGCTGCCAGCCAGCGCGATGCGGCCGTGGCGCTCCGCGAATAGGGCGGCGTGGCGATTCGCGGCTTGGAGCATCTGGCCGTTCAGGGTCTCGACGGCGGGGAAGTTTTTGGAAAAATTCTCGAAGTCGGCCTCGGTTCGGGGGCCGGTGAGGCTCGAGAAGACGTGATTGATGCTGAACAGGTGCCGCTTCTCGTTCAAATAGGCGATCAGGCGGGGCAGATCGTCGCGACGGAGCTGCAAATCGGCATGATCGCGTTCTTCAATGCCGTAGACGCCCATGTGGAGGTGGGTGCCGTTTTCGGTGGCGCAGCTTACTTCCTCACTCAGGAAGAAGTCGGGGTGGTGGCGAAGGGGCTCGACGGCGTCGATGGAGTCATGGTCAGTGACGGTGACCAGGTCCATTCCGCGGCGTTTCAGGGTTTCGTAGACTTCCCGCGGATCGTTATAACTTTCGCGGCAAATCCGCTTGAGGACCGGCACGGTGCACATGCCAGAGTGGTGGGTGTGAACATGCAAGTCGCATTTCATGGCCCATTGTTGCCCGAGAAGTGTTACAAAACGGCAGCGGCTGAAAAAACATTTGTTACACAATCTGTTTTTTTGGCTTATGGGTGGTCAAAAAGCCGGCGGCGCCTTCTTTTCCGAGGTATTTTTCGAGTTGTGGACGGTTCATCTTCATCAGATCCACGACCACCAGGCCATCGACGACATCGGAAAAGGCACTATCGACGTTGAAGGCGAGCATTTCACCGCCGCAGTTCAGATATTGGCGGAGCAGGACGGGGACGCCTTTACCATCGGGCTCCAGGTCGGCGACGGCGTCGGATAGCTCCTCGACATTTTCTAGGAGATGGGCGAGCACACGCGGGTCGCAGCCGCGCAGCCTCGGAGCCCGGAACTGGCGGCGGGGCTCGACGTAGCGGGCCAGGTCGCCGTTGCCGCAACGCTCCTGGAGGTAGGCGACGATGAGGGCGCGGGAAGCTTCGCTATATTCGCGGCTGATGCTGACCGGTCCGAAGAGGACGCGGTAGCGGGGATTTCTCGCCACGTATCGGCCGATGCCTTTCCAGAGAAGAAGCAGGGCAGAGAAACTTTTCTGATATTCGATGCGCACGAAGGAGCGGCCCAGTTCGAGCGCGGGACTCATGCCGGCTAGCAGGCCTTCGCGAAAGCGGAACAGGGTGCTGGTGTAGAGATCGGGCACAACGTCGGTTCCGGCCAAACGATAGGCCCCGGCGATTTCGTTGCTATCGGTGCTCCATAGGAATAAGTGCTGATAATCGCGGTCGAAACGATCGATGTCGATAGAGCGGCCGGTGCCTTCACCCGCTTCACGGAAAGTGATCTCGCGTAGGCGGCCGATTTCGCGAAGGGCGTTGGGAATTTGTTCGGCGGTGGCAGCGTACACTTCATAGCCGCCGCTTTCGAGCAGTTTGCATTCGACAGGCAGGCTATCGATTTCGTCGCGCAGCGAAAGCGGGCGCACGGCGGGGATCACGGCCGCCGGCTTCAATCCAACGCGCCAGAGTTTTTTGCGCTCCCGCGGGCGGATGTCGAGGAGGTGGGTTCGCTGGCGCAGATAGTCGGTCGCCTCGCCTTCGCTTTTGAGGCGAATCAGGCTCTGCGGCTTGATGGGATGACCGATCGAGATGCGGATCGTGCCGCCGCGTTTATTCGCCAGCTCGCGCGGAAGCAGCATAGTGCGCAGGCGCGGGTGAATCAATCCGGCGACCTGAAACATGGCGCTATTGACACCGTGAAAGAACATTGGCAGGGACGTTGCGCCGGCCATTTGGATGATGCGCGTGACTTTGTCGTCCCATTTGGAGTCGGAGATTTCAAGCTGCGGGAGGCGCAGGGAAGAGACCTCGCCGGCAGGGAACACGACGAGCATTCCGCCTTTCTTAACCCAATCGATACTCTGCCGTAACGAGCGCCAGTTTTCCTTCGCGGCGCCTCCGAAGGTGTTTACGGGAAACACATATTCGCCCAGGCCGGGGACGTTCGAAAGCATGGAATTCGCCAGGAATTTGACGTCCGGGCGGACGCGGAGCAGGAGGGAGCCGAGAATCACGCCTTCCACCATGCCGAACGGATGGTTCGCCACGGCGACCACTGGGCCGCGCCTGGGGACACGATGCAGATCCGCCGGAGCGCATTCGCACACCACGCCGAGACCTTCGAGAAGCTTCTCGAATAGCTGCTGGCCGGTGGGTTGGAGAACCGCATCGGTCCAGGCTACGTCGAGCTCATGAGGTAAGAGAAACTTTTCGAAAAACCAGCCGGCTGCGGCGTGAAGGTTGGTCTCCGCCAGTAGCGCGCGGGCGGCGTCCGATACCGGATGGGGAGTGGTCATCGAGGAATCCTCCGTGAACAGAATATAGAAAGAATGTTTCGGAGCGATGCCGAAGCGGCGACTGCCGTATAACTATTTGGAAACGCGTTGAGCTCGTGAGATGCTCTTAAAAGGACGGACCAAGAGGCTTGGCCGCGTTGGCCGAGAATCTCAGGGATCGAGAAGAGAAGAGCAAGACCGTTCCAGCCGCCGATGAACACCGATAAACGCCGATGAGAGAACGACCTGGTAGCGACCCAAGATCGGCGTGGCAGTTTTAGAGGGAAATGGGATCCGGATCACAAAACATGCCTTTGCGCATCGTCTCGATCGGGGGCGGCAACGGCCTTTCGACTTTGCTCAGGGGCCTGAAACGGTACGCTAGAGCCGGCGAGGGCATCCTCGACATCACAGCGGTGGTGACGGTGACGGATGACGGGGGCAGTTCCGGGCGCCTGCGGCGCGATTTCGATGTGCTACCGCCGGGCGATATCCGCAACTGCATGGTGGCGCTCTCTGAAGATGAAACATTGATGAGCAAGCTGTTTCAGTTCCGTTTCTCGAACGGGCGCGGATTGAAAGGGCACAGTTTCGGCAACCTGTTTCTGACCGCGATGACGCACCTGACCGGGGATTTTAACCAAGCGGTTCGATTTTCCGGCGAAGTGCTGGCGGTGCTGGGGCACATTTACCCCTCGACGGCCGCCAACGTGGTGATTGAAGCTACGCTCGCCAATGGGAAAAAGGTGGAGGGCGAATCGCGCATCAGCCGCAGCCGGTCCAGGATCGAGAGGATCCAGATTCATCCGCGAAGGCCCAAGCCTCTGCCGGAGACTCTGGAAGCGATTGCCAGCGCCGATCTGATCACGCTGGGGCCGGGGTCTCTGTTCACGAGCGTGATTCCGAATCTGCTGGTGGACGGGATTCCGAAAGCGATCGCGCAGTCACCCGCGCTGAAGGCCTATTTCGTCAATCTGATGTCCCAGCCGGGAGAGACGACGAACTTTCGCGCGTCGGACCACGTGGCGGCTATACACCGTCATACGAAACTGCCGATTGTAGACGTATGCGTGGTCAACTCCCACCCGATTCGCGGCAAAGTGCTGGATCACTACCAGGCGAACGCGGCGCGGCCCGTGGAGAACGACCTTGAAAATCTGGAGCGCATGGATGTGAAGGTGCTAGCGGCCGATCTGCTGCGGATGGCGGGCAATCGGACGCAGGAAAAGATCCGCCACGACAGCAGCGTGATCGGCGCGATTGCGTTCGAACTGGCGCAAAAGGGTCAAAAAAGGAAGCTGAAGAGGAAATGAATCATACGGTGGTTATTCTGGCCGCGGGGCTGGGAACGCGCATGCGATCCAAGCGCGCGAAGGTGCTACATCGCGCCGGAGGGCTCGCGCTGGTGGAGCAAGTGGTGGCGGCGGCGCGCACGCTTACCCCTTACGGAAGAATTTTCGTCGTGACCGGTCATCAGGCGGAGGTGGTGGAAGACCTGCTCCAGCCGCTGGGCGTCGGATTCGTGCGCCAGCAGGGGCAGCAGGGCACGGGACACGCTCTGGCGTCGTGCCGCGAGGCGGTTCCGCACGATGGCTTGCTGACGGTTCTGTACGGCGATACTCCTTTGTTGACAGCAGCCACGCTGGCGCGTCTGCGGGATACACAGACCGATTCGGGCGCAGCGGCGACGCTGATCACTACGACGCTTGAAGACCCCACGGGATATGGGCGGATTTTGTTGAACAAGAACGGCGAGGTCACGCAAATCGTCGAAGAGAAGGCCGCGACACCGGAGCAGAAAAAGATCAAGCTGATCAATTCCGGGATTTACTGCTTCCAATCCGAATTGTTGTGGAAGCACATCGGAGAGATCGAGCCGAACGCTGCGTCGGGCGAACTGTACCTTACCGACATGGCGGAAATCCTGGCGCGCCATGGGCATCGTGTACAGCCGATGCACGTTGATGACGCGACAGAGCTGCTGGGCATCAACACGCGGGTGGAACTGGCGGCGGCCGATCGAATCTTGCGCGCCCGCAAGAACGAAGAGCTGATGCTGGCGGGTGTCACCATCGAGAGGCCGGAGACGGTCACGATCGACGGGCGGGTGGAGATTGGGACAGACACGATTATCGAGCCGTTCACGCGCCTGCTGGGGGCAACTTTGATTGGCGAGGATTGCCGGATCGGCGCGGGAGCGATCCTCGAAAACGCGGTGCTGGGGGATCGCGTCGAAGTTGAGCCGTATACGCTAATCAACGATTCGCGGGTAGACGGGGAGGCGCGGGTGGGTCCGTTCGCGCGGCTGCGCATGGATGCGCACGTGGGCCGCGATGCGCGTGTCGGGAATTTCGTGGAGCTGAAGAAGACTCACCTCGGCGAGCGCGCGAAGAGCCAGCATCTGGCTTATCTCGGCGATGCGGAGATCGGCGACGGCACCAATATCGGCGCGGGTACGATCACCTGCAACTACGACGGTGAGAAAAAGCATCGGACCACGATTGGGGCTCGCGCGTTTGTCGGCAGCAACTCGACTCTGGTGGCGCCGATCGAGATCGGCCAGGGGAGTTACATCGGCGCGGGGAGCGTGATCACGGACGCGGTTCCGGAAAGCGCGCTGGCGCTGGGACGGGCTCGGCAAGTGGTGAAGACGGGCTGGACAAAGAAAAAAGCCTGATCACTTCTCGGTCTTCTTCTGCGCGGAGCGGACGATGATCAGCTCAGCGGTTTCACCATCGTCGGTCGCGATATATTTCACAGTGACGCGGACCTTCTTGGTCAATTTGCCCTCGCACTTGGTATCAGGCGTGATGCGAAAGACGCGCTTTTCGGTCTTGCCGAGGTTGACGCGGGAGACGGTGATTTTTTCGGTGGTGAACTCGACTACGGATCCGGCGAAGAAGGTGTCCGGCTTCGGCTCCTCGGTTTTCTTTTCGGAGGGATCCTGTGGACGCGGCACCACCGAAAGCGGCGCTACAGCCAGCCACAGAGGTAGAACCACGAAACCCAAAACGCGCGGCACTGTCATTAGAATACTTGAACTCGCCTGAGGTCGCGGCGGCCCGAAAATGAACTTTATTTCACTTTTTCACGTGCTGAAGAGGCTACCGAAGGGTCGTGCGGATCGCTTCCGCGGTCGCGGCTCGGGATCGAGGCTACCTATCATCGGGAATCGAACGACCGGCGACTCATGCAACGCGCTTGCGCGCAAACCGGGCCAGGGCCAGCAACCCTATCCCCACGGAAAATATTGAACCTGGCTCCGGCAAAGCCTCCGGGGCAGGACCTGAGCCGAATGACCCAACTCCCTCAGCGGTGAATGAGGAGAGGAAGTTGCCTAGTCCGATCGCGAGTGGTGCGCTTTGGCCGGTAAAGGACAGGGCGATCGATTCCGAAGCGCCGCCGCCGAAGGAGATGAAGTCCGACGTGAAGACGACTTCTGTCTGAAGCAGCGCCGTCGAATCGGAAAAAGTGGCAGAAGTCGTGCCGACAGGGCCGGAAATGGCTGCGCCCGTTTTAAAGGTGCCCGACAAAAGATTGGACCCGCCGCTCATAGTGGGAGTGGAGCGGATGATGGAAAAACTTCCTGAATACCCGCTTGCCGTGATAATCCCGCCGTTAACCGAGGCAGGGGTGGTCGAAGTGGCCGTTATAGTCAGGAACGCCGTCTGCACACCAGAGAGGGCCGCCGGCAGAGTGCCCGTGATATTGTCATAGTCGAAAGTGATTTGCTTATCCGTGACTGTAAAGGTGTCACTGGTGCTAGTGTCGGTAACCGTAAAATCCCCAGGGAAAGTCTCCGCAGTAATCTGCGCGAAAGTGACGGGAGGTTGTAACGCGACAGTCTCCGCCGGTTGGGAGTTAGAAGTAAGTGTAGCCGCTGCGGGAATCGAAAAAACAAGCGTTGCTGCGATGGTCGTGATCAGAAGCTTCGCGCTTGAAGGAAGTCCATTCAATTTACACATCGTTACGATAGCGTAGCACGGCTGCTCCGATCCCCTTCTCTACTCAGACGATTTTTGTCCGGTATGTCTGGTGTTAGAGCACAAGTACGGGGTGATAAAGATGCGGCAGGCGCGCTTCGCCGATGGCGATCAGATCTCCTTCGGCGTTCAATGCTTTGACGAATCGCGTGCCGGTATGCGGACGAAACGGGGACACGCGAAAGTCTCGGCCGTTGCGGATTTGGCCCGCGGTGACGGCGTCCACCATTTCCGCGGGGAATTCCGGCAGTAGCTGGGAGGCCGGCACCAGAGCCTCGGCGAGGCGTCCCTGTTCGGAAAGGAGCCCGAGTTCTTCGAGGGTACGGGCCGAATCGAGTTTGAAATCGCCCGACGCGATTCGCCGGAGGTCCTTCAAATAAGCTCCGCAGCCGAGCACTTGTCCCGCGTCGTGCGCGATGCTGCGCAGATAGGTTCCCGCGGAGCAGTGGACGCGGACGGAGGCCTCGCAGCCTTCTAGTTTCAGAATTTCCAGATCGTAAATGTTGACTGTGACGGGCTTGAGATCGACCGGCTGCTGCTTGCGTACCAGTTCATAAGCGGGCCTGCCACCGATTTTCTTGGCGGAGACAGGCGGAGGCGTCTGGGCAAACTCGCCTCGAGAATGTTCGAGCGCGGCGTCGATGGCCGCTTGATCGAAGGTCACGGCCACCTCCGGCGAGGTTGGTTCACCGTCGGCATCGTAGGAATCGGTGGATTGACCGAAGTGAATGATCCCTTCGTAAATCTTGTCGTTGCGCGTATAAAATTGCGCGAGGCGCGTGGCGCGGCCGAGGACCAGGGGCAGCACGCCGGTCGCGGAAGGATCGAGCGTGCCCAGGTGGCCGACCCTGCGAGTGCCGGCGAACCGGCGCATTTTATTGACGACGTCGTGCGAGGTCCAGCCACGCGGTTTATCGACGACGATAACTCCGTCTAAGTCCACGCATTCAAGTTAACCGAACGGACGCGTTGTCGTCTAACCGGCATGCGCTACGCGATTCGGGTTTTGCTTAAGGGAAGAGGCGTTACGGCAATAGCGTTGCTTGCTCTGGCCTTGGGAATCGGGGCAAATACGGCAATTTTCTCGATTGTGAACGCTGTTCTGCTACGGCCATTACCGTATCATGACCCGGGACGGCTGGTGACGCTGCTGGGCGCGAATGGCAATCCGGTTTCTCCGGCAGATTTTCTCGACGTACGGAACCAGGCGCATTCCTTCGAAAAAATGGGCGCGGCGGAGGCTTGGGGAGCGAGCCTAACGGGACGCGAAACTCCGGAACAGGTATCGGGCCTGCATCTGAGCGAGGATATATTTCCGCTGCTGGGGGTCGCGCCGATCCGCGGGCGCACCTTCGACGCCAACGAGTTTCAGCCGGGGAAAGATCAGGTGGCAGTAATCGGCTACGCACTGTGGCAGCGAAGTTTCGGAGGATCGGACAGCGCTGTGGGACAGAAGATTCTGCTCGATGGAGAAAACTATACGGTGATCGGCGTGATGCCGGCCGACTTTTATTTCGCGCCGTTTTGGGTGACCACCGCGGAGATTTGGGCTCCGCTGGACCTGCGAAAAATGTTTTCCGCGAATGGTCAGCCGGCGCCGACTGCCCGGCGCGACCGCTATTCCTTACGCGTCTTCGGACGCCTGGCTGCGGGACGCTCACGAAGCGAAGCGCAATCGGAAATCGACCAGATCTGTCACAGCCTGGCCGCCGCGTATCCGGACACCAACGTGAATATGCGGTGGCTGGTGGAATCGCTCAATGAAAAGGCGGTGGGTCGCGTGAGGACCGGGCTGGAACTGCTGTTGGGAGCGGTCGGCATGGTGCTGTTGATCGCCTGTGCCAATGTCGCGAATCTGGCGCTGGCGCGGGCGACCGCGAGAAGAAAGGAAATCGCCGTCCGGTTGTCGCTGGGCGCGCAGCGGTGGAGCATCGCGCGGCAATTCCTGACGGAGAGCGTGGTGCTCTCGATGGCGGGCGGAGCAGCGGGACTGCTGCTCGCCGTGTGGTGCGTGCAAGGGCTGAAGGCGATGCTTCGGTCGCACTTGACGGGTTCGGAGGCGATCCACATCGACTCGCAGGTTTTACTGTTCACTCTGGGGGTCGCGATTCTCACGGGATTGCTGTTTGGGATCGCGCCCGCTTATTCCGCATCCCGCGGCGACGTGAACGACGCGTTGAAGGAGGGCGCACGGGGAACTTCCGGAGGCGGAGGGAGTGTTCGCCGAGCGCTGGCCGGGACCGAGATTGCGATCGCCCTGGTGCTGCTGATCGGCGCCGGCTTGCTGTTGCGCAGCTTCGCGCGGCTGCGGGCGATAGATCCAGGATTCGATGCTCACAACGTACTTTCTATGACCGTATCTGTAGCCGGACGGCCCGAATATGTGGGCTCGGCTCGCGATAATTTGTATCGGACGATTGTCGAGCGAGTGCAGGCGGTGCCCGGCGTCGGCCAGGCGAGCATGACGAATCATCTTCCGATCGGAGGCGACGTTTGGGGCCTTTGGCGCATGGTCGAGGGGCATCCCATTCCGGAGCGAGGCAAAGAGCGCTCCGCCGTCTATCGCGTTTCGCGGCCGAACTATTTCGCGACCATGCGCATTCCGTTCGTCGCCGGACGCGATTTCGACGATCGCGATACGGAGAACTCGCCGCTGGTGATGATCGTGAATGAGACTCTGGCGCAACGTGAATTTCCCGGGGCAAATCCTCTCGGAAAGCGCATTACCCTTGGCGATGCGCGCGGAAATCCCAAATGGATGACGATCGTCGGCGTTGTGAAGGATGTGAAACAGGGAAGCTGGACCGATCCGGCCGCCGATGAAATGTATGTTCCGTTCCGCCAGAGCGGCGATTTCTTTTTCAGCGGTACCGGACCGCACGCCGCGGGGATGACGCTAGTGGTGCGCTCAAATATCGACGCAGCCTCGATCGCGCGCGCCGTGAAGGCCGCCGTCTGGACCATCGACCGCAATCTGCCGGTTTCGCACGTGGAGACGCTTGAAAACACCATCGGCAATGCGACGTGGCAGTCGCGCTTTTCACTCCTGCTGATCGGAATATTTTCTGCGTTGGCGCTGGTACTGGCGATCATCGGCATCTACGGAGTGATGGCTTACGAAGTCGCCCAGCGCACGCACGAAATCGGGATTCGCATGGCGTTGGGCGCGGATCGCGGCGGGATCGCATCGCTTATCGCGAGGCAAAGCCTGCCCGTCGCGCTGGCCGGCATCGTGTGCGGACTCGGTGCGGCTGTGGCGCTCTCTCGTCTGATGCGAGGAATGTTGTATCAAATCGACCCCGCCGATCCAGCGACCTTCGCGAGCGTTGCGGGTCTGGTGCTGATCGTGGCGACGCTCGCGGCTCTCATCCCCGCCCGGCGTGCGATGCGCGTGGACCCGATGATTGCCCTGCGCCACGAATAAACGCTACGCTGGATTTTGGAAGAAGAAGTCCTCGGCAAAGCGTATGACGGCCGCCTGATGCGGCGGCTGGTCCGGTATTTGAAACCGTATCGCGGCGCGGTGTTCGTGTCGTTGTTTTTCCTGCTGTTCCAATCGATTGCGCAGGTCGCGGGACCTTTGCTGACCAAGCTCGCGATCGACAAATACCTCGCCAAACCCGATTATCCGGTGCATTCATTTCTCGACCGGTGGCTCGCGGCCGACGTCTGGACCGGGCTCACGCAGATCTCCGGGCTTTACCTCGCCTCGCTGCTGGTCGGCTTCGTTTGCGAGTTTATCGAAACCTACCTGATGCAGCGAACTGGACAGTTCGCTATGTTCGACCTTCGGCGCGAGCTGATGGAGCGTCTGCAAACGCTCGACGTTGCATATTACGACCGCAATCCTGTGGGGCGTCTGATCACACGCGTCACCACCGATGTAGACGCACTGAATGAGCTGTGGGCATCGGGACTCGTAACCATTCTGGGCGATGTTCTCATGCTCAGCTTCGTGGTGGTAGTGATGTTCCGTTTGAGCCCGGGAATGACCGGCCTCCTCCTCGCCGTTCTTCCCGTTGTCGTGCTGGTAACCGCCGTGTTCCGGCGAACGGTGCAGCAGAGTTACCGGCGCATCCGGGTCGCGGTGGCGCGCATCAATTCTTATTTGCAGGAACACGTCAACGGAATGGCGGTGTTGCAGCTCTTCAATCGCGAGGATCGCAGCCGCGATGAATTCGCGGCCATCAATCGCGACCATATGGAAGCGTTCAAGGATTCGATTCTCGCTTACGGCTGGTTCTATCCAGTGGTCGAGTTTCTTGGCATGCTATCGCTCGCCATGCTGCTTGCCTACGGAGGCTATCGGAACCGGCAGGGCGCCTTGTCGCTCGGCGTGTTGATCGCTTTTTTCCAGTATGGGCTGCGTTTCTTCCGCCCGATCCAGGACCTCAGCGAGAAATACAACATCCTGCAATCGGCGATGGCGGCGAGCGAACGCGTCTTCAAACTGCTGGACACGCCGACGCACGTGACGTCGCCGTCGTCGCCGCGCTCCTTTCCGGAAGGTCCGGTTGCCATCGAGTTCGATCAGGTTTGGTTCGCCTATAAAAACGACGATTGGGTGTTGCGCGATGTGACCTTCCGCATCGAGCCTGGCGAAACCATCGCCGTCGTTGGACACACTGGAGCGGGTAAAACCACACTCACGAATCTGCTGCTGCGCTTCTACGACATTCAGCGCGGACACATCCGCGTGGTTGGAAGAACGGAGTCGGTGGACCTTCAGGAACTCTCGCTCGACGATCTGCGGAGACACTTCGGAGTGGTATTGCAGGATCCGTATCTGTTCACCGGCACCGTCGAATCGAACATCCGGCTTGGAACATCTTCGATCGGCACGCGCGCCATCGAAGAAGCGTCCGCGCAGGTGAATCTGCTGGAGTTCGTCGAATCGCTTCCGGAAAAGTTTGAACAGCCCGTGCGGGAACGCGGCAACGGATTTTCCACCGGCCAAAAACAACTGATCAGTTTCGCGCGAGCGCTGGCGCACAATCCGCGATTCCTGATCCTCGACGAGGCCACGTCCAGCGTCGATACGGAAACCGAATTTCGCGTGCGCGACGCACTGGCGAAGATGGTGGAAGGACGCACGTCGCTGGTGATCGCGCATCGCCTCTCGACTATTCAACGCGCGGACCGCATTTTCGTGATGCACAAAGGCCAGCTCCGGGAAAGCGGCACGCATCAGGAACTGCTCGCGCTGCGCGACGGCATTTATCGCAAGCTGTACGAACTTCAATACAAGGACCAGGAGATTTATGGCAACTCCGACAGAAGACCTGAGACATCCGATCGGCCGGTTCTCGTTTCAAGCGCCGAGCACGGCGGAACAACGGCGGAAGTGGATCGCTGAAATCGCCCAAGCGCCCGCGAGTCTCCGCGCCGCCGTCGCCGGCTTAAGCGAGGAGCAGTTGGACACGCCCTACCGCGAAGGCGGGTGGACCGTGCGCCAGGTGATCCATCACGTTCCGGAAAGCCACATGAACGCGTATATTCGCTTCAAGCTGGCGCTCACCGAAAATGAGCCGACCGTCAAGCCGTACGATGAAGCCGCCTGGGCGGAGACCGCGGACGTGCGCGGAACCCCGATCGAAGTATCGCTTGCGCTGCTTGATAATCTGCACCAGCGCTGGGTGGTCCTGCTCGAATCGATGAGCGAGGCGGACTTCGCGAAGCAATTCCGGCATCCCGAACTGGGAGTGGTGCCGCTCGAGAAGAACCTGGCCCTCTACGGGTGGCACGGCAAACATCACGTCGCGCACATCACCTCGCTGCGCGAGCGCAAACAATGGCGGTAAAGGCTCGCGCAAGGGAACTGGGTGTCATTGTCGGCGTCCTGCCAACTGGTCCTCTGAACGCGATCACGGATGTCGCGGGCGTTCGCGTCGGCCACGCGACATTAATCCGGGGCGCGAACGTCCGCACGGGTGTCACCGCGATTTTGCCACACGGCGGCAACCTGTTTCGCGAAAAAGTTCCGGGGGCGGTCTTTATCGGCAATGCGTTTGGAAAGCTGGTCGGCTCGACGCAGGTGAATGAGCTGGGCGAGATCGAAACGCCCGTCCTGCTCACCTCGACGTTAAACGTATTTCGTGTCGCCGACGAGTTGATCAATTACATGCTGTCGCTGAACGGCAACGCGGACGTCCGCTCTATCAACCCCCTGGTAGGCGAAACGAACGACGGCGTGCTGAACGATATTCAGGGGCGCCACGTGGGCCACAACGAAGTGTTCGCCGCCGTGCAGAGCGCTAAATCAGCAGCGGTCGAAGAAGGGTGCGTCGGCGCCGGCACGGGGACCATCGCTTTCGGCTGGAAAGGCGGCATCGGCACCTCCTCGCGCAAAGCGGGCGAATACACGGTCGGTGTGCTGGTGCAAACCAACTTCGGCGGACGGCTGACGATTCTCGGCGTGCCGATAGAACGTCCTCGAACGGTCGCATCCGACAAATTCCCCGTGACCGCCGACGGATCGATCATGATGATCGTCGCCACCGACGCGCCGGTCGATAGCCGCAATCTGCACCGGCTCGCCGCGCGCACCATGATGGGCCTGGGAAGAACGGGTTCGGCGGGGTCGAACGGTTCAGGCGATTACGCGATCGCGTTCACGACGTCGAAGAAGGCGGAACTGCTATCGAACGACGCGGTCTCCGCGCTGTTCCCCGCCGTGATTGAGGCCACGGAAGAAGCAATTTACAACTCTTTGTTCAGGGCCGAAACGACCATCGGAAACGGCCGCACCGTGGAGGCTCTACCGGTCGAATCCACGATCGAGACGCTGCGCAGGCACGGAATGATAAAGCAAAACTAGGTTCACGCAAAAGGCCCAAACTCGTTAAGGGTTTCTCATGTGTTCTTTGGGAGCTCCGCGCCTTTGCGTGGAAATGTTTTCGCCTTACCGCAGCGATACAAACCGCGTGAACGGCGCTTTCGGCGCGACGTCCGCGACCTCGGGATCGTGATTGCGCTTGCGGATACTCGTCACGATCCAGCGGACACCCTCGTAGCCCCGCCAGTAAACGTTGTTGCGGACGATGTCATTGCGCATGCTCAGAATCTCGCGCCGCAGGAAGCGCTGCCCCATCTTGCCGTGCACCGGGATCGAATCCATCTCCTCGGTATCGGTCGAAAGCCGGGGCGTTTCCGTATCCCGCAGGCGAAGCACCGCGAGCCTCTTATCCGTGGTCATCAGGTCGCCCGTGCCGTTGCGCGTGACGCCGGGGACGCGGCTGCGCTCCTCCCAGTCGAGCACGTCCACATACGAAGTGAATGCCAGATCATACGCAATCTTGTCGCGCTCCTGATCGATATTTCCATCGATCCGATGCGTCATCGCCGAGCCGTGATGCATGTACGCGAAATCGATATCCCGTGTTGCCGCCCCGGCCCACACTTCCTGGCCGTCCCACATTTGCGGCTGTTTCCAGATCCGGATGTGGTGGCGCTTGGACATGTCGTTGAGATCCTTCTGCCACGACATGTCCGCTTCCGCATCATTGAGCGTCAAGGCGCTCATCGGAAACGAATTACTCGATCGTCCTTCCACAAATGCCCGGATACCCTGGATGCGGGAGTGCATATTGCACGGGTCCGCTTCGGACCATCCGGCAGCCCGGAACGCCTCCGAGATCTGTTCTCGCGATCCGACGAACATTAAATTGATCAGGTCCGAAGGACGCCCGCTCGAAGGGGCCGTGGTCCGCGTCGGCATTATGGCTAGAATTTCGTCCAGTTCGTCGCGTTCGTGCTCCGCCAGCCGCCGCGGCGCATCCTCGGGTTCGCGCTGCGCCCGCGCCGGCAAAGGCTCTTTCAACGTCAGCGACAACTCCACACCCGGCTTGAAATAGATCTCCGGCTCCGGCACCTGCACCACCAGCGTCTTGATCGCCCACACCGCCAGCTCTGCGTGAATGTTCAGCATCAGCGCCATGCGGATGTACCCGCTCACCCGGTACGCCACGCTGGAGGTCATGCGCATCCCGCCGATCTCGCCGTTCTTCTCGACTCGCTCCCGCCCGTTATCGACCGCGATTACCCGCGAAGCCAGCGGAAGGGTTTCGTCGTCCGGCAGGATGATCTCGTTGAACTCGAGCGACATCCCCGCCGTCTCGTGCACCACTCCCAACCCGACACGCCGTACCGACTTTACCGTACCTGTTAGAATACTGCCGGCAGGCAGCAACAGTTCACCTCCGACGTGAACCGGTGCAATCAGTACAGCGCTAATCGGGGATCCGGCCTTACTCGCATAGGAACCTACCGTGCTGGTCAACCGGATTTCGAGGCGAGTGCCTGCGGGCACTTCGCGGATCGTCAGCAATCCAGCAGAGCATAGCAGATAAGCAAGCAAGCCCATTTGCATATGATAGGGCATTTTTGCTGAATCCGCCCTCAAAGTTTTTTAATCCAATCTAAACTACTTCGAAGTCCAACCTCCGTCAATCACCACATCGGACCCGGTAATAAATCCTGCGGCATCGGAACACAAGTAAAGGGCCAGTTTCCCAATCTCTTCGGCCTTCCCCCAGCGCCCCAAAGGAATATTCGAAAGGAACTGCCGGTTAAGCTCCGGGTTCTCGATCAGCGCAGTATTGATCTCCGTGGCGAACGGTCCGGGGCTGATCGCCACCACGGTGATCCCATCGTCGGCCAGTTCCTGGGCCAGCGCCCGCGTCACACCCAGCATGGCGGCCTTACTGGCCGAATAGGCGGTCCTCCCGGGCAGCGAAACGTGGCTCATCATCGAGGCCAGGTTGATGATCCGCCCGTAGCCGCGCCCGCGCATCATCGGAATGAAGGAACGGCACACCAGAAACACGGACGTCAGGTTAGTGTCGAGCACCGTGTTCCATTCGTCCAGCGTATATTCGACGAGCGGCTTACGGATATTCATTCCGGCGTTATTCACCAGAATATCGACGTGCCCGAACCGCTCCCGCACGCCCTGTTCAAGTGAGCGGACCTGCGCCTCATCCGTGACATCGGCAACAAACACCGCCGCGTCCGATCCAGCTTCCGCCGCGGTTTCATCGAGTTTAGCCCGGTCGCGGCCCACCAGCGCCACCTTCGCGCCTGCCGCGCCTAATTCGATTGCCATCGCGCGGCCCAAGCCTCGGCTCGCGCCGGTCACGACGGCGACCCGTCCATCCAATTCTTTTGTGGTCATCGAACCAGTGTAATCAGTTCGGAAATCGGCGCGCGAATGTCGACAGGCCGATTTGGTCTACGGCGGCCTTGGCCTTCACGTACGCGGCCGGGTCCGGCAGCGGGCCGATCAGCACGCGGAAAATCTTCTCGCTCGGACCGGGCGCAACAAACGCGGATAATCCGTACTTCCGCAGCCCCTGTGCGAAGATCAGCGAGACGCCTTTTTCCACCGCTCCCATCTGAATGTAGACCGATCCCGCCTTGGGTTCTGCATAGAGCGGCGCTTCTGGAATGGGTTCCTGATTCAGAACAATGGGCGGAGGCTCGGGTTCGGCTGTTGCAACGGCCGGAGGAGCGGCCGGCGGCGCTTTCGGCGACATCGACCTGCCCGCCATGTAAGAAGCGGCGACGCACACCATCAGGATGATGCTAAATACGAAGAGCAGGCTCGCAACCTGCCGCCGCCCGAGGACAAACTCGAATTCCTGAGGCTCAGCAGCCGGCTCGACATCGACCGGCGTCGCCGGCGTTTCTAAGACGCCCTGACTTTGCTGAAGATCTAAGATACTGACCATTTCAGCGCTTCTATCGGCGGATCTAAGGTTTTTCTATAGTACTCGCTACTTGGCCGTCTTCTTCTTCGTAGATCCAGCCGGCTCCGGAATCCCGTGGAGCATCCGAGCGCGCGTCTCCATCTTCGCCGCATCCGACTTCTTGTGCATTTTCTTCAACAAAGCCGTGTATTGATCCAGCGTTTCCGCCAGTTGCGGCGGAGGAGGATCGCTGGGACTCACCGTCGGCTTGCGCGCCGTAACAAAGCCCTTCTTATCCAGCAGAGCAATAGACAGCTTGTACAGCGATTCCGCCTCCGCGTTGCGATTGCGGTCCGCCAGCAGCGCCGCCAGCGAATTCAAGCTCGCCACCGTGTCGAGTTCCTTCGCCGATAGCATCCCACGATAGAGAGGCTCCGCGTCCGACTGCCGGCCCTGCGCCGCGTAAACCTGCGCCACCGTGCTCAAAGTCGCTTGCGTATCGGCACTGTCGTCGCCATGAGCTTTCTGGCGGATGTACAGAGCCCGTTCATAGCAATAGCCGGCTTCCGGATAACGCTTCTGCGCGAGATAGAGCCGGCCCAGATCGTCGAGCGTCGCCGCCACTTCCACCGTCGAGGGACCAAACGCGCTTTCCCGAATCGATAGCGCGCGCCGCCATGCCGTCTCCGCTTCACTCGGACGATGCATATTGTCGTAGGAGTTCGCAAGGCCGTCGAGCGACGGCAACAACTCCGCACTGGTCACGCCCATCGACTTTTCCAGAATCTTCGCCGACCGTTCGAACATTGGCTCCGCCGTGGAAAACTGCTTCTGGAGCAGCAGCAGATCGCCCACCGCCACCAGTTCCGGCACCAGTTCCGGCGCATCCGGCCCCTTCGCCTTCTCGACCGTCGTCAGAGCCCGCCGCGCATACTGTTCGGCCTGCGGATATTTTTCCGTCGTCTTATAGATCCGGCTAAGTTTTTCGAGCGGCCCCACCACCGCCATATCCTGCTTGCCCTTCGCCGTCTCCATGATCTGCAAGGAGCGTTCGTAATAAGTAATCGCCTGCTGATACTTCATCTGCGCGAAATTGACCCGTCCCAAGTCGTTCAGGTCCAGCGCCAGTTCCGGATTGTTCAGCCCCAGCGCGTGCTCTCTTTCTTCGAGCAGCTTCACGTACAACTTCTCGGCCTCCTCATAGCGGCTCTGCGCGCACAGAGTCTCCGCCGTATCGCGCCATTCCTGGGCCTGCTTGGCATCGAACGGACCGATGCCCCGGCTCGGCGTGATAATGTCGGCTCCGAGGCTGGGAAGATTGGTCTTGGTACCGTCCGCCTTCTGGGCAGCCGCGAACCCAATAGAAAACACACCAATAAAGAGGAAGGACACGAGTCTCATGGAGTGGTGATCGGCGGAAGCCGTGCCAGAGCGTAGGGTGCCTTACAAAAAAAGTACTTAAGTAAAAATAGTACTCGCCCCTAGAGGCGTCATCCGCGTCCCAAAAGCAACCGGATGTTCACGAACTGATTCGGGAACAAAGCGCCGTCCTTATTATTGAATTCCGCTTTGAATTTCAAATCGCCGGTCTCCTTGTCGATCTGATTGTCGAACCCCGTCAGCCGGCCCGTCGCGATCTTTTTCGTCAAAGTTCGATCCCACGCCTCCACCGGCAAAGCCCTGCCGTCGCGAACTCGCGCGATGACCTCTCGCACTCGGTCCTCAGAAATTTGGAACAGAACGGCGATCGGCTGAAGCTGGTTAATGACGACGAGTCCCTTGTCGTCCGCCGCGTGAACGATATTCCCCGCATCGACCATGCGCAGCCCGGCGACACCCGTGATCGGCGAAACCAGTTGCGTATATGCCAACTGGAGCTTCGCGTGATCAACGTTCGCCTGATCGGTCTTGACAGTTGCCTCCAATTGCATCAACGTAGCCGCCTGCGACGTCGTCTGCTCTTTGGCACCCCCCTTCGTCGCCAGCATCGTATCCGCCAATTGGGCCTTATCGCGGGCGAGCTGCCCTTCGGCCAGCGTGAGCTGAACTTGATAGCTCTGCGGATCGATTGTCGCCAAAGTCTGCCCCGCCTGGACCAACTCCCCTTCCTTGAAGTTCACAGACATCAACTCACCGTCGACGCGAGGCTTGACCGTAACCGTATTCGGAGTCACGCTACCCAACCCCATCGGGTAACCGCCCTCGCTCAACGGCCCGGGAGGAGCTTGAACTTGGACCGCCTCCATCACTGGAGCGGCTATGGCGCTAGTCGTCTCCGCGGACCTCGCCGGCCCCGCCGCCGCGACCAGATAACCGAGTGGCAACCCCAGCGCAAGAATCCCTGCAAGACCCCAGCGCGTCATTCCTCGCGACGCCGACGTCCCCTCCAAAATCCGATCGATGCGTTTATCCGGCCTCCCATATCGAGCCATCGGTACGCCCAGCGAGTGCGTGCTCCGCACCTGAAGGAACTCCAGCAATACCTTGGCATACGTCGCGCGATCCACTGCCGCCGCGATCGCCGCATCGTCGCTAGCCTCCTCCGCCACGCGCACCAGCCTCTGATGAAGGAACCAGCTCAAAGGACTATGCCACAACAAAGCCCGATGAATCGCCGACAGCGCCTGCACCGCCGGATCGTAGCGGCGAAGGTGGGACCGCTCATGCGCCAGCACTACCTCGAGCTTCTCCTGATCCCACTCCCGCCAATCGACCGGCAGCAGAATCACCGGCCTGAAAATCCCCAGCGCCACTGGCGTTCCCAGCGACTCCGATTCGCGAATCTCGATTCCCTCCGTTGCTCGTCCCGTCGCTTTGCTGCCGCGCCGCAAGCTCATGGTCATTGCGAGCCCCGTCGCGAGCCGCACCAAGAACATCCCCGCGCCCAGCGCATAAACGATCAAAGCCGCCCGTAACCAATCGAACCGCGGCCGAGCGCGAACCACTTCGCGCTCCTCGACTGGAATTTCCGCCACTTGCGGAGCGATCTGAAAAACCGCACCCGGCACCGGAGCCGTCACTCTGGGCAGCGATGCAGTCAGCGCCGGAATCGCCAGCGACCCTATCAGCATCGCCGTCCACGCCGCGAGCCGAGTCGACGCGTCCTTCACCCGCAGAGCCCACAGCAACAAAGCCCCACACAGGATCAGCGCCGAGGATCGCAAAGTCCACTCCGCCAGAAACTCGATCCAGGTCATGACTTTTTCTCCTTGCGAGCCGCGATCTTCTCCGCCAGCTTCTGCAACTGCTTCGGCTCCAGCACCTGGTTATCGACCAGCCCCACCAGCAGCTCCTCCACTGACCCTCCGCAGAACCGCTCAATCAATTGCTGCGCCGCCTGTACAGCAACATTGCGCTTGGTATCCACCGCGCGATAAGTAAACGTGCGCCCCTCGACGTCATGGGCGACGTACCCTTTCTCTTCCAGGTTCCTGAGGATGGTGCGAACCGTAGAATCCTTCAGCGCCTTCTGCGCTGCCACCCCTTCGCGGCAAGCCTCCGCCGTGCAGCCCGCGTGCGCCCAAACATAATCCATCAGGAGCTGTTCCAAAGGAGTAATCGCCTTGCGTCGTATGTTAAGCATCGTAGCGTTATAATATATAACATTAACCAGCCTCGCCGTCAACCCCCTTCGGGATTTGTGTGGGGCCGACGATCGTCATTTCGGGTAGTTGCGCTCACTTTTACTTGTATCAACCCACTGTCCGATTGTTAATGGGAGATCGGACTGTTGCGCAAAGTATCGAATCGCCTGAGGATGGCCGTCCTCCTCCAGCGAGAAATCTTCCTTGGAGAGATTAGCCACAACTTGCCCGTCGGCGTTGCGAACAGCCGCGAGAAGGGTAACCACCCTTAACCTCTGAGGAAAACGTTGCATGTTGTCTTGCGCGAACGAGACAACTGAAAGCAGAAGGCTCCGCCGTGGGAGATCCATGAGCGACTCTATCAGGATCTCCCACGACGCTTGAACTATAACAACCCGTGGTCTTGCCGACTTCGGTGTCAACGGGCGGATCGATCAGGGGAATTGTGGCTGCGCCGGTTTTACCGCGCATCACGATCATCGAAACTTCAACTTCTTATTTCGCCTGCGCTAGCCCCGCAACAACTGCATCAAATTTATCGAGTATCTGGTTCCAGCCCTCGACTTGACCGCTATTTTTTGCGTTCTCCATGGTTTCATTTCCAATGAAGGTGAGTTTCGTCTGGCCGTTTCCAAGATCTTCAAAGGTAGTCACATCGTACACACCGTCTATGGCCTCATGTTCGATTCCATATTGCGCGGGCTCAACCTTATTTCCCTGCGGGTCGGAAAAGTACATGGAGGAAACGATCTTTTCGTGCGGAACAATCTCGTGGTATTCACCGGCATTCCAAAACTCCTGGCCATCCGGAGTTCTCATGCAGCAGAGAAATTTTCCTCCCACGCGAAAATCCATTTTGCAAAAGGGCGCAGTAAAACCCTTTGGTCCCCACCACTGCATTACATACTTCGGGTCCGTCCAGGCCTTCCAAACCAATTCGCGTGGGGCATCGAAAACCCTTGTGATCACCATCCGCTCTGTCTCGTTAACCGTGTTTTTTGTCATCGCTGACCTCCTTTGTTTTCATTTGATTCACAACCACATCGAGCTTGTCGAAACTCTCTTCCCAGAATCGGCGATAATAAGCCGCCCAGTCGCTGACTTTCTTGATCGCCTCTGGCCTAAGCGTGCACACACTCTCTCGTCCACGCTTCGTCTTGATCACAATCCGCGCCCGCACCAGGTAGGCAATATGTTTTGAAATCATCTGCTGCGAGAGTGCAAACCGTTCCGTCAATCCATGCACGGAGGCAGGCCCATGTGAGAGTCGTTCGATCATCGCCCGCCGGCTTGGATCAGACAAAGCCGCAAATGTTGTGCCCAATTGATCCACAACCATATGGTAGTGGATTATCTGGCAATGTCAAGTGTGAATTTTCGATTCCTGATTTCTGTTCCCCCAACGTCCCGCGGCCGAGTGGACCTAGTCCACCGTCACGACAATCAGGGAAGCGTCGTCGTAAAAGTTGCCGCCGCAGAACTGGGTCACGTCCTCCAGAATCTTCGTCCGGATGCCCTGCGGGCCCAGCCTCCGCGCTATGCGCGCCGATGCGATCACTCGTTCGCTTCCGAACTCCTCATCGTGTTCGTCCGCCGCTTCGGTCACCCCATCCGTCGTAAGCAGCAGGCAATCGCCGGAGCGCAATGCGAACTGCCGTTCCTCATATACGGATTTCGGGAACAGCCCCAGCACGATACTGCCCTCGGTGAGAGTCGTCGCCTCGTCGCCCCGCAGCACAATCGGCGAGGAGTGTCCGGCGTTCTCAAATCGCAGCAGCAACCGCTCGCTATCGATCACCCCATAGAACAACGTAACGAACTTCCCCGGAGCAACACTGCCGCACAGCACCTCGTTCAGCTTGCTGCATAGCGCGCCCGGCCCGCTGCTGACCGGTGCGAACGCCCGGACCGCCGCCTGGAGATTCGCCATCAATAGCGCGGCCGAGATCCCCTTTCCGGACACGTCCGCAATGCAGATCCCCAGTCGATCGGGTCCCAGCGTCAGCACGTCAAAGTAGTCGCCGCCCACTGATCGCGCCGGTTCCCACGCACACGCAATTTGGAACGGCTTCATCTGCGGCACTTCATGCGGCAGGAGATGCGCCTGAATCTCATGCGCCGCCTTCAATTCGGCTTCGTGAGCTTGCAGTTCGATCTTCCCGACCGTGATCTGATTTTCCAGCTCGCGATTCCGGTTTTCAAGCCGCACCCTCGCCTTTCCCGAAATAAACAGTGCAACTCCGGCTACCAGCGAAAAAAACGTGCCCGCGCGAATATCCACCCAATCCAGTTTGAACAGGTCGTGCCTGCCCGCGATGGCACGGTTGGCCACCGACGCGATCCAACTCGCCATCGCAGCGGTAGGCAGCAGAACGGCCAGATACGCGATCCAGTCCCAAGGGGACTTCTGCCTGATGAGCGGTGCGGCCAGAACCACTGCCAGCCAGTTGCAATTTCCAATGATGAAGGTGAAAAGAATTTGGGAGGCGGGATTGGTATTTCCCTGGAGCAGCCAGTACACTCCAGAGGCTGCGAGGGCAACGCCCGCCAGCAGCACCTGCAGTTGCCAAAAGCCTAATGCCCCCACTCGCATTAAGTTTGGAAATGGCCTCAAGCTTGTCGGCATGCAAGTTGTACCATTCAGCATCGCACCAATTGCCGATAAGAGCCGAGCGGAAACGATGCCCACGAATAAAAAGGCGAAGCCGCGCGAACGGCCTCGCCTGTCTTCCGCTGAGTCTCAACTACCGTCTGCCCCGTCGATCCACATGCTGATCGCGCTGCGGTGCCCGCCGGTCTTTGCGATCGTCCTGCCGGCGTTTATCATTTCGGGCCTCGTTCCGCCCCCTGTCCCTCGAATCCCTCACCGGACGCTCCGCGGCAAAAACCGTAGATCCCGTGAAGAGGGATAATCCAAGCGCTAACATCATCATTTTTTTCATGGTGTGCCTCCTTTCCTTTCTTCTTTCGCCTACAGTCAGAAAGGGCGCAACCACGCTGGCCAAATTACCTATCGAAGGAATACAAAAAACTATTCCGAACCAACTCCTGAATCTCCGCGTCCGTAAACCCGAACTCTCTCCGAGCCAGTTCATACTCACTTGTCAGCGTGCACTCGAACAACGCCGGATCGTCGGTATTCAAAATAATCGGCACGCCTGCATCATACAACCGCCGCACCGGATGCTCCTTCACCGACGCCACCGTTCCCGTCCGCACATTGCTGGTAATGCAAATCTCCAAAGGAATCTTCTTCTGCGCTAGATGCTCCACCAACAAAGGATCGTCCACTGCGCGAATCCCATGCCCGATCCGCTCCGCCCCAATCTCCAGCGCTTCCCAAACACTAGTCGCGTCCGTTGTCTCGCCCGCATGGCACACCAGCCGCAATCCCCGCTCGCGCGCATCCTTATATAGGTCCGCGTACCACCGAGCCGGCCCGCCCGCTTCGAAACCTCCCAGGCCAATCGCGACCACCCCTTCCTTCACCAACTCCGCCGCCAGATCGAACACTGGTTTAGCCGCGTAAACTCCGAACTGCCGGGTAGCGTCAAGAATCCATCGCACCTTGACCCTGCTCAGACACGCCTCGCGCTGCACCGCCTCGTAAATCGGTCCAAAGTCCTGATGCTTCCACAGAATCACTCCCGCCGAAATCGTGACCTCCGCATAAACCACGCCTTCCGCCGCGAGCCTTTCGAACAACCTCCGAGCCACCAGCGCATAATCATCCGGCGAATTCAGCTTCCGGTTCACCCAGATATAACTCTGAATAAACCCCTCAAAATTCGTATAAGCCGTAGCCCGAGCGATCTCCTCGCGCGTCAACGCCGGATCGAGTTCCAGCAAAGTCTCAACCTCCACCGACCCCTCAAGATGCAAATGCAATTCCGCAACAGGCCCCATTTCAGTCATAATAGCTTCCCGATCCAAATCAGCGTTCATCAGCGGCAAATATGCTTTTCCCGTAACCTCCTAAGCTCCGGAAATCCGCGACCGGCGAGCAGACCGCTAGTGGGGCAGGTTCCCGACCTGCCCTCTTCCCCAACCAATGACATACTAATCATGATGCTTGCCGCCGAGCTTGATGCCATCATTGAAGGCCGTCACCACGACCCTTTCGCCGTCCTAGGCCCCCACGATCTCGATGTCCGCGCCTGGCTCCCCCAAGCCGCCGAAGCCTCGCTCGTCATCGGCGACGAAATCGTGAAGATGGAGTGCATCCATCCCTCCGGCTTCTATCTCGCGATTCTCAACGAGCAACCCGCGCACTACCGCATCCGCATCAAACTCTACTCCGGCGAATCACTGGAATTCGAAGACCCCTACCGCTTCCCTCCCCTGCTCACTTCGTTCGAGTTGCACCTCCACGGCGAAGGCACCAATCATGAGGCCTATCGCACCCTCGGCGCGCACCCCGTAACTTGTGAAGAGGTCGCTGGCGTGCGCTTCGCCGTGTGGGCGCCCAACGCGCAAGTGGTCAGCGTGCTCGGCGATTTCAACGGTTGGGATCGCACCCGCCATCCCATGCGCCTCCGCGACGGAGGCATCTGGGAAATGTTCATGCCCGGCCTGCAAGAAGGCGACCACTATAAATATTCGGTCCTCTCAAAACACGGCTCGGAGCAGTTCAAGTGCGACCCCTACGGTTTCTACTCCGAAATCCCCCCGAAAACCGCATCCATCGTTTGGGGCCTGTCCAATTACACCTGGTCGGACGAACCGTGGATGACCGCGCGCGGCCAGCGCCAATGGTTGCACGAAGCTGTATCCATTTATGAGGTGCATCTGGAATCGTGGATGCGCGGACCGGACAATCGCTTTCTGACCTATCGTGAGTTCGCCCACAACCTCGTCGAGTACGCGAAACAAATGGGCTACACCCACCTTGAGCTGATGCCCGTCATGGAGCATCCTTTTTCAGGCTCCTGGGGCTACCAGGTCACCGGATATTTCGCGCCCACCTCCCGCTTCGGAACCCCCGACGATTTTCGATACTTCGTCGACGCCTGCCACCAGGCCGGCCTCGGATTAATTCTCGATTGGGTCCCCGCCCATTTCCCCCGCGATGCCCACGGCCCCTATCGTTTCGACGGTACCGCGCTCTATGAACACGAAGATCCGCGCGAAGGCGAGCATCGCGATTGGGGCACTCTGGTCTTCAACTTCGGCCGCAACGAAGTAAGCGAATTTCTTCTCTCGAACGCGTTGTTCTGGCTGAGGGAATTTCACATCGACGGTCTCCGCGTAGACGCCGTCGCATCGATGCTGTATCGCGATTACGCTCGCCAGCCCGGCGAATGGTTGCCCAATAAATACGGCGGACGCGAAAATCTGGAGGCGGTCGATTTTATCCGGCGATTCAATGAATTAGCACATCAGCAACCCGGCGCAATGACCATCGCCGAAGAATCCACGTCCTGGCCCGGCGTTTCCCGGCCCGTTTATGCAAACGGCTTGGGATTCACCATGAAGTGGAATATGGGCTGGATGCACGACATGCTCGACTACTTCGAAAAAGAGCCCATTTTTCGCAAATATCATCAATCGAATATTACGTTTAGCATGTTGTACGCCTTTACCGAAAATTTCGTCCTGCCCATCTCCCACGACGAAGTCGTGCACCTCAAAAGATCGCTGCTCTCAAAAATGCCCGGCGACGAATGGCAGCGTTTTGCGAACGTCCGGGCCTTCCTGGGGTACATGTATTCCCATCCCGGAAAAAAGCTATTATTCATGGGCTCGGAGTTCGGGCAGACCGAAGAATGGAACCACAACGTCAGCCTGCCGTGGCATCTGTTGCAATACGCATATCATTCAAAACTACAGACTTTGGTCAAAGAGCTGAACTGGTTTTATCGCCGCGAAGCCGCTCTGAATCAAGTGGACGACGATTATTCCGGCTTCGAATGGATCGATTTCCATGACGCCGAAGCCAGCGTGATTTCGTTCCTGCGCTATTCGAGAAATCGAGCTGAGTTCCTCGTAATATGTTGTAACTTCACGCCTGTTCCGCGGCACAACTACCGGATCGGCGTGCCAGTCCGCGGCCACTACACCGAGATCTTCAACACCGATTCCGAAATGTTCGGCGGATCGAACATGGGGAACTCAGGAGCGGTTTGGGCCGACGACGTTCCGAGCCACGGCCGGCCGGCCAGTTTAGGCGTTACGTTACCGCCGTTAGCGATGGTCGTATTTAAGGCCATTTAAGGCTTCGTGGAAGCCCTTAAGGAGCGATTTATTACCAAAGAACGCGCTCTAACGCTTCCACAAAGAAGAATTCGCCCCACATTACGGACTCGTCGACGCCCAAACCCTTATGGACGTGATACACGCCGCCTTTGAGGATGCCTTCCCATTTCGGATCCGATTTGGCGAGATGCTTTTCGCATAACGATCTCAGGATCTGCACCGCGGTTGACCAATACAGATGCCCCTTCATCGAATCCGGAGCGAGCCTGCATAACCGCAACAATCCCGCCGCGGCGATCGCCGCCGAGGAAGTGTCCAGCAGCGTGCGATTTTCGAGAGGCGCATTGAAATCCCACGGCGGAACCCCGTCGGAAGGCGCGTGCGAAATATAGTACTCGGCGCAGGACTGCGCGGTGTCGAGGAAATGCGGATCGCGGCTGTACTCGAAACAAGTGGTGAAACCGTAGAGAGCCCAGGCTAGGCCGCGGGACCAGCAGGAATCGCCGCGATAGCCCTGATGCGTCGTCTGCCGCAAAAATTCGCCGGTGTCGGTATCGAAAATTCCTTCGTGCGCCGTGGACCCATCGCCGCGGACCAGCACCCTGCGCGTAGTAAGCGAATGGCGCAGAGCGATATCGCGAAGACGGCGGTCGCCGGTTTCCCTCGCGGCATAAAAAATAATGCCGACGTTCATCATGATATCGATGAACAGCGAATTATCGGCCACAAACGACCGCAGATACTGGCCTTTATCTTTGAACCGCATGGCGAGCGTGCGGCCGGCCTGGATCAGCACTTCGCGATGCGCGGGGTCTTTCGAAAGCCGGTACCAGCGATAGTACGTCGACAGAAAGAGGAATCCGAGATCGTGGACGTCGCGGTCGTGCTTGCGCTCTTCAAGAGGCTTGGTGTAGCGAATGGCCTGCTCCAGCCAGTACTTGGCGTCGGCGGAATCGGCCGGCGCGTGTTTCTGGAAGATCCACATCATTCCCGGCAAAAAGCCGTCGCACCAGTGGGTCCATGCCGGACCTTCATGTTTCCATTTCCCGTTCTGCGTGTACAGCGGATAAAACAAAGGGTGCTTTTCCACCAGCTTCCGCACCTGCTTTTGGGCGAAGTTGAAGGACTGCTCGAACAGGTCTCCGGTTTCATTCGAAAGATGAATCACTTGATTTAGGTTCTCCAGAACATGATACAGCCCTTGGGAAGGTGAAATTGAGAGGTGCCGACCGGGAACGTGCCTTCACCCGGCTGAATGGCGGTCCGCCAGTGGAGCGCGCGACGGCCGACGATCGGCGTCACGCCGAAGGTGCGATCGAGACTCCCTTTCATTCGGGCCACCATACCGGGCGCTTCAATCTCCGGAAATGCCACGCCGACCATTGTGTAGTTTTCGTTCCTTTCCAGGCGCGTAATCCGGCCCGTTGCGCTTGCGCCCTTGGGTATTAAGACCTCGCCGCCTTTTTTGACATCGCGATCCACGCGGGCGTGTACCGGATCGCCGACGGCTGCCTTGCGCAGGTCGATTTCCTGGACGAGAGAAAGCTCTACCGTCAGCCCTTCGGGAAGATCGAACTGGCGCGTGGGAATCGGCGCACCGTCGGCCTTGCCTGCCGGAGGGTCCTCAAAGGTCACCACGGATTCACCCGAAAACTGGCGGCAGGAGGTAAATTTCACTCGATTCTGCTCCTCGCCTCCCTGAACGCCGACCATGGTGAGCTCGCTCTGCGCAGGCAGCAGAAAATCGCCTTCGCCAATGCGGGCAATCGCGTAGTCGATTTTATCTTCCGCCGAATCGAGAAACAGTTCTGGAGGAATCTGGTCGGCGATCACCACAATGCGATCCATATCGAAGGTAGTTGCGTCCGCATAGAACGATCCGTGATAACCCACGATGGCGCTCGCCTGCGACACGCGAATGCGGTATCCGGAGAGCATCTGCGGCACCTCGTAATCGAAACGAATGGCTTTCTTCCCTTGAAAATCCTCCTCGCCCGCATAGTGAAACGTGGCAGAGCGAGTGGTGAACAAAGCTTGGGCATGGGTCCCGAAATTTCCATTGCCGATGGCGCCGCTGGTCACCATGTGCGACAGGTCGGTGTCCTCAAATTTCTTCGACCCCGGCCACGCGAACATCTCCCGCCCGTCAACCAGAGCGACCTCCAGGCGCAAGGTGTCGACCATCTTGAGCTTATTCGTGGATTTGGCGCGGGAGGAGCGCTCGATGGTTTCGACGCAGGTGTAATTGGGCTGATGCTTAAGATTAAAGATCATCCGCGAGCGGATTTTGGAGAGCGAGTCAAGATCCGGCGAGAGAGGTGACTGTGCGCGCAGGCACAGGACCGCTAGCGCTATCGAGATCGACCGCATCGATTTTCATTATAAGTTCGCCCGCCGATAACCGCTCGCACAAGATTTTATATCCTTTCCTTCGGGAGCCTTGCGCCTTCGATTGAAAGGTATCCCAGTGAGGCAGGTTCCCGACCTGCCCTCTTGGGTTCGTTCTGTATTTTCAAGCGGCGTGTTAGCATCAGGGGTGAATGTCAGCGAAGATTACGATCAACAATAACGGCTCGATTCGGGTCGAGGGCGAGTTTTTGATTCAGGATATGGAAGGAAAGCCGTTCGACCTGGCGGGACGCACCACCATCGGTTTGTGCCGTTGCGGACAATCCCAGAACAAGCCGTTTTGCGACGGCTCCCACAACGCCGCGGGATTCCAATCGGTGTGCCCGGCGAGAGAACTTCCGCCGCCCAAACCAAAGCTCTGATTTTGTTAACGCCCGAGATCCCCAGGCTCGGGCCAGGGGTTATAACCCCGTCACGTCAGTGCGGGGATCCGGATACTTGTGAGCCAGTAACCAGGCGGGATCCTGGTGGCCTGCAACTCCACTCAGAGAAGAGAAGGCAAAATGGATCATAACCTCCTGTCCGTGGCACTACAGAAAATCCTGAGCAGCGATCTTTCGAGATAAACACACCCCTCCGGCTACATCTTTCAAAACGAGAAGATCCTAAATCGGTACAGAGGTTTAGGGCGTTTACACCCTGTCACGGGTGACGTGTATCCCATAGGAGGGATTTAATGTTCAATAAGAGGTTCCTGATTCCCGTTCTGGCAATTGTGGCGTTCGGATTACCGGCAGGGGCGACGGTAGCGACGTATTGCGCCGGAACCGGCTGCGGCACGGAGAATGCTTCCGCATTCGCGACGGACTTGGGCACGGATGGCTACATGCTCGGATCGATCATCACGTTCAGTAACACCAACGGCATCCTGGCCGGCCCCGACTACACCGACAATGCCAGCGGAGTACTCTTTGCGGATTTTCTGGGCCAGTCTCTGGCCTTCAATGGCACCGCTCTCACGACACCAACTACGGGCATGCAGCCCAACTATATCGAGATTACGCTCCCAATGACGATCGCGGCGATTCAACTGGCGGTAGCGGCTCCTCAGGGAATATGCCTTGATGCGGCTTGCCCGGCAGGGCAGACGAGCGGATTTGTCGGATTTATCAACTCTGATCCGACAGCCGCATGGACTGTAGAAATCGGTGTAGCCTCCCAGGGGAGCTTTCTAGAAATCAATAGCTTCAGCGTCGCCACTAGCTCTCAGGGTTCCGATACGCCGGAGATCGGCACCTTACTTCTGATCGGCTCAGGGCTCATCGCGATGCGCTGGATGAAGCGCTGGCCGCGACTGCTTTTCCGGACTCCGCATCCTGCATGCTGACCAGGTGAGGGATGGTTCCCACGATGTCGACGGGGAGCAATGCGGCGCTTTCGAGTGTTTTGCCAGAAAACACCACCTCTGCGAGGGCGCCGTGTTGCGTTTCCTTTCGCTGGAACTGGTCGAAGACCAGATTACCCAGCGAATAGAAGATCACGCCGTTATCCCGGCATTCCCAGGTTTGCGTGACGTGCGGATGATGGCCGACGACTACGCTTGCGCCGGCATCGAGCGCGGCGTGGGCGAACTCCACTTGCTGGGAGTTGGGGCGCGGCCGATACTCCGTGCCGGCGTGCATGGAGACAATGGCAACGTCTGAATGCGCAAGCAATCGCGCGACGTCCGCCTGCATAGCGGGACCGTCCATGACAGCGATGCGGTCATCGATATCCGCATGGTTGCCGTTCGATTGATCGAAAGTGTACGCGAGAAAACCGAAGCGGAGTCCGTTCCGTTCCACCACTGTCCCAGCGTGCGCGGCTTCGGCGGTGGGCGCGGAGCCGACGGTTTTGATGCCGTGCTGATTCAGCCAGGATAGAGTGAACTCCACGCCATAACTGTCGCAATCGCGGGCATGGTTGTTGGCGGTGGACACGATGGTGACGCCCGCGGCCTGAAGCGCGGCGATCATGTCCGGCTCGGCTTTGAAGATCATGCCGTGCTCCATCAGACGGCCGCGATCGGAAAACGGCGCTTCGAGATTGACGAAAGCGATGTCGGCGGAGCGGAGCACGGGAGCGAGATCGCGAAGGGGCGAAGCGGGATCGTGGCGCGCACGGGCCAGGCGGCCCACGTGGCGCGAGAGCATGACGTCTCCGCCGAGCAGCAGGCGGGTTCTCTTCGGAGGCTGCGGTTGAGGAATAATCTCGGGGGCGTTGCGGCGGAAAGGGATCGCGGCGAGCAGGGGAAGAAGGGCCCGGCGCGTGAGGATCATCTCCTTAATTTACTCGCAGCCGCTTCGTCGAGGAACCATGCAACGTCGCCGCCATCGCGCTCGGTGAGCTGACAGGGAAATTTCTTGGGATCGTGCGGTCCGTAGAGGACGTCCGAAAGAGGCTGCGCCTTGTCAGGGCCCGTGACCAGCAGGACTGTATGTTTCGCGGCGAGAAGCACCGCCGGTAATAAAGTGACGCGATGGGAATTTAGCTTTTCCACGTAGACGGCGCCAGCGAGTCCGGTGCGATCGTCGATCAGAGGCTCGCCAGGGAACAGGCTGGCGGTGTGCGCGTCGGGGCCCATGCCGCGATGGATGACGTCGAACTGCGGAATTCCTTCGCCGAACACCAGCCTCAGCTCGTCCGAGTAGACCTCGGCGGCATCTTCGGGATCGCGCTCGGTTTGCACGCGATGGATATTCGAAGCCGGGAATTTTGCGGGCGCGAGCCACAGATCGTTCGCCAGTTTGAAATTGCTCTGCGGATCCGTGGCCGGGACGCAGCGCTCATCGACCCAGAATAACTGGACGCGATTCCAATCGAACTGCGTGGCCGCGAAAATCTCGAACATGGGCTTCGGAGAGGAACCTCCGGATATTGCAAGCGTAGAGCGCGGCGAGTCGCGCAGATGCTGGAGAACTTCGGCGGCGCAATGTTCAGCCGCACCGTGGGCGTCCGGGAAAACTCGAAGATCGCTCATCGCATTACTCCCCGAGCACCTTGTCGAAGACCGGATCGGGACCCAGGATCGACAGTTCTTCGCTCATGAGAACTTCTTCTGAGAACACCACCATCTTAGATCGGCGAACGCGATTTCCCGCGTGCACCTCGAGCGTCGCTTTGTCGGGACGGGTAATGGTCACCTCGGAATCGCCGGAGAGAACGATCGACCGCAGGCTGCGAGTACCTTCGCCGCCGCGCTTCAGCTCGACCTTAGCTTCGGGCAGCGCGCTCCCCATCCATGCCGCGAAATAAATCGAACTGGGAGATGGCGCGTCGCCGCCGTAGAAGATCTGCACGGACTTGATACCGGTTGCGGTTCCTTCATCGAACAGGCTGGCCATCAATTCGCGCAGGCCGGTGAGCTTGGTCCACGCGAGATCAGCCACCAAACGGCCCTGCCTGCGGAGGTCGCGAATGACGGCGATGGCGGCTTTAGAATCGGATGCAGCGGTGCTGTCGACGATGACTTTCTGAACCAGAGGCAACAGCGTGGCGAAAGCATTTTCCGAAAAGACGCGAGGGCCGCGGCACCACAAGACGGCCGGAAGATCGGAGACGATCAAGGGCAGCAAAAGTTGCGCGACGTGACTGAGTTCCGTGACTCCCGCGGTGATCTCGATGCCTTCCGCGCAAATTTGCTGATGCTTACCGAACGGCATCCAGCACTGCGAAAACACCTTGGCGTCGAGCCCCGGTTTTTCGTTCAACTGGAGCACGATGGCTCGCGCCGGATGATTGTGCATCAGCACGCCTAGCGTGTGACGCAGGTCCTGGCAATCGGCTGCACTTTCGGTCGCGACCACCAGGGTCATGCCGCAGGCGCGCAACACGCCGCCCGAAGTTTCAGCGTTGCGGCCGAGGTCGTTCCACAAATTGCGGAGGTCCTTGAGGATTTTCTCGGGCTCGATGTTTGTACTGAGAGTTGCCGGCATCAGCCGTTCCTCCATTTATGACCGTTGCGCGCGAGCATCGCGTCACTTTCGGCGGGTCCCCAAGTCCCGGGATCGTAGTTCGGAAAATCGAAGACACGCGCGGCCCAGGAATCCAGAATCGGGGTGACAGCCTGCCAACTCGCCTCCACCATATCCTGGCGGGTGTATAGCGTCGCGTCGCCGATCATCACGTCCATCAGCAGGGTTTCGTAGGCCGAGGGCGAGCGCTCGCCGAAGCTCGATCCATAATTAAAATCCATGGAAACGGGACGCAGCCGCATACCCGCGCCGGGATATTTCGACAAAAATCGCAATGAAATGCCCTCTTCCGGCTGAATGCGCAGGATCAGGAGATTGGGCCGCGGCGGGCGTCCGTCTTCGGATGTGAACAGCGCATGGGGCGCGCTGTTGAACTGAATCGCGATGTCGGTGGTGCGCTTCGGCATCTTCTTTCCGCTCCGAATGTAGAACGGCACGCCGGCCCAGCGCCAGTTATCGACAAAAAAGGTGGCAGCTGCGAAGGTGTCGGTCTGGGAATGCGGATCGACGCCCTTCTCTTCGCGGAATCCGCGGTATTGACCGGCGACGGCGTAAAGATGCACCTCCTCCGGCTTCATGATTTTCACCGACCGCAAAAGTTTCGCGCGCTCATCCCGCATGGCATCGGGCTCGAACACCGCGGGAGGCTCCATGGCGGTGGTCGCCATCACCTGCAACAAGTGATTCTGTATCATGTCGCGCAGCGCGCCCGCTTCCTGATAATACGCGCCGCGGCCTTCGACTCCGATGGATTCGGCGGCGGTGATCTGTACGTGATTCACGTAGCGGCGGTTCCACAGCGGCTCGAAAATTCCGTTGCCGAAGCGGAAGGCGATGATATTCTGGACCGTTTCCTTGCCCAGGTAGTGGTCGATACGGAAAACCGCTGCCTCGGGAAATACGCTGTGTACGCGAGCATTCAATGCGCGCGCGCTTTCAAGGTCGTGACCGAACGGTTTCTCGATCACCACGCGGTGCCAGCCTTTTTCCGTGCTGCGGCCCATGCCCGCGGCGCCGATCGCTTCGACGACCGGACCGTAATAGCTCGGCTGGGTCGAAAGATAATAGAGCACGTTGGGCCGATTCAACTCGTCGAGCTTTTTCTTTATTTCGGCGTAGAGCTGGGGGTCGTTCAGATCGCCGGCGATGTAAAAAATATTGCGTGCGAAGCTGTTCCAGAGGTCTTCGTCAAACGGCGAATCTTCCAGGAACTCCTTCACCGATTCGTGCATTTTCTCGCGAAACACCTCGTCCGTCATCGCCGTGCGCGAGTTGCCGATGATGGCGAAGGAATCGGGCAGGCGGCGCTCGTACGCCAGCCGGTAGAGAGCCGGGAGAAGTTTTCGTTTGGTCAGGTCGCCATTCGCGCCGAAGATGACGATCACGCAATCTGGCACGCGGCGATCGAAGCGCAAAGGGTCTGCAAAAGGGTTATTGGAGGCCACTCGCTTCAACATACCATGCTAAGATCGGGTTAAATTTTTATGCAGAAAAAAGTCCTGGCTGTGATTGAGGACCTGTTTTTTACCGTCAAGATTAATGAGTCGGCCAAGCACGCGGGGTTGACCGCGGAGTTCGTGAAGAGCGAGATCGACGCCCTGGATCGCGCGAAATCGCAGCCCTCGGTGATCGTCATAGATTTGAATTGCGCGTCGATCGATCCGCTGCGCTTGATCGCCGACCTGAAAGCGTCGCCGGAGCTGAAAGGGATCAACCTGCTGGGCTTCGTATCGCACGTGCAGGGCGAGTTGAAACAGAAAGCGCAGGAGGCGGGCTGCAATATGGTGCTGGCGCGGTCAGCGTTTTCGCAAAACATGCTGCAGATTTTCAAGCGTTACTCGGGGATGTAAGCAGCGAGTATGCGCACCTAGACGAGAAATTCGATTGTGGGCGTCATCGATCGGATCTTACCCTCAAA
>DATHOJ010000086.1:0-7005 GCA_035485055.1 Bryobacteraceae bacterium
GGGTGCCCCTTTGACGCCCAACGGACTCAACAACGGAAAAGCAGGATTCCCCGAATATCATAACGTCTATATAGAGGCGAAAAACGTCGATGCGTATCTGAAGACGAGTTCGTTTCCCGAAGGAACGGTAATCATCAAAGAACTGACTCGCGTTCTGAGTCCGACCTTCCCTGACGGCTCGCGTACAGAACCATCGGGACGCGGGTTCTTCAACGGCGCCTACAACGGCATCGACGCGACTGTCAAAGACAGCAAGCGGTTCCCTAATACAAATGGCTGGGGCTTCTTCACTTTCGGCCATCATCCGTTGCCTTATGCCAAGACCGCCGCAGAGTCGTCTGTTACCGAGTGTGCCGGTTGCCATATCGCAAACGTCGCCAAGACCGACATGACGTGGATTCAGTTCTATCCGCTCTTGCGTGACAAAGACGCGAAGTAAAGCTATCAAGTTTCTGTCCCTGCGGGCTGACCGGCAGGAGTGGTTAAATCCAATTCAAACTAACAAGGGAGAATAAGCATGCCGAAGGCAATGAGTATGTCGAACGAGATGAGCACGCCGAATGGTCGTGGTGGGCATCTTTACATGCAAACGAACGAGGTCAAGAACGCTGTTGTGCACTATCACAGGTCCGCGAACGGCACGCTAACGGAGGTAGAACGTGTTGCAACGGGCGGTGCTGGCTCGGGCGTGTTCAAGCCGATCAGCGGCCAAGACAGTGCGCCGAATGCCTTTGAAGGCGCCGGCAGTGTGATCCTGTCGCCAGATCGGCGTTTTCTGTTTGCGACGAACGGCGGCGACAATTCGGTCTCCAGCTTCAGTGTAGGCAAAGACGGCCGGCTCACTGTATTGGACGCCAAACCGACGGGCAACGCCGTGGAAAGAAGGAGCGGCACCGCAAAATCGCTGGCCTATGATGCGTTGCGCGGCATGCTTTATGTGTTGCACTCATTCGGCCCCGACCATCTCAGATTGATGTCGGTAAGCAGCGACGGTAAGCTCGCGCCGCGCACGGAGCGATACACCGCGAATACGGAAACCAAGCTCAATCGCGTACCCACCATGGCCGTGATCTCTCCGGATGGGAAATTCCTACTTGTCGGCACCACGTTCGATATACCGATTACGATTTCAGGCACCTATCCTGACGGCTCGCCGATTCTTTGGGTGGCCGGGCCCGACGGCAAGTACAAGGTCGTCGCTTCGAATGCACCGGATCCCGACGGTCTCGTGGTGTTCCGCATCAATTCGGACGGCACGCTCGGCGGGCCGTCATTCCACGACGGTGGAGCGGGTTCACCCTTCTACATCGCGTTCCTGCACAACCGCCCCGATACGTTTATTATCGGATACGCCGTAGGCGACGGCGTCGCCATGGGGCACATTGACGAAGATGGCAGGATCGGGATCGGACCGCTGGAGCCTATCGATACGAGCAATGGCAAGCCCGCAGAACTGTGCTGGCTTTCAGTGTCGCCGGATGACCGCTCGCTGTATGGTACGAATTTCGGCTACAGCAATATCAGCACCTTTCACCTCGACGGCGGCGAAATCACTGTCGCGAAGGATCCCGCGTGCCCGAAAGTTCGGGGCGATGGCACAGCCAGGGGTCTCTGCGGCGACATCACCAGCGGCCCAAGCGACAACTGGATCACACCGGACGGCGCATTTCTGTATCAGATCTACGGGAACGCCTCGAGACTGGTGGGCTACGCCACTCAACCAGATGGCTCGCTTAGCGAAGTCACCAGCGTGAAGATTCCCTACAACAGCCCGCAGGGATTGGCGGGGTTCTGATGCCTCCGGGGGCGCGGCGATCCAGACCTGCAAATCGGGCCTCGCTCGACAAGAATCCTATTCAAGGATCGGGTTCGATACAGCCACTGCTCGGCCCAAGCATGTCAGACGCCCCCATTTGTTACAACGGCGGGACGACAATTAAACGAGCGCCGGACAACCTTTCCGACAACGACTTGCAGCGGGGGGATGGCTCGGGGCGAATCGTGCTCGGCAGTTCCGAACAGAGGACGCGGATTATCGACGTGTTTCAGAAGTCTCCCGTTCGCGTCATGTTTCCGAGAGTACCAGGCGGTGCGGTGGAAGAGGCCGTTCTCATCAATACTGGAGGCGGTATTGCGGGCGGAGACCGGCTCGAATGCTCCGTAACCGCGCTTGAACAAGCGTCCATTGCCGTCACCTCACAGGCGGCTGAAAAAGTCTACGGCGCGCTGGACGAGCCTGCACGAATCACAACAAAGCTGAAAGTATCGGAAGCCGCGAAACTCGCTTGGTTGCCGCAGGAGACAATCCTTTTCAACACGGCACGCATCCGCAGAAACACAGAGATGGAAGTCTGTTCTGGAGCCGAGGTGCTTGCCGTTGAGTGGATTGTGCTGGGTCGCTCTGCGTACGGCGAGCAGATGGTTAACGGGCAGATCACAGACAGCTGGCGCGTAAAGAAGGACGGTCGGCTCATTTGGGCTGATAGCTTCCGTTGCGTTGATGAAACATATCCACACCTGTACAAGAAGGCATTGCTTTCGCGTTGCAAAGCAATTGGAACACTGGTCTATTTCGGGCATGATCTCGATAATCGACTCGAATCGATTCGCCGTATTGCTCCCGCTCTCGAGTGTTGCTGTGGCGCGACCCAGGTCAGCGGGGTGATGATCGTTCGCTTCGCGGCGGAGGCTGCATTCGCACTCAGGCTTGCGCTGAAGCGTGTTCTTCAGCACTTTCGTCAAGACCTAGGGCCGGGTCCTTTTGGGGTGCCGAAGATGTGGTCGTGTTAGTGATCCTATGAATCTTACACCACGTGAAATAGACAAACTTATGACTTCACTCGCCGCGCTCGTCGCGCGGGGGCGCCTTGCAAGAGGCGTCGCTCTTAACTATCCCGAAAGCGTCGCGATTATCGCCGATTACGTAATGGAAGGGGCACGTGACGGTAAGTCCGTTGCTGAACTGATGTCGAACAGTTGTAAGGTGTTGAGGCGCGATCAAGTGATGGAGGGTATTCCTGAGCTGCTTCCGGAAATGCAAGTGGAGGCAACATTTCCCGATGGCACAAAACTCGTGAGTCTTCACGATCCGATTCGCTGAAGCGTTGTTTCCAAGGAGCCACGCATGATGATACCAGGTGAAACTTTTCCAACCGCTGACACGATCGTCCTCAACGAGGGGAGGGCCGCCATTAATCTTATAGTCGCGAACACTGGCGACAGGCCTATTCAGGTCGGCAGTCACTACCATTTCGCAGAAGCCAACGCGGCTCTGGCATTCGATCGGCAAGCTGCTCTGGGCTATCGTCTGGACATTCCAGCGGGCACGGCTGTTCGGTTCGAGCCGGGCCAGTCGCGGGAGGTTTCGTTGGTAGCCTACGCCGGCGCACGGCTAATTTATGGTTTCAACCGACGAGTCATGGGACCGGTGAGGTAACCAATGCCCCACACAATGAATCGCGCCGCATATACGCAAATGTTTGGTCCTACTGTTGGCGACAAGGTGCGTCTTGCCGATACCGATCTGATTATCGAGGTGGAAAAGGACTTCACAGTCTATGGAGAGGAGGTGAAGTTCGGGGGCGGGAAGGTCATGCGCGACGGCATGGGCCAATCGCAGCGTTCTCGAACGGAGGGAGCGGTTGATACCGTCATTACCAACGCGCTGATTCTGGACCACTGGGGAATCGTAAAAGCAGATATTGGCATTAAAGATGGTCATATTGCGGCAATCGGCAAGGCAGGAAATCCTGATGTACAGCCGAATGTAGATATTGTCATCGGACCTGGGACGGAAGCGATTGCTGGCGAAGGAAAGATCGTCACGGCGGGTGGCATCGACGTGCACGTCCACTTCATCTGCCCGCAGCAGATCGCGGAAGCACTGTTTTCCGGCCTGACCACGATGATGGGTGGGGGTACTGGGCCTGCCGCGGGCACAACCGCCACAACTTGTACGCCAGGTCCTTGGCACATTCAGCGAATGCTTCAGGCCGCTGATTCCTTTCCAATGAATATCGGGGTCTTCGGTAAAGGGAACGCGAGTACGGCGGCGGGCTTGGTTGAACAGATCGAGGCAGGGGCATGTGGACTGAAGCTTCATGAAGACTGGGGTACAACCCCTGCCGCCATCGATAGCTGCCTTTCAGTCGCAGACAACCTGGATGTGCAGGTTCTCATCCATACTGACACGTTGAACGAGAGCGGTTTCGTCGAGAATACGATCGCGGCGTTTAAGGGCCGGACCATTCATACTTTCCACACCGAAGGGGCTGGCGGCGGGCATGCTCCGGATATCATCAAAGTCTGCGGTGAGACGTATGTCATTCCTTCGTCAACGACGCCAACGCGACCCTACACTGTCAACACGCTCGAAGAGGCGCTCGACATGGTGATGGTGACGCACCACCTTGATCGCCGCATTCCCGAGGACGTCGCATTCGCCGAGAGCCGGATCCGCAAGGAGACGATCGCGGCTGAAGATATCTTGCACGATTTGGGCGCGATCTCGATCATCTCGTCAGATAGTCAGGCGATGGGCCGCATTGGCGAGGTAATCATTCGAAGCTGGCAGACGGCCGACAAAATGAAAAAACAGTTCGGCCGACTTCCTGAGGAGCACGGCGACAACGATAATTTCAGGGCACGGCGCTACGTCGCGAAGTACACGATCAACCCCGCCATCTCGCAGGGCATTTCGAATTATGTTGGCTCGATTGAAGCTGGAAAGCTCGCGGATCTCTGCATCTGGGATCCGGCGTTCTTTGGCGTAAAGCCCGACATGGTCCTGAAAAGTGGTACGATCGCGGCGGCGATCATGGGAGATCCCAACGGGTCCATTCCAACGCCGCAACCCCAATACTACCGGCCCATGTTCGGCGCCTATGGGCGTTCGATGACCGAAAGCTCGGTGACGTTTGTGAGTCGAGCGGCGCTTGAACCAGCCGGCAAATTCGGGCTTGTGAAAAAGCTTCTCCCGGTCGCGAACACCCGCAAGATCGGCAAGCATTCAATGGTGTTAAATAACGCCACTCCGCGGATGGAGGTCAATCCCGAGACTTACGAAGTGCGGGCCGATGGGCGCCTTCTCACATGCACGCCGGCAAAAGTCCTACCGATGGCTCAGAGATATTTCATGTACTGATATGACCATACACTCCGCTTTAACTCATCGTGCGGCCGGGCATTGGCCGAAGGAAAATGCCACAGGCACTATCACGCTCGATTTCGATTCCCGGCACAGGCGCCGGATTCGGCTCACAGCGGATCAGGGAGAGGATATCCTCCTCGATCTTCCGAAAGCTGTCGCCATGGCAGATGGGGACGGTGTGCAACTTGATGATGGGAGGTGGCTCATGATTCAGGCGGCCACGGAAACGATTGTCGAGGTTACGCACAACGATCGTCGCCAACTTGTACGCTTTGCATGGCATCTCGGCAATCGTCATTTGCCGACCGACATTCGAAACGACAGCCTTCGTATTCGTCCGGACCATGTGATCGAGGATATGCTTCACGAATTCGGCGCCGTTCTCAGGACAATCGATGCTCCGTTCCAACCCGAGGGCGGGGCATACGGCGGTCATAATCACGATCACGATCACAATCATCAGTGATGCCAGATCATGAGCTACTTAGATTGCCGTCGCTGCCCGTTCTTAGACTGCAAGGTTGGCTCTCTCCCGCGTTCCCTGCTGGTTCTTACAGCTACTCGCATGGTCTCGAATGGGCTGTTGAAGCGCGTGATGTATACGACCGGCCAAGTCTCGTCGACTGGCTGGAATCGGATCTTCGGCATGGCTCCGGACGTAACGAGGCGATCTTTTTCAAAGAAGCCTGGCTTTATGCAACGAAGAATGACCAACACAGTTTAGTCGAGCTTTCGGAACTGGCCGCCGCCTTTCGCGGGACATCGGAGTTCGCGCTCGAATCATCGCAGCCCGCTGCAGCATACCTCGCGATATTCAAAAAGGTCTGGCCGGATCGCTCATTGGACCTGTTAGTGGAAACACTTCACGAAAGACAGATTTTGCCGGCCGTCGCTGTTGTTCTCGGAGTTCGTCTTGCGGGCGAGGGCGTTCCGGTCAGCGTAGCTTTGCCAGCCTTCCTTCAGAGCTACATGGCGAATTTGGTCACGGCCGGAATTCGTCTGATTCCTCTGGGTCAGACCGACGGACAGCTCGCGATCGCCGAGCTTGAGCACGTGATTGAGGCTGCGAGTGCACAAGCGGTGGCCAGCACGATTGATGATCTTGGGTCGGCCGCGTTCATGGTCGACCTTGCTTCCATGGCTCATGAAACGCAATATACGAGGTTGTTTCGCTCATGACTAGCTCACGTATTCACAGTCAGCCACTACGAGTCGGCATCGGCGGACCAGTTGGTTCCGGCAAGACTGCGCTTGTCGAGGCACTTTGCAAGCGCCTCCGCGATATCTATGAACTTTACGTGATTACCAACGATATTTACACTAAGGAAGACCAACTCATCCTAACTCGCGCAAATGCGCTGCCCGCGGAGCGCATTATGGGTGTCGAGACCGGTGGCTGTCCTCACACGGCCATCCGCGAGGACGCATCCATGAACCTTGCCGCCATTGAATCGATGAGCCAGAGATTTCCCAATGCGGAACTGTGCTTCATAGAGTCGGGTGGCGATAATCTCGCGGCGACTTTCAGCCCCGAGTTAGCGGACTTGACGATTTATGTGATCGACGTTGCCGATGGCGAAAAAATCCCTCGCAAGGGCGGCCCAGGGATAACGCGATCGGATCTGCTGGTGATTAACAAGATTGATTTGGCTCCGCTGGTGGGCGCCAATCTCGATGTAATGAAAGCGGATACAGTCAGAATGCGTGTGGGGCGGCCGTTCGTTTTCACTGACCTGAAGATCGGTTTAGGTGTCGGGGAGATTGCCCGGTTCATCATCGAGCGGGGCGGATTAGCAAAGTCGGCCGCGTAGTAAGCCCCGCTAGCGCCGTTTAGAGAGTGCTACTTGGACTGGAAG
>DATHOJ010000087.1:0-142366 GCA_035485055.1 Bryobacteraceae bacterium
CGACATTGGTTGGGAAAAGGCGCTTCGGCAGGCCATGCGGACGCCCTACGTTGTGCAGGAGGTCGCCGATCCCGCGAAGGTCGTGTTCCCTCTGATGCAGTATGGCAGCCTGATGATGAAGGAGATGCAGGTGGACGTTCACCCGCACTCTTTTTATGGAAAGGTGCATGGCTGCTCCAGTTGGCTGAGCATTGCGGGATCGCAAAGCTTTTCGACGCTCACCGGTCTCGCTCCCACTTTTGTTCTTGAAGGTAAATAGTGATACGGTTTCTCTGCGTAGTCTTTCTGGTACCTGGAGTTGCCCTCGCAGCGGAAGACGCGTGCGCCATGGTTCCACCGGCGCTGATTTCATCAATGCTTGGGACCACCAAGAATAACGGCATCAGCAACATGAAGCTCCCCCCGAAGGCGACGCAGGGGAAAGCGTGTACCTTTGTCGGCAAGGATAACAGCGCCACTCTGATTTGGTTTAAGTTTTCCACTCCCGCCGCCGCCCACGACTATCTCAAAACCGTCCGCGATAAACTCTCGGCGCAAGCCTTGCAAACGACCACCGAGAATCTGGACGGCGAAGAGGGATTTTCCTTCAGCAGCGGGATTCTCGCCGTGAAGAAGAATATCTGGCTCAGAGGCGACGTGTATTCCACCGGCGGAAAAGTCGTAGCGCCGGATTTGACCCGGCAGCTTATCCTGGGAGCCCTGCGAGCCAACTGACTGAATTTTGGCGCGCCAATAATTCGGGGCCACACGCCCTGATAGGAACCCATCCGCACAACCGTTTTCACGGAGCAAGAGAAGACGACAGACTTTTTGGTAACTTCTTCGCCGATCTGTTGTAGATCACTTAGGGGTAGCAAAAAGATGAGCAAATCGTCGGACCTGATCCAGGGAACGCTGGATCTGCTGATCCTCAATTCCATTTCCCTGGAACCGCAGCACGGCTGGGCCATCGCCAAGCGCATTCAGCAAGTCTCGAAGGAGGTCCTGCAAATCAGCCAGGGCGCGCTGTATCCTGCGCTCCATCGGCTGGAACAGCAGGGCTGGATCAGATCCGACTGGCGCCTCACCGATGGCGGAAGAGATGCGAAGTTCTACACCCTCACCCGCGCCGGCCGAACCCAACTTCAGAAAGAGCTCGCTCAATGGGAGCGTTTGTCGAGCGCCGTAGGGCTCGTCCTCCGCCTGGGAGCGTCCGGATGAAACGCCTTCTCGACATTTTCTTTCTGCGCCTCCGATCCCTCTTCGGACGAAGCCGCGCCGAACACGAGCTGGATCGCGAGCTTTCTTTTCACGTCAACCAGCAGATGCAGGAAAATCTCGCCCGGGGAATGTCTTTTGCAGACGCGTATACCGCCGCAAAACGCAGCCTCGGCGGCCTTGCCCAGATTCAGGAGGAATGCCGCGACATGCGCCGCACCAATCATATTGAAAACATTTGGAACGATCTACGGTACGCCGCTCGCACTCTGGCTCGCGCGCCGGGATTCACCATCATCATTGTGCTGACGCTCGCACTCAGCATCGGTGCCAACAGCGCGATCTTCAGCGTGATTCAAGGTGTACTGCTGCGTCCTCTGCCGTTTCGTCAGCCGGAGCGCCTGGTGCGTGTCTATTTCCAAAGCGACGCGCAGCCCAAATTCCCTCTAAATCCCAATGATTTTCGCGATTTTCGGGAGCGCAATCGCACCTTTGAATCCATCGCCGCGATGACCCGCCGCGACGTGCAGCTATCCGGGGGCGGCACCGATCCCGTGATGTTGCGAGCATTCAGCGTGACGGCGGGATACTTCGGGATGCTTGGCCTGAAACCTGCGCGCGGCCGCGATTTCACGACCGACGATGAACTCGCCGAGCGAGGCCGCATCGCCATCCTGAGCGACCATCTGTGGCGAGGACGTTTCGCAGCGGACCCGACCATCATCGGCCGCACCATCACGCTTAACGCCGAGACCTTTACGATCGTCGCTGTGATGGCTCCCGACGCACAGCATCCGGGCAACAATTTCCAGGCCGTCGCCGACGGAGACACCGTCGACTTGTGGATGCCTTACTCCCTGTACCAAATGCCGAACGACCGCGGCTCGCATTTCATGGATACCATCGGCCGTCTCAAGCCCGGCATCACGTACGCGCAAGCCAATTCCGATCTCAGCGCCGTTCTCGAACAACTTAAGAAAGAACACACTGGCCGCGGTTGGCGCATCTACACCATCCCCCTCTACCAGGAAATCGTCGGACGTTCGCAGCGCATGCTGCTGGTGCTACTCGCCGCTGTCGGCCTGCTCCTGCTGATCGCCTGCGTGAACGCCGCGAACCTGCTGCTCGCCCGTTCCAGCGCCCGTGTTCGCGAAATCGCTGTCCGCTCCGCACTCGGCGCCGCCCGGGGACGAATCGTACGCCAGTTGCTCACCGAAAGCCTGGTGATCGCGTTGGCCGGAGCCATTCTCGGAACGCTGCTCGCCGTCGGAGGCGTTCGCGTACTCGTGAGTTTTCTTCCCGCCGACTTTCCGCGCGCCTCAGCAATTCGCCTGGATTTCACGGTCTTCGTCTTCACCCTGGCCGTCGCGATCCTCACGGGGCTGCTCTTCGGCCTCGTCCCCGCGCTCACCGCCTCGCGCACCGATCTTCAAAACAGCCTCCGCGAAAGTGGTCGAAACACCAGCGGCAGCACCAGCCAGTTGCGATTGCGAAATTTTCTGGTCGTCGGCGAAACCGGCCTCGCGAGCGTGCTGCTCATTGCCGCCGGATTGATGCTTCATAGCTTCGTCAACCTGCTGCGCGCCGACCCCGGCTTCCAGTCCCAACAGGTCCTGACCGCCTCCCTCTCTCTTCCCTATCAGCGTTATCGCGATCCGTCTAAGCGCGTCCAGTTCTATCAGCAACTGATCGCCAATCTCGAATCTTTGCCCGGCGTCCAATACGCCGGCGCCGGCAGCGATCTCCCTTGGACCGGCTATGACGGCAACGCCGACGGCTACAAGATAGAGGGCCGCTCCGACGAGTACAACCAAAAAACCACCGCGCGGTACCACGTCGCGACGACCGATTATTTCCACGCTCTGAGCATTCCATTGGTCGGCGGCCGATTCTTTGACGGCCGCGAAGACGCGAACGGTCCCTTCGTGATCATCGTCAACGAATCCATGGCGAAACATTATTGGCCCGGTGAGAGTGCGCTAGGCAAGCGAATCTCCTTCCGTAGCCGCCCGGAGGAAAAAGATTGGATGCAGATCGTCGGCATCGTGCGCGACGTCAAGGATGAGCCCACCTCGACCTCGATCCATAACGCCTTCTGGATGCCGCACGCGCAGCAGCCCGCCAGAGATCTGCTGGTAGCCGTGCGCTCCGCGGCCGACCCCACTCTGCTCGCCAGTCAATTCCGCCTCGCCGTCCGCCAGCTTGACCCGGAGCTCGCCGTCGCCGACCTGCGCCTCATGAATCAGATCACCCAGGCGGCCCTCTCCACGCAGCGTTTCGCGCTCTTCTTGGTCGGCTTGTTCGCGCTCCTCGCGCTGATCCTCGCGACCTTCGGAATGTACGGCGTGATTTCGTATTCTGTCAATCAGCGCATGCACGAGTTCGGACTCCGGATGGCGCTCGGCGCCCGCCCCTGGGATCTGTTGAGCCTGATTCTGGGCCAAGGCTTGGCCCTGTCGGTCGCGGGCGCGGCGGTCGGTCTGCTCTGCGCGGCCGGCCTGACGCGATTGCTCGGCAGCTTGCTCTTCGGTGTGAAGGCGACGGACCCGCTCACCTTCGCGGCCGTCGCGCTGCTCGCGCTCGCTACCACCACGCTCGCGTGTTATCTACCCGCGCGCCGCGCCGCCGCCGCCGATCCCATGCACTCGCTACGCTCGGAATGAGATTATGAAATCCCAGACCGATGAAAAACAAACTTGGCCTGCTGCCGCTGGTAGCCGCGACGTTCTTCATGGTCTCGGGCGGCCCCTATGGAATTGAAGGGCTGGTTCAACAAGCGGGCTATGCCGGCGCCGTCGCGATTCTGCTTGTCATCCCTCTGATCTGGGCGCTGCCAACCGGCATGATGGTCGGCGAATTAGCCGCCGCAATCCCCGCGGAAGGCGGCTTCTACGTTTGGGTTCGCCGCGCCCTCGGCCCTTTCTGGGGATTTCAGGAAGCTTGGCTCTCTCTGGCTGCAAGCGTGTTCGACATGGCTGCGTACCCGGCGATCTTCGTCCTATCGCTAGGCCAGTTGTGGCCTCCGGCAACTCACAATCCATATCGAGTCTTGATACCGGTCGTTGTCATTCTGGGTTGCGTAGCGTGGAACATGCTAGGCGCGAAAGCGGTCGGTGACGGTTCCATCGTGCTCGGCCTGCTGCTGCTCGCTCCGTTCGGCGCGATGGTCGCTCTAGCTCCGCATCGTGGAATTCCCACCGGCGCCGTTCATGGGACCTGGTACTCCGGCCTGGTAATCGCGATGTGGAATTTCATGGGCTGGGATAACGCGTCCACCGTGGCCCAGGAGGTCAAAGATCCACAAAAAACATATCCGCGAACAATGTTCTGGTCCGTGGCAGCCGTCGCGCTCGTCTATATCGTGCCGATTCTAGCCGTAGGATACGCGGGCGTATCCTCCACCAGTTGGTCGGACGGAGCCTGGGTAAGCCTGGCCGGCGGCATCCGCCCCTGGCTGGCCGTACCGGTCCTCCTGACGATCATGGTGAGCGTCGTGGGCCAAGTGAACTCCTTGACCATGTCCTACTCGCGCATCCCTATGGCAATGGCCGAAGATCATCTTGCTCCCCATATTCTCCGCCGCGTGTGGTGCGCGTTATTGCTGTGCGGAACCATCTGGATCCTGGCGCTCAGTCTGAGCCTCGAACGAATCCTGCTGATGGACCTCCTGCTGTACGGTGCAAGCTTAATCCTGGAGTTCGTAGCCTTGATCGTCCTGCGAATCCGCCAGCCAGGATTAGCGCGTCCATTCCGAATCCCGGGAGGGCTGCGAGGAGCCATCGCGATCGCCGCACCGCCCTGCCTGCTACTTGTAATCGCCGCAGTCCTGAATCGCAACGAAAAAATCGGAGAAATCGGTGCAGCGCCACTAGCAATCGGAGTAGCAATCTGCGGCCTGATAGTTTACCCACTAGCCAAAAAGCTCTGCGCATCAAAATGATGGTGGCGCGAGCTTCAGCTTGCAGCGGTGGCTTCAGCCGCCGTCCCATGCCCTCCGCCTCCAAACTGAGCCCCGACCCACGCGAGAGTCGCAAACGCGACGATAGATCGTGTCGATGACAGAAACGCGCAAGACCCGTAAAAACCCTTCGATCGACATCAGCGACATCACAGACCTTGCGAACGCGAAAGGATGGACCCGCGGGTTAATGTATCGGCCCATCTTGCAGCCAATGTCAACCCGCTTGTCCGCGCCTGACATTGCGGCGGCGCAGACGCTGGCGCGGAAGAAAGGCATTCCCGACCCGACCTACATTAAGACGCTGCTTCACGAAGCTCTTAAGCGCGAGTCGGATCGCTAATTCCGAATCCGTGGCGTATAGAAACTTACCTCAAGAAGTTCAAGTTGGGACTTCCATATCCTTCTGGAGAGACCCTTACGGTGAATCCTTGCGTCGAGCAAAGATATCGAACATCTTTCAGCTTGTCGCCGAACTGCCCGTCGCTGACTTGATCTTGAGCATGCTCCGGCCCAAATAGATTTAACCTAAGGTCAATCGAATACTCGCCACGGAAGAACTGCAAAGTGCGTCCGCGAAATCTGCTAGTGACGTTGGTCTTTCTCCCAGGCAGGGCAGCCCACTCAGGTGCGCATTGAATTGTGAGCTCAGAGATCACTTCCGGTTTTCCAAATCGCAAACGGATTCCAGCGCAATAGTCCTGATCATAGGTATCGCAATACTCGGAATCCGAGCAAGGTAACAGCTCGTAGTGGCCTCCGTGCTGCCGAAGTTGAATACCTTCATTGCGGACGATTGAGTTTGCGTCGGCGCGAGACATTCCGAGGCGCAGCCCGCAAACAGACACCTGCGTAGAATCCCAGCCTTTGACCGAGAGGAGATCAGTCTTCGTCAGCTCTATTTCCCGCTCCCGTAAAGAAGTGCTCCATGCCCGAGGACGGCAGAGCAAACCCGCGTAAATGCCACCTACTTCTCCACCACCACCTTAGCCCGCAAATTTGCGACCCCCGCCGTATACCTCTCATCCGTGACCGTGAACGCCACCGCATCCTCCAGCCAATCGTGAGCCGTCCCATCCGGATCGTGCGACGCCACCGTCAATGTATAAGGATGCGGACACAGATCGCATAAGAACGAAATCGTCAGCGTCACCGTATCGCCGGCCGCGCGCGGACCGATTTTCACGCCTTCCAGGTCGGTATTGGTGCCGTAAACCTCAAACCCGATCTGCGTGCGGATCAGAATGCCGAGCACCGGCTCCTGTACGGCCTCGTGAAATCGCACGCTCGCCTTGATGCTCACCATCTCGCCGCTTTTCCATACGATGGTCGGTTTCCCGTCGGTGCCCAGCGTTTCCAGCGAAATCACCTCTGCCCGCCCATCGCCCCTTCGATAGGACGGCGCGATTCGCGGAGGAATCGTCTCGCCCCAACTCCGGATTTTCTCCGAAACAGCTCGCTTATATTTTCGAAGCGTCTCTCGCGGATCCCCCTTCGCGGCTAACGCGCCCGCTTCCAGCCACCACACCTCGTCGCACAGCATTTCGAGCAAACGGTCTTCGTGCGATGCCAGCAAAACGGTTGTCCCCGCGCGCCGCAGCCGGTCGAGCCCCGTCAAAGTCCTGGCCCGCACCACCGCATCTTGCGTCGCCAAAGCCTGATCGAGCGCCACCACTGCCGCCGGCGCCAGGTTCAACGTTTCGCCCAATGCGACGAACCGCCTCTCCGGCGCAGCTACAATTTCGCCCTCTTGGGGCTTCAAAACCCCACAGGCAAGCTTCAGCAACTCCGTTACTCCCGAACCTTTATCGCCCACCACTCCGATGATCGCCCCCGACGGTGCAACCGCCCGAAACCCCGTCAAGGGAGGCGCCGAAACATTCTTAAACTCAATGGACATTCAGAATCAGCATACTGCACCAGCCCATGCGCATGTCGAATTTACCGGGACGCCCCATGAAACGGATATTTCGGATCCATCGTGAAGTCCTCGCACGCATTCGCCCCCATCGAATTCTCCTTCAGACTCACGCCCGGCCCCGCCGCGATACACCGCGTTTTCATCTTGTGCCCGGAGATCGTATTTTCGCGGATCACGTTCCCACGCACTTCTTCCATTCGCACCACGCCCTTGCTCAGATAGATCCCGCTCTCCAGCATTTCCGGCTCATCGGCTTTATAGATGCACCCGAATTGTTTCGCATTTTCGTTGCACTCGGCTTTATTTAGATGCAAAAACGAATTGCCCGTCACCCGATGCCCGCTGCCCATCAGGAACAGCCCTCCGAATTTCGTTCCGTCGATCACATTGCCGCGGATTTCGATGTTTTCGGAATGCATATTTGGATCGGTGTTATTCATTACGATTCCAAAATGACCGTAAGGATACGAAGCCGGCGAGCCTCTGTTTACGCATCGATTCTCGACCACGGACCCGTCGTGAAAGCCGTCCAGATCGATGCATTTCCCGTCAATCTCCTCAAACTTGTTGCGCGCGTATACCGATTGGTCCACGTTGCCCGCTGTATCGATCGCCACGGGCGTCCCCATATTCTCGACGTCCACCGCTTCGGGCGGATATCCGATATGGTCGCCGCTATTCTCCTCCACCCGGACATTCGACGCCGCGCCTACTTCAATCGCGTCGCGTCCAATCTGCTCGAATCGATTCCCCGCGAACACTCCATCGTGCAGTCTGGGCGATGTGTAAAGAGAATGCGTCCACAATCCGTTTCCGCGAATACGCCGGAATCGCGACTCCCTCACCTCGAAATTGGAGGACCCTTCTTCGATGACGATCCCTCCCGTCGTGTTGTTGCGCCCCTTCGCATTCCGGGTTCCCGAATCTTCTACCAGTACACTCTTGATTCTGATTTTCGAACATCGGCTCGCGATCACCGCGAAACTCGGAATCGCCGCGAACTGCACTTCCAAAATCTCCGCACCCTCCACTCGATCCAGCAGGATGCCGTTATGCGAATAGAAAATTCGGAACGCATTCTCGGAAGGAGCCATCTCCATCGGCTGATCGAACGCCGCGCGATTCCCGTCGATCGAGAAACCGCGAAAACGGATCGTGCGCGCATTTTCGGCGACCAGGATCGCGCGTCCCCTGAAGTCCCGCGCCGCTTTGAAAACAGTTCCCGCGCCCACAATTTCCAAATCGTGCGCGCCCGGTGCAAGCCGCAATTCTGAGGAAACCTCGATCACCCCCGGCGGCAACTGGATCACTCCCGTGGTCTGCATCGCCAGGCTTTTCCGGAGCCGCGACTCGGGTGTACCGTTGCAGGAGGTCAAAATAAGGTCAAATAAGGCTACGCTGAGCGCGTAATGAGCGCATTTAAGCACTAATTTGACGGCTTTTTGAGCCATTCCCCGACCCATTCCAGAAACTGGCCGTACCACAACACACTATTTTGCGGCTTCGAAATCCAATGTCCCTCGTCCGGAAACAGCACGATTTTCGACGGAACCTTGTTGAGTTGGAGCGCCGTGAATAATTGCATGCCCTGGCCTACCGGAACCCGGTAATCGAGCTCGCCGTGCAGCACTAGAGTGGGTGTTTTGAAGTTGTTAGCGAAAAAACTGGGCGACCATTTCGCGTACATGTCCGGGTTGTCCCAAGGCATGCCTTTGAACTCCCACTCCGGAAACCACAACTCCTCGGTTTCTCCCGCCATGCTGCGTAAATCGTAGACCCCGGAATGCGATACAAGTGCTTTAAATCGAGTGGTATGCCCCAGAATCCAATCGATCATATACCCCCCGAACGACCCTCCCGCCGCCGCCATCCGGTCCGCATCTACGTAAGGCAGCGCCGCGATATGATCGGCCACTGCCATGATGTCGTCATAAGCCTTGCCGCCCCAGTCGCCGTTGATATCGTCGATAAATTTCTGCCCGTATCCGGTCGAGCCACGGGGGTTGGGCATAACCACAAGATACCCAGCCGATGCAAAGACTTGCGGGTTCCAGCGATAGCTCCAAGTCTCGCCCCACGCACCCTGAGGACCGCCATGTATCAGAAATAAAACCGGATATTTCGTCGTCGGAGAAAAATCCGGCGGTTTTACGATAAAGGTCTGAATCTTCGTTTTGTCCTCGTCGCCACTTTCGACCCACATTTCTTCGAGCGGCCGAACGGTCGAGGTTGAAAGCGTCAAGTCGTTGAAATGAGTGAGCGCAACGCCGGTGCCAGAACCCGCGGTAGCCTTAAAAATCTCCGCCGGCTTCGATCCGCTCTGCTGCGTATAAATCATAGTTTCGCCGCCGGGCGTAAATTGCACATCGTCGACGGTCGGCCCCGGAATGATGCTGCGCATACCGCCGCCGGCCACAGAAATCATCTGCAATCCGGTGCGGCCGCGATCTTCTTCCGTGAAAACAAGTCGTTCCGAATCAGGCAGCCACGTCATGCTGCCGACCCAGCGATCGAGGGCCTCCGAAAGATTCGTCGTTTTTCCGGTAGCGCGATCGAGCACAATCAATCGCCACCGATCGCTTTCATATCCAGCTCGGGGCTGAGAGCGAAATGCCAGCATTTTTCCGTCGGGCGAATAAACCGGCGAATTATCCGCACCCAAGCCGATAGTGATTTTGTGGATTTCTCCGCCGGCGATGGGAACCGTGTAGATATCGGAGTTGGTGCTGACGGCGGGCTGAGGATCGGCGTTCATGGTGAAAGCGACCTCTACGGAATCGGGCGAGATCGCGTAATCGTCGGGACCGCCCAAGGAGAACGGAGGAACATCGCGCGCGCCCGGCGTCAAATCCTTCACATTTGAGCCGTCGGCATCCACCGCTAATAAATGCTGGCGGCGCTTGGTTTCGTACTCGGTCCAATGCCGATAGAGCAGCGATGTGTAGATGCGTGCTTTGACTTTACTCTTCGCCTCGGCGTCAATCTTATCCTTATTACACGCGTCATCCGCGCCGCATTCGGGGTAGACGCTGGATTCGAAGACCAGCTTTTTGCCGTTGGGCGAAACCAGAAGGCCGCCGGCTTCGGTGGAGAGCCGGGTGATCTGCCGGGTGTGGCCACCGGCATTATCCATCACCCAAATCTGCGAGGACCCAGACCTATCGGAAATAAAGTAAATCAGCTCGGAATCGGCAGACCAGCGGGGACGCTCGTTATCGTTGCCCTCATGCGTCAACTGCACGGGCGATCCGCCCGTGACGGAAACAATATAGATTTGCTTCGGCTTGATATTCTTCTCGATGTCGACCGTCTGCACCGTGAAGACGACCTGCTTGCCGTTCGGAGAGAGCGCGGGTTCGCTGACGCGCGAGAGGCTGAGCATCGTTTGAACGTCGAACGGCCGGCGTTGCGCAAACAGGGCGCCGGAGGTCAACAGGATCAGAGCACACCGCATGGACTTTCATTTTAGCGCGCAGCATTCGTCTTCAGAGCCGAGGGCGTCCGCCCCACTTACTTCGCGATGCAATCGGAATCTAGCGGATCGGTGCCGGTCGCACCTGGTTGCTGTTCCATCAGCCACACGTAGGTGGTCAGATGATGCATGCAGACCAGGTTTGGCTGGATCTTGCCGAAAGGAGGATTCAGCTCGTATTTTGTATTTACGTGTTCATAGGGCAACGGCAGGATGGGAGGAAGCTGAGGCACCAGATCCTGCCGGTTGACGATACGATAATTGGCCGGCACGGAAGCGTTGAACGCCGATGCGAAAAGATGGTCCCCAGTGCGAGGGCTCGCATAGGTATAACCGACCGGGGTCTTGCAAGGCGTGTTTACCGCCACGTCCGCGATGAGCAACGTCGCTAATGCGCCGCCGAGGCTGTGTCCGCACACCGTCACTGAAGTGGCGGCGCCAGCGGTGAGATGAGCTTTGATCGCGGCGATCGCGGACGTCGACGCGGCCGGCTTGTCTGTTCGCAAGCTCCGGTAAAGTACGGTGAATCCGTCCTCTGTCAGACCTGTCAGGCCGGGAATGGGAGAAGGGACCATCAGGAACGACGCATCGTGAATCCACTCCCAGACGGTATCGGTGCCGCGGATCGCAGCCACCAACTCATTGGTGGGCGAGAGCGCGAGAAAACCATAGGAAACAATCTCTCCGGCGTGCGGGTTAATATCCGTCGCGAGTTCGTTTGCCCACAGCGTTTCGAGATAGGTATAACCGGCGTTGGTAATGGCAAGCTTGAGCTGATCGTCGTTCCCCGCGGGAGGAATACTCTCGGCAAGCAGCACCAGCTTGGCGTATTTAATGGCGACATTCCAGTCAATTGGCAGCATAAAACCTCCGTGGCCGGATTAATTCTATCAAACGGCAATGTCCAGGTAGGAAAGATTTCATATATAGGCAGTGTATTTTTCGTGACAATTTATCGCGTAGGGGCAGGAAGCGGTTTTTCCGGGCGTGAGGCACAATAGAACGATATGAAAACGACGCTGGGCGCGCTGTTCATCGGCGCGGTTACTTTAATTGCACAAGATGCGACGAAGCTCGCGGAAGATCCGATGGTGAAGGCCGCGCTCGAGGCGGTGAAGCGCAACGAGCCGCATTTTATCGAAGAACAGGCGCGGTTCTGCGAAATCGCGGCGCCTCCATTCCAGGAAGAGGTTCGCGGCAAGGAGTTTGAGCGCCTGTTCAAGTCGATGGGGCTCGAAAACGTCCGGATGGACAAAGCCGGGAACGTAATCGGCGTTCGCCCCGGTGCGGCGGCTCATCCGAACCTGGTGTTCGCAGCGCATCTCGACACGGTATTTCCACCCGAGACCGACGTCCATGTGACGCGCTCCGGAACGGTATTGAAAGGGCCCGGCATCGGCGACGATTGCCGAGGACTCGCCGTGATGTTGGGCGTGATTCAGGCTTTGAAGGATGGAAATGTGAAGACGCCCGGCACGATTACGTTCGTAGCGGACACCGGCGAAGAGGGCCTGGGCGATCTGCGCGGCACGAAAAATCTTTTCGCCGACAGTTTGAAAGGGCAAATCGATAAATTTATCTCCGTGGACGGCACAGGCCTCAACATCACCAACATCGGCGTCGGCAGCTATCGCTACCGGGTGACCTTCAAAGGTCCGGGCGGACATAGCTTCGGCGCGTTCGGCATGGCGAACCCGATCCAGGCCATGGGACGCGCGATCGCGAAAATCGACGCGTTCGAAGTACCTACGACTCCGAAGACGACGTTCAACGTAGGACGCGTAGGCGGCGGCACTTCGGTGAATGCGATTCCGTTCGAGGCCTGGATGGAGGTGGACATGCGATCCTCGGACAAGGCGTCGCTCGAAGCGGTCCATGCGAAGTTCAAGAAGGCAGTGGAGGAGGCCGTGGACGAGGAGAACAAGCGATGGAACGGCCGAGGACCCGTTTCCGCGACTCCCGAACTGGTAGGATATAGACCCGCGGGCAGCACGTCGGCCGATTCGGCGATCGTGATCACGGCACTGGCAGTGTCGAAGATTTTCGGACACTCAGGGAGGTTGGGCGAAGGCTCGACCGATTCGAACGTCCCTATGAACGCAGGGATTCCGGCGATCACCATCGGCGGAGGAGGCATGGGCACCGGCGCGCATGCGTTGAACGAGGCGTTCGATGCGAAGGATTCGTGGCTGGGAACGCAGAGGGCTTTGTTGCTCGCAGTGGCGCTGGCTCGTTAATAGATGGAAGGATTTTTCATGAGATGTCTGGTTGGCTTTATTTTTATTTCGATCGTTTATGGGCAGGCGCCTGTTTCTTTGAAGGATCAGGCCTGGAGCATCATTACCGACGCGTTGCAGGACAAGAATCCCGACACGCGCGTGCAGGCCGTGCAGTCGCTGGGATTGATCGGAGTGCATGAGCCTTATATTTCGACTCTGAACGGGATGTTAGACGATAAAGATGTTGAGGTAAGAGTCGCGACCGTGAGCAGCCTGGTGGATCTGAAGAATAAACAAACTGTACCGGCGCTTAAGAAGGCTCTGGGCGACGAGGTTCCGGAAGTGAGTTTCGCGGCGGCGAAAGCGCTATGGACTTTGAAGGACCCAGAGGGAGAGGACGCCCTGCTATCCGTGTTGAGCGGCGAGACGAAGGCTTCCTCGAAATTCCTTACAAAGAAAGAACGAGAGACGCTGCGTATGTTCCACACGCCCAAGCCTCTGATGTTTTTCGCGCTGAAGACTGGTGCGGCATTCGCGCCCGTGCCCGGCCTGGGGGCAGGAGTTTCGTCCTTACAAGGTATTCTGATGGACCCCGCGATCTCCGGCCGCGCGGCGAGTGCTTTGCTGCTCGCTACCGACAAAGATCCACGAGTGCTGCCGGCTCTAATCGATTCCCTGCAAGACAAAGACGGATCGGTTAGGGCGGCGGCGTGCCATGGAATCGCGTTACGCAACGATCGCAAACTGGAGCAGGACCTTGTTCCTCTGTTCGAGGATAAGAAGGCGGCGGTGCGGTTGCGTGCGGCGGCGGGATATCTGCGGTTGGAATCGCTACCGATAGCGGTGAAGCGCCCGGTCGTAGGAAAAGCTCCCACGGCGGCTGCGCCTAAGGCCGACGTGAAGAACTAGTATTTCACAGGCTGAAGCCTGTGCCACCATTCGAGTCGCGGCTCGATTAATTTTTCATTTTATGCGTCGCCGATTCCGAGCCGGGACCGCAGGAAGCGATCTGCTCAAAGCGCGCCGGGACGGCTGGCGACCTCAGCTCCCCGACGGTTCGCGAACTCACCGATTCTCGCGGCCGGCCAGTCTTGATCGAGGCCGTGAAGGAACGCGGCGGCGAACGCATCTCCTGCGCCGACTGTGTCGGCAACCTGCACCGGAACGCCGGGGACCTCTGCGTATTCGCTTCCTTTTAGGATGGCGCAGCCGCGTTCGCCTCGGGTCACGCAAACGGCCTCCCATTGGAAGCGCGACGCGTAATCACGGCAGAAACTTTCGATCGACGCGTGCGATGTGCCGCTCATCTGCTGCACCTGGATCATCTCCTCCTCATTGAGCTTTACGACGTCTGCGATCTTGATGAGTTCCATCACCATAGCGGCGGTATAGGAATCTTTTCGCAGGTTGATATCGCAAAATCGCCGCGCCGTGGGATAGCAGCGAATCAGGTCGTGCAGCAACTCGTGCATGCGCGGTTCGACGAACTGGAGCGTCCCGTGGTAAATCCAATCGGGTTCCAGATCCTCGGCAGGGATCGCGGCAAAATCGTACGCCGCGGGGCGATGCAGCACATAAGAAGGCTGCCCTCGCGCGTCTAAGACAACCGACACCGTGCCAGTGGGCGCCTCGTTTACAACGCGAAGGAAGCTTGTCGACAGACCCGATTGCGATGCCGCGTTCAGCGCGCGCCGGCCGCGATCGTCGTCGCCCACGGCACTGAGGAACGATACATCGTGGCCGAGGCGCGATAGCTGGACGGAAAAATTGAAGGTAGCGCCGCCGAGCAATTCCCGATCGCCGATCAGGTCCCACAGGATTTCGCCCAGGCTGGTGACGCGCACTTAACGAACGAAGGCTTCCTGCAAGCCTCCGTCGACCTGTATTGTTTGTCCGGTGATTTTGGAAGACCGGTCCGAGAGCAGGAAATACGCGGTCTCCGCCTGATCTTCCGGTGTGATCGCCGCCTTGGTAAGCGTGCGCTGCGCGTAGTAATTCGCGAGCTTGTCGCGCAGCGATTCGTCCTTCTCCGTCTCCTCGAAGGGAATATCGTATTTCACCAGCGACGCGATCACGCGATCACGCGGGAACATGGTAGATCCGGCGACCACCGTCGCAGGCGCCAGCGCGTTGACGCGCACCAGGGGCGATAATTCCACGGCGAGTCCCCGCACCAGATGATTCGCCGCTGCCTTCGATGCGTCGTAGGCGAGCGAGCCTTTCTTCGCAACCACGGCATTCACGCTGGTAGTGATCACCAAACTTCCGCGAAGCCCTTGACGCGCGAACACGTGCCGCGCTTCATCGCCGACCAAATATCCGCCCATCACATTCACGTCGAACGTCAGCTTCCATTGATCGTCCGTGACGTGACCCGCGCGATCCGGCGAAACGTACACACCGGCCGTCACGACGATGTTGTCGACGCCCCCGTAGGCGAGCACCGCCTGTTTCAGCATTTCCTGAACGCTGGCGCGATCGGTGATATTGACCGCAACGCCAATCGCGGGTCCGCATCCGGAAATACCCGTGCCCGCGACGCCGATACCGACACCGTAGATCTTCGTCAGTTCCTTCGCGGTGGCCTCCGCCGCGCTCTTATCGAGGTCGGCGCAAACGACGTGCGCGCCCTCTTTCGCGACTCGGTGCGCTACCGCCCGGCCAATGCCGTTGCCCGCGCCGACCACGATCACCACGTTGCGCGCGAGCTCTTTTTCCGGCGGCATGCGCTTCAGCTTGGCTTCTTCGAGCAGCCAGTATTCGATGTCGAACGCCTCCTGCTGCGGCAGCGCGATATATTCGTCGATCGCCTCCGCGCCGCGCATCACTTCCACGGCGCAATTATAAAATTCAGCCGTCACGCGCGATTCGCTCTTGTCCTTGCCGAACGCGATCATGCCGATGCCCGGAATCAAAATCACGGTCGGGTTCGGGTCGCGCATGGCCGGGGAATTCGGATGCTTGGATCGCTCATAGTAGGCGGCGTAATCCATGCGATATTGCTCCAGACCCGCGGACAGCTTGGCTTTGAGGCCATCGATACTTTCTTTCTGCGGATTCCAATCGATATAAAGAGGCTTGATTTTCGTGCGCAGGAAGTGATCGGGACAAGATGTGCCAAGCTCGGCGAGGCGCGGAGCATCGTGGCTGTTGACGAATCGCAGGATGGTCGGGTCGGACTGAATGGTCGCGATGAAACGCTTCTTCTTCGAGACTTGTCCGCGGAGCCATGGGAGCAGTTCGAACAACAGTTGATCGCGCTCCGCCTCGGGGAGGGTCTCATATTTCTTGCCGCCGAACGTCTTCTCGCCTTTGTCGCGGGCTTCGATATAGTTCGCGGCCTTTTCGATCAGATTCAGCGTGAGATCGTAACATTCTTTATCGTTGTTGGCCCAGTTAATCAGGCCGTGCTGGCCCAGGATGACGCCCTTGCCCTTTTGCTCCGCTTTGGCGATTCGTTCGAGTTCCAGGCCGAGTTCGAAACCCGGACGCAGCCAGGGTGTCCAGGTGATCTCGTCGCCGAAAATTTCCCTGGTCAGTTCCTTCGAACGCTTCGACGCTGCCACCGCGATCACTGAATTCGGATGCATGTGGTCGACGAACTTCTGTGGAACGAAGGAGTGCAGCGTCGTATCGATTGACGATGCGCGCGGGTTCAGATTGAACGTGCAATGCGTGAACAGGCCCACCATCATGTCTTCATGCGGCGTCTTCGGACCCTTTTCCTGACCCGCCGCATAGATCGTCTGCAACGCGAGCAGCTTGTCTTGATAGAGCGACGAAAAATTCTCGAGCTTACTGGTGCGCAGATCGCCGCCGGAGCCCTTCACCCACAGCACCTCGACTTCAGTGCCGGAGAGCGGATCTTTTTCCATCAACTTCGAAGATGTGTTCCCGCCGCCCGTATTGGTGATGCGCTGATCGGAGCCGAGCAGATTGGAGCGGTAGACGAGGCGCTCAGCCGGAGATAGGGAGTCGGCCTTCTGGTCGTCCCAGAGGTAATTGACGTGTTTCATGGTTTGATACTTCTTAGAATAACAACGTTATTACTTCGAATTGAATCGTATCAAGCGGTGCGGACCCGCTTCTTTCGCGTCCAACCGCCCAGTTCCAACGCAACGCTGGTTGCAGCCTCGCGAAGTTTATCACCCAGTTCGCGATCGTTCATTGACCTGGCAACCACCATGCCTCCGATGCACAGTGCTGAGATGGCCATGGCCGTTTTCTCGCGCGACTGCGAGCCGTTTCGAACATCGCGGCCGAGCAACGCGACCATCGCTTTGAATACGGTCTCAAATGCCGCCTTGACCGTCTCATCGCTGCGCGCGACATCATTCGGCAGCGCGACCAGCGGGCAGGAATTCTCTATATCGTCGAAATGATGGCTCGACAGATAGGCGCGAACAATTTGCGGCCCGGCGTCGGCAGCAGCGTCGAACGTGACGCCCTCCCATTTGTGCTCCCAGTTAGGATCGGTGAAGAAGCATCGCATCACCTCCGCGTAGAGATCGCTCTTACTGTCGAAGTAGCTGTAAAATCCGCCGCGGGTCAGGCCGGCGTTCGCCATGATGGAATCGACGGAGACGCTTTCGAATCCGTTCTGATTGAACAGACGCCGCGCGCTGTCCACGATTTTCTTGCGGACTTGTTCGCGATGACCGGCCGGGTAGGGCATGGTTCGCCTCCTAAAATATGATCTTGATCATATTTTATACCCATGGTTCAATTCGGTATGGACCAGAAAGTTACACGCCGCGGTATTGGGCTGATGCTCGCCGGTTTCGGGATCGCGCAAGCGCAGACTCAAAAACCAGGCACGACGATTCACTTCGACGTGGATTACAAAACGACTCCGGAACGGATTTATCAGCTGCTGCTCGACGCCAAAAAATTCGCAGCATGCAGCGGTCTGCCGGCCGAGATTGATCCTAAACCCGGCGGATGGTTCAAGCTGTTTAGTGGACAGATCGAAGGCCGCAACGTCGAATTGGTACCGAATCAACGGATCGTCCAGGCATGGCGCCCCGCATCCTGGCCCGCGGGCGTCTACTCGATTGCCAGGTTTGAGCTGGTTCCGCGCGGCGCCGGCACCCGAATCGTTTTCGACCACGTTGGGTTCACGGAAGATAAACAGGAGCACCTCGCTTCGGGCTGGGAGGAGCATTATTGGGCGCCTCTCCACAAATATCTGAACGCCTGACCTGTTCGCATCCTCAAAACTGTTAGGATGCGAATGTATGGCGGTTGTTCCCAGAATTGGAATCATCGGCGACTTCAATGCGGGCAATCCCACCCACGTTGCCACGAATAGCGGTCTTCAGCATGCTTCGGTGGCCCTGGGGGTCCCTATCGACGTCGCGTGGCTGCCCACGGATCGGACGCACAATTTCGGGCAATACCAAGGTTTGGTGTGTAGCCCGGGCAGTCCCTATAAAAGCATGGAGGGCGCTCTGACGGGAATCCGGTATGCCCGCGAAAACGGCATTCCTTTCGTCGGCACCTGCGGAGGTTTTCAGCACCTGGTCATCGAGTATGCCCGCAACGTCATGGGATTTACGGATGCTACTCACGCCGAATCCGATCCTTACGCATCCTGCCTGTTCATTACGCCTCTCAGTTGCTCGCTGGTCGGAAAGACGATGGAGGTCGCGATCAAGCCCGGCAGCAAAGCAGCTCTTGCGTGGCAATCGACTCGATCGATGGAGAAATTCTATTGCAATTTCGGATTGAATCCGGAATACCAGGGGCAACTGGAAAAAAGCGGACTGGAGATCACCGGCAAGGACCAGAATAATGAGCCGCGAATCGCGGAGCTCGCCTCACACCCGTTTTTCCTCGGAACTCTTTTTGTCCCGCAAGCCAGTTCCGAACCCGGGAATCCGCATCCCTTGATTCTGGAGTTTTGCCGCGCGGCCGCGTCGCTTGTCGTATGCGCGTGAAGCTCACATTCACCGGGGTACTCCTGGCCGCGCAGCTCGCATCGGCCCAGGACCAACCCTGGCATTCTCTGTTCGACGGGTCGACTTCGAAAGGCTGGGTGGAAGTAACCGGCAAGCCTTTCCCCACGCATTCATGGACCATTGAGGATGGCTGTCTGAAAGCGCTGGTTCGCACCGACGGCTTCGAGGACATCCGCACCGTAGAGACGTTCAAGTCGTTCGAACTCCAGTTCGAATGGAAGCTGGCGAAGCTTGGCAACTCCGGCGTGAAGTACCTAATCCAGCACGTGGACGATTGGACCAATAAAGATGGCCGTCAGGCGAGGGCGCGCGGCCTGGAGTATCAATTGGTGGACCTCGATTCGCCCGACGCGTCCGATCCGACACGCATTACCGGGGCGCTCTACTCCTTGCTCGCGCCCGCGAACGCGACCTGGCGCATCGCGGTATTCAACGAAGCGCGCCTGATCGTCCATGGCGACCACGTCGAGCACTGGCTCAACGGCACGAAAGTGCTGAGCTACGAGACCACGAATCCCGCCGTGCAATCCGCCCTGCGAAAAATGCTCCCGAAGGACGCGGGTCCGCAAACACCGCTCGTAACGGAAAGCCCGATCAGCCTGCAAAACCATTCCTCCGAAGTGTGGTTCAAAAACATTAAGATCCGCGCACTACCTCAATAGGCTGTAGAATTCTTTTTGTCTTTTGTGGCGCGCGCGGCCAGGCGTGCCGCGTCGACATTCGTGTCGACGTCTAGTCGACGCCCCCCGATCTCGACGCAGTGACAGCATCCGCGATCGCACGCTCAACGTAAACCGCGGCGTGAACCGCAAACTCATCCTCCTGATTATCCGGAAGCGTCTTGAGCGCCAGCAACAATCCGTTATTGCCTTCCTGAATCAGGCCCAGGACGTGGGCGGGACCATTCCCATATCGGCGGGCGATCGATACAACCAGCGCCAGATGCGCCTCAATCAGAATGCTCGCTGCGCGTTCCGCTTCGTCATCTCCGGCTCGAACATGGCGCACGCAGGCGGCCTCATCCTCAGGACTCAGAGGCGGCACCGCTGTCACTTCGCGCAAATAAATCCGCACTGGGTCATTGTATAACTCGTCCACAGCACCTCACTGCCTCGCGAAATATGCCGCGACATCCGCAGCCTCCGCCGCCTTCTCCGCCTCGCACAACCGGATCCCTTCCAGCATCTGTTCGTAAACTCGCGGACCACCGGTAAACTTCTTCGCCCGTTCCCCGAAAAACGCGATGTATTCCTTCTCCGATTCTACATCGCAGAATGACGACGCGGCTTCGGGCAGCACCGCGCCAAAATCCGAACCACCCCCGCTTGGCGCCCGCTTCAGGATCTCGTCATAATGGGCTTTCACGAATTCAAACGGCATTCGCTCCGTCTCCGGATCGCCCATCCCGGAGTACAACAGCCCCGCGGTTTCGCGCGTATCAATATCGGAGCGAATCACCAGATCGAGCGCAGCCGCTACCAGCTTCGGATCGCGAAAAGATCCCAGCGCGCGGATAATCGCAGCCCTCTGCCCTAAATCCGTGGTCTTCTTCAACTCCCTCAATAACCCGTCGAACAGCGCGCGATCCCCGTAATACGCGGCGGTCGAGAGCACGCCTCTCAGCATGTCTGAATCCACGCCTTTGCGGGTTTCCAGCCATTCGTCCGCAAGCTTTCTGGCCTCCGCGGCCAAAGCCGGGTCGTATCGAGCCACAAACGGAACCAGATTCGGCCGCAGCAACCGCGTCTCCAGATCCTCGCCCGGCTTCGCCGACCATCCAAGGCTTCTCGCGCGAGCTCCAAAAACCTTCTCGACGAACCGCGCGTAATTGTCCTCCAGCGCCTTGGGGACCAGCCGTCGCGGACCGGCAATAATATCTTTCGCCTGCGCCACGATTTCCCGCTCCCCCGAATTCGCGAAGCTGACCGCCACGTCAAGCGCCCGGCCGATCTTCAAGTCTCCCGATGTTGCAAGCGACGACACATCGTGAACCAATGTCAATTGTTCCGCCGGATTCAGAAATTCCGTCCCCTGCGCCACCATCTTGTCCAGTAGGTTTTCCTGATAGGAGGAGATGTAATATCCCGAAGCGCTTTCGTTCGCGGCGATCACCGACGGACATCCCTGCGCCTTTGTCAGCTTGAAGTCCGCGGCAGCTTTGTCGAGCAAAAAACACTCTTTCTCGACACTGTCCCCGTTTCGGTATCGAACGCAAACCGGCACCTGCCACGTTTGTTTCGCCGAACCCTTCGACCCGATCGGCAGATAGCGCCTCTGACTCAAAGCGACGGTCGGCGGACCGTCGCACTTCAACGCGACCGAAATTTCCGGCACACCAGGTTGATTGAGAAACGTCTGAAACGCAGCGCTTAATCGCGGCTGCCCCGTCTGGGCGATCGCATCCAAGAAATCGCTCATGCGCGCATTCTTGTAGGCATAACGCTTCAAATAGGAAGTGACGCCGCTCTGAAATTGCTTCTCCCCTGTCCAGACCTCGAACATTCTGATAACCGCAGCGCCTTTTTCGTACGTAATATCGTCAAAAGCATTTGAGATATCGTCGTTCGTCAAGATTTCCTGGCGTATTTTGCGCGTCGTGACCAGGCTGTCCTCGCCCATCGCCCCGAACTTCGCATTCAGATCGCCAATGCGAGTCTTCCATTCCGGCTTCCATTCCGCGAGGATTTTCGAAGACATCCAGGTCGCGAACGCTTCGTTAAGCCATGTATCGTCCCACCAGGCTAGCGTGACCAGATCGCCAAACCATTGATGCGCCAACTCATGTGCGCCATCGCTCGCATAGAGCCGGCGTCGCTGTTCAGTATCCGTGGCCGGATCGGCCAGCAAAACATTCTCGGCGTACGTAATCAACCCGGCATTCTCCATCGCCCCGAAACCGTAGGTCAGCGGAATGGCGATGCTGTCGCTTTTTTCATAGGGGTAAGGGATACCGAAATAATCCTGCAAACGATCGATCAGGGTGGCCGTGATTTCCGCCGCGTATTTAGCATGATTTAACTTGCCCTTCGGCGTAATAATGCGCACTTTAACGTCACTTAAGGCCACCTTGCCGGCGTCCATAACGTCAAAAGGCCCCACCGCGAAGGCGACCAGATAGCTCGGCAGCGGCTTGGTGGGAGCGAAGACGACTTTCTTCATTCCGCCCGCCTCTTCCGTCTCCGAAACCTGCGGCGTGTTTGCAAATGCCTTATCGCCCGCCCTCACATGGAGAGTGATCTGCCAAGGCGTCTTGAAACCCGGTTCATCGAAGCACGGAAACGCCCTGCGCGCATCGATTTCCTCGAACTGCGTAAATAGATAATTCACGTCCCCATCGCGACCCAGAAAAATGCCCTCGCTGCTTTTCGGGCTGACCTTGCCGGAATACTCGAAGTGCAGCTTCGCAGATCCTGCCGGAATCTTCGCTGGCGCGCGCAGAGCAATAAAATTTTCATTCACCTGCTCGACCGCGAGCTTCATCCGGTTTACTTCCGCCACCGTGATCTGGTTCTCTTTGGAGTTCAGATAGAACAGCGAAGTGGGCGCCGAGAAAGTGACGTCAATGTCGATCTCGCCTTTAAATGTCGGCGAATCCGGCAGCAGCGTCAGCTCCGCCGTGTACTTGATTGGACGAACCCCTTCGGGCAGCCGCAGCGTCGGCGGACCAGCCGCGAGTGCAGTCCATACGCACACCATCGCAAAAAACCTAAGCCTCATGCCGATCAGCGTATCACTTCAATTCACCGTATGATGTTTTTCATGGACGCTCCAAAGGTTTACTGCGACAAATACCACGCCGGCGTACCTGTGGCCGACCTCCAGGCTGCCATCGACTTCTACACGAAAAAGCTCGGCTTCAGTCTCGGCTTCCTCTGGGGCGATCCGCCGATGCTGGCGGGAGTGAATCTCGGTGACGTCCAAATCTTCCTATCCGAACGGGCGGGCGATCCCAAAGGCACCTCTCTCTTTTTCATCGTAAGCAACGCCGATGAACTCTGCGAATTCCACCGCGCCAGCGGCGTCGAAATCATCGAGGCGCTGGAAGATCGGGCCTACGGGTTGCGAGACTACGCGATCCGCGACTTAGATGGATGCAAGCTCGCGTTTGGACATTACATTTATAACGCCGGGCCGCCCATTAAGATTGAGCGCGTGGATATCCCCGTGCGACTGGAGAAGCGCCTCGCCGGTCTGCTCGCCGACCTCGCCGAGCACAAGCGCATGACCGTGAATAGCTGTCTGGAGGAAATTCTGCTACACACCTGCGAGCCTTTCGGCGACGGTGTTGCAAGCCCGCACACCACGACGACGCTGAAGTACATTCAAGACCTAAAGAAAAAGCACGGCATCGATTATGACTCGCATGGCAGCTATCGCTTCGTCGAATCGGCGCCTTGAAACAATCGGATCCCGCCCTTCAGCGCATTGGAATTCTCGCCGAGCCTCGCGCCGGGCGGCAGGTCCTTGAGCAGTTTCGCATTGCCGCCGCCAAGCACCACGTATTCGGCTCCCAGGGCGGCTTTGAGTTTTTCGACCACATCAAACACGTGGCGCTCCCACCGCTTCCTGCCCAGACGTTCCAGGCCGCGCAGCCCGACGTAGTCTTCGTAAGTGCGCCCCTTTTTGTAAGGCAGGTGCGCGAGCTCCATCGGTTCGAGATCGCCGTCGACGATCAGCGCCGATCCCAGTCCGGTGCCCAGCCCGAGGAATAGCATCCGCCCTCCCTCATAACTGCCCAGCGCCTGCATCGCCGCGTCATTCACCAGCTTGACCGGCTTGCCCAGGGCCTTTCGAAAATCGTAGCCGACCCAGCCGACGCCTAGATTATGAGGCTCAGCCACGGGGCGCCCGTGCAGCACGGGGCCGGGATAGCCGATCGCGACCGCGTCGTACTTCCATCCCGCCGCCGCTTTTTTCACGGCCTCGACCATGATCGCCGGCGTCATCGTAGGACCGGATTCGATCTTCACGATGTCCTTCTGATCGCTCGATCCGACCTTGACGTGGGTGCCTCCGACGTCGATCACCAGAACGCTCTTAGCAGGCATATTTCTTCTCGATGGCCTGCACCTTGGCGACCCGCCTCACGTGGCGCGCTTCGTTCGAAAACTTCGCGCCGATGTAGGCGTTCACCAGTTCCTCAGCCATCGAAGGGCCGATGACGCGTCCGCCCAACACCAACATGTTCATGTTGTCGTGCTCCACGCCCTGATGCGCGGAGTAAGTGTCGTGACACAGGCCGGCGCGGATGCCCGGAATTTTATTTGCGGCAACCGACGCGCCGACGCCGCTACCGCACAGCAGCACCGCTTTGTCGCAGGCGCCGTCGAGAATCGCCTTGCCGAGAGCCTCGGCAAAATCGGGATAGTCGTCGGGTTGAGTGTCGTCATAGGCGCCCAGGTCTTGTACATCGTGACCCTGCGCCGCGAGAGTTTCTCTGATGTGCTCTTTGAGCTCGAATCCGGCATGATCGCAAGCAATGGAGATACGCATTTCACCTGTATAATAACGCCAATTATGCGATTTATTCTGCTCCTTGCCATCGCGGGCGCCGCGTTCGCTCAGGAATCGGCCCGGGAATCGATTGACGGGGTGGTTGATAAGGTTGCCGAAAAGGCCCGCAAGACCTTCGACGTTCCCGGTATCGCCGTGGCGGTCGTAAAAGACGGGCAAGTTGTTTTCGCCAAAGGATTCGGCGTCCGCAAGATGGGCGACGCCGCGCCGGTGACAGCGAATACTCTGTTCGGAATCGCGTCGAATACCAAGGCGTTTACGGCAGCTTCCATCGCTATGCTCGTCGATCAGGGTAAAGTGCACTGGACCGATCGCGTGATCGACTATCTGCCCGCGTTCCAGATGGCGGACCCCTACGTGACTCGCGAGATGCGGGTGAAGGATCTGCTGGTGCATCGCAGCGGACTTGCGCTCGGGGCCGGCGATCTGATGTTCTTCCCCGCGTCCGATTTGTCGAGCGACGAGATTGTGAAGCGCTTGCGGTATGTTCCGCTCGCCACCAGTTTTCGCAGCGCGTATGCTTACGACAACGTTCTTTATCTGGTCGCGGGAAAATTGATCGAAGCAGTTAGCGGCAAGCCATGGGCCGCGTTTATCAAAGAACGGATTTTTTCCCCGCTCGGCATGTCGGCCAGCAAAACCAGCATCACCGACATAAAACCCGGCGACGATTTCGCTTCGCCGCACGCGCATGTCGACGGAGTGCTGGCGCCCATCCGGCCCGATGTTCTCGATAACAACGCTCCCGCGGGCGCCATTCAATCGAGCGTCGCGGAGATGTCGAAGTGGATCGCGATGCAACTGAACATAGGAGAGCTTCCTGACGGCACGCGCCTCTTCAGCGCCGCGCAATCGAAGGAGATGTGGTCGGAAGTCACGCCGATTCCAATCAACGATCCGCCGCCGCAGTTCGGGGCGTTGAAAATGAACTTCTCGTCGTACGCTCTGGGATGGTCTGTTAACGATTATCGGGGCTATAAACTGGTGTGGCACACCGGCGGACTCTCCGGCATGGTCTCGCGCGTCACCATGGTCCCGGACCTGAAACTGGGCGTGGTCGTCCTGACCAATCAGGAAATGGGCGCGGCGTTTTCCTCCATTACGATGACGATTCTCGACCAATATATGAAGGCTCCGCCCATGGATTGGATTGCCACCTACGATACGGTGGGTAAGCTTCGCGAAGCGGGCGTGGCGGACATCCTGAAGAAAGATGCCCTAAAGCGGAATAAGTCCTCGAAGCCGTCGCTCGCGCTATCAAGCTACGCCGGGCGATATCGCGATCCCTGGTATGGCGATGTGACCATCAAGGAAGAAGGAGGCAAGCTGATCATGCGCTTCACGCATTCTCCTGATCTGACCGGCGAAATGGAGCACTGGCAATATGACACCTTCATCGCGCGCTGGAAAAACCGTGCGATGAACGCCGACGCGTACGTGACTTTCTCGCTGAAACCGGATGGGTCAGTCGATCAAATAAAAATGGCTGCGGTTTCCCCACTGACGGATTTCAGCTTCGATTTCCATCATCTGGCGCTGAAGCCGATCGGCGATCTCGCGGCTTATTAATCGATCCAACCGCGGGCAGTGAAATTTGGCGAGAGCGGAGCAACAGGTGCTACGCGCGGTGGTTCTCCGCGGCTTAATGTGTGGGGCGCCTTGAGTCCGCTCTCAAACGAATCCTATGCCCTGCCGCCGCGGACGTCAATCGTCCTAACGTACTAGAACTTGCGGTTTCGCGGCTGGGAAGCGTCTGAAGGCCGCGTGTCCGCTCCCCAGCATTGTTGATAAAACCACTTTCGCGGCCTCGACCACCTTTGCCGGTTTGGTTCGCATTATCTAAGGCCGAATCCTTGCTTAATCGCTCTTCGGGCCGCCCCCACCTGGATTCAGCCACCGCGCCAGCATGCAAGCCTGATCGCTATCTTTTCCGTACCGTCCCACGGAGTCCTGATAGAAGTCCTCTATCAACAGCCGGTGTAACTCGTCATTCCCCGAATTGCGGGACCGGTCGCCGTTTCCTGAAGTATAGTTGTCTCCTGTCATTTCCCCCTCACGGCAATAAGCCTTCCGCCAGTGGTGCATTCAACTACATCTCGACACTTGTGCGTCGAGTATTAGCGCCACCAGTCGGTCTTTTCACCCTACTTGTATACGCGCGATCGGAGGAAAAACAGGATCACATTAGTTTGGCATCAAGGAAGATTTTGGTGAGCCGGGCGGGGCTCGAACCCGCGACCACCGCATTAAAAGTGCGATGCTCTACCAACTGAGCTACCGGCTCTGACTGTGGGAACTTTCATTGTACCGCGCGACCTCTTCGGAAGCGAATTACCGCTAGGGAACTCGCAGATGGTGTTCTCCGCACGCCGTGAATACCGAGAGAACGTTGGTCATCCCCAGCAACTGCCGGATCCTGGCCCCGATATTAATCAGCTCCAACTCGCACCCCGCCGCCTTCGCCGAAACATACAACCGGATAATCGTGCCCAGACCCATGCTGTCCATGTAACTTAGCTCCGTCAGATCCAGCACGATCCGCCTGGACTCCGGAATCACCCGGCTGACCTCGGTGTACAGAAAATCGGTAACCCCCGCCACCAACTTGCCCCCGCATCGCACCACGGCAGTGTCGCCGGACCGGTCAATATCCACCCTCAGCCGCGAAACTTCAGACATATCGAGCGATTGTCGCACAGTGGGGCAGGTTCCCGACCTGCCTTTGTAAAATAACTTAGCTCCGATCCTCTTCTTTTTTCAGTGCATGCTAAACTAGCTGTCTATATTCATCGCCCTTCCCCGTCAGAAGTGGCCAGCCTGATTTTCGATGGGGATAGTTTGATGGCGGGTACAGCAAGTCAAAGCGCGCTTCCTGCTCCGTTTCAGGATTACGGACTGGACGAAGCCTACGACGAAATGGTCGCACCGGATGGGAATGCTCGTCCGCACTACGAGCATCTTTATCAGACCCTCCGCGAATTGCCCGCAAGCGAATTTCGCCGCCGCCAACAAATTTCCGATCTCTCTTTCCTGCACCAGGGCATCACGTTCACGGTTTACGGACGCAAAGAAGGCACGGAGCGCATTTTTCCCAACGACCTGCTGCCGCGCATCATCACCAGCGATGAGTGGTCGCGAATCGAAAAAGGGCTCGCGCAGCGTATCACCGCGCTGAATCTCTTTCTAAAAGATCTCTATCACGAAGGCCGCATCCTCAAAGACGGCGTCGTCCCGCGAGAGCTGGTCTATAGCTGCAAACACTTTCGCCGCCAGATGCGTGGCCTGTACGTTCGCAAAGACGCCTACGTCACCGTAGCGGGAACGGACCTGATCCGCACGCCCTCCGGCGAATTTGTCGTCCTCGAAGACAATCTGCGCGTGCCCAGCGGCGTCAGCTACATGCTGGTCAGCCGCCAGGTGATGAAACGCATTTTCCCCGATCTGTTCCGCCAGTGCGGCGTTCAGGGAATCGAGCATTACAGCCAGGCTCTGCTCGCCACCCTGCGGGCGCTCGCCCCGCAAGGATGCGCTGAGCCGACCATCGTTCTGCTCACTCCCGGCGTCTACAACTCGGCCTATTTTGAGCATGCCTTCCTCGCCCGCCAGATGGGAATCGAACTCGTGGAAGGCCGCGATCTGGTAGCCCACGACAATTTCATGTACATGCGGACCACCGAAGGGCTCCGTCGCGTGGACGTGATCTACCGCCGTATCGACGACGATTTTATCGATCCTCTCGCGTTTCGACAGGATTCGTCTTTGGGCGCGCCCGGTTTGTTCAACGCGTATCGCGCAGGAAACGTCAGCCTTGCGAACGCCCTGGGAACCGGGGTCGCCGACGACAAAGCCGTCTATGCCTACGTCCCGGCGATCGTCAAGTATTATCTGGATGAAGATCCCGTGCTCAACAATGTCGAGACGTTTCAAATGTCGGACGCCGCCGAACGCCATCACGTGCTCGATCGTCTAGAAAAATACGTCGTCAAGGCGGTAGGCGAATCGGGCGGCTACGGCATGCTGATCGGTCCGCAGAGCACCGCCGAACAGCGCGACGAATTCCGTCGCCGCGTGGAAGCCGATCCCCGCAACTACATCGCGCAGCCCACCATTATGCTTTCCCGCGCGCCTTGCATCATTGACGGCAAAGTGCAGCCCCGACACGTCGATCTGCGCCCGTACATTTTGTTCGGTGAGAAAACGACGATCGTCCCCGGCGGTCTCACGCGCGTTGCGCTCAAAAAGGGATCTTTGGTGGTCAATTCGTCGCAGGGCGGCGGCAGCAAGGATACTTGGGTGCTCCACTAATGCTCTCCCGCGTTGCAGAAAGTCTGTATTGGATGAGCCGCTACCTGGAGCGCGCCGAGCACACCGCCCGCGTCATCAAGGTCCAGTTGAACCTCATGCTGGAGCGCGAAACCGAAGACGACGACCGGCATTGGCGGCGCATGCTGAAATCGCTCGCCATCGATTTGGCCGAAGTGCAGGCGGGTGAGGCGCAGGCGCTCGCGAAGTCGCTGATTTACGCCACCGACAGCCGGTCTTCCATCGTCTCCTGCGTTATGGCGGCCCGCGAGAATGCTCGCCAGGTGCGTGAGCAAATCAGCTCCGAGATGTGGGAGCAATTGAACCGCATGTTCCACGCGGTGACGCGCGCCGACGCGGAAGAAGCATCCGACGTAAGTGATTTCTTGCAGGCGATCAAAGATGGCGCACATCTTTTTCAGGGCATCACCGATTCGAATATGACCCACGGAGAAGGCTGGCAATTCATTCAAGCCGGCCGCTCCATCGAACGCGCCTCCGCCCTATCGACCCTGCTCGGCGTGCATTTCCGCGAATTCTACGGCAAAGACGCGGAACCGGAGCCCCTGGAGTGGATCGGCCTGTTGCGCTGCTGCACCGCATTCGAAGCCTACTGCAAAGCCTACACGGCTGACCTTCGCCCGAACCGCATCGCCGAATTTCTGGTGTTGAACCCGAGCTTCCCGCATACTATCCGCTTCTCGGCCGATGCGCTGGAGACGGCGATGAAACAGATCGGAGCCGAAGTATCCAGCCGCCGGTCGGCGCGAGTCGAGCGAATCGCCGGCCGAATGCAAGCGACGCTCGCGTTCGGACAGATCGACGAAATCATGAGTAGCGGCTTGCACGCTTACCTCGAAACGGTGCTGCGCCAATGTTCGCAGGCCCACAGCGCGCTCTACCAAACTTACATCGCGTATCCGATCGAGGCGGCGCTTCAGGCATCCTGACAATGTTTTATTCCATCCGCCATCTCACCCAATTCCGCTACGATTCCGCTGTCAGTGAAAGCCTGATGGAAGCCCGCATGCAGCCGCGCACCGAAGGCCCGCAGCGATGTCTCTCCTTCCAGCTTTCGGTCGATCCCCGAACGATGGTCTTTCAATATCGCGATTATCTCGGCAATAGCGTGCATCATTTCGACGTCCCAGGAAAGCATATTCAACTGCGCCTTGTCGCGGAAGCTCTGGTCGAAGTGCAGGCCGCGCCGGAGTTGCCGAAGCGGCTCGGCGCCGACGCCTGGTCCCAGCTCGACGCATTGGTCGCGACCGGAGACTATTGGGAGATGCTCATGCCCAGCCAGTTCGCGCAGCCCACGCCGGCGTTGCTGGAATTGTGCGACGAGCTTTCCGTGCAGCGCCGCGACGATCCCCTGATGTTTCTGCGCGAGCTGAACGAGAGTATGTTTAGCTGGTTCGATTACGTCCCCAAGGCGACCCACGTCGATTCGCCGATCGACCAAGCCATCGAGACTCGCCGCGGTGTCTGTCAGGATTTTGCGCACATCATGACCACGCTCGTGCGCCACGTGAAAATTCCGTGCCGCTATGTGAGCGGCTATCTTTATCCTCACGCCCTGCGTCCGGATCGCTCGTCGGAAGGAGCGACGCACGCCTGGGTGGAGGCGCTTCTGCCCGGTCTCGGCTGGGTCGGCTTCGATCCTACCAACAATCTGCTTGCGGGAGAGCGCCATATTCGAACCGCCATCGGCCGCGACTATGCCGACGTTCCTCCCACCCGCGGCGTGTTCAAAGGGAAGGCCTCCAGCGAGCTGAAGGTGTCGGTGCGCGTCGCACCGTCCGATGCGCCGCCTCCGCCGGAAACGGAAATCAGCGCGCCGCCGCAATGGGAGCCCGCCTCGGAGGTCGAGCAGATCGACGTCCAGCAGCAACAACAACAGCAGTAAGCTGGAAGGATGATAGCCGGCCCGCCGTTTCGTAAAGGACTCCCGATTCTCGGCGTGCTGCCGCAGTTTCGTAAGAATCCGCCGGAGTTCCTGCAAAGCCTGGCCCGCGATTATGGCGACCTGGTGCATTATCGACTGGGCCCGCAAGATGTTTATCTGGTCAGTAATCCCGATTGGATCAAAGACATTCTCGTCACCCATCAAACCAATTTCACCAAGAGCCGTTTTCTCGAACGCGCCAAAGTCCTGCTCGGCGAAGGCTTGCTCACTAGTGAAGGCGAGTTTCACCGCCGCCAGCGCCGCCTGGTGCAACCCGCGTTTCATCGCGACCGTCTGATCGGTTACGCTTCGGCGATGGTGGAGTACACCGCTCGAACCCGCGAAGAGTGGTCCGATGGCGCGCAACTCGACATGTCCCGCGAGATGATGCGCCTCACGCTTTCGGTCGTGGCGAAAACGTTGTTCAGCGCCGACGTGACCACGGAAGCCGATAACATCGGCGCCGCCCTCACCCAGGTCATGATTCTGTTCGACATGGTGCTGATGCCTTTTTCCGAGTGGATCGAAAAACTCCCTCTGCCGTCGATTCGCCGCTTTGAAAGGGCCCGCGATTTCCTCGACAAAACGATCTACGGTATCATCGCCGAGCGCCGCGCCAGTAAAGAGGATAAAGGCGATCTCCTGTCGATGCTGCTGCTCGCGCAAGATGAAGATGGCGGAGCCGGGATGAGTGACAAGCAAATCCGCGACGAAGCGCTCACTCTTTTTCTCGCCGGACATGAAACCACCGCCAACGCGCTGATGTGGTCCTGGTATCTGCTCTCGCAAAATCCGGACGCGGCCGCGAAATTCTACGAAGAGGTTGACCGCGCGCTCGACGGACGCCTGCCCACCTTCGACGATCTTCCGCGGCTCAAATTTACCGAGGGCGTCTTCGCCGAAGCCATGCGTCTCTATCCGCCCGCCTGGGTGATCGGCCGCCGCGCCAAAACCGACTATTCGATCGCCGGATTTTCCATCCCTGCACGATCGATTTTCATGATGAGCCCCTACGTCGTGCATCGCGACCCTCGCTGGTTCCCGGAGCCCAACCAATTTAACCCGGAACGCTGGTCCCAGCCCGACGACCGTCCGAAATTTTCGTACCTCCCCTTCGGCGGAGGCACTCGCGTCTGCATCGGCGAACGTTTCGCGTGGATGGAAGGCATCCTGCTGCTCGCCGCCGTCGCGCAAAAATGGCGCTTCAAACTGGTGCCCGGTCATCCCGTCCAAACCGCCGCGTTGATCACTCTACGCGCGAAACACGGGATGAAGATGATCGCCGAGCACCGCTCTCCGGCCGTGACGTCACGGTCTTCGTCCACGCAATCTCACCCAGTCCCAGCGTAAGAACGGCCGGGTCCGCGGCATCGTCGAATACCAATACCACGCCCACGGAATCCGCTCTCCGCCTCCACCATTCGAATCCCGCGAACAGAATCGCGACGATCAGGTAGAACGGAATCAACCTCACCGGCCGCTTCACCATCCACGATTCCAGATTCGCCATGGAGAACGCGTACAGCAAAAACGCGACCCAGTAGCCCACCCACAGGATCGTCACATTCGCTTTCCCCGGCGGATAGGAACAGGTAAACGGAATCTTGCGCAGTTCCATGGTCAGCACCTCGATTAACAGGACGGAGATTGTGATGCTGAACGCCAGATGCGCCAAAGCCGCGCCGGGCTTCCACCAGATGAAATAGAACGGCGACAGAATCAGAAATAGCGGAGCCACGCCGAACCAGCGCATCGCCGTCCGAGTTCCGTTCAGAGCCGCGCGCTGCTGGTCGGTATCGCTCACGCGGAATTGCCAGTTCGCGGGAAGCTCCGATGGAATCGTGAAAATGAACCGCATCCCGCTCAACAGAAAAAATCCCAGCACCAGAGGCAGGCTCATCCAGTCGTCATGATTCTTCGCCGCCGATAGCACTTGCGCCGCCAGCGCGAAACCCACACCCGCATAGGCCGCGAGGAAAATGCGGTGCTTCGGGCTGCGCGCCATCGTCTTGCCGATAAAAGCCACCACGCCGCGCTCCACGGAATCAGGAGCAAGACGATCCGCAATCAGTCCGATCCGCCGATGCACCGCCGTCCGCGTCGAATCGCCGCCTTCGGTAGATTCGAGAGTTCTCCGAACATGCCTTCGATAAGCGACCGTGTACGACAATCCCGCGACCAGCGTGACCAGTCCCAGCGCAATTTCCGCCCGATGCGCGAGTGCTATAAAAACAGCATCGTGCGACCCTGTCAGCACTTCGTTCATCCCCAGGAACCACGCCGGAGGAAACGCCCGCAGTACCCAGGAATTCTGCGCTTTAAGCTGCGCCACGGTGGACGCGATATTCGGAAACAGGAAGAACAGCCACAGCAGCACGAACACCATCGCGCCCTGCACATACGCCGATAGCTTGCGAAACCATCGCACGCTCAAAATGTTCAACAGCAAGCCTTCCAGCGCGACCAGGAACAAGAAGGCAAACGCGCTCGAAGCCAGAATCGAGACGCCGTGCGCCGCCATGGTAAGAATCAACCCTTGCCACGTTCCCCGAAAGGAGATCGCCGGAAACGTCACGGTCGAGACCACGTTTACCGACGCAGTGAATGCGATCAGAAACAGAGCCAGCGCGCCGACCTTCCCCAAGAAGATCGTCCGCGAATGAATCGGCAGAGGCATCAGTGTGGCGTAATCGCGGCGGTCCGGGAACAGCGCGTCCCATTCGACAACGGTGACAGCGCCCATCACCAGCATCGAAAACGAGAGATACAAGCACCGGTCGGACCACAACATCGGATAACGCATCTCCGGTGGATACGCATCCAGTCCCAGATAAGTTGTGTACCTCAGAAACGGCAGGATGATTCCCGGCGAAGCGAGCAGGGCGAGCATCTTGGTCACGGTGACCTGGACCTCAGTATTCTGCGCAACAAATTCGTTATCGAAAAATCGCCCGAAGAAATGGCGGATTAGTGCGCCGAGCACGCCCGCATGCTCACGCATGGCGGCTCCATGAGTGCTCAAGACACAGATTAAAGTCCGTGCCACCTTGAGTCCGTGGTGGCACAGGCTTTAGCCTGTGTATTTGCTTTAGCGCCCGTCTCACGCGCTCTTCATGACCTCGACAATCGAATTCGCCGTCGTCTCCGTATCCTGCTCCAACACCAGCTCGGAAAAAATGTCTTCGAGCGAAGGTAGCGACATCAACTTGCGCAGAGCCTCCACCGTATCGTTCGCCGCGATCCGGCCCTTGCGCAAAATCATCACGTGCGTGCAGACTTTCTCCACCACCTCCAGCACATGGGAGCTATAAAGGATGATCTTCCCTTCGCGTGCCAGCGATTTCACCAGGTCGCGAAACACCAGACCGGTCGTCACGTCCAGCCCCGAGAGCGGCTCGTCAAAAACCAAAATGTCGGGATTATGCAGCAGCGCTGAAGAAATGAGAACCTTCTGCCGCATGCCCTTCGAATAGGATCCGATCGGAGAATGCCGCGCCGCGCCCAAGGAAAAAAGCTGGAGTAAATCATCGATCTTCCGGTCCAGTGATTTCTTCGGAAGCCCGCGCAGCCGTCCCACCAGTTGCAAATACTCGCGCCCGGTCAAATGAGGATAAAGATGGGCCTGCTCCGGAACGTATCCCAATCTTCGCTTGTATTCGATCAACTGCGATTGAATACTGCGCCCTTCAAACAGCACCTCGCCGCGAGTAGGCTCCAGCAGGCCGGTGATGATGTTGACCGTGGTGCTCTTGCCCGACCCGTTCGGCCCCAGGTATCCGAGCACCTCATAAGGCTTGACCGTAAAACTGACATCGTCGACAGCCGTAGTCGTGGTGTACCGCTTCGTCAACGAACGAGCTTCGAGCATGGCCTATAGACACCTGTGACTGAGTGTTTGTTCCCCGAGGGTCCTGGCGTTAAAATAACGCCCCACTAGCGCCACAGGGTATTTCGTCGGTTCATGACGCTGCATCACGCACACAGTATGCGCGGCGCGGATCGTTGAGGAAAGCCGGTGAAACCGTTATTTGTCTGAGACGGGGGGAGTTAGGGGATGAGGGAACCGGGTCAACGGCGTCGCACCGGTGTTCTTTCGATTTTGGGCGGAAAGGCGAAGAAGAAAGTTAGCCGCCGATGAACGCCGATGAAAGCAAGAACATCTTGCCGATTCGAAATCGGCGTTTATTTGCGTTCATCGGCGCTCTCGGCCGTCCTGCGACGTCACTTGCTCGAACTGAATAACTTAGCTGGATTTACGTTGGAGCCGAAAAAGATCTGCACGATCTTCGGCCCTCCGTTTATGCCTCCGCTGAATTCCATGCCGAGAGTGAGTCTTGTCTGTTTAGTGCTAGCCGGCAGAGGAGGGTAGAGATAAAATCTTCCAACGAACCGGTTCCGCGTGCTGGTCTGAGGGCTGCTGGCGATCAGTTGCTGAAGTCCGCTGTTGTTCTGATAGCCGGCTTCGAGCACCGCAAAATTTGAAACATTGTGATAATTCCCCGTGTCCGAAGCGGATCGATCATGACCGAAGGCGGCCAATTTGTACTGCGCCGTCGCTTCATAAAGTCCGACGACGTTCTTGGAGTTGTTCGCACTAAGCTCGATGTACGTCAAGCCGCCGTTCTGCACCACTTGATTGGTCGCAATCAGGTCCTGGAATGAGCCTCGTGCGGCGAATCCGATCTCGCTGAAAGTGCCGTGTCCGTCGCGTCCAATCGTCCAGCCGAAATTCACTTTCGCATTGGCTATGTACGCCTGCTGAGGCGTTGCCATGGTGGTGCAACTAGCGGCGGTGGTGGAAGACGCTGCGGAACTGCCGGGGCAAGCGGCGCTTCCCGCCGCCGGCGTGGAGGTGCTCGACGTCGATTGCAGCTTGGCGCCGGTAACGATCTGCGTATATCCGGTTTCCAGAACCAGGTGTCCGGCAGCCCTTCCCCAAACTCCCTGCTTCGCGGGAGCCGCGCAGGCTTGCTTAACGGCTGCGTCATTGCTGGTGCAGATACTTTCGATGTTCGATCGCTGCATGGAAGTCGCGTCGAATTTTGCCGCTGTTTTTGTAGCACTCGCATTGGCTGCAAGAACCTTCTTCTTCCTCATCGCCTCGGCGCTTTTGGTTTTGAAAAACTGATAGTCCAGCGTAGCCAGAATGTTTGGCGCGGTGCTGTTCTTGCTCTGGCTGCTGCTGCCGGTCGCGCTGGTCGCGGTCACCGAAAGGCGAAGCTCGCAACCGCCGCTTTGAAAAGCCTCCAGGCAGACGGTACTAACCCCCGTATCGAATGGAACCGGCGTCACACTAGTGCCATCGGCGGTCGTCACGGTGACGTTGACAATCCCAGTCGCCGCCGGCGTAAGGGTGAAGGTCGTCGTGGCCGATCCGCCGTCTGGCGCCACGTTGGTCAGGCCGTTGTCCGTAATCATCCCGGGCGGATCATAAACGAGCTTCGCGCTAGTGCTCAGCCCCGTACCGGTCAAAGTGACGGCGAAGGTATTGGTTGTGAAATCCGAGCGTGGACTGATAGCCGTTAGCGTAGGCGGCCCGGCAGCGGCCGCGCATACGCCCACCCACACCAATCCAAGACTTGAAACTTTCCTCATTGTGAATCCCCTTTTTTGTCCGGAAATATCCGTGATCAATGAGGTAAGCGGAATTCACCGGCAAATGGGGACATCGCCGCGTCGCACGGGGTTTTTATGGGCTGGCGTGGAAAAGCAACGAAAGGGTTGGCCGCCGATGAACGCAGATGAACGCCGATGAAGCAAAAGAGTTGCTGATTCGAAATCGGCGTTTATCCGCGTTCATCGGCGGCTAATAAAATGTGTTCGCTGAACTGCCAGGCGTAAGCATGCGGACAGGCGCTCAAATCTGCGGCCGGCGAGGCACTCGCTTCCGTCCCGCGTCGCCGTCGGTACCGGCGCTTGCTGGGTTTCAATCAGTCGTCGGATGAGGAAATCTACGGCGTTTAACCTACACGGAGTTGGCGGTTTTCATCCGAAGTCAACTTTAGGGCAATTTTGTCGAAACCAACCATCAGTCGGTATACCAGAGCGCGGAACTAAAGGAATCATTATGAAAACCATTCAACAACTCGTTGCTGTTCTGATTGCCGTCACGCTCTCAGGCTCTTCTTTCGCGAACGACGGTAGTCATCGCGTCATCTATAGCGGGGGCTCTGTGTCCGACTTTAAGGCTGGAACCAGTATGAAGCTCTTTATTAACCCGTCCACAATCCATATCACGAAGGACAAAACGGACGTCGCGTTGATCCCCGCAGGATCTGTTACAGAGATAAGCTACGGGCAAGACGTGCACCGACGTGTGGGGACGGCTATCGGGCTTGCTGTTATTTCGCTTGGTGTTGGGGCGCTTATGGCGCTGAGCAAATCGAAGAAGCACTACATCGGACTTACTTGGGATGACGCTGGCAAGAAAGGCGGTATGGCGTTTCAAGTTGACAAGAGCGAATACCGCGGCGTCTTGGCCGGACTTGAAGGCATTACAGGCAAGAAGGCCGTTGATTCGGACGCAATGAACGTGAAGAACTAGCGATCGCGACAACTTCCTTCACGGGGTACGACTTGATGTCCATCAACAGGTGGGATCCAATTTCGCAGCCGGACCTTCCCTATCAGCACGGCGTAAGCGGCTAAGCTTTCGGCTGGCCCTTGAAGGCACGGAAACGCGAGGAAACCACGGGACAAGTACTGAGTACGGGCTTTAAGCGCGTTCCAGCACATGAATTCGAGATCGCGAGAAGTACGGCGTGCGGGACGGCTCAGAGAAGCCATAGCGATCGTTCACATAGAAGCTTCTCGAGGATTGCGACCGCTCTCGCTACCAGCTACTTCTCCAGATTCACCAGCCCCACCAACTCCAGCGGATAATTCCTCTCCCTCCACGCATCAAAGCCGCCTTCGAGTGGACGCACTCTGGTGATCCCGTACCTTTTGAGTTGCAGCGCCGCACGGGCGCTGGTGGCTTCGTTTGGTCAAGTGCAGTAGAGGATGATATCGCGATCCCGAGGGATTTCGTTATGCCTCTCGTCCAACTCCTTGCGATCGAACCAAATGGCTCCGGGAATTTTGGCGCCGTCGGAGGCATATTCTTCTGCGGTTCGCAGGTCCAGAATGAATACTTCCAGAAGCTGATCTTTCAGCTCTTCTGGTTTGATCCGCGCTATGCGGAGACTTTTAATGAATTTCCGGCGTTGATAGTATTTCCAGCCGATCCAAAGCGCCAGCGCGCCGCCGAGAATCGTGAATAACCAGCCGCCCAGCCGCGCGGCGTACCCCAACACATCTTCCAGTTGGGTGCGAAACACGTGCCCCAGGTACAGGAACGCACCGGCCCAGAGAAAGCCGCCCAGGCCGTCCGCGCCCAAGAATCTCCACCACGGCATTTTCGACAATCCGGCCATCGGCGGAGCCACCGTGCTCAGACCGGGAACGAATTTCGCGATCACCAGCGCCCATCCGCCAAGCCTTTTGAACCAGTAACGCGTTGAGGACACGCAGGAATCCGGCTCCAAGGAAATGCGGCACAACAGTTTTAGAACCGACGAACCTTTTCTCCGCCCGATCCCATACCAGACACCGTCGGCGAATAGACACGCGGCGACCGAGAGAGCCAACGATTCGGTCCACGAGTATTTTCCAGTGCCGATCAAGGCTCCCATCGCGAGCAGGATGGGAGCCGATGGGAGAGGCGCGCCGAGCTGCTCCGCCAGCACCGCCGCGAACAGCAACGGGTAACCGTGCCGGAGGAGAAACTCCATCGGATGGTGCATTGAACGTCAGGCCTTGCGTGTGAATTCGACGTCGATGGTGATGTGCACTTCATCGCCGATCACGACGCCGCCGGTTTCGAGGACGGCGTTATACTTCAACCCGAAATCGCTGCGAAGAATGGTGGTTTTGGCGGACGCGCCGCGGCGGAAAAAACCGAAAGGATCTTTCATTTCCGGCGTCACATCGGCAACCTCGAGGTCAACGGTTTTCGTTACGCCGTGAATAGTCAGATCGCCGACGACTTCGAAGCTGTCTTCTCCGGACTTCACGACTCCTGTCGAGACAAAAGTGATCGTCGGAAATTTCTCGACATCGAAGAAACTGGCGCTTTTCAAATCCGCATCGCGCTGCGGTTCGCGCGTGCTGATGCTGTTCACATCAACGGTGACGTTGATTTTCGACGCGCCAGGATTTGCGTCGTCGTATTCCACCGTGCCGGTTACTTTGTCGAAGTCGCCCTTTACGTTCGAGACCATCATGTGGCGAACTTTGAATTGGGCGTGGGTGTGTGCGGGGTCGATTTGATAGAGGCTCATATTAGCTAAAGGATAGATGCAATTAGGTTCGATCGGGATTCAGGACCGCGATATAACCGAGATTCCGGTAAAGCTGTTTGTAGTCGAGTCCGCAGCCGACGACGAAACGGTCCGGAATTTCGAAGCAGCGGAAATCGACGGGGACCGGAACGATCCGCCGCACGGTGCGGTCGAGCAGGGTGCAGATGGCAATGGAGCGCGGGGCACGGCCAGCCAGCGTTTGCAGCAAATAGCGCGTCGTGAGGCCGGTGTCGACAATATCTTCCACCAGAAGCACGTCTTCATCCTGTATCGGCTCATCAAGATCCTTGGCGATCCGCACCATGCCGGGAGTTTCACGGCCGAAGCTGGAAATGGCCAGGAAATCGATCTTCACGGGGATCTCGATTGCACGCGCTAAAGCGGTGAGGAAGAAGACCGATCCTTTGAGGACGCCGATCAGTTTTATTTCCCGGCCGTCGAACTTTGCGCTGATCTCTGCGGCGACTTCCTTGATGCGCGTATTGACCTGGTCCTCAGTGAAGAGGATCCGTTCAATGGGCATGCTTGAAGACCAGGTCCTGCAAATCTTTTTGATAAAAGATCTGAATGTTGATATGCGGGTAAATCGCGCGCAATAGTTTTATCTTACGGTTCTTCTTGGTCACCAGTGCCTGCTTCATTGTCGTAAGTTCGACATACAAATCCATTTCCGGCAGATAAAAATCTGGTGTAAACGCCTCGGTGACCTTGCCGTCTTTGTCCCACTGCAAGGGAAAACTGCGCGGTTCGTACTCCCATTCGATGCGATAGAAATCGAGCATATTGGCGAAAATCTGTTCGCTGGGATGGCCGAACTCGACGCGTTTGAGGCTGGCCTGGCCGGCCGGGGCGATGCCGTGCTGGGCGAGCTGCAAGCGGGTTTGAAACTGCATTTGCGCTTCGGCTGCGCCGGAAAGGAATCCGTAATCAATGAGATGCCGTGCGCAACAGGCGGCGCGCAGAATCTCGGCGGCCTGCGGCGCGTCGAGGAATTCCATATTCAAAACCAAATCGAAAGTTTTCACCGTCCGTCCGACTCGCGAAGTGCGCAGGCGCTTGGTTTCCGCATCGAGCTCAGCTAAGGTTTTGAGAGCTGCCGGACGTTCGAGCCTTTGATCGACCATCACGTTTCCGGCGCGGCGCGATTCCGGCGCGACGATGCCGGCGCGCAGCAGCATCGGCAAAGGGTTGAAAAGAGACTCGGCTCCGACGATGGCGATGACCAGGTGATGCTCGGTCGCCAGGCGGGTGAGAATCGAGATGGCGGCCGGTTTCCAGGCTTTCTGATGGATTGCCGCGTCCCCGAATTCCTGGGTGAGCCAGGATGCCAGTCTGGATTCGGTAACCAGCTCGAACGATAGCAGTTGCGCGGCGGCATGCGCGACTTCTTCCCAGCGCGAGGCGGGGTCCCCCGAAATGGTCAGCAGTGCCATCCGGTACAATCCTACCAATGGTCTTAGGCGTGGATATTGGCGGTACGAAGATTGCGGCCGGAGTCGTGAACCAGCGGGCGGAAGTTTCGCGCGTGCGGTCCGTTCCCACGCTTGCGAATCAAGGATATGACGTTTCCATCCGGCAGCTTTGGGGGGTGATCGACGAGAGCCTCACTGGCGATGTGAAGGCGATCGGGATTTGCGCGCCGGGGCCTTTGAATCCGAAAACCGGGGTGATTTTGAATCCTCCCAATCTTCCGGGTTGGCGCAACGTAGCTTTGCAGGAGATGGCGCAGGCCCGGTTTGGGATGCGGGTGCGCGTTGAGAACGATTGTAATGCGGCGGGATTAGCGGAGACTCGGTTTGGAGCGGCAAAGGGTTGCAGCAACGTGTTTTACGCGGCGATCGGAACGGGAATCGGGTCGGGGATTATTATCGACGGGAAAATTTATCACGGCAAGAACGGGTTTGCGGCGGAGGGAGGGCATGTTTCGATCGACTATCGGAGCCAGACGGTTTGCCGGTGCGGGGCGCCGGGCTGCATTGAGGCGATCGCTTCGGGACACGTGCTGGATAGGATCGGCGCCTTCGATCTCAATGACTTGGCGACTCAACTGGGCGCGTGGCTGGGAAGCGTGGTGAGTTTGCTCGATCCGGATATTGTCGTTCTGGGGGGAGGGGTGGCTTCGATTGGGGAACCGCTGTTTGAGAGGCTGCGGGCGGTTCTGCCGGGGCGGACGGTGAATCCTTATGCCCGGGAGTTGCCGATCGTGCCGGCGAAGTTTGGAGCCGAGGCGGGGGTGGTGGGGGCGGCGACGGTTGTTATGGGGGCTTAAATGAGCTTAAAGCGCTCGATGTGCGCGTTGGCTGAGTCTTAAATGACCATAATTTTATGATTGAGCCGAGTTGGCTGGACGGGGCGAAAAACGGGACAGACCCCTCTGTCCACCGGCAGTGGGAATCGAATGTTTCGCGGAAGGGGTGGCGCCTTGGACAGAGACATCAGTCCCGGTTTTCGCGATCTGCCGGTTTCCACTACTGGTTTGGAGGGGGAGGCAAGGGAAGGTCGGAGTTCATGGTGTCTTCGACTGCTTTCCACGTTCCGTCGGGTTGTTTGCGCCAGACGGTTAGATATTTGCCTTCGTCTTCGAATTTGTTGCCGCGCACATCGGAGAAGGTGAATTTGTAGGGGCCTTGGGTGAAGGCCATGTCTCCGCTTTTGGAGACTTCTACTCGCGTGGGCATTAAGGCGAGGGAAAATTGCGGGTCGGCTAGCATGGGCTTTAATCCGTCCTTGATCGGTTGTTTTCCGGTGAGGATCGGCATGTTCGGGCTTAGGATCGAGGCGTCGTCGGCGTAAAAGGCTGCGAAGGCTTCGAGGTCTTTGGCCGCGGCGGCTTTCATTCTGGCTGACTCTGCTTCGCGGAGCTCGTGCGTGTAGTCCACGGGCGCGGTTACTTGGGGCTTGCAGGAGGCTAGAAGTACGATCAGGCTGAGTAGGGTCGGTCTCATTGGAATCCACCTCTGGGGCGGTAGCCGGGGCGGCATTGGACTCGATATTTTTTGCCGGTGTCGGAGAGGACCTCGACCGTCAGTTTGCGGAATCCTTCGTTGGGATTGGGCTGTGGGTAATAGGTCACGGTGTAGGAGTTGCCCAGATCTTCGCGTATATTTTCGAAGGCCTCGACTTGTTTCTGCCAGGTTTTCGCGAAATAGGATCTTCCGCCGGTGCGCGTGGACATGCGGCGGAAAACGCTCGACGAGATGGGATCCTTATTTACTTCATTGGTGGAGATGACGTAGATGGGGATGCCTTCATCTTCGGCGACGGTCGAGACATCGTTGGGTGCGACCATGCTCGAATCGTCGGGGCCGTTGGAGAAGACGATGATTACTTTACGGCCGGGAACTTTGGCGGCGTCGCGGACGGTTAAGAGAAGACAGTTGTAGAGCGCGGAGGCGTCTCCGGCCACGGCTTTGCGGAGGCCGAAGATGGCGTCGGTGCGCTCCTTGGTGAGGGGCGCGGCGCGGGAGAGGTTGCGGCTGTAAGTGTAGATGGCGACGGAGTCTGCGCGGTCGAGTCCGCGGACGAAATCGGCGATGGCGTCGGAGGCGTAGACGAAGCCACGGTACATATAATTGCTGGTGTCGAACAATACGAAGACGTTGGTGCCGACGAACGCGTCGGAGCGGCCCTCGGCGATGCCTTCGGGGGAAATGGGGATCGGCTTGAGGCCTCCCTCAGAAGTAATTTCGACGGGCGGTTTGCTGCCTTCGGCGAAGGTGACGAACTTTTGCTGGATGCCGTCTTCGAGAACCCGGAAGTCTTTCGGTTTAAGACCGTTGATGTAGTGGCCTTTATTATCGGTCACCTGGAAGCTTAGGACTACCATGTCGACTTTTACTTTGAAGACGGGGTGGTCTTGGGCTACTGCGCCTATAGCGCAGACTAGCACTAGAGAGGCTAGGGTTATGAAGACGGCTGGTTTTTTAAGAATGCGAATCAACGGGGTCCTCCTGGGGTGCTTGTTGGTTCGGGTGGTGCTGGGCTGCGCGCATGGCCAGACCGGGAAGAGATCGCTTCCTGCGGTCGCGGCTCGGTACGGAGTCGAAGGTCGCGTGTCGACGTGCGTTGCGAACGGATTGCCGGGCGGCGACACTAGTGTCGACGCGGCACGCATGAGTGCGTGCGCCACAACGGACGCGGGCGGGGGATGTCATTCGTTGTCCGCCGCGGTGGTGGGTTGTTTTCTGGCTTTTTGGCGGACTTCGTCGCCTACCAGACGCAAGCTGCGGAGTAGGGCAGGCCAATCTTCTAAATGGGTGGCGAAGATTTGTTCTACGGTTTGCTCGGTCCAGGCGGGGATCAGCAAATTTAGTTGGGCCGGCCTGGCGTGGACTTCGTCGGCAAGGGCGGCGTAATAGAGGATATTCGATTCCCAGCTTTCGGCCAGGATGCGGCTGGAGTAACCCATCAGCGTCGGGAAGGTGCGGAGGTTCAGGAGCTCGGGCTGATAGGAGTTGGCCAGCGTTGGTTTAGGGGTTCCGAAGACTCGCGAGATGGTGCGTTCGCTGACTTGATCGGGGGAGTGCGCGCCCAGGGTGCGGATATTGGCGGCGATGGGGGAATCGCGGTCTACTGGCGCTAGCTCCGTGGCCAGCAGATACATTTCCGAGGGGACGATGTTTTCTTCGGCGGCTTTGACGTCGCCCGTGGCTAGCAGGCGCTCCATTTTTTTGATGCGGGCGGGCGGGGCGTATTTTTCCAGCGTCGCCATTACCTGGGTGCGGCGGTCAGGATTCAGGGCGCTTTCGGCTAAAAGGGTTTCAGCATAGGCCATATTGATGCCGACCCAGTGGAGCTGAAGAGGAGTTACGTCCCACCAGCGCGGAATGACGGCGCTGAGGATCATTTGCGGAACGAGGTCGCCCCAGATGAGCGCCTGTTCGCGCGAAGGGATCAGGAAGTTTTGCTCGGCTTCGGCCAGAGCATAGGGCAAGGAAGCGAGGGAGCCGACCAAACGGCCTCCGGCGTTGGCGGGCCAGCCGGTGCCGAACAGCTCGGTTGTTTTCCAGGTCTGGCCGGCGCCTTGAATGCCGATGAAATCGTGATTGCGGACGAACAGCGGATTGGTGAGGAGCACCTGCGCGCCGGGGGGCGCGTAGTGAATATAGTTATAGCCGACCAGGGTGTCACGGAGGACGGGGGCGAGGGTGCCGCGGAGCTCCTTGAGCTTGTTGGGGTCGTTCGCGGCCCTTTCGATGGCCTGGCGGAGATTCAGTTTCCTTTGCTGCTCGATGTGTTTTTCGGAGTAATAGCCGAAGGAGAGCGAGTTGCGCTCCGCCGAGGTGAAGGTGCTGCGCGGAAGCTGGATGTCGGAGATGCGGGCGGCTAATTTTCCGGCTAACTGGGTGTTGAGCTTCTCGCCTTTGGTGACGCTTTCAAGGTTATCGGCGAGGTCGAAGAGAGTGGTCAACGAAACCAGGCGCTGGGCTTCGAAGACGCGGATCATGTCCTCGGCTAATTGTTGACGGGCGTCGGAGGATTCGGTGGACCCGGTGCCGGCCAGGAGGTCGATCATGCGGTCCTGGACGGAGATGTTCTTGGGCGAGTTGGAGGCTTCGAGGAGCACTTTTACGCCATTACGGCCACCGTCGAAAACCTCGCGCTCGCTCTGGATTTTCTGGAAAGGTTCGAGAATGCGGGCAAGGGACTGATCCGACTGAGCGGCGGGGATGCTGCCCTGGCGGACGAAGATCTGCCACAGGCCGGCGAGGGATTGCAGGGTCCCGGCGGTGTCCGATCGGAGGGCCTGATCGCCGATCTTGTTGGTGGCGTGGATGGCGTCTATGAAAGCGATGATGGTTTTGTCGGTTAAAGAAGGCGCTTCGGAAAACAGAGGATACTGCGCGGAGAGCGAGTGATATTCGCGAGCCAGGCGGTCAACGGTGTTGACGTCGAGGGGGGTGGTGCGGTTGCGCTCGACATCGCTGAGGGCCATGAAGATTTTCAGAGGCTCGTTTTCGACGGCTTTGCGAGAGAGGCCGAAGAGGGCTTCGAGGACGTCGTCGGAATCCTTCCAGTTGCCGGCGGCCTTGCTGAGTTTGGCATCGTACTTACCCTGAGGGTGGTTGATGAACAGGTTTTTCCAGATATCGAGGTTGCCGGGCACGTGGGGTTTGCCGTCCTTATCGAGACGGAGGCGCGTGGTGAGCAGCATCATATCGGTGTTGCCGCGAAATACGGGACGAGCGGGACCGGGGCTGGTGACTTTGCCGCGAATGGCGTTGTAGAAACGCTTCATGCGCTCAGGGTCGGCCAGGTAATCCTTGACGGGTCCGTTGACGCGGGCCATGGCGTCGTAATAACTGGCCAGCCAGCCGTCGTCTTTGGCGACCAGCTTTTCAAAGAACGAGGGGCCAGAGGAAGGGGGCGCACCGGCTAATTCGGCCCAGGCTTTTTCGGAGCGGGCACCGCCCGGCACGACTGCTTTGCCGCCGCGGATTTGGAACATGGCTCCGTAGAAGTCGATTATGTGGGAATAGATTTTGAGGCGCGGGGCGGGGATGGCTTCGCGAAGATCGAGGGCGGTTTCGGGATCGAGCTTGGAGAGGCCAAGGTAGAGACGGCACAGGGAAGGGTCCGAGAGGAAGAAATCGATGAAGTCGCCGGTGGTCTTTTCCTTGGCGGAGCGCCAGTATTCGACGGTATAGAGGAGCGGAACGCGGGCGGGGTGGTAATCGAGCACAAAGGGACGGTTGGTGCGGAGGGCCTGTTCGAGCTGGGCGAGAGGGAAGCCGGAATCGATGGTGAGGAAGGCTCGGGAGGCGTTGACGGTTTCGAGGACGACGTCGGAACCGCAGCCGCCGCGCATGCGGTAGCCGAGGATGCGGAGAATCTCCGCGGTGTCGGTAGATTCGCAAGTCTCGATGCGGATGACCTTCTTTTCGCCGCCGAGGCGGTCGAGCTCGCGGGCTTGCGACAGGTAGCGGATGACGAGTTTGAGGTACTCGGTTTGCTCCAGGGTTTCGTTGGAGCCGGAGGCTTGGTAGCCGTTGGTGACGACGTTGCGGGCGAGGGCTGTCAGCAGGTCCTCGGCGTGCATTTCAGGGGCGAGGGCGGCCATGCGGGAGAAGGAGCGTAGGGGGCCGGGAACCTCAATGAAACTGTCCTTGACGGATTCGGGGGTGGGCGCGTCGGGCAGAGACATGCCGGAGCCGCCTGCTGTCCGGTAGGCTACGAGATGAGTGGTGGCTGCATCGCGATCTCCGGCGAGAAGGTCGAGAATGACGATGCGGCGGAGGACGGCGCTTCGTTCCGGGGCGTTATTGGCCAGGGCTTGGTCCAGCTTGGCGTAGACGGCGCGGGCGGAGGGGTCGCGATGGCGGTCCAGGAACTCCGCGTAGGCGCGCAGAGCCGCGATATCGCGAGGCGAGGCATCGGCGGCTTTCTGCAAACGTTCGCGCGCTTGCAGGGCATCGCCCTTGCTTTCCATCTGCCAGATTTCGCCGGCGGGATCCTGTGCGGAAATCCCCATTCCCGCAATGCACAGAGTCAAAACAACCCGAGAGAACCGCATCGCTACAGTCTCCTTAAACCTAGCCTGCAGGCTTACGCCGGAAGGCATTGGATTTCTACTCTATCACTGAAGATCACCGGCTGTGCGGGGCGGGCGCGAGGAGGGAATGTTTTTACAGGAATCTTACAACTGCCGTTTCGCATATTGAGGAGATACGGAGGGAGGGGAAGTATTTCGGGTAGTTTGTGATTGAATCCCCTGGCTTACGCCAGGGGTTGTGTAGAGCAGGTTGGAACCTGCCGACTAACATCGCTGGCGGAGGGCAGGTCGGGAACCTGCCCCACTTTTGGTTATAATCGGTCGGCAGTCAAGCCCTTTAGGAGGATGTTCCCAATGAAGAAACAGATTTTGCGATTTGGTCCCTGGATGCTGCTGATGGCGGTGGGGACGATTGCGGTGCCGCGGAAGGCGAATACGGCTCCGGCGCCGGTTCCACCGCCGGAGTATCCGCATATGCGGGCGGCGGCAAATGAGCTGCGCGAGGCGAAGAATGAGCTGGAGCATGCGGCGCATGACTTCTGCGGGCGTCGGGCAGATGCGGTTCGGGCAACGGATGCGGCGCTGAAAGAGATCAATGCCGCTATCGCCTGTCGGCGATAGGAAGAAGTAGCCAGTAGCCAGCAGCCTGTAGCCAGAATAAGAGATGATTGGGGGCGGGCTTGGTTTGCCCGCCCTTTCTCTTATCTATGAAAAATCTATTGATTGTTTTGTTGGCGGTTCCGCTGGTTGCGGCGCCTCCTAAGATTGCTGTTATTGGGTTGCTTCACTCGCATGTCTGGAGCCAGTTGCCGAATATGGTCAAGGGCGACGTGGTGAAGCTGGTTGGCGTCGCGGAGGAGCATCCGGAATTGGTGGCGGAGGCTAAGAAGGCCGGGGTTGCCGACAACCTGATTTTTTCCGATTACAACAAGATGCTGGACGACGTTAAACCGGATTTCGTGTGGGCGTTTGTCGAAAATAACCGGCACCTGGAGATCGTGAAGGCTTGCGCGGGGCGCAAGATTTCGGTGATTTTCGAGAAGCCTCTGGCATCGACGGCGAAGGACGCGGCGGCGATTCGGGATATCGCTACCAAGAGCGGCATTTACGTGATGACAAATTATCAGATGGCTTGGTGGGCGTCGAATTATACGGCTCGGAAGCTGGCGGATTCGGACGCACTGGGCAAGGTGTACCGGCTGCGCGGCGTGGTGGGTCATGGAGGGCCGGGGTCGGACGGGCCTCGCAATTCGTTCTTCTTTGCGTGGCTGACGGATCCGGTGAAGAACGGCGCGGGGGCGCTGATGGATTTCGGGTGCTACAACGCATTGTGGAGCCTTTGGTACATGGGCAAGCCGCAGACGGTTTATGCGCGGGCGGATCATATTCAGCCGGAGAGGTTTCCGAAGGTCGAGGACAACGCGACTTTGGTGCTGGGGTATAAAGACGGCGTGGGAATTTTCGAAGGGAGCTGGGATCTGCCGCGTAGTTTCCAGGACCTGGAGGTTTTCGGGCGGACGGCGAGCATGACCATGGTGAACAACAAGGTGGAGATGCGGAAGAGCGGTCGCGGCGCGACGACGGAGGCGGTGAAGATCGATCCGCTGCCGAAGGAAAAGGCGAGTCCGCTGGCTTATATGGCGGACGCGGTCCAGAATCATCACGCGCCGGACGGGCTGGTGGCGCTCGATATAAATGTTCAGGTGGTGGAGATTATCGACGCGGCGAAGCAGAGCATCAAGTCGGGCAAAGCGGTGGCGTTGAAGTAGCCGATACATTTCCTGCTAAACTTGTTTTGGGTCGTCTACTTTTATGATGGTCCGGATTAAGCTGCAGAAGGGTCCTCCGATTCAGCGGAAGACCGGAAAGAACCGCCAAGTGGCGTCCGCCATTGGCACACTCCTGATGCCGGCCGTGTTACTGGCCTATGTACTCGGGATCTGGAGGCTCGCGTCGGATCTGGGGATGGCGGGGGAATTCGCGATCTCCGGGATATTTTCGCATTGGCAGGTATGGATCGCACTGGCTGCGGCACTTCATATCGGGTCGGCCTCGCTGAATCGTTATGGGGGCGGGGGGACGTTGAAGGGTCCGCGGTTGTTGCATTTTGGGGGGACTTCGGATGCTGAGAAGCCGGCGGAGCCTAAGGTGCGATTGAGGTCGTAGCGTTAGATTGTCGACACGAATATCTACGCGGCACGCATGAGTGCGTGCGCCACATTTGGTGGGACTTGCCCTACTTAGGCGTAGACCATTTGGATCAGGGCTTGGATGTAGCCGAATGCGAAGGCGAAAGCTTGTTTGCCCGCGTCGTCGCCGTCGATTTTGGGGACGTGGTCCGGCATCAACATTCCGTCGTAGCCCACTTCTTTGTAGGTGCGAATCGCGCGGATCATGTTGACGTCGCCGTCGTCGGGGAAGGTTTCCCGGAAATCTAGAAAGCCACCCTTGATGTTGCGGAAGTGGACGTTGAAGATTTTTTTGCGCTGGCCGAAATAGCGAATCACGTCGTGAATTTCTTCGTTCGGATTTTTTAGCATTTCCGAAACCGTGCCCTGGCAGAAATTCAGGCCGTGATACGGGCTTTCCTTGATCGCGATGAATTTCTTGAGTCCGTCGACGTTGCCCAAGACGCGGTGAACCCCGCGGAATCCTTTATCACGAGGCATACCGGGATCGTGAGGATGGCATGCCATCCGGACCTTATTCTCTTCGGCAACCGGGATGATTCGCTCAAGAAAATAAGTGATGCGCTCCCAGGCCTGATCCTCGCTGACGGGGCCGGCTTCGGTGAGGGGAGGGTCCTGCAGGTGCTGAGTTTCGCGCCTCCGCGGCCGGTGCTGGTGCCGGTTCTCACGACGCCCAAGATGCTCATGTTGTATTTGAGCTCGGGGATGCCGGCGCGGGCGGCGTTGCGGATCATTTGCTGGATGTTTTCAATTTCGCGATCGCGCTCCGGGCTCTTGCCGAGCATGATGTTCGGATTTTCGCTCTTGGTGATGTAGGCGGAGCTGAGAGGCAGCGGGACGGCTTCGAGGGTGATGCCGTGCGATTCGACGCGCTCGCGGAGCTTGGAGAGTCCTTCGACGCTCCATGCGGCGTCGAATTTTGGGGACGGGAGGGTGCTGCAAACGTGGTTAACGCCGAGTGCGGCCATGATGGTCAGGACTTCGTCAGTGGAGTTGTGCTGGGTGCCGCACTTCATCCGGCCGGTGGGCGTGGGGGCTGATCGGGCGACCTGTGGCGCTAAAGGCGCGAGCGCGGCTGTTTCGAGGAATCTGCGTCGATTCATGGAACCAAATTATCATCTATAGATGATTGTTTTGCATTTGCTGCTGGCGACCACTTTAGTCCAGGACACTCCGACGGAGCGCGAGGCGGCTCATGACGTGGTTCGAAAAATGGGCGAGCTTGAGAAATCGCTCGATGTGCCAGCGCTGGTGGCGAGGCTGACGGCCCCGAATGCGGCTCGAGAGCAGGCGGCTGCGCGGGCCCGGGAGCTGATGGAGAAAGAGCTGCTGGCGATGGCGGACGATATTACGAAGCATCCGGAGATTGGGTTTCAAGAAACGCGGTCCATCGGGATTTTGACGGCTTACCTGAAGGCGCACGGATTTGAGATTACCCCCGGCGTGGCGGATCTGAAGACGGCGTTTGTTGCGCGGTATAAGGGGAGCCACGATCATCCTGCGCTGGGCGTTATCGTCGAGTATGATGCGCTGCGGGGGACGAAGGGAGCTTTCCACGGGGATCAGCACAGCGCGCAAGGGCCGGTGGGATTGGCTGCGGCGGTCGCCATCGCGGAGTTGATGGAGCGCACGCACGCTCCGGGGTCGATCACGGTATTCGGGACGCCGGGCGAGGAAATGATGCCGCCCGTGGCGAAGACGCAGATGTTCGAGGCGGGGGTGTTCAAGGGGATCGACGTGATCGTGCGCAGTCATTCGAGCACGGCGACGCAGAGGCCGGCGCCGGGGTTCGGTTCGTGCTGCCTGAATATTGACGGCGTGAAATACATTTTCAGCGGCGCACCCTCGCACCAGATGATTCCGTGGGACGGGCGCAATGCGCTGGAAGCTGTGATTCATTTGTTCGAAAACATCGACTCGGTGCGTGCGAGCATTCGTCCGGAGGCGCGGATTCAGGGGATTATTACGGAGGGCGGGGCGGCTCCGAACGTCGTGCCGGACCGGACGTCGGCGGATTTTTACGTCCGCTATCCGGACGAGGTTTATCTGGCGCAGGTTCGCGAGTTCACCGATAACGCGGCGCGGGCGGCGGCGCTTGCCACGGGGACCAAGGTGAAAATCGACAATTACGGCCGGATGCGCGATGGGGTTTCGTCGGCTACGCTGGCGGAACTTGCGTTCGCTTACATGAAGCATTATGGAGCGACGAAGATCGAGGAGGCTCCGGGCAAGCCACAGGGGTTCGACGAGACGGGCAGCGTTTCGAGCGCGGTTCCGGGGATTGGATTTAGCGCGTTCACCAGCAACGGAACTTACCATACGTACGGGATGGAGTCGGATGCGCTGACGGAGATCGGGCATCGGGGGTTTGTTGTTGACGCGCAATCGATGACGGCTTTGCTCTACGATTTTCTGACGCGTGCGGATTATCGGGCGGCTGTGCAGAAAGAATTCGACGGGATTCGGGTGCTGTTCGACGAGTATCGGGAGTCGCTGCGAAAGGTTTATAAGAAGCCGGAGGTGCCGGAGCCGAAATAAGAAGAAGTAGCCAGGAGCCAGCAGCCAGCAGCCAGCATGGATTATTTCGAGGGCAAGGTGATTGATTTGCCGCTTCGCGCCGATTCGCGGGCGGCGGTCAGGATTTCGGTTACGATCATGTTGTTCTCTAGCGAGGATAGTCCCGCGGGTTTGCGCCTGCCGCGCGCTACGGCGATCAGGTAGGACACGGAATCGCGCTCGTCGGGACCAATCTCTGCGGGGGTGCGCGATTCTTCCTGCTGGCCTGGCAGGCGGACGCGGAGGGTGTTGCCCCCGATGGCGTCGGCGTACCCTCGTTGGGCGTAGACCTCGAAATCTTTGCGGGCGAAAGGCCAGTTCCAGGAGCCTTGAATGATACCTTGCGCGTGTGGATATTCGACCAGAATGGTGGCTTCGTCGTCCACGCGCGGATAGATTTCGGGTTTGATTTGCTGGGTCATCGCCGTGACGCGGATGGGCCGCTGGTTGTCCATCATCCAGGTCATGAGATTCGCGCCATAGCAGCCGAAGTCGAACAGGGCACCGGCGCCGTTCTTCACCGGATCGCTCAGCCAGCCGAAGAATTCGGGCGGGACGTTAATCTCCTGGGGTCCTTGATGGCCGTCCATCGCGACCATTTTGCGGATGTCACCCATGGCTTTTTGTTCCTTAATGAGATTGTGCATTTCGGCGTGGCTGCGGTACCAGGTGGTTTCGTAATTGACGATGACAGGGATGCCACTGGCCGCGGAGGCTTTCTGGATGGCGCGGGCGTGGTCCATGCTGACCGCGAGAGGCTTCTCCATCATCACCGGAATTTTGCGGGCGGCGCAGGCTTCGACGACCATCGGGTGACCGAAGGTGTTGGTGAAGGTGGCGACGGCTTCCGGTTTTACCTTATCGAGCATCGCCGCAAGGTCAGTGAAGAAGAGATTGCCGGCGATAACGTAGCGGTCACCGTATTTCTTATGCAGCCCCGGGTCGGGATCGAAGACGCCGACGATCTGGATGTCCTTGCGCTTCTGGAGGGCGCGAAAGAATCCGTCGACGTGGCCGTGGTCGAGTCCCGCGATGGCGACGCGCAACGGACCCTCTCCCTGCGCGGCGACGAGAGCGGCAGAGGAGACTAATCCAAGAAAGAGCTTCATATTATTTTCGTTTCCCGATGGCGTAGAGGGTTTCAGAAGTCCGCAAGAAAATTTGTCCGTCGGAGATGGCGATGGTGCTGAGGCAGTAATCGTTCACGTTGTTCTCGGCGAGGACCTCGAATTGCGGACCGGCTTTCAGAACGGTGGTGAGGCCATCCTCATTGGTGATGTAGATTTTTCCGTCGGCGAGAATTGGGGAGGCGGAATAGGTTCCGGGCTTCATGCGCTGGCCCCCGTAAATTTCATGGCCGGTTTTGGCGTCGAGGCAGAAGACGATGCCGCGGTCGTTGACGGTGTAGAAATATTTTCCGTCGGTCACGGGTGTGGGGACGTCGGGTCCCTTGTCGAATTTCCAGAGAACATTGGTGGTGATGTCGCCCTTGCCGCCGACTTTGAAGGTTTGGAGAGGGCGTTCCCGGGAGGGCGCGAAGACGATTCCGTCGAAGTAGGTAGCTGATGCGATGGTTCGGTAATCGGCGTGATTTTCAGGATTGAAGCCGGTAACGCGCCAGATTTCTTCTCCGGTTTTGAGGTCGTGACCGGTGACGACGTCGCCGCCGAGGACGATCAACTGGACGCCCTCATTCGTCTTGGCGACGATGGGCGTGGAGTAGGAATCGTGCGATTCGCGAATCGCGGGCGTGTGGCGCTCGATGCGCCAGATGGTCTTGCCGGTTTTCTTATCGATGCGGAGGAGGTAACTGGATTCCGGCGTTTTCATGCCATGGATCACTTGCACATAGACGGAGTCTTCGTAGAGGACGGGGCTCGACGCGTAGCCCCAGTTGAGGCCGAATTTGCCGTAGTCCTTCTGAATTTCGCGGCCCCACATTTCGTTGCCGGAGAAATCAAAACCTTTCAAGACGCCGGTGCCGGTGAGCACCCAGACATTTTTGCCATCGGTGACGGGCGAGGGCGAGGACATGTTCTGTTTTCTCTCTTTGTGATCGCCGTTGCCAAGGAGTTTTTTCCACTCGACTTTCGGTCCTTTACGGTCGATGCACCAGAGGTACAGGCTGCCGCCTTCGGCGACGTTCATGAAAATGCGATCGCCCCAGATGATGGGGGTCGAGCCGCTCCACGCGGGGAGGGGGAGCTTCCAGGCGACATTTTCGTCGCTGGTCCAATGAAGAGGCAGATCTTTTTCGGCGCTGACACTATTGGCCGCAGGTCCGCGCCACTGGGGCCAATTTTCCGCGAAGGCGGCAGCGAAGAAGAAGAGAAGAAGTGCAGGGATGGCTGCGGGCTTCATATCAAAAAAGGATACTAGGGTCCGCGGCGCGGTGTCAGCAAGGGCTATTTCAGGTCGAATGCCGCAATTTCCTTCTTGTCGCGCACGTAGAGTTTGGTCCCGGCAAGAGCGGGCGCGGTCCAGGAGAGCTTATCGAGCAACTGCGCTTTCGCCAGCACCTTGCATCCTTGCGGGGAGAGGGTCGCGAGCGCGAGGAGACCGTCCTCGTCCAGAAGGATCGCTTTGTGATCGGCGACCAGGATATTCACTTTGGGAAAATCGCGGGTTTGCCACAGCACCTTGCCGGTGGAGACGTCGACGGCGGTGAGCGGCGCGGGGCCGAAATCGCCACTCGATCCGACGATCATGTCGCCGATGCGGACCACGTCGCTGTGGTGAACGTGCATCTTGTAGCTGGTCCATAGCTGATCGATGGTGGTCTTTCCGCCGCTCTGATGAAGGCGCAGGACCTGGCTGCCTCCGTTATAGGCGGACGAAACGAACAACAGATTATCGGGTCCCCAGACGGGCGTAGTGACGTTCAATCCGTATTCCGCTTTTTGAGGACGCCACCAGAGCACGTTCGAAGTGTTGGGGTCGATACCAACGATATCGGACTTCATGACGATAACGATCTGATCCTGTCCGTCGACGTTGATCGCGAGGGGAGAGGAATAAGCGTTGGTGAAGGTCCCGGAGTGCCAGACCGGGCGGCCGTTCATTTTATCGAAGGCCATGAGTGCATAGCCGCCGACGGGGACGATGATTTTATCCTTATAGAGAAGCGGGCTGGAGGCATAGCCGTAGGTGAGGGAGGTGCCGTTGTACTCGACTTTCAGGTCGTGCATCCAGAGAACTTTTCCGGTCTTTGCGTCGAGGCAGTGGAGCCTGGCGGTCGCGCCGGCGGTGTAGACGCGGTCGCCATCGACCAGAGGGGTGGCGTGCGGTCCGGGTCCTACGTCGGCGTCGACTTTGAACAGAGCTCGATAATTGTATTCCCAGATGGTCTTGCCGGTTGCCTGGTCGATGGCGACTGCGACTTCTTCGACCCCGTTCGAGCCGTGACTGCCGCGGTTATACATGGTGAACAGGCGGCCGTCGCTAATGGCGATTCCGGAGAAGCCGGGACCGAGCTCGCGAGCCCATAGTTTCCTGGGACCTTCGGGCGGCCAAGAGGAAGCAAGGGGAGGCGCGTCATCGATTTGGAAGTTGCGATTCGGCCCGCCGAATTGCGGCCATTGGGCGAGTGCGAGAAACAGGACAGCGCTGTTCATGGACGTATTAGACGCTACTCGGCGCGTAATGTTCCGAGCAGAGGGGCGCGCGCGACCATCCTTACTGCAATTAAGGAAGCCGCAATTCCCGCCACTGGCACAGCGAGAAGAAGCAGCGCCAGAGAGGGATTCGGAAAGTGTCCTCCGCGCTGAAGAAATGCGGGCAGGATCGCGACCAGGGCGGAGACTGCGCCGATTAATGTTCCAGCGATGAGCAGGTATGCGTTTTCGGCGATCACCATGGTCCGCAGATGCTCCGGACGGTAGCCGACGGCGCGGAGGAGCGCGAGTTCCTTGCGGCGCTCCATGACGTTGCGCAGAAGCACTGCGCCCAAGCCGAGTGTTCCGAGCAGCAAACCCAATCCGCCGAGTGCCTGGAACGTGGAGAGATAAGTATTTTCGACGCGGTGAAATGACGCGAGGCGGGCGTGCGTTGACACGACGTCGAATCCGTAGTCAGAAAGAGCGTCTTCTAGCGGAGCTTCGTTCGATGGGGGGCCATCGATCAGGAAGTAGCGGAAGCCTTGTACATCGGGGAAAGCGCGCGTGAAGTTTTTTTCGGAAATGATGAGTTCGCTTTGGAAGATGCTGTCATCCAGCGCGGCTACCAGTTTCACTTTTATTCCACCGGCATCGAAGATGTCGCCGATTTTGTGATGCAGAACGTAGGTGATCGAGTTGGCGTCGGCGATGGCGGGGATCGCTCCGTCCTGGGGATCGGCATCGAGGAGTCGCCATGGGTTGTCAGCTTTAGAGATGCTTTCGGTGAAGGAGAAGCGGTTCAGGTCCAGAAATCGGCGCGGAGCACCGAGGATGCGGGGAGTTCGCGGCTCATAGAGGTTTAGACAACTGGCATCCTCACCGGGGCGCAGGCGGAAGGCGTAAAATTTCGCATCGTTTACTGACTGGAGATTTAGATTTTCGCGGCCGGCAGGTGTGTTCGGATCCCAGAAAATCGGCAGTTGGGATTCGGCTGCCAGGGGGAATCCGCCGGTTCCCGAGTGCGGATCGGATGCGGCGACGGGCGGCCGGCGAAAGGCGTCGAGGGCGACCACCAGAAAAACGGCGGAGGCAATCAGAGCGATCACCAGAACGCTGCGTCCTGGACGATGGCTGGCGTTGCGGACACCTAATTTCACGACGGTCGTCACAGTGCCAATTTGTCCGCGAAGCCTGGCCCATTCGAAGAAAATTGCTCCCGTCAATAAGAGGGTTCCCGCTCCGAAAAATGCGCCTGCATCGGGAATCGAGTGAGCGAGCGAAGCGCCCACCAGCGCCATGGCGGAGATTATCGAAGCTGCGGCAACGATCCGCAACCAAAGGGTGCCATGCTTCGGATTTTCCTCCGCGGCTGGATTTCCGGAGAGGAGGTCGCGCGGCGAACTGCGCTTCAGGCTGCGTAGCGTCGCGAGGACGCACAGCAGAGCAATCAGCACGCCGGCGACTGCACCGCCCAATAGCGAGTCGACGGATACGTGCAACTTGAGCAATCCGGTTCCCACTGCGCCGCGCCACCACGTTTTCAATCCATAGAGGAGGAAGGCGGCGTAGACGATGGCGCCGAGGGATCCGGCGATGACCCCGACGATCGATAACAGCAATCCTTCGGCGAGGAACAGGCGGCGGATTTTCGATGCCGGGAATCCGACCGCGCGCAAAGTTCCGATTTCACGCAATCGTTGGCCGATGCCGAGCTGGAAGAACAGGCCGGTGAGTAGGAGCGCGGAAACCACCAGGAAGAAGCTGAAGTAGGTGAAATATTCGCCGAAGTCGGTCGAACCGTCGGCTTGTTTCAGGGCTTGCGCGCGTGGCTCGACGATCGCCATTCCGAGGACCTGAGGGTCGATGAGCGCCCGCAGTTTCTGTGAAAAGGCTGCGGGGTCTGAATCCGATACGCGCATCGAGGTCACTTTCCCGAAGCGCGATCCCCACAGTTTTTGAGCGGTCTCGATCGCGACGAACGCCTTCGGCGCGGTTCGATACTTTTTCCAATAGTCCTCGTCGCGCGGACGGACTTTTTTCAAGTCGACTGGAAAAGGAGGATCCCAATCGCCGATGGTTTGGGCCTCCGTGATGCCGGGATACTCGGGCGTCAGATCCTGATCGATCGCGATCCCGCTCATGGGGAGAATTTTTATCAACTTGAAATTTGCGTTTCGAGTGATCAGGCTGCCGGATGGCTCCCAATAATAGTAGCCGAGGATCAGTGTGTCGCCTGGCTTGGCGTTGAGGTCCTTCGCGGCCCAATCATCAAGGGCGATCCCGTCCGGAGGCAAGTCGCTGCCCATGCCGGTGACGATCGAATAGGGAACCTCGTGCTCGCCGATGCTGATGCTGTTGGCGACGTAGCTGAAAATCGGCTCCGCCTTTCCACTTGCCGCTTGCTGCACCGTTGCGACCAGCGCATCGCTCATTACGGCGCTCGATGTTTCGACGGACAATCCAGTGGGGAGGGTCCGGATCTTGATGCCGAGGTCGTCTAGAGTCACACTATCTTTCGGAAATTGACTTGACTGAAGAAGTAAAGTGTTGACGCGCGAAGGCTGCGCGAAGTCCCGTTGTAGCCGGCGAAGCGAAACGTAAATCGCGGAAACCTCGCCTTGCGAAGGCTGCAATGCGAACTCGGGCGCGTCATTCGCCGCGGTCAAACGGAGTGTTCTGCCGGAATCTTCTTTGCGGCCCTGCAACGATTCCCGCGGGATCGCAGAGGGTTTCTCGATCCGCAACAGAACGGTTTCATTGGTCTGCACGCCAAGTTCGCGAGCAAGCGCGGCGGTGAGTCGCGCTTCATTTCCAGTTGGCGCCTGCTGTGGGTAGCCGTTGAACTGGAAGAAACGATCGTCCACTCCGTAGACTGCGACTTTGGACGCACGCCGGCCATCTTTCGCGCTAGTAACGACGCCTTGCATCACGATCAGAGGTACTGCGCCCAGCATTTCGGCGGCGAGCTGTTCACGAAAAAACTGGGCGCTGGTCACGACCGCTTGAGTCTTGCCAAGCCGTGCCAGAACGAGGTCGCGAAGACTGGCACGGACGGAATCGCCCACCAGAAGGGCGCCGGAGAGCACGGCCGCGGCGGTCGCGACACCGACAATGACGGCGAGATTCGTCCTCCAAAAATAAATGAGACTTCTACGGACGAGATTCATTTCGATGCGAGATGGCCTTCGACCAGCTCAAAGATTTTCGGAAACCGGGCGGCGAGTTCGGCGCTATGCGTGACGACCACCAGGATGTTGTTAGACGCGCGATTGATATCGAGGAGAACGTCCGCGACTTGCAGGGCAGTATGCCGGTCGAGATTGCCGGTGGGTTCGTCGCATAACAACAGTTTGGGATTGCGAATCATGGCGCGAGCGATCGAGACACGCTGCTTTTCGCCCCCCGACAATTCGGCGGGACGATGATCAAGCCGCTGCGACAGGCCGACTTGATCGAGCAACTGCTTCGCGCGTTCCTGGGCGCCATTGCCGGTTCCCACCATGGTCGGGATGAGAACATTTTCGAGCACGGTGCACTGCGGCAACAAGCAGTGATCCTGAAAAACGAAACCGACCTCCTTGTTGCGGAACCCGGAAACATCTTTGTCGGACAGCGTAAACGGATTGCGTCCGTCGAGCTTTACCTCGCCGGACGTGGGAGGTTCGAGGGCACCCAAAATGTAGAGCAGGGTGCTCTTACCGGTGCCAGACGGACCGACAATAGCAATCGCGTCGCCTGCTCCCAGCGAAAGGGTTACGTTATCCAGAATCGAGAGAGGGCCGCTTGGCGTCGCGTACGATTTGAAAATATTTCTTGCTTCGAGCAATTCAGGCATCCTGAAACACGGGGGATTTTTGCCGGGCGAAAATTTCCGCCGTACGGACGGCCATCGCATCGACGCGATAGTGTTCGCGCACTCCGGCGTGGGCGCGGCGGGCGAGATTGCTGCGTAATTCGTGATCTCGAAGGACGGTCAACAGGCCGTCGGCGAGGCTTCGCGGATTCTCGGGCTCGACCAATATGCCGCCACCGGTTTTGCGTATGATCTCCGGGAAGGCTCCGTGATCGGGCTGGACGACGGGGACGCCAGCGGCCATCGCTTCCAGCACGAAAAGACCCTTGGGATCGGCGTAGACGGTCGGCGTAGAGAGCACATCGAGACTTTCCAGGTATGCAATTTTTTGCGTGCGATCGAGAGCGCCGTGATATTTGAAATCGAGTCCGCGTTCCTGGAGATGCTTTTCAATGCCGTTCAAATAAGGACGCTGCTCGGGCGCCATGTAGCCCGCGGCTTCGAGCGTACAATCAAACCCCGCTTCACGAACCAGATTGAATGCGTCGGCCAGAATATGCAATCCCTTCTCGGGAGCAATGCGCGCGAAGTAGCCGATGCGGGGTATTCGATTGCCGGAAGAAGGTTCGACGCGATAGCCATCGGTGGAGACGCCGAGGGGAGCGATTTCCATTTTGCGATCGGGGAGGCCGAGATAGCGACCCATGAATTCGGCGTAATACTCGCTGACCGCTAAAAAACAATCCACGTGCGGAATGCTTTGCCGGATCAGATCGAGCGCGCGGGTTTTGTAGGGCTCCTGCAATCCTTCGAGGAAGAGATCCTCGCCCTGCAAGGTGCAGCAAATGGGGGTCTGGAGCAACCTCTTGAGAGGCGCGGCAAGACCGATCAGCAGCGTATACGGGAGATTGACGACATCGGGTCGCGGCTCCGATTCGAGCCACTGGAGCATCTTTTTTAGTTCCTTGTCGAGGCGTCCGTGTTCGAGCTGGAGCATCGACACGGTCATCTCGCCAAGGAAATGCGGGTCAACGGGAATGGTGCTTTTCGCCGCCATTTTGAGAGCAGCTTTGGAATCCCACAACTTGTCGAGCAGCCACGGAGTGTTGCGGAACAGCGCATAGTTCTGTTCGAGATAAACGCTGATGCCACCGAAGAAAATCTTTTCGTTCGATACGTTCGCTTCATCCGTCAACGTGGGCGTATAAAGAGGAAGCAGCGTGACGTCGTGCCCGAGTTTCATCAATGCCGCAGCGAGCGAGTTATCGCGCAAACATGTTCCGCAGTACATTCCCGCGGCGCCGGCAGTGAGCTGAAGGATCCGCACAGTTCGATTTGGTTTTAGAATATCAGACGGTCTCGCCGGCTGAGTTATAGGCTTCGTCCAGTACCTCCACGACGTGCGAAACGCGCTGGCCATGTCCATAACGCTCCACGCCGGCGCGAAGCTGCAACATGCAGCCGGGATTCGCGGTGACGATGCGATCCGCACCGGTTGAGTTCACAGAGCGCATCTTCTTATCGAGCAACGCGAGCGCCATATCGGTGTGCAGTACGTTGTAAATACCGGCGCTGCCGCAGCACAGGTCGGACATCGGCATTTCCTTCAAGGTGAGCCCGGGAACCTGTCTCAGGAGTTCGCGCGGAGCGGAACGGACCCGCTGACCGTGGGCGAGGTGGCAGGAGTCCTGATAGGTGACGACGCCGCGCACTTCACCCATACGCGGATTGAGTTCGATCGAAGCGAGAAACTCGTTCACGTCCTTCATCAGATTCACGAAACGACGCGCGCGCTCGGCGTAAGCGGGATCGTGCTCCAGAAGTTCATCGTATTCCTTGAGCGTCGATCCGCAGCCGCCCGCGTTGGTCAGAATCGCGTCGAATCCGGCGTCAGCCAACGCATCGACGTTTTTGCGGGCAAGCTGGCGCGCGCGATCACGCAGCCCGGCGTGAACATGGAGGGCGCCACAGCAGGTTTGGCCCTCGTGAATCGTAACCTCGCAGCCATTTGCCTGCAGCACGCGAACAGTGGCCTCATTCAGACGAGCGAAACAGATGTTCGCAATGCAACCGGAAAGTAGGGCTACGCGATGTCTTCGCTCTCCCCGCGCAGGAAAAACGCGGCCGATGTGGCGATAAAAGAACGGGGCTTCGACCGACGGCGCGAGCGATTCGATATCGCCGAACTTGCTCAAAATTCCGGAGGCTCGGATCAAGCGCTGCATGCCCGTGCGTTGATAAATCCATAGGCCTGCACCGGCCAACCGTAGTAACGTTCGGCTCGGAAGCAAAAAGTCGAAAACCACCTTACGGGCGAAGCGTTCGAAGAGAGGACGGGTGGTGCGCTGCTCAATATCGGCGCGGGCCGCTTCAATCAATCGGCCGTACTTCACCCCCGATGGGCAGGCGGTTTCACACCCGCGACAGGCGAGGCACAGATCGATGTGCTTCTGATAAGCCTCCGTGATTGGCGCGCCATCCGCGACTTGCACCATTTGATAAATGCGGCCACGCGGAGAATCCATTTCTACGCCGAGTTCACGATATGTGGGGCAGGCGTTGAGGCACAGTCCGCAATGCACACACTTGTCGAGGTCCTGGCGGCGGGGAGCGTCAGATACGGCCATAGAGTCGTCCCCGGTTTAGCAGGTGTTGAGGATCAAACATTTCCTTCACTTTTGTCATGGTCGCAAAATCGCCCGCGAGCGGAGTTTCCGGAGCATCTGTGAGATAGTGCGCATAAATCACACCAGAGCCGGCGCGCGCGACGAAGGGCACGTCAAGTGTTTCCGCCGCCGCCCGCATGTTCGATAAGGGCATCGAAAGCGGGACGATACGGGCGTGGGGATTTTCGGCGAGATAACGGTTCGAGAACTCGCAGATCGCATCCCACGCGTCGTCACCCATTACTTCAGCGCGCGGCAACTCCCGCGCATAACGATCGAGCACCAGTTCATTGCCAGCTGCGCGAATCAGCAGGCGGAAGCCGCCAGGCCAGTTGACGATATCGATTGCGGCGGGCTGGAGCACGCTGCTCAGAATTCGATCGCGCTCGGCGAACGCCTCGGCGGCGGTCGCGAACTCCATCACAAACGTTCGCGAGGCTGCGGGCACGGGAAAAACTTTGAAGTTTACGGTGGCAATCGCGGCGAGTGTGCCGAAGGAACCGATCATCAATTTCGCCATGTCGAGGCCGGCAACGTTTTTCACAACCATGCCGCCGCTGTTGATCAGTTTCCCTTCGAGCGTCGCGAAAGTCATGCCGATCACCATATCGCGCGCGGTTCCATAGAGACGACGCCGGGGTCCGCTGAGATTCGTCGCGAGCACACCCCCGACCGTCGATTCCCGCAACCATGGAGGATCGAGGGGGAGCATCTGGTTTCGTTCACCGAGAATTTTTACCAATTGAGCGAAAGGCATGCCCGCTTGAACGCTGACGGTCAGATCACGCGGCTCATACTGAAGCAGGCGGCTCATTGAGGAGGTCGAGATAACGACGTCCGCGGGCTCCGGCGGCCCGCCCAGTCGGTCTTTCGAAAAATTGCCTCCCAGCCGGATGGTGCGATGCGCGCTGGCGGACTCGCGCAGCAGTACAGCGAGCTGTTCAGGATTTTCGGGGCGGAGCATTCGAGCCTATTAACATTTTCACTTCTTCTGGAGTGAGAAGCCGGTATTTGCCGATCTCGAGTCCGGCGATTTCGATGGGACCGATTTGGGTGCGCACTAATTTAAGGACCTTGGCATCGAGCGCCTCGACCATGCGGCGCACTTGGCGGTTACGTCCCTCCGTGATGGTAATTTCGAAAAAAGAGTAGCGGGCAGAATCGCGGATGCGCTTCACGATAGCCGGACGGGTGGGACCATCGGCGAGCTCGACGCCGCTGCGAAGGCGGTCCAGTTGTTCTTCCGAGAGCAGGATAGACGACTTTACCAGATAGGTCTTCGGCACCTTCGAGGCGGGGCTCATAATGTAGTCGCCGAAAGCGGTGTCGTTGGTCAGGATGAGCAGGCCGGTGGTGTCCTGGTCCAGGCGGCCGACGGGAAAAATCCAATCGCCGTCATCGGGCAGAAGGTCGTAGACAGTTTTGCGACCCTCCGGATCCTTATACGTCGTCAGGTAACCCTTCGGCTTGTAAAGCAGCAGATAACGTTTTTTCGGTGCGGCGAGCGGGCGGCCGTCGAGCGTGACGCGGTCGCGCGTCACATCGACCCAGAGATCGGGCGATTGGATCGTTTTGCCGTTGACCGCCACGCGTCCGGCTCCGATCCATCGCCGCGCATCGGTGCGCGAGCCAATTCCCGCTTTCGAGAGGACGCGATCGAGCGTTTTCAATACCCGGTCCGGGGAGTTGTGTTTCCGCGCGATCACTCCTTATGATCGTACAGCGTGATCGAATGCGTCCCCAATTTTTCCGAAGGCCGTGATGAAGACGTCGTCCGGCGGATCGTCGAGTCAATCAGCAGCGCGAAGGGCGTACTCGTGCTCGGCTGGGAGATGGATGGCGACCACAATCGCAGTGTAGTCACTTTCGCGGGGGTGCCCGATGCAGTCGTCGAGGGCGCGATTCGCGGAGCCGGCCGCGCGGCCGAGCTGATCGATCTAAGCCGCCACGAAGGAGTTCATCCGCGGGTGGGGGTCGCGGACGTGATTCCTTTCGTTCCTCTGGGCGGCGGAACGATCGAGCAGTGCATCGGGTCCGCGCATCTTGCGGGCCAGGAAATCTGGAAGCGATTCCATGTGCCCGTATATTTTTACGAATCTGCCGCGAAGATTGCCGGTCGAAAGCGGCTGGAGCGTGTTCGCAGGCCCGGTTTCGACGGACTTCCGCCGGATGTGGGCGACATCGCGGCTCACCCGCTGGCTGGCGCAGCAATGGTCGGCGCGCGGCAACTACTGATCGCGTTCAATATCAATCTTGCGACGCGCGATGTCTCCATCGCGCAGGCTATTGCGAAAAAGATCCGCGAATCTTCAGGCGGTTTTCCTTTCGTGAAAGCGATCGGGTTGCCGCTCGCCTCGCGCGATTGCGTTCAGGTGTCGATAAATTTTGTCAATTTTGCGAACACTCCGTTCGAGCAAGTTTGGGAGGCGGTGGTGAGCCAGGCGACTCGTCTAGGCGCGAGCGTGGCATCGAGCCAGTTGATCGGATTCGTTCCCCGGCGCGCGTTTGAGCAGGCTCCGGAGTTCTTTTCGAGGGCGGAAAACTTCGATGAATCGCGAATTTTGGAGAACAGAATCGAACAATTGCTAAAATGAAATCACGTGTTAGTCACCATTGAGCCAAAGGCTTCCAGGCCGGAGTGGTTACGGGCCCCGGCGCCGGTCGGCGAAAATTATCGCAATCTGAAGCATCTGGTCGAGACGCTGAAGCTCCACACAGTCTGCGAAAGTGCGGCCTGCCCGAATATCGGCGATTGCTGGAACCGGCGGACCGCGACGTTCATGATCCTGGGCAACGTGTGCACGCGGCGCTGCGGATTCTGTGCGGTTCAGAAAGGCGCTCCACTGACCGTCGATTATGACGAGCCCCGTCGCGTCGCGGAGGCCTGCGCTGTGCTGGGGCTGAAATTCGCTGTGATCACCAGCGTGAATCGCGACGATCGCAAGGACGGCGGCGCGGAGTTGTTCGCACTGGTCATTCGCGCCATTCGGGAACGTGTGCGCGGTTGCGGCGTTGAAGTGCTGATCCCGGATTTTCAGGGATCGCACGCGGCGATGGAAATCGTGCTCGCGGCTGCGCCGGACATCCTGAATCACAACACCGAAACCGTACCGAGGCTTTACCGGCAGGTTCGCCTCGGCGCGCGCTACGAGCGCTCGCTCGATATGCTGGCGCATGTGAAGCGCGTGAGGCCGGAGACGCCGACCAAATCCGGACTGATGCTGGGATTGGGCGAGACCATCGACGAAGTGCTCGCCGTGATGCGTGATCTGCGGACAAGTAATGTCGACATCCTGACGTTGGGGCAGTATTTGCGGCCCTCCCCTAAGCACCTGCCGATCATTCGCTACGTCACCCTGGACGAATTTGCGGAATTGAAACGGCGTGGTTACGAGATGGGTTTTCGCCATGTAGAAAGCGGACCGCTGGTGCGAAGCTCTTATCATGCGGCGGACGCGGTTGCCTGATCTACGCTGCATGATCCAGACCATAACGCTGCCCGTACCGTGGGATCTAAAGTCGGTCAATGTTCATCTGGTCGAACTGGACGATGGCTTCATGCTCATCGATTCTGGGGTCGCGACGAACGAGTGTTTTCAAGTGCTCGAGTCGGCCTTGGCGGAACGCGGCGTGGCGTGGCCCAATATACGCACCTTGCTGCTGACTCATTACCATCCTGATCACATCGGACAGTCGTGGAAGATCCTGGAGTTGACCGGCGCGCGACTCGTGATGCACCGTGCCGACGCGGCGTACCTGGAAGAACTCGCGCGCGTGAACGGCGTCCCCTGGTATGCCGAGGCGATGCGCATCGGCGGTGTTCCACTGGAACTCGCGGCGGCAATGGAAGGCGCGCTGCGCGGCAATCGCCCGGCGTTTCGTGCCCATCGTCCTCAGCAGATTCTCGAAGGCGGAGAAACGCTGCTGGTTCGAGACGGAACTCTCGAAGTGATCTGGACTCCGGGCCACACGCCCGGCCATGTTTGTCTCTATTCTCCGGAGCGCCGCGCCTTAATCTCGGGTGATCACGTGCTTGAAAAGATTACGCCCAACATCGCGTGGCATCCGAAGCACGACATGCTGGCCAAGTATCTGGCGTCTCTCGATCTGCTGTTGCCTTATGAAATCGACATCGTTATCCCTTCGCATGGGACGCGATTTAAGGATCATCGAGCCGTGATTCGTGGAACGGCGGAGCATCATGAAGAGCGGTGCGGCGCGATACTCGAAAATATCACCGCAGCGCCTTTGACCGCGCATGAGTTGGTCCTGGCACTGTGGCGCCGCAAACTGTCGGACTTTCACCATAATTTCGCCGTATTCGAGATCCTGGCTCATCTTGAACACATGTCCAAACGCGGCGAGATCGCGCCTCGAGCCCGAGCCGATGGCGCGATGCTTTGGCAGCCCACGGCATGAGGACTCTTTCGCGTCGATTTTCCGCCGCAGAACGCAATCGAAAGACCGCCGGTTATCGATAGTTCGCGGCTTGCAATTCGAACATGTCGGCATATAACCCCCGCCGCGCTAACAAGTCTTCGTGCGTCCCCTCTTCCCGAATGACGCCATCGTCGAGCACCAGGATCCTGTGCGCAATTCGCACCGTCGAGAACCGATGGGAAATAAGTAGCACGATATGATCCGTCGCCAAATCTGCGAATCGGTTGTAGACCTCATGCTCCGCCCGGGCGTCCAAGGCGGCAGTAGGCTCATCCAACACCAGGATTCCGGCTTGGCGGAGGTACGCCCTTGCAATGGCGAGTCTTTGCCATTCGCCTCCCGAAATATCTACCCCGCCTTCGAACCTGCGTCCCAGCAATTGATCGAATCCGTTCGGCAATTTCGCCAAAATCTCATCGGCCCCGCTCGCGCGAGCAGCCTCGCGGAGCCTGCCGAGATTCGCCCGTTCGGATATCCGGCCGATCGCGATGTTTTCGGCAGCCGTCATCTCATAGCGTCCGAAATCCTGGAAGATGACGCCCATTCGCGCCCAGAGATCTTCGAGATCATACTCGCGAAGATTGACTCCGTCAACGTAGATCGCGCCTGCGGTGGGTTCGTACAAACGCGCAAGCAGTTTGACCAGAGTCGTTTTTCCCTGACCATTGGCGCCCACCAAGGCGATCCGCTCCTTAGGCTCGACCTTGAAACTCACTTTGCGTAGAATCGGCCGATCCGTGCCAGGATAGGAGAAGGAGACATCCCGGAACTCGATCCCGGATTTCGCAGGAACGCGGAATAATTTGGTAGGCGCTGGTTCTTCAGCCGGAACCGGGCTCTCAGCCGGCCGCGTATCGAGAAATGCAAACAGATCGTTCAGGAATAAGAACTGATCGGCAATCTTGGAGGAAAGAGAAAGCAAAAGCTGAATGCTGGCGCTCGACGAGAGCAGCGCCCCGGTCAAAAAGGTGAGGGTTCCGACAGTAATATTTCCTCTCAGCGCGGATGCCACCAGGATGGCGTATGCCCCGTAATAGCCAATCGAGCCGACGACTGCAAATACGGAGCCGGCGACCCAGCGGCGGCGCGCCACTCTTGCGCTCCGGCGAATCAAATCGCGCGTAATGTCGATAAATCTCTTTTCGAGGAACTCCGCCAATTGGAATAACTTCACTTCCTTGATGCTCGCGGAGCTGGTGCACAATTGACGCAGATAATCGAGCTCCCGCCGCTGGGGCGTCAGTTCGCGCGACAAAGCATAGTTCGCGAAAGCGTAGTGGCTCTCGGCAAGAAAAGTGGGGAACACGCAACAGACCACCAGCAGAAGCAGCCAGGGAGACAACACTGCCGCCGCCGTGCTAAGCGAAACGAGCGCCACGGTTTGTTGGACGAACCGGCCCAGATCGCCAAGCATGTCGGCGCGGTCGGTGGCCTGCATCCGGGCGCGCTCCAAAAGGTCTTGAAAACCGGAGTCCTCGAAAAGAGCTAAGTCCATGCCCGTCGCATGGCGGATCACCTTCTGGCTAACCTCGCGGGAAAATTCTTCCGCAATCCGTGTCTCGCAAAACTCCACCCCCCGGGAGCAAAGAGTGGCGAGTGTCGCCAAGGTAAATTCGGCAACCACCAATGCCCAAAGAGTCTTGGTCATGGGTTCGGGATGGCCGGCCGCTGCGGCGACGCGATCGATGATCAGCTTGGCGATCCAAAGAGATGCGACAGGTACGACCGCGCTGACAACCCGCAAAACGAGATCGGATACAGCAAGCCTTGGGCTCGCCTCCCAAATGAGCCCGATGGCAGCGGGCGTTGAGCGAAGGGCGGCAAACCGATGTTGCCAATTCGCCCATTCTCCTCGAATTTGAGCCGCGAAACCTGAAGGTCTCCCCACAACTTGGGAGTCTTGCCGCAGCAGTGACGTTTCGCCCAAGGCGACCGGTCGGCGTGTTGTTGTTGTTTGACTCGGGATCCCAGAAATTGTTTCTCCTCACTCGAACTCCGCTATCCGAAAATCGACCCCTGGTTAAAGCTCCCGAAAATTTTGCAGGCCTCTGCAAGAAGTGCTCAGGCTTGGCGGCACCAATCTCCTAGGTCCACTCTAAGGTAAAGAGTTTAGCTGGTGCCGGTTCTTTCTATGAGGATTGGAACTCGGCTTGCAATCGACTTCCCGTCCGATCACAAGGTGGATGCTATGAGTCTGGCTGTTGAACAGATTGTCGTAAATCGGATAGCGGCACTCCGAAACAATTCGGCTAAGAACCTATGGCAGGGAAGTATAGTCGAAATGCAGGAGCAGGACCGTCTTCGGATCTCCCAGGAACTGCACGACGACTTCGGACAGCGGTTGGCGGTTCTGGATATTCAGTTGAGCCAACTGGAAGAACGGTGTACCTGTCCGCAGACCGCAGAAGGATTGCGAGTGGTCCGGCAACGACTGGAGGAGATGGATCGGGACCTCCATCGAGTTTGTTGTGAGTTATACCCGGTCGTTCTGGAAAAACTCGGTCTGATCGTTGCACTGGAATCCCTGTGCCGCGAATTTTCTCAATCGGGAATCAGGGCCGACTTCACTCGTGAAAACTGCCCGGCAACCCTCTCCAAGACTGTTTCGCTCTGCATATACCGGGTAGTGCAAGAGGCGCTACACAATGTGTCGAAGCATTCCGGCGCGAAGTGCGTGCGGGTCTCACTGCGAGGATCTTCCGGACGGATCGAGGTTCTTATAGAGGACTCAGGCGTCGGCTTCGATCTGGAACGGATCCGCCCTACGTCGGGTCTCGGGTTGACATCGATTGAAGAAAGAGTGAAACGGGCGGGCGGCCGAATTTCGATCGCTTCGGCACCAGGTGCGGGGACCAAAGTGAAAGCGGTGTTTTATACATTTCTTCTCGTCGAGTAACTGGGCATCTTCCCAGTAGTCCTCGGCGGGATCGGCAGGTAATCTCATTATGCGGACCCTGATTAGGCAGACTGAGCTTAAGGACATTGTCCCCGACCTTGTCTTTGCGAAGGTGAGCTTGTTCAGGGTCCATTCATTTTAAGTATGCCAATAGAGGACAGCCATGCATTACCTTTGGAGGGCTCCCGGAAGCCTTTCATGATGGACAGCCCCACACTAACGGATGCGCCGCGCGAGCGGCCCACCGTCTTGATTGCCGACGACCACACGTTGGTTGCCCAAGGCTTATCGAGTCTCATTGAGAAAGAATTCAATGTTCTGGGAATAGTCGAGAACGGTCGCGAGTTACTAAAGGCAGCGTCGCTTCGTCCTCCGGATGTGGCGCTAATTGATGTGTCGATGCCTGAAATGACGGGCCTCGAAGCGGCGCGAAAACTCCTGGAAATTGCCCCCAAGTGCAAGATCATCTTCGTAAGCGTGCATGCCACGCCGGAATTTGTCCGCGAAGCCTTCGGCATCGGCGCGCGGGGCTACTTGCTGAAAAGATCCGCGGCGTCTGAACTGGTTCATGCGATGCGGACGGTCTTGCGGGGGAACTCTCACGTCAGTCTTCAGATCGCGAGCGACGTTCTTTCCACGTTCCTCCAGCCGCACGCCGCTCCGCTCACGGACCGGCAACGTCAGGTGCTGCGTCTGGTTTCGGAAGGTCGATCTGCGAAGGAAATCGCCAGTACTTTAAACATCTCGGTTAAGACCGCTCAATTTCACAAGGCATCTATTATGGAGAAGCTGAATCTCCATACCACGGCGGCACTGACCAAATACGCCATCGATCACGGAATTCTTTCCTAAAAGCTATAGCGGATTCGTAAAACGCCGAATGAATTTCGATGGTATTCGCCTAGAAAATCGTTGCGATTCCCCGCAATCACCGTAATTCCACCGATAAGCCGCCAATGATTTGCCAGTTGCCGCGAATACTCCGCGGTAGTCCAAGTACCTCGGCCATTTTGTTTGGTTGCTGTCTCGATCGAGAAACTGACCGGCGCGTCGAGGTTATAGACCGCCTTCGCCAGGAAGCTTTGAGTTAAACCTCTTTGCGGATCGAAGTATATCGGATAGCGAGACTCAAACACCGTTTGGCCAGCATAACCTCCGGCGATAACCCATTGTCGCACCTGCCTTTCCAGTTGAGCGACCCAAAGAACGTAACTATCCGACCGGGGAGCATTCACCGACGTCTCGCGCGAATCGATCCAGGCAGCCTCAGTCTTAAGCGTCACCACGCGCAAGGGAATAGCCGCATCCGTACCGTAACTGCGAATCTTAGGATAAAAGCGCTGAACGAATAGAGTTTGAGACGCCGGTTCACTGCTCGGAACAAGCAGGGGGAAATAGTTATATCCCTCGAATATGCTCGCCGAGACCTCATAGCCGTGGCCGATATGATTGATCCGGGCCCCATATTGTCCCCCGCCGGGGAACACCGTGGCCGCATTCTCAATTTGTGGAGGAGTATCCGGCGGCAAAAGGGCCCATCTCTGATCGATAAGAGGCATACGGCTTGGAGTGAAGATCGGTGTCCAGATCAAATCGATCGAAGTGCCATGGTATTCCGCGTTCACTCGGGTCGCGAAGACACCCAGAACCTCGTTATCGACAACATTTAGGTAATCGCGGGGAGCGAACCGATCGGTCGGGTTGAGGATGTCAGCCTGCCCCCAATGGATAAACTGTTTTCCTATGTCTGCGGTAAAGTGCCCGCGATGAAGTGTGACTTTAAGACTGTGAAGACTGAACGCGGGCCGCAACAAACCGCGGTCCAAAGTGTCGAATCGAAAGGATCTCTCGGTTTCGTTATGTGTGTCTGTCTGAGCTTCAAGTCCTCCAGACAAGGTGAACCACGAAACTGGCTGATAGCTTGCATCCCATCGAAAGAGAAAGTCTCCAACGAATCGCCCGCTGTCATTCGGCGCGGTTTGTGGAAAACCAAAGAAGTCAGTTTCGACGAAGCCTTTTTGCTCGAATGTCTGGCCACATAACCCAATGGCCGAAAGCATCAGCGATCCAATGAAGCGTTCAGCGCGCATGCCGTAGTGCCTCGATGGTGAATTCGGAATCTTGTATCGGCGCGTTATACCTAAGATTGTCGACTCGCATCACCGTTCGGCTCTTGCGGGGGACATCGGATACGTCCAGCGTCTTCGGAGTCCAAATATCTTGTATCTTCTCGATGTCGCTATAGTTGATACGCCGGATGACTCTATCCTTCTTGTAGTGATCGATCCGCAGGATCACATAGTTATCCTTGCGAATCCACAACTGCGAAATCGTATATTGCGATGCCTTTTTCTGTTTAGGTCGCGACTCCAGCTTCCAGCAAGCAGTGCCTTCGTATGTCTCTTCGCCCAGCAGGCTATAGTCGAATTGATCGACGTCGCGCTCTTCCAGATCCTCAAAGCTAAAATCTGTGCCGAAGAATCGCGCGGACCGGTCCTGGAGCGCGATCCGCCTGTCACGCTCCAGCGCCGGCGTCCACATCCATTGATCCGAAGCTCTATCTGGATGATTGACAATCAAAAGCGCAACTCCTTTTATTTCCGGAGGCGCGGTAAACCGAAGAATCGCTTTGCTGTTTCCGTGCGTTCCGATTCGATCGAAGGTCCAACGCTTTTCCGCGATCTTCCTGTTAGAGTCGGTCACTTGCAACGTGCCCGTGTAATGTTCCGACTGAGAGCGCGTCCGATCCTGTACCTTCTGAGCGATTTCAAGGGCGCTTTGCCCGCGCAGCGCAACCGCCGCCACCACTAGTAAAGAGACTCTATTCATACTCGAGAGCCTCCACCAGTCGCGCACGCACGGCTCCTTCGGCGGGTGCGAGAGCCGACGCAAACGCGGCGCCAAGTATCGCCGGTATCAACAACGCTGCGATTCCAAACGGATACTCGTAACCCAGTTGTATTCCGGCGATGTCTCGTCCTCCGATCTCGCGCACGAAATACAATGAAGCAGCGCCGAGCAGCAGACCAAGAGCTAGTCCTATCGTCCCGATCAGAATCGCCTCCAGCCAGATCATTCGCCGGATCTGCCCCCGCAATCCGCCGATAGCCTGGACAATCCCTAACTCGCGGCGGCGGTCGCTGATCGACACGGTTAGAGTGTTTATGATCCCCAGAACCGCCACCAGCACGGCAACCGCGATTTGCACGTAGGCGATCCCGAACCACTGGTTAGCGATCTTCAGAATGTAACCGCGCAGCTCGCGATTCTCCAATACGAAGAGGCGGGTTCGATCTCCTAACTTTGCTAGGATCGCGGCTTTCACTACACTTGGCTCGGAACCTTTTTTCAAGTACAGGCGGAACGTGTTCACCGTGTTATCACGCCATAGCTCGTTGTATAACTTCCGATCCATCAACAAGCTGCCTTGCTGATCGGAATAATCGCGAATAATACCCACCACCGGAGTAATCAAAATACCTGGGGGCGAAGGAATTTCCACCATATCGCCGAGCTTCACGTGCTGTAATAACGCGAAATTCTCGGACGCGATAACGCCTCTGCCCGCCGCCGCTCTCTTATACATCTCGTCGTTTCGCCCCGCAACGGCGGGAAGCGGAACACGCCTGCCGGCACTCTCGGCGTCGATTGCAATCAGCATCACGGAGGTTCCCCCCACCACAACGCGAGGCGTACGAACGCCTTGGACCTCCTCGACCCCTGGAACCGCGGCGAGTTCCCGTTCCATCCGCGCGGGGAAGCGAAAACTGCGCGATGTGAACTGTTCGGAGGTCGTTACGAAAAGATCCGGGTTGAAGGCAACGTCCAACCAGTCTGTGATGGCATGAAAGCTTGCGCGCGCCAGCCCGCCCAGCGCCACCACCAGCGCGAGCGAAAGCATCAGAGCCGACAGTGCCCCCGACGTACGCCGCGGCGCTTGCGTCAGGCTATCGGCCGCGAGGATGCCTTCCACCGGAAACATTGCCGCCAGCGCCGGCCGCAGCAGCCTCGATAACAGGCGTGAGAACGTGGGCGCCAGCAGCAACGCCGTGATAATTGATAGAGCGAATCCAATGTAGGTAGCGAAGCGCGCCGCGCGCAGAACGATACAAACAATCGATCCAACCAGGCAAACGATCGCGATCATCTGCCGGACCAGGTTCTCGGTATCCGAGATAATCTCTGCCTTGCCCTTTTGAAGCGCCACCACCGGATCGACCCGCGCGGCGTTACGGGCGGGTATCACCGCGGCGATCAGACTCGTGGCGACCCCCATCCCTAGTGCGATCAGTAGCAGAGTAGGATTCGCCGAAATCTCCTCTGTCCTCTGCGCCACCCCATAGACTTCCCCAAGGTAGGCGCCGATGAAGCTCGCCATGCTTCGTGCGATTAGCAGTCCCAATCCGATTCCAGCGCACGATCCCAAAACTCCGATCACGACACTTTCGCCCAGATACATGTCCCGAATCTGGCCTTGTGTTGCCCCCAGCATTCGCAGGATTCCGATTTCGCGTCTCCTCTGGGCCACCGCGATTGAGAATGTGTTGAAGATGATAAACAACCCGATGAACAACGCGAAAGCGCTGGTCAGATTGGCGCTGATGGAATAAACTCGCGCCAGCGATTCGAACTGTGCGCCTCTCGCCGACGGCGATTCCACCTGGAATCCCGGCCCCAGCACCCCCTCCAGCTTCTTCTGCGCTTCCTCTACCGTCGAGCCTTCTTTGACCGATAGATCGATCCGGTCGAAGTGTCTTCCCCGCCCGAACACTTTTTGCGCGGCGTAAATATCCATCACCGCCAGGTTGCCGCCGAAGGCGCTGGCTAATCCCCCGGATTTCATGATGCCGCGGATTGTGAACTGCTTCTCTCCCTCCATCGTGCGCATCGGTAGTTTGCTGTCGATCGCCAGCGAGTTCCGCTTTGCGAACGTGTCGGTAACAATAATCGAGTCCGGTTGCGCCAGGAACACCAGGGGGTCGTCGATCATCTCTTCGTCGGCCGATTCCATGCTGTAATCGCGCAGCGTTCGATCCCCCGTCATGTCGACGCCGAGAATCAGCAGGCTCCCTTGCCCGGGCAGTTCGGTGTTCGCCGAGGCCTCGATCACCGGCACCGCGACATCCACTTCCAGCACCGCCTGAACGCGCTCCAGCACGGACTCCTCGAATCCCGTGTCGCCCGCCACAATCTGAAGCTGAGTTCCTCCGGCAATTTTATTCACGGTCTGATGAAAGGCCGCCAGTACACTCTGATTCGCGGTGTGCATTCCCACGAATACGGCCGTTCCAAGCACGATTCCAGCGGTCGTCAGGAAGGTGCGAAGTAGATGTTTGCGGGCATATTGCCAGCTCAGCAGACGGAGAAGGATCATTGCCGCGAATCCTCGACAATGGATCCGTCTCGAATCCTGATCATCCTTGGGCAACTCTCCGCGATCGAGGCGTCGTGGGTTACCATCACGACGGTCGCCTCCAGCCTTTGGTGTAATTCCCGAATCAACGCCAGAATTTCGCACGCCGTGTGCGTGTCCAGATTTCCCGTCGGCTCATCCGCCAGCAGGACCGGAGGGTAGATCGAAAGCGCGCGTGCGATGGCCACCCTCTGCCGCTCTCCGCCCGACATTTCTTCGGGTAAGTGTTCGGCGCGCGCGCCCAGTTTCACCAGTTCCAACAACTCGCGTGCCCGTGCATTTGCCTTTGTTTTATTCCACCCCCGTAAATGAAGCGGAAGAGCCACATTCTCCTCGGCGTTCAGCGTGGGCAAGAGATTGAAGAACTGAAAAATAAAGCCGATTTTGTCCCGGCGGAGTTTGGTGAGCTTCTCGTCCGGGATTCCGGACAACGGCAATCCGTCGATTTCGATATAGCCCTTCGTAGGCCGATCGAGCGCGCCTATCAGGTTCAGCAGGGTCGATTTTCCAGAGCCGGACGCGCCCACAATGGACACCATCTCGCCCCGATCGATCTCGAGATTGATCTCCTGTAGAGCCGTGATGCCGCGCTTTCCCGGATAGTGTTTCGAAACCTTCCAAAGACTGATCAAAGTCGCTCGTTCCCCCTAGCCGACTTTTCTAAAAGTTGCGAGTTTATTCCCGGGACGGAATAGCGGCCGGGCGCCAGAATGCTTTCCGGGTCGACGTAATTCTTGATTGCCGATAGGAGCCGGCCATAGGCTCCGCTAGCGTCCATACGGCTCATCGATTGGATTCCGAGGCGGTAGGGAATATAGCCTCTTGCTCCTAATTCCGTCTCCAATTCGTCACAGCACCGTTGAGCACGCTCATCTTCGCCGGGAAGCTCACGATCGTACGTCAGGGAAATTACGCAAATGATCGAACGGTCCGTGTTCAACGTGATGGATAACATCGGTTCAAAACCGTGCCGCAGCATAATGCTCGACGATGATTGCGCCAGGAAAACCGCATGCGATCCTTCAGCGGGTGCGACAGGCGAGCACCACATCAAGCCACAGCGGTCCCGGTCGGGATCCATTTTTGCCGGCGGAGGAGTACGTTTTCGCCAATAGGTGCTCGCCAGCGGCTGATCGGTCGGGACGCCTTGCAGCAATCCGAACAGAGGCCGCACCAGCTCCAGAGTCCGCCTCAAATCCCATCGCGCGATGGCATGAAAAGGGTCCGCCATACGCGATGCAAATGACAGCCGGGCGGCGTCCAGAAACTCCAGTTTATCGGCCACGCCCTTAAGAGAGCCTTTTAGCAGTCTTCGCGCTTCACCCACCTGCGCTCGCGTCCCATACAAACCGCCCGACCCATTCCAGGCTCCAAATTTCAACTCCTTCCGCAATCTGCGCATGATGTCGGGCTGCAACGGCGTCGATCCGCCGGTCGCATCCCACGGATATTGCTGAAGGCCGGCGAGAACCTTGTAGTCGTTGCCCACATGGACCGCGCTCCGCAGCGTCCCGTTCAGGCGCAGAGGCCGCAACGCGTTGATAAGTGCGGGCAGCGCGTCCTCGCGGTCGCAGCGAAAAAAGAAAGCCTGGAAATATTCCGGTGCAGGCATCAGCCACAACGTCATCCGCGTGATCACGCCGAGGTTTGATTGTAGGAACAAGCCATCCAGGCTGGGACCCAATCCAGCCCGGTACACCGGCGCCGCGGCGGCGTTCGGGAAGCGGGAAAATCCCGTTTCGATATAGTCGCCATTGGGCAGCACAACTTCAAATCCGCAGACATTCGACGCGTGATCGCCGTACGGCGTGTGACCAAAACCCCGCTCAATTGTGTTGCCGATCAGGCTCGAATCCGGACTCGATCCGGTGGCGTCGATCCACAGCTTGGATCCCCTCGATCGCAGATAATCCCATAACTGCTGCTGCGTGACCCCGGGCTCGATCGTGACGTAGGCAAGATTTTCATCGAACTCCAGGATTTGGTTCATCCGGCTCAGATCGATCAGCACACACCCCGTGGATGCAGGAACCTTTGACCCATACCCCCAGTTCTTTCCCGTGCTGATGGGATAAACGGGAATCGAGTTCTCGCCAGCGATCCGAAGACACTCCTGGAGTTGTCTTCGCGCCCGTGGATAAAGAATTGCGGGTATGCGCTGCGAGGAGGCGAACGTAGCCGTGGCAGCTTCGCTCAACCTTGATTCTTGCGTTACGACGTTTTCCCGACCGAGTACCTGCTCCCATCGAAGGAGCACCGACTGGTCCAACATAGCAGCTCGTTCCTACCTATTGGCCGCCGTCGCAAAAAAGGGCAGGCGAAGGCCAAATTACTAATGGCCCCCGACTGCCAGTCACTAATATACTCTACCGGCTTGGTTTCGTCTAGCGTGGCTGCTAAGCCGCCGTCATTGCCGAATCCCGAACCATGCTCTCGCTCGTGAGTATCCCCCGGATCACCGGAACCTCCGACAAATATCCCTTTAATTCCTCGATCCATCGCTCGAATCGCGGATTCGGCCGCGCGGAATCGAAGCGTAGAATCTCCATCTCGCAATCGAATCTCGGATCGAAATATCGAGGGACCTCGACCCCCTGCGTCGTCAAAGGTTGCCCGCCGATCCGCCGCAAAATGGACGCCGAACAATGCCGTTTGGTCGCGGTCGTGACGCCGATGCATCCTCCGAGCAAGCGCGCCATGCTGAACGTCCCTAAAGCGATCCGGAGCGCTTCGCTGGTGCATCGAAGCTCCGGCGCCAGCGCCCAACCCCCCACTTCCACATAGTCGACCCGCAATCTTTTGGCGAGCGCGATCTCCGACTCCATCGCCGATTTCAGACAGCCCGCCCATTCGCGCGACCGGCTTAGCGGAGTTCTCGCAATCCCTGTGTCCGCAAAACTCAGATTCCACGGATATGCCATGTATCGGGCACACCCGCAAACCTCCCCTTTTTCGTTCAAACGGACCAAATGCCACGCATGTTGATCAATTTCCTGGACGAACCGCCCGTCGGAAGTGAGCTGAAACCGGTCGATCGCCCCGTCTTCCAGATAGACCCTTCCGCGAAGCCTTTGCAGTTCGCACAATAGATTCGCGTGACGTGACGGACTCCGCACCACTCTGGCGAAGGTATTCGGTAGATATGCCTCAGCAGGCGCCAGAACGACGGTCTGCCCTTGTATTGAGTTCGCGGCGGGAACAAGATTCAAAACTTCACCTGTGTATCGACAACGATATAAGTACTACACATGGGATCGACCTGCCCGCGGCTGCGCAGTAGGGACTCGAACCTTAACATTCGATAAGGTTCTTCCTTAAGGAGAGAAAGAATCTCCTCTACTACCCACCAGTGACGGCACAGGGATCTTTGCCAGGGTCTCTCTCGGCATCTTCCAAGCGCAAAGATTCGCGCGCGAACGGCAGAATGTACCTGGAAGTGGTCTCAGACCCTAGATTCCTAAGTTGGAGGAGAAAACCAAGTGAATAAAATTTTTCGCAATTTTTTTGGAATGGCGTTCGTGGGATGTGCTTTGATGTTCTCGTTACAGACGGCGTCCGCGTCGGTAGCCGGTACTCTGGAGACAGGGTCGACCGGAACTGTTACCGCCACCATTGACTCCGTTATTTTTAACAACGATCCCGCTGCGCTCGGCACCTGCTCGCCGCAAACGTGCGATTCCGACGTAGCCACCGGTACCACTCTTTCCTTCGCCGGCTGCTCCAGCGGTACGCTCGGGACACCAGGCTGTTTGAGTGCCCAGGAAGGAATCGACGTAAACAGCCCCATCACGGCCGCCAGCTTAGGCGAAAACCAATTCATGACCTTCGCGAACAATCCGAACTTGGTCTTTAGCCTCACCGGCATCGCCACATTCACGAACGCGAACTGCGCTGGTTTGACCCTCTACCAATCGTGCGTAGTCTTCCCCGGTTCGCCGATCATCTTGACGCTCGAGCCCGGCAATCAAACGCAGGTCAGTCTCCATGTCAGCGGAAATGTCAGCGACACCGGCATCTCCGGCTTGGCGACAGGCTCCACCTACGAAGGCGGCTTCACCCAACTGCTCACCAATAATCTTCCCAACAATACTGCGCCGACCCCAGCGGATATTCAGCTCTATTTCTGCGGCACCAATTCGGTCACCTCGCCCGCTCAGTGCAGCACGACTGCCTCGATCACCAGTTCCCAATCCGGCAGCTTCACCGCTACCATGGGAACCCTCGGTGTTCCCGAACCCTCCTCACTCGCCATGATGCTAGTGGGCACCGCGTTGATCGGCATCACCGTTCTTCGAAAGCGTCAGTCCCGTTAAATCACCAGATCCTCCACGAACCTCCTTACGGCAGAAGGCCTGCTTCAACCAGGCCTCTCTGCCGTTTTTTCGATTGGAGCGGCAATTGCCTTAGAAACGCCAGTAAGGTAGTCCATGCATAGGTTGCAAGCTGGCGAACATGTTCACTGTTTAGACGTGCTTAAGGTGGCCTTCCCCTCCGCCCCTGGCCGGATGTCCCACGATTGTGCCATCCTTCTCGAAATCTGGGATCATGGCGCACTCCTTCAGACCAGTGTCGAGATTCCAGAAGGTCTGCCGATCGCCTTCGAGTCGATCGGCGAAGGAGTGCCCGCCAAGGTGGTTTCCTGTGAACAGGATAGCTATGGATTTCTGGTACAGGTCGCGGTCGGCGAGACCCACTGGTTTCCCGACGGCTACACCCCGCCCCACGTCATGTGGCCGGATCTCGCATCCTGACGGTGTACAAAAATTACACAGGCGGATGCAGCTTTTGCCACATCACGCCACTTGAGCGTGCGCTTTCAAACCCTGCCCATAAAGCCAGCCTTGATCTCCCTTAGCCGCCGGATCGCCATGTTGCCGGACAATCACGGAAACCCTGCTTAACTCTTCTCTCATCTGCCGGATCCACATCGCATACCGCGGATTTGGAGCCCATGAATAGAACTTCAAAATCTCCATTTTGCAGTCGTACAGCGGATCGTAGTAAACCGGAAACTCGGTCCCCTGATATGTCAGCGGCCGGCCTCCAATCCGCCGTAGGATCGATGCCGAGCAGTGTCGCAACGTCGCCGTAGTCAGACAAATCGCGTCCCCCAGCATCTGCCAGAATGCATAGGTAGCCAGGGCGAAGCGCAGCGCCTCCGTAGTCCCGCGAATCTCTTCATCGAGCGCCCATCCCCCCAACTCGGCGAAGGATAGATTCACATCGCTTGAGAACGATAGCTCTTCTCTCAGTGCCCTCGCCAACGCATCGCCCCACTCCGGGCTCCGCGCCAGAGCGCAATGGCCGATATTGAGCTCGGAGAGCACCACGGGCTTGGGGTGCTCGTGCAGCCGCAAACAACCGCAGATCCGTCCCAGTGGATTCAACACCAGCAGATGCCAGCTCGAAGTATCTGCGTCGGATTGGTGCCTTCCATCCACCAGACTGGAGGCGTCGATCGCGCCGTCCTTCACATACACCCTGCCGCGGAGGCGCTGCATCTCGTGCAGCAGGCTCCAGTAACCTGTCCAATCAGTTTCCAGTCGCGTAAACAAAGCAGGGATCCGCGTCGAAGTGGGAGCTAAGAGGACGAATCTCCGCGAAGGAGTCTCGCACAAATTCATTTCAAAAAATGCTTTCTTCCTGCCAGTCTCCGGGAAGACAAGAAATGTAAAATGTTATAGTAATGCGGCTACTTGAGATAGCTCTCTACAGTACTACCACGAGACTTATGCTGTTTCAAGGAATAGTTTTAAAACAAGAAATTTGTAACGAAACCCACCGTCCCGCTATCTCCCAAGTTTTGTTCGGACCGCCCCAACCCGCCCATGATGCGCCGTAGTCTTGTGGAGCGGCTAATTTTGGCGGCAGCCGCCTATCTAGGCGGCTTATTGCTGGCGATGTCTTCGAGCGTGCCTACGTTCCGACTCTACTTCCCAGCCTTCTGAAACACCCCAGAGTCCACCGTGGCGCCCGCCCGCGAAATAATCTGAAAATTGAACTGGTCTCCCGCGATCTCGATCAGCCCGAACGTTCGATCTGTATCGAATCCCTTATCCGTGTCCGGCGATGGATTCAAGTTGTGCGCCCTCAACTCGCCGGAGTTTCCCAGCACGAAATAATAGATCCCCTGCTGCGGCTTCACGCGCTCATAAACATGCTCATGCCCGTTCAAAACCACATCTACTTTGTACTTGACCAGCATGGGCTCCAATCGCGCCCGCAGATCCAGGTCGGACCCGTGAAACTTCCCGTGGGAATACAACGGATGATGAAAAAAACAAATCTTCCACGTCGCCCCCGACCCCGATAACTGCCGGTCGAGCCACTCCAGTTGCACCGGGTCCATATAATTGCTGTCCAGCGCGAAGAACTGCACGTTCGCGTTCTTGATCGTGTAATACCGCTGCCCGTCCATGTTGAACGGCTTGTAGAGCCGCTCCGATGTGTGGTCGTGATTGCCCAGCGAAGCGTAAAACTTCACGCCCGCGTCTCGGAGCGGCGCATAGGGATGCTCGAATTTCTTCCTGAAATCCTCGTCCGTCTTTGAGCCGTAAATGTTGTCGCCCAACATCAACACGAAATCGAACGGGAAGTCCTTGCGGAACGTCACCATCTGCTGCGCCACTTCATGCTGCGGATGCTCCCCCGTGCCGCTGTCGCCGATGATCGCAAACCGCACCGATCCCGTCTTCAACGGCAGCTTCAGCGCGGAGCCGATCGACTGCTGCTCCGCCGGCCGCAGGGCCCTCGCCGCGGCCGCAAAGCCGCGCATCAATAAGAGTAAAAATACGGATCTTTTCATGAGGTCAGGGAATCGCGTCCGGTATCAGGTCGACGACAAGGTTCGCTACCGTGTCGCGCAATACCAGCGCATGGCCGGCGATTCGATATTCCAGTTGCTGCGGCAGGCGCGGCAGGTTCAGCAGAATCGTCGGCGGCGTGGATTGCAGCGGCACCTCCGGCGGATACGGCTCATTGATCCGCACCAGCAGCCGCACCGGCTCGGCGCGCGCCAGGCTCTTTTGAATGTCTGCATTGTTTTTCTGAGCCGCCATGGCGATTCCCAGCAGCCGCCGAAACTCCTTCGCAATGTCCGGAGTAAAAATGGCCCCCTGCTTGACATCTTTTCTCGCCTCGCGGAGTTTTCGCGCCAGCTCGTGTTGCCGCTCGAGTATGAGATGCGGTTGATCTGTCGGCTCGTTGACCGGAATTCCCTTCGAAAGGCGCTTGGTAAGGTTCACGTAGTCGTCGATGCGTTTTTCGAAGTCCAGGATGGCCGCCGCTTGCGGATTGACATTGTCCTGTGCAAACACCGGAAACCCGAGAAGCAGCACCGCCAGCGAAGTCACCACAAATTAAGATGCCCCTCCTTCCCCTCGCGTAACAGAAAGTTTGCCTGGGTACTCTCACCAGTAGTATGCCGCAGCGAGATCCCGGAACCGTGGCGCACGCACTCGTGCGTGCCGCGTTGACGCTCCTGTCTACGCCTCAAGCGTTTTCGCCCGTCCCCTTCGGCCAGAGGATTCGCTAAATGCCCTCTGTGCCAGAGGCTCCCGGCGCGGAGTCTCATAATCGCGAGGCATCCGGCCGTCGCCGCGTCACCCTCCTCAAACTTCTCAAACCCTACTCCGGATTGTTGCTCTTCGCCGTCTTCGCCGCCGTCGGCGAAGGCGTCGCGGACCTGCTCGGCCCCTGGCCTTTGAAACTCGTCTTCGACGACATTTTGAAGCCCAAGGCCAATTTGAGCCGGATCAATACCCTGCTTCACTCGATCGCCGGCGACGACAAACTCCTCATCCTGAAGATCGCCGCCATCTCCGCTCTTGCGATCGCGATTCTAGGTGCGGTCTTTTCTTACATCGAGAAATCCTGCACCACGACGGTCGGCCAATGGGTGATGCACGATCTTCGCCGCACTCTGTACGCGCACATCCAGCGCCTCTCTCTCTCGTTCCACGATGAGAGCCAGACGGGCGACCTCATCAGCCGCGTCACCAGCGATATCGACACCGTGCAAAGCTTTGTCACCTCCGGCTTGCTCAGCGTGTCGGTCGATATCATGACCCTGGTCGGCATGGTCGTCATCATGTTCTGCATGAACTGGCGCTTCACGCTGATCGCTCTTTCCATCGCGCCGGTCCTGTTTGCGGTCGTCTTCCGCTACACCCGGCTGATCCGCAAATCCTCGCGCGAAGTCCGCAAGAAAGAAGGCCAGATCGTCTCCATCGTGCAGGAAGTCCTCACCTCCATCCGCGTTGTGAAAGCGTTCGCGCGCGAAGATTACGAACAGAAACGCCTCGAAGAGGAGAGTCTTGAAAGCGTCGAAATCGCCCTCCGTGCGCGAGCGTTGAAGTCTCGCCTCGCTCCGATTGTCGAGATCATCGTGGGCATCGGCACCAGCCTGGTGCTGTGGTTCGGCGCGCGCATGGTGCTTAATGGCGCGCTCGAAGCCGGCTCTCTCATCATCTTCATCTGGTATCTCGGCAAGATGTACAAGCCCATGCAGGACCTCTCGAAGATGACCGACACTTACGCCAAAGCCGCCGTCGGCTATGAGCGCATTCAGGAGGTTCTGCAATCGGATCGTGAAGTCAGAGATCTGCCGGGCGCGCGTCGCGCGGGACGGCTCCGCGGTGAGCTGGAATTCGACCATGTCACCTTCGGCTATGAGCCGGGCCAACCCGTCCTCAAAGACATGAGCTTCAAGATCGAGGCCGGAACCGTCGCAGCCCTGGTCGGACCCACCGGAGCGGGGAAGAGCACCATCATCAGCCTGATTCCTCGCTTTTACGATCCCGATTCCGGCGTCGTGAAAATCGACGGAAAAGACGTGCGCCTGTTTCAACAGAAATCCATTCGGGACCAGGTGAGCTTCGTCCTCCAGGAAACTGTACTGTTCCACGCCCCGGTCTGGCGCAACATCGCGTATGGAAAACCAGGAGCCAGCCGTCAGGAAATCCTGCGCGCCGCCCAATTGGCAAACGCCCATGAGTTCATCGAAAAAATGCCGGAAGGCTACGACACTATGATCGGAGAACGCGGCGTAACTCTCTCCGGAGGCCAGCGCCAGCGTATCGCCATCGCCCGCGCTGTAATTCGTGACACCCCGATTCTGATCCTGGACGAACCCAGCTCTGGTCTGGACGCAGCCTCCGAACAACTGGTCTTCGAGGCACTCGACCGCCTGATGGAAGGCAAAACCTCAGTAGTAATCGCGCACCGCCTGGCAACCATCCAGCGCGCCAATAGGATCTTCGTAGTCAAAGACGGAATGATTGTAGAATCCGGCACGCACGAATCGTTGATGAAGGAAGCCGGCCTCTACGCCGAACTACACCAAATCCAATTCGAGGAAATAACATAGCCTTTCTACAGCGCCGTCAATTCCCCGATCCTCTTCTCTACGACGTTTGTGAATCCGTCGATCTCCCGCGGCTCATATCCCGCCGCTCGGAACGCATCGCGAATTTGTGCGTCCGATAATTTCGCCAGCATCTGCCCCATCCATCGCGCGTCGCTCCGCGGCACCCTCTTGCCGATCCATCGCAGTTTCATCCGGGGGAAAAACTCAGCGGGATTGAAAACCACTAAGATCGCTGGCCGCGAGGGAACCGCGAAATCGACGTACTCGCGAGTCTTCTTTAGCATGAAGTGCGAATGCTCGTAACCGCGCAAGTTTCCCTTCGATGTTGTTTGCCGTGGATTGAACCCTGTCGTTCCAAAGCTCGCGCCCAGGTCGCTGATCATATAAATCCTTTGCGGCCCGTCTTCATAGACGGCATTATTCTCGTCCTTTAAATCCCAGTTGTTGATCAGCGCCATCATCACGCGAAGCCCGTTCCATTCGCGGCTCTGCGCGAACGGATCGTCTCTCCAGGGCCAGTTTCCGACCTTCTCTTCCCCCTTCTGATGCCTCTTCAGCCGCGCGTCCTTCATCTCGCCGTCTTGGCCGACCAGTTTTCCGCCTCGATGCAGATGCGCCGGTAAACCCGTAACATGCAGATCCGGAAGGAAATAATCTTCATTGACGAAATAGCCCACTGCCCAGACCAGCCGCGTCGCCGCCGTCTCCGGTTTTGCCTCCGCGCCCAGCTTGATCTTCCACTTCACACCGTCCTGGTCCTTCACGTTGTATTTAGGATTGGTGCCATCCAGATCTTCATCTACGAATGTGAAGGTCGTTCCATTGGGCTGATGTTGTTTGCCTCCAGGGCCATAGAACAAATTGCGGGATTGAATGTCGCCGGGATCCACCCATAATGTTCCCTGTGCACTTTTCACTCCGGTATCGGCAATTTTGTCCTTGTCCGCGGGCGCGCCGGAAACCATCAGAACGCCGCCGAAGAAAGCCATCGGGAGCGCTATCTTATTGAATTTTCTAATCATGTTAATACTGCTCCTTCGATCGGCCGGAGGCGGATCATGAGAAGAAAAGGCACGAATCTTGCCATGTGTCATTGGCTTGCTCTGGTAATCCGTGTGAGACTACTAACGCAACCCGGGGATGGCGTGAATCCTCTCGTCAACGCTATTAATTCCGCCAAGAGCACAGTCGACATCGCGATTTTCCGCTTCGACCGCAAAGAGATAGAGCGTGCGATGATCAACGCTGTCAATCGCGGCGTGCAGGTCCGTGCGTTGATCGCCTGCACCAACCGCGGCGGTGAGAAACGCCTGCGCGATCTCGAAACGCGGCTCCTTGCCGCGGGAGTCACCGTAGCACGCACTGCGGACGATCTGGTTCGCTATCACGCGAAATATCTCATCGTCGATCGCCGTGAATTGTTTCTGTTAGCGTTTAACTTCACTTACCTCGATATCGAACAAAGCCGCAGTTTCGGCGTGTCCACAACGAATAAAGACGCGGTTGGGGAAGCGTCAAAACTGTTCGAGAACGATATGAAGCGCCAGACCTATTCTGCCGGCCTCGATTGGCTGATCGTCAGCCCAGCCAATGCCCGCCGCGAATTGGGGGAATTCATAAAAGGCGCAAAGAAGGAGCTGTTGATCTACGATCCGTGCGTCAGCGATCCGGCGATGCTCCGCGCTCTCGATGAGCGGGCCAAGAACGGCGTCGCGGTGAAGATTCTAGGCCATTCGACGCGCCGGTCCGAGGCGTTTGAAGTGTGTAAACTCCACGACATGCGGCTTCACACGAGGGTGATTTTGCGTGATCAGACCCAAGCCTTCATCGGCAGCCAGAGCTTGAGAACCGTGGAGCTCGACCGGCGCCGGGAAGTTGGAATGATCTTCGAGGATGAGCCCGTGGTGAAGAGCCTGCTGAAAACATTCCTGGAGGATTGGGGTATCGCTGAAAACGCCAAAGCCCACAAAACAGAAGCAACTCCGACCTCGAAAGTGGCGAAGCGAGTGGCTAAAGCCGTGGTGAAGGAAATGCCGTCGGTCACGCCGGTGGTTGAAAGCGTGATCCAGGAAATCGGCAACGGCGAGGTCGAACTTGCGCTCAATCCCGAAGAACTTGAGGATACTGTGAAAGATGCCGTCAAGCACGCGGTGCGCGCCGCAGTGAAAGACGCGGTGGTCGTGGAGCCGTAACACTTCCAAGCGCTGGCGATCCACTCAGTGAAAGCTGGTGCACTTTGAAACTTAATACTTTAGAAGATGTCCTTATCGATCATTTACGCGATCTTTACGATGCCGAAAAGAACCTGGTCCGCGCGCTTCCGAAGATGGCGAAGGCTGCCGATTCCGAGGAATTAGGGGACGCGATTCGCGAGCATCTCGAACAAACCAAACAACATGTCGAACGGCTGGAGCAGGTTTTTGAGCAATTCGGTCAAAAACCGCGCGCTAAAGCCTGCAAGGCGATGCGGGGCCTGATCGAAGAAGGCGGAGAGGCAGCGAGCGACGAGGGTTCGCTGGCCGATCTAGCCATCATTGCGGCCGCTCAGAAGGTGGAACACTATGAAATCTCAGCCTATGGGACTGCGATCGCGTGGGCGGAGAAGCTCGGCAAACAGCAGGCGGTTGATCTGCTGGAAAAGACCTTAAAAGAGGAAAAGGCGGCCGATTCGAAGTTGACCGAGATTTCCGGACCGGTCATTGAGAATGCTTCGCAGGCGGGGCAGGAAGAGCCGGAGATGGAAGAAGCTTAACGTAAAGAGATGGCGCGGAGACGAAATCCGCGCCATTTTTGTGTCCTTAGACGACCTTAAAGCGCTGTTTTTGAGCTTGTGCGAGCGCTTAAATGAGACTAATTTCAGGTGTGCGTGGCGACGAAGCGTTTGGGGAGCTTCGCTTGCTCGAACCAATAAGAAACCAGATCCGAAGCCATAGTGAAAACCTGATTGATCCCGGTCGGTTTGCAAATATACGAGTTTGCCCCGGCGGCATAGCAGCGCTCAATTTCCTGCTGATTGCTCGATCCGGATAAGATCACTACGGGAAGCCTTTTCAGGTGCGGGTCGGATTTCAAGAATTCGAGCACCTCGAAGCCACTGACGAGGGGAAGGTTGAGATCCAGCAGCACGAGTTCCGGTGTTTCGTCGTTGGCAAAATACTCGAGGGCTTGGGCGCCATTTTCCAACACCACGGTCTCGATTTCCGGATCGCGGCGCGTCAAGGCAACCCGCAGTGTTTTGGCGTCTGCCGGATTGTCTTCGACGATGACGATTTTTCTTGCCATGGCGTGGGCTGACTTGGTGAGCACGCTCCACGCCAATCAGTGACTCTAGTCTACATGTTTGCTACGACACTTTTTCTAAGACGGAATCGGGACACTGAAGAAAAAGGTCGAACCTTTCCCCAATTCGGACTCGACCCAGATCCGGCCTCCGTGGCGTTCCACGATCCGATTGCAAGTGGCTAGACCGATCCCGGTGCCGGGGTACTCACGACCGTGCAGCCTTTTGAAAACGGTGAAGATATGCTGGTGGAAGCGGGGTTCGATGCCGAGGCCGTTGTCCTTGACGGAGACGATCCATTCGTTTCCGACCTGCCGTCCAGACAAGTGAATGTGGGGTGGTTCCGCGCTGTGATATTTCAGGGCATTTCCGATCAGGTTTTGAAGGAGCTGGATGGCTTGCGTCTGATCCATCCAGACGGTGGGCAGAGGATCAAAGGTGATGCGGGCGCCGGAGTTGACAATGGCAAGCTGTAAATTTGACATGGCGGTTGCAAGAACCGCTTCCATACTGGTCGCGGAAATGATGATTGAGGCGCGAGCAATCTGCGAGTAATTGAGCAGATCGAGAATCATCTGCCGCATGCGATCCGTGGCAGTGGTGATGAACTGTATGATTTCATCGGCATCCGCTCCGAGCTTGCCCTTATATTCCTTTTGGAGTAGCTCCACCTGGTTAATCACCGTGCGGAGAGGCTCCTGAAGATCGTGAGAAGCGGCGAAAGCGAATTGCTGGAGGTCGAGGTTGGAGCGGCGCAGGTCATCCTCAGCCTGGCGGCGCTGGGTGACATCGCGGAGATTAACCTGGATAAAAGTCTGGTCTTTCACGCGATAGCGATTGGCGATCATCGCGACAAGCAGTTGTCTTCCATCCTGGGCTTGCACGCGGACGGCGTCGAATTGAGTAACTTCCTTCTCGGTCGTTTCGGGCACCACTCTGCGGCCCTCTTCGGCCTTGCGGAAGGGCGGTATTTCCCAAAAGGGAAAGCCGACGATCTCCTTTCTGGAATAGCGCGTCAACTCCAGGAAAAAAGGATTGGCGTCGACCACCAACCCGGTGCTTCCGTCGACCACCACAATTCCGTCTTTAGCGGACTCAAACAGGCGGCGATACTGAATCTCGGCGGCTTCCTTACGCTCCGTCACATCTTCGATGGCGAGCAGAAGCGTGTGGGAGTTACGGTCGCGCCCGGAGATGCGCTGGGCGTTCAAGCGCATGGTTCGGCGGCCGATTTTCGGGAAGTCGTACTCGATGGTGAGATCGCGAAAAGGAACGTCCTCGAGTAAAGCGGTTTCGAGTTTTTTTCGCAGCAGCGGAGAATTCCACTGCCCGCTGCCGACATCGAAAATCGACTGGCCCAGCGTCTCATTGGGAGTGGTTCGAAAATCCCTGTAGAAACCCGAAGTGACTCGCTGGATGTGCAGCTCATGGTCGAGAACCAGCAGAGGATGCTGGACCGTTTCCACCATTCCTTCGGCGAAATCGCGGGATGCTTCCGCCGTCTCTAAAGCGCGGGTCACCTCATCGATGTCCAAGAACGTCACCACGGCGCCGTCGATGCGGTCATCCACCGTGCGGTAAGGACGCACCTGAACGGAAAACCAGCGGCCTTCGCGGTTTTGAATCCTGGTCTGCTGGACGGCCAGGGTTTCAATGGCATTGGTCAGCATGGCGTGGAGGCCGGGCACTTCGAAGGCGTAATGCACTTCGGTGATGGCGCGGCCCACATCCGTGGGCATGGAATTGAGCAAACGCGCGGCGGCGGGCGTATAGCGGCGGATGCGAAAATCCATGCCGACCATCACAATGGGGATGCTGACGGCATTGAGGACATTGCTGAGGTCGTTGTTGACGGAGCCCAGCTCATTGTTGCGATTCTGCAATTCGTCGTTGACGGTGCGCAGCTCCTCATTGGAGGATTGCAATTCCTCTTTCGCGGTCCGCAACTCCTCATTGGTGCTCTGCATTTCCTCATTGGAGGATTGGACCTCTTCGTGAGCCGCGCGCAGCTCTTCAATGGCGACTTCATGCTGCTCGACGATTTTGCGGAGATATTCGCGGCTCTCGTCCAGTTCCCGGCGCGCTTGCGCCAGTTGAAACTCCAGAACGCTGGACTCGACGTCATCGAGATCCAGAGGGGGGGCCGGCCGCACGAATCCCTCCTCGAACAACACCAGAAAGAAGCGCGATCCGCCTTCGGAAATGGGAATCACGCGCAGGGTAATTTCGCGAGCTTCCCCGCCGCGTTCCAGGCGAACGCCGGTTTCCTGCACCGGCTGCATCTTTTCCGATGCGGTATCGATGGCTTTTCGGATAGGAAACAAAAGGCTCTGGTGCGCCACGCGCAGAAGGTTCAGGCTGGCCTCTCCGGTGGGCGGTTCGAGGTAGGGGCTGGTGCGCCCGTGAAAATGGACGATCTGGAGCGAATCGTTGACGGTGACCCCCGGCGGCGCATAAATATCGCGCAGGATTCGCGTGGCACGCGCCTCCACATCGGCGAAGGGAGGCGGCGCGATCAGTTCTTTAGGAACGAGTTCCTTGGCTTTCCACTCGATGGGTGCTTCTTCAGACCTTTTGAGGTCCGGCGTGGTTATCGAAAAGCGGCTGAACGCCGGTCTCTTCGAGAAGATTTTCTTGTCATTCTCGACCGGTGTAAACAGATCGGTGCGGTTTCCCACGCTCTCCGCAGACCCCAGCACCAGAAGGCCTTCCGGCTTGAGGCTATAGTGGAGCGCGGGCAGGATGCGCTGTTGGGCGGGAGAGTCGAGATAAATCAGCACGTTCCGGCAACTGACCACATCGAGCTGGGAAAACGGAGGGTCTTTAATCAGATCGTGGCGGGCAAAAATGCAGCTTTCGCGAATCTGCTTGGCGATGCGATATCCGGTGTCCGTCCGCGTAAAAAATTTATTCAAGCGCTCCGGCGAAACGTCGCTTTGAATCGATTCCGGATAATCGGCAGCGCGCGCGCGATCGATGGCGAACTCGCTGATATCGGTGCCGAACAATTGGATGGGAGTGCTGAGCTGCCCGAAAGCGTTCAGAATTTCGCGGATCACGATGGCCAGGGAATACGCTTCTTCGCCCGTGGCGCAGCCGGCGCACCAGATACGAAACGGGGCGTTGGAATCGCGTTTTTCGAGCAGCTTGGATGCGGCAAAGGCGAGGGAGCTGAATATTTCGGGTTCGCGAAAGAACTGAGTAACTGAAATAAGAATATCGCGATAAAGATCAGCCAGCTCCGCGGGTTGCCGCTCCAAATGAGCGACATATTCGTTAAAATCGGCGCAGTTGTTCACCAGCATGCGGCGGGCGATACGGCGGCGGATGGTATTTTCCTTGTACTGCGTGAAATCGACGCCCGAGGCCCTCCGCAGCAGCAGGAGAATCTTCCGGATCTCCTCGCGGCTCTCCCCAATTGCGTCCCCGGCGGTGTCGGGGCGATGCGGGGCGACGGTTTGATCGGTGAGATTTTGCTCGGTGAGATTGAGATAAGGGTGCGCAGCGATCCGGACCAGTTCCTGGGCGATGGCCCGCGGCGGAAGCACGAAATCCACCGCGCCGGTGGCAATGGCGCTATGCGGCATGCTGCCGTACTTGGCAGACTCTTCATCCTGACAGAAGGTGGTGCCGGCGGCGCATTTGACGGCGCGGAGGCCCTGAGCGCCATCCGACGAACTGCCGGAGAGAATGATGCCGACCGCGTAGCTGCCCTGGTCCCCGGCAAGCGAGACCAGGAACTTATCGATCGGATAGTGCGGGTTGGGGCTCTCGGCCCGCGGAGAAAGACGGAGAACGCCCTGTTCAATCGTCATCATCGCGTTGGGCGGGATGACGTAGAGACGATCACGGTCTATGCGAGTGTTGTCCTGGGCGTGCAGAACGGGCATGGCGGTTCCCCGGGACAGGATTTCCGGCAAGTGGCTCTCATAAGACGGCTCCAGATGCTGGACGAGTACGAAAGCCATTCCGGTTTTTGCGGGCAGCGCAGCCAGAAAAGCGAGGCTCGCTTCGAGTCCGCCGGCCGATGCGCCGATACCTACGATGGGGAACCGGCCCGCCTGTCCATTCGTTTCTGTACTGCCCGAGTCATTCGCCAACGGCGGTGCCTCCACATCGATTGTATAGAAAAAGCATGATCGTTAATCCTGGCGCAAGCACCGGCGGGTTAGAGAAGCGATATGACATGCTCCAGCTCGAGGCACCGGCTTGCGAAGGCGGCGCGCAATTTTGGATCCCTGACCCGATCGAGAAAACGGTAACTGGTGGCGAGCGCTATTTCGGCATTTTTCTTAGCGGTCGGGGAGCAGGGCGTATCGGCGAAAGTGAGTCCGAGCTGGAGTTCGGCGGTGAGAAAATCCGCTAAACGCTGCTGCGATTGCTCGCGGAGTTTTTGGAAGTCTTCGGGGCTGGTGCCAAACCGCACTTCTGTTAGAGGCCCGAAAATTGCAATGCGTTGCGGGATTGGTGGTAAAATCTCGAAAAGGACCCTAAATGGCAGGCGCAAAGATCCTGGTTATCGAAGACAATCCGTCGGAAGTTTTTCTGCTTCGCCGCGCGTTGAAAGATACGACGCACGGGGCTAATTTTGAACTCGAAAATCTGGCGGACGGAGAAGATGCACTCGAATTTATCAGGAATCATTGGAAAAACTGCCTGGACTTCCAACCTTGTATGATTTTGCTGGATCTGCACCTTCCGAAGCACGACGGCGTCGAGATCCTGCGGGCAATCCGCCAGGATCCAGCTTTGAACGTCATTCCAACGGTAGTGATGACCAATTCCGCCAGCCCGATGGAAGCGGAACAGCTTCGCGCGTTGGGCGTAGAGTGCCGGCTGAAACCAAGCGACCTGGCTGGGTTTGCGAAACTTGCAGCCGACCTCATCGAAATTTGCAAGAGCCCGGAAGTTATTGCATAGTACTCTCTCCACGATCCCTTTAAAACCAGCAACTTCCCGATAGGTGCGGCTCTATCGTTCTGGCAACTCCCTTGCGTAGAACTACGAATCGCATTTTCGAAATGCTGGGCTCTCTGCGCTTTTGGCATGCCCGAAAAAGGAGTCACTCCGCCTGTGAGTACTGTACCTGTCGTCAAAAAACCGGCCAAGAAGACCGAAACAAACGTCCTGTTGAAGACGCTGATCGCGTTCAAAAATGGGGACCTGGGAGTCCGCATGCCGGTAGATCAATCCGGCCTTGACGGCAAGATCGCTGACACGCTGAACGAGATTCTGGCGCTGAACCAGCGGATGGTGAGCGAGTTCGACCGGATCAGCAGGGCGGTGGGAAAAGACGGGAAGATTTCGCAGAGAGCATCGATCGGCTCGGCTACGGGGGCATGGGCGGACTGCATCGATTCGGTGAACGATCTGATCGGCGACCTGGTGCAGCCTTCGACGGAAGTGGCGCGGGTGATCGGCGCGGTGGCCAAGGGCGATCTGACGCAGACGATGTCGCTTGAGGTGGACGGCCGTCCCCTGCGCGGCGAGTTCCTGCATACGGCGCGTGTAGTCAACACGATGGTGGAACAGTTGAACTCGTTCGCGTCGGAGGCGACTCGCGTCGCGCGCGAGGTGGGAACGGAAGGCAAGCTCGGCGGGCAGGCGGTGGTGACGGGCGTGGCTGGTACCTGGAAGGATCTGACAGAAAGCGTCAATTCGATGGCCAGCAACCTGACGAACCAGGTCCGCAATATCGCGGGGGTGACGACGGCGGTGGCTAAGGGCGATTTGACTACCAAGATTACGGTGGATGCCCGAGGGGAAATTCTAGAGCTGAAGAATACAATCAACACGATGGTGGACCAGCTCAGTTCGTTCGCCGCGGAAGTGACGCGCGTGGCTCGCGAGGTCGGCACCGAAGGCAAGTTGGGCGGGCAGGCGGAAGTTAAGGGCGTCGCGGGAGTGTGGAAGGATCTGACGGACTCGGTTAACTCGATGGCCGGCAACCTGACGAACCAGGTCCGAAACATCGCGGAAGTTACGACGGCGGTAGCGAAGGGCGATCTGTCGACACGGATTACTGTAGACGCGCGCGGCGAAATTCTTCAGCTTAAGAATACGATCAACACGATGGTGGACCAGCTTAGCTCGTTCGCCGCGGAAGTGACACGTGTGGCTCGCGAGGTAGGAACCGAAGGGCTGCTGGGAGGCGAAGCGGACGTGCCGGGAGTCGGCGGAACGTGGAAGGATTTGACGGATTCGGTCAACTCTATGGCGGGCAATCTTACGGCCCAGGTTCGTAACATCGCCGAAGTCACCACGGCCGTGGCTCGCGGAGATCTGTCCAGAAAGATCACGGTGAGTGTGCGCGGTGAGATTTTGGAGCTTAAAAACACCATCAACACGATGGTGGATCAGCTTAGTTCCTTTGCGTCGGAAGTCACTCGCGTGGCAAGAGAAGTCGGTACCGAAGGAAAGCTTGGAGGCCAGGCGGAGGTGGAAGGAATCGCGGGCACCTGGCGGGATCTCACGGAGAGCGTCAACTCCATGGCGGGCAACCTGACGAACCAGGTCCGCAATATCGCGGGAGTCACCACGGCGGTGGCGAAGGGCGACCTTTCTACAAAAATCACGGTGGATGCGCGCGGCGAAATTCTGGAGTTGAAGAACACCATCAACACCATGGTGGATCAGCTCAACTCCTTCGCCTCGGAAGTAACGCGCGTCGCCCGTGAAGTCGGCACGGAAGGCAAACTCGGAGGGCAAGCACAGGTTAAGGGTGTTGGCGGCGTCTGGAAGGATCTGACAGATTCGGTTAACTCGATGGGAGGCAATCTGACGGCGCAGGTCCGCAATATTGCCGAGGTGACTACGGCGGTCGCGAATGGAGACTTATCGCGCAAAATCACGGTCGATGTGCGGGGCGAGATTTTGGAGCTGAAGAATACTATCAATACGATGGTGGATCAGCTTAACTCCTTCGCGAGCGAGGTGACTCGCGTCGCGCGCGAAGTGGGTACAGACGGCAAGTTGGGAGGTCAGGCTCAAGTCAAGGGAGTGGGCGGCGTATGGAAGGATCTGACGGATTCGGTCAATTCGATGGCGGGCAATCTTACGGCCCAGGTTAGAAACATCGCCGAAGTAACTACAGCAGTGGCGAATGGCGATTTGTCGCGCAAGATTACGGTGGATGTACGCGGAGAAATTCTGGAGCTGAAAAATACCATCAACATCATGGTCGATCAGTTAAACGCGTTCGCGGGCGAAGTGACGCGCGTGGCACGAGAGGTGGGAACAGAAGGCAAGCTGGGCGGTCAGGCGGTAGTGAAAGGAGTCGCCGGAACGTGGAAAGATCTTACCGATAGCGTCAACTCCATGGCGAGTAACCTGACCAACCAGGTGCGAAATATTGCCGAGGTTACTACGGCGGTTGCTACGGGAGATCTTTCGCGCAAGATCACGGTGGAGGTGCGCGGAGAAATTCTGGAGCTGAAGAATACCATCAACACCATGGTGGACCAGCTCAGCTCTTTCGCATCGGAAGTGACTCGCGTCGCCCGCGAGGTCGGCACCGAAGGAAAACTCGGCGGCCAGGCGGATGTGCACGGCGTGGCGGGTACCTGGAAAGATCTGACTGACTCAGTAAACTCGATGGCGAGCAACCTCACCAGCCAGGTTCGCAATATCGCGGAAGTAACAACGGCTGTGGCTAAGGGCGATCTTTCGCGCAAAATCACCGTCGATGTCCGCGGCGAAATTCTGGAACTGAAGAACACCATTAATACCATGGTGGATCAGTTGAACGCGTTCGCTGGAGAAGTCACCCGCGTGGCGCGCGAAGTAGGCACGGAAGGAAAACTCGGCGGCCAGGCGGACGTCAAAGGTGTCGGCGGAGTCTGGAAAGATTTGACGGACAGCGTTAACTTCATGGGCGGTAATCTCACCTCCCAGGTCCGCAACATCGCGCAGGTGACAACGGCGGTGGCTAAGGGCGACCTCTCAACCAAGATTACTGTCGATGCGCGAGGCGAGATTCTGGAACTGAAGAACACCATCAATACGATGGTCGATCAGCTGAACGCGTTCGCATCCGAAGTAACGCGCATGGCTCGGGAGGTTGGAACAGAAGGCAAATTGGGCGGACAGGCTGACGTTCGCGGAGTTGCCGGCACCTGGAAAGATCTTACGGACAGCGTTAACTATATGGCGAGCAATCTGACCAATCAGGTTCGCAATATCGCCGGCGTGACAACTGCTGTCGCGCGGGGTGATCTAACCACAAAGATCACCGTCGATGCTCGCGGAGAGATTCTGGCGCTAAAAAACACCATCAACACGATGGTCGACCAGCTCAGTTCTTTCGCATCGGAAGTTACGCGCGTCGCCCGTGAAGTGGGAACTGAGGGCAAACTAGGCGGGCAGGCCGATGTGAAGGGCGTAGCAGGCACCTGGAAGGACCTGACAGACAACGTCAATTTCATGGCAGGCAACCTGACCAACCAGGTTCGAAACATTGCCGAAGTGACAACGGCGGTGGCTAAAGGGGACCTATCCAGAAAAATCACGGTGGACGTTCGCGGAGAGATTCTAGAGTTGAAAAATACTATCAATACGATGGTCGATCAGCTCAGCTCATTTGCCTCGGAAGTTACTCGCGTCGCTCGCGAAGTGGGAACGGAGGGAAAACTAGGCGGACAGGCTGAGGTTCGAGGAGTCGCAGGGACGTGGAAGGATTTGACCGATAGCGTCAACTCGATGGCCGGGAACCTAACGGCACAGGTTCGCAACATTGCGCAGGTGACTACTGCGGTTGCGAACGGTAACCTTTCGCGAAAAATCACCGTGGATGTGCAAGGTGAAATTCTGGAGCTAAAAGACACCATTAACACGATGGTGGATCAGCTCAATTCCTTTGCCAGTGAAGTGACGCGCGTGGCCCGCGAAGTCGGCACGGACGGTAAGCTCGGAGGCCAGGCGGAGGTGAAGGGGGTCGCTGGAACGTGGAAGGATCTAACCGACAATGTGAACTTTATGGCGGCGAACCTGACAACACAGGTGCGGGGCATCGCCAAGGTGGTTACGGCGGTCGCCAACGGCGATCTTAAGCGTAAACTGATTCTTGAAACTAAAGGAGAAATTGCCGAGCTTGCCGACACCATTAACGGCATGATCGATACACTGGCTACCTTCGCCGATCAGGTTACCACCGTGGCCCGCGAAGTGGGAATCGAAGGGGCATTAGGAGGCCAAGCGCGCGTCCCCGGCGCCGCCGGAATCTGGCGCGATCTTACCGATAACGTCAATCAGCTAGCCGCGAATCTAACTACTCAGGTTCGCGCCATTGCCGAGGTAGCTACGGCGGTGACCAAAGGAGATCTCACGCGGTCGATCGCGGTTGAAGCGATGGGCGAGGTAGCTGCGCTTAAAGACAACATCAATGAAATGATCGTGAACCTTGCGGCGACGACAAGGAAGAACAATGAACAGGATTGGCTGAAAACCAATATCGCCAAGTTTACCGGAATGATGCAGGGCCAGCGGGATTTACTCGCCGTGTCTGAGCTCTTGCTCTCTGAATTAACGCCGTTGATCGGCGCTCAACATGGAACCTTCTACATTACCGATAACGTCGACGATACCCCGGTACTGAAGCTGATGGCGGGTTACGCGGTCGATGACCGGGACGACGTACCGAAGCTACTTCGGATCGGACAGGGCCTGGTGGGGCAATGTGCGCGTGAAAAGCAGCGTATTCTTTCAACCAATGTGCCGGCGGGATATGTGCGGATTAATTCCAGCTTGGGGTCGGCCTCACCGGTAAGTATTGTGGTATTGCCTGTGCTGTTCGAGGGCGATGTCAGAGCGGCGATTGAACTGGCGTCGTTCAGCCAGTTCAGCGACGTCCACCTGGAGTTTCTCGATAAGCTCACGCAATCGATCGGAATCGTACTGAACACCATCGCGGCGACCATGCGGACCGAACAACTTCTCCAGCAAAGTCAAGCGCTCGCGGAAGAACTCCAAAGCCAGCAGTTGCAATTGCAGACTACCAATGCCGAGCTACAGGAGAAAGCACAGCTTCTGGCGGAGCAGAAGACGGAAGTGGAGACCAAGAATCTGGAAGTGGAGCAAGCTAAGAAGGCGCTTGAGGAGAAGGCCGAACAGTTGGCCTTGACCTCTAAATACAAGAGCGAATTTCTGGCCAATATGAGCCACGAACTGCGCACGCCCTTAAACAACCTCTTGATTCTCGCTCGAATGCTGTCTGAGAACTCTGATAAGAACCTGACCCCGAAACAGGTGAAGTTTGCCGAAACGATTCACACTTCGGGAACGGATCTGCTTGCTCTCATCAGCGACATTCTCGATCTCAGCAAGATCGAATCCGGAAAGATGGACGTCGAAGTGGGAGGTGTTCGCTTTACCGAGTTACAAGATTACTGCGCGAAGACGTTCCGTCACGTGGCCGACGGCAAGGGTCTCGACTTTAATATCGAACTCGGCGCGGCGTTGCATGCAGAGACTATTCAGACTGATGCAAAACGCTTGCAACAGGTATTGAAGAACCTTCTGTCGAACGCGCTTAAGTTCACTGAACATGGATCCGTTAAGTTAGTCATCGACAGAGCCGCGAGTGGGTGGAGTTCTCACCACATAACATTGTCGCGAGCGACTTCTGTCATTGCGTTTTCCGTCTCCGATACCGGAATCGGAATTCAAAGTGACAAGCAACGCATCATTTTCGAGGCGTTCCAGCAAGCAGACGGTACGACCAGCCGCAAGTATGGAGGAACGGGGCTTGGTCTCTCCATCAGCCGAGAATTGGCTCGCCTGCTGGGCGGCGAAATCAGACTGCAGAGCACTCCCGGCGCGGGAAGCACGTTCACTCTTTATCTTCCTCAGACTTATATCGCGCACGTGCAGCCTGTTAAGAGCGAGGCGCTGAAGGCTACGCCCGTGTCGATCGAGCAGGCTGCGGCGTTGCCAGAAACGGAAGAGGTTGATATGATTCTGGCTCCGGCGGCCGGAACGGATCAGGAACTTGTTGAGGACCTCGTTCTAGACGATGACCGCACGTTAATTCAGCCTGGGGATTCGGTATTGTTAATCGTCGAAGACGATCGTACCTTCGCGAGGATTCTGCTAGACCTCGCACATGAGCATGGTCTTAAAGCACTGGTGGCTTTGCGGGGGAGTAGCGCGATGTCACTCGCCAGGGAGTTCCGACCGGGCGCTATCACGCTCGACATCGCTCTTCCCGATATGGCGGGTTGGACGATTCTGGATCGCTTGAAGCATGATCCCGCTACGCGCCACATTCCGATTCACATTATTTCCGGGGATGAAAATCGCAGACGCGGGATTGCGTTGGGAGCCATGAGCTACCTGGAAAAAGGCGTCGTGGGCGATTCGCTGTCAGGCGCGTTTACCGCTATCGAGCGATCCGTGCGAAGGAGAGTTAAGAAGCTTTTGTTAGTTTGCGGGCGATCCGAAGCCGATGAATTCCAAAAACAACTGGGAGGGCCAGACCTAGAGATTGTCACTGCCAACAGCGGAACGGAAGCGTTGGTGATATTAAGGGATTCAGTGGTCGACGGAGTTGTGATTCACTCCGAAGCCAAGGAAGTCGAGAATATGGGACTCGTTGGTGATATGCAGGCAGTCGTAGGGGTTGTCGTCCCGCCCATTATCATGTTAACTTCGCGGGATTTAACTACCCGCGAAGAGATTTTGGTTCGCGAGGCGAACCGCTGCGGTGTTGTTCGAAGAGTGAAGTCCCGGGAACAGGCGCTCGATGAGACAGTCCTGCTGCTGCACCGGGCGGAGGGTGAACTGAGGCCGGATCAAGTCGAGATTCTGGAGAAGTTGCGTCAAGCCGATCTTACGTTATTTGGTCAGACCGTTCTGATCGTGGATGACGATGTCCGGAACATTTTTGCATTGACCAGTCTGTTGGAGGATCATCATTTGAAGGTTCTGCACGCGGAGAACGGCCGGGCCGCGATAGAGCTTTTAGAAAAAACTCCCGAGATCGATGTTGTTCTGATGGATATTATGATGCCGGAAATGGATGGGTATGAAACGATGAGAGCGATTCGCCAGGTACCGCGCTTCAAGTCACTGCCGATTATCGCGCTCACCGCGAAGGCGATGAAAGGCGACAGAGCCAAGTGCATTGAGGCGGGAGCGTCCGATTATGTTACAAAGCCAGTGGATCTCGATCAACTATTTTCGGTGCTGCGGGTCTCTGTTAGCAAGGAGAATGTTCAAGTAGCGGGGATGTAGTATTCGTCATTCGGGGAGACAATAGATGACAGAGGCAGTGGGGATAGCGAGCCAGACGGCCCATCCGATGACTCGGGAGAAAATTCTTCTCGTCGATGATTCCGCCGAAAACTTAATTTCCATCGAGGCAGCCCTGGAAGGGCTCGGCCAGGAAGTGGTAACGGCGCGGTCCGGCAAGGAGGCATTGCGACATCTCCTAGACTCGGATTTTGCTCTTATTCTGCTGGACGTCAAAATGCCGGAAATGGATGGCTTTCAGACCGCGGAGCTGATCCGCGCCAGGAAGCGATCCCTGCACACGCCGATACTGTTCTTGACCGCGTACAAAAGCGATGACCATTTGTTTCGCGGATACGATATGGGCGCCGTTGACTTTCTGCTCAAGCCCATCGTTCCGGAAATCCTGCGATCAAAAGTTAGCGTCTTCGTCGAACTCAGCCGTCACGCTGCGCTCCTTCGGCGGCAGGCCGAAGTTCTTGCGAAAGCGGAGCAGAAATTCCGCTCCTTACTAGAAGCTGCGCCGGACGCGATCATCATCAGCTCCGAATCCGGGAGGATCACGCTGGTTAATTCACAGACGGAAATTCTCACAGGATACTCTCGCGATCAGTTGATCGATCGAGACATCCGGATGGTGGTGCCGGACTGGCACCTCAACTCTCTCTCTCGTTCGAGCGGTTTGCCCAACGAGCATCGCGCGCGGCGAAAAGACGCCTCTGAGTTTCCGGTTGAAATCAGTCTACGCCCGCTACAGACCGAAGAGGGACTGTTGATCATTTCCGCGGTTCGCGATGTTACGGAGCGAAAGCGGGCGGACGATGAAATTCGTGAATTGAACGCGTCTCTGGAACAGAGAGTCGCGGAACGCACGCGCGAATTGCAAGAGTCGAACCATGCTCTGCGCCAATCCAACGACGATCTGAATCAGTTCGCTTATGCAACGAGTCATGACTTGCAGGAACCGCTACGGATGGTCGTGTTGTATAGCCAGATGCTTCAAGATAGTTACGCGGGCAAGTTGGATCAGTCGGCGGATCAGTTTATTTCAGTGATTGTGAATGGTGCCCTGCGTCTCGAAAGATTGCTGAAGGACCTGCTTACCTACTCGCAGGCCGGATCTACGCTCGGTCCGGCGATTGAAGTGGATTGCGCGGAGGTGATGAAAGAGGTTCTGTTGAACCTCAAAGTCTCTGTCGACGAAAATGGCGCGAAGGTGTGCTGGCACGATCTTCCGTCAGTCCAAGCGGACCGGATCGGGCTGGTCCAACTCTTCCAGAACCTTATCGGAAATGCCATCAAGTACCGTAGCAAACTGCCGCCCTCTATCGAGGTCTGGTGTGAGCGCCAAGAGAAGGAGTGGCGCTTCGCAGTGCGGGATAACGGCATCGGCATCAAGAGGGAGTACGCAGAACAGGTGTTCGGGGTATTCAAGCGGTTGCACGGGACGGCTTATCCGGGAACCGGGATCGGCTTGGCAATCTGCCAGCGGATTGTTGAAACGCATGGGGGACGAATTTGGGTCGAGTCGGTGCAGTCCGGAGGCTCGACGTTCTATTTCACGCTGCCCGTCGCTGCGCGTTAGGGGTGCTTGGTGACGACGGTCACCGGAGTTTGGGCGCCGATTCCGTACTTTTCGACGGTGCGGGTCTTCATGTTATATACATCTCCGGCTGACAACACGAAAAAAGGCTTTTCCCAGGGCTCACGCGGATGAGTGTTATCGTGGATCGCGACTTTCCACTTGCCCATGACCTCGAATGTGTCTTTGTTGACGACGATTGCGGTTCCCTCTGACAGGCCGATCCCTAGGAAAGACGGGTATTTCTTCATCACCTGAATCAGATCGTCCCAGCGATTGCGGGTGTTGATGTGTTGGTCGATTGCGACGTTGCGCAGGAACTTGAAGCCGTGTTCGTGCTCCGGCTCGGGCGTCATCATGATATCGGGGCCTGCGACGGCGCCGCGAACCAGATAATCGCCCTGAATGGTCGCCCCGGCCGAACTGCCGCCGATGACGCCGCCGCGTTCTAGGACTTTGTGGAACTCGCGAAGGGTCAGAGTATTCATGTAGGAATCGACGCAGTTCCATTGCCGTCCGCCGTTGAACCAAACGGCATCGGCGTCGCGAAGGACCTTGGCGAATTCCTCAGTGTCCGCTTCCTTGGAATCGTGCGTGTGGAGCATATGCACGTTCCCGGCGCCAAGCTTCTTCCAAGGGGCGACGATCTCCTCTTCCTTATAGACAATCCACTCGCCCTTCGCATCTTTGTTTCCACCGGCGGTGGGAACCACGATGATCTTTGCGCCGGGGCCTCCTGCGCGGTTGATGAAGGTTTCCATGATGCCGGTGCCGGTCAGATTGCCTCCGCCGACGATGATCAGGGTTCCCTTGGGCGGGCCGTAATCCTGGGCGAGAGCGGCGGATGCGAGAAGGAGGGTAAAGTATCCGAATTTCACGAAGTCTATTTTACGCCAGGATTAAGGGTGTAGAATATCTACATCCATGGCAAAAATCGATCTACTGCAAGGGACGTTGGATATGTTGATCCTCAAGACGCTGCGCATGGGGCCGCAACACGGTTACGGCATCAGCCAGGCCATACGCTCGGGGTCGGGTGAAGTGCTGCAAGTGGAAACCGGGTCGTTGTATCCGGCGCTGCATCGGCTGGAGAAGCAGGGTTGGGTCAAGTCGCACTGGGCGACTTCGGAGCACAATCAGCGCGCGAAGTTTTATGAGCTGACGACGGCGGGGAAAAAGCAGCTCACGCGGGAGCATAGCCGGTGGAGGCAGATGAGCGACGCGATCGCGAGCTTGATGAATCGGGGCGAAGCATGAAGTGGCGGCGGCGAAGCAGAAGGAACTGGATCAGGAAATCCGTGCGCGTCTGGAGATGGCAAAGCGCGATCGGATGGCGGGCGGCGAATCAGCGGAGAGCGCGGAAGCGGCTGCGAGGCGCGAGTTGGAGAATTGGGGCACGAATGAGGTGTGTTCCGCAAGAAAAAGTGCCGGTTGTGCCAGAACGGATCCCCGGAATTATTTCGGTATTGCGAGGGACTAGGGTTGGTGGCGTGGTCTATTTCCCGCAGTGGATGTTGGACTACGACGGGATCCGGTGCTGGAAAGAAGACTTCAACCGCGCACGGTCGACGGTTTATCGTGTTCTGGAACAAGCGTTTGGCGCCAAACGGCGAGACTGGCTTGTTTCCTCTCGGGGAAGTCTTTCCGATCCGATAAGAGTAATGGTCCGTGCGCGACCGCTGCATGCCGACAGCCACAAATAGATAGTAGGTGACTCGGCCTAGATTGTTCTAAGTTGAGATAGTACCGATTCGGGCCGGATATCTCCCACCAAGGCGACGATGAGAAGAATGTGGTCGCCAATATTCGCCGGTCGTTACTGACCGCACTTCTCATTTCCGGGGTTGCCTCTGCGCAGACCTCTTTGATACTCAAGACGCGCCGGATCCAAACCGATCCTGCACAAATCGTACTGGAGGCTCGTGGATCCGGCCCTTCGGGCGGCGGGCATTTGCTGGTGCAATTTGACCGTTTGCCTTCGGCGCAACATATCAATGCGTTGACATCGCGCGGGGTCATCGTTCTGGCCGATGTGCCGGAGGATGGCGTACTGGTTTCGGTCACGGGACCGGTGAATCTGGCCGGGCTCGGAGTCCGGTATGCGGCGCCGATCGCTGCGTCGGATAAGATCAGCCCGATGGCTGCTTCGAACACCAACGGTCATCTGCTGGTGGAGTTTTATCCCGACGTGAATCTGGACGACGCACGGGGAATGCTGCTCAACGCCGGCGCGGTGCTGAGCGACAATCCCGATCTTGGACCGCACGTGCTGATGATTCAGACCACGGATATTTCGCTGGTGAAGAGTGTCGCGGAACTTGACGCAGTCTCTTATATTTTTCCCGCGTCGGACGATCTCGCGCAGGGTTTGCCGGTGCGTCCGTGCGTGGGCGCGCTGACGACGAATGGAGCGACAACGCAGTCCATTCCGACCTATGGCTACGGATGGGACGGACCGGGGCTGGGAGCGGCGACCGTGTTTTATTACTACAGCAACGTCACCAGCCAGTTGAATGCTCTGTCAGCGAAAGCTGAAATCGCGCGGGCGATGGCGCAGTGGTCGAGCGCGGTGAAGGTCACCTGGGCGCCGGGGTCGAGCGCGACGGCCAACCAGACAGTGAACATTCTGTGGGCGACCTACGCTCATGGCGACGCCTATCCGTTTGATGGCCCAGGCGGCGTTCTGGCACACACCTTTTATCCGGCGAATCCGAATCCGGAGCCCATTGGGGGCGACATGCATCTGGACGATTCGGAAAGCTGGCACATCGGCACGAATACCGATCTGTTCAGCGTCACGCTGCATGAGTTGGGTCACGCCCTCGGCCTGGGACATTCCGATAATCCGAGCGATGTGATGTATCCCTACTACAAGATGGTGACGGGATTGTCGGTGGGAGACATCGCGGCGATCCAGACACTATATGCGGCGCAGGGCACGGCGGTCACGCCCCCTCCTCCTCCGCCTCCGCCAACACCTGGTGCATTGACACTAACGGTGAACGCAACAGCCGCGACGACGACAGCGGCAACGCTGAATCTCTCCGGCGCAGCTTCGGGAGGATCGGGTACGATTTCCGTGACTTGGTCGACGGCGTCGTCATCGGTTGGCGTGTCGGGAAGCGCGAGCGGCACTGCGGCAGCATGGGCAATTTCGAATATCGCGCTCGCGATGGGGGTGAACACGATTACGGTCACGGCGACGGCGGGGTCGAGTCACGTGTCGCAGGTAGTGACGGTTACCAGGCAGGCGGCTGCGGTGACTCCTCCGACGACGGGCGGCGGATCGGATACGACGCCTCCGACTCTGACGATTGCTTCACCGGGTGCGACCTCGATTTCCACGTCTGCTGCCACGATCGCGTTCAGCGGGACGGCCAGCGATAACGTGGGAGTGACTTCGGTCGCCTGGTCGACGAACCTGGGACAATCCGGGACGGCCAGCGGGACGACAAACTGGTCGGCATCGATACCATTGTTGGTGGGATCGAATGTGGTGACGATCCGGGCATACGATGCGGCGGGAAATTCAGGATGGCGGAGTGTAGTGGTGACTCGGAACTAGCACCGCTGCGGCTGTGTTACAGAACCGCGCCCCACCTAAAAAGGGTAGAATCCTCGGTCAGGGGGCAGCTTGACCGAAATCGATGTCTTATGGATCAACGCCGGGCTGAGCTGCGACGGGGACACCATCGCGATGACGGCCGCTACCCAGCCGAGTATTGAAGATATTGTCCTGGGAAATTTACCCTGGATTCCGAAAGTAAATTTCCTAAATGCTTTCTTGGCGATGGAGAATGGCGAAGAATTTATGGCCCGTTTCCATCGCGCAGCCGCGGGCGACCTGGCTCCGTTTATTTTGGTGATCGAAGGATCGATCCCGGACGAAACGAACAAGACCGAAGGCTATTGGGCCACCTTCGGCACGGATCAGGAAACCCTCCAGCCGATTCTTACCAGCGCTTGGATCGACCGTCTGGCGCCTAAGGCGTGGGCCGTGATCGCGGTCGGCACCTGCGCTACTTACGGCGGCATTCATGCGATGGAAGGGAATCCAACCGGAGCGATGGGCCTGGCCGACTATCTCGGCTGGGACTGGAAATCGAAGGAAGGCATCCCTTTGGTTTGTATCCCCGGTTGTCCGATCCAGCCGGATAATTTCATGGAAACGCTGCTCTATCTGCTGCATATGGCGGCGGGGCGTGCGCCGATGATTCCTCTCGATGACGCGCTGCGGCCCACTTGGCTGTTCGGGCAGACTGTTCATGAAGGCTGTGACCGGGGCGGCTATTACGAACAAGCCGAGTTCGCGGAGGAATATGGCGCCAAGACCTGCATCGTCAAACTGGGCTGCTGGGGTCCGGTGGTGCAATGCAATGTGGGGAAGCGCGGGTGGATGTCGGGAATTGGCGGATGCCCGAACGTCGGCGGGATTTGCATCGGTTGCACGATGCCGGGATTTCCGGACAAGTTCATGCCGTTTATGAATCAGCCGCCAGGGTCGCTGTTATCTTCGAAGGCGGTGATGACGTACGGCCGCGCAATCCATGCCCTGCGGCGATTTACTCAGGCATCGTTAAATAAGGAGCCAAGCTGGCGTGGCAGTAATTCCAAGCCTTGATCTGCTCGGCGTCGCCGAGGCGGAGCAAGTTCTCACCGATCTGGCCTCCGTGTTTTTTCAGGTTTCGCCGGACGCGGTCAAGTCCGCGTCAAACCCGCTGCCGACCTTGGAGGCACGATACCGCGTTCTGCTCGATCAGATTCCCGCGGTCGTGTTCATGGCGTATCTCGACCAAGGGATCGGCGAAGCTTACGTGAGTCCGCAGATTGAGGCGGCGCTGGGATTTTCGCAGAAGGAATGGCTGGAAGACCCGGTGCGGTGGTATCGACAGATCCATCCCGACGATAAGGACCGCTGGAGCACGGAAGCCGCGGACATGTTTTTTTCGGGGACGCCGTTGCGCTCCGCCTATCGGGTCATGGCTCGCGATGGACGGGTGGTGTGGTTTCAATGCGAGGCGCGGCTGGTCCGCCGGGAGGATGGCGAACCGTGGTTCATTCACGGGGTTGGATTCGACATTACGGAGCTCAAGCAGGTGCAGGAAGCCTTGCAGGACGAGCGCAACGTCGTTTCGGCAATTTTCGATACGGTGGGCGCCCTGATCATCGTGCTCGACCGGGAAGGTCGGATCGTGCGCTTCAATCGGGCTTGCGAGCTGATGACGGGATATTCCGTCCAAGAATCCGAAGCGAAATTCGTATGGGATTTATTTGTTGTTCCGGAGGAAGCCGGGGAATTCAGAAAGTTATTCCTCGAGATTCGCGACAATACGGTGCGTACCGAGTATGAGAACCGATGGCTCATGCGGGACGGCAAACAGAGAATTCTTGCCTGGTCTGCCGCTGTACTGCCCGGCACCAAACAAACGCCGACCTACATCATCGCGTCTGGAATCGACGTCACGGAGCAAAGGCGCGCGGATGCGAAATTCCGAGGGTTACTCGAAGCAGCGCCCGATGCTGTCGTCGTGGTAAATCAGACCGGGAGGATTGTGCTGGTCAATGCGCAGGTGGAGAAACTCTTCGGATACCGGCGCCAGGAGCTTCTCGGAGAAGAAATCGAGAAACTGGTGCCCGATCGGCTGCGAGGCAAACATCCTTCCCATAGGAGAAGTTTCATTTCGGAACCACGCGTCCGCCCCATGGGTGCGGGAGTCGAGTTATATGGCTTGCATAAAGATGGATACGAGTTTCCCGTGGAGATTTCCTTAAGCCCTCTGGAAACCGAAGAAGGCGTGCTGGTTTCGAGTGCGATTCGCGATATCAGCGAGCGCAAGCGCCTGGAGAAAACGATTCTGGAAATCAGCGAAACGGAGCGGCGCAGAATCGGTCAGGATTTGCACGACGGGCTCGGCCAGCACCTGACCGGCGTCGCGTTCATGGGCAAGGTTCTCGAAGACCGTTTGCGGGAAACGTCAGCGGCCGACGCCGCAGAAGCGGCGAAGATCGTAAAATTGGTGAACGATTCGATCAAAATGACACGCGAACTCGCCCGCGGACTATTGCCTGTGGTTTCTGCGGCTCACGGCCTGATGTCCGCGCTCGAACACTACGCCAGCGAGGTCAGCGAAATCTTTCATGTTCCCTGCCGTCTGGAATGTAACGATCGCATTTCAGTTCATGACGATGCGCTCGCGGACCACCTTCATCGGCTGGTGCAGGAGGCGGTCACCAACGCGATCAAGCACGCCGACCCGAAAAGAATTATTATCGGAGTCGCCATCGTGAAGGGAGGCGGCGTGCTCACTATCCGCGACGACGGCCGCGGCTTTGACGCTGTGGTTCCTAAGTCCGGACTCGGAATGCGCATCATGAACTACCGCGCCAAAATGATTGGCGGCGCGCTCAGTATACAGTCCTCACAGAATGGCGGAACAGTCGTAAAGTGCTCATTCCCCATGCCCGACCGTTTGTCGGAGGCCCCGAATGGAAACTGAAAAACGCAGAATATTTCTGGTTGACGATCACCCTATCGTTCGCCAGGGATTGGCCTTGCTCATCAATCGTGAAACGGATCTGGCCGTCTGCGGAGACGCCGAGGAAGCCAGCACCGCTCTGCGCCGGATCGAGGAGCTGAAACCCGACTTGGTCGTTGTGGACATCTCCCTCAACGGGCCCGACGGTCTGGACCTCCTGAAGAATATCCGCGCGCGCGATCCGGGCTTGCCGGTCCTGATTCTTTCCATGATGGACGAATTACTTTACGCCGAGCGCGGGCTGCGCGCAGGCGCGAACGGCTACATTATGAAGCAGCAGGCCACGGAGCAGGTGTTGGTGGCCATCCGGCGTATCCTCGGCGGTGAAGTGTACGTCAGCGAACGGATAGCGAACAAAATGCTTCACCTGTTCGTGGGCGGATCTACCGCGGCCCAGACTTCGCCCGTCGCCGATCTGACCGATCGCGAACTGGAGGTATTTCGTCTGATTGGCGAAGGCCACGGAACGCGCCAGATCGCCGACGAGCTTCATCTGAGCGTCAAAACCGTAGAATCCTATCAGGCTCATATAAAGGATAAGCTATTGCTCAAAAATGGGCGCGAATTGGTGCAGCGCGCGATTCAATGGAACGTCGGAAATAAGTCGCAGTAGGCCGGTCGGCAGGTTTTCGCAAATAGGGAAAACCCTGATGCCTAATTTAGGCGCGTCCCCGCTTGAGGAACGATCTTCTTTCCGGTCTAATGAGAGCGCTGGTGGAGAAAGCCGGCGAAACGAAGCCAAAAAAATAGACTCATTCAACTAACGACTCCGTCAGACGGAAGGAGATATGAGCAATGCCCACCGAAACCGTCCCTTACGGCCGGAAAACCCAGAAGCCTTCACCAGTAGCCGAAGTGCATGTCGTTTGGATGACCGCTGGACTGGGATGCGACGGCGATTCCGTGTCGATTACGGCAGCCACGCAACCTAGTATTGAAGACGTCATTCTGGGCGCTATTCCTGGTCTGCCCAAGGTTCATGTCCACAACCCCGTCATCGCCTACGAAAACGGTGACGAGTTCCTGAAATACTTTCACATGGCCGCTGAAGGCAAGCTCGAACCGTTCGTGCTTGTCGTCGAAGGATCGATCCCCAACGAGAAGATCAAGAAGGAAGGCTATTGGGCCGCGCTCGGCACGGATCCTCACACCAAGCAGCCCATCACCACCTGCGAATGGCTGGACCGTCTGGCCCCCAAGGCCTTGGCCATCGTGACCGCGGGCACCTGCTCCGCTTACGGCGGAATCCACGCGATGGAAGGCAATCCGACCGGCTGTATGGGCGTCGCCGACTACCTCGGATGGGATTGGAAGTCGAAAGCGGGCCTCCCGATCGTCAACGTGCCCGGTTGTCCGGTGCAGCCGGATAACTTCATGGAAACGATCCTCTACCTGCTCTACCAGGTGTCCGGTCTCGCTCCCATGATTCCTTTGGACGACCAGTTGCGTCCGCAATGGCTGTTCGGAAAGACCGTCCACGAAGGATGCGATCGTGCCGGATACTACGAGCAAGGCGATTTCGCCGAAACCTACGGCTCCCCGAAGTGCATCGTGAAACTCGGTTGCTGGGGGCCGGTAGTGAATTGCAATGTCCCCAAGCGGGGATGGATGGCGGGCATCGGGGGATGCCCGAACGTCGGCGGTATCTGCATCGGCTGCACCATGCCTGGCTTCCCCGATAAGTTCATGCCTTTCATGGATGAGCCGCCGGGAGGGAAGCTTTCCTCGGGCGCTGTCTCTGTCTACGGTCGTGCGATTCGGGCTCTCCGCTCGTTCACCAACGAAACCGTCAATAAGGAACCGAAGTGGCGGCATCCGCGCGCTGAACTCACCACCGGATATCGTCCGAGCACTTTCTAGGTCGAAAGGAATTTGAGACATGAGCACGATCACAGCACCCAATGTGAAGACGTCCGGCAAACACGGCAACCTCGTCGAGATGAACTGGGACCCGATTACCAGGATCGTCGGCAGCCTCGGCATTTTTACCAAGATCGACTTTGAAAACCGCACCGTAGCGGAGTGCCACAGCACCTCCTCCATCTTCCGCGGCTACAGCATTTTCATGAAGGGGAAAGATCCGCGCGACGCCCACTTCATCACCAGCCGCATCTGCGGCATCTGCGGCGATAATCACGCCACCTGCGCCACTTACGCCCAGAATATGGCCTTCGGAGTGAAGCCACCGCCGATGGCCGAATGGATCGTCAACCTTGGCGAAGCCGCCGAGTATATGTTCGACCACAACATCTTCCAGGACAACCTGGTTTGCGTCGACTTCTGCGAGCAGATGGTCAAGGAAACCAATCCCGGAGTTTGGGCGAAGGCTGAGAAGACCCCCGCTCCGCATGCCGCGCAGCATGGCTACAAAACCATCGGCGAGATCATGACCTCGCTTAACCCCTTCACCGGCGCGTTCTATCTCGAAGCTCTGCAAATGAGCCGCATGACCCGCGAGATGTTCTGCCTGATGGAAGGCCGCCACGTGCATCCCTCGACGCTCTATCCAGGCGGCGTCGGCACGGTTCCCACCGTGCAGCTCTTTACCGATTACATCGTGCGCCTCATGAAATACGTCGAGTTCATGAAGAAGGTCCTTCCCTTCCATGACGACCTGTTCGATTTCATGTACGAAGCTTTACCGGGATATGAAGAAGTGGGCCGCCGACGGATCTTGTTGGGATGCTGGGGTTCGTTTAACAATCCCGACGTGTGCGATTACACCTATAAGAACATGACCAAGTGGGGCCGCGGCATGTACGTGACACCTGGCGTCGTGGTCGATGGCGAACTGGTCACTACCGACCTGGTCGACATCAACCTGAACATCCGCATTCTCCTCGGCAGCTCCTACTATGACGACTGGCAGAACAGTCAAACCTTTGTCACGCACGACCCGCTAGGCAATCCCGTGGATCAGCGCCACCCGTGGAATCAGAGCACGATTCCACGCCCGCAGAAGCGCAACTTCGACGACAAGTACACCTGGGTCATGTCTCCACGCTGGTTCGACAAGCGTACCGGAGACCACTTGGCGCTCGATACCGGCGGCGGACCGATCGCTCGTCTATGGGCAACCGCCCTCGCCGGATTAGTCGACATCGGCTATATCAAATCGACCGGACACAGCGTGAAAATGTATCTACCCAAGACCGCGTCGAAACCGGAAGTCGAGTTCGAATGGAAGATTCCCAAATGGAGTAACGCCATCGAACGCGATCGCGCGCGCACCTACTTCCAGGTGTACGCCGCCTGCTGTGGTCTGTATTTCGCCGAACAGGCTCTGAAGGAGCTGCATGCCGGCCGGACCAAGACTTGGACCGATTTCAAGGTTCCGGACGAAGCCATCGGCTGCGGATTCCACGAAGCGGTGCGCGGCGTCCTTTCACATCACGTTGTAATTAAAGGCGGCAAAATCGCGAACTACCATCCTTATCCGCCGACGCCATGGAACGCGAATCCGCGTGATTCCTACGGCACGCCGGGACCTTACGAGGACGCGGTGCAGAACACGCCGATCTTTGAAGAGAACGGCCGCGACAAATTCAAGGGCATCGATATCATGCGTGCGGTTCGCAGCTTCGACCCCTGCTTACCCTGCGGCGTGCATATGTACGACGGCAGCGGTAAGATTCTTGAGACGCGCCATTCGCCGATGTTCGGCCTGGAGTCTTAAGATATTTTGCTGATCGCTCCCGATGGTCGCTGTTCCTGACCGGGCCGCGACCGCAGGGAGCGATCTCTTCTAGGAGGATCATGACCGGAACACCGCAATTCCAGCAACGGCTCGAATCGATCGAAGTCGTCATAAAGCAAATCGAGGCGACTGCCGATCCCAATGTGCGGACCGCCTCCAGGGAATTGGTCCAGTTAGTGATGGAGCTGCACGGAGCTGGTCTGGAACGCATCCTCGAGATCCTGCGCTCCAATGGCGAAACAGGTCAGTCGCTTCTCGGCAGCATGGGACGCGATGAAACCGTTTCGAGCCTGCTCGTCCTTTACGGCCTTCATCCCCTGACCCTCGAGGAGCGCGTTAACCAGGCGCTGGAAAAAGTGAACCGGCAGATCCGATCTCGTAGCGCGACGGTCGAACTGCTCGGCATGGAAGAAGGCGCTGTGCGGCTCAACCTCCAGGCGAACGGACATGGCCCAGCGCTAAAGGAAATCGTGGAAGACGCAATCTGGCAGGCGGCGCCGGACATCGCGTCGCTGGTGATTGACGGAGCGGAGGAGAAGCAGGGCTTTGTGCCCATCGAAATGCTGCTTGGATCTACCCTGGCGAAAGCCGGCGTGTGAACGACGCATGATCGAGAAGACCCAGCAAAGCGCGGCGTTCGAATTTCTTCGCCAGTTCGCGCGCAAACGCCTGCCGGTCGAGCGGTGCGAAATGTGCGCCGCCATCCTCGCGCCGGAGCATCAGCATTTGCTCGATCCCTTGAACCGGAAAATCGCCTGTGCGTGCGATGCTTGCGCGATCCTGTTTCACACGCAAGGCGATACCAAGTTCAAACGGATTCCTCGGCGTATCCGTTTCCTGCCGGATTTTCAGTTGACCGACGGCCAATGGAATAGCCTGATGATGCCCATCAACATGGCATTTTTCCACCGGAGCACGCCGCATGACGGGCGCGTGATCGCCATGTACCCCAGCCCCGCGGGAGCCACCGAATCCTTGCTGACCTTCGATACGTGGGACGAGATCGCGGCGGATAATCCAGTGCTCGGCGAGATGGAAACGGACGTCGAGGCGTTGCTGGTCAACCGGATCGGCCACTCCCGCGGCTTCACCGATCCTGAATACTACATCGTGCCGATCGATGAATGTTACAAACTGGTAGGTCTCATCCGGACCCATTGGTCCGGCCTCGCTGGAGGGACCGAAGTGTGGCGGGAGATCGCGGAATTCTTCACGCGCCTGAAAGCCATGTCGCCGCACAAAGTGGCGGAGAACGCGAATGCCTGATTTGAGCATCACAGTCGGGAGCGCCGCCGCGGTCCGCTACGCCGCGACGCCGTCCATCGCATTCGAATTGAACATAAAAAACGCCGATCCTGAAGAAATCCTCCACACGGTAGTCTTGCGCTGTCAGATCCAGATCGAGGTCGCCCGCCGCAAGTACGGCACTGAAGATCAGGAAAAACTTCGCGACCTTTTTGGCGAGCCGGAGCGCTGGGGCCAGACCCTCCGCAGTCTGCTCTGGACCCACGCGAGTGCTGTCGTGCCGCAATTCAAGGGCGCCACTTCCGCCAGCATGCAGGTGCCCTGCACCTTCGATTTCAACGTCGCCGCCACCAAATATTTCAATGGGCTCGCCGATGGAGACATTCCTCTCTGCCTGATGTTCAGCGGGACGATTTTTTATGCCGACAGCGAAGGATCCATGCGAGTCGCGCCTATATCCTGGGATAAAGAAACTCGATTCCGTCTGCCCCTGAAAGTCTGGCAGGAAATGATGGACGTCTTCTATCCCAACATCGCCTGGCTAAGTTTGCGCCGCGATGTGTTTGAGCTGCTGCACGATTATAAGGTTCGCCACGGCATCCCGAGCTGGGAACAGACCATTGAAAAGATTCTGGCCGAAGCGGGAGAAACGGTCAAGTTATGAACGCCGACCGGGTCGAGAAAATCGCCAACGCCGTCCTCTACGAAGGCTATTTGCTCTATCCCTATCGATCCTCAGCCGTCAAAAATCAGCAGCGCTTCAACTTCGGCGTCCTCTATCCGCGCCGCCACTGTGAACAGAACCCCGGTTCTGACGCTTGGGAGATGCAGACCGAATGCCTGGTTCGCGGCAGTGCTGTAACTACCGTCTCCATCAAGGCCCGTTTTCTCCAGCTAGTCGAGCGCGAAGGACGTCAGGAAGGTTTCGACCGCTCTGTTTCGACGCCGGTCTGTGGCTTGCGTTCGCTAGCTGCCCAGTCCTTCCGGCAGGGAATTCGATTCGAGGGCGAAGCAACGGAGTCCTACCAAAGCCAGCCGCTCGAAGGCGAAGTGGAATTCGGGGCTACGAGAATCGAACCGAGTGTCTATCGCCTGACCCTGCGAATTCGAAATTGCGCCGAAGGGGATCAAATCAGCCGCGACGCCGTGCTCTTGCGTTCATTCGTTTCCGTTCACAGTATTTTGCAGGTAACCGGAGGCGAGTTTATTTCTCTCCTCGATCCACCGGAGGAATTTCGCCAGGAGGCGGCGGACTGCAACAACGTCGGCTGCTGGCCGGTGATGGTCGGAGAAGAAGGGCAAACGGACTTGATGCTCGCGTCCCCGATCATCCTCTACGACTATCCGCAAATCGCGCCCGAAAGCTCCGGAGACTTGTTCGACGGCTGCGAGATCGACGAAATTCTCGCCCTCCGGATTCTGACATTAACCGACCAGGAAAAAGAAGAAGTTCGCGGAGGCGATGAACGCGCCCGCCGCATTCTTGAACGAACCGAGACGCTGCCTCCGGAGCACTTTCAGAAACTCCATGGCGCCATGCGAGGGCTCAACAAATGAACGAATGGGAGTGGCAGCTTCTCGAAGACAAACCCTCGCTCGAATCCGTCGTTGTTCGCGGCGTGGAAGTTAAACTCCGCGATCGGGTGCGCCTGCATCCGAAACCCGGTGCGGACATGATGGACCTGGCGCTGGCTGACAAAATCGCCATCGTGGAATCGATCGAGCAGGATTACGAGGGACAGATTCAAATCGCCGTCGTACTCGAAGACGATCCGGGCCGGGACCTGGGATTTTTGCGTCAACCCGGACATCGTTTTTTCTTTCATGTCGAGGAGGTCGAGCCCGCATGAAAATCCTCATCGCGTGTATCGGCAACATATTCCTGGGCGACGACGGTTTCGGCGTCGAGGTAGCCCGCCGTCTGGCCTTTCGTACCTTGCCGCCCGAGGTGATAGTCAAGGATTTCGGGATCCGTGGTTTCGACCTCGCCTACGCCCTGATGGGACCGCACGACCTCACCATCCTGGTCGACGCCTGCGCGCGTGGCTTCCTCCCTGGCACCGTCTTCCTCATGGAGCCCGATCCGATTGAAAGCCAACCCGGCCCCGCCAGCCTGGATCTTCATGGAATGAATCCGACGAATGTTCTGAGGATGGTCAAAAGCCTGGGCGGAACACCCGGCCGCATCCTCATCGTCGGTTGCGAACCAGCCGAGCTCGGTTCGGAACATGACGGCCAGCTCGGCTTGAGTGAACCCGTCGAAGCCGCTGTCGATGAGGGCATCAGTGTGATCGAATCGCTCGTCTCCAGGATTCTGGACGGCGAGCCGATAGAGATGAGCGTTTTACAAGGAGAAGGATAATGGCAATGGAACTGGAACCCACAAACGGTAACGACGCGAACGAAACCAGAGACACTCTCTTCCTGCTGGGAGGAGCGGCGTTCATCGTATTCGGCGCCGGACTGATTCTGTCGACGCCGGTAGTGCGCAAGGCGCTTGGCGGAGCCGGAATCGGCAACCTGATCGGCCAAGCCATGCCCGATTTCGAAAAATATCTCAAGCTCAGGGCTATGTGACTTATCTCATCGACAAGAGCTCGAGTAAGTTCACCGTACGCGCCTTTGCCACCGGCATGCTCTCGTCGTTCGGACACAACCCGACGCTCGCGATCCGCAAGTTCGAAGGCGAGATCGAATTCTCGCCCGACGACTTGACCAAAAGCTCGCTCCACGTGAGCGCCGGCGCCGACTCGCTCGAAGTGACGGACGACATCAAGAGCAAAGATCGCCAGGAAATGGAGAGCACCATGAACGACAGCGTGCTCGAAACCGCGAAGTATCCCGAAATTTCCTTCGCCAGCACCAGCGTCTCCGCCAGCCAGTTGGGCGAAAATCGCTATCAGATGAGCCTCAACGGAAATCTCTCGCTCCACGGCGTCACTCGCCCTGTCACGATTCCTACGCAGGTGACTCTCCTCGGTGATATGCTCCGTGCAGGCGGCGAGTTCACTCTCTTGCAGACCAGTTTCGGAATCGCTCTGGTCAGCGTCGCAGGAGGAACCCTGAAATTGAAAGATGAATTGAAGTTCTCCTTCGATATCGTCGCGCGCAAAAAGGATTAGAAAATGTGTCTCGCCATACCCGGCAAAATTGTTGAGCTGCTCGACGAAGATCGCGACCTCGCCGTCATCGACGTCCTGGGCGTCCGCCGCCGTATCGACCTCGGCCTTCTCGCCGACGACCCTCCCGTCACCGGCGACTGGGTCTTGATCCACGTCGGTTTTGCGATGAGTAAAATCAGCGAAGTCGACGCCCTCGACCAGCTCCGCATGCTCACTGAACTGGGTGAGCAGGAGTCCGCCCTCGAAGAAGTGCAAGGCCTCTCCGGCCCCTAAAGGAAAACCACCATGCGCTTTGTCGACGAATTTCGCCAACCCGAACTAATCACCCGCACCGCCGAGGAGATCCGCCGTCTCGCGGACCCGGCGCGGCATTACCGCTTCATGGAAGTGTGCGGAGGCCACACCCACGCCATTTATCGCTTCGGCCTCATGGATTTACTTCCTCCGAACATCGAACTCGTCCACGGGCCCGGCTGCCCCGTCTGCGTCCTCCCCATGGGCCGCATCGACGACGGCCTCTCCATCGCCGAAGACCCCAACGTGATCTTCGCCGCCTTCGGAGACATGATGCGCGTCCCCGGAACCCACGGCAGCCCCCTCGAATACAAGGCCCGAGGCATGGACGTCCGCATCGTCTACTCCCCTACCGACGCCTTGAAGCTCGCGCGCAAAAATCCCGACAAGCACGTGATGTTCTTCGCGATTGGCTTCGAAACCACTGCACCCTCGACAGCCCTCACCCTGATGCGCGCGAAAGCCGAAGGCATCCCCAATTTCTCCGTCTTCTCGAACCACGTCACCATCATCCCCGCTATCCGCGCGATTCTCGATTCGCCCGATATGCGCATCGACGCCTTCATTGGACCCGGCCACGTCTCCACCGTCATCGGCTGCCGCCCCTACGGCTGGATCGCGAGCGACGAAGGCAAGCCCATCGCCGTCTCCGGCTTCGAGCCTCTCGATGTACTTCAATCCGTTGTCATGCTGCTCCGCCAATTGAAGGACGGCACAGCCATCGTCGAGAACAACTATAAACGCGTGGTCCCCTGGGAAGGCAATAAAGCCGCCCTCAAAGCCATCGCCGAAGTCTTCGAAATCCGCCCCTACTTCGAATGGCGAGGCCTCGGCTTCATCTCCCAATCCGCCTTGCGCTTGAAAGACACCTACGCTCAATGGGACGCCGAAAAGCGTTTCTCGGTCCCCGGCGTTCGCGTCACCGACCCCAAAGCCGCGCAGTGCGGCGAAGTCCTCAAAGGCGTCCTGAAGCCCGCCCAATGCAAGCTATTCGCAAAGGAGTGCACACCCGAACATCCCATCGGAGCCTTAATGGTTTCCTCCGAAGGCTCCTGCGCCGCGTACTATAGTTACGCCATGCGCAAGTCACCGGAGCTGGTTCACGTAACATGACCTCCGCGCCCCCGAAAATACGTTTCCGCGACCCGCAAGTCGACATGGCCCACGGAGCAGGCGGCAAAGCCAGCCGCCGCCTAGTTGAAGGACTGTTCGCCCCGATCCTCTGCGGCGCGTCTACTGAGCCTCTCGGCGACGCCGCCCACATCGACATCAGCGGCGCCAGAATCGCGATCACCACCGACGCTTTCGTCGTCCGTCCTCTCAGTTTCCCCGGAGGCTCCATCGGCGAGCTAGCCGTCAACGGTACTGTCAACGACCTGGCAGTCTCCGGGGCGAGAGCCGTCGCCCTGGTTTGCAGTTACGTCCTCGAAGCCGGCCTGCCTTCCGATATCTTGGAAGCCGAAGTCCGCGCCATGGCCGCAGCCGCGCAACGTGCGGGAGTCGTCATCGCTGGAGGCGATACCAAGGTCGTCGAACATGGCAAAGCCGACCAGATGTACATCACCACCGCAGGAATCGGCAGCCTCATACCCGGCCTCAGCCTCTCCGCGGCCTCCGTACGCCCCGGCGACAAGATAATCCTCTCCGGTCCCATCGGCGACCACGGCATCACCATCCTGTTGGCTCGCGGCGAGCTCGACCTCGAAGCCGACCTCCGCTCTGACACGCGTTCCGTATTGCCACTCGTAGAAGAGCTAGCCGCGAAAGCAGGTAGCGGCGTCAGGTGGATGCGCGATCCCACGCGAGGCGGCGTCGCCACGTCCCTTAACGAACTAGCTCGCGATTGCGCCTGCGGCATGCAAATCTCCGAGGAATTGATTCCCATGCACGACGCCGTTCGCGGCGCCTGCGAACTCCTCGGCCTCGACCCTCTGCATATCGCGAACGAAGGACAATTCCTGAGCGTCGTCTCCCCGGAGAGCGCGGAAGCAGCGCTGAAGGCCCTGCACAATACTCCCGGAGGCGAGCAAGCAGCCATCATCGGCGAAGTCACCGAACAGCCCGCAGGCTCCGTTCTCGTGACCACTCTCTACGGAGGAACCCGCATCGTCGATATGCTCGTAGGAGATCCTCTTCCGAGAATCTGTTAGTCATCATGGCGGCCGCCAACATGAGCGATCTAACAAGCATGGTTCATGACCAGCTCCTCGAACGCAACCGTATCTACGAAGATTTCTTCACCCTTCAGTCGCACCGCCTCGCCCTGGCCTGCCGCGAAATGTCCAACCGCTTCCTTCGCGGTGGCCGTCTCTTAGCGTTCGGCCGCGGCCCCTATTCGACCGATGCCCAGCACGTCTCCGTAGAATTCGTACACCCCATCATCGTCGGCAAGCGAGCCCTTCCCGCGCTCGATCTCTCCGCTCTTCCCATCCCCTGGCTCGAAGCGGTTCTCCATCCCGACGACATCGTCATGGGCTTCGGCCCGCCGGCGGGCGACAAGGAAATCGACGAAGCTCTCAAGATTGCCAACAAGCGCGGAGCCATGACCTTCGCCCTCCCAGGCCACTCCGGCAACTATACGCTGGACCCTCCGTCGCAAAATCCCTTCCTCCATCAGGAGCTCGTCGAGATCCTCTATCACACTCTGTGGGAAACCGTGCACGTCTTCTTTGAACATCAGGAACTCGGTCACGACGTCGGCAATTCCGGCTTCCTTTATCCATTTCTAGGCGAGCAGAAAGAGCCCTCCGCCGATGTGCTCGATCAGGTCGCCGCCTCGATCCGAGCCAAAGCTCAGGACGATTCCAAACTCCGCGCCCGCGTAGCCCGTGAACAAGCCGCGCAAATCGCTGCCGCCGCCCGCGCTATCTACGAACGCCTTCAAAAGGGCGGCAAAATCCTCACGTTCGGCAACGGAGGTTCCGCTACCGACGCCAACGATTTCGCCATCGATTGCGTTCTGCCTCCTCCGGGATATAAACCCGTTCCCGCCATCTCGCTCAGCATGGAACCCGCGAACCTCACCGCTATTGCCAACGACGTCGGCATCGAGCTGATCTTCCTCAGGCAGATGATCGCCCACGCCAAGCCGGAGGACGTAGCCGTAGGAATCTCCACCAGCGGAGGCTCGCGCAACGTCATCCTCGCCCTCGAAGAAGCGCGCAAACGTGGCCTGCTGACCGTCGCTCTGCTCGGCTACGACGGAGGCGAAATCCTCCGCGGCCGCCTTGCCGATCACAGCTTAGTCGTTCACTCCGATTACATCCCCCGCATTCAGGAAGTGCAGGCGTCCATCTACCACGTCCTGCGCGAAACAATGGAGGTGCTTACCCATGCCTAAATTCGAATTGTTCGGCACGAAAGCATGCCCCTACACCGAGGACATGCGCGAATGGCTCGAATGGAAAGGTTACGATTACCAGGAATACGACGTCGAGCAAGATAGCGCCGCCCGTGCCCGCATGCTAGCCATCTCCGGAGGCCAGCGCATGGTCCCCATGCTGGCCGAAGACGGCGACGTAGTCCAAATCGGCTGGCAAGGCCGAGGCTGCGTAGTGTAGAGCGATGGGTTTTGGACTCCACATGGCTCACCACATCGCGAAGAGTGGGGACTGCCTGGCGCACAGGTCCTTCGCGAAAGCGGCGAGACTCATCCTCGCCGCGTGGACAGAGCGGGCTGTCCCCTCTTTTCGCCCCGACCACAGAGCCCTATGCTAACCGCCCGCACCATCCGAGTCCGCGGAATCGTACAAGGCGTAGGCTTCCGCCCTTTCGTCTTCCGCCTGGCCCAAGCCAACACTCTGACCGGCTGGGTCTTCAATGATGAAGACGGAGTAGAAATTCACCTCGAAGGTCCGAATCAATCCTTAGACGCCTTCGTACACTCTTTAAAAACCGAAGCCCCACAAGCCGCGCAAATCACAGCCATTCAAATTAAGGCCGCGGATCCCTCCGGCCTCCAAGACTTCAAAATCCGCGATAGCGGGAACGCAGCATCCCCCACCACCCGCATCTCCCCCGACCTCCCTGTCTGCCCCGATTGCCTAGCCGAACTCTTCAACCCCGCAGAACGCCGCCATGATTATCCCTATATCAACTGCACCAACTGCGGCCCGCGCTATTCCGTAATCCTGAAACTCCCCTACGACCGCGTCAACACCACCATGAAAAGTTGGCCCCTGGACAACTACTGCGCCCACCAGTACCGTGACCCCCTAGATCGCCGCTTCCACGCCCAGCCAGTAGCCTGCCCAGAGTGCGGCCCGAATTACTATCTTCAAACCAACGAAAGAATCACCGAAAACGCCATCGCCAAAGCCGCCGACCTTCTGAACCAAGGCGCAATCCTGGCCATAAAAGGATTAGGCGGCTACCACCTGGCCTGTGACGCAAGGAACGACGCAGCCGTCCGCAGCCTCCGCGAAAGAAAGTTCCGCAAAGAAACCCCTTTCGCCCTAATGGCGAAAAACATCGAAGTAGCCCGCACCCTAGTAAATCTAGATCCCGAATCCGAGTCCCTGCTAACGTGCCAACCCTACCCCATAGTGCTAGTAGGACAGGTCCCCGACCTGTCCAGCTCCGAAAGTGGCGCAGGTTCCCGACCTGCGCATCCCGACCTGTCCCCCTCAATCTCCCCCAACAACAGCAACGACCTAGCCCGCACCCTGGTAAATCTAGATCCCGAATCCGAGTTCCTGCTAACCTTCCCACCCCACGACCTTTCCAGCTCCGAAAGTGGCGCAGGTTCCCGACCTGCGCATCCCGACCTGTCCCCCTCAATCTCCCCCAACAACAACGACTTGGGGATCATGCTCCCCTACGCCCCCCTACACCACCTTCTTTTCGCCGCCAACGCCCCCGAAGTCTTAGTAATGACCAGCGCCAACCGCTCCAGCGAGCCGATCGCCTATCAGGACGAAGAAGCCTTAAACCGCCTGAAAGGAATCGCCGACGCATTCCTTATTGGCGAGCGCCCCATCGCCAGACGAGTAGACGATTCTATCGCCAGAGTAGGCGTATTCGGCCCCGTAATCCTCCGCCGATCGAGAGGCTACGCCCCCTCAGCAGTAGCGAACATCCCCTCAACCCAACCCATCCTTGCCGTGGGAGCCGATCTCAAGAACAGCATCACGCTAGTAGTCAACGGCCAGGCCTTCGTCAGCCAGCACATCGGCGACTTAGCCCAATACCAGTCCTGCCAATCCTTCCGCCAAACCATTCAGGATCTGACCGCAATGTACGAAGTCGACTGGGACGGCTTGATAATCGCCCACGACACGCACCCCCAATATCTATCCACCGTCCACGCACTCGAACTCCCGGCTGTCCAGCGAATCGGAATCCAACATCACCGGGCGCACATAGCCTCCGTCCTCGCCGAACGCGGCGAATGGGATAAAAGAGTCCTCGGCGTCTGCTTCGACGGCACCGGCTACGGCGACGACGGAACCATCTGGGGCGGGGAACTCTTCGAAGGAAGCATTGCCGAAGGCTTCACACGAGTAGCCCACCTGCGCCCCGCCGCACTCCCCGGAGGCGACGCCGCTGCCCGCTACCCCGTCCAAGCCTCCGCCGGATTTCTCTCTCAAATTGATGATCTCCCCGACCTCAACGCCGCGCCCTTTCTGTTCCCGCTCCGCTACCATCAATCCCTGGAACTGGTCCGCAAGAACACGAGAACGTTTGAGACCACATCAGTAGGCCGCCTGTTCGACACCGCCGCCGCGCTGCTGGGATTCACCAGAGAGGCGACCTTCGAAGGTCAAGCAGCCGTGTGGCTGGAACACATCTCTCGCACTGCGGAGGCCGAACCATATCCATTCCCCGATCTAGACTTCCGCCCGCTACTATCCGCCCTAGCCGCAGACCGCCTAAAGGGCCGCGAGGTAGCCCAATGCGCCAGAGCCTTCCACCGAGGCGTAGCAACAGGCCTCTGCGACAAAATCGAAACCTTCAACACGGATACAGTAGTTCTCTCTGGGGGAGTCTTCCAAAATCAGTTGCTACTAGCCGAAATAAAATCCATCCTCCCCTCGAACCTGACCATCTGGACCAACCGTCAAGTCCCCCCCAACGACGGCGGCATCAGCCTAGGCCAAGCCGCGCTCGTAGCGCACACACTCGTGTCGCCGCCCGGGACCGTAGGGGACAAATAGTGCACGAACTCTCCATAGCAATGAGCATCATAGAAATGGCCGAAGAAGAATCCCAGCGCCACGGCAACGCCAAGGTAATCGCAGTTCACCTGAAATTAGGCCCCCTTTCCGGAGTAGTGAAAGTGGCTCTAGAAAACGCCTTCAGCCTGGCCCGCGAAGGAACAACTCTTGAGAATGCCGAACTCAAAGTCGAACAGGTTCCGATAGTAGTAAATTGCCCGAACTGCCAAGCCGAGCGCACTCTCCCATCCATGCAATCCTTCCTCTGCCCCGAGTGCCAAACCCCCGTGTCGGATATAATCCACGGCAGAGAACTAGAAGTAGTCGCCCTTGAGATCGAGGAGTTATGCCCAGAATCCTAGAAGTCCGCGAAAAGGTTCTCAAGCAAAACGACATTCTAGCCCGCGCGCTCCGCCAACGCTTCAAAGACAGCGGAGTTTTCGTAGTAAGCCTGGCCTCGAGCCCCGGCTCCGGTAAAACGGCATTTCTAGAAAAAACCCTAACCCTCCTGCGCCCCAACTACAAGGTAGCCGCCTTGGTAGGCGACTTAGAAACCGACAACGACGCCGTCCGCCTGGCCCGCGCTCAAGTGCCGGTGAAGCAGATCACCACCGGAACCCTCTGTCATCTGGAGGCTTCCATGATCCAAACGTCGCTCGAAGACTGGCAGCTGGAAGACCTGGACTTCCTGTTCATCGAAAACGTAGGCAACCTGGTATGCCCCTCGTCCTACGACCTGGGCGAAAATCTCCGCCTGGTTCTTCTCTCGGTAACCGAAGGCGAAGACAAACCCCTGAAATACCCCACCATCTTCAACACCGCCGACGTCGCCATCATCACCAAAATGGATTTAGCCGAAGCCGTCGAATTCGATCTCCCCACCGCCGAAAAAAACATCCAGCGAGTCCGCCCAGGCATGAAAACCTTCACCCTCTCCTCCAAAAAAAACACCGGCATGCAAACCTGGCTGGACTATCTCACAGCCATGGTATAATTATTCATCAGAGTGAATACTTAATCAATGATCCCCGTCGGTATCGTCGGGTTCAGCGGCTATTCCGGCGCTGAGCTCGTTTCCATTCTTTTGCGCCACCCCCACGTCGAACCGGTGCTCTTGGAGCATCGGGAAACGGAGGATCGCCCGCGGCCTATTTATTATCGGGGGCCTCGGCGGCTGCCTCTTTCTGCGAAATTGCCGCTGGTTTTTCTCGCTACCCCACCGGAAGTATCTCTCGAACTGACGCCGGCTTTCCTCGATTCGGGTGCTCAAGTTATTGATTTAAGTGGGGCTTTCCGGCTCGGAACGGGGGAGAATTACCGGCGCTGGTATAAAGAAGAGCATCCCCGGCCGGAGTTGCTGGCAGAGGCGGTTTATGGACTTCCAGAGTTTTATCGCGATTCGATTCCTGGTAAACGGTTGATTTCAAACCCTGGATGTTACCCTACGGCAGCGAATCTGGCGCTGCGGCCGCTGCTCGAAGCGGGGGTGATCGACCGCGAATCGGGGATCGTTTGCGATGCCAAATCAGGGGTCAGCGGCGCGGGCCGAAAACCGTCTTTGAAGACCAGTTTTGTTGAGGTTACCGAGAATTTTTCGGCTTATTCTGTCCTCGAACACCGGCATGTGCCGGAGATCTTGAGAACGTCCGGTCTCGAGGAGGGCGAATTGAGCTTTACGGCGCAGCTCATTCCAATCGAAAGGGGCATCCTCGAGACCATTTACTTCCGTCTTAACGACGCCTTAAATGACCATAATGTGCTCGATATCTACCTCCACAGGTTCTTAAACGACCATTTTTTGCGCATATATCCGGCCGGGCAGTTCCCCGACCTGCGGGCGGTGGCGCGGACCAACTTCTGCGATATCGGGGTTCGCGTCGATGAGGCGACCCGACGGGCTGTCGTCGTCGTTGCGATCGACAACCTGGTAAAGGGCGCCGCGGGGATGGCGGTGCAGAACATGAATCTCGCCCTGGGGTTCCCGGAAACGATGGGGCTGCTGTGAAACTGCTGATCAAGCTGGGAGGGACGCTGCTCGATTCAGTCGAATCGCGTGCGCGGCTGGCTGCGGAAATCGCCGTATTTAAAGATGCGATTGTTGTGGTTCACGGGGGAGGGAAGCAGATGACGCGCTACCTTACGGAACACAATGTCGAGAGCCGATTCGTGAACGGACTGAGAGTAACGACTCCTGAAGTCGTCGATGCGGTGTTGAAGGTTTTTGCGGGGACCGTCAATACGGAACTGGTCGGCGCGTTTCGCGCGGCTGGTGCGCGGCCTGTTGGACTGACGGGACTCGATGCGGGATTAGTCGATGCCGAGCCTTTGGCTGAAGACCTGGGCGCGGTCGGAAAGCCGGTGCGATCCGATGCGGCTCTACTCGAATTGTTGACCAGGGAGCATTATCTTCCAGTGGTTGCCTGTGTTGCGGGCGATGCGGGGGGCGCGGTTTATAATGTCAACGCCGACCAGATGGCGGTGGCGTGCGCGGCGTCATTTGGCGCGGAGCGGCTGATTTTCCTGACCGACGTGGACGGAGTAAAAGACGCGAGCGGGCAGGTGCTGGAATCGCTGACGGTGAAAAACGCGAGTTCTCTGATCGAGCAAGGCGTGGCCACAGGCGGTATGCGGGCCAAGCTGGAAGCGGCGGTAGCAGCGCTCGACAAGGGAGTAGGAGAAATCGTGATTGCGCCCGGTGCGCGACCCCAAGTGGTGGCCGACATTCTCGCTGGAAGGCAGATCGGGACCAGGATTGTTTCGTGAACATGCTTGAAATACGCAAAGCTTCATTGACCGATATTTCGCCTCTACTGGCGCTGATCAATGCCTATGCGGCCAATGGCATCATGTTGCCACGCACGGAATTTGATATGGCCGAGAACATACGGGATTTTCTAGTTGCTTTCGACGGCGGACGCCTGGTGGGATGCGGCGCGCTCCATTTTTATACGGCTACGTCCGGAGAAGTTCGCAGCCTGGCGGTCGATCCCTCTGTGAAGACGCGCGGAATTGGACGGGCGCTGGTGGAGGCGCTAGAGGTAGAAGCACGCGAGCAGGAGCTGCATTCGATGTTCGCCTTCACCTACGTGCCAGGATTCTTCGCCAAGTTGGGATTCGACGAAGTGGACCGGGGAGAATTGCCGCTGAAGGCATGGAAAGATTGCCTCCGCTGCCCGAAGTTCCAGGCCTGCGACGAAATCCCAGTATTGAAGCGCCTGAAGGCGGATGCGCCCCAAGCCTCCGTGGTGCGGCTCACACAAATTACTGATTTCCCTCATCTTCCTGTGGTTCGCAAGAACTAGACCAAAGCATCTTCATGAGCTAAAATGATGAGTAGTACGTGCAAAACTCTCCTTTTTTGATTTTTGGGGCGCTGGGTCCCCAGGAGGTTTAAGTCGCCATGTGCCGCAATCCGTCCGATGGGGCGGACGCAATCAACGAGGCACCGCAATATGAAGCAAGCCGGTCTTTTTAATGGGCGAACCTTTTTATCGAAGGTTAACGGAGGAAAAGTCACTGCCAACTATACTCCGAGGAAACCAGTTTTCCGTCAGGGCGACTTGTGCGACTCGCTTTACTACATCGAGAAGGGAAAAGTTAAGCTAGCGGTGGTTTCGAAGCGGGGAAAGGAGGCGGTGGTCGGTCTCCTGGGCGCTGGCGATTTTCTGGGAGAGGAATGCCTGGCGGGCCAAGCGAAGCGACTTACGACCGCGACTCCTTTGACCGAGTGCGTGATCGTGCGCCTGGAGAAGACGGCGGCGATCAAGGCTTTGCGCGAAGATCCGGAGTTTTCGGAGCTGTTTCTGGCCCACCTGCTACAGCGCAATATCCGAACGCAGGAAGACCTGGTCGATCAGCTTTTTAATTCGAGCGAGAAACGACTGGCGCGAATTCTGCTGTTGCTCGCCAGCTATGGAAAAGATCGCCAGCCGGACCTGGTGATCGCAAAAATCAGCCAGGAAACGCTCGCTGAGATGGTGGGCACGACTCGATCCCGGGTCAACTATTTCATGAACAAATTCAGGCGGATGGGTTTCATCAAATACAACGGCGATCTGGAAGTGAACAGCTCCCTTCTGAGCGTGGTGCTGTACGACTAGGAAAGCGAAGGCCGTTGGCTTCCGTTTCTTCGCTATGTTCACTTTTGAACAGACTTCCAAACCGCCGGACGATAAAATTCTAAGTTCGCTTAGATCGCCGGTTTCTGCTTCCTTATTACGGTACGCGGCCCACGCTTTCTCCTCTCTTTTCACAAGTATGAGGACGGAGGCATATTGATCTAGGAACGCGAAACTTGGTATGAAAACGATAGCGGAACATTTCAACGAACAGGATTTCCTGACGAAGATCAAGGGTGGGAAAACGATTGTCAAATCCAACCCTAAGAAGGCGATTTTTTGCCAGGGCGATCCGGCCGACTCGATCTTCTATATAGAGAAAGGCAAAGTCAAGCTGGGAGTGGTTTCCAAGCGCGGCAAGGAAGCGGTGGTGGCCATTCTGGGGCCCGGCGACTTCTTGGGCGAAGGATGCCTGGCCGGCCAGACGAAGCGCATGGCCTCCGCGACTCCTCTGACCGACTGCACGATCGTGCGCATCGAAAAAGAAGCGACCGTAAAGGCGCTGCGGGACGATCCGGCGTTTTCGGAGATCTTTCTGGCGTACCTGCTGCTGCGCAACATTCGCGCGCAGGAGGACCTGGTCGATCAGCTTTTCAATTCCAGCGAGAAAAGGCTGGCCCGGGTGCTGCTGTTGCTGGCGAATTACGGCCAGGAAGGGAAGCCCGATCTGGTGATTGAAAAGCTGAGCCAGGAAACGCTGGCGGAGATGATCGGCACGACTCGTTCACGGGTGAGCCACTTCATGAATAAGTTCCGGAAGTTGGGGTTCATCAAGTACAACGGGGGCCTGGAAGTGCATAGTTCACTGCTGAGCGTGGTGCTGCACGACTAGGGGATTTCCCGATTCGATCCCAAGGTGGTCCTGGTACCATTTTGCACATTTATTTTCTTTCAGATGTGAGCTACATTGAACAGTTCCCCTTCTCGTTTTTCGCTAAGCTGCCAGACAGATTGTATATATTGGGAATTTTATTTCATAAAATTCCGTTCGTTGCACGAAGCCTGTTCGTTTAAATGCCCCGGGATTTTATGATTGATTCAGGTTTTGAAACGAGAGTCCTGAAAGCTTAGGCATACCAGACCTAGATGGCGGAAGGGTTGGTAGCATCCTCTTAATATCGACGTTATTTTATATAAAATTCTCAATCCAATCGGTGATTTTGGAACGTTGGGCGAGTTCTATATTATTAAAAATATGTAAATTACGTGAGATCTTTCTGGTGCGTGCGACACTAAGGTCTACGCAAAGTGGCTGGTATTTTTTCGGGAGGTAACCATGAAGGCACAAACGGTCGGAGTAAAGGACTCGACAGGCAGGATACTCTGTTGCACGATTTTCCGTCCGGGTGGCCGCAAGCTGCTTGCAAAAGGGCATGTGCTAAGTGAGGAAGATGTCCGGCTGCTGGAAACGGAGGGATTGGGGCAAGTTTGGGTGACCGAACTGGAGGAAGGGGAAATCGGCGAAGACGATGCGGTAACGCAGGCGGCCGCGGAGATGGGCTGCGGATGTCTGGAGATTCGACTGGCTGCGGGTGGCCGGGCGAATCTATTCGCAACAGAAGATTGCTGCGTATTAGTCGACGACGAATTGCTGAAGCAGATCAACTGCACGGCGAGTATCGTGATTGCCACAAATTTGAATTTCACTTTCGCGGCTGCCGGCCAGCGGATCGCCACGGTGAAAAGCGCTCCGTTTGCCATCGCGCAGGCGCAACTGGAAGCGGTGATCAGTATTTTGCGGGAGCGGGGGCCCATTCTCCAAGCGCGGCCGATTCGCAATCCGTCGGTTACGGTCCTTTATACCGATCCGGTACACGGTGACCGGGCGAAGCAGCTTTTTGAAAGTATCATGCGCCAGCGGCTGGAGCATTTTGGAATGGCGCCATCCTTCGTCCTCGCCGTTCAAGAAGACGAAAACGCGGTTGCGCGCGGATTGCAGCACTTGCTGAACACCAAGCCGGCCATGGTTCTGGTGGCATCCACCACGGCGCCTGCCGGTCCGGAAGACGTGATTGGGCGGGCGATGATGCGTATCGGGTGCCACCTGGAGCGATTCCTCGCTCCGGTTGAGCCGGGCAATCTTTTTCTGCTGGGATATAAGGATGAGACGCCGGTTGTTTCAGCGCCGGGATGTTTCCGGTCCGCGAAGCCCAACGTCGTCGATCTGGTACTGCCTCCGCTGCTGGCCCGCTACCGCGTTTCAGGTTGGGAAGTCGCTTGCCTGGGGCACGGCGGATTGTTGGGCTGACGTTCATCCTCCATCGATAAGTAGTCTCTCTCAGAGCTACGAGGGCAGGTCGGGAACCTGCCCCACTTGGTGTTCCTTCACGGGCAAAACTTGCGGGCTTCCGGTAGAATGTAATCGATCTTGAAAATAACCGGCGTTGAAGCTTATCTCCTCTCCTATCGTCTTCCGGAGCCAGTCAAACTGACCTACTTCGGAGGCGAACGCACCATCCTGAAACGCGACGCGATGCTGATTCGCGTCTCCACCGATCACGGAATTTTCGGTTACGCGCCGGGGCAGGCGAGCGTGCTATCGAAGCAGACCATTGACAATCTGATCGCTCCGTTCCTGAATGGCCGCACATTGGCCGATCCGGATGCGCTGCGCATCCTGTTTCAACAAGGGCCGGGCGCGGACGCTGAAGTGAGCAAGGTTTATAGCGCCGTCGAGATTGCGCTGTACGACGTGGTGGGCAAGGTGCGCAATGTGCCGGTGAGCGAACTGATCGGAGGAAGGGTGCGGGATCGCATCCGGCTCTACGGCAGCAGCGGCATGTACCAAGCGCCGGAGGGCTACGCGGCGGAAGCGGTGCTGTGCCGCGACCTGGGATTCACCGCGTATAAGATGCGTCCGGGTAACGGCCCGGAGGCGGATCTGGAAGCGGTGCGGCAGATGCGCAAGGCCGCGGGACCCGATTTTGAAATCATGGTGGATGCTCACACTTGGTGGCGCATGGGAAATAAGAGCTATTCGCACAAGACTGTGGAGGGCTTGGCGAAGGCGATGGCGGAGTATCGGATTCTGTGGCTCGAGGAGCCGATGCCTCCGGACGATCATGACGCGTACGTGGCGTTAAATGAGCTGGAGCTGGTGCCGCTCGCGAGCGGGGAGCATGAGCCGAACGAATTGCGTTACCTGGACTTGATCCAATCGCGCGCGGTGGATTATGTGCAGATGGACGTGGTGTGCCAGGGAGGATTCGCGACGGCTCGGCGGCTGTTCCCGGATATCGCGCGCGCGGGTTTGCGGTTTGCGTTCCATAGCTGGGGGTCGGCGCTGGAGGTTCTGGCGGCGGCGCACCTGGGGGTGTGCTGGCCGGAGAGCGTAGTGGACTGGCTGGAATATCCCTGCTATTCGACGGATACGAACAAGTTCATGTATCCGTTCCCGCTGGCTTCGGAGATTCTGAAGACTCCGCTAACAATTGAGCGCGGAAATCTGGTCGTGCCTTCAGGGCCTGGGCTGGGCGTCGAGATTGATGAGAGCGTGATATGGCGGTATCCGTGGATCGAAGGGCCGTGGTCGTACTTTACGTTGACATCGCCTCCGGGGACGTTTGCGGTGACAGCGGATCATAGCGTCAAGTGGGTGTGAAGTAGCAGAATAAATTGCCGACTAGGGCGTATGCCGTTTGGCAAGTTGAAGAAAACGCAAAGGCTACCGAATCGGTAACCGGATTGCACCTCAACAAAAGGAGGTGCAAGTATGCAGAAGCATTATCTGATTGCCATTGCGGCCGCGGCAGCTATGGGCACTTCGAGCGCGCAGGATATGCAGCGTCGCGCCGTGCTCGGCCACGGACCAGGGGGCGGCGAAGGCTGCACGCTCACAGTGATGGTCGATGGAATCACCGATGTGGAGATTCGGGGCGACAACGCCACGTTGCGCGATATATCCGGCCGCCCCTCGCAAATCCGGGAATTCGAGTGCTCCCGCCCGATTCCTCCCAATGCCACAGTCCGCTTCACGGCCGAATCCGGTCGAGGACGGCAGGAGATGGTCCATCAAGGGAGCGAGGGCGGCGCGTTGGTGGTTCACATTGAAGACCCCGAGAGCGGAGTCGGCGAGTATCGCTTCCGCCTGACGTGGGGCGACATGGGCGAGCGCCGGGAGCAGGGTGTGATGGACCGCGATCGCGATGCGGGCAGCCGCGAGGGCGATTATGTGCAGGAACGCGAACGCTTCTTCCAGGGTGAAGCTTGGCGTCGCAGCCTTTTCCAAAGAGTGCGCGAGGACGTCGAGCATGTGGAGCGGTCCGCGATTCCGTTTACCGGCGATCGCGCACGTCTGAGCCGCACGATCACGGAGCTGAATGAGTTGCAGGGTAAATTGAGCGAGGGCCGCTACGATGAGCGGCAATTAGACGATGTGATCGGCGCCCTTCACACAGTGGTCGAGGAGAATCGGCTGACGGGGCCGGATCGCGATGCGCTGTCCGACGATATGCGTCGCTTACGGGAGTTTCGGGAGCGTCGCGATGAGTATGGCGCGCGCAATCCTCATAACTAATGTTATGAATCAGCCTTCGGGGATTGTTGGCGGCTTGCGTAACAGGCCACGCCTATGTAGAATCGAGGAGTTGCCAAACAATCCCTGGAGGGTGCATGTCCGTTGAGCAGAAGGTCAAGCAAATCATCGTCGAGCAGTTGGGGGTGGATGAATCCCAAGTCGATCCCACCGCGAGCTTTGTCGATGATCTCGGCGCCGACTCGCTTGATATCGTCGAGCTGGTGATGGCGTTCGAGGAAGCGTTCGACCTCGACATTCCGGATGAGGACGCCGAGAAGATCGCAACCGTTAAGAATGCGATCGATTATATCGAATCGAAGAAGAAAGCCTAGGGCTGCGAGTTCCCGGAGTTATCGTTGCAACGTAGAGTCGTAGTAACTGGAGTCGGGCTTCTGACTTCGGTGGGGATCGGCACCAAAACTGTCTGGGAAGCCATCAAAAGCGGGACGAACGGCATCGGGCCGATTACCGCGTTCGACGCCACCGATTTCAATTGCCGCATTGCCGGCGAGGTGAAGGGATTCAACCCCGGCGATTACATCGAGAAAAAAGAGATCAAGAAGATGGGGCGGTTCATTCAGTTCGCCATCGCGGCGGCTGAGTTCGCGCTGGAGGGCGCGGAGCTGAAGCCGAATCCAGAGACGGCGGAGCGCACCGGCGTCTATATCGGCAGCGGCATCGGCGGATTCGAAGTGATCGAACGCGAGCATAAGAATCTGCTCGAAAAAGGGCCGTCGCGCATCTCGCCGTTTTTCATTCCGGCGACCATTATTAATCTCGCATCGGGATACGTTTCGATTCGCACGGGCGCGAAGGGTCCGAACTCGGCGACGGCGACCGCGTGTACCACCAGCGCGCATGCCGTGGGCGATTCGTTCCGGTTGATCCAGCATGACGACGCCGACGTGATGATTTGCGGAGGCGCGGAGGCGTGCATCACTCCTCTGGGCGTCGGCGGATTCGCGGCGATGCGCGCCTTGTCGCAGCGCAATGACGATCCGGCGCACGCGTGCCGTCCGTGGGATATTTCGCGCGACGGATTTGTGATCGGCGAAGGCGCGGGCATTCTGGTGCTCGAAGAACTGGAACACGCCAAGGGTCGTGGCGCGCCGATTCTGGCGGAAGTGGTGGGCTACGGGATGTCGGGTGACGCGTACCACATCACTTCGCCTGCCGACGATGGCGACGGCGCGTATCGCGTGATGCGAAATTCACTTCGCGACGCCAAGCTGGAGCCTCACGAAATCGATTACATCAATGCGCACGGCACGTCGACTCCTTTGGGCGATCGCATTGAGACTACGGCGATCAAACGGGTATTCGGAGATCACGCGCGGAAGGTTGCGGTGTCCTCCACGAAGTCGATGACCGGACATTTGCTGGGGGGCGCCGGAGGGCTCGAAGCGGGGTTCACGGTGCTGGCGATTCACGATCAAATTGCGCCGCCGACGATCAATCTCGAACTGGCGGACCCCGAATGCGATCTCGATTACGTCCCGAATCAGGCGCGGCCGATGAAAATCGATTATGCGCTGACCAATTCGTTCGGATTCGGGGGAACGAACGGTTGTCTGATCTTCAAAAAGCCCGACTAAAATATGAAAATTATCGTCGCGATTAAGCAAGTCCCTGTCCGCGACTCGCAGCTCCGCGTGGATGCGAACGGGCGATGGATTCAGGAAGGCGATCTGAGTTTCGAGATTAATGAGCCCGATGCTTATGCTCTGGAAGAGGCGCTTCAGTTGAAGGAGAAGCACGGCGGAGAAGTGGTTGCGCTGTGCGCTGGACCCGCCCGCGCCGCGCAAACGATTCGCGAAGCTCTGGCCAAAGGCGCGGACCGGGCGATCCATATTGAGGAAGAGAGTCTCAATACGCTCGATACGCTGGGCGTTGCCAAGCTGCTTGCGGGGGCGGTGAAGGCGGAGAATCCGGACTTAATTCTCACGGGTCTGCAATCGGACGATCTCGGTTATGGGCAAACGGGCGTGGTGCTCGCCGAGTTACTGGGTATCCCGAGTTCGACGATCATCATGCAAGTCGAAGTGGCCGGCAATTCCATCCGCGTGAAGCGGGAACTGGAAGATGGGTGGTTCCAGCACATCGCGATGCCTCTTCCCGCGGTGCTGACGATTCAGAGCGGTATCAACAAGCTGCGCTACGCGACGCTGATGGGGATCAAGAAGGCGAAATCGAAGGAGATCAAGCGCGTGACGCTCGCGGATCTGGGAACGGCGGCAACCGCGACGGCGACGATCGAAAAAATTTACGTCCCTCATAAGAGCAAGCAGACGCAGATCTTCGAAGGGGACGCGAAAACCGCGGCGGCGAAGCTGGTGGAGAAGCTGAAGTTCGAGGTGCGGGTGATATGAGCGTCTTAGTTGTACTCGAACAAACAGGCGGCAAGTGGAATCGGATGTCGTGGGAGACGGTTGTTGCCGGGCAGCAGCTCGCGGGCGAAATGGGGACGGAGCTTGTTTTGGCCGTTCCAGGTTCGGGCGTCGCAGCCCTCGCCGCGGAAGCCGCGACCAAGAAATGCGCGAAGGTTTATGCCTTAGAGCACGATCTTTTAAAAGACTACACGGCTGACGCGTACACGGCGGCGGTCGAAGAGCTGATCCGCGCCGTGAATCCTACGCTGGTGTTGTTTCCGCACACTTATCAAGTGCGTGACTTCGCGCCGAAGCTGGCGACGCGATTCTCACAGGTGCTGATCAGCGATGTGATCGCAGTGCGGATCGAATCCGGCTCACCGGTCTTCGTGCGGTTGTTATTTCAGGGCAAATTGAACGGTGACGTGCGCGTCTCTGGCGGAGGCCCGTACTTCGCTTCGTTGCAGGCGGGATCGTATCGAGCGGAAGCTCTCGAAAGCGGTTCTGCGCCAGTGGAGAATTTTTCGCCTTCTCTGGTGGCGTCGTCGATCCGGCAGAAACCCGAAGCTCCGTTCCGCGAATCGGCGCGCGCAGTGGATTTGACCACGGCGGAGATTATCGTCTCCGTGGGAAGAGGCATCAAAGAAAAAGAAAATATTCCCGTGGTGGAGGAACTGGCTAAGGCGCTGGGCGCCGAGTTGGCAGCGTCACGGCCGATCTGCGATGCTGGATGGCTTCCCATGGAACGGCAGGTGGGCAGCTCCGGGCAGACGGTGGCTCCGAAGGTCTATATGGCGGTCGGAATCTCCGGTGCGATTCAACACCTGGTTGGCATGAAGGGCGCGAAAACCATCGTGGCGATTAACAAGGACGCGAACGCTCCGATTTTCGAGGTCGCCGACTACGGCATCGTCGGGGATTTGTTCGAAGTAGTGCCGGCGCTGGTGGAGGAAGTGAAGAAGGCGAAAGGGCAGGCTTAGTGGTGGTCTTCCAGTCGCTTCTGGATGTTCGGAAAAGCGCCGAGCACTACCTTTTGCTCGTCGGGAGCGAACCTCTGCTTGAAGTCTTCGCCGCTGAGAGCTCTCAGCCGCTGCGGGCCAGGTAAAGCCCGTATCCTCTGGATCTCCTGCTTGACAGCATTTTGCCGATCCTTCGGCAGGCTCTCCATTTCCTCGACCAACTGCCGCTCTCTGGCTTTCTCCTCAGGCGGCAGCTTCTCATACTGCTCCAAACGCTGCTCAAACACGGCACGCCGCTGAGGGGGGAGCTTTGAAAGCGCCTTCTCGCGCTCTTTGGGCGACATCTTTGAGAACCGGTCCAGCTCCTGCACCGAGTTTGATTGCGGTCCCCTGCCGGCTGCGCCTGGCTTTCCGCCACCAGCGGGCTTGCCCGTGGCAGGCTTAGCCGGCGGCGGAGATTTGGGAGGCTTCTGCTGCTGGGCGAGAACAGGAGAGACGGCTCCGCACACGAACAGTACAGCGGCCGCGATCCTGAGGCCCAGCGTTTTCATTTCTCAGCTCGCATTAGTTTACATCGAGCCAGAAGGGGCCTGCGCGGGCGGCGTCAGAATATCGAAATCCTCCAGCGCTTGCTCCACTTGCTCGATGTCAACCTTATCCGCGCGAAGCTGCGGCTGCACGGTATGAGTCACCTCCGGCGTCCGCACCGTCAATCCGACCGCCAGCAGCGCGCACGCCGCAATCAGGGGAACAGCGGACTTCCACAACGGATACGGCAGCGCGGGTTGGAAAATCCGGCGCAGCCAAAGCTGCCAGGCGGGCACGGACTGCTCGGCTGCGATTCGCGCATAGAGGCGCGCGTCGAAATTGATGGACACCGGCGCCGGGGTCCACGCATCCAGCGCTCCCCAAACTTCTTTCTGCGCTTCCACCAGCCGCGAACAATCCGCACACTGCTTCACATGATTTTCAAACTCCGCCATCTGCACAGGCGAAAGTGTTTGGGCGCAATAGTCCAGTAGGATCTCTGCGTCCTCGTTTCTTTTTGTCGGGCAATTCATGGTGTACCTCGTGATATTCTAACCGGCCATGTGCGCTAAGCGCGAGCGCAACGATTCATACGCGCGGAACAATAGCGACTTCACAGCCGACTCCGAACAATTTAACGCGCGGGCGATCTGAGCGTATTCCAGCTCTTCGTACTTATGCATCAGCACGGCCGCCCTCTGCTTTGCCGGCAGTGCTTCGATGGCCTGCCGGACTTCCGTCATTTTCACTTCCCGCAACATCTCCTGCTCAATGGTCGGCTGCCGGTCCCGCACTTGCCGGTCGACTCCGTCCACCACCTGCTCATCCAAACTTTCCTGACCCTTTTCTTTTTTCCCATCGCGGACCCAGTTCAGCGCCAAGTGCGTCGCGATCCGGAACAGCCACGTCGTGAACTTCGCTGTCGGCTCATAGGTCGCGCGGCTGCGATACACGCGCAAAAAAACTTCCTGTGCCAGTTCTTCCGAAACCGAAGGATTCTGCACCATCCGATAGAGGAAATGCACCACTGGTCCCCGATGGCGCTCCAGCAAAAGAGCGAAGCTGGTATCGTCCCCTTCGCGGACGCGGAGCATCAGCTCGGCATCCCGGTCGAGAGCTGCGACAGCCTCCATATCCTTCTTAACCCCCGGATTCGCCGAAGGTTGCGCGGGAATCAACGCCATTGTTCTCCGAGAAGTACTGACTTCCATACTACAGGGAATCGACGCTTCTATTCCCCTTTTAATGTTCTTTCCATCAAATCGCGAAGCGCCTCCCGAGGGCTCTTTCGCCGATGCAAAACGGCGTGCATCTGTTGAATTATCGGCAGATCCACGCAAAATTTCGCGCCCAGATCTACCGCCGCCGCACACGTTTCCACTCCCTCCGCCACCATCGTCATGGCGCCGGTAATCTCCTCGATCGACCGCCCTCTGGCCAATTCCCAGCCGACTTGCCGGTTCCGGCTCAGGTCCCCGCTGCACGTAAGTACTAGGTCTCCCAGACCGGCGAGCCCGGCCAGCGTCCTCGGTTCACCGCCCATCGCGACCGCCAATCGGCTGATCTCCGCCAACCCTCTAGTGATCAACGCTGCCAGCGTATTGTTTCCTAATCCCAGGCCTTTGCAAACTCCAGCGCCGATCGCGATGACGTTTTTCAGCGCTGCGCCCACCTCCACTCCAATCGGATCCTGGTTCGTATACAACCGTAGACTGGGTCCGGAGAACGCGGTTTGCACGTCCGTTGCGACTGTCAGATCCGACGCCGCAACCACGACCGCGGCCGGCTCGCCCGACGCGACCTCCCGCGCAAAGGTCGGACCGGAGAGCACGGCGATTCTGGGAGCTTGCGTAACCTCTGCGATCACCTCCGACATGCGCAGCAGCGTTCCGTTCTCGATTCCCTTAGTGGCACTGACGAAGGTCATTGAGGGATCGATGTGCGGCAGCATTCGCGTGTACAGAGCACGCGCATGATGCGAAGGCATCGCTCCTATTACCACGCTGGCGCGATGCACCACACCACGGAGATCCGTCAAGACCTCGACGTTTTTAGGAAGCTGGAATCCTTTGAGAAAGGTATCATTCTCCCGCGTCGCGTTCATTCGGGCCGCCAGATCCTGTTCGTGGACCCACAGCCGCACCCGCTCGAACTTCGGCGCCAGTACGATCGAAAGAGCCGTGCCCCAACCGCCCGCTCCGATAATAGCGAGCGTCATTTCTTAAACCAGGTGAAGCGATTTTCGTTCCCTGCGCGTAATCGCTCGATGTTCGATTTATGCCGGTACACGATGAATGCGCCCGCAATGATCGCGGCAATGAGTATCGGCGCTGGCGGATGAAGGATCAGCCACACGCCCAGTGGAAACGTCCCCGCGGCCATGATCGACCCGGCGGAAATCGCCCTGGTCGCGGCCACCGTGATGACGAATAGCACTAACACTGCCGCCAGAGGCAAAGGAGTGAGATAGAGAAACGCTCCGATGAAGCTAGCCACGGCCTTTCCGCCGCGAAATTTCAGGAAGACAGGAAATGCATGGCCCGCCATCACAGCCAGTGCCGCGAGGCTCATCCATAAAGGATCGTCGTTGGTCATTTTCGCTGCCAGCCAGACCGCAACGAATCCCTTTGCGACGTCCAGCAGCAAGGTCGCCACGCCCGCCGCGCGACCTTGCGTGCGCAGAACATTGGTCGCACCGATGTTCCCGCTGCCGGAGGCGCGGACGTCCTTGCCGGTGGTCAAACGAACCAGCACATAGCCGAAGGGAATGGCTCCGATCAGGTATGCGATTACGATTACGAGCAGTCCAGTCATGAGTTGAGAGGAAACTCCGCCAGTTTGGAATATTTTCCGTTCGAGGAAAGGTACAAAAAAAAGGAAGCGGCCTCAAAGGCGCCGAAGTCGGGGTCGCCGGCTGCCGTTCGCAGATCGTCGAGCGGCACCGCGTATTTCACCCTCGCGAGCGTCAGATGCGGCGAATAAGCGCGCGCGTCCACCGGCACGCCCAGCGCCGCAACCGCCTGTTCCGTCGCGCCCGCCAGCTTGATGAGAGGCACGCCTCCATCCACCCCAGCCCAAAAAACATGGGGACGTCGCGAATCGGGAAACCATCCCACACTACGCACCGAAATCCGGATCGCCTCGGTTTGCGATACGCCGCGAAGTGCAGATTTTATTTCTTCGAGGCGCCCCTCCGGCCACTCCCCGATAAATTTCGTCGTGATATGAAGATTCTCCACCGCGGTCCAGCGGAGCTTGCCGAAAGACGAGAGACGCGCTAAAAAAGTCCCCAGTTTTTCGAGCATTTCTTTAGGAAGATCGATCGCGGTGAAAAGCCGCATGAGAATCCAGTGTAGCGGTATACTTACTGGCTGGGAATCACCCATGAAAAAAACCGCTCCTCTTCTTCTCGCGCTGGCCATCTGTCTATGGGCAGCCGACGCCTGGCAAACCAAGCCCTACACAGACTGGAGCGATAAAGACATTCAGAAAATTGAGACGAATTCGCCGTGGTCGAAGCAGGTTCCCGTGTCGCTCGGCGAGGGTGGAGGCGGTTCCGGCAAGAGCGGCAAAGGCAGCCGGGGCGGAAACACCAGCGAGATTGACAGTACCGGAAACAGCGTCACCGGCGGCGGCAACCCGGGCAGGAACACAGGCGTTCAGGACGTCGGCGGCGGAGGGATCGGGGGCGGCGCGGCGCTGACCATCACGGTCTCCTGGCGAACCGCGCTTCCCGTCCGCCAAGCGGTCGCGAAAGAGAAATATGGCGCGGAAGCGGCAACCTCCGCGGATGCGAAAAAGCTGATGGATGAAGAGCAGAAAGTTTACGCGATCATGGTGAGCGGACTCCCTGGGCGCTCCTTGCGAGGCGGCGACAAAATGAAAGAGTCGCTGCTCCAGAACACGTCTCTCATCGTGAAGGGAAAAGATCCCATTCCCGCCTCCGACGTCCAAATCGGCGGCAATGAGCAGCGGGCGTTAATCCTTTTCATGTTCCCGAAAACTCCGCTTTCGGTGGACGATAAAGACGTCGAGTTTTCCACCAAGCTGGGTCCGATTATGGTGAAACAGAAATTTCATCTGAAGGACATGGTCTTCAACGGCAAGCTCGATCTTTAGTGACTCGCTGGCGGAGGTGGGGCGGGCCTCGTGATCGCGCTCTTAAAGATCTTAAGACGCATCAGGCTCGGAATTCATGAAGAGATTCGGTGAGCATGTCGATTCTCCACTGACCAGATCGTTCTATCTTCGCCCAGCACCGCGCGTAGCGCGCGAACTTCTCGGAAAAATTCTGGCGCTCGACGGAGCTTCCGGCCGCATCGTCGAAACCGAAGCTTACCTGGGTGAAGACGACGGCGCAGCGCACAGCGCACGCGGCATTACCCCGAGAACAAGAGTCATCTTCGGTCCTCCCGGTCACGCGTACGTCTATTTCATTTACGGCATGTACGACTGCCTGAATATTGTTTGCGAACCGGAAGGTATCGCCGGATGCGTGCTGATCCGGGCGCTCGAGCCTCTAACCGGCATAGACCGAATGCGCGAACGACGAGCCGCCGCGAAACACGACCACGATCTAGCCAATGGCCCCGGCAAGTTGACGCGAGCGCTGGGCATCAAAATCACGCACAACGGAGTGGACGTGACCACAGGTCCAATCACAATTCACGCCCCGGACCGCGCAAAGAAATTCGAGATCGCAACCTCCACGCGCATCGGCATCACAAAATCCGCCGATCTGCCGTTGCGGTTCTTCATAAAAGACAATCCGTGCGTGAGCCGGAGGTAGAATTAAGTTTGTGTTGTCATTCTGATTCCTGACTTCTGACTCCTTTCTTACCCATGCTGAAACCGACCATTTTCCGTGAGTACGACATCCGCGGCGTTGCAGAAACCGAACTGAAAAGTCCTGATATCATTCAACTCGGCCGCGGTCTGGGAACACTTCTCCAGCGTAAGAGCGGAGCCCGTCTCAACCTCGGACGCGATTGCCGCCTCAGCTCTCCTCGCTTGCACGAGGCGCTCCTCGAAGGCCTTCTCTCCTCCGGCTGCGATGTCACGGATGTCGGCGTCGTTCCCACTCCGCTACTCTATTTCTCCGCCGTGCATCTGAAAGCCGACGGCGCGATCATGATCACTGGCAGTCACAATCCAGCGGAATTTAACGGCTTCAAAACCGTCTGCGGCTCCGGCACCCTGCACGGCGAAACCATCCAGGAAGTGCGGAAGCTCATCGAAGCCGGCGATTTCGCCAGCGGCGTCGGCACTCATCAAACGATCGATGTCTCCGAGGCCTATCTCGACGCCGTCGCTCCTCAATTTCAATTCGCGCGGCGCATCAACGTCGTCGCCGACGCAGGCAACGGCACCGCCGGGCCCCTCCTTCACCGATTGCTGGGGCGCCTGAACTGCGACGTAACGGAGCTGTTCTTCAACATGGACGGCAGTTTCCCGAATCATCATCCTGACCCCACGGTACCCGAGAATCTGAAGCACCTCCAAGACGCGGTCCTGGCTCAGCACGCCGATCTGGGCATCGCCTTCGACGGCGATTCCGACCGCATCGGCGCTGTCGACGAAAACGGCGAAGTCATCTACGGCGATATGCTGCTGCTGATTTATGGCCGCGAGATTCTCACTCGCAAACCAGGCGCGACCTTCATCGGCGAAGTGAAATGCTCGCAGTTGCTCTACGATGAGCTAGCCCGCCTCGGCGGCAATCCGATCATGTACAAAACCGGCCATTCCCTCATCAAAGCGAAAATGAAAGAAGAGCACGCCGAGCTCGCCGGCGAAATGTCCGGTCACATGTTCTTCGCCGACCGCTATTTCGGCTACGACGACGCGCTTTACGCCGCCTGCCGGCTAATGGAAATCGTCGCCCAAAGCGGAAAACCGCTCTCCGCGCAACTCGCCGGATTCCCCAAAACCGTCTCGACCCCCGAAATCCGCGTAGATTGTCCCGACGAAACCAAATTCCAGGTAGTCGCCCACGTTGCCGAGCAGTTCAAGAAAACGCACAAGATCATTGACGTCGACGGAGTGCGCGTGCTGTTCAATGAAGGCTGGGGATTGCTTCGCGCCTCCAACACGCAGCCGGTGCTGGTGATGCGCTTCGAGGCCCCGAACGAAAAAATGCTCGAGGGCTATCGGCATGAAGTCGAATCAGCTCTCGAGCAGGCGAAGTTACTACAGTGTTAGGAGAAAGAACTACCGAAGGCCGCCCTCCGATTCGGCCCTCGATCTACATCGAGAATGCCATAGGAGGGCGACGATTCCAATAGACTATCGCCGGATTTTCGAGCGACGAAGTACTATGCCGTCTAGGACGACGGCATATGTCCTTACTTCTTCTTTAACCGGCTACAAGCCGTCACCGCCCCCGTCGGGTCGATGTTGCTATTCCCTTCTTCAATGTACGCAATCTTTCCATCGATATCGATCAGAAACGTAGTCCGGTTGGCCAGGAACGACTGTTCGCCCAACACTCCGTACTGCTTCGTGACCACCCGTTTGTAATCGGATAGCATCGGAAATTCCGCGCCCAACTCTTTGGACCAATGATTTAATGTCGCGATGAAATCCGTGCTGATTGCTAAAACCTGCGTATCCGCATCCGTAAATTTGCCAATACCAGACTGGTAGGCGGTGAGTTCCTTCGTTCAACCACCGGTAAAAGCGGCGGGGAAAAACGCCAGGACAACGTTTTTCTTTCCCCGGAAATCGGACAGTTTCACGGGCTTACCATCGGTGCCGGGCAGAGTAAAATCCGGAGCCTCATCGCCGACCTTAAGCTGAAGTTTGGATGGCGCCGGAGTCTGTGCTATGGAAAGCACAGCGAGCCCCGCGGCCAGCAGAAATTGTTTCATTGGTCTCTCCTTGCGGCGTTCTTGCCGTAGCTTCAAGGATAACCTACGTGGAGCCGGCCGCTGCCTTCAGCGTCTCATCCAGAACCCTCTGCTGGATCATGAACCCCCGCTTGCGGCCCGTCGAGACCACCTCGCCCTGATATTTTAATAGTCCATTGACCGTGATATCCAGTGGACGATCCACAGGGTAATCGAACGCCAGCACATCGCCTTCCTTCAAATCGAGCAGCTCCTCGACCCCCAGTTTCGGCCCTTCGAGGCGTGCATCCAGATTTATAATGGCGGGACGAATCAGTCTCAGCACCCGCGCGCGTTCTTCTTCGGTCGCCCTGGTTTTGCGAACGCTCCACTGCTGGTCGAACTTCTGGCGCAGCATCTTCACGATGATGGACGGGATGCCGATATTCATCATCCCGGCCGTATCGCCGATGCGCACCTCCATGCTGATCGCTACCACCGCTTCGTTCGGCGCCAGAATTTGCAGCAGTTGCGGCTCAGTTTCGAAAGTTTCAATCGCGAAATCGATGGTGGTGACCGCCTGCCAGGCCGTCCGCAGATCGTGCAGCACGATTCGCAGCAGCCCTTCCATGATGCTTTGCTCGATTTCGGTAATCTCGCGATTGATCTTGGTCGCCACCTTCCCGCTTCCGCCCAGCAGCATTTCGAGTATCGGAAACACCAGCGTCGGATTGATTTCCATCACCGCGTTTCCGTCGAACGGCCGCATCCCCAGCGAGATCATACACGTCGGCGACGGCAGGCACTGCGTGAACTCCATGAACGAGAGTTGTTCCACCGACACCAGGTTCACCGCGACATAAGCGCGCAAGTACGCCGACAGGCTCGACGCCAGGCCGCGCGCGAAATTTTCGTGCAGCAGGTGAATCGCGCGCAGCTGATCCTTGGCGATCCGATCGGGACGGCGAAAATCATAAACCAGCGCCTTTTTGGCAGGATCGTCATCGGCCGCGTTCTCGCGGAGCTTCTTAAATACGTTGTCGATTTCTTCCTGCGAGAGTACGCGGTCTACGGACACGCTCTTCTATCGGCGCCGCGGCCCAAACGCCCTATCAGGATTGTTCCGATAGGCGCAGAATCATGTGATCCTCGTTAACATACGTCGCGCCCACCTTCAAAGCATTCGGCTCAATTCCGAAACTCATAAACCCGCAGTTTCTGTAAAGGGCCCTCGCCGCCGTCTGGACCGTCGCGACCGCCAGTAGGATCTGCTCCAGCGTGGCATCCCTCTTCGCTCTTTCGAGCAGCGCGTCGAGCAGTGCCCGCCCCACGCCTTTGCCCCTGTGCGCTGAACTCACATAAACCCCGTAGATGTGTCCCTTGTGCCGGTCCTTCACTCCCGTGTCCCGCACAAACGTCATCATGCCGACCATTTCGCCATCTTCGAACGCACCGAGCGTGAAGTTCCCTCCCGCGATGTCGCGGAACCGTCCCGCGACGGTCTCAATCGAAAGCGTCAGATGCTCCTCGACGGCCTTTCCAAACGCGAATGGTTCCTTTTCGAGCGACTCCAGCCGAAGCCTCCACCATTCTTCGGCATCCCCTTCGACGAGAACGCGTATCTCCATTCCTCATTCTAATTCTCAGTCGGAACTTTCTCCACGCGATCGATCAT
>DATHOJ010000088.1:0-23130 GCA_035485055.1 Bryobacteraceae bacterium
GACATCCAACGCACGCAGACCCGCTCGGTGACGATTACTAGTATTGTCCCTTCTGGTCGATCCCGTTCTCCGTTGGCAGAGCACCTGGACTCCTTAGCTATAAATTACCCGGGGGTTTATCAGGCGGAGGCGGTTGAAAGCGCGAAGTGATTGAAAAGGGTTGAAATAGCCTCGTAAATCTTTACGTGTCCGATTTTACCCCCACCGTCCCAAAGCCGAACAGTTTTACGTTCTCGAACCTCTCAAACACAAGGAAATAAAGGGGCCCTTCGCGTGCCTTCTTCTCTGCCTGACTATGACGCTGCTGGCTATTCTCGCAATCGCTTCACTGGCATCCGTCGCCAGTCCGACGAACCGGCCGAACATGCTGACCATTCAGGAGGAAACTCGCTGGCACGGATGGGTGCCCAGCGGCCAAGTGGTCGAAGTCAATAATATTCACGGCAACGTCCGCGCCGAACCCGCCTCCGGTGACGAAATCGAGGTCATCGCGATCAAAAGGGGCTCCGGCGATCCTGCGCAAGTATCGATCGAAGTGGTGGAGCATAAAGGCGGAGTGACGATTTGCGCCGTATACCCGGACGCCGACGCGAACCGTCCCTTCGATTGCCGCCCGAGCCACGGCGGAGGATTCCGCATGGCGTTTACGTCCGATTCGCTGACCCACATCCGCTGGGATAACGGCGGCGGCGGGGACATGGTTGTGAACGATCTCCGCGTAGACTTCGTCGTTCGTCTGCCCAAGCGGCTCCGCTTCATCGGCCGCACGGTCGACGGCGATGTTTCCGCCCACATGCTGGAGCAGGATGTGGAAGCGCATAGCGTACTGGGCGACGTCAACGTGGACCTGGATAAGAAACCCGGCGCGGAGGTTCACGCGGAGAGCGCGAAGGGGCGTGTCAGCTCGGAATTTCCGCTTTCTTTGCGCTGCAATTCGAGCCACGGCATGCTGGCGTCCGGACGGGTGGGCCGTTCCCACCGAATCCTGCGCCTGAAAACCGACGTCGGCGATATTCACCTGGAACGTCCGATGCAGGAGCTCTAGAGGCTGGGTGAAAACCCCGGGCTGACCGCTCCTGCTAGTCGCGGCTCTTCTTATCTCAATGAATCCTACAGAGACGGTTTGGTTTACGGTATCCTAACCCGTCAGTGCTGGTTTACGCCGCCTCGATTTTCCTGAGCGCTTTTCTGCTGTTTCAAGTTCAGCCGCTGATCGCAAAATTCATTTTGCCGTGGTTCGGCGGGTCGGCTGCCGTATGGAGCGCGGCTCTGCTCTTTTTCCAATTGCTGCTGCTCGCGGGCTATCTTTACGCGCACTGCGTCATTCGCTATCTAAAACCACGGCAGCAGTTCTGGACCCACACCTCGCTGCTGATCCTGAGCCTTGCGACCCTTCCCATTGTTCCCTCGGCGATCTGGAAGCCTTCCGGCGGCGACGATCCGACGCTGCGAATTCTGCTGCTGCTCGGCGCGACCATCGGCCTACCGTACGGTCTGCTCTCTGCGACCAGTCCTCTGCTCCAGGCCTGGTATCTACGCACCCATGAAGGCGCGATTCCTTATCGTCTCTTCGCCCTGTCCAATTTCGGATCGATGCTGGCGCTGCTGAGCTATCCCTTCGTGATCGAGCCGCGGATCGCTTTGTCCAGGCAGGCGATGTTCTGGTCCCTAGGCTATTCCGCCTTCGCCATCGTGTGCATTTTCGCAGCTTGGCAAAGCCGGCAGGGTCCGGTCGGCACAGTGTCGCAGGTTCCCGGCCTGCGCATCTCCGATCCCCCTCGCCTCTCCGACCGAGCTCTCTGGATCGCCTTATCCGCCTGCGCCTCGATTCTGCTGCTCGCCGTCAGCAGCCATTTAACCCAGAACATCGCGCCGATCCCACTCCTATGGATCGCTCCCCTCAGCTTGTACCTGTTGAGCTTCATCCTCTGTTTTGAGAGCGACCGCATTTACAACCGCGCCATCTTTCTTCCTCTGTTGCTCGCCGCCCTCTATTTACTGACGACTCGCGACACCTTGCTTCAGCACAATGCGGATGTCACGACGCTGATTCCCTGGCTCTGCGGAGCCCTCTTCGTCTGCTGCATGGTCTGCCATGGCGAGCTCGCGCGCCGCCGCCCGCATCCCCGATACCTGACGCAATTCTATTTGATGGTTTCGATCGGCGGCGCATCCGGCGGATTGTTCGTCGCCCTGGCTGCTCCCCATTTCTTCAACTCTTATATCGAGCTTCCCGTGGGAATCGCGCTCTGCGTGGCGCTGGTCACCTGCGTTCTGTGGATCGATATGCCCTGGCCGTGGCTGCGCGCCGCGACCACTCTACTCACCGTCGCTTTCGCCGGATACCTGATCCGCAACCAGGCGATTGAATCCCGCGCCTACATTATTTCCGCGCGAAATTTCTATGGAGTTCTCCGCGTGCGGGACGATCCCCCGTGGAAGGGCATTCCGGCGCAGCGCTTGTTGATTCACGGCACCATCAATCACGGTTCTCAATTGAACATCCCCGGCGGCGACCGTATTCCGACGTCGTACTTCGGCGCCGGTTCCGGCATTAATCGGGCGCTGCGCACATTAGGCGATCGCGGTCCCATTCGCATCGGCGTTCTGGGCCTTGGCGCCGGTGTCACCGCGACCCTGGCTCGCGCCGGCGACACCTTGCATTACTACGAAATCAATCCGCTGGTCGTGGACATCGCGAAATCCAATTTTGGATTCTGGAACGCTTGCCCCGCGCACAAGCGCCTGTATCTCGGCGATGGCCGCCTGGTGCTGGAGCGGATGCCCGATGAGCATCTGGATCTGCTCGCGGTCGACGCATTTTCGAGCGATGCCGTGCCCATGCACCTTCTCACCGGCGAAGCCTGGCAGGTGTTTATCCGGCACCTCAACCCGGACGCTATTCTCGCCTTCAATATCACGAATCGCTATCTGAACCTGGCGCCGGTAATCGCCGAAGCGGCTGCGGCAAATGGATTCACCGGCATCGTTGTCGACGATGCCGGCGAAGAGCAGGATTACTACCAGCCCTCGGACTGGGTCTTGCTGTCGCGCTCGCCAACGATGCTTGAACATCCCAATTTCATCGAAAAATTCACCATCAGCAAGCTCCAACGCAAGCCGGGTTTTCGCGGCTGGACCGACGATTACAGTAATATCGTTGAGATCCTTCAATAATTTCGATGCTCCTTTACGCCGCTACTATTTTCCTCAGCGCCTTCCTGCTGTTCCAGGTGCAACCTCTGATCGCCAAAATCATCCTGCCGTGGTTCGGCGGATCGGCCGCCGTCTGGAATGCCGCGATGCTGTTTTTCCAGCTCGTGCTGCTCGCCGGATACGCCTATGCGCACCTCTCTATAAAGTTCCTTAAGGCTAGAACGCAGGTCATAACGCACATCGCGATCCTCGCCGCCAGTTGCGCGTTGCTCCCCATTGTGCCTTCTCCAGGCTGGAAGCCATCGGAGGTCGGCGATCCCACGCTGCGTATTCTTATGCTCCTGGTCGCGACCATCGGCCTGCCTTATTTTCTTCTCTCCTCGACCAGCCCTTTGCTGCAAGCCTGGTACGTCCGGACCTCCGGCAGCGGAATGCCCTACCGCTTGTTCGCCCTCTCCAATTTCGGATCGATGTTAGCGCTGATCAGCTTTCCTTTCTTGATCGAGCCGAACCTCACCTCGCGTCATCAGGCATATTCCTGGAGCGTGGGCTACGTACTTTTCGCCTTGATCTGCGCCTACACCGCCTGGTCCAGCAAGCAGGCAGCGGCGGAGGTTCCCGAACTTCCCTCGGCGCCCAGACCCAGCTTCGTCGACCTGGCCATTTGGGTCGCCTTGGCTGGAATCGCCTCCGTATTGCTCTTCTCCATCACCACGCATCTGAGCCAAAACGTCGCCCCGATTCCCTTTCTATGGGTGCTGCCTTTAGCCCTCTACCTGGCGACCTTCATGATCGCCTTCGAAAGCGACAAACTCTACAACCGCGCTGTGATGTTCTTCCTGCTGGTCCCGATCTTCTTCTACATGGCCCGCGACCTCTATCAGGACCAGGGCAATCTTCACATCAGAATTCTGATCCCGGTCTTTTCCGCCGGCCTGTTCCTGTGCTGTATGCTCTGCCACGGCGAACTGGCTCGGCGACGGCCCGCTCCGCAGTACCTCACGCTGTTCTATCTGATGGTGTCCGTAGGAGGCGCATTGGGCGGAACGTTCGTCACCCTGATCGCTCCGCGCATCTTCACCTCGAATCTGGAACTTCCGCTCGCGATCGGCGCATGCGCGGTCATCGCCGCCGTAGTGATGGGAGAAAGTGTTTTCCCGCGGCCTCGGAGATCTGTGGGTGTGTTCTTCTCCGTCGTCTCGCTCATCGGCGTCGTCATCGCGCTGCTCTATCCCATCACTCTAGGTTCTCCGCCGGTGATTGAGCTTCATTTCAAACCCGCCCTGATCGCCGCTGCTTGCTCGATCCTCGGCGCGGTCGTCGTCTTTAGCGGAACGGAAAGCAAGATCGGATCCTGGACGCTGCGCCTGGCGCTGCTCGGCGGCGTCGGACTGTTTCTCGGTTTCCTTGGACAGAAGGAAAAGGAGAAGGAACTCGGCTACCGCCTGGTCGCCCGCAATTTCTACGGCGTGCTGCATATCCGCGACGACCTCTCGACTGCCGAAGACGAGTACAGTCTGCGCACCCTGTTTCACGGCACCATCAACCACGGATCGCAAATTCTAGATGAGGCGCTACGCTATAAAACGACTTCTTATTACGGCGAAAACTCCGGCGTTGGCCGAACCATTCGCGCCCTTCAGAAGCGTGGACCCATCCGCGTCGGTGTGGTCGGACTGGGCGCGGGCGTCCTGTCGAATTACGGGCGTGCGGGCGATTTCTACCGCATTTTCGAGATCAATCCGCTGGTGGAGAAAATCGCCCAGACCGAATTTACGTTTTATCCTCATTCACGCGCCGATAAACGCATCCTGATGGGTGATGCCCGTCTCACCATGGAGCGCCTGGACAGCCTCCAGCTCGACGTCCTCGCTGTGGACGCGTTTTCAAGCGACGCCATCCCGATCCACTTGCTGACGCGCGAAGCGCTGGATGTGTATTTCCGCCACTTGAAACCTGATGGGATCCTCGCGCTGCATATCTCGAACCGCTATCTGGATCTGGAGCCCGTCTGCCAGCGCGGCGCGGAATTTTTCAACAAGCAGGCCATGACAGTCTATGACGAAGGGGACGAAGCGCCCTATCTTTCTACTTCCAGTTGGGTGCTGGTGACCTCCGATACGACGATCTTTCTGGATAAAGCGTTCGACGATGCGATGATCACGCCGGCAAAAGGTCAAAAGGGCTTTCGCGGCTGGACCGACGACTATAGCAACGTGTTCGGAATTCTCAAATTGAACTAAACTTCGCACCGACCCTTCCTCTCGCCGCTCTTCTTATGGACCGGACCAGGCGCTTCACTCCGCGCTCCCAATCCGGGAACATGTCCACATACTGCATCTGCTCCGCGATCCTGAGCGGAACTTCGCATCGCTCCAACCGGACCGGCAACAGGAAAACATCGTCGAGCGGTCTTTTCTCCGCGCATTCCAGCGCACGCCGCAGCTCGCTTTGGAACTGCCCCCGTTTCGAGACTGATCGCGGAGAAAAGCACGCCACAAACGCATCCGCGTCGGAAATCGCGCGGGCGATCGATTGCGTCCAGTTCTGTCCCGGCAGCAGACGGTCTTTATCCAGCCACGGCGAGCAGTCCGCCGCCCGCAGAGACTCAGCCAGCCGGCGCGCGATTTCCAGATCCTCCGAGACGTAGGCCACGAAAACCGTAGGCCGTTTTTCCGGATCGAATCGATACCCCTGGGCCGTCGAGTGGAATCGTCCCAATCCCTCGATTTCCACAGCCTGCCCGGCTTCGAGCGACCGGCGCACGATCTCGAAGATCTTCGTCATCGGGATTTCTTGCTTCCCAGCAGCTTTCCCACGCCCGGCAACTTGACCGGGCGACCGTGCCGCAGCTTGTTCAGAATATTCTGAACCAGTTCGTCCACTTCATTTTGGGCGGCTTGCTTGGATAATCCGGTCTGCCGGGCTAGAGTTTTGGCAATTTCTTCACGCTTCATCGCCTTCAGGATAAGGAAAATTCTGGATCTCACTAGGGAGTTGTTATTGTATCTGATTGATAATACATTGCTTATCGTAACGATCGATAGCGGACTGCGGTCAATGAAGTCATTTTAATCGCGCTTTAAGGGAGGTTTCATGTCTGATTGACATGATAGTTCTGCAAGACGGCCTAGAGTCGTCGACATAATCAAGGAGAAACACACCTATGAAAAAGATCATGACCTCGATGCTCGGCCTTTCGCTCCTGCTCGGCGCCGCCAGCTTTGCTTTCGCTCAGGACAAGACCACCAGCACCACCAAGAGCAAGAAGAAGGCGAAGACCACCAAGACCACTTCCACCAGCAAGATGTAATTGGTGCTCGGTCTTTTTAGACTGAGATTATAGTTTTTGATAACCGCCGCGTCCGAAGCCTTCTTCCGGAAGACCTTCGGGCGCGGTTTAATTTTGCCCCGTCTGCATCCTTCCGGTCGATCCGAAACCCCTACGTAAGTGAAGTTTTCTGAATCTGATTGAACTTTTGCCTCATCCATACCGTTAAAATAGAGTACGGTGTTAACTGAAATTTGCCCGATAAGGAGATTATGATGATTAAGCGTGCGTTATTACTCGTTTCCGTGATGGGGTTGGCTGTGGCCAGCGCCGCCAGCAACTTCAACCTGAACTTTTACCAACCGACCGTTGTCAACGGTACCACCCTCAAAGTTGGCGAAGCCAAACTCGAAATCCGCGATAACAAAGCCATCGTGAAGCAGGGCAAAACCAGCGTGGAAGCCAATGTAAAGGTGGAGAGTTCGACCAACAAGTACCTCTACACGACGATCGGCTACAAAGACGGCGATAATCATCAGATTAAAGACATCACCCTCGCCGGCACCACCACCAAGCTGGTTTTCGAGTAATGCAGAAGGTTGATGGTTGATGAGCGGGTCTCTTGATGCCCGCTCTTACAGCCTTCGTCCGAACCACCACACCGATATACCGTAAATCGCCGCGCACGGAATCAGCAGGAGCACGCTGGTGCGTGTCACGCCGTACCCGGCGATAAACAAGGCGGTGACTTGCACCACCCCGTTTCCTAGCGAGGCGCTGGTGGAGAAGCGCCACCGGACTTGCGGTTTAATATGCTTCACGGACTGTTCGTGCCCCACGGCCAAAACCATTAGCGCCGCCGCCAGCCCGGTCAATGGATTCAGCGCCAGCGTCAGCGCGAGTGTCACCAGCAGAAACGCCGCATCCTTGGCCAGCAGGATTTGCCAGCCGTGAAGCGGCAGCAGGCGATACCGCGTCAGGCCCGCCGCGCCGTCCAATCCGAACAGGCACTGCGCATAACTGGACAACGCGAGTATGATCATCATCGACATCATCAGGAATGCTTCGGGCGGCGCGGTGCGGTCGGCGATGCGGTAGATCGTTGTTCCCACGCTCAATATCAGCGCTAACCAAAAATCGAGCGTACAAATCATCTGCCGCAGATTGTTGCGAATAAGCTCTCGCAGCAGCCCTCCGAAAGCGGGCACCCGGCGCGCCAAACCCTCCCATACGCCTCCGCTGAGGTCCGATAGCACGAACGACAGAACGAAAAGTCCAGCGACGATCCCCAGCAATTGCCACGTCATCACATGGTGCACGGCCCAGGCGGTCGCCGCGGCCAGAAACCACGTGATCGGATTCAGCCACGGAGTCAAGATCCGCAAAATCCACCACTCGCGCCGGTCGAGCGGCCACAGCGCGAGCCGCTCGGCGGGAACTTTGCGCAACGGATCGGCGCTCAGCGGGAAAAATATCAAGAGGGCGAGGAGCAAGTATAAGAAGGTTCCGGTCTGCCGAAGAAAGTACGCGGTGAAAATAAGGAAATTATTGGTCCCGATCGACAGGAAGGACCCTTGTCCGCGCCAGACAGCTCGCCGGACGGCGTTTAAGACTGCGAGGACCCTAACCATGCCAGGTCCTCCGCCGCAGGCGCTTCCACCAGGTCGAAATACAATTTTTCGAGCGACCCCGGAACTTCCGCGATGGTGGAATTCCAGGCCACGACGCCTTTTTTGATCAAAACGACTCGGGTCGCGAACTGCTCCACGGCGGCGAGGATGTGGGAGGTGAGAAATACAGTGACCCCTCGTTGAGAGAGCGTGATGAGAAGGTCCGTGATGGTTTTCGCCGTCACTGGGTCGATGGCTTCGAGCGGCTCGTCGAGAAACAGCACTTTCGGATTCGCGAGCAGCGCCATGGCCAGCGCTGTTTTCTTACGCATCCCATGCGAGCAGCGGCTGGCGAAGGTATGGCGTCCATGTTCGAGATGCAGGGCTCGCAAAAGCTGGTTGGAACGATCTTTGGTTTCGGCGCGGCTCAATTTGTACACGTCGCCGGTGAGATATAAGTGCTCGTCCACCGTCAGATCGTCAAAAAGTCCGAGATTCTCCGGCAGGACACCGATGCGCCTTTTGATTTCGAGCGAGTCGCGAACCACGTCGAGTCCCGCTACGGTTGCCGATCCCGAGGTCGGCGCGATTAGCCCGGTCAGCATCTTGACTGTGGTGGATTTTCCCGCGCCGTTCGGACCTAGAAAAGCGCAAATCGATCCGGCGGCGACCTCGAGACTCAAGCGATCGACTGCGACGAATTCACCGTAGCGGCAGGTCAGGTCGCGGCAGGAAATCATTCAGGCATGCGCCAGGCGCGCCGCTGTTTTCTCGGCGGGAATCGTAATCACGAACTCCGCTCCTCGGCCATCGGCGCGATTCGAGGCGCGCACTTCGCCGTCGTCCTGCTTCACGATAGTTTCCACGATGTGCAACCCCAGCCCGCCGCGCGCCTTGGTCGAAACATGCGGTCGAAACAGGTCGGCCAAAATCTCAGGCGCGATTCCGTCGCCTTCATCGCGAACTACGATCTTCGCCCGGCGGTCGTCGATGCGCGCCGAAACGTAAATCGTCCCGCCTTCCGGCATGGCCCGCATCGCGTTGGAAAAAAGATTGATCAGCACCCGCTCCCAGGCCCAGGTGCGGCGCAGCTCGATCCCCGGCTCGATATCGCACTCGAAGCGAATCTCCGGACCGCGTCCGCCGATCAGCGAATCCTCGGCGAAGGCGATGGCATTGCCAAGAATGGTCTCGAACGGCGCAGGAGCTTGTTCTTCTGCCTGCTGCATGCTGTCCGTGATTCCCTTGCCGCGCTCGATACTGCGCAGAATCACGGCGGAAACAGGAGCCCACTGCGGGTCGATGGCCAGCAAGTCAGCCGCCTCCACCAGCGTCTGAAATACATTATTTAAATCGTGTACAAGGCATGGCAGAGTAAGGTCCGTTGCCTGATTCATATAATGTCCCAATTAAAATTAATTAGCGATCTGTCGAAGTGTACTAAAAAACTCGGGGAAAGACACGCCCGCCGATTCTGCGCCGTCGATCTCGCACGGTCCATCCGCGGCTAAAGCGGCCACTGCGAAAGCCATCGCGATCCGGTGATCGCCGCAGGAATCGATTTCCGCTGCCTGAAATTGCTGTTTGCCGGGTACGCGGAAGCCGTCGGGCGTCGACTCGATCTCGATCCCCATGCGGCGCAGGTTCATTTCGATGGTCGCGATGCGGTCTGTCTCCTTGACCCGCAATTCGCCCGCATCCCGCACGGTTAATCCGTTTTCGCTCGCCGCGCCGAGCACCGCGAGCGCAGGAATTTCGTCGATCAATCCCGCCGTCAGAGCGCCCTCGATTACTCCTCCGCTGATTCGCGACGCCCGCACCCGCAGATCGCCGATCACCTCGCCGCCGCTCTGTTGCAAGTCTAGCACCTTGATGGACGCGCCCATCCCCACTAGAAAATCCAGCAGTTGGGACCGTGTCGGGTTCAACCCTACTCCGTGAATCACCAGATTCGAGTCCTTCAGCAGCAGCGCGGCAACTAAAAAAAATGTCGCAGAGCTCAGGTCCCCGGGAACTACCAATTCGCGGCCGGTTAGTTTCGCTCCGGCCCGCAGAGTAATGACGCGTCTTTCCACTTCAATATCCGCCCCGAATTCCTGGAGCGCGATTTCGGTATGATCGCGGGTTCGAATCGACTCGCGGACAATGGTGTCGCCGTCAGCAAACAGCCCGGCCAGCAGTACACAGCTTTTTACCTGAGCGCTGGCCATCGGCGGCGTATAGTCGATTCCGCGCAAAGGCCGACCGTGAATTGTCAGCGGAGGAAACTGGCCTCCTGTGGCTTCGATTTCCGCGCCCATTTCAGCCAGAGGCTGCATGATCCGCTTCATGGGACGCTTCGACAGCGATTCGTCGCCGCCGATTCGCGAGGTAAACGGCTGCGCCGCCAGAATTCCCGACAACATGCGGATGGTCGAGCCGGAATTGCCGGCATCGAGCTCGCCTTTCGGCTGCTTCAGCGCACCGCCCTCGACGATCACGATGCCGTCATTACGCTCGATTTTCGCGCCCAAGGCTTCCATGCACTTCAGCGTGGATTGGCAATCGGCGCCAGTCGAATAGTTGGCGATCTTGCTCTCGCCCTCCGCGATGGCGGTCAACATTCCGTAGCGATGGGATATCGACTTGTCGCCCGGAACGGTAATAATGCCGGAAATGGTCTTGGCCGGCGAAATTGTCTCACGCATGTCCTCACTATTATGAACGACGGTGTGATCCGGCATGAACTCGTTTGGGAGCTGTTTGGCCGCTGGCGTTAAAATAACGCCCCACGGACGCCAGGGGCTCTCGGGTTGTATTTTGCGCAGGGAATTCACGACTTTCTCATCTAGAGTGTGTACTAGGGAGCCAAGCGATCAGCGTGGATTGAATTGCTATGTGGTTGATTTGGTGGCTTAAAGAGGTGCTGGGCGGGTCGGGGACCCGCCCTACTGGCTCGGGGGCGTAGACACGAGTGTCAACGCGGCACGCACGAGTGCGTGCGCTACAGCACACGAACGGGCTTTAGATCGCCCATTAGTTTGTGTAGGACGAACAGGGCGATTAGATAGAAGCTGCTAATCATTAGAAACAGGGGGGTGTAACCGATGAATTTGACCAGGAATCCGGGCACGATGGCTGAAAAAATCACGCCCCCTAGCCCTCCCATACAGCCGCCGATACCGTTTACGCTGCCCAGGGCGCTCTTCGGGAACACATCCGAGGTGGTCGTGAATAGATTCGCCGAAAAGCCTTGATGCGCCGATGTCGCCAGGCTGAATAACGCGACCGCGAGCGCTGCGCTGGGCACGATAACGCCAGTGGCAGCGATGGGCATCGCCGCGGCGCAGATGAACATCGCTGTTTTTCGGGATTTACTCTTGCTCCACCCTCTTTTCATGAGGAACCCCGAAAGCCAGCCTCCGCCCATGCTGCCGAAGCAGGCCACGAAGTAAATAATCGAAAGCGCGCGCGCGTATTCGTTGTCTTTCATGTGGCGTTGGTCGTGCAGACACAGGGGCAGCCAGAACAGGTAGAACCACCACGCCGAATCGGTCAGGAACTTTGCGCTCGCAAACCCCCAGGTCTGCTTGTAGCGGATCGCCTCCATGTACGACAGGCGGACGATCTCCTCTTCCACTTCCACTTTGGGCGGCGTGCGATACGTCATCCACCACAGCAGAAGCCAGAGTCCGCCGAGGGACGCGGTCAGCAGGAAGCAGGTCCGCCATCCGAAGGCATGTTCCAAGAGGACGAAAACCGGCGGTCCGACGACCTGCGCGAGGTTCGATCCGGAGTTGAAGATTCCTGTCGCAAAAGCGCGCTGTTCCGCGGGAAACCACTCGGCGACCGCCTTGATGGCCGCCGGGAAGTTCCCCGCTTCGGCGAAACCCAGCATGAACCGGAATCCGCCCAATTGCAGAGCGCTATTCGCCGTGGCATGGAGCCCCGCCGCAATCGACCAGACGCCGGCTGCGATCGCGAAACCGGACTTCGTGCCCAAGCGGTCCACGACTCGGCCCATCACCAGGTATCCGATGGTGTAAGCCGCCAGAAACGCTCCGGTCAGATACCCGTAAACCTGACTATCGATGTGCAGGTCGCCCCGCATGACCGGCACGAGGACCGCGAAAATCGTGCGATCCATGTAGTTAATCAGTGTTGCGAGAAAGAGAAGTGCGAGTATCCACCAGCGCATTAAGTTTGCCTAAGAGCTTGGTGAAAAAGGGGACAGCCCGCTCTGTCCACGGCGCGCACTCGTGGGTGATCCGGGGACAGAGTAGGCTGTCCCCTTTTTCATCAAGCTTTAGAGATTATGTCAGTTTTATCTGACTCGCGGCGCTGCGCGATGATGTCGATAAGAAGAAGGTGACGTTGTGGCTGGCACTCTTATTAGTTCAAGATACGCAGGCGGACCGGGCCCGCGCCGCGATGGAATCCTCGCTCGCGCAGCAGCGCGGGTCGGTGCAGAGGCAAGCCAAGACCGCCGGAGCCTCGATGCTGCCCTGGACCCCTCCCACGGCGTCCGCACCGATGGAGCGGTCCTCGGTCATGTTTCAGCCGCAGTGCGATCCCATCGCCCAGCCGGAATTGTCAGATATGATCGACAGCGCGTCTAGCAAGAACGGCGTGGATCCGTCGCTGGTAAGAGAGGTCGCTCGTCAGGAATCGGGCTTCCGGCCTTGTGTGGTATCGCCGGCGGGCGCGGAGGGTCTGATGCAGTTGATGCCCGCGACTCAGGATCAGTTCAAAGTGGCAGATCCGTTCAATCCGGTTTCGAGCCTGGAAGCAGGGACCAAGCTGCTGAAGCAGCTACTGGACCGCTATCATGGCGATTTGTCGCTGGCGTTGAGCGCCTATAACGCGGGAGCGGGGACCGTGGACAAGGCAGGTGGGATCCCGCAGATTCCGGAGACGCAGAAGTATGTCTCGAATATCTTGAGCCGGTTGGAGCAGTAGGGTCGGGTCCCGGACCTCAGATCGCTTGAAAATGGGCAGGTCGGGAACCTGCCCCACTGTTCTCAAAGGCAGGACAGGTCGGGGACCTGTCCCCACCAACGCGGGAGCGGAGACTGTGGACAAGGCGGGTGGGATGCCGCAGATTCCGGAGACGCAGAAGTATGTCTGGAATATCTTGAGCCGGTTGGAGCAGTAGGGACGGGTCCCGGACCTCAGATCGCTTGAAAATGGGCAGGTCGGGAACCTGCCCCACAGGTCGGGGACCTGTCCCCACCAACGTGGGAGCGGGGACTGTGGACAAGGCGGGTGGGATGCCGCAGATTCCGGAGACGCAGAAGTATGTCTCGAATATCTAGAGCCGGTTGGAGCAGTAGGGACCTCAGATCGCTTGAAAATGGACAGGTCGGGGACCTGTCCCTACTGGCTGCGTGCTGTGAGGTTTGGGTGGGGCGGTTACTTTTTTTGTGCGATTAATACGCGGGATGGGTATCCGGTTTGCCGCACCAAGTCGTCTGCGATAATCTTTAAGCCGGTTTTGCTGACCAGACCTGGAACGGAACGCTCCACTTGTCTTCCCCAGAACGCCGGGACCAGGCTTCCGCAGATGCTGTAAAGGCGATTGAACGTGGTGGCGTTCTGGCCGATCACCACCAGCGAGAATCGTCCGCCGGGACGCAGCACTCTGGCGATTTCCCGTAACGTCAGGCGGATATCGTCCTGTCCCAGCAGTTCCAGCAGATAGCAGCAGACTACGGCATCGAAGCTGGCGTTCCGGAAAGGCATGCTGCGCACGTCCACCGCGCCACAATGCGCTTCCGCCAAGGGAAATTCTTTCCGCGCCCTGCGCTGCGTGCGGGCGGCCATGTTCGGCGACAAATCCAGCCCGAAGGTTTTCCCGTCGGGATTCGACCTCACCAGCCGCCGGAACATCTCGCCCGAGCCGGTAGCGATCTCCAGCACTTGCATACCGTTCTGAATCCCGGCGTGTTGCAGTAAACAAGTGTGCGCCTTGGAGTGAAAGAAAAAAGTACTCGCCGGATAAATCGTCGAGAGCCGATCGTAGACTCTGCGGGTGCGTTCTGCGATCGTGCGCGGCATACCCTGCGCGCGAGGAAGTGTAATGGAATAGTTCAGTTCGCTCAAGAAAATGGCCTTTAAGAACTTCCTACTAATAACTCGACTCTCACCACCGTACCACTGACCTGCTCCGGTAGTTCGATCCCCGTACTGGTGCCTTCGCCGATCCGGCTATCGATCCACATTTTATAATCATCCCCAAATAGGACCTTTAACCGCTCATTAACGTTACTGACACCGATGCCTTGTTCGAACAAAGTCGCCAGCTTACTTTCGGGAATCCCTACGCCGTCGTCCTCCACCAGAATCTGGAACTTACCGCCGATGATGCGGCTGCGCAGCTTGACGGTTCCTCCGTCCACTTTGCTGGCCAAACCGTGCCGGATGCTGTTTTCGACAATCGGCTGGAGCAGCATGCTGGGGACCAGCATATCCAGAGTGGCAGGGTCTATATCCTTCACCACCCGAAGCTTTTCGCCGAATCGCACCATCTCTATAGCAAGGTAATCGTCAATAAACGACAATTCCTCGCGTAGCGCCGTCAAATTATCCTGCTGCCGCAGCAAACGACGGAGGATATTCGACAGTTTATACACCACTTGCCGGGCCATCTCAGGGTCCTGGCGGATCAGGGACGTCACGGAATTGAGCGTATTGAAAAGAAAATGCGGGTTGATCTGCCGGCTCAGCGCCGCCAGGCGCGCTTCGTTGAGCCGTAGCTGCTGCTGTTCCAACTTCCTTTCATTGCGATTGCTGTTCCAGACTTTAATCGGCAGAACGGTCGCAAATAACGTGGTCGCGTAGACGGCCACCACGATCCAAGGCGGAAGGGGCATCCACTTCGACTGGAGCGCGAATACCGCCGTGTTGTGCTGGAGCTGAATATGGGCGATTCCGGAGCGCAGCAACTCCGCGAGGAGGATCGCGACGATACACAGCAGACTAAACGCCGGCAGCCGCCAATCGCGCTTGCGAATCAGCCTCCACACGGTTAAATCCGGAAAAGGCGAGAACTTCCAGATCGCTTCCTTATCGGGCGCGACGTCGCGCAATAGTCCGCCGAGCACGCCCACGGCGGCCAGCAACGGCATCGACATCAATTCGCCATTGAACATCGCGGGGATGGAAATTAGCACGCCCGAAACCAGGCCGGTCATGTACCCGCCGAGCATTCCCATTACCAGGCTGCCTTCCAGGCCGAGGTCGACCGCCGCGTAGTCGTTATGAGTCAGGACGCGCACCCACACGCCCGATCCGAAGATCGCGGCGCACACCACCGCCATCTGAACGCGCTGCGCGAGGGTCCTCTCTTCGCGGAGCAGCATCCTCTGAAAGCGTTGCGATCGGGTTAAGATGCTGGCGAGCGATGCCGCCACCGCGAGTTTGACCAGCAAGAATACGAGAAGCTGTTCGTTCGGTGGCGCGGGCATGCCTGGGTTAATTATAATGAAGTTACTCGCCCTTCCCACCCATGCCTCCAGTTTTTGAGCTTCGTAAAGTCGCGGAAGCGGATTTCCCGACAGGCTTCGGTCACTTTCGCATCTACGGTTTCGAAGGCCGCACCGACGGCATCGTGGAAGAATGCGTGGTCCTCAAAATGGGGGACATCGAAGGCGATCCGCCTCTGGTGCGCGTTCACTCGCAGTGCCTGACGGGTGACGTTTTTCATAGTCTGCGCTGCGATTGCCGCGCACAGCTCGAACTGGCGCTGCGGACGATCGCTGCCGAGGGTAGGGGCTTGGTGATTTATGAGCATCAGGAAGGCCGGGGCATCGGCTTGATGAACAAGCTCCGCGCCTATGAGTTGCAGGATCACGGAGCCGATACGGTGGAGGCGAACGAGCAGTTGGGGTTTGAAGCCGACCTGCGCGGCTACCAGGTCCCTGCAGCGATCCTTCGCCATTTCGGTCTGCGGGCCGTGCGGCTGATGTCCAATAATCCCGAAAAGATCGAGGCGTTGGAGCGGGCGGGAGTCGCGGTAACGGAGAGAGTCCCTTGCCTGGTGACGCCGCTGGATTCAACCGAAGATTATCTGCGGACGAAGAAAGAAAAAATGGGCCACTTGCTGGACGTTTGACCTATTTCGCAAACTTAATACAGGTAGGCTTCGCCACTCCGGTAACCGTACCCGCCGCGGTGAGCTTTCCGCTCGACGTATCGATGCTAAAAATCCCAATGTTATCCGACCCTTGGTTCCCAGCGAGGAGCCAATGTCCCGTCGGATCGATCTCAAACTGCCGCGGTGTCTTGCCGCCCGACGGAATATGCTGCTCCAGCTTCAAAGTGCCTCTCTTGGGATCGGCGACCGAAAATACTGCGATGCTGTCGTCCCCTCGATTCGACGCGTAAACATATTTTCCCTTGGGATCGACCGCGATCTCCGCCCCGGTATTGTCTCCCTTAAATCCTTCCGGCAGCAGCGAAAACGTGCTGACCGGGGTGAACCTCTTTAATTCCGCCTCAAAATAATATTCGGTGATCACGGAAGTCAGCTCGGTCAGAACGTAAAAAAACTTCCCGTTGGGATGCATCACCGCATGCCGCGGACCGGACCCTGGAGGGATGGTCATGAACGCCGGATTCCCCACCGTCAGCGTCCCCTTTTTCGGATCGAAATTGTAAATTGCGATTGTATCGATGCCGAGATCCGTCACCAGCACCAGGTTGCTCTTCGGCAGGAATCCCACCCAGTGCGGATGCGGCCCCGTCTGCCGGTCGCGATTCGGCCCGGAACCTTTATGCTGAATAAACTCCGTCGCCTCGCCCAGCTTCCCGCCCGATTCGATCGGTAGAACCGTGACGCTTCCACCTGAATAATTTGCCGTAATCGCCCAATGGCCCTGCTTGTCGATCGCGACATAGCAAGGTCCCGACGATTTCACGCTGACAGAATTGACGGGCGTCAGCTTGCCGCCGTCGATCGAGAACGCGCTCAGCGCGCCGTCCTTCACTTCGTTCACTGCGTACAGATAGCGCCCGTCCGGATGAATCGCCAGGTAACTGGGTGCCTCCGTGTCCGACGCCATTGAGGGCGCGCCCATTTTCCCGGTCTTGGAATCGAAATCCGCGACGTAAATCCCCTTGGTCGACGTGCCGATGAAAACATGCTCCGCGAACAAACTGCCCGCTACGATCAGAAACGATAAAAACCGTCTTACCATCCATTCCCCTTTGTCGTCGTCCGGATCCGGCAGAGATAGCTATCGGCGGTGATATACAGAGTCGATCCGTCCTCACCCCAATTGCAATTCGCCGTCCGCTGCCCGGTATCGATCCGCCCCAGCCTTTTGCCGTCCGCCGCGTATATATGGATGCCTCCCGGCCCGGCCGCAAATAAATTCCCGTTGCGATCGATCTTCATGCCATCCGGCAACCCCGGATGATCCTTCACCATGGAAGTAACATCCATGAACACTCTGCCTTTTCCCAGTGTACCGTCCGCGTTCACCGGAAACGCCATCCACACCGCATGATCGGGATCGGAGTTCGCCACATACAGCGTCTTCTCATCCGGCGAAAACGCGAGCCCGTTCGGCCGCGACATCTCCTTCGTCAACAAAGTGAGCACACCCTTCGATAGCCGGAACACCCCGCAATAATCCATCTCCCGCAAAGGCGATTCGGGCGACGGGAGCCCGTACGGAGGATCGGTGAAATACAAATCTCCATTCGACTTGTACACCAGATCGTTCGGACTATTCAGGCGCTTGCCCTGATAATTATCGACCAGCGTCCGCTTGCCTCCGCCCTTGGTCAACACCGAAATCCGCCGGTCGCCATGTTCGCACGATACCAGCCGCCCCTCGGAATCGAGCACCAGCGCGTTGCTCCCCGGCTCATGGCTATAAGGACCCAGTCCCGTGTATCCCGAAGGCTTCAGGAACAAGCTAAGCCCATCCTTTTCGCTCCACTTCATCACCGAATTATTCGGAATATCGGAAAACAGCAGATATCCGCCGTCTTTTACCCAGACCGGCCCCTCCGACCAAGCCATCCCCGAGGCCAATACTTCGACGCGCGCATCGGTCCCGATCAACTTATCAAGAAGTGGATTTTCCCGCAGTACTTGCCCGATAGCAGGCCGGATTTGCGCCGTGGCAACAACCGCGAGTGAGAGCAACAGTAGGATCTTCACCATTCGGTCAGTTGTATCATAATAAAACTCTCGCTACCGAGCCGCGACCGCAGGGAGCGATCTATCAGGAGGAATTTCGATTGCCCCGCACAGTCCGCTGCTCCCTAATCCAAGCCAGCAACGTGGGGAAACCCGACCACTCCCTCGCCCAGGTGAAGCAAGCCATGATGGACAAGCACGAGGCCTACATTGCCCAAGCTGCCGCGGCCGGTTCTCAAATCACCTGCCTCCAGGAAATCTTCTATGGCCCCTATTTCTGCGCCGAACAACAAACCCGCTGGTACGATTTCACTGAGCGCATCCCCGATGGCCCCACCATCAAGCGCATGCAGGACCTGGCCCGCCATCACAAAATGGCGCTGATCGTTCCCATCTACGAAATCGAGAACGAAGGCGTGTACTACAACACCGCTGCTGTAATCGACAACACCGGAACCTACCTCGGCAAATATCGCAAGATGCATATTCCTCACGTAGCCCCCGGATTCTGGGAAAAATTCTACTTCCGCCCAGGCAATCTCGGCTACCCTACCTTCGACCTGGGCTTCGTCCGCATCGGCGTCTATATCTGTTATGACCGCCATTTCCCCGAAGGCGCGCGGGCGTTAGGCCTTAACGGAGCGGAGATCGTCTTCAACCCCTCCGCCACCGTGGCCGGCCTCAGCGAGCATCTCTGGAAAATCGAGCAGCCCGCCCACGCCGTCGCCAACGGATACTTCATCGCCGCCATCAATCGCGTGGGCACCGAAGCGCCGTGGAACATCGGACACTTCTATGGCACCAGCTACTTCTGCAACCCCCGGGGCCAGATCGTCGCCGAGGCCTCGCGCGAGAAAGACGAAGTGCTCACGGCCGACCTCGATCTCGACCAAATCAAAGAAGTCCGCCAAACCTGGCAATTTTTCAGAGACCGCCGCCCCGATTCATACGTCGATCTGGTGAGACCATGAACGATCGTTTTCAAGACCTGCACCCAGCCCTATCGCCCCAAGCCGCACTGGTCGAGTCCCAGCGCTGCCTGTACTGCTACGACGCTCCCTGCGCCGCGGCCTGTCCCACCCATATCGACGTTCCGAAATTCATCAAGCGAATCTCGACCGGCGATTTGCGCGGCTCCTCGACCGCGATCCTGGACGCCAATATTCTAGGCCTGAGCTGCTCCCGCGTCTGTCCCGTCGAAGTCCTGTGCGAAGGCGCGTGCGTGATGCATCGCTACAACAAGCAGCCCATCGAAATCGGACTCCTCCAGCGCCACGCCATGGAATGGTTCTACGATCGGCAGCCCTCGTTCGCCCCCGCTCAAGAGAACGGCAAACACGTAGCCTGCATCGGCGCCGGACCCGCGTCTCTCTCTTGCGCCGCCGAACTCCGCCGCCATGGTTTCAAAGTCACGGTCTTCGATCGCAACCCACTGGCCGGAGGGCTCAACACCTACGGCGTGGCCCAATACAAACTCCGGCCCGGCGACAGCCTCAAAGAGGTCGAGCTGGTCCGCCAAATGGGCGTCACGTTCCGACTAGGCGAAGAAGTAAACGACAATACGCAAGGCGACTTCGATGCGTTCTTCTTGGGCATCGGCCTGGGCGCGACGAACCGCCTGAACGTCCCCGGTGAAGAACTGCCCCACGTGATCGACGCTCTCAGATTCATCGCCCTTTATAAAACCGGATACCCGCAAATCGCTAGACGGGTCGTCGTGATCGGCGCCGGCAACACCGCTATAGATGCCGCGATCGCCGCCAAAAAGCTCGGCGCCGAACAAGTCCACGTAGTCTATCGCCGCGGCGAAGCCGATATGTCCGCATTCCCATTTGAATACGAGCACGCGAAACGCGAAGGCGTCGAGTTCCATTGGCAAACTATCGTCACCCGCATTGGGACGGAATCCGTCCACTGCGGGAACTTGAAAATCCCCTGCGACATGGTGATTCCCGCCATCGGCCAATCGCCTTTCCGGGATTTTGGCCCCATCAACCGCGAAACCGGCCAAACACGCTATCCCAAATACTTCGCCGGAGGCGACTTCATCAATGGAGGCCGCGAAGTAGTGGACGCCGTAGCCGACGGCAAACGCGCCGCCCAAGGAATCATAAAATGGCTCTCGCAATAATCCCGAACGGCCGCCATCCGAAGGGGACTGACCACTCTGTCCCCGCATCGACACAAGATCTCCGCTTACTTCAATGGCCGTGGACAGGGCGGTCTGTCCCCTTCCGATTCTGCGCACCCGATTCTTACTGGCTACTCTAATGGCAGACCTAACCACCCTCTTCGCCAACAAAATCTGCTGCCCCAATCCCTTCTGGCTAGCCTCCGGCCCCCCCGCCAACTGCGGCGACCAAGTCATGCGAGCCTTCGACGCCGGCTGGGGCGGAGCCGTCTGGAAAACTTTGGGCGAACCCATCGTCAACGTCTCCTCGCGCTACTCCTCCGTTGACCTGAACGGCCAGCGCATGATGGGCCTCAACAACATCGAGCTCATCACAGACCGACCCCTCGAAACCAACCTCCGCGAAATCACGGCGGTAAAAAAGCGCTACCCCAACAACGCCGTAATCGCGTCGCTGATGGTGGCTTCCACGCGAGAAGCCTGGCAAGAAATCGTCAAGCGATCCGAAGGCGCGGGAGCCGACGGCCTGGAACTGAATTTCGGCTGCCCCCACGGCATGAGCGAGCGAGGCATGGGCAGCGCCGTAGGCCAAGTCCCGCAATACTGCACCATGATCACCGAATGGGTGAAAGAAGTAGCGCAAACTCCCGTCCTGGTGAAATTAACGCCCAATGTAACGGACATCCGTCCTGTAGCCCAAGCCGCGAAAGATGGCGGAGCAGACGGGCTCTCCGCCATTAACACCATCAACTCCATCACCAGTATCGACCTCGACACGTTTGTTCCCCGCCCCAACGTAGACGGCAAATCCGCTCACGGCGGCTATTGCGGCCCAGCCGTAAAACCAATCGCCCTGCACATGGTCCAGCAATTAGCCGAGGTGGGCTTGCCCGTCTCCGGCATCGGAGGAATATCTACGTGGCGCGATGCCGCCGAATTTCTTCTGCTCGGCGCGCAAAGCCTCCAACTGTGCACCGCCCCCATGCACCACGGATTCCGCATCGTAGAAGACTTGATCGACGGCTTGAAAAACTGGATGGACGAAAAAGGCTTCCGCACCATCGAAGACTTCCGAGGCCGCAGCCTTCCCAACGTGACGGATTGGAAAAATCTAAACCTGAACTACAAAATCGTCGCGAAAATCCACGCCGAAAAATGTATCGGCTGCGACCTCTGCTATATAGCGTGCGAGGACGGAGCGCACCAATGCATCTACATCGACGCCAGGCCCGCGACGCTGACCGTTACGCCGATCGCCAAACTAGACGGCCCAATCTCCGCACCGACTGTCAGGGTCCCGCGCGTAGACGAGTCAGAATGCGTAGGCTGCAACCTCTGTGCCCTGGTCTGCCCGGTAGAAGGCTGCATAACGATGGAGCGAGTAGACCGCGGCGTGCCGGCGCAATCCTGGGAGCAGCGCAATGCAGTCTAACCCGAACCTCCCACAGGCTAAAGCCTATGCCACCACATCACCCAAAGGTGGCACAGACTTTAGTCTGTGTCCTTCTTGTGGCGCACGCACTCGTGTCGACGCCCGGCAATCCCACATAGGACCCAACTAAATGAGCCTCCTACTCCGCAACGGCACAGTAGTAACCTCCACCAAGACCGAACAAGCCGACATCTTGATCGAAGACGAAAGCATCAAGGACATAGCAACGAGCATCCCCGTAGACCGCGCGCATCGCGTAATCGACGTAACCGACATGCTCCTCTTCCCCGGAGGCATCGACGTCCACACCCACCTGGACATGCCCTTCGGCGGCACCACCTCCTCCGACGATTTCGAAACCGGCACCAAAGCAGCAGCCTTCGGTGGAACGACCACATTAATCGACTTCGCTATTCAGCCGAAGGGCACCAAGATGCGCAATGCCCTCGACACCTGGTGGAAAAAAGCCGAGGCGAAGGCGTCTATCGACTATGGCCTCCACATGATCGTCACCGACTTGGGCGAAGCCGGGCTGGAAGACATGGACGACATGGTCAAAGAAGGCGTCGCCAGCTTCAAACTCTTCATGGCGTATCCCGGCGTCCTGATGGTCGATGACGCGACTATCTTTCAGGCCCTCTCCCGCACCGCAAAAAATGGCGCGCTGATCTGCCTCCACGCCGAAAATGGAGGCATCATCGACGTCATTGTCAAACGAGCGATCGCCGAAGGCAAAACCGCTCCTATTTATCACGGACTCACGCGCCCGGTGGCTGCCGAAGCCGAGGCTGTACATCGCGCCATAGCCATGTCCGAAATGTCCGGAGCGCCGGTTTATATCGTGCATCTCTCCTCGGAAGAAGCTCTCAATGAGGTGCGAGCCGCACGGGACCGGGGCGTCCCCATTTTCGCCGAAACCTGCCCGCAATACCTTCTTCTTTCCATCGAGGATCTGGCGCGGCCCGGTTTCGAAGGAGCAAAATACGTCTTCACGCCGCCCTTGCGCGAAAAGCATCATCAGCCCAAACTCTGGGACGGCTTGAAAGACGACCACCTGCAAGTGGTCTCCACCGACCATTGCCCCTTCTGCTTCGAAGATCAGAAGGTGCTCGGCAAGGATGATTTCACCAAGATACCCAATGGCGGGCCGGGCATCGAGAATCGGCTGCAGTTGATCTATCATCACGGCGTCAACGAAGGCCGCATGTCCCTCGAACGTTTCGTAGAAGTGACAACCGAAGCCCCAGCAAAAATCTTCGGCATGTATCCGAAGAAAGGCACGATAGCAGTGGGCAGCGACGCCGACATCGTCATCTGGGATCCCGCAAAGCTGTACACCATCGAAGCGGCAACTCAAAGCATGCACACCGACTACTCGATCTACGAAGGCTTCGAGGTAAG
>DATHOJ010000089.1:0-78623 GCA_035485055.1 Bryobacteraceae bacterium
TGTTTCTGTGGATTGGAGTGATTGTGTTCGGACGAATGTTGACCTTCTATCGTCCCGCCGACTGCGGCTCGGAGCCAGACACCTCTATCTCGACATGTATCCCATTGCATTAGCTTGAACTTTCAATTTGACCGATCGCGCTATCGCGCTCCGTGGCCGCCGGCGGAAGTTCCAACCGCGCATCGGCATCCCGGCATAACGTATTGCATACGTGCTGGACGTGACACATAGTGGCGGTGTAGGCAGACTCGCGAGGGTGTATTCTCGTTGTTGAGATTATGCGCTTTTCATCTTCGACGTTCTTCCAATCTGCAGCCGTGATTGTCTTCGCCTGTTTGATCTCTGTGCGGCTCGCGGCTCAGGCACCGAGCGATGGGAGACAAGGAACCGGAGAACCAGCGCAACCGCAAGACGGCGCCCGCCCGAAGCCTCAGGACACCGAAGTGTGGGAGCCGGTACCGAAAGTTGTGACGCCGGGAGCGAGGGACGCCGCTCCACCGTCCGACGCTCTTGTATTGTTCGACGGTACGAATCTCGATGAGTGGGTGTCGGCTCGCGACAAATCCCCTGCCAAATGGGTCGTCGCCGACGGCTTGATGACGGTGAACAATGCGCGTGGCGTCGGAAACATCGAAACCAAGCGGACCTTCAAGAACTACCAGCTCCACATCGAGTGGAGGATTCCCGAGAAAGTCACCGGTACCGATCAGGCGCGCGGCAACAGCGGCGTATTTCTGGCATCAACCGGACCGGGCGATGCGGGATATGAGCTGCAGGTTCTGGATTCGTACAACAATAAGACTTACGTCAACGGTCAGGCGGGCAGCATCTACAAGCAAGGGATTCCGCTAGTGAACCCAAATCGCAAGCCGGGGGAATGGCAGGCGTACGATGTGGTGTGGACCGCGCCTACATTCAACCCCGACGGGTCTTTGAACAGCCCCGCCTATGTCACGGTTTTCTTCAACGGCGTACTGATTCAGAATCACTTCGAGTTGAAGGGCGAGACCCGATACATCGGAACGCCGTTCTATAAAAAATTCGACTCCGCGCCGATCAAGCTGCAAGCTCACGGCGACCCCGGCGAGCCGGTCAGCTACCGGAATATCTGGATTAGAGAGCTCAATTAGGATTCGCGGACCGCGAATGCGCCTCATTCGAAGCGCCCTCGGCGGATAGACTCTGGTTATAGAACAATACCCATGAACCCGATCTCCGACTTGGCCGAGTCCCTCAGGACGATGAACCCCGTCCTTAATCCAGGAACGTACGTATTTGCGTCAGTCAAACACGGAGTCAGCATAGAACCCGAGTTAATCCTTGCGTCCATTAGAGAATCCGAGGGCCTTTCTGTGGTGATGAATGAAGCCGCTGCCGAAAATCGAAACCTGGAGCCGCTGTTTAGATGTGCCTGGATCACGCTCTCGGTGAACTCAGATCTGCAGTCCGTTGGGCTAACTGCCGCATTCGCGACGGCGCTTGGGAACGCGGGTATCAGTTGCAATGTCTTCGCGGGTGCCTACCATGACCACATTTTCGTGCCCGTCGACCTTGCAGAAAAAGCGATGCACGAGTTGCGTTCGCTACAAGAAAGGGTCAGTTGAGCTATGGCGTCGATTCGGCAATTGTGCATGGTCTGCATCGCTTTCTCGATTCCGGCGCTCGTTGCGCAGGACGCGATTCCCGCATGGTGCCGGGCGCTTCCGCGGCGGGAAAACGTGGGCCTCGTTCGGGTGATCACAGGGGGCTGGTTCGAAGTTTATCGGGTCGCACCTGGCGTATTCGCAATTTATGAGCCGCATCAGTCAGAGGAGACCATCAGCTACCTGATCGTGGGCCAGACGAAGGCCCTGCTTTTCGACACCGGCATGGGAATTGGCAACATCCAGCACGCAACAGCAGAGTTGACGAGACTTCCGATTGTGGTCCTGAACTCGCATACCCATGTCGATCACGTAGGCGGCAACTGGCAATTCGATACGATTTTGGCAATGGATGCTGACTTCACTCCCGCGAACGCCCGAGGCTCGCGTGAGGCGGCACAAGCCGAAATTGCGCCTGGAGAGACTTGTGGCGAAAGGTTTCGACCCTAGGGCTTACGCGACCCGGCCGTGGAAGATCACGGCCTACCAGCACGATGGCGATCACATCGATCTAGGCGGGCGCACCCTGGAAATCGTCGCCGCACCCGGCCATACACCGGACTCCGTTTGTCTACTCGACCGGCACGACGGACTCCTTTCTACGGGCGATACTTACTATTCGGGCCCTATCTGGCTGCATGCTCCGGAGACCAACCTCGAAGCGTATGACACTTCTATCAAGCGCCTCACCGCGGTGGCTCCCAGCGTGAAGATAGTATTCGGGGCGCATAACGCTCCGGTCGCCTCGCCCTCGATACTTCCCAGGCTGGTGGCGGCCTTCGAGGCGGTTCGTAGTGGCACGATTTCAGCGACTCCTGCGTCGCCCGGCAAGCTTCTATATAAGGTAGACGGTTTCTCTTTCCTTATATCTTCGTCCGAGGCCTTTAGATCGCGCTAGGATGCGATCGCATCGCGAGACGAAACATTCTGGGCTAGTTCTTTCCGGTCGGCGTGCCGATCATCCTCGGCGATGCAGCGAACAACTTCTCTGGGTCCGCTTCGGCGGGCATCGCCAGTTCGAGGAACGCGATATGCATTTCGTCCGTGGTCATATCTCCCCAACGGACAGGAACGGACGGATCGGGATTGGCAGGGTTGTTGGCTGAGTTGTCGAAGTGGGCAACGGACTCCAGCTTCGTTCCAGCCGGAAGAAGCAGTGGCTCACGCAAGACATACGTCGTCTGCCAATTGAAATCGTACTTCGGGACGCTCACCAACAATCGCGTTCGGCCATCTGGATATACAGCACGCACCTCCATCGATTTTCCGCGGTGGTGCATGTGCGGCTGGATAGACACAAGTCTCACCGGTTGCGCCAGCGCCATCGATGCGCGCGACACATAGTCCGGCGCGCCCGCTGGAATCGCCAGATCGAGATCGCGGAGAGTATCAATCGCCAGTACTCGTTCGGAGGGAGGGGCATCGGCCAGGTAGATACCCAGTTCCGAATAATCCGTCACCTCCTTCCCGTTCGGACTGTAATGCATCTCAAACACAACGTCAGAGCCGGCCTGGATCTGTTTCGCACCGCCAGGCAGCCAAGGCATGGGCTGATAGCCCGGCTCCCATCCGACAAGCTGCAAACGTCGATCGAAGACCTTTTCGCCTTCGCGTCTGCGTCCCCGATCCGCGATGGTGGCGGTCACGATCTCGCCCTTAGGATATCCCGCGAGATAACTCGATTCGGGTCCTCGCGCATAGGCATTGATGTGATGAATAACAGTGCGCTTATCGATCCGAAACTCCGCCGCACGCACCCAAACGTCATTTGGAAAGAGCCCGCCGGTAATCAGATACCGATAGGTGAGCAGCCCAGAGGCAGGCACATGAAAACCTGGCACTCGTATCACGATATCGGGCTTGCCGAGCTTCCAGCCTGTTTCGCCAATGCCAGGATGAAAGGCTGCTTTCAGCGGTTTACCCTCTTGAGCACCTTCCTGTACCCACGTTGTGATCGTCTGAATCTCGGTCTCCGTCAATGACCTATCGTTTCGAAAGTCGTGCGCAGTTTCGCCTGCCGCACTCCACGGGGGCATTTTCCGCGTCAGAACTGCCTCTCGAATTGCGTTTGCCCAAGGCCGCGCCTGAGCGTAGCTCGTCAGGGGCATCGGTGCGATCTCACCCTGCTGATGGCAGGTTACGCAGCGTCGCTCAAGAATCGGCCAAACGTCTGTGGAGAACGCGACCTCAGCGTTAAGAGCGATCCCGCCGAACAGCATCATAAAGATCAAGTTACGTTGGTGGCAAAACACCTTAAGTCCTTCCTGCCATGATCTGGACCCAGTCTACAGAAGAAAGGGGCGAAAATCTGTGACTGAACCTTGGCTATCCGGCTCGGCGTAGTCCCGAATCGAAAGGCATGGTACTGGCAGGAAACTTCTCGACGCCGGTCAGAACGAGCCGAAGGGCTGTTTTTCGCCACCCTCCTATCGGGCCGAGGTTCCGCGGTCCACTCCGATGAGCCCAGCCGTTACCGACTGTAAGAGGCCAAGAGAGGTTCGGTGCCTGGTCAACCGCCCCGCTAACGTGGTCGCCGAAGGGAGCGGGTTGTTGCCGAGGAACTTGATGATCGCCGGCATGTACTCGATGCTCGGTTTGCTGTCGTCGCCCTCCCAGTTGTAGATGCTCGCCTCGGTTACCCCGAGCTTCGCTCCGACCTCTTTCTGTATAAGCTTCAGAGTGAGCAGTCGTCGCCGGAGGTGGTTGCCGATGATACGCGGTCCTGTCCGAATCCGCACGCGCGAATTGCTCGTGTACGCCCGCGTTACCACCACCGGCAGGGCGTTATCCGGTTCCGTGAGACGGTACTGGCGATTTCAGACTGCCGGACACCCCAGGACTCCGTGGTGTCCACCCTGATGCCGGCGACGAGAGTCTCGACCAGTTGCCGCTTCATCTCCCACGAAACCGGTACGTCGCATCGCTTCTTCGACTTTACGAGCACCGCTCCTGCCGACCTGATCGACGCGGTCTTTGTTCATTTTGCTCCTGAATCGTCAAGGGGCACTTCCGAGGCGTTTTTTCCGTCGCCACTTCGTCGATCTGCCGGCCATCTGACCGGCCGTTCATTACCGTGGAATGAAGTTTTCGAACGGGGGCATCCGAGGTCCTTGGCTGATAAAGCAAAAGCCAAGGAGGATGTTTTGGATGAACTCGGAAGCGGTGTTAGGGCTGGCGAACTATGAGCTGACCGGCATCGAGCACAGTGGCACGGTGGTGCGGATTACGACGCGCTATTTGGGATCGGTCGCTTGCCCGGATTGCCAGGGTGAGAAGCTGCGGAGCAAAGGGCCGGTATCTGCGAAGCGTGCGTCACGAAAGCTGGGGAAGGCGGCGTTGCTGGTTGATCCTGGAGGCGCGCAAGTGGTTGTGCCTGAGTCCGTTCGAGTATTCCGGACGTTTTCGATCAATTTATGAGCGCTGCGGGATTGGTCAGCTCACTCGACCACGCATTTCCGAACCGGGTGGAATGGGAGAGAGTCTCCGTCGCCACCATCACACAGCCCGTTATTTCACACCTCTACTGAGTGGTGCAGGTCGACTTGGCTAATCTAGCTTGGCGTGTTCGGATTTGGCCGCGATGAGGACAGGAATGCCGGGGTCGGCATCTTTCCATAACGTGAGGAAATCTCGATAGGCTGCCCGCGCCCTAGTTGCGTCTGCTTGGACTGCATAGGAACAGGCGACGCCCAAATCGCGCGAGCGCGCCGATTGGGGAATTCAAGACCACCCCGCGGTGGTCGAGGATCTTCTGGAATTCCACCACCGCTTCCTTGCCTTGGTGCTCCGCCAGGTAGGCTTCCCCTCGCAAGTAAGCGGATAAAAAGTAGTCATACGCGCCGCCCTCGTAGGGCGGCGAGATTTTCATCACCGTGTCGAGCACTGCGCCATGCCTGTGAGGTATACCGCCAAGCTTACAAAGTCTTTCACAAACCCGCCATCCCAACTTAAGCTTAATTCAAGAGACGGGACGCAAAACACCTCTAAGGCCTGGAAATACTGGCTGTAGGGCTTGGCTGACCCGATCGAGCCCTGTCAGATTCGTAAAGGAGCATCGATGTGACGACACCAGTCGTCTTAGTCACGGCAGCCCTCACAGGCATAGGCCGGTGCCATTTCATCCGGAAGGTAGCACCCCATAACCACAGCAGTGAGTTGCTATCGCACGATCTAGGGTTTCGGACGCGACCCGAATCATCAAGAATTGAGCTGTCGGAAGCGCCTCGATAGGCGCCGCGCAAAAATTCAGCCTAAAGGTAGTGTGTTGAACCAAGGGGAGAAGGGGAGAACCAATATCAGCGCGCCAGTCGAAATCAGCAACAAGGGAGAAAACAATGTCAAAGAAACTCGAAGGTAAGATTGCTCTCATCACGGGCGGCAGTGCCGGCATCGGCCTCGCCACGGCAAGGGAGTTCGTCGAGGAGGGTGCCTATGTCTACATCACCTGCCGTCGACGGCCTGAGCTTGACGCCGCGGTGGCCTCCATTGGGTCCAACATCACAGCCATCCAGGGCGACGTCACCGAACTTGCGGACCTCGACCGGATCTCCGCGGAGATTGGCAGAGAAAAGGGGCGCCTCGACATCGTCTTCGCGAACGCGGGTGGCGGGCCCCTCGTTCCCCTCGGCGCCATCACCGAAGAGCACTTTGACTCTGTGTTCAACGTAAATGTAAAGGGCCTCGTGTTTACTGCGCAGAAGGCACTTCCGCTCATGTCCAACGGCGGGACGATCATTCTGACCGGTTCCAATGTCGGTATCAAGGGCTTCCCTGCACTCAGCATTGACTCGGCGGCAAAGGCGGCAGTACGTAGCTTTGCCCGCACGTGGACCACGGACCTCAAAGATCGCTACATCCGAGTCAACGTCGTCAGTCCTGGCCCGATTGACACCCCGCTCCTCAATGAGGCCTTCGCCAATCGTGACGACATGAAGGCGCTCGCCTCGACTGTGGTCATGGGGCGTCTTGGCCGTCCGCAAGAAATCGCGAAAGCAGTCGTCTTTTTCGCTGCGGACGACGCCAGCTTTATCACCGGCGCCGAGCTCTTCGTCGACGGAGGCGCGGCTCAAGTCTAAAGGACGGCACCATCATGGTAAATCTCTCAGGCAAAACCGCTCTTGTTATGGGGGCTTCCCGCGATATAGGCCGCGCGAGCGCGCTGGCGCTCGCCCAGGCAGGCGCACAGGTTCTGGTTCACTATGGCCGAGGCAAAGCCGAAGCGGAAGGCGTCGCCGCCCAGATTCGCAATGCAGGCGGCCGGGCCGAGGTCGTAGCTTCCGGTCTTGCTGCTCCGGACGGGGCACACAACCTGGCTAAACAGGTTCGCGGTATCGTTGGAGACCGGCTGGACATTCTCGTTGCGAATGCGGGTGTCGCGAAGTCGGCGAACATCGAAGATACGACGGCTGAGGACTTCGACCGCCTTTTCGCAGTCAACGTACGGGCACCTTTCTTTCTGGTCCAACAGACGCTTCCAATTCTAGGCAGAGGCAGCAGCATCGTATTTGTTTCGTCGCGGGCCGCACACGCCGTGGTTGGGACGAATGCGGCTTATGCCGCAACGAAGGGTGCAACCGACATGCTGGTCAAACACTTTGCCGCGGCGCTTGGCCCACGGGGAATTCGGTCAATGCCGTAGCCCCCGGCGGCGTGGACACCGACATGTCGAATTTCATCAAGACAGAGACAGGACAGAAGTACACGCTGGCCATGCAGGCCATCCAACGTCTGGCACGACCCGAGGATATTGGTCCTGTCGTCGCTTTTCTCGTGTCCGATGTGCCCGCTGGATCACCGACGACGCCGTTCGCGTTGACGGTGGTTCAAAGCTTTGAAAGGAACGACAAAACGTGATGCGCAGTGTTCGTATCCATGAATTCGGAGGACCCGAGGTGCTCCGAATCGAAAAGATTGAAGTCGAGGAACCAGGTGAGGGAAGTACGCATGCGTATTCGCGGCATTGGCATCCATCGAACCGAAATCACGCTGCGTTCGGGCCGTTCGCCCGTGGAACCGCGGCGTCCCGCGAAGCTCGGCTTTGAGGCCGCAGGTGAAATCGAAGCCATCGGCGCTGGCGTCAAAGGCTTCGCGATTGGGGATCGTGTGGCTCTCGTGCCCGCTTATCCTGCCAGCCGGTATGGACTTTACGGTGAGTCTTCGCTCGCGCCAGCCCGCTCGCTGATCGAGATTCCTGACGCGGTGAACTTCGAACAGGCAGCGGCAACGTGGGCTGCCTACGGTACGGCGTGGGCGGGACTGGTGGCATTCGGCAGGCTTGCAGCCGGCCAGACGGTTTTGCTGCCCGCCGCTTCCCGTAGCGTCGGCCTCGCCGCCATCCGGTTCGCCAACCGCCTCGGCGCACGGCCGATCGCTCTCACGCGCACCTCGGTAAAGGCGTATGAACTCCGCGCGCACGAGGCGGCAGCGATTGTAGCCACTGAGGAGCAGGATGTCGTAAGCGAGATAAAGCGGCTCACCGACGGCAAGGGCGCCGGCCTGGTATTTGATCCCGTCGGCGGTCCGACTTTCGCGAAGCTCGTGGAAGCCACAGCTTCGGGCGGGCTGCTGATACTCTACGGGGCCCTGAGCCGCGATCAAACAGCGGTGCCGCCGTTCCATATTTTCGTCCGCAATCTCACGATCCGTGGCGTCGCCCTGCCGGTCTGGGCTTCCGATGAGGCCCAGTTCGGGGCTCTCAAACGCTTCGTGACCGAAGGTTTGGCGGACGGGTCACTTTCCCCGGTCATCGCCCGTATCTTCCCCTTCGACGACATCGTCGAAGCGCACCGCTTCATGGAGGCGGGCAACCATGTCGGAAACATTGTGGTCACGGTCTGCCCCCCCCAAATGGAGATCAATATGCCGAAGACAACACCCGAGCAAAACAAAGCGCTCGTGCTAGAGGCTTTCGATACCTCGTTCAACAAGCGCGATAATGAGGCCGCCGCCAGGTTCTGGTCGGACACCTACATCCTGCACAGCGCGCACATCGAACCTGGCCGCGATGGGCTGTTCAATTTAGTCAGCAACACGCCCGGCGCGCTACGTTACGAGCATCAGCTCATTGTCGCCGAGGGCGACTACGTCATCGTCCACGGACGCTTTTCGGGAACCGGCGGACCGGCTTCGTGGGTTGCCGCGGATATCTTCAGGATCGAGAATGGCCGCTTGGCCGAACGCTGGGACGTCTTGCAAGACGAGGCGACAAAGGCGGAATCGAAGAGCGCGCTGCCAATGTTCGGCAACCGCTTCACGGCCTGATAGTCGGATCGGCACGAGTTAAGGATCGAGGAACTGAAATGCAAAATACTCACCGTCGTGTTGTAACTGGGAATCTCAACGGAAAATCCGTCGTGCAAAGCGATGAACGATTGCCGGCATATGCTTTCGAGGGTTATGAGCATACTCTGTTCTGGGTGAATCCGACTACGCCGGATCTCAACAGAGAGCAGACCTTTGATCGTTATCGCTACGCCGCCTGCCGGGATTGGCGGACCACTTCGAAAAAGACGATCCCGGGATGCACAAGACAAACACGGTGGATTACTCCGTGGTGTGGGAGGGCGAGATGTGGCTTGAACTCGATGACGGCGAGACCGTTCAACTCCTACGTGGTGATGTGGTCGTACAGAACGGGACTCGTCACGCCTGGCGCAATAAGGGGACAAACCTGTGACGATGTTGTTTTTCTTGAACGGCGCAAAAGAGCAATGAATTGAGAGGAAAAGGAAGGATCGAATCGTGAGCGCTTATACAGCAGTGACCGTACCGACGCAGTTTGTTGAGGCAAATGGGATTCGCTTCGCCTATCGCCGCTTTGGCAAGGCTAACGGCAATCCCCCGCTGGTGTTCAATCAGCCCTATACAGGCACCATGGATTACTGGGACCCAGCAGTCACCGACGGCCTGGCCAAGAACCGCGAGGTCATCTTGTTCAACAATGCGGGTGTTTCAAGCAGTTCCGGGGAAGTGCCCTCGTCGTTCGAGGAATGGGAGCCAATGCGATCGCCTTTATCAGCGCTTTGGGCCTTACCAAAGTCGACGTACTCGGTTTCTCCATAGGGGCATGGTCGCACAGGAAATCACTTTGCAAGGCCACGACCTCGTGCGCCGGCTGATTCTGGTTGGCACCGGTCCGCGCGGCGCCGATATGGCGAACAGCAAGTCCGCGCAAATCTTCAGCGGCACGGCTGCGAGCTAGCCACGGATGGGACAGGGTTCGCTGATTCGTTTGGGGACCCAGTAAACCGGGGCCACCGCGTAGTTAACATCGAAAAGATGGGTCTGAAGTCGAAACGTAATTGAATTCCCTGAGCTCCCCGACTGAAGGAACCTGGCGTCGTCGAGCGAGATCTTGCCCTGTTGCGCCAGCAGCAGAATCGCCATCGCGGTGAACTGCTTGGCGACCGAGCCCCTCTCGAACACCGTGTCGGCGTTCAGCGGCACGCCGCGCTCCAGGTCGGCCATACCATAACCGGCCAGCAGCGCGATCGTTCCGTGCTCAGAAACCCCCTCTGCGCAGCCGGGAGTGTGGGTGTTGAAGGCGGCGAAGATATGATCGACTTCCGTTAACTTCGATTTCGCGGGCTGGCCGTTCATGCAGACGGCAAGTGTCAGGGCAAAGAGTAAAGTTCGCATTTGTCAATCATCTCTCAAGAATAGGAGGTCGTTCTAATTCTGAATGACGTGGACAGGTATTGATAGGGCTGGGCTGAGCTCTGCTTCAGCATCGACCGAGTCCGTCGGCGAGCAAGATTGGCGAATGGGTGATGAGCGGGCGTAAGGTAAGGGTCCGGACGCCGCCGATAATGCACGACAACGTGCTGGTGCGCATTCATGGGACGTTCCCTCCCAGAACATCGCGCAACAGGAAAAAACACTGACCACGGTGGGCTCTTCGCTAACTTCTTCGAAGTATCGGGATCTTAATAAAGGACTGCCTGTGGAGGCAGAGGCAATCGTGGAGGGACCTGGTGTCACCACGCCCCTGCTTGTCCGCTTATGTGAGTCTCTCGATCTAACGGCAGGAGCGCGCGCTCGTCACGGGCGGCTCCGCAAGTAGAAAGAAGGTTTACCATCAGCAATCTCGCGTTGGTAGATTAGGGCGGGAAGTTCATGCGGCGCACTAACGCTTCGAAGCGGGGATCTGAGCGCAAGGGGTCATACGCGGGCCACACTTTCAGCAGGATCATGAACGCATCGTGTTCCTTGTAGCCCTGGTCCAACCAGCGCATGGCCTCGTCTTTATCGCCCAAGCTGGCGTACACTTCGGCAACCAAGCTTGGCCGTATGAACACCTTCTCCGCTCTGAGCCGTTGCAGATCTCGGGCAAGCCTCTTGTTGGCTTCCGCCGAATTGCCCGCAGCCGCGTAGGCCGCGTCTAGGTCGAATCCCTGCTCAAAACTCTCTTTCTGGAGGTACGGAATCGCCTCATTGGGTCTTCCCTGAGCCCGGTAGATCAGTCCCAGCCCGTAGAGTCCCAACGGGTCGCTGGGATTGAGTTCCAGGATGCGGCGAAATTGCTCAGTGGCTTTTGGATAGTCGCGCGCCTGGAAATAAACGCGGCCGGCCCGGTACGAGACAACCGGCGAAAGAGGGTCGAGCTCCAAGGCTTGTCTAGCTAGGGCAATCGCCTTTGCGTGTTGTCCCATGGTCGATAGGAAGAAAGCGTACTGATAGAGGGCGGCCACGTATCCCGGGTTCAACTCGATCGCCCGCTGAAATTCCTTGGTCGCTTCCGCCCAATTCCACTCCAATCCAGCGCAATAGGCCAGAGCGTTGTGCCCTTCGGCAACCGAGTCATCGATCGCGATCGCCTTCAGCGCCGCTTCCCGCGCCTCGGGAATGCCTTTTTCGGGCTTCAGGTCTCCGAAACCGACCAGTTCGACGTAGGCGTCGGCCAACCCCGCGTAGGCTTGCGGATAGTTTGGATCAGCCTGAATGCTTTGGCGAAAGTAGTCTACGGATTTGAGCAGAGCCACTCGGGTCCTGAGGTTCCAGAAAAATCGGCCGCGCATGTACAGGTCCTGAGCCTGGGGAACAACCGACTCAGAACTGACTAACTGTTTCTCCTCCGAGGGACGAACGGCGACTCGGGTCTCTTGGAGAATTCGCCGCGCCAACTCTCGCTCCAAATCCGGTATATCTTGCATGCGCCAGTCGCCGCGATCTGCCCAAAGACGCGTGTTAGTGCCCGGATAAATAAGCTCGACGGCGATCTCCACGTGTCCGCCCGCCCTTCGGACCGTGCCTTCGATAATGCCGTTCACGTTTAATTGCCGGGCGATTTCCGGCAGCGGCTGCCGATGACCCTGGTATCGCATCGCTGTCGTGCGCGAGATGACCTTCAGCGCCCGGACTTTCGAGAGATCCGTGATCAGTGCCTCCGTGATCCCATCGGCCAGATAATCGTGCGCGGGATCACCCGAGATATTGGCCATCGGCAGTACCACTAGAGAAGTGATTTGGGGAGTCCCTATGCGCGTCCTGGTCCAGGGAAATACGGAGTGAAAGCTAGGATTAAATGCCAAGCCGGCCAAGGCGGCTACCGCTCCGAATGCGAGCCCACTCGCGACGACGGCTGGCCGGTGTCGGCGGACGAATTTGCCCGCTCGATATCGAAACGAATCCGGCCGCGCTTCCAAGGGTTCGCGGCGCGCGTAGTGGTCGATGTCCCGGATGATCGCTCCGGCCGAGCTGTATCGGCGTTGCAAATCCCGGTGCATCGCGGTCATGCAGAGCACGTCGAGGTCGGCCCAATCCGATTTCTCCGCGACGGTAACTCCAGCGCCAGATTCCCCGGCCCGCGCCCCCTTCCGGGCCGTCGCCGACGGTTTCTCGCACTCCTGTTCGGTCACTATTTTTTCCATTTCCGCCGGCGTTCGATTCGACGGGTCCACTGGCAGACGTCCCGCCAGCAGTTCGTAAAGAATGACTCCCAGCGAATAGATGTCGGTTTGGATTCCCACTTTCTCGCCGCGAATTTGCTCCGGAGAAGCGTAAGCGGGGGTCATCAGGCGGAGGCCGGTGAGCGTCTTTTCTTTGGGGTCGCCGAAATTCTCGATTGGCTTGGCGATGCCGAAGTCGAGCAGACGGACAGTTCCATCGTCCTTCACCAGGATGTTGGAGGGTTTCAAGTCGCGGTGAATAACGCCATGCTCGTGCGCATAGAGAACCGCTTCACAGGCGGCGCGGATCAGCCGCAGACGCATTTCGATCGAGCTTCCTCGCTCTTGGCAGTATTGTGTGAGCGGAACGCCCTCGACGTACTCCATGACGAAATACGGAGTGCCATCCGGGAAAGCGTCGGCATCGTAGAGCCTCGCGATGAAGGGATGAGTGAGCTGTGCCAGAGTGCGCTGCTCAATGGCGAAGCGCTCGTGGCGGCCCGGCGCCAGCCAGGCATCGCGAAGCACTTTAATTGCGACCTTGCTTCGGAGGTCCTTGCGCTCAGCCAGATAAACGACGCCCATTCCGCCTTCGCCGAGTACCCGCAGCAGCCGATAGGGGCTGGATTCTTCGAAGGATGAAAACAACGCGCGGTCGGAAACCCCTCGGGCGACCTGCAGTACATCACGATCCAGCAGGCATTCGCGGCCATCCTCATCGAGCATTGCCTCAACTACGAGAAGGAGCTCGTGGTCCTCGCCGCACGCGTCCCGCAGGAATTCAATCCGCCCTTCGCCTTCGAGGTCCACGGCGAGATGGAACAACTCCTGAACACGTTTCCATCGGGCTGGATTCATCGGATTTTCCAAGCCATTTCCAAATTGCAAAAGAAACAACTCTCGACCATCGCCAGAAGCGGGTTCCTTAGCGCAAGCGTGTCGAGAGCCATCAACTCGTCCTCAACTACTATTTCATTACCCGGGACGCAACTTAGAATCGCCGATTCTAATTTGCCTGCACGTTCGAAAATAGCGCCCACAGGATCGACGTGCGGTTCAATGAACTCGTAGTTTGTAAAAACGATTCCGCACGCCTTGAAAATAATCGACATTACCAAACTTCTTAAACCCCAAGACGCCGAGGAGGACTCTCCGCGGCTGCGCAGCCGCCTTTGACGGAATAACTACCCCAGCCACAAGAAACTCTTGGCGTCTCATTGTTAACCTAGAGGGCCATGATTATATCAAGTCGTGGAAACCGTGCTGCCTTCATGGGTTCGGGCGAGCGCATGGTCTTCAACATTGGTGCCATCAAGCAGTGATGGCGAACTCCACGCGTAATCCGTGAATCCGATCGTCGATTACCGGACGCGGCGCGGAACGACTTGGCCCGCGAGTCGCGCAACACACATCGATCGCTGGGGTACCACTAGTAGCCCGAGCGGACTTGATCGCCCGCGAGGGTGATAGGAGAAAATCTCTGCAGGAACCGTGCCGATAATGCCGCACATCGGTCCGCCTCCTGCACCGCGCCAGTTGGTGACCACAGTCAAACGCCCCGAGGCATCTCATGGAAGAATTGAGGATCAGCAGGAAGCGCTGGCCGTCTGGCGTGACGTCAAACTCGTGGATCCTGGTGAATTGAAAATCGCCGGAGAACAATACTCGCGGCGGTTCCGCCTGAATGCCTTGCGGGCCCTCGTGAATCGCCGCGGCCATCATCTTTCCGTTCTGGCTGGCGAAATAGAGTTCCTTCCCGTCGCCGCGCCATTCTTGATATCGTACGCTGAGCCGTCCGAGATCTGCCAGCGGCCTTGCGGCCCCATGCCCAGAAAGGCCTGCACGTAGAGCTGAAATCCGCCAGAGTCGTTGGAGGAGTAAGCGACCCAACGGCCATCGGGCGAGATCGCGGCGCCGATTTGCGTAAACTGTGTTTTCACTACAGGAATCGGCTTCCGGTCGCCGTCGAGCGGCAAAGCCATCAAGCTTCCAGAAATCCAAATCTGTTCGCCAGTCTGTTTCAGATAGAGGATGTACTTGCCGTCCTTGCGCCAGTCCAGGACCAATTTTCGGTTCGGCCCTCGGTAAGACGCTCTTCCTGACCGGCGCCGGATGCGTCTTTCCGGAAGATCTGGAACATGCCGCCTTCACGGTTGGAAGAGAAGGCCACCTGCTTCCCGGCCGGAGACCAAACCGGCAATGTATCCTCGTTGGAACCGAACGTGAGGCGGGTGGTGACGCGCCGCGCGAACTCCCGCGTCGATATGTTCCACTCCCGCCGGGATCCGGGTGAAGTTATCGTGACCGCCATGCGCTGCGCGCCCGGCGCCAGCGCCAAGTCGTGGAAATAGCCCTCCGAAGCAACCTCGCCTAGCAGTTTTCCGTCGCGGCTCATCCAGATAATGGGCTGTTTCAACGAAGCCAGAACCGCAAAATAAGTGAGTAGCCCGCATCGGAGGCCCAAAAAGGCCGCACGAACAAGAGCGTTTGGATTCAGACTGATGTTTTGGGCCACCGAAACGGGATCGCCTTCCAGGCGCAGCGAGTCCGCAGCAAAGTGAGCTAGCAGCGTTTGGTCCTGCATACACAGCAGGTATCCGGGATACGCTGCCCGCCGCGGGACGTAGACTGCCTTGGCGGAGGTGCGTACTATAAGCTGCCGCTGTTCCGGATCGCCTAAAGAACTAGCATAGACGCCGCGAACGTTTGGATCGACGCTGTCCACGAAATAGAGGAAGCGGTTTCCGTCCGGCAGGAATTGCGGATACCCGTGGCCGGACTCCTGTTTGGCGGAGTCGACCAAGGTTAGAAGAGTGGCGCCGCCGCCGGAAGCGGAAATACGCTGCAGCCCACCCGGGCTGCCGAACAGGATGACGCCGGCCCGATTCCACGTACCGGTGGGCGACATGTTTCCTTCCTTAGCCCCGGCTAAGGGTGAGTGGGGCGCCCCCGGCGACGTCAATCCGCTTCAGCTTACGTTCCGCGACGGTGAAGAAAGTCAGGGACCGGCTGTCGGGCGACCAGGTCGGGAATTTGGTTGCAACGGTTCGCAAAGTCTCCTTGGGGTCGCGCCTGGCGAGGCTGGCCAAAATCGAGGCAGCAGCCTCTTGACTCATCTCGATTCGTTCCATCCTTCAGCTTTATGGCTGTCAAGAGGAACTTTTTACTTGGCTCAATTAGGAACTTTTCACTTGGCCGCGCCGCCGCCCATCCTATCTGATTAGCGATTTGCCGATTCTGATAAAATGATGCCCGGTCGCGCTGATAGCCGGCCGCTAAGAGGAGGGAGATCGATATATGAACCATGGGTTTCCCGTGATGGCTCTGACCGTAGCCATGGGATTTGGGTTATCTCAGCCGCAAGTGCAAGTGCCTCGGCCGAATGCCGACCCCTATGCGAATAACCCCGATGCTGGGAAAACCCAATTCCCGCTGGCGGCGCCCGCCGGCAAGGATTCCGGCGCGATTACGACTGCGCTCCCTGGAGCCGTGAATCGGGGCATGATCGAGGAGTCCAAATGGAAATACGGCCCGGCGTTTAATCCGCCGCCAAGCGCAAAAATCTGGAATCCGGTGAAGCTCAAAATGATGCGCGGGGAGAAGGTGACCGGTGGAACTTTTTTCAGCTCATCTGATCCGTCCACTTACTGCGCCATGGCGAATGCCGGTTACGACTTCATCTGGACCGAAATGCAGCACGACTCGCGAGACTGGGAGAATGTCGCGAAGATGTGGCAGGCATGTCCGCACGCAAAAGCAGTCCCTGGGGTCCGGGTCGCCTACGCCGATGAGCGCGAGATTCAACATGCGATGGACGCCGGCGCGCTGGTGATCGTGATCCCCACGGTCAGGACGGTGGAGGAGGGAACGGCTGCCAGGGACTGGACTTATTTCCCGCCGCTCGGTAAACGCAGCCAAGGCGGCGGTCCCGCCTTCTCTACGGATTTTTGGGGCAGCGTGCCGGGTGGTTATCGCAACACGATCAATGACAACGTGGTGCTGATAGAAATGATCGAAACCATCGGCGGCGTGGCGCATGCGCGCGAGATTGCCGCGATTCCAGGCGTAGATGCGGTTTTCGCGGCCAGCGGAGATCTCGGCAATTTCTCCGGCTACAAGCAAGGCGATCCCGATTATGAACGCCTGATTAATGCCGTGCATGACGCAGCCCTCGCCGCCGGGAAACGGCTGTGCGGTCCGTTCGCGTGGCGCGACCGGCCCGATTTCACGTGCTTCCAGAATGGTAGTGAAACGGCCGCAATTGCTCGCGGTGTGGCCGCCGAGCTCGGTCCGCTGAAGGATACCCAGGCGAAGCCCGAAGTTGGACCATATGCCCCGAAGAAGTAGGCTTGTGGGGGAAGGCTGGAAAAGGGCGATATCATAAGAACCGATCCACGATCAAGAGGAGTGTCGGAATGAATTTGAATTTGGATCGCAGACTGTTTATCGCCTCGCTGGGCGGTGCCGCGGCCGTCAGCATGATGTCGGACGACGCGAAAGCGGACGCCCTCGAAGATGCCATGAGCGAAGCGCTGGACGCGGCTCTGGACGATACGCCGAAGAAATTTCCCACTGCTGCCGAGGTGGAAGCGCAGATTGAAACCCGGCCCAATCGCAGAGGCGTAGGCAATCTGTTCGTGGGCGGACGGACAACGGTGAAGATTCTGCCCAGGATGCCGGATAAGCCGACGTTCCTCGACTTCTTTAATCTCCGTATGAGCAGCACGGCGAATCACTGCCTGCAGAGCGCCAACCATGCCATGAAGACGGGCATGAGCGACGAGATCATCTTCGCCTGCCTGTGCCACGATCTGGTGCACGCGCTCATTAAGGTAGACCACGGCTGGTGGGGGGCGCAGATGTTTGAGCCCTACGTTTCGGAGAACGTGACGTTCGCGATTCGCTACCACCAGGCGCTGCGCTTTTACGAGGACAAGGAAGCAGGCTACGAGTACCCCGACCTGTACCGCAACATGTTTGGCTCCGATTACAAGCCGGAGAAGTACATTGAAGACACCTACAAGATGGTGCGTAACCACAAGAAGTACATTCTTCCGCGCCAGGTAACGGTGAACGATCTGTATGCGTTCGACCCGAACGTGAAGGTGACAATCGATCCGTTCATCGACATCATCGGACGGCAAATGAAGCAGCCTAAAGAAGGACTGGGATACGATAACAGCCCGGTGGCGCACATGTGGAGGTCGATGATCCGGCCGGATTCGCCGCTTTAGGGCCGGCTACTTGAAGGGTCCGCCGACGGTTGCCGAGCCGGTTCCGCTACACCCGGTTGGGCCGTAGCGCAGAAATTTCTGGATGCGTTTCCCAGTGTCAACCTCAGCGGTATAAATGTTGCCTTTACTGTCCACACCCACCTGATGCAGCCAGTGGAAGTCTCCCGCCATCCGGCTGCTACGCCCCAGCCGTCCGAGCTCCTGGAGATTGGCGCGGTTCAGAATGTATAGGGTCATATTGGCGTTGTCGCCGACATAGAGGCAGCTTTGCGCCTTGTCCGTTGAAAAGTTGATGGAAACCGCGGTTCCAATGACGCTGGTGTGATCGCTGACAAATTGCTCGGCCAGGAAACCGCATTTGCCGGCCTCGCCCGACGGGTTGCTGCATGGTTTGCCGAGCGACGGATCGTTCTTATCGAACACCTGAATGCGATCGTTGCCGCGATCGCAGACGTAGATCTTGCCGTCCTTCGCGATTTTCACGCAATGCACGGGGTTGCGGAAGAATGTGGGCTTCCTGTTGCCCTTAAGGGAGTCGTCAATCCACGTTCCAGCCGCACGAGCGCCCGCGTCGTCGATGGGGTTATTTCCGTAGGCGCCAAAGTGTCCAATGTATTTTCCAGTGTCGGCGTCGACGATCAGCACACGGCGGTTGCCGTAGCCGTCGGCGATATACATGCGATTAGTGGCGGGATCCACCACCATGTCGGCGGCCAGATACAGCAGAGGCGTGTCATCGACGCCGCCCCTGGTGTCATTGCTCGCGGGAGCGGTAGACGTTCCGCCAATCCTCATCTTGAAATTGCCGTTCATATCGAATTTCAAGAGGAAGCCATCGCCGCCTTCCTGGTGTGTGGTCCACGGCACGCCTTTGGTGGCTGCCGCGGCGCTGCCCGCGAGGTAAACGTTATCGTTGTGATCGATGTAGATGCCGTGCTCGCCGTTGGGCCAGAGGCAGCCTGCTTCGGCTTTGCATTTCCCGCCGATGAAGCCGGGATCGGCTGGACCGCCCCAGGAGCGCAGCAGTTTGCCGGAGACATCGAACTCCATCACTGAAGGCGCGGCTTTGCAGCAATCGTTGATGGTGCCGTAGACGCGCACTTGACCCAGGCCGTTGATGGGCTGGCCTTTTTCGTCTTTCGCGACGGGCCCTTCGAGGCCAGCCTCTTCGTTGGTCAGCGTGCGCGGACGATTGTAGATCCAGATGTGATCGTGCGGGTCGACGTACAGGCCTCCGATCTGGCCCAGGATCCAATTGTTCGGCAGAGGCTGCGGCCATGCGGGATCGATGACGAAATTCGGAATCTTGCCGGTGGGCGACACGTGGTACACGCCGGACTGTTTCAGCAACCGGTCCAACGCGCCAGTGTTTTTGAGCACGCCGCCATCGTCGGCGGCCATTACAACGCTGCTCATAGCCAGAACCGTCGCCGGTATTTTAAATTGGATCATTCTTCGTGTTTCCTTTCGCAATGCGCCGGGTAGAAGTATATAACGCTCCTGCGACTTTCTGCGGGTGACGGCAGCCTTTGCGCAATTGCCACCATGCGGCGCACGGCCGGATGGCGAAGGCGACCCGGCGGGGGCGGGCGATGGAGCGCGGGACGGACGCCATTCTGAGGAACTTCCGGCTTTAGAAACGCGAGTCGGCTAGAGTTGGTTGTATGTCACCAATCGACTCAACCGCTACACCCCGCGTCGATCCTGTTGCGCCACCCTACGCGCCTGAGCTCCAGGCTGTATTCGACAAAATCATACCTCCCGGCGTTCCGCCGTTGACGCTATTCACTACGCTCGCCAGAGTCCCGCGCATTTACGATCGGTTCCGCCACGAGAGCCTGCTAGATCGTGGTCCCGTGTCGTAGCGTCACCGCGAGATCGTGATCGATCGCACCTGTGCCCGATGCGAGTGCGTATGAGTGGGGCGTACATGTCGCGTTCTTCGCCGATCGCGTGGCCCTCACGGCGAAGCAGATACCCGCAACTGTTTACGGCGACGCCAAGTGCGTGGACCGGTGAAGAATCCCTTCTGATCCGACTCGTCGACGAGTTGCACGACTCGGCGGATATCTCCGAGGGGCTTTGGAACAAGCTCGCGAAGGCTTTCAGCATTGAGCAGATCTTTGAGGTGATCGCGTTGGTCGGTTTCTATCACACGGTTTGGTTCTTCGCGAACGGGTTAAGGCTCCGAGCCGAGAATTCTGGGGCACGGCCGCCTGAGTAAGATCCTTGGGTCGCACGGACTACGGCTCGCGTACGCACTTCGGAGTGCTGACACGGTCTCCCGCGGCTGTTTTTGGCGCGCCTTGAACGGGCGCAAATTGCCTACTGCTTACTAGCCGAACCGAGCTGGTAGAAACTAGATCTCTGCGCGAAGAAAGTAGAGCGTGATCAGGCGGAGTGCCATAGGAAAAACCCAAACGAACTTCAGCCAGCTCACAAGACATTAAATAGGGGCAGAGTTCGAATCTATACCGGGGAGCCAGTTGTTCTGGCACGAGCTCTCAATGCCCGTTATTCAACGGCAACGTGGGGTCTGGACCGATATTGTCGCCGCAACTGTGGGTTTCGGCTCGGTTTTAGGTGTCTCCGCTGCACTTTCGATCGGAGCAAAACAGTAGCCGTCGTCAGTCCAGCCAGGCGAATTGGCCAGGAGTCTCCGTTAGCGGTGCCTGGCAGCCCGTTAGTCAACAGCGCGCCACAACGGCGCAGATCTCAGCGCACGCGGCGACGAACCGACTAGCTTCGATTTGATCCGTTTCGCACTTTGCGCTTTTTGGCTGCTGTATAATTACCGCCATTCCCCCCCGGGTCCGCTGAAGAGGATGATCCCGGCCGGGCTCCAGGCGGGGACCAGCCCGGCGCGCACGGAAGTCAGCATTTGCGGTGCCCCCCACTCATCTCCAGTCTTCGCAAATTGCCGTCCGCCACGTAGGCGATGGAGCGCCCGTCGGGCGACCAGGCGCAGAGGCCGCTGATGGTGCCCTCGGTTCCCGGAATTGGTTGCGCGTTCACGGAGTCCATCGGCCGCATCCAAAGGTTGCGTGAGCCATCGCGCTTCGTCGTGCCGAACACCATCCGGGAACCGTCCGGGGAGATGACGGGAAAATCGAGCTGACCCCAGGAAGTCCCTGCGGGCGGCGCGATTTCGAAGCGGACGGCCGCGGCTGGCGCGGGTATGGTGCGGTAATAGAAAATGGCGAAGGCGGCGAGCAGCGCGGCGAGGACTCCGGCAACAATCCAGCCGAGGCGGGCGTTGCGGCGGCGTTGTGCCACGACGGGCGCAGGCATGCCCGGACTGGAGCCGCTTTCCATGATCCACTGGAGTTCGCTCTTCAGATCCGACGCGCTTTGCCAACGGTCGTCGGGATCTTTGGCGAGGCACTTTTTCACGATGTGCTCAAGCATCGGCGGAGTCATCGGCGTGAGAGGCTCGGGATCGCGCTCCATAATCGCGGATATTAAAGATGCTTTGTTCTCCAGAGGGAAGGCTCGCTTGCCGGTGAGGGTTTCGTAGAGGACGCAGCCGAAGGAGAAAATATCGGAGCGCGCGTCGGTGGGCTTGCCCTGCAACTGCTCGGGAGCCATGTGCTAGAGAGTGCCGACGATGCTCCCTTCCTCGGTGAGCGCGGGTTTGCGTTTCATCGGCTCGCGCCTTTTTCACCAGCTCGAATTTCGCGAGCCCGAAGTCGAGCACTTTGACGCCCGATTTGGCCGTAAGAATGTTCGCCGGTTTCAGGTCGCGATGCGTGATCGATTTCCGATGCGCCGCTTCGAGCGCTCCCGCAAGTTGAATCGCCGCCTTCAGCGCCAGATCGAGCGGCATCGGACCCTTGATTTCGGAGCCTTCTACGTACTCCATCACGATGTAGTCCGGCCCGACGTCGTAGATCTGGCAGATGTTCGGATGATTCAACGCGGCGATGGCGCGGGCTTCGCGCTCAAATCGTTCAGTGAATTTTTCGGAGGAAATTTTGATGGCGACGATTCGGTCGAGTCGGGTGTCGCGGGCTTTCCACACTTCGCCCATCCCGCCGGCGCCGATGGGCGCGAGAACTTCGTAAGGGCCGAGTTTGTCGCCGGCTGAGAGCGGCATGTGCTAGATTCCGTCAGTGTATACGATCAGAATGGGAACTGCCTCGATGGCGCCCAAACCGGACAAGGGTCTGTTGTGTATCATTAACGTCCAATTCTGGTTATATCAGTAGCCGAAAGTTCGAAGTCGGATATAACGTCGGATTACTGAGAGCTGATGACGCGCGACCGCGCCGTTTTGGAGGCAAGGTGCACGGCCCACCTGTGAAGCCAACACCACATTCTTAACTGAGAAGTCCTACGTTTTCAGGGGCTGCTGCTGGCACACGAATTGCTACAATTGCGCCATGCTACCCATCCACCGAGTTTCACAGCACCCCAGGAGCATCTTGGGCTAGCGCTGGTGCTGGCGAGGTGCCCGGAGCGCTCATTTCTCATCGGCCACGTCGAGAAACCGATCGAAAACTCATACCCCAAACCATGCGCTCGGCAAGAATCTTCGGCAAACACTGGAAGTTGACCCTTATCGCAGTCTTCTCTCTCTCAGCCGCCATTGCGCTCGGCGTCATCGCCATCAGCATCTCGAACACCTTCCTCTTCCTTCCGCTTGCCGCGCCGGAGCCCGACCGCCTCGTCACCATTTACAGCCATTCGCTGACCGAAGACATCGCTCACGTCTCTTACCCCGACTACGAGTACTTCCGTGCCCAGAATGACATCTTCACCGATATCGCAGCGGCGCCCGGCTCGATCTCCGTCACCATCGACCCGAAATTCGGTCCCGGCAACGTGAAAGTCATCTCGCGACCCGTCTCGCCCAATTATTTCTTAGTGCTCGGCCTCAAACCTCATCTTGGCCGTCTCTTTACTGACGATGACGACCACGGTGACACGCACGCTGGGCTGCTGACCTACAATTGCTGGACGCGCCTGGGGTCCGATCCGAATGTCATCGGAAAGAAGCTCTCCGGAAATACGATCGTCGGCGTGCTTCCGAAGTCGTACACCGGTTCACTTTTTGGCATCGATGGCGACCTCATTACCCTGATGTCGGAAGCGAACGCGCAGCCGGACTGGAAAACCAACCGCACGGTCCGCCCGCTTATCCTCACTGCTCGTCTCAAGCCAGGCGTCAGCCTCCGCCAGGCGCAAACTGAGATGTCCGTGCTCGCGGGCCAACTCGCGACTGCTTATCCAAAGGACGACAAGGACCGAACAGTCACTGTTCTGCGCGCGACCCTCCTTCCACCCGACGGCATCCCCACCGCTCGCCTGATGCTGAGCGTGTTGATGCTCGTCGCGCTCCTCGTTCTCTTGATAGCCTGTGCCAACGTCGCAAATCTTCTCCTCGCCGTCGCTGTCGGGCGCCGCCAGGAAGCCGCCATCAAGCTCGCCCTTGGTGCGCAGCGCTCCCGCCTTATCTTCGACTTCTTGAAAGAAAGCTCGATTCTTTCTCTGGCAAGTAGCGCTATCGGCTACAGCCTCGCCGCGTTCCTTATTCATCGCTACCCGGATATTTCGATCGCAGTGCCGGCCGTCGGTCCCGTCACCTTCGGCGCGAATCTTCATCTCGACGCGACCGTATGGGCGTTCACCGCCGCGCTGACGCTGATCGCGGTCTTCGCCACGGGCCTCCCCCCTGCCTTCTATGCCTCCGCGGCCAGCTTGGCGAGCATCCTCGGTGGAGAAATGGCCGTCGGCGGAACGGGCAGATCCGCGCGTCGAAACATTCTCGTCATAGTACAGGTCGCCGTCTGCACACTCGTGCTGGTCGGCACGGGGCTCGCCGAGCGTAGCCTATACAACCTCCGCCACCTCGACCCGGGCTTCGCCGAACGCAACCTCGTCGCCATGTCGATCTTCTCCAGCGACCTCTCGAACGTCGGTGCCAACAAGGTGTTCGACCAACTCCGCGAAAAGATTGCCGCCATTCCAGGTGTCGAATCCGTCACCTTCGCGACCTCGCTCCCTTTGTTTGGAGGTGAGCTCGAAGCAATGTCTATTCCCGGCCGCGAAAAGTCCGAGCGGGTTAGCCATTCGATTGTCGACGGCGCTTTCTTCAAGACCCTCGGAGTCCGCTTACTCTCTGGCCGCGCCTTCAACTCCGCCGACCGCACCGACACCGCCGAGGTCGTCATTATTAATCACAAGCTCGCGGAAATGTTTTATCCCGGCCAGAACCCGCTAGGCAAGGAGATCCTCATTGGCGAGAAGCTTCGCAAGGCAGTCGTCGTCGGCGTCGCGGCCAACGGGAAGTACGAAGAGATCAACGAAGAGCAAGCTCCGTTTGCCTACTACGCGATGACTCAGCACGAAGTCGGCTTTGTCAGCGTTGCCGCGCGTACAAGGGGCGACCCGAAGCTCTGGATCGCGGCGCTGGCAGGCGCGATGCGCGCGCTCCATCTCACCGTCCTCGACCCGGTAACCTACGACCACTGGCTGGATTTAACTCTCTTCATCGAACGCCTTATCGCGAAATGCGCCGAAATGCTCAGCTCGCTCGGCCTCCTTCTTGCTGCCATCGGCCTCTTCGGCGCCGTCTCCTACTCAGTCAGTGAGCGCCGCAAAGAGCTCGGCATCCGCGTCGCGTTGGGCGCGAGACCTTTGCAACTTCTCAGCATGATTCTCCGCCACACGATTTTGATCGCGGGTGCCGGGGTTGCCATCGGCATGGCACTTGGCGTCACCGTGACTATGCTCCTGCGATCGCAGTTTTACGGCATTTCCGCCGTAGAATTTGCCGTCCTCATCCCGGTGGGCTCCGCAATGCTCGCGATTTCAGTTTTCGTGGCCTACGTTTCTGCGCGCCCCTGGCTTTCGATCGACCCCATGGAAGCCGTTCGGCATGGATAACCCACAGCCTTAGGAACGAAATCCATTAACGGCGCGTGGGTCCCGCCGTTTAGTGGCGGAGCTTGAGAATTTGAACTCGAACCTGAGGTCGTCGAACGCTGAGGCTTACATCCACTTAGGGTGGTTCGCCATCCAAGCTGATTTCCCAAAGCCACGTACCTCCGCCCATCCTGCCGCTTGCAATCTTGCCCAGTGTGTCCTTGTTCGTCGAGTACCTCGCGTCACGTCAGATAACAGATGCCCAGCTCGTACATTTCGTTGGGCCGCTAAGGCGATTAAGTCAGCGACGGTGCACCCGTGAACGGCGAGTTGAAAACCGGCGTCGCCGGCGGTTCCTGGTTCATAAGGGCCACGGACATGCGCTCGCGGAGTCATATGTTAAGCCTCAATTGCTCCATTCTACAGGCAACTGCGTTCGCGACAGTCGTTATGGGCTGTTCGCGGTCGTCACATTCATCCCTCAGGTTAGGGGAACAAGCGGAAACTGTTGCGATTATCGCGCGAAGGAAGCGAAATCGTCGGATCGAGGCTCTTTTTATAATCCCGACAAAACGAACGGCGGCGACCGATATGTGAGCGTGAGTCACCCGGTCAGTTCACGCTGATCTGAATCGTCCTGCTGCTCACGCCGTTGATCGTGAGTACTGCCGAAATGGTATTCCCCGATGGGGTGTTCGCGGGTAGCTGGAAATTAACCTGGCCCAAGCCCACGAGGCCCGGTGTAAGACCGATGAAGGAAGGCTGCACGGAGATTCCACTGACCGTGACGTTGACGGCAGACGTCGATTGCAGCAGCGGGTTGAGCGGAGCCCCGTTCCCGGATTATTCGTGATCGAACCGATGCCGGTGAAGTACATCGTCACGTTTTGGCCCGGAGTTGCTGGGTTACTCGCATTGAGGATGATTCCCGTCGCGCTGTCTTGGAGTCGCACCAAAGACCTTCTCGCGTAACTCCTTTTGCAACTGATACCCGCCGGAAGCTGCGTCGTCCGGCGAGTTATTATTTAAGCGGCATGTTTGACAGCTATTCCATGCGCGCCCGGCAGGTGGTGATGTTAAGCCGCTGGATGGCTGTGACGCGCGGAGCGCAGGCTATCGAGTTGGAAGATCTGCTCGAAGCGCTAATTCGCGAGGATCAGGGTGAGGCCGCCGCCATCTTGTCGAAGCGGCATCCCAATATTCCACGCGTCACCGGGCAAGACGATGCTGCGGTTCCGTTTTTCTCAAAAGATGAGGCTCAAGCGTTGCTCGCCGCTTTGGCAAAACCGGGGCTGGGAAACCAGGATACGAGTGTAAACATGCCGCTCGCCGGTTAAGGGTGGGCTGGTCGCGGCCCTTGCCCTTGCGGACAAAAGGCCTCCTAAAATCGTCGAACCCCTGCACCTGCTGGCCGTGATCGTCGAAGACCGCGAGAGTCCTCTGGCTAAACTGCTGCGTGGAAGTGGGATCACTCGACAAGGGTGAGGCGGGCTCTGTGAAAGGTAGCGGTGGAAGGCGAACGCTGGTCATGCGCAGCGGTTGGGCACCCGATCATTCAGATGGCATCCCTCGGCCGGTTGGCAACCGGCCCTTTCCGGACGCCGAGAGACTAGCCGAAGCCCAGGACGCAAGAGACGGGTTCCAGGCCCTATCACCTGAACGTGCTTCATTGGGAAATGTGGAAAGCGATTTACGACAAGCAACAATCGGGAATTCCAGTGGGGACGCCTGACAATATCGACGCCCTTCAAGACCTCGCCCTGAAATTCGCGGGCTCAAGACGTTACGCGGAAACGGTCAGGGCCATTGTCATTGAGAACCGCCACGCGCGCTTACCTTTCCCGATTGACCTGTTCCTCGGCGACTTCGACCAGCGTTGGGGATGGTATTGGGAATGGTGTGGCCCGGTTTGGCTTGGCGCGACGGCGGATCAGCTTGACCAAGAAGGCGTACCGTTTCACCTGGTCTGACTAGGAGTCGCGCGTTTCCATGGCCATCGCTGCGACGGGAGCGTCGATCCTCGAAACGGCCAATTGCTCCTGAGCGCACGCCTATGCGTTCAAAGAGTGCATACGTCGACACCAGATTGAACTTTTTCGCGTGTATTATTACAAGACGCATGAACGATAGTGCGGTGGGCTATCCCGGGCGGGATTTTCTCGGTGTAGTCGATTCCTCGTCTGCTTGTGGTTTGCTCCCTGTCGCGCAATCCGCGACCTTTTCTCCGTCCAATCGGTTGGCGTAGACTATAGGCCTGCATGAATTTCAGGGAAGGAATGCGCCGCCTGGCGCTCGCCGCCGGGGCGGTCGGAGCTGCTGCCGGATCTGTTGTTTCATTCATGGGCACCACCTCCTTGAACGAGCAGCGCGCCCGATACAACGAATTCCGCTGCTGTCCAAACCGTGAGTTCAGAAAGACCTGGAGCTTCTAAAGACTGGTTTGCAGGGCACAGGCATCAAATTATCCAAATCACATCCGTGTTGCCACAGTGAGTATAAAAATGGACCTCGCTTACTGTGCCGGCGGAACGCGTGACGCTCCCGGCCACGTACAGCACGATGGCGATCCTGCCTGAGTTTTCGAGGCGATGATACTCCAACGCGGCGCCACCATCTCGTAGCGGGGTGCTTGTGAGCGGCACATCCGTGTCGCGGATCTTGAGGCGCACCTGATCGAGTCCCACCTGCATCACCTGGCCATCGGCGCCCGTGAAACTCGCGCGGCCCCATGCTTTTGAGCCGATTGGGGCGACGATCACGCCGTCCACTTGAAGATCACCGGCTAGCATGAAGGCGATCGGTCCGCCGTTTTCTACAGTCTTTGAACTCCAGTCTTCCACCGAAATCAGCGACACTGGCGTACCTTCGGGCAGAATCCGCTGGGAGAGCCTTGCTGCGATTTTAGGCACGTGAGTGGTGAAGCGGCGCAGAACGAACTCATGAAGCAGGTTATTTTCCGCTCGGCCGGCGAATCCGAGCAAGACGTCATCGGCAAGCTTCCGCACAGGCCGCGAGGTGGATGGATAATACAGCGTAGAAAGTTCGTGAGAGGCCATACCTCCCAAAACATCGGAATAATCGAACTGCCAATTCCCGTTATAGCCCTTGGCTACAAATGCGGTTCCTATGGCGTAGAGCGCTCGCGAGCGGATGCTGCCGGTGCCCTAGTAGCGGGGATCCTGGTGAAGATCGACTGCATGACCACTCGTCCAATGATGACGCGACTTACCCGGTTGGCATATTGAGCCCCGAAACGTTTCGCGTAGCCCTCCGTTCCTTAGCCGAATTCTGGATAGTTGTTCCGGGCCTGTTGAATTCCCGCGGAAATGCCGGTGCCAAGGAGCGAAACCGGATCGATGATCGTTTTCAAGCCAAGCTGAAATTTCTGCGCCGCAGTGAGCGGTGCCGCATCCTGTGCATAGCTGACGAAGAAATCCGGAAGCACGCCTAACAGGCGCTGCTTCTCCTCGGTTTTCAGTTGCTCGGCGGCGAGTTCGTGCTGCGGAGGAGTCACACTCACCGAAGAGGACGCGGCAGCCACCTGCAGTACGGCCGATAGCAACGGTTGGTTATCGCCCGAGGCGACCGCCACGTTCATTGTCCAAACGGCGAATCCAGATGCGGCGATCGTGATCTTGTAATTTCCCGGGTCTGCGGGGGAAAAGCGGAAAGCCCCGGCTTGGTCTGTGACCGCTGTACGTTGGCCGTGGAGGCGGAGGTTTCCAAGGTGACAATGGCGCCCGTTACTGCCGAACCGGAGCCATCCTCTACGGTGCCCTGGATGGCGCTGGGCGCGCTTCCTTGGACCCCTCCAGATTGAGCGAATACCAAACCTGGAATAGACATCATCCAAAACCTCGGCACGAGGCACAGCATCATTGGGTAAGACCGTCCGGGATATGGTCATCGGCTCTCTGTGGATGATTTATAAGTCGAGGCGAACGGGAAGATGCGGCATTTCAAAGAGACGCGGCCCATGCGTGGCCCGTTTCAGGTGTTCGTCTTGATGCGGAACCCCAAAATGGTTGCCGCAGTTTTTGATTGTTAAGCTCTTGTCCATGCGCGAAATGCACGGCCATGAAATCGTCCCGACGACGGGGGAGTGAAGGCGTTTTGCAGCTTCGTTAGGGGCTTTTACGAGGGAGCCGTTAGGCTGCCTCATCATCAGCCGATGCCAAGATCGGCCATGGGTGGCGCAGTCTTCGTTTACGAGTATCAGGGCGTTGGAATCGAGGGCGCCGTAGCCAGGCAGCAGTTTAATGACCCGCCTCTCCGACCGACGGCTTGGTCTCGACTATAATGACGCTGCGGTCGCGTTCATCCAATTGAACGAATGAAATTGATGGCTCTCTCCAGAAGATCGTTACTAACCGGTTGCGCCGTCGCGCCGTTCGTCCAGTTGCGGAAGTGTTGGAATCCCACAACAGCTCTGTCGGCGTGGCATGCGAAAGGAGTTTTATGACCGAATACGTGAACATTACCAAGAACACATCATCGGTCGACGAGCCTGAGGGCTGGTCTGCATTCAGCGCAGCAAAGCTCGACGTGGTTCCAGACCCCATGGTGCTACGCACGGGCGAGACGTTTCTGCTAGGGAAATCCGGCGTTCAGCAAATGGGCCTCGATCCTACCGAGGTGTGGACTTCAATCGACGCGAACCTGGGCTCGCTATTCGCGTTCTTCGATCTGCTGTTGACGCGCGAGAAGATTCCGTTGATCGAGTATGGGCATACGTTCGCCAATCGGATGCCCGATCTACTAGGCCCACTCGCTGTGAACGTAACCGTCGATGGGACGATTTACGAGAACGTACGTAAAGAGGTCGTCAACAAGCTGAATGCACGACAGGTTCTGTCTCTCGACCAGGAATTTGTTGACGAAGTGAAGAACGAGCTCACCGCGTTCGCGTGGGAGTGGACGCCGTACGTAGACTTACCATATACCGGCGACACTCTACGAGCTGCCCAATTTCTCGTTGGTGGCTTGATCTTCAGTAGCTATGCAGCCGCGATCGGCGCCGACCATGTCATTCAACCTAAGCGCTCGCGGTTGATGCTTGAAGCGTCGGCGCCGACCGATAAGCGGGCGTTACGCGGCCGGACCAAGGAAAGTGAGCTTTTCTCGGCATTCAAAGAGCACTGCGCCCCCATCAGTGATGTGCGCATCGAAGACCTCACCGGAGCCCCGTCGGCGCTAGCTCTGATCCTCTACGAACACCCAGAGCTGCGCGGAACTACAGATGTTTTGCACCACGTCTTAACGCTTCGCGATTCGCGTTCCGGAAGACGTTATCGCAGTTGGTTTCAGGAACTGCGACGAGCCTGGGCGTTGGGACGGCGACCGGAGGGAGAGGATGATGCCCAAGACGTCATCGAGGAACTCCGACGGCGTTCTCCTAAGGACGCCGCGGCAACGGGTGGCGTCAAAGCTGACATCACTGTGGGTTTGAAACCAGAGCTCAAACTCAAGGACGTTCCTGTTGAGTTGCCCCCATGGCTTCGTGGCTGGGTGGTGTCATATTTGCCTTTCAAACCCCACCGCCGATTCTTACTCCGTCTCAGCTTGGCTCAGAGCCGATACGAGGACATAACAATGCACTTATACCGGCTGTGGAACGCTACGTGAACCGGTTCAGCCGGCGCTGAGGAGTGGCTGCGGGCCAGGAGGTGCCCGCTGGAGATTCCCAGTCTCCACTTCATGGAATTGAGCGTCCGTCAGCCACAACAAAACGAAAACCAATTAGGAGACCGGGCCGCGCATTGCTCCCGGAACATGATCGTCGAACAGCACACCCGCCTGAGGAGCAGAACCGTTTGCCTGAAAACTCACGAGTCGCATTTCTCGATGCCACACCAAATCTAATTATTATGGAATTAAATTCCACAAAACAACACTCTGTTCCACGATGCGGAGGGCTTTTGATAAACGACTCTTGCAGTCCATTTCAAATTTCCGCGAATAATCTGGTAAAGCGGGCTGAATTCCACTATCATCAGATTTAACTCCCTTTATGGCCGTCACGAAGAAAGCCAGGGCGAATGCCAAAAAGTCCCCCAAGGTTCCGAGGGAGCGCGAGACGTCGCTATCGCGCGCTGTCGTGAAAGCCTTGGAGGTCCTCGAGTTTCTACAGGCGCAGCAGCCAATGGCGACCTTGAACGAAATTTCTCAGCACCTGAATTTGTCGAAGACTTCTACATTCCGATTGCTGCGCACGCTGGAAGTGAAGAATTGCCTTACGCTCACCGGATGGGGTCAGTATCAACTGGCCTCCGACATCCAGGCGGTGGCACGGACCCAGTGGTTGGGGAAGTTGCTTCGCGTAGCCATGCCACATCTCCAAGCTTTAAGCCGGGAACTGTCTGAAACCACAAGTCTGGCCGCGCTTTTTGAAAATCACATCGAAGTGATCGCGGTGGTGGAGAGCCCGCGAGTAATTCGTATGAGTAATGTAGTGGGGCACATCCTGCCTCCGAATGGGAGTTCTCTCGGGAAAGTAATTACCGCGTTTCAGCCGCCCGACCGTCAAGAGAAACTGGTGCGCAGCTATGGCACCTTCCGATTTACCGACCACACGATCACGGATCAGGCCGAATTGCGCCACGAGTTTGAACGGGTCCGAGACCAGAAGTTTGGGACGGATCGGGAAGAGTCAGTTTATGACGGAGTCTGTTTCGCGGTGCCGCTTTTCGCGCCCAAAGAGCAGGTGGGAGCAGCGATCAGCGTTTCGATCCCGAAATCCCGGGTTCACGACGCGGAGCACGAACAAACGATCATTGAGGCAGCCAGGGCGGCGGCGCAGCGAATTACGGCCGAACTTCAAATCGGGTAGCCCTGTCAGTACGTCGCGCGTCCGCCGCTGGCGTCGTAGCATTGAGCTGTTACGAAGGAGCAATCCGGACTTGACAGGAAGTGCACCACGGCGGCAATCTCTTCTGGCTTGCCGGTGCGCCTCATTGGAATCTTGTCGGTCATATAGCTGACCTGGGCGGTGGTCAACTGATCGAGAATCTGGGTCTGAATCACCGCCGGCGCGACTGCGTTGACACAAATGCCGTCGGTAGCAAGTTCCTTGCCTAGCGATTTAGTGAAGGCAATCACGGCTCCTTTGGTAGCGGAGTAAGGGGCCATATTGGGGTTGCCTTCCTTGCCCGCAATCGACGCGACGTTCACAATGCGCCCGTAGTTCCGATCGCGCATATAAGGCACAACGGCGCGGCAGAGGTTGAAAACCCCGGTCAGATTCACGGCGATATTTCGCTGCCAATCCTCGTCGGTTTGCTGCCAGGCCGGCGCGGCTGGTCCTGCGATTCCCGCGTTATTCACCAGAATATCGATACGGCCGCTACGTTCGAAGATCGCCTTCACAGCGGCACCCACCGTTGCGCCGTCGGCCACATCAGCCTCGATTGAATAGGAACCGTTGCCGAGTGAAGCGGCAACGGTTTCGGCTCCTTGAAGATCGAGGTCGATCACGACAACCGTAGCGCCGGCACTTGTCAGGCGGCGAGCGATGGCCGTGCCAATCCCAGCGGCGCCCCCAGTGACGATAGCAACCTGACCCTCTAATCCGAAGGATGAATGACCGTTTGAACCGGCGGTTGGTAACAATTGCTTTCCCCTCGACCTGACTCTCGCTAATTGGAATGAATTCCGGATATTACGTTACCACCCAATTTTATGGAATGCAATACGCTAGTTTAGAGCAACGAACGGCCGATTAACGGATCATGGTTCCGTTTTTGTCTTGACATCGCCAATTACGCGATGTATATTCCGTTACGGATCTGAGCGTTCATCAATCGAGCGTTCCCTGTAAAGACGCATCGAAGGAGATGCCCATGAAGAAAGTCTTGTCCCCGCTTGCAGCGGTAGTGGTGCTCGCTATTGTCAGCCTCAGCGCCTCGGCTCAAACGGCTCAGCTTACAGGCACGATAAGCGATACCAGCGGCGCCTCTGTTCCCGACGCGAAAGTGACGGCGACGAACGTGAGCACGGGCGTGGCGCGTTCCGGCGTCACCAACGGTAGCGGAGTCTATCTGATAACCACCCTCTTGCCCGGCGATTATCAAATTCTGATCGAAGCTGCCGGATTTAAGCAGACCAAGCAGGGCCCCATCACGTTCGCTGTGGACCAGGTCGCGCGTCTCGACTTCTCTATGGAAGTTGGGGAATCGAAAGAGAGCGTGACCGTTTCGGCGTCGGCCGTCCTGCTGGACTCGGATACCAGCACGGTTGGAACCGTGATCGAGAACAAGCAGGTCGCCGATTTGCCGCTGAGTGGCCGGGACCCGGTAAATCTGTTGGGATTGAGCCCGGGCATCCGTTTGCAGTCGGGATTCGGAGGGGTATTGACCGCGGGCGGCACCAGCCAAAGCGGCGCATGGTCGGGATTCTCCTTCAACGGAGGAATTGCGGGCGCCAATCCGATCCTGGTCGAAGGACTCTCTCTGGATATTTTGCAGATGAACCTGCCATCCTACGTTCCTCCCGTCGATGCCACGCAGGAATTTCGGGCGCAGACGGATACGTTTTCGGCGGAGTACGGCCGTTCCACAGGCGCGGTCATCAACTTCAGTATTAAGTCCGGGACGAACCAATTTCATGGCGCGGCTTACGAATATCTGAGGAATACCGACCTGAACGCAAATACCTTCTTCGCCAACCGGTCCGGCACCGCCCGGCCACAATATATTCAGAACCAGTATGGAGGGGCCGTCGGCGGTCCGATTAAGAGAGACAAGACGTTTTTCTTTGTGAACTTCGAGGAATATGAAATAAGGCAGGCGTCGGCCGCGCTCGATACCGTGCCGACCGCGCTGCAACGGGTGGGTAATTTTTCGCAGACGTTCAACGCTTCGGGAGCCCTGGTGGCGATCGCCGATCCGGGGACCAGCGTGCAGCAGGCGAATGGGAGCTACACACGTACGGTGTTTCCGGGAAACATCATCCCGGCCACTCAGCTCAGCAAAGTGGCGACCAACGTGGCCCAGTTGTTCCCTCTGCCGAATATTCCCGGAACGGCCTTCACCAACACCAACAACTATGCCGCGGTTTCGACGTCTCGCAATAACCAGCAGAACGGTGTCGGGAAGTTCGATCACAATATTAACGATCGCTGGAAGCTTTTCGGAACGTACGCGAAACTGTGGGACGCGCCGGTGAGTGGCAATCCGTGGCCGGCGCCCATCAACTTTACCCGCGCCCAGACCGACGATCACGAACAGGCGACGGTCTCCGCGACTGCGGTGCTATCACCTCGCCTCGTCGTCGAACTGCACACCGGGTTCGCCCGCGTGGCCGAATTTGGGGAGCCCAATTCGCTGGGTTATGACGTGACGAAGCTGGGCTTTCCGCAGAGCTTCGCGAATACGACGCAGATTGAGAGTTTCCCGGCGTTCAACATCAGCGGGGACACGGGAATCGGAAGTGCCAACTCCGCCGGAGAGAACGTGGGAGCGTTCAATAGCTGGGGGCAGCGTGCATCGCTGAGTTGGGTGAAGGGTGCCCACACGTTCAAGTTCGGTGTCGATTACCGCGTGCAGCAGATGAACATGGTGTTCGAGAATGCGTTTGAGCCGATCTTCAACTTCACGAATCAGTTCACCGCGATTAATCCTCTTAGCTTGAACAGCGCCAGCGGAGTTCCCGCGGCTTCCTTTATGTTGGGCGACGTTTCCACTGCGTCCGCGGCCAAGAGTCCTGCGTTCGCCGATCAACGCAAGTACATGGCGTTCTTCGCACAGGATGACTGGAAGGTTTCGCACAAATTCACCGTCAATGTCGGCATAAACTATAGCCTTGAGTTCCCGGTAACGGACCGCTACAATCGCGAGATGTGGTTCGACCGCAACGCTGTACTGCCCATCAGTCAGCAGGCCGGGTTTCCGGTGGTCGGCGGTTTCCAATTCGCAACGCCCTCCGAACGCTCTCCGGCGGATCTTTATCCCAAGCAATGGGGACCGCGAATCGGGTTCGCGTACCACTTGTTTTCGCACACAGTGATTCGGAGCGCTTATGGACTTTTCTGGATTCCCGCGGACCTATCGCAAGTCGTAGGATCGAGCGGCGCGCCGGCATGGCTGTTGAGCACTCCGATGGTCACCACGCTCAACGGCGGAGTGACTCCGTTTAATACACTCGACAACCCATTTCCCCAAGGCGTGACTCCTTTCCCGGGAAGTTCGCAGGGAGCGAACTCGCTGCTCGGCCAACAGGGCCAGGCGAACAGCCGGTCTTACCATGCCGGTTACATGCAGCAGTGGAACTTCGATATTCAGCAGCAAGTTTCGCGCAATGCGGCGCTCGAGGTCAGCTACGTCGGAACGGACGGCGTCGGCCTGCCCGCTGGATACGCCGCGCAGATCAATCAGTTACCCGATCAATACCTCAGCCTGGGTTCTAAGCTGGCGCAGATGGTTCCGAATCCTTATTACGGGTTGATCTCGACGGGGACTCTGGCGCAACCGCAGATTCAATACAGCCAGACCCTGCTCCCCTTTCCCCAATTCAGCACGCTGTTCGACGAGGTCGATCCCGTGGGCCACTCCAGCTATAACGCCTTCCAGGCCCAGTTCAAGCAGCGCTTCGGCGCTTCGCTGGTGACGGCGGCTTATACAATCAGCAAGGCCATGGGCGATACGGAAGCTCGCCTGGATGTTGGGGGCAGCGGTAATAACAGCTCCGGATTCATGGATAACTTCAATCGCAGCCTGAGCCGGTCCGTTTCGACCTACGATGTTCCGCAGCGCTTCATCCTCGGCTACACCTTCGAGCTGCCTTTCGGGAAAGGCAAACGCATGTTGTCGAATCTCGGGTATATGGATCGCGCGGTATCCGGATGGCAGATCAACGGGATTTACACGGCGCAAAGCGGCACGCCCATTTCGTTCACCAGCAGCACGAATTTGACTGGCAACTATACCTCGATCACGGATGCGTACGGTACCTTTGTCGCTAACTCCGTTCCGAACGTGAGCGGAAATGCGAAGTTGACCGGCTCCGCGATCAGCCGCCTGAATCAGTGGTTCAACACCAGCTTGTTCAGCCAACCCGCTGCTTATACATACGGCAATGCCGGACGTGCTTCGCCGAACGTACGCACGGAGGGAACCGACAACCTCGATTTCAGTCTGTTTAAGAACAATCCTTTTGGGCGCGAGGGCCGATTCAACCTGCAGATCAGGGGCGAATTTTTCAACGTTCTCAATCGCGTGCAGTTCGGCGCGCCTGGCCCGACCTTCGGGGCCTCGACTTTCGGCGTAGTGAGCACGCAGGCTGGCAACCCGCGCCAAATTCAAGTTGCGATGCGGCTCGTATTTTAATGAGAATCTCCGACCGATGAGAGCAGTCGTTCTTATTTTCACGGTGGCGATGGCTGTCGCGCAGGTTCCGGCCGAAAAACAGTTCGCCCAGATATGCGCAGCTTGTCATGGAGAAGGCGGCTCCGGCGGCGACCGCGCACCCGCGCTGACGAACAATCGCGGATTGCGGAGCCGCACAGAGGCGCAGATCGCGGACATCATAAAAAACGGAACTCCTGGCGGAATGCCCGGGTTTCCGTTGAAACCGGACGATCTGGCCGCTATGGCGGGTTGGGTGCGATCTTTGAATATGTCGGCGCTCGATACGAAACCGGAGGGCGACGTGGCGGCGGGAGAAAAGCTCTTTTTCGGGTCTGCCCAATGTTCGACGTGCCATATGGTGCACGGCCGCGGAAAAGTGCAGGGCCCCGATTTGTCGGATATTGCCCGCAAATCGACGGTCCGCGAACTCGGATTGGTGCTGGATGATCCGACTTCGCAGATGGGGATCCACACCACGCCCACTTGTCCGAACTGGGCTTTCTGTCCCGATGAAGCATGGGCGGTGGTAAACGTTCGATTGCGCCGCGGCGGCACTCTGCGCGGCTTCGCGCGCAATCGTTCGGAACACGACATCCAGGTGCAGACGTTCGATGGGAAGATGCATCTGTTGACGGACGATGATTACACCCAGATTACCCGCGAGAAAGAATCGTACATGCCTCCGCTGAAATCGACGCCGGAGGAGCGCAGGAACATTCTCGCGTATCTGGGCACACTCGGAGGCAGTCCGTTGGGTCCGCTTAGTGTCGAGACGGACGCTCCGTCAAAGGAGGCCATACATCAGGCGGAGGTTCCCGCCGTTGGATCCTGGCCCAGTTACGACGGCCTTCCCAGAGGCAATCGCTACAGCGCCCTGAACCAGATCAACGCGCAAACGGTTAAGGGACTGAAGCTGCAATGGATTTATTCTCTGCGCGGAACGGGCCTTCAAACGACTCCGGTGGTCAGCGATGGCATGATGTTCGTGACCGCGCCAGGGGAAGTTTGCGCCATCGATTCGGGTACGGGCCATGAGGTTTGGTGCACTACGCGCGCAACGCCGCGACCAGCCGCGGGAGGCCGGGGAAACGCCCCTGCGGGAAACGCCGGAGACGGCAACGGGCAACCGAATCGGGGCGTCGCGATTTTGGGCGACCGCATTTTCTTTGCAACCGGCGATGCTCATCTGCTGTGTCTAAATCGTTTAACCGGCGGGATTATGTGGGAAATCGTCATGCCGATTACGCCCGGCCGCTACAGTTCGACTGCGGCTCCCCTGGTTGTCGGCGATCTTGTCGTCTCCGGAATCGCCGGTGGCGACGGGCCTCTGCGTGGTTTCTTAGCAGCTTATAAAGTCGCGACCGGAGAACTGGCATGGCGCCTCTGGACAGTGCCAAAACCCGGCGAGCCGCTCTCAGAGACCTGGTCCGGAAAAGCGCTCGAAACCGGCGGCGGAGCCACCTGGACCACCGGATCCTACGACGCGGAAACCGGCACCCTCTACTGGACCGTCGGCAATCCCTTTCCCGCTACCGATGGAGACGAGCGCGAAGGAACTAATCTCTACACGAACTGCGTGCTGGCCCTGGACGCGAAGACCGGCAAGGTGCGCTGGTATTACCAATTCACGCCGCATGATCTGCATGATTGGGATGCGACGGAACCTTTGGTTCTAGTCGACATAAAGTATCAAGGGCGCGACCGGAAGCTTCTGCTGCAGGCCAATCGCAACGGGTTCCTCTATGTGCTCGACCGCACCAATGGCGAGCTGCTGCTGGGCAAGGCGTTCGTGAACAAAATGAATTGGGCAAGCGGTATTGGCCCGGATGGCAAACCGATGTTGCTGCCCGCCAACAAGCCCACCAAGGCTGGCGTGAAGACTTGTCCGGCCGTGCGAGGCGCGACCAACTGGTATGCAACGGCGTTCAGCCCTTTGACGAAACTGTTTTATGTTATGGCGGTGGAGGATTGCAGCATCTACAAGCAATCGCAAAGAGGCGGTTATGAAGGCTACCGCGATCCGACGGATTCCGGATTGAAGTACCTGAGGGCGTTCGATATCACCACGGGAAAAATCGCCTGGGAAGTACCGCAAGTGGGTCCGCAGGAAGCAAATTATTCCGGCGTTCTGGCGACCGGGGGAGGCTTGGTTTTCTTCGGGGAGACGGGCGGCGGATTCGCGGCAGCCGATGCCGGCACGGGCAAAATTCTTTGGAGATTCAAATCCACGCAAGCGTGGAAAGCTTCCCCCATGACGTATCTGGTGGACGGACATCAGCACGTGGCCGTAGCGTCCGGGGGCAACATTTTGTCGTTTTCGCTTGACGCGAACTAGAGTGACGCTAACTAGGGTGAAAGGAGGGTATCAGTGGATCGAAGATCATTCCTCAAAATGACCGCGGCCTCGGCTGTGGTGCTTCCGGCTCTCGCGTTTCAAGATGAGAAGAGCAAGCTGAAAATCACCGGCGTGCGGATCGTGACTACGCGGCCCAAGCGTCCGTTGGTGGCCTTTACGCCGGCGCCCGGCTCCTGGTCTACCAGTGGGGTCGAGGTCGCGAATCCGATGTCGATTTATCCCGAATACAAAGCGACGCGGTCCCTCTGGAATCCCGACCCGGGAAAGTTCGCCGGGTTCACAGTCGAGATCACTACCGACAAGGGTATAAAAGGATACGGCAGCGGCGGACCGGGCGGCGGTGCTGTCATCGAGCAGCATCTGGTGAAGCTCTTAATCGGGGAAAATCCGTTTAACGTCGAACGGATCTGGGATATTTTGTACCGGTCCACGATGCCCTATGGGCAGGCGGGCATTGCGATCAACGCGATCAGCGGTGTGGATCTCGCGCTATGGGACATCGTTGGAAAAGCTCTCGACCTTCCGGTTTATAAGCTGCTGGGCGGCGAAACCAAAGCTCGCATCCCTGCCTATTGCACCGGCAACGACATCGAGCAGCACATTAAGTTCGGCTACAAGCGCGTGAAATTGGCGATGGCTTATGGTCCGGCGGATGGCCGCGAGGGTCAGAAGAAAAATGTTGAACTGGTGAAGCGGACGCGCGAATCGCTGGGGCCGGATGGCGATATCATGCTCGATTGCTACATGGCATGGAACGAGCAGTACACCATCGAGATGGCGGAGATGGGGGAGCCGCATCGCGTGTATTGGATGGAAGAATGCCTTCAGCCCCGCGATTACGAGGGCTTCGGGCGCTTGCGGCAGGCGATCAAATCGACGCGCATCGTTACCGGCGAGCATGAGTATACGCGCTACGCGTTCCGGCAGTTGCTGGACCATCGCGGCGCGGCCATCTGGCAGCCCGATATCCATTGGTGTGGCGGCATGACGGAGCTGCGAAGAATCGCCGCGCTTGCCGCAGCCTACGATATTCCGGTGATCCCGCACGGCGGCGGCGCTTTCGATTCCATTCACTTTATCCTGGCGACGCCGAACAGCCCCTGGGCGGAAACATTCATGCCAGCGCCGGGCGGTCCGGACGCTGTCTATCGCCGCTTTGAAGAGGATTTTCACATCACCCGCGGACCTGAAGGCATCTACGCGCGCCCTTCAGATCGGCCGGGCTTGGGCTGGGACATCGACGTTCAATGACCTTGAATAGAAGAACATTCTTCGGCAGGATGGCGGCGTCTTGCGTGGCGCAGGCCCACGCCCAGACGCGTCCGATTCCGATCATCGACACTCATATTCATTTGTTCGATCAAACCCGGCCGCAGGGCGCGCCGTACGCAGGGGGGCGGGGAAACACGCTGCCTTCGATACCCACCCGCTATCGCAAGCTCGCCGCGCCTTTGGGAATTGTCGGTGCGATCGCGATCGAAGCCAGCCCATGGATCGAAGACAATCTTTGGCTCCTCCAAATCGAAGAAAGCGATCCCACCATGGTAGGCGCGATCGGCAATCTACAGCCTGAAAAGCCGGAGTTCAAAGAATATCTGGAGCGGTACCACAAGAACAAATTGTTTCTCGGCATCCGCTACGGCAACCTGTGGAACTACAGTCTGGTGAACCAAGTCGCAAATCCCATCTTTCTGGAAGGCGTGAAGTTGATGCAGCAAGTGGATCTGTTATTTGAAACCGCGAATCCGCGGCCGGACTTGCTCGAAGCCGTGGTGAAGCTCAGCGACAAAGTGCCGGACCTGCGCATTCTCATCGACCACGTTCCGGCCATGCTGAGGCGCGCGGCGGATGCCACCGCGAAAGCGTCCATCGATGCGAGCATTCGCGAACTGGCGAAGCGCGATCGAATCTATATCAAGGTGTCCGAGGTAATGCAGGTGGTAAATGAAAAGCCGGCCCTGGATGTCGCGCTATATAAGCCGGGGCTCGACTATTTGTTCGATGCCTTCGGAGAAAACAAGTTGGTTTTTGGAAGCGACTGGCCCAATGGCCCCGCGGTTGAAAACCTCCCGTCGATCGTGAAAATCGTTCAAGACTATTTTCATGCGAAGGGCGAGGCGGCCTCTGAGAAATATTTCTGGAAGAATTCACGGGCGGCGTACAAGTGGGTCCATCGGGACGCCAGCCAGCCGTAAGGGAGACCTTTTATGAATCGCAGAGAGATGTTGACGTTGGCAGGTGCCGCCCTACTGGCACCCGTGAAGGCGATCGCCGCGGAGGTGAAGCCGGTACGCATCAAGAGTATTGAAAATTTTCCCATCGAGATTCCCGCGTCACCCACTGAGGTGGAAGCGGGCGTCATGAACCGAATGTCGGTGACCAGGGTCACCACCGAGTCCGGCGTGCGAGGATACTCGTTCGGCAACGGCGGCGGTGCGGGTCGCGGAGGAGCCGGCGCAGGCCGCGGAGGCGGCGGCGCAGGTGGTGGAGGCGGACGCGCGGGAGCACCGCCTGCCGTGCCAGGACGTGTCGGTACACCCGGAGGCACGCCGGTTCCCAGCCCCGTGTCCTTTGCGCAGATGCGCGACATTCTTATAGGCGCGGACTTGTTCGCGATCGAGCAGCACTTGCAGCGCGGTCTCATTTATCAGTCCGGACTGGAAGAGGCGATGTGGGACACGATTGGCAAAGTCGCCGGCCAGCCTATTCATCGCCTGCTGGGCGGTTCGAAAACCAGCGTTCCCGTTTACATCACGGCCGTGTGGCCCGGCCCTGCGGATCAATCGCAAGTGCCGATTAAGGATCAGGCGGTCTACGCGCGCCGCTTGAAAGATGCCGGATTTACCGGCTTCAAGATGCGCATCTTTCGGCAGAACTACATGGACGATGTCGATTCCTGCGCGGGTATCATCGCGGCCTGCGGCCCAGCACCTGGATTCAAGGTCATGGTGGATCGCACGGCGCATCAGCCTGGATGGGTGTGGGATTATCCGACCGGCTTGGCGGCCTCGAAGGCTCTCCAAAAGGTGGGCGTTTATTGGCTCGAAGAGCCGTTCGCGCGCGACGATTTCGACGGTCCGGCTCGCCTGTGCCGCGAAATGGATCCCTTCATCATCACCGGCGGCGAGGGATGGAAGGGGCTCGATCCCTTCCGCGAGGGTCTGTTAAAAAGTACTTACGACATCTTTCAACCCGACCTGATCACCTGCGGCGGCCTGTTCATGCTCCGCAAAATCGCCGCGTTGTGCGAAGCGTTTCACAAGCCTTGCATCGGACATGGCTCGTTCGGGCTGAGCGTCGCGGGAAGGATTCAGGCCCATGCCGCATGGGGAGCGCCGCTCGAAGAGTTTGCCCTGGCTCGCCCGCCGCTTTTGCCGCAGGAGCAATGGGCGCCGGCACTCAAAATTCTGAATCAGAAAGAACTCTACACCTTCAAAAACGGCGAGGTGCAAGTGCCACAGGGTCCAGGCCTGGGACTCGACTTTAACGAAGAAGCAATCGATCGTTTCAAAGTTTAAATGTACCGATGGGTTCTGGTCGGATGGATGTTCCTTGTGTCCGCGATCGCCTATTTGGATCGCGATAGCCAGCCGCTCGATTGAGGAAGAGTTTCGGCTTACCGACATCCAGCTTGGATATATCTTGAGCGCATTCGTTCTCGGGTATGCGTTTTTTCAGGCCCCGGGCGCACGCATCGCCGATCGCTTCGGGCCGGGCCTGGTTCTCTCCCTCGGTGTCGTCTGGTGGGCCGTGTTCACGGTGCTGATCACGATGCTATCGATTCATCTGACAACGTGCTGATCACCCTGATCGGCATCCGATTCGCCTTGGGAGTGGGAGAGGCGCTGGTGTATCCGTCCACCAACTGCATCGTTTCGCAATGGATTCCTTATTCGGAACGCGGCATCGCGAACGGAATCATTTTTGCCGGAGTTGGATTCGGCGCCGGCATCACACTCGCCTCATCGTCTACTTTCTGGACCATGGCGGGGTGCGGGTAGGCCGTGCGGTCGTGCCGCAACTGGCCGAAAGCTTTCAGGAAATCTTCAGAAAATGTATATAAAGTCGAACGGTGCCAATCCCGCATGTGCGCGGAGGGCGTTAAGCGGCGTGCCACGCCAACTAACAAAAGCGTTCTTTGAACAGTTGGAACGCAAGCTTGGTGGTAGCTTGGTTCACGTCTGCTGTAAATGCAACGACAACAGCGCCCTCGATTCCAACGCCCTGATACTCGTAAACGAAGACTGCGCCACCCTTGGCCGATCTTGGCATCGGTTGATGATGAGGCAGCCTGACGACTCACTCGTACTGGCGATACCGCTGGATAAGAACCGAACCGTTTAATGTTCCAAATCGGCACAGGATGTGGAATTAGCACGCCGCGTCCTAGAAGCACTGGCGCGCGGTCACTCCGTCTCTTCAGTTGCGCGACTGGGCACCCGATTATGTTCTAGTAACGCTAGGAATCTCGCTGCTCATCTTTCTTGTCATCGAGCGCCTGCCTGAGATGGTCTCGCGGCCTCTGACTACCTTTGGACGAACACCCCTGTTTACCTATATCGCACACTTTCTTGTGCTGCACTGCTTGCAGATCGCGGTTGGGTTGTCATTGGGTTGCTTGGCGGTCTCTGCTCGAAGGCCGCAGCCCCGTTCTCGAAGAATTCCTTCTGCCAGACTCGTCATCGACGCCAATCACGGCCCCATCCATCTCCTGCAAGCTGCATTCTACACAGTAGAGCTCGAAGTGCAGCGCCGGAAGATGGCGTGAGTTGCTGATTGCGACGGGCGCTGACAACGCATCAAGGTACTTTGGGTTTTGGGTACCGTGATAAGTCCTGTTTGTTCCCGACGAAAAATACACTCACCTTTGTCGGGCTGGTGACGAACTCAAACCAGGGGCGACGGTAAGCAACGCCCAGTTGGTTTGGAACGGTTAGCAAACTGGCCGAAAGATCTTCAGGAAATCTTCAGAAGTACTGCACCGCAAGCCTCGGTATCACCCTGCTCGATAGCTTACAAGGCCTGAACAAGTTGTCGCCGTATTGGCAGACAACGCTAATGGTGGAATCGACATCGCCCAGTACACGTGGATAGTGATCAAAGGAAACAATCTCGTCCCTACAAGCACTCCTTCGACGGGCCTTGACTGGAGCACGGCCCCTAGTTTCAGTTCAGGTCAAATGCCAACTCAGCTTGGACAAGTCAGCGTGACGGTGGACGGAAAAGCTGCATTTATCTACTTCTATTGCAGCGCGGCAACGGATCCTTCATGTCCGACGGATCAAATCAATGCCCTGACGCCGCTCAACTCGACTCTGGGATCCGTTCAGGTTGCAGTCAACAATAACGGCGCGACGAGTTCGCCGTTTACCGCCAATATGAAGACCGTTACGCCAGCCTTCCTGCTATTCGATACCTCAGGAGATATCGCTGCGACGCATCTTAACGGGACACTGGTGAGCCCGGCAACTTTGCGTCAACTCCTGCGACGCCGGGTGAAGTGATTGCCACTTATGCGGTCGGTTTCGGGCTACCGACGACTCCTATCTCGAACGGATCGGCAACTCAATCCGGGACCTTGCCAGCTACACCAACCTGCCAGGTCGGCGGCGTTTCGGCTTCCGTCTCCGCCGGGTTGATCGGTCCTGGTCTTTATCAACTCAACATCACGATTCCCCACGCTACTTCAAACGGTCAGCCTTCTGTAATCTGCACTTATTCCGGCTCAAACACCGCCTCTGGCTCCGTGATCGCCGTGCAGAAATAAAAGGTTAACTGAATGTCTCCAGCGCCGTTTGCGGAGAAGGGCCCGCTAACCACACTTGACCGATTAGTCGCCAGCGTCGAGGCAGTGGAGCAGGGGCATACAGCCCCCTAGGGATTGCCCGGATTTCGCGTCCGAACTCAGCCAACCTTGACGGAAAGCTCCGTCCCGTTCTTGATCGGAAGGGTGACGGAGAGGAATCCGTTCGCTGGATCGCGGATGAATCCGAGAAAATCCGGCTCGGCGTTGTCGTTCATGACGTAGCCGCCGGTGCGAAGCTGGGGAGCGACGATCTCGATGACCTGACGCGCAAGCGAAGGGCCTTCAGCATGCGGCCAGCCATCAATGAGGACGAAGTCTACCGGGCCGCTCAGATCGCGAAGGGTCTTCCGGGCGTCGCCTTCGCGAATTTCGACATAGTCAGAGAGGTCCGCGTCGGCAAGATTGCGCCGGGCTGCCGCGACCTTTGCCGGAACCAGTTCCGCACCGATCACCTTGCCGCCGCCATTGTCACGCATGGCCGCCGCGAAGTAAAGAGTCGACATGCCGACCGAGGTCGCAAACTCGACCACGCGCGTCGCGCGCAGGCCGCGGCAGAGAAGGTAGATAAGGTCACCCTGTTCCGGGACGATGGAAAAGCCGTACTCGGCATAATCGTACGGATCACGGCTTGCTCCTGGGTTCGCACGCGGGCCTCCGTCTGCCGGACGGCGCCGCTCGGCCTCTAAGCGATCGATGACGGCGTGAACGCGTGGGTCCCGCAGCGGGTTCGAGTTATTATTCTGCATAGAGAGCTTAGCTGCCGAGGATATCGCTGGCCGCGCGATTGAGAATCTGCGCGATGCGCTTGGCTTCTTTAGGATCGCACTCGCGCTTGCGCCGCAACGCCTCCTTCAGGGCGTGGCGCGCGCTGTGGATCTCGTCGGAAGCGCCGCGGTCAGAATCGGCAACGCCGGCGAAGGCCTCGCGGACATCGTCCATCCGCCCCCCGATCCGCGACAGTGCGTCGAGAATCGTATCGGCGGCGGCGCGGTTGGAGGCGAGGTAAGACTGCCCCTCGGGAGTGATGCGGTAGAGCTTCCGTGAGCCTTCCTGCTCGATGCTTGCGTGGCCGATCTCTTCGAGCAGAGTGAGCGCCGGATAGATCATGCCTGGACTCGGCGTGTAGAAACCGCCGGAGCGCTCCTCAATTGTCTTGATCAACTCATAGCCGTGAGCGGGGCGCTCACCGAGCAGCGCGAGGATCAGAAGCTGCAGATCCTTAGAGCCGAGCTTGCGTGCCCATCGAAAGTCGCCGCCGCCGCGGCCGCCCATGAAGCCGGGGCGTCCGTGCCTAAATGCGTGTCTAAGGTGGTGACGGCCCATGGCAAAGATGCGGTGGGCAGCCAGATGTTCAATAGAATAATCGTCGTAAAACATATCTTATGATATATCGTACGATATGTTGGAGTCAGGAGAGAAATGGCTCCGCTGCACGGAAATCCTTACAACCTATTGGACCAAAGCTTGTTATTTATTGACAGGGGAATCTGTCAGGCGAGGGCATCGTCGAATCCGAAGCCCTCGAAATCCGACCGACAAGCCCGCTGTCATCGGGGGCGACGGGTCCGTTTTGGGGTCACACGTTTCCGAGTGCGGTTCGACACCTCTACTGGTTAGTGTCCTGGAGTACGACGCCGTCGAGCCACACGGTCCCCGCGACGTCACCCATGCAGAAGTCCAACCGACCGGCCGGGTCCGTTGCCGTCGATTGAAAGTAGATGAGGTACTGTTGCCATGATGTGCCTAGGCCCACTGAGCCATTGAGTCCATAAGACGGATAGCTGCCACCGTTCTGAACCACATTCATCCACAGCGGGCGAGCGGTGTCGGCCTTTGCCCAGAACTCGACGGAGACCACATCGCCTTGCCTGAAGGGAAGGCCTCCCTGCCCGAGTTGTATGGCGCAATAATTCCCAGTATTGGTGGCAGCCGATGTTACGGTCACCTGAAGGGAGGCATTTCCCACTGCGGCCGTTGAAGAGGTTTCCTGCGCAGCCGCAGCGGCGCCTTGGCTCGCGTTCGCGTTGAACGCCCAATTCCCAGACGGCGCGGCACCGCCAGCGACGAAGTTGCCCAGCGGCAGCGTGAAGGTTCCATTGCCCACTAGGTTGCCCGGTGGAGCGGCTTGAAGGGTTAGAAGCAGGAGCGAACTGGTCGTCGAACCGGCGGCCGAGATTTGGATCGACACCTGCCCGGGCCTTAGGTCCGAGGGCACAACGACGCGGACTAAATAAAGTCCCGGGGAGGTAAGGCCAGCAAAGAGCACCTGCGCTGATTCACCGCCGATCGTCGCCGCCACACTCGCACTTACCGGATAGGCTGCGGCGAAACCCTGGGTAGTTGTAAAGACTGTCGGGTCGGCGGTCGCACCGAGGCCGATCATGTAGAGGTCGAGGACGTCGCCGGGCTCGGCAGCGCGGAGAGCTCGTGAGTCCACGGCGCTGTTACCAACCAGGAGCGCTGTTGCCTCGAGCGGGGCAGTGACGTAGAATGCGGTCCCCGTGGCGTTGGGCAGGGCATAGATCGCGGGGAGGATCGCAGTCGCGGTGGTTGTGAATGGACTACCTCTTGAGGTGCCATTCTGGATGACCACTTGTACGGGACCCGGCGTGAGGCCCGCGGGAACAAGCGCGTTGATTTGGGTCGGGCTGACATATTCGAGCGTAGCGGGCAGCCCATTGAACGTGACCGTTACTCCATTGAGCATCGTAGGAAGTTGCGAGCCGATCACCGTCCAGGTCTGCGGAGCACCGCTCGCCAGCACGGTCCCGGTGATGGTTACCCAAGCGCCGGGAGCAACTCCCGCCGTGTAATTCCAGACGTCGTAGATCGCCTGAATGACCGGCGGTTGGCCTGCCTGAGCGATGGCTATCGGCTGGCCCGCGATTTCGATCGTCACTGTCTGCGAGCTGCTTAGATTCGCCGGAAAGGGCAGTGCGATGACACCGGTGCCCGTGGCGCCCGCGCTGAGACTCGCAAGGGTGACTCCGTTCAGCGGCTGGTAGGAACAGGCTGCCTGTGTCACGACCAGAATTGGCAGGGAACTTGCTTCAGCGGGAACCGACGCCGAGGACAGACTGGTCTCATACGTGCATCCGTTGAGGGCGGGAATATTGTCCTGGCTGTCGACGAATAGCGTGCCGAAATAGGTTACGCTGCCGGAGCTCAGTGTGAAGTATGCGCCTCCCAGCGCGGCCGAGGCTGGGATCGACACGTCGAGCGCATGAGTCGAGGTGTTCACGATGGTGACCGGATAAGCGACCCCTGTCGCGTCGGTCAGCGTGACGCTGGGACTTGGAAGCGCGCCGAGACCGTAAGCGTTGAGCCTATACGTCTCCCCCGGCGCGTAGGCGGCAAGCTCATTGAACTGCAGGTCGGTCACCCATAGCCGGCCCGAGGTTGTATCGATGACGTTATTCGTGGTGGACACGTTTGAGGATGCGTTTATGACGAACGGCTCCAGGATGTCACTGCTGAAAACGTTATCGATCAGAATTTCCGGCCGGGGGTTGATGTCGGGATTCAGGAGATAATTTCCGCTGACGGCGGAGTTTTCCGTATTGCTGACCAGAATGCCGGACCGTCCCGAATCGACGATGAAGTTGTTCAAGATCGAAATGTTTTGCAGCAGCCCCGTACCCGCAGCGACTCCCGGGTAGGGGCCAAAACCCATTTCCGCGACTTCACTGGTTTGGATCGACGCGAGTCCCCAGCCTTCGCTTGTATAGACGGGGCCCAATTGCGAGGCGCCCCCCAGGTAGCTGTTCGCTCCATCGATCACGTTATAGCTGACGGTTATGTTCTGCGGCGGCGGCGTTGCACCGTAGCCCGTGTCCGTGTGACCGTCCACCCAGATTCCCGCAAAGGGAGTGCGCCGAGTGTAGTTGCCGCTAATCGCCGAGTTCATCAACCCATAGGATTCGAGCGCTGGCCCGGTAATCTGATATTGCACTGTGTTTTGTTCATACGAAGTGTTGCCGCCTCGTTGATTGGGGTCGACTGGGTACACGTAAGTGCCGACGAGGCCGCTGGGAAGGTCACGGTCAAAAGTGACGATCATCTGATTCAACCCACCGATAGCGGGTGCCGGAGTTTGAGAGACGACGACGGCGCTGGCCAATATTGTGGCATCGGAAAGGCGCTGGAACTGCACCGGAGTGCCGTTAGGCATGGAGCGGCCTTGGGCGAGAGTATCGCTATTGCTGGAGAACCCAATTCCGCCTCCCTGCAATTGAAGAGCCTGGCTTCCGAGAACGGCTTCCACCGACCCGTAAAATGAGACCCAGCCGCTGGGTCCCTCATCGAACGTACGGATGTAGCGGTTCCAGCGGAGCGTATTGTTTGGGCCGGTCATCTGCATCGCATCGCCGCCGCAGCAAAGAAGCCGGTCCGTGCCTGGCCGGGGCATTAAGTAGACCCGCTCCACCAGGAGGCCTTCGCCCTGGACCGACCATGGCCCCTCGCCCCCCGCATAAATTTTTATGTTCCGGAGCGTGCAGCGCGTGCAGTTTGTCATATACACGCCCGGGGATCCGCTGTTCACGGGCACGATAACCACCACATCCCCCGGACGCATCAGTCCGACCATGGCGGGGTTCGCCGGTGGGCCTTGGGATTCGAAGGTTACCGAGCTATCAGTCAGCGGCGTCAAAACGGTAATGCGGTCGGACAGGGGCCACGGCTGACCGTCGCGAAAGAGGTAAGCAGTGGGCGTCACACCTGGCGTGAAAAGCGCGTTCAAGGAGCTTGGTTTGGGGTACCCCGGCTGGACGGCCACCAGGACCTGATTCTGCGCCGGGTTCACGGAGGAAATCAGCAACTGCGTGAAGGGCAGATTCAAATAGTCGATGGTGAAGTTCTGGAGTGTGACATTCACTCCGCTAGTACAAATGCCCGGAGCGGACAGGTCTTCGAAATACAGGCCGGAGCCCTGAAGGTCGAGAGTTATCCCCTGCAGAGACGGAACATTCACGTGGCAGCCCGGCTGCACATTCATGAAGTAATATGAGCCGGGATCGGCGATTACCGTTGTCATTTTGTTCGCGGCGGCATAATTAACCCCGGCTGTGAGCAACGGACCGGCGTCGAGCGTCGGCTGGTTCGGAACCATGTTGGACGGTGCGATCCCGAGCCTGATCAGGTCTTCGGAGACATTCAAGGATGACTGTGCAAATGCCGGGTGGGTAGCTGCTAGAAGCAGGATGAATCTTGAGAGTGATGTCATTGACAACGGCCGCTGGCTCGTTCGCACTTGTTCGTTGCCAAGTTCCCGGCTTTTCCCCTCATTTTCTTGCTTAGCGTATCACGGGCGACCGAGTACGCGACGAAACCCACGCGTCGTCGATCCGCCGGCGACACTATCCCGACTCGTAGGAGAAGGCACGTGGGGCGTTGTGGCACTCGCCCAGTAGGGGACTGTGGTGAGCCTGCACGGGATTCCAAATGCGGAATCGCCAGGAAGCTGATAAGGGTACGCGAGACGTTTGGGCTTACCGTGCCAATGGCCCTTTGCCATCGAGAATTTTGCTCAGGGCGCGTACTGCGTTGCGCTTGCACTTCATTTCATTGCGGAGCAACTCGCTGACGGCACCAGTTGGATTGGCATTCAATCGTTATCCAGCATGTCCAAGGTTCGATATCGACAGCTTCCAGGGTCATGGTCAAGGCCAGAGCTGGGTATCACTCTTGTCACCCCTGGGCCACAGGAGAACCCCTTCTCCGTTTGAATCACCCATCTCCAGGTGCCCGTCCTTTACACGCAGAAGCCAGCTCGGCGTCGTCAAATCTCCCGCCAGAATCTCCTTATAAATGCTCAGTCGGCGCTTTTTCAGGCCAAAACTCTCGTGGTACTCGCGTGAGATTGCATCGAAGCTCCGGGCATCGGTCACCCAAACCAGGCAGTCCTTAACGTTCTTCGTTCGGCGGTTTGTCAAATCAAAAATCAGGCCGGGCGAAGTTGGATGCCGCTCGACGTGGAGCCAGATGTTGGCGGGCGAGCTGGAACGCAGCTCGTCGTTCATACCCCTTTCGGGCACCACGTTTGGAACTCGCGGCTTTCGCATCCTCAATTTCATCTACACTCGGGGTGCGCCCTTGGCCGAGCAGCAGGCCCGGCGCAAGAAACTAAACAGCAAAGCTGTAGCAAGCAAAAGTGCCGAATCCGGCTCGGGGATGGGGGACGCCCTTGGAGAGCAGAATCGAGGCTAGGGTGTGTCGCGGTGAGTGAAACGAACCGCGCTTGATTCCGGCTTTCCGTATCCTCCGAATCACGGTTTGTGACACAAGATCTGGTTGAAGGTAATCGCCATTCGGTTCGGCGAATACGAGGTCCTGATCTAGATGAAGGTCGTCAGAGAGGCAATCAACCAAGTTCAGGTAGGCACGGACAAGACGGCTGCTGAACTGGCGATTGTCAGGTATGAGAAGGAAAATGTAGCATTCACCTTCAGCGGCCCGCGTCCCCCAGATGTTTCCCATTAACGGCGACAGGTGCGATCTGCCTGTGCGGGGCCGCTAGTCGCAACGCAAAACGGTCATCGGGTCCACTTCGGTCGCCCGGCGCGCCGGCCGGTATGCCGCACCCAAAGCAACCGCTATTAATAGGATCGACGCAACGATAAACGTCATCGGGTCGATCGGCTTCACGCCAAAAAGATAGGTCGAAATCGCCCGCGTCAGCGCAAACGATCCCGCCAACCCGATCGCCAATCCGAACGTCGCGAGCTTCAATCAATCCCTGCCCCAGAACATTGCGTAACACGCCGCTGTGGCTCGCGCCCAGCGCCATCCGGATTCCGATTTCATGCCGGCGCCGTCTCACCGCGTAACTAATTACGAGTAAATACCCACCGTGGCCAGCACCAGCGCCATCGCCGCGAATCCCGTCAACTGGGCCGTATAGAACCGCTTGATATCGGTCGCTTCGTACATCACTTCATTCATCGTCTTGATCCCGAACGGCGGAAATGCGCGGTCAAGCTCGGCGGCCAATCCCCGGAGTTGCGGAGTGAGCAGCGGAATCCCGGCTTTCTGAGACGCCCGAACCAGCAGCGTCATGTTCAACCGCCCTCGGGCGAACGTGCCTGGATACACCATAAGCTGCTGATGAAAATCGACATAAATCTGCGAGCGCGGCTCAGCGTGCGCCGCTTGTCTCACGTCGCTCACCACGCCCACAATCTCGCGCGGCCGTTCCTCGTCCACTATCTGCAACGTCAACGTCTTCCCGGTCGGGTCGTCGTTCCCGAAGAAGCGGCGGGCGAAGGTTTCGTTCACGATCGCCGTCCAGGGCGCGCTCTCCGTATCGCGCTCGTTGAAGAAGCGGCCCTTTCGGAGCGAGATCCGCAGCGCCCGAAACGTATCGGGACTCACCGCCACATACTCGGCCTAGTTCGCCCCCGTTTTCCCCGCCATATCGAAAAACCGAACCGTGGCGCCATTGCCGAACGGCAGCCAGGTAGTCAACCCTGCCGCCTCGACGCCCGGGATCTTCTCCACCCTCTCCACCAGCTCTTGATAGTAGTCGTGTGCCGCCGGCTGGATCGTCCGCATGTCTCTCTGCCCTCGCTTCGGCGCCGGCATCACGTAACGCGGGCCGGAGACGTCAAACTTCGCCGTCAGCAGATTTGACGGATCAAAACCCGTGTTGACACTGCGCAAGGCGACGAAGGTTCTGATCATCAGCCCGCCGCCGACCATCAGGATCAGGGTCAGCGCCACCTCGGCAACGACCATGGCGCTCAAGCTCCGATTGCGCGACAACGCGCCTCGCTCTCCCGATTTCAGTGTGTCGTTCAGATCCGGCTTGGACGCTCCGAAGGCCGGCGCCAGCACGGTCAGGATGCCCGTGGCAATGGTGATCACTGTTGAAAATGCCAGCACGGATCCATCCTCTTGATCTGCTCCCGCAAAGGGAACCACGTGGGCGCCATCGCCGAAAATAGGCTGACTCCCCAAGCCGCCATCAGCACCCCGATCAGTCCTCCCGCGAGCGAAAGCACCACGCGGGAAGTAGGGTCGATAAAAATCAGGCCATGGGGAAAATAGTTAGTTACCTTACGGTCGGTTCCTTGTTGCTGGCAGAAATCGACGGCACCAAAGGGGAAGAGCCTAAATGCCCTGACCCAAATTGCCTTAAAGTGTCCACGGTGGAGTGCGCGGACCAATTCCATACGGAGCAAGAAGGATTCGTGGGCGACGGGCCGTCTTCATCATTGTCCATATCGGGGACGATTACTTCAGCCTCAGGATCTTTTGGGACGAATTTTCGTATCCCGTTCGACGGCAAGAAATCGTAGGCCCTACGGGGCTGGTGGTTGCTCAGAGCGCGACGCGGATCGGGCCCAGCAGAGGGATTTGTCGGAGAAGCTGCTGGGCGGCATGTTCCTTGCTTTCTGTCAGCAACTCCCGCCGCGCCTGCCCAGGCCGGTTACCCATCGATTCCCAAAGGCGTCGTAGTTATAGCACTGGTTCGCTCGGTTGCCCGTCTCGGTGAACATCTGCAAGCGATTTTCGGCGTCTAGGTAAACGCCTGCATGAATGAAGGCGCAAAACTAGGCAGCTAGAATCGGCCGAATGACGTTGCCGTGAACATCGGTCAGGCGGAAATGGCGTCCTTGAAATTTGAATGTTAGCTTCGTATGGTCGACTCCGAGGCAGCGAAGGATGGTCGCGTGCAGGTCGTGCACGTCCATCGGATCCTTCGTCACGTTGTAGCTGTAATCGTCTGTTTCGCCATATGTCAGGCCCGGCTTGACACCTCCACCAGCCATCCAGATGCTAAAGCAGCGAGGATGATGATCGCGGCCGTAATTGTCATCTGTCAGCGTTCCTTGCGAATACACCGTACGTCCGAATTCCCCACCCCAAACGACCAACGTGTCCTTCAGCATCCCTCTCTGTTTCAAATCCTGGATCAGAGCCGCCGAAGGTTGATCGGTCTGCCGGCACTGCTGGCGGATTTCCTTGGGCAGATTATTATGTTGATCCCACCCGCGGTGGAACAGTTGGATAAACCGCACGCCGCGTTCGGCCAGCCTCCGCGCGAGAATGCAATTTGCCGCGTAGGTTCCGGGCGTGCGTGAATCCGGTCCATACATCTCGAAGGTCGACGAAGGTTCTTTCGAAAGATCGGTTAGTTCGGGAACCGAATGCTGCATCCGAAACGCCATCTCGTACTGCGAAATGCGCGTCGAGACTTCCGGGTCCTGATACTCCTGATAGGTCAGCTCGTTCATTCTCGCCAAGTCCGCGAGGAATGTTTTCCGCGCCTCGTCGGAGTATCCGGGGGGATTCGACAAGTAAAGAACCGGATCGGCCCCTGAGCGGAACTTCACGCCCTGAAATTTGGTCGGAAGAAACCCGCTGCCCCATTGCCGGTCGGCGAGCGCCTGCGAGTTTCCGAGGCCTTGCGAAACCATTACCACGAACGCCGGAAGATCCTCGCTCTCCGCGCCGAGGCCATAAGAGATCCACGCCCCAATGCTAGGCCGCCCGGCAATTTGAAATCCGGTCTGAAAAAATGTCACGGCCGGGTCGTGATTGATGGCCTCCGTTTGGAGCGACTTGACGATGCAGAGATCGTCAGCGACCTTCGACGTGTACGGCAGCAATTCACTGAGCCATGCGCCGCTTTCTCCGTGCTGCGCGAATTGGAATAGCGACGGAGCAGTTGGAAACTTCGCCTGATACGCCGTCATGCCGGTCAGCCTCTGCCCCATGCGAATCGAGTCCGGCAGTTCCGTACCGCGACGGGCTTGTAATCCCGGCTTGTAATCGAACAGATCCAACTGCGACGGCGCGCCATGTTGAAACAGATAGATGACGCGCTTGGCCGTCGGCGGAAAATGCGGCAAATCGGGCAACCCGCCGGCAGCCTCGGCTTTTCCCGCTAGCAGCGTGCGCAAGGCCGCGGCGCCGAGTCCAACACTCGAGCGGCCGAAGAAATGGCGGCGGGTCATCAGCACTTTCGTTTGTTCGATGGGATCCAAAACTCTACTCCTTGGTCATCGATTCATCCAGGTTCAACAATAGACTGCCGACGGATGTGTATGCCGCCAACTCCCGCCGGTCGAGCCTCGGATCGGGCGGCGATTCGCCCTGCTTTAAATAAGCATCCGCTCTGGCGGAATCGCTGAAATAGCCCAAATGAAAGCGCAAATTCTTAAGCAACACATCCTGCTGCACCTGCGACGGCCAATGTCCCGTCACCAGCCGGAATCCAAAGCGAAGCCGGTCCTCCGCGTTGGTGCCTCCCTCTTTCATCATGCGTTGCCCGACAAAGCGAGCCGCTTCCAGGTAGGTCACATCGTTCATCAAATTCAGCGCTTGCAACGGCGTGTTCGTTCGTGTCTCCCGAACCACGCAAGCTTCCCGATTCGCCGAATCGAAGTTGATCATCTCAGGCGGCGCAATCGTACGCTTCCAAAAGGTATAAAGACTGCGCCGGTAAAGATCTTCGCCGTGTCCCTGCACATAATCCATATCCTGCATGCTGATCTCTTTCCAGAGACCCTCCGGTTGATAGGGCTTCACAGACGGCCCGCCAATCTTCTCCACCAACAGCCCCGCGGCGCTCAACGCCTGATCGCGGATCATTTCCGCCGGCAGCCGAAATCTCGGACCGCGTGCCAGCAGTCGATTTTCAGGATCGCGCTGGAGCATCTCCGGCCTGGCTTCAGACGACTGGCGATACGTCGCGCTGGTCACAATCAGCTTTTCGAGCGCCTTCACATCCCATCCCGACCGCACGAATTCCGTCGCGAGCCAATCGAGCATTTCCGGATTTGACGGCCACTCGCCTTGCGAACCGAAATCCTCCACCGTCTTGACGATCCCCGTGCCGAAATACATCTGCCAGAATCGATTTACCGTCACGCGCGCCAGCATAGGATTGTTCGGAGCGATCAGCCATTCCGCGAATCCAAGCCGGTTATTCGGCGCGCCGGACGGCAACGGGGGCAATACCGCGGGCACTCCCGGCGTGACCTTGTCTCCTGGGTGATCGTAAGCACCGCGAAAGAGCAGGAACGTAGATTTCGGAGGATTCGCCTCCGCCATCACCATCACGGTGGGCAAGGTTGCCTCTAACGTCGCCCGCTCGTCGAGGAGTGCGCCGATCTGTTCAGACAAATTGCGAATTGCCGATGGCGCGCCAGTCTCCAAGTACGCTGAGCGCAGCTCAAAGTTCTCGACCGCTGATCGCTGGCCTTCGGGCTTGCGCGCAATCTCGTTGAGCGATTCGCCCAACGCGAGCACCGCCAACTCTCTATCGTCCAACACCCGGCGATACACCCGAACCTCGTCGATCCGGCCTCGGAATCGCCGCTCCCGCCCCCATCCACCGCCGATTCGAAACGGTTCATCGAAAGCTTTACCGGCGTTGCGGAACGGACGGTAGAGCGTATCGAGCAGCACCTTGGTTTTTTCCAGATGCCCGTCCACATACACATGGATTCCCTCAGCCATGCGCGAACCGGAGTACGTCACCGTGATCTGATGCCAGGCCTTCGGCTCGAGCACGCGATCCGTCTCGACGCGAATGGCGTCGTCCACCCAATTGCTCGTCATGCTAACGTGAACCTTCCCGTGGTCCAGGTGGACTCCAAACCCTTTTCCCTTGGGATTGTCGGCCATGCGCGACATCACGCTGCCATCCGGAGTCTCATCGGAATAGATCCAAGCTGACAGCGTAAACCGATCCTCGATATCGAACTTCGCCACGGTGGGACGATTCACAAATACCTTCCCGTCGAACACACTCGCCAGGCTGGTGCGTCCGAATGAAGCAGCAGTGTCCAGATCTCGCGTCGGCGTCCAGTATGCGGGCGCGGGAAGGCCCTGCACCCAATGCTTCTGATCCTTCGCTATGAATGTTTCCTGTTTATCCAGTGCATTCTCAGCCGCGCGATATTTCTGATCGAGAGCGTCCAGGGCGGCCTGCTGTTGGTTAGTCGGAGCGGGGATCATCGGTTCCGAGTTGCCGTATTTCATCGCGCGGCCCTGCTCCGGAATGTTGTTGAAGTACGCGAAGACCTGGTAAAACTCTTTCTGCGTGAAAGGATCGTACTTATGGTTGTGACAACGCGCGCAGCCCAAGGTCGCGCCCATAAATACGGCGGACGTGGTTTCGACCCGGTCTACCACGTACTCCACTGCGTACTCTTCGGGAACGATGCCGTCTTCGGTATTCGCGCGATGGTTGCGATTGAATCCTGTCGCGATCTTCTGTTCCCGCGTAGCGTTCGGCAGCATGTCGCCAGCGATCTGATCGCGCGCAAATTGATCGAAGGGCAGATTGCGATTGAATGCATCGATCACCCAGTCCCTCCATCGCCACATCACCCGCTCGCCATCAAATTGATATCCGTTCGTATCGGCGTAGCGTGCCGCGTCGAGCCAGCGAAACGCCATTCGCTCTCCGTAGTGCGGCGATCGAAGCAGTCGGTCGACGACCTTCTCATAAGCGTCAGGTGACCGGTCGAGGAGGAACGCATCAATCTCCGCCGGCGTGGGCGGCAATCCAGTCAGATCGAGCGAAACACGTCGAATGAGCGTCTCGCGATTGGCCTCCGGGGATGGCTTTAAACCCTCGCGCTCGAGCTTCTGGAGGACGAAAGCGTCAATAGGCCTACGAACCCAAGCCGCATTTTTCAGTGGCGGCACCGGAGGCCGAACCGGGGGGATGAAAGACCAGTGCTTCTGCCACTTCGCGCCTTCCGCCACCCATTCGCGTAGAGTCGCGATCTCGGAGGCATTCAGAGTCAACCCAGAAGACGGCGGAGGCATTCGCAATGCTGGCTTAGACGTACCCGTGCGCTTGACCAATTCGCTGGCATCGGCGTTTCCTTCGACAATTGCGCGCCGGCCCGCACCCAAATCAGCCTTGGCCGCTTCTTCGCTATCCAATCGAAATGGAACGTGCTTCGCGGCCGCGTCCGGACCATGGCACACATAACACTTGTCGGACAGGATCGGCCTCACGTCGCGATTGAACTCGACATCGCTGCCGGCCGCAACCAGTTCTGATAAAGCCAGCAATGCCAGACAGCATCTCATGTCCATTCCATCGTAACTCTATCTACAGATCGGCCAAGCGGTCGCGTTGGAGGTCCCGTTCCGCGAGGCTCCAACCGCTTCCCTGCCCGACGCGGACCATCGAGCGTTGCAGGTTTGAGAATCGGAGTCTTTGGGTCCGCAGCTTCGCCACGCGGACTTTTGGACCAAAAGATGGTTATCTGCAGCGGGCTAACGCTCGAACAACTCGCCCTTGACCCCTGCTGTGGGCCTATAATTTTAACGAGAGTAAATGATTCTCCAAAGTAATTTCGGCCTGCGAGTGAACCGGGAAAAAACCTGATACTCGATGTCAGTTAACATCGGTACACGCGGACTGGATATGACTTTCGATTCCCTAAACTTTAGTCCGTCGGCTTCCGATCCCGGCCCTGGGACAACCCGCAATCGTTATTACTCACTGAGCGTCAACCTTCTTTACGAGCCGGCGTTCGGCCGGAAATACTCCCATCTCCGCAAGGGCTGGGCTTCAAAGATGCTCTGCGACTGGGACACTGACGGCATCTGGATCGTAAATACCCGCGACAGCTTCTTTTCGCGCTTCCCTGGCGACGACGCCAGCGGAGCGCCCTTTTCCGCACAGCGCAGCGATTGGTTCACCACCGCCGGATTCGTCGCGACACTCGCGGTGGCCTCGAAGGAGGTCTTCTGAGCAGCACCCGCCGAACCCTATTGCGCGCCGTCTCATCCCTGCCGCTGGCTTGTTTCCCGAAACTGGGCGCACAGACGAAGCGACCGCCGAATGTGCTGTTGCTCATGTCCGATCAGCACCGGCGCGACGCCTTGGGCTCGGCCGGAAATCGCGTGGCTCGTACTCCGCATCTTGATCGTCTCGCCGCGACCGGAATGCGGTTTGACAGCGCGTATTGCAGCAATCCGGTATGCACTCCTTCCCGCGCGTCGCTCTTGACCGGGCTCTATACGCATCACCATGGCGCGTGGAGCAACACCGTACCGTGGCCGCGGGAGCATCGCACGATGGCGCATTTTTTCGGCGCAGCAGGCTATCAGACGGCTTTGATCGGCAAGATGCACTTCGTCGACGACCAGACCCATGGCTTCGACTATCATCTGGATTTCAACGATTGGTACCAGTTCCTGGGGCCGAAGGCGCGCCTCTATGCGGAAGAGTTGCAGGTTTCGAATTCCGGGTCGGGCCTGCCCCAGATAGACGATTTATGGCGTGATGAAGGCGATCCTTGGAGTTCCGAAATTTTGAAAGACGGGCGCCAGGGTTCGGTTGCGGTCGGGCGTGTTTCGCGCATTCCCGAGTCCGATCAATTCGAAAGCTTCGTCTCGCGGGAGTCTGTCCGTTTTCTGCGCGATCATGGCCGCGAAGCGCCATTTTTCCTGGTTTCCTCATTTCTCAAACCGCACGACCCGTTCATGCCGGTCCAGCGCTTTGCGGACATGTTCTCGCCGGACCAAATGCGTCTGCCCGACACCTGGGGGAAGGTGGACTTGAAGACTGCGCCCAAGGAAGTCGCCAGTTCTATTGAAAACAACCGGCCCACTCCGGAGGTTAAGGATCCGTCCCAGGCACTCCGCCGCATCGCGTACTACTATGCTTGCTTGGCTCAAATGGACGATGCGCTCGGTCGCGTAATAGCAGCGCTCGAGGAGTTGGGGCTGGCCGAAAATACGATTGTGATTTACACCTCGGACCATGGAGAGATGCTGGGAGATCATGGGCTCTGGCAGAAATTCCAGTTTTATGAGCCTTCCTGCGGTATTCCGCTCTTGATACGCGTCCCAGGGCTTACCGGGGCCTCCTCTGTTTGCCGAATGCCGGTGAGTCAGGTTCAAATCGCGGCGACGCTAGCCGAGTTGTGTGGTTTCAACACGCCCCCCGGTCTGGATGGCGCGAGCTTCGCCCGTCAACTCCATCGACCCTCCGACGTGTATTCGAACACGATTTACGCCGAGTACGCGTCCCAAACTCCGGCAGCGAAATATATGATTCGCGAAGGCACGTTGAAATACACTTTCCGGACTCATGACGCCGAGGAGTTATTCGATCTCGCGTCCGACCCCGCGGAGATGAATAATCTCGCCTTGCGGCCCGAGGGGCGCGACCGTGCATCGCGTCTTAAGGAGCATCTTTTTGCGTGGTATCGTCCGCCCGAACTGTGATGCTATTTGAACGGATGCTGACCGGCTGGCTTCACCGGTCCGAATATTGACTTTTCGACACACAGGAAAGCGCTCGCCTGGTTCTTTAACGTAGCGTTCACTCGAACCCGCCAAAATTCAACCATTAGATGCTAACCTCCGTAAAGACAGTCGATTCCAGAACGTTAAACCGCGGCTGAACGTCTTCTTTGTCGGTCCGAACGTTGCTAGAGGAGCTAGCCCGCTGTTACCTTCTCTACAATAAAGAGGTCGTCTCTACCAGCAGTTCTCGGGAGAAATTTTATGCTTCGTTGCTTCGTTTTCGCAGCTCTGTTTGCTGCCGTGGCGTCCGCACAGACGGCTTCTATCACGGGACGCATCACCGATCCCGGCGGCGCGGTGGTGCCGGACGCGACGATCACTGCCAAGTCTGACGAAAGCGGCGCATCCAGCGGCACTCATAGCAACGCGGAAGGATACTACACCATAACCGCGCTGCCGCCTGGCAAATACAGCGTTAGTATCACCAAGACCGGCTTTGCCCCCATCAACGAGACTGGCCTCCAACTTGACGTCCAGCAGGTGGCGCGTCTCGATGTAACATTGCAGCTCGGCGCTGTCGCGTCGACCGTGGAGGTGAGCGGCTCGGCCACCTTGCTCGACAGCGAAACGTCTACCGTCGGACAGGTCATCGCATCCAAGCAGATCACCGAACTGCCGCTGCTGGGCAGGAATCCGTACGCGCTCGCGATGCTCGTGCCTGGGGTACGCCCTTCGATTGGGGTCAACAATCTACCCATCGACCAGATCAGCACCGTGTCGTTCGCCATCAATGGCCAGCGTGCCGCGAACAACGAGTTTCTGCTGGATGGAGCTCCCAACTCTTCGCCTGCCCAAAACCAGCCGGTCATCAACGCCACACCGGACCTGGTGCAGGAGTTCAAAGTGGAAACCAATAACTTCTCGGCAGAATACGGAAAATCGGCCGGTGGCGTGTTCAACGTGGTCACTCGCTCGGGCGGCAACGAGTTCCATGGTAATTTGTACGAATTTTTCCGCAACACGCAGCTCAACGCCAACGACTTTTTCTCCAACAACGCCGGCAACGCGCGGGCGCCGTTCAAGTACAACCAGTTCGGGGGCACCCTCGGCGGTCCGGTCTACATACCTAAGGTTTATAACGGCCGGAACAAGACGTTTTTCTTTGTAAGCGAGGAGCACGTAACGTTCATCCAGGGGGTCACGTTTGTCGGCACGGAACCGACCCAGACGCTGCTGAGCGGAAACTTCTCCAACGACCGAAACGCCGCGGGTCAGGTGGTTACGATCTACGATCCGTCCACAACTACGAGCGTGAACGGCGCGTTGACCAGAACGCCATTTCCGGGAAACATGATTCCAACCTCTCGAATAAACCCGGTGGCGCTCGCGATCTCCAAGTATTTTCCGGCGCCAACCCAGGCGGGCGCTCCCTACACCGGAGTGAATAACTATACCCGCGTGGACGCCAACCGCGTCGGCAAAAATTCGGTGAGCTATAAGGTCGATCAGTATTTCACGGATTCGAACCGTTTCTTCGCGCGTTACTCGGCTGACGATACACCGGATGTGCGCGCGGGCGCGTACGGGTCGCCCAGCGTGAACATCGCGTCGCCTTCGGCCGGACCGCAAACCTTCGGACGCCGTAATTCCGTGGCGGAAGACACCCAGACCATTTCCCCGACATGGCTGGAGACCGTCCGCTTTTCGTTCACCCGGCTCTCCAATCAACGGCCTCCTTTCAGCAACGGCTTCGATATTACCAGCCTTGGCCTGCCGGAATCACTCGCCAACGAGTTGTCGCCGCACGCATTTCCTGAGATCACGATCACTGGGTATCCGAGTCCCAGTTCCTCCATCTCGAACATCGTCACCGGGGGAGTGCTGGGAGCGACCGATTATATCCGCGCGAACAACAGCGTCAGCGCGCTCCAGTTCACCACCACCAAGAACCTCGGCAAACAAGAGCTAAGGGCAGGCGCGGAGTTCCGCGTCATCCAACTCAACACCCTACAGGACGGGGCTAATACGCCGGTTTTTAGTTTCGCCCCAACCTATACCCAGGGCCCCAGTGCTACCGCGGCGAGTTCCACGGCGGGAGCTGCGCTGGCGACTTTCCTCCTCGGCATTCCCGGAGGGCAAGCTGCGCCGGCGCCATCGCTTGCCATGACCACCAAGTACGGAGCGTTCTTTCTACAGGACAACTACAAAGTCACTTCCCGTTTGACGCTCAATTTAGGGGTCCGATGGGAGTACGAGGCGCCCAAGACGGACCGCTTCAACCAGTTCGACAACTTCAACTATTCTGCTGTTCCGCCGATCTCCGCACCGGGACTGAATTTACGTGGAGCGCTGAGTTTCGTAGGTGTAAACGGGGTTTCGCGCTATCAGTCCAGCCCTGACCTGAATAACTTCGCGCCTCGCTTCGGCTTTGCGTACCGGATCGCCGATAAGACCGTGATTCGCGGCGGAGGAGGAATCTTCTTCGCCGACAATTGGGGCATCGGCACGGGCTCCACGAGTTTCGGCTCCAATGGATTTTTCGCCACCACCACCATCGTGACCAGCCTGGACGGCGCGACGCCCATCGTGTCGCTGAACAATCCATTTCCCAACGGCTTGGTGGCGCCCACCGGCAACAAATTGGGCACGGCCACGCTCCTCGGCCAGGCTGTGGATTTCTACGATCGCAATAACGCCACCCCCTACAGTGCATCGTGGCATTTGTCGATCCAGCGCGACCTCGGTAAGAATATGATGCTGGAAGTGGGTTACACGGGCAGCCGGGGCCTGAAAATGCCCATGAACGTGCAATTGAACGAACTGCCGGATGCGGATTTGGCCCAAGGGAATCAACTGCGAACGCTGCTGCCGAATCCCTTCTATCCGCAGATCTCCAACGGCGCGTTGGCTTCGTCCACCGTCGCGTCTGCCCAATTGTTACTGCCCTATCCGCAATTCGGCCAGGTGACGAGCGACAACGCGGACCTCGCCAACTCCATCTACCACGCGCTCGAAGTGAAATTCGAGAAGCGCTATTCGCACGGATTGACCGTTCTCGGTTCCTACACCTATTCGAAGAACATGGACCTGGGGATCGGCTCCTTCAGCGGCGACAATGTTTCGGCCGGCGTGATACAGGATTACAACAACCTGAGAGGCGAGTACGCGCCCTCAGCGCTGGATCAGACGCATCGTTTCGTCGGCAATGCGGTGTACGAAATTCCCTTCATGAAGGATCAGAAGGGGGCGACCGGACGGGTTCTGGGAGGCTGGCAGCTGGGCCTGATCCTGAGCCTGTTCAGCGGCAGTCCGTTGGGGATCTCCGAGGCGACCAGCACCACCGACGCGCAGGGCGGCAATCAAAGACCCAACTGGACCGGCAAGAGCGCCGCGCTCAGCAATCCCACGCCGCAGGAATGGTTCGATACCTCGCAATTCACGCTCGCCGCGCCCTATACCTTCGGCAATGTAGCGCGTACCTTGGGCGGTCTGCGCAGCGACGGACTCAAAGAACTGGACCTCACGTTAAGCAAGACATTCGCGATTCACGAGCGGTTGAAGCTGCAATTCCGGGCGGAATGTTTCAATCTTACGAACACGGTGCAGTTCTCGCCGCCTGCAACCGCGCTCGGCGCAGCCGGCTTCGGCGCGGTCAGTTCCCAGAACAATCAGCCGCGCATCCTTCAATTGGCGTTGAAGCTCCTGTTCTAAAAACCGCCTCACCAGACGTGGTATGCGACGACCACCGGCGAACCGGGCGAGTGCCCGTGAACATTGTTGTGCAAGACCACTTGAAAATTCTTGCTCGACCATTCCGGCGGCGCTTGTTTTGCGAACGCGTCGAAATATCGCTCTTCGGTGAGGAATTCAACCGCGGCCTGGGTGTCGTTCGGGTGCACTCCCGCGGCGATCAGTAACGGACGGCCGGTTTCCGAATGCAGCAGCCGGGAGACCAGCGCGTATCCCTCGCTGACGTCGGCAGAGTTTTTCCAACGAAGAGTTCTCCAGCGCGTATCCGGGTGGTCGCCGTCCAAAATATCCAGTGAGCCCGGAAGTTGCTCGAATCGGAAACGCAGCGTACGCGTCATTTCGAGACCCCAGGCCGAAGTAAAGCCGCCCAAGAGGATCGAAGGTGAGCGTCCCAAATCGGCAAAGGCGACGTCGGTGCCGAACATCACGTCGAATGCCTGGTGGCGCAGGGCCAATTGTTCGCCGAATCGGGCTGCACCGAAAGCGGCGCCTACCCCGACGTAATAGTTGCTCAGTGACCTCAGTTCCGACACCGGCACTTTCTCGGTTGGCGGAGGAGGCGCCGCGTCGGCGGAAGACCATGCCAGAACCGTGGGAGACGGTAGCGAAATCAGTACTGGGATTCGTTGATCGACAAACGGCTTCCACAGCAGATCGAGGGACGCGGACGGACGGCTGGCGATGACCCGCAACGCGGTGAGACCCCCTGCCGCCAGCAGCAGCACCAGCAGCAAGGCCAATAACGGGTGGTCCGACGGGCTGATTCGCACTCTCCGGGGAACGGACGCCTCCTGCTCCACCGCTGTTTTCACGGCTGGCGCAGGTTCGGTAACCAGGGAGGTTGTGGCACAAAAAATGGGCTGATAACTGCCGAGCGGGAGATCTACCAGGACACCCGCCTCGCAACCCGATTCATAGGCCGCCTTAAGCCGGCGCCGCACTTCGCTGGCGTTTACCCTGACGATCGATTCGGATTGAGAACTGAAACCCGCTCCCTTGCCGAAAACGTCGGTCGCGATGTTGCGTTCCTTGATCTGACTGCCGCGGCCGGCGAGTGTCTCTTCGACCACGTAGCGCAAGAACTCTTGGCTGCGCCGGCTACCGGCGAAAGCCTGGCTGGCGAGCAAATGCTCAAGACAAGTACGGATGGCGGACTGACTCACGCCACCGGGAAGTGCACGCGAGTCCTGTTGAGACGCGGTGGCCATGAGATGTCCTAGCGAGTCAGTATACTACGCTTCGTTAGGTGTTAACAGTTTTAAAATCACTAGATCAAGCCACGTTAACCGGCCGCCATACGTTCTATTTAGCGCCTCAAACGTTGCATGGGACACCCCTCCGAGGTAACCTTCCCATTGCTGGTCACGCACCTATGACGATGAAATCATTTTCCCGGCGCCAGTGGATGGGCAGCTTGCTTCTTGGCGCGGCGGGTGCCCGCGCTGCGAAGAGCCAGCAATCGTGCGGAACCCCAACACCTGCCAATGCCTTCGATGGAATCATCGGCAAGACAGCTCAGGACTCGAAGGCCGGCCCGCTAAAGGTCCCACACGCGCCCGCCGGCAGTCCCAATGTTATCTACATTGTCCTCGATGACACCGGGTTTTCGGATCTCCATTGCTTCGGCTCGGAAATCTCTACACCCAACGTGGACGCCCTGGCAGCCGGAGGACTCCGCTATACGAACTTTCATACCAAGGCGATCTGCTCTCCCTCACGCGCCGCGCTCCTCACCGGAAGAAACAGCCATGCGGTGGGGATGAAGGAACTGGCGGGGCCCGATCTCGGTTACCCGCACTCCAGAGGCCGAGTTACCCCGGCCGCCGCAACGGTCGCGCAGATTCTTCGAGCCAACGGCTACAGCACTATGGGTGTCGGAAAATGGCACCTGGTTCCGATGGACGAAATGAAGGCCGCTGGATCCCGCGCCGATTGGCCGCTCCAGAAAGGCTTCGATCGCTGGTACGGTTTTCTTAGCGGGTGGACCGATCAATATCACCCGGATCTTATCGAAGACAATCATACCCTCGAGCGGCCGAATCGTCCGGACTACCATTTTTCGGTCGATATCGTCGATCAAGCCATCAAAATGGTGGGCGACCACGTCGCAGTCGATGCAACGAAGCCCTTCTTCCTTCACGTCGCATTCGGCGCCACCCATGCGCCGGTCCAGGTGCCCAAACGGTACATCGATAAGTATGTGTCGACATTTCAGAGGGGATGGGACCAAATCCGGGAGGAGCGGTACAAGCGGCAACTGGAGCTTGGGGTGATCCCGCCCGACACCAAGCTTCCGCCGCGGAACCCTGGCGACCCGGCATGGAAAGACCTGAGCGATGAAGAACACGCAGTCTTCACGCGGTTTATGGCTGACTTCGCCGGTTTTTTGGAACATGCCGACGAACAGATTGGCCGTCTGGTGCGGTACTTGAAAGACAATAACCTTTTCGACAAAACGGCGATTTTCCTCGTCTCGGACAACGGAGGTGCTCCCGAGGGCGGGGTCAAAGGCGGCTTCACACACCCTTATGGAGATCCCACCAGCGTTCACGAAATGTATCAACGTCTCGACGATCTGGGGACGGACAAAACCCAGCCTTTATACCAGCGGCCCTGGGCCATGGCCTCCTGCACACCGTTCAAGTTTTACAAGCTCTGGCCCTACCGCGGAGGGGTGCAGACTCCCCTCATCGTTTCTTGGCCGGCGGAAATCCACACTCGCGGCGTGCGCACGCAATTCGTGGACATCATCGATATTACGCCCACCGTTCTCGATATCGTTGGCGTGGAGGCTCCGGCGCTTTTCGAAGGCGTGTGTCAAATCCCGATACAGGGAAAGAGCATCCGCGCGACGTTCAACAACCCGGCCGGCCCAAGCCCGCGCGATACACAGTACTTCGAGCTTTGGGGCAGCCGAGGCATCTGGCACAACGGTTGGGAGGCTATCGGGGTTCATAAGCCCGGAACGAGTTTCGACGGCGATCACTGGGAACTCTACCATGCCGAAAACGACTTCTCGCAAAACGTGAATCTGGCGTCGCAAAATCCGGCGAAACTCGAAGAATTAAAGGACCTCTGGTGGTCGGAAGCTTCGAAGAATGGCGCTCTGCCGTTGCTCGAAGCGCCTCGATCGCGCCAAAACACGTATGATCAGGCATTGCCCCGCTGAGACCTGGAGAATCTAAAACCATCATGAATCGAAGAACGTTCCTCCAATCGGGATCCCTGGGAGCGGCAAGCGCGCTGATGGCGCAGCAATATGCGGGTCAGCCGGCCGGACAGCATGCCGCGGAACCCACTCCTAATCCGCACCCCAATGTCATCTGGATACTGGGCGATCAATTCCGCGCCCAGGCCCTGGCATCGAACGGCGACCCCAATGCGCGCACGCCCAATCTCGACCGGGCATCCATCAACGGCGTGACGTTTCAGAACCATCTTTCCGGATTTCCGCTCTGCTGCCCGTTCCGTGGTTCGATGCTCACCAGCCGCTATCCGCACCATTGTGTGCCGGGGCATGAATACCCGCTGCCCAAAGGCCAGAAAACCATTGCCGACGTCTTCAATTCCAACGGATATCGAACCGCCTACTTCGGCAAATGGCATCTGGGTGGCTGGCATGAACAACCAAACGGGCGTGCAGCGTTCTTTATCACGGATCCCGCGCGCCGCGGCGGGTTCCAGAACTGGACCGGTTACGAGAACAACAACAGCCAGTGGGATTCCTGGGTCCATGGCGGCAGCGGAGCCTCCGCATTCCATTACCGGCTCCCCGGGTATGAAACCGATGAGCTCACCAACTTGCTGATCGGCTACGTGAAGGAACGGGCCGAAGAACGTAAGACCGCGGCCAAGCCGTTCTTCGCTGTCCTAAGCGTTCAGCCTCCGCATGATCCGTACGTTGCCCCGGAGCGCTTCATGCAGAATTACAACCCGGAGCGAATGATCCTCCGCCCCGACGTGGCTCATGTTCCCAGGATCGAAGAGCAAGTGAGACGTGATCTGGCGGGTTATTATGCCATGATCGAGAATCTGGACTGGAACTACGGTCGCGTCGTTCGGACGCTGGAAGAGACGGGCCTCCTCGCGGATACCCACATCTTTTTCTTCGCGGACCACGGCGATATGCACGGTTCGCACGGCATGTTTCGTAAAATTTGCCCGTATGAGGAATCGATCAGAACGCCCTTCATCCTTTCAGGGGGGGTGCCTCGCTATTCGCCGTGGAAGAACGGCCGCCTGCCGGTGCTTTCAAACCACGTGGATATCGCACCCACGACGCTCGGGCTGTGTGGAATCCGCAAACCCGAGTGGATGGAGGGCGCGGACCTGTCCTACCACCGCATCGGCAACCCCCCGGCTGCTGCGGACCCGGATTCGGCGTATTTGCAATGCGTCGTCACCCCCAGCCAATTGGATACGCCCAATACTCCATACCGCGGATTAGTGACACGCGACGGTTGGAAATATGTCTGCTTCGAGAACCGCTCCTGGCTCCAATTCAACCTAAATGAAGATGCCTACGAGGAAGTAAATCTTGCGCAAATGGACCGGTACCGCCCGGAGCGCAAGAAACTGATCGCGCGCCTGAAGCAGTGGGTGGCCGATACCGGCGATAAGTTCGCAATACCGGAAGATTGAAGATATTGGGTGGTGGCGGTGCTCACAACCCCGCCGCCTCTCGCAGACGCGGACCGCGCTTTTCTGGGAGAGGTGGCTCGGATTGTCGGCGCCTGTATTGAACGGCCTCACAGACAACTACGGCCTTTTCATGCCCGCGGGTGTCGCCTCGGGTGTCTCAGAACTGTCTTCGAGATGGTTAAAGTGAGGGAATGTGTTTTTCCCGAATTGTGCGCGTCGGCGCGATTGTTGCGTCCTTGGCGGTGGCGGGGTGGTTGTTGGCGAAGAGCCAGCCTTCTTCGAAGCAGTACGTGGTGCTGCTGACGCGCGGACCGAAATGGGTGCCGGGCAAGCCGGCCGGGGAGCAGGCCCTCGGGAATCACGGGCGGTACTTGCAGGAGCAGATGGCGAAGGGCGCCCTGCAGTTGGACGAGAACCCGATTGCTGAAATCTTTTCTCAAATCGACGATGAGCGCTGAGGCACCAATATAGTCTTGGCTATACGCCGGACCGGGCAGACCCTTCTGGCACATTTCACAAGATTGGTCTGCGGACTAAATACAGTGGTTTGCTCGTACAGTCGCGCGCCGGCTACTACGCGAACTGATAAGCGGAATCTGTCGGACGCAGGATGGACAACTCGCTATCGGCGATGCAGGCCATTAACGGCTACATCCTTGGTTTTCGCCATTGCGAAGACACTCATTGGATCGCAAAACGTCTTTGCGCAAACGAGATCGTGATTACGCGGTTATCGAGGAAGTCCATTCCGGCTATGGCACCGGCTTGGTAGCCAGTTCTAGGTCTTCGAACGCCGAAACGGTGGCGATCACGAGTGTGGGGCGAGTCCGGTGGACTACTCCGATTTGCATGCTGGAGAACGGGAATCTATGTATGTCCCAGTTACGCCCGTCAGCTCCGACGATTGTCGTCTCCTGGCTCAGCCCTGGTGTACTGGGATGGACACCCGATTCGCGGGCGGCATTCCAATTGACGCCCGTTTGGATGGCGCCGGTGTCGAGCAGGGCTGTGAGCGGGTGACCGTCTAGCTGGGCAGGAAATAAGATCTCCCGGCGAGGATAGTCAAAACGAATATTTTGATTCGCGATCGTGGGTGCCGGAATTCATGATCTCGGTGCCATCGCTGTGAATTTGGACATACCCGAAGTCAACTAAAGCACCATCCGGGATCGGCGGGTTAAGGGACGTATTGCCTTTGGAAATGAATTGGATACTCCACATTCCCACAACACTCGCCGTTTCCCCGTTGTGTGATGCCTCAGCCCGGGTGGCCTTTATCGACGGCACGCTACGTCCCGAAGCCACCTGGAACGGTGCCGAGAGAGTGGATACATCGCCACAACCGGCATAAGCGGCGGGCATCAACAGTGTGCTAAGGTGGACGCTGTTATGATAACGAGTCTAAATTTCATTTTATAGGCGTTCCTTTCTGAACTCACAGCTGGAGCATTGGAAAAACCAACAACCCGAGTAGAATGCTTCAAAACAGACTGGATCGACTAGGTTTTATCGGGTTGGAAGGGAGTTTCATACATTGATATCTCCCTCAAAATACGGCTCGCCAACGTGAATCGACTACCTGGCTCCGCGGCATCCTTCCTCAAGTGACCCCTAGTTTGTCGTCCTTGCCGTGCGAGTAGGCATAAAACCCAAACAAGAAGAACTTCTTGTAGTTGACGGTCGGAGACACAATGAACTGATTCGTCCGGCTAAACCCGTTTGATTCGCTCAACTCGCGCAGGGTCGAATCGCTATAAGGATACACGCCGTCAACCGAAGTGTTGATGTTCAAGGTCCGGGTGAGATGCACGCCGCGATTGGTGAGATACCGTGCGCTGATGCGCGCGTATTTGTTGATCGTCCGGTCCACGCTGATGCTTCCCTGGTAGGAACGCGGGGCGACGATGACCGCGTAGAGTTCCTGCAGCCTTCAGATTATGAGTTGGAAAGCAAGTGATAGTGGCCTGCTTATCCAGCGATACACAAGATATAGGGCCACTCTTTGGGAACTGGAGTGGCCAAGCGGAAAAAGGATACAGAGTCAGGAGGGAAGCTCTCTGATCGGAGCGCTCAGAACTAGCTCGCAAATGTTTAGGTAACACATTACTTGACTCACCACCGGAACCTCGTTCAAAATGGGGCTGGCGTGACAGGTTGGCGTTATTTGTGTGCTTGGTCTGCTTATTTCATTTGCCCACGAAAGCCGGTATCCCAATCGCAACTGCCGAATATGAGGCCCTTCGGAACCATCCGATAACAGTAATCAGTTTCATAGAACGGACTGTTAAACGAACTAAAGAGATCTCGGTATTGAACCGCTCCTACGATATAAATCGCCAAACGATCAAGATCCTGAAAATCGTTCCATTCATCAGTAGTCAGTATCCTAATTTCACTGTGGGGCACGATGCCGCTATTCGGAGCAGTCGAAACAATTGTTCGAGATTTGTTGAACTGTGGAACAAAGGAACGAGCCTTTCTGCCAGCTGCCTCTGGCGCATCGATAATGTACGTCGTATCGCTTGTACTCACATCGATAGCGGGTGTGCGACCAACGTCCGAACGTGATGCTAATGCACAAAGCACGAACGCCATTGCGCTCTTGCACGGCGGCCCCCGCGCCAGAATTGGCTGGATCAGGAAACGCACCTTTGGGCAATGCCGACAGATAAGGCCTCTGCTCTTTTGTGAAATTATCTCTCGCATCGGGAATAGCTTGCTGTGCAATTTTATTGGCATCTTGAGAGGAACACCAAAGGGCGAAAGTTATGCCAGCGTAAATTACAATAGCCCAGAATGTCAGCCAGTTTACAAGCCTAAGGTTTTTGTTGTTGGCATCATTTGTTTCCTGATTGGTACGTTACTCAGCAAGAAGGTCTGGTGGTGGAACGACAGTTATCTTGCCATCCACGATAGCATTGCCGTCCCATTTGCACTGCTCGCGCTCTCCGCCTTCACTATGTGGATTGGCATGTGGTTTATGGGAGTCGGTGCTGGCGTTTTTCGCGACGGCTTTTGCGCGCCGAGCGGCGGCTCTTTTTTGAGCGTTACTCACGCGCCGCTCGTTTCATTGGCGGTGCTTTTATGACCTGCTTAAGAAGCTTTCGGAAATTTCGATACTCGCGAGTTTTCTTGATGCCTTGCTGGCTTTCTTCCTCTGCCTTCTCTTTTGGTTTTGGGTCTGGCGACATCCAAGTCAGGCGCTTCCCTGCGACCGATCCGAGCACTTTCTGGAAGCGTTCCGAATCTGTTAGCTCACGTTCGTTATAACGAAACGACTGCTCATCGAGGTATCTGAAAAGATGAAAAGGTTCAACACTCACGTAGGTCCCCTTAATCGACCGCTTCAGCAGCGACCAAAAGTTCTCCATCCGATTCGTGTGGACGTTTCCGTCAACGTAGCTCTCCGCGTGGTTGATTACCTTATGTGCGTACTCATTGTCCAAGCCATCGTAAGAGAGCAACTCGTCTGTCATCACCTCAGAACCTTTGCGGACGTTCTTGCGAACGAGGTTGGTAACCTCGCCCTCGCGCCGCGTGGCGACATGATGGACGCGAACCTTTCCGGTGTTCCGTTCGAGAGCAGTCCGAACACGATCTCTTTTCCGCCAGGGCCGCGACCGTGGATCTTTTCATCACGCTTGTGCTTGTGCATGAAGCGTGCCGCACCGCCAATAAAGGTTTCGTCCGCTTCCACCGTCCCGGACATCTTGTTGATCGATCCAGTGTGAGTAGCGTACCGGATACGGTGCATCATGAACCACGCCGTCTTTTGGGTGACTTCAAGGGCCTTCCCGATTTCGTAGCTAGAAACACCGTTCTTGCAGTTCGCCATCATCCACATAGCGCAGAGCCACTTATCAAGGCCGATAGCGGAATCCTCGAAGATCGTCCCGACCTTAACGGAAAACTGCTTTTTGCAGTCCTTGCACTTCCAGAGCAGCCGCGTAGACAGGTACGTTGCCCTCTTGCTGTCGCATCGAGGGCAGACCGCTTCGCCCTTGGGCCATTTCACGGAAGCAACCTCATCGATGCAGGTTTGCGGGTTACTGTAGTGCCTTATCGCACCCATCAAACCACTGTGTTTGCTGATGTTGTCGTTTTCCATACTTCAATCCTACACCCGGAGGGCTGGTGAGTCAAGTAATTTGTTACCCAAACAAAACCCCAAATTTTGCCATCCCTCATCGGCCTCGCGAATTGCCCTCGGAGCGTTTTACTCAGAAGACCTAGAGCGCGACATCCTTCACCCACTGAGCCGAAGGTTCTCACGCTTTGGGAACCCGGAGTGACAGCCAGCTTTCGCGAAGGCGCATCATCAAGTCTGCTCGCACTTCTTCGCGAAGCCCGCGAAAATCAGCAATGGGTAGAGGAATCGGTTCGCGCGCCGCTTGCCGCTGCGCTTGCGCAGTGAGTCACGCATCTACGCCCGCCAAATTTCCGCTTCCCCGCCAAAGAAAGCCCCGAAGAAATAGACTCCGCTGTCTACGAGAGGCTTTCTTGCATCGAAGAAGAGCAGCGCATTCGTTGGGGTAACAACGACCGCTATAACGTCCCCGGGCTGAAAAACGCCGAGATGCGTGCAAAATGGGCAATGCGGACGAAGGAAGAGTTCGAAAGTCGTATGGAGGAGGCGAGAATGAGGCGGAAATGATCAAAGAGATTGAAAATCGGGATGGACCATTAAGTATCTCCTGCGGGGCGCCGCCCCGCGCGCTCACGAGATCAATTCTCAAGGGACAGGCTCAAGAAGATTCGCTGGCTTGACCCGCAACGCGTGTGCCAATTCGACGATGTTGAGCAAACCGATGTTGCGTTCGCCTCGTTCGACTCCGCCAATGTAATTTCGATGTAGGTTCGACAACTCCGCTAGGCGCTCTTGGGAAAGTCCGCGCTCCGTCCGCAATTCGCGAACGCGTCTTCCGAATAGAGCGCGTGGATCCGAGCTTCGCACCGTAAGTAATATGGTGCGGTGTGAACACTATGAGTTCTACACACTATCAGTGTGATATAACCAGATGGATCATCCAGCCCGTCAGGGGCGTGACCGTTTGAGCGACTGAGAATCGGAACGTAGGAGGCTTTGAAGGGATACAGGTGCGGCCGGCGCTTTCGAACGCGATCGACGTGGTCCGGAAGCGGATTCAGCAGATCCGTGACCGAAAAGAGATCGTCGGCGAGCAGAACACGAAAGCCGCGTTGATCGATCCGATCTTGACAGCGCTCGGCTGGGACCTGCAGGAGATGGACGAAAGTCGCCGTGAGTATCGACGCAAGCCGCAGGACAATCCCGTCGATTATGCGCTGTTCCTGAATCGAACGGAGACCCTGTTCATTGGGGCGAAATCGTTGGAACGGGACCTTAGCGACCGTAAGTGGATTTCGCAGAATCTCAGCTACGCGACGGTCGTGGGCGTCCGGTGGTGCGTGCTAACCAACGGCGACGAATATCGTATCTACAATTCCCACGCCCCGGTTGACGTGGAGCAGAAGTTGTTTCGCAGCGTGCGCATCTCGGATACCGCAAACGCCAACTCGGCCGCCGACACTCTGCACCTGCTGTCCAAAGATCAGATGCAAGGGCGCCTTCTGGACGAATTGTGGAAGGCCCATTTCATCGACGCGAATGTCAGCCGCAGCATCGAGTTGCTGCTGGCGAACGAAGATCCCGGGCTGATCCGGTTGCTTTGCAAGAAAACGAAGGGGGTTACGCTGAAGCGGGCGAAGATCCGCATCGATCTCCCGGTGCCCCTTGCCGCTCTATCCGGCGGAGCCCGGCGACCGGTTCGAGGTTCGTTGCGAACATTTGGCCGAGGTTATAGCCGTCATTTCGGAGACCGCGTGAAGTGGGATTGCGCCAGTCATCCCAACCTTCGTGTGGGATATCTCTATCTGTCACAGCCGAACAGGCTTGGCTATCTTACCGAAGAGCGTGAGCAGATGTGGTCGGTGTAAACCCACCCCACGCCACACGCGGATGCGCCTCGTGTTTCTCTTTAGTGGTCAGTTCTCCAATTGTCAGACTGAAAGGAAAGAAAGCCGCCGGCCTTGCGTACCGGCGGCGAGGATGAAATCGTGCGGCTACTTCGAAGTCTTGTAGGTGCGTTCGCCGGCCTGGTTCTTTGCCGACTCGATATTGACGCCGTGCTTCTTGCTGCCCGTGGAGATGAATCCGCGCACGCTGTGCGGCCGCCGATACTTGCCTTCGTAATCTCGGTGAGGGTGTGGCACCCTTCGCGCGGGCGATCAGGTCCAGCATCCTCGCACGGTTGCTTTTAGGCACAGGGCAGTAGTGATCAAGGGCGACTCGCGCGCCCACGCGCCCATTAGCCAGCCGTCCCCAGTGGACGTCGGGCCGGGCCTCAGGGCAAGAACGTGAAGTTTGGCGTCCGCGTCTGGCCGGTGAACGGCTCCATGATCAAAGAGGAGTTGTATCGGTGGCTGCGCCTGGATCGGCCGACCGAGGAGAGCGGCGAGCCGTATCCACCAGGTTACTGTCACTTTCCGAAGTACAGCGAGGAGTACTTCAAGCAGATTACGGCCGAGCAGTTGGTGACGAAGATTGTGAAGGGGTATCGGCGGACCGAGTGGCAAAAGATTAGGGACAGGAATGATGGCCTGGACTGCAGGGTCTATTCGCGCGCTGCAGCAGCGGCAGCCGGCATGGATCGTTACACCGACGCCACATGGAAGACGATTGAAGATAGGATTTCGGAGCTGGCGAAACGAGTGGGCCAACCGGCGGCGCCGCCGTCGAACCAGCCCAAGCCACTGATGCGTCCCGTGACACTCCCCGTCCGCGGCCGGTTCTTTACGAACGACCCGCCGCCGCGCCGTTGGTAGCTTGCCGCGCGGACCAGCCGGAAGTTGACACCGATTCCCGCCAGGCCGGCAGGGGCGGGTGATCTCCTCAGATGAGACTACCTGGGACCGTGGTGGAGGAGTGGCAATTCTGCGAGTGTGACTCGGAACGCAAGCGGGAAAATCGGACCAGTCTCCGGGTGGCGCGTGATCGGCTCGGGGCAACGGAGATACCATGGGGCGTGCGAGGACGGCTACCGATATTTTTGGCGATCTTTCCGTTGCTGGTTACAGTCGCGATTGTTTTCGAGTGCTTCCCTGAGTTCGTTCCGCAGCGATTCCAGTTGTTATTCTTGCTCGCAGCCATGGGAGCCGGCTGGATCGGCGTCGGCCTCAGTTTGTTTCCGCGGCACTGCCTGAAAGTGCTCGCACTGGTCCTCTATCCATTCCTTATGATGGTTCTGCTATTTCTCGCGGTCGTCCGGCACCTGCCAATCCTATAGCGGATCTGGGATCGTGATAAAACACTGAAGTTGCCCACAAGCCCGAACTCCTCAGTCTTTGCATTGAGTGCGGTCGGGTCGGCGGCGATCCGTACCGACTTCGAACCGTGAGGACGCGGCGGGGCGCTCTCTCCGGGTTGCGCGTTATTCAGGAACTTGCCAACCCGCGATATACTCTTGGTCGGACTATTAAAACTCTGGGGCCGGACAGGACACAAGAATGCAAGGAACGCCGACAGTGTACGAAAAAGCATCAAGAATTTTGATCGCGGCTCTAATCGTCTTGATTGCCGGGGCCCAAATCGCGTTTGCGGGTGATCCGATAGAAGGCATCGTTAGACTTTCAATCAGTCCTGCTGCGACTGTTTGGCGAATTGATGCGCCAGAGGTAGACGAGTATTCAACTGACTACCACTTCATCACCTTCGCGCCGGGTGACCAGGTCAGTGTTTTTGCTGCTGGTTGTGTTCAACGTGGGGGGAAAGGTCTTACATGGGCCAGGTATGTAGACCCTGTTGGCGAGAACTCAAACAAGCTTTATCACGGCCTGATCAGCATTCCTGGAGTTACAAGCGGTTTGGTGCGCCTTCAGAACTTCGGCCTCGACACGTGGCATGCGATAGGGCAGTCTTCGTTCCTCACACTTGGATACGAAGACTCGCCGAGCGCATATGGAGACAATGGATATTACAGTCATGACAACGGGCTCGACAACCAATGCCTTAACAGCCACAATGCGTTCGTGATCATTGTCGTCGCGCATGGCGGGGCGAAAAGTAATCCCGCCAGCTCATTTGAAAATACGGCGCCGGTCCTGTCAAGGTCGATGATCACGGAAAGGGTCTCGCCGCGTCATTTCACTACTTTTGCCCAAGACCAGGCTGGACTTCAGATCTTTGAGGCGAGCGGCGTGATGTGCGTCGCACACGGGACGGCGTGCGAAAACAATTTTAACGTAGGCGCCAACGGCAAGGACCATATCTTCCCCAATGGGTTTCCCGTCGGGGTTTCACTTCAAACGCATCAATTCAAGGTTTTTTGGCCGAACAAATACTTCACACAAACCTATAATGGAGTTTCTGGGTTCGACAAGTTCGGTTCTTACGGCGTCGATGATTCTACGAATCAACCGCCGCCGGAGACGGTGCACTGGCAAACTAGTTGCTTATTGGCTGGTGTCAATGCGACATATCAAGTCTCATACATACTCAAGCATCCCGACAATGTCTTCATAAATGGTGCAGGAGGGGACGCCTCGTCGCCGATGCCTGACATATGCCCGGCAAAATTCATCCCGCACACTGACGTCCGTCCATAAGACCCAGCCGACAAACTGAATAAGTGCAAGTATCCAGAATTTCCGTCGCCGGGCACGTCACTGCTTCAAGTTACGTTTCATTTCGGCCAGAGCACGATCGAGTTCCTGGACCTTGTGATGCGCTTCCTCGATAATTCGCTCCCTGTGCGCGGGGCCGCCAGAGTAAGGCGCGACCGACTGGTTGATGACCTGCTGAACGTCCCTCTCCACGCGGTGGAGCGTCTGGCACATGTGTTGCAACTCTTCGGCGCGTGCCTGAGACAACACAGTGAACTGACGGGTTGCTTGATAAGAACAAGTGCCGCTTAGGGTGACCTGGACCGTTATCGTAACTTCGGACCCCGCTCTGGGAAGATCCGAAACCTGGAATGTCGCTTGCGAGCTGTTGCCGGGAACACCACCGTCGGTCGTCCATGCATAAGTGGTGAATGGGTCATGAGTGAAAGGAGACAGGGTCACGCTGTAGACCACGGTTGCTCCTTCGACTTCCGGATACTCGCAAGATGCCTGGTTCACCAGTTGGATCGAATGCGTAATCAGTGGACACGGATGACCTGGAACGTCATATAGCTTAATCAAATTCTCGGTGGCCCAGGGATTGTGGCCAGCGATACTCAACTGCAGTGCGTTTGAGCCTATGACCAACGACATGTCGTTGCCGAAACTGGTGACATTCCCGTACGGGATGGCGACCCAATCTCCGGTTGCTGTGTTACCGACGAGATTTCCGCGAAAGACGGCAGCGACGGTACGGTCGCGAAGCGGCCGCATGATGAGCATCCAAACCGTGTCGAAAACAGTATGGATATAAAACGTGTTCCCATTTTGGTCGCCCCAGACGCCGCTGATATCGGTCGTGTTGGTGGCGTTAATAAAATCGATGGCATACACGGGATGGAGTTCGAAGGGGATGGGGGGGTTGTGGTCTGTATCCAAAACCATGGTGCCGGTCACGCGAACTTTATCACCCACCGCTTGGTTCATGCCGGCGATCTGCGGTGAAGTTGCGGGCTTTGTGATCACAACGTTCGCGTTTAAGGGTCTCCCGTTGACAAGAACACTATTTGCCCCAGTCTGCGCCCATCCGGGCAGCAATTGGCTGGGCGCATCGGTATTGTCGCTGCCCGCAAACATGATCATCTCAGGGTGCAGATAAGAAATCCTCTCGTCAATGAGAAGCGATTGTTCGGAGGTCAATCCGTCATACAGATCATCGGGCAGGTAACTCGTGTCCACGTTCACATGGCAGGTCAGGTCGGCGTCCTCTTGCGTCACAAATATGTCGTCGGCATCGTACCAGTGATTCATATCACGGAAGGCGCTATATGTACGTGGCCACGTATGCGGGAAAGTGTTGGTGAACGGATCTTGTGGGAGGTTCATGCCTGTGGCCAGCGTTCCGTAAAGCACCATGGAATCCTTCACGATTTCGAGAAGCTGGCCCAAATATTCGAGTTTAAAATTCGAGTGGTAAGTGTTCTTGTACGTGTTATTAAATACGTCTTGAATGGACGGGTAGAGATTCGCAGGGAGCGTGAGACTACGGAACCTCCACGTTGTTGCGGAAAACCCGCCGGTCTGATTTGTCGCGACGAAGCTAACCGGAGAGCCATCCGCCGCAAATGTGGGGACGACCGAGAGCGTGCCGTAGTTCATCGTGGCGCCCCTGGGAACCTCGGCCCACTGTCCACTGACCTCATTGCCTTTCAAAATTCCGCTGAAGATATTGCAGAACGTCAATCCGTCGTAGAGGCCGTGATCGTTACTGAAGCCGGCCCACCAAATTGCTGAATCGATTTGGTGAACGTAGTAACGCCCACCGTCGTCCGCGGTCCAAATGCCTGTTAGATCTTGATTTGCCACAAGCCAGCTCCTTCAAGAGTCAGTTTGTTCAAAACATCGAGGGACAAAGATAACAATCTAAGCACCGAGACGAATGGAATTCCGCCGGTCAAGCAAACAATGGCCGATTTTAGCACATCGACTGGAACAGCCCACGTGCTTTTGAATCCGGAACGGGAAGGGCCGCGAAAATACTAGCCCGGACGCCGATGATCGGTAGCCCTCTCTGCCCGCTTCGGGCGAAGCAGCCCACGGCTTTGTCTGAATTGTTTGAATGTTAAGTCAGAGGAGCGCGTGGTGTATAAAAGGCTGAACTCAACGGGCACGTTGATTCAGAAAACAACCATGGAGGTTCCTCACGAGACATTATGTATTACATCGGACTGGATGTTCACAAGAAGACGAT
>DATHOJ010000090.1:0-25295 GCA_035485055.1 Bryobacteraceae bacterium
TGCTTCAATTGCGTCTCAGCCAACATCAGCGGAGCATGATTCCACATGGCCTCCGTCAGCGCCACCGGATCGTTCAACGACCCCCATTCGCTCACCGGCCGCACTCTCGGCAGCAACCCGACTTTCAGACCATGACAATGCGAGCAGCCTCGCGCGGCGAACGCCCTCTTGCCCCGTCCGGCATCTCCAGGCAGTTCAAAAAACCGGGTCGAATAGAAATACGCGAACAGATCCGCCGCCGCTTGAGCGTTCATATCGCCGGCACGAATTCCTTGTTCCCGCATCGCCGCCCACATCGCCGGCGCGTGGTTCCACATCGTAGCGGCCAGGCCCGCGGGCGTGAATCCGCGATCGACAATGCGGCCAAGATCAGGACCGGCAGACCCTCCCTGGCCGTTCACGCTATGGCACTGCACGCACGATAGCATCCCGAACAACTGCCGCCCTCGCTCCGAATCGGCAATGGTGCCCTGAGCCCTCCCCGCCAGCGCCGCCAACACCAGAACGCCGAGTTGCCGTCTCATCGCATGTACCTCAATCCGATGGATCCCAGATGAGTCCCAAATCCCTCATAGGGATAGAACGCCTCGCCATATCCGTAAAACCACCATTCGGCGAACGCTTGCACATGTTTCGACATCGGTACCCACAGCTTCGCCATCGGCTGATAATAGCTGGTGGGCCGGCTTCCGGAAGAAATGAACAGGGACCCGCCCGCAGTCAATTTCGGCGCGACCACGCCCCAATGTCCGAGATTGAAATTGAACAGCGCGGTGGCTGTATGCGCGTCTTCAAGGTAGTTCGAAACCGCCGACGTCAGCGTCTGCGGCACCAGATATGAAATGTCCGAACGAAGAGAGGACCAGCTATAAGATCCCTGAAGAGTGCCGATCTTGCCGCCGCCGGGCGACCAGAATATCGACGCCGCCTCCTGCTGCGACCGGAATGTATACCGAATTCCCGGCGTAGGATTCTCGTTATTCAGATAAGTGAAGTCGAGCGCCACGCTCAGCGAATTCGTCGCCTGATACCGTGCCTGCGTGCGGACTTTTTGATAGTCGTACAAGCTGGTGTTGAAATAGACCCCACCGCTCGAAGCGACCTCAGTCTCCGCCGTCAGCAGTAGCTTTTGAATCGGCCTGAAATTAACCCCGCCCAGCCCGACGGTCCGCCGGAGCTTTGCCTGCTCCGCTCCGGAGAGTTCGCCGGCCTGCGGGAACACCGCATCGCTCGCATCCCCCCAAACATAGCGGTATCCCCCGCGAAGCGTCAGATGCGGCGCCACTTCGAGATAGATATTGGTTTCCGTCTGATTGTAGTCGCTCACCAGCGACGATGCCAGCAACTGCGCCGTCTCCTGCGCCGCATTCGTCAACGCGATATTTTGAAGCGACGATGAATTTCCCGCATCGTGCATCCGATCAGTCAGCCACGATTCCGTGATCCGAACTCTCTTCAACGGCCGGATCTCGCCGCCGAAATTCGCCGTAGTATGCGGAAGCTTCGCCGCCGCGGAAACCAGATACTGCTCGCTTTGGTAAAACACGATCTCCGACGGCAGATACAAGTTGCCGGTCGCTCCTTCCTGATAATGGACGCTGGAGCTCGGCTGGCTGAACAGAAATTGGCCGTACACATCCAGCCAGGGAAGCGCATTGGAACTGAACAGAGCTTTCGTATAAGTGCTTGTTCCGTTGATGCCGTACGCCGCGGCAAGGCTCGTCAGATCCAGCGTCTGGCCGAAAATCGGAGTCGTCAGATAGCCAGGGTTTGTCGCGCCGGGGCTCTGATAGAGACTCTGATCGCTCTTGAATGTCGTTCCGCCTTCTTCGATCGTCGCGTGAAATCGCCGCAACTCGAAGCGGATGCCTCCGCGATACAGATTGGTTGTGTCGCGCAGGCCCGTCGGCACCGCGTACTCGTTGCTGTTAGCCACAAACGCCATCACTCCCGATCCCGAGTTCGCATCGCGATCGTAGGCCAGGTAAGGAACGAGCCAGTGGCCAGGCAACATCTCCAGAGAATAGGAGCCGATATGCCTGCGAGTATCGAAGGATTGTTCATCGAGCACGATCCCGCGCGTTAAGAGAGGATCGGCGTAGGACGGCAGATTATTGAAGTACGCAAGGTCGCGATAATCGGCGTCGAATCGATACAGCTTTGACTTCTCGGCATCGAGATGAAAGCTTCCATAAGGATCGCCGCCCCAGCCCGAGGCGCGAACATGCATCGAATCGAACAGGCGCTTCGTTGGATCGATCAGTGTGAAGTCAGCGCCGAATAACTTTGGTCCTTCGCCCAGGTTGACCACGCTGCGATACGTCTCCAGGCTTCCGTTGACGCCGCTACGCCACCGGTAGCCGAAATCGACCCACCCGCTTAGTTCCGGTTCTGCGGTAGGCACCGGCGAAATTGGTGCCGCGGCATCTTTAGTCGCAACTTGGCTGACTGTGGGTGCCGCGGCTGTCTCCGGAGGCTTCTGAGCATCCACCGGCGTTTGTCCAGCCAGTGGTAGAAGCAATGCGACTATATGTAGGACTCTCATTGGAGCAAATTCCTGTCGACATAGCTTCCGTGAATCTTCTGATGGCACACGGTGCAATTCTGATACCGCGGCGAACGTAAGTCATGAAACGCGGGCGGGACCACCCCGATCGTGCCGCTCGTCTTCACCGTGGGGAGATTCGCGTGACACTCCAGGCACACCTGCTGCACCACCGGCCGGTCCAGCATTCGCGGGTTCGCCGACCCGTGCGACGCGTGGCAACTTGAACATCCCTCAAAGCGCACCGGCCCATGCTCGAAGGTAAAGGGCCCTCGTTTGTCGCCATGACAGTTCAAGCATCCCGGCTCGTTTGCGCCGAACGATTGCGTCATCGCCGGTTTCATGCTCCCGTGCGGATTATGGCAATCGACGCAGCTCATCGAGCCTTCGGGAATCTTGTGGTGAAACGGCTTCTGGAACTGCGCCGCCACCGTTAAATGACAGCCTTCGCACTGTTTATTGATCGCTTCCGTTTTGCGCACCACCAGCTCGTCCGATCCGGTCGCGTGAATTTTATGGCAGGTAGTGCACGCCACCAGGTCCTTGGCATGGCTGCTTGCCAGCCGGCCGATGTGGGTCGGTTGATTGAGATGACAGGAGAGGCAAGTCTTATCGATCGCAGCCGCAGTGAGTTTACCCGGATTCCGAATGTCCGCGGCTGACGCAGACTCCGCGTGTTTCGCTCCCGGACCGTGGCATGATTCGCACGCCTTCCCGTCGAACCCTCCTTTCTTGTCGCTGCCGTCCACCAGATGATGCGGCGTTTTGTTGAATGCTTTGGCGATGTCTTCATGACACGTCCCACAGGTTTCCGAGCCCACATACGGAGAGGCCGGAGGCGTCTGCGCGCGCGCCCCAGCCCCGAGCAGCGCAAAAAGCAGAACGCGCTCAATATTGCGCATGAACCTTATCGACCGCAAAAGCGGCACCGGATGAGTGGCAAACCGTACAGGCCTCTCCGAGTGTCGTCGTGTTCGAAAGGAAGTGCGATGCGCTGGGCAAATCCACGTGGCAGCCGGAGCAGGCCGACGCGACTGGTTGAACCGGATTGATCGGCCCCTGCGGATCGGTCACTGGATTCAAGCCGATGGGCAGATTCAACTCGCTGGAATTGACGTGGCACATCGAGCAGTTCGCCAGATCTGTCGCCGCCCCTGTCGGACTCATCGCCGGGAACAGCGTGCCGCTGAAATCATTGTGGCTGCCGCCAAAACCTACGACAACGTAAGTTCGCTTGGACGCCGCCATGTTCACACCGTCGTGGATGCGATGCACGAGCAGATTGAAGTTGATGCCTTGTGGAGGCGCAGTCTTATCCGCCGCCACCACCGCCGACCCCCTCACCGACACATCGGTGTTCGAAGGATTGTGGCACATCACGCAGTACTCCGTGTTATTGCGCAGCGCGCCATGCACCTGAAGCGAAACGTGACAGCCATTGCAATTGGCGATCGCCACCACCGACCGGCGCGGCGCGACTGGTGAGCCGTCTACAGAGAAATAGACTACTTTGTTAGGCGCTCCATATTGGATGCTTTGTTGCGAAGTCGTGCCGGCCAGCACCACATCGGTTCGCCGCGCCTCGACCCCGATTGCATAAGTGCCCGTCGCTTTCGCCGGAACGATGTTAGTAAAGGTGTAGAGGCAGTTGCCGGAGGCATCGCAAGTTGCCTTGGTGGCGCTCTCGGTCACATATCCAGGAGTTGTGGCGCTCCCGAAAGTGGTATATCCATAGTCTGTCGTCGGACCCGCCATGGTGAAGGAGATCGATCCCAGCTTCGATAAGGGCAGGGGATTCCCGCTTCCGTCTTTTACGGTAAACGCCACCACCGGCGCCGTTCCCGCAGTTCCATTCGAAACTTTAGTGATCGCCACCGCCAGACCACCGAGCAGACTCGACGCAATCGGTGCAACGTGTGCGCCTTTAATCGAGGCGTCGAAGTCCATCTCCCCTTGCGGGATATGGCATGTTGCGCACAGGTTGTCGTCAAACTGCGGTCCACCGGGATGATTCACGCCGGTCGCGAAGTTCACATCGTCGTGGCATGAGCCGCAAGCCGCCCGGGTCGGGTTCGTCAAGTAAGCAGTCGCCTGGGCCGCACCCGAAGTCTGCGAATGGCATGTTTCGCAACGCCGTGGATCTCCCGGATCTGCCGGAAAAACCACTTTTGAAAAATCAGTTGTTCCGAACCTGTTCGTGACGGAGTACGTTCCTCCGGCCACCACACTAGGCAAACTGGCTCCCATATGAAGCTTGTGGAAGAAAACCTTGGCATCGAACGATTTGCCGTCATTGGGATCGAGGTTCTGCGGATTGTGGCAGATCACGCAAAGATCCAGGCCGCGCCGCGATCCGCCGTGCGCCGAAAGCTGATCGTGGCAGGTATTGCAACTGGCGGTCTTGACGACGTCATTAATATGCGTCACTTTCGAGCCATTCGGCACGAAATTATAAGTCGTGCTGGCATAATTGGTGCCGAGGCTATAGACGGTCAGGTTTCGTGATCCATAAATCCCAATCGTGTGGGTGGCGGTTGCATCGTATCCCGAAGGCGCTTTGGTATGAAACACATACTGATATTGTCCAGACCCTAGGACGCTTATCGTTCCGCCAGAATCGGCTCCAGGTTGTACTATTGAGCCCAGGGCCGCTCCGGTGGCGCTACTGGTCGTGTACGTCGAATAGTCGCCCGTGTTTTGGGGAAGTACGCCCGCCACAAAACTGGTGCTAATCGTGCCGGGCGTCTGAACTCCGGAATTATCGAGTGGTAAACCATTTGGATCTGCCAACATATAGGAAACAGTGATGGTCCCGTCGGACGCGATCGACGCGGAATTCACCGTAATCGTCAGCCCGGGTCGCACAAAGTCGACGGTCGCGGCATCCGCGAAAAATGCTTTTTCGTGGCGAGAGTAAGGCTTCCTGGGCGCGCTGGACAGGCTCATCACCGCCGCTGCCGCGATCGCTGACGCTTTGAAATAGCGACTGAATCTGCTCATGGCATCCTCACTTTCTGCAATGCTCGCACACTAATGGCCCCTTAAACGTCCTTATTTATCCACAATGAGCCTCGGAAGCGTTATTTGACCTTATTTTCGCGGAAATCCATGCGCGAAACGACGCAACCAAGAGGGAGGGATCCCGGATTCTTGTACGCTCATAGCAAGCAGGATCCCTTCCACCGTCGAGGATTCCGATGCGTGCTGTCGTGGGGTGCCGAGGATCGGCGGTTTTTGCGGTCAGTTCATTTCCGCGTGTTTCCCAGATCACGAGGATCGAAGGGCATCGGTACTCATTGACGCTCATTTACGTCTAGTTAGTGCATCCAGACAGCCAATGATCCACCCCGATATTTCCTAGGTTTTCTTGTTTTGTTGGATTCTCCCCTGCGCCGGCAACCCCAAAACGCTGCGTCAATTCGCTCATTTTTTAGCGCTCATCACGGCCCGAGACGAAGCGCACGGTGGATTTCGACGCCGTTTAAAAAGAGGTTCCTTCGCTATATCGCCAGCGTCGCCTGCAAGGTTCGCGATCCGCGCGGACTGGCTGGCTTTCCATGGCTTCAAAAAGGGGCGAATCATGGGCGCGGAATAAATGAACCTCGCGTCGAGTTTACGGGGTTTCTGCGCCGCCCCGGCGTTCGGAAGACAGATGTTTGTCAAAAACACTTGGCAGGTAAGGGTTGAATTTGCGCCACAATCGTTTCCGGCTCGTGCGAGAGTTTTCCGAACACTCGCGGCAGGCGTCGATGACGGTGGACATGGGCATCGCGACAGCTTTCCTGAGAGTGAAAGATATTTGATCCGATGTCTCTATCCTCGACCTTTAGAACGGAAAGCCTCAGCGGCTCGAACGACATCAACCGGACCAAAGTCGACGCCCGAGGTTCGCCCATATTCCGGCACTACCTGAAAATCAAGCACTGCCGTTTGGGCCGTCAATCCAAACCAGTGAACAAGATTGCACTCTAGCCTGATCCGAAGATCGGCTTGCGCGGGAAAACGGGGAGGATCTCCAATTCAAAAGGAGCCTTCTGCATCTTGTACACGGGGAGTGCGCCGGGCGCCCGGCCAAGCTTACTCGACGAAGCAAATTCCGGTTAAATTCCCCTGCCCAGCGGCCAGCATCTTTTCGTTCGATCCGTCGAAGTTGGCACTGTACACGGAGCCCGCGAGGTCGGTGAAGAACATGCGGCGCCCCTTCAGGTCCAACGCCAAGCCGATCCCCTCCATCAGGTGCGTAATCAGGATCTGGGGTGCGGCGGGGGAATCCGCGGATGAGTTCATTGAAGCGCGATTCACGGTGTTGCCGCGCGGCGGGTCGCCACGATCGGTCCAATAGAGCATCCTGCTAGTTGGATCGAGGTCGAGATCGATGGGCTCCGGGAGACTGGCGAAGAGTAGCTCGATGTCGGTACGCGTTGCTGCCGTCTCGCCGGCTGGGATGTCGATTCCCGCACGGAAAATGGCACCTTCGCCAGCATTGTCTCTGCCCTTCTGCGTCCAGTAGACCTTGCCGTTTTCCGGATCGATCGCGATCCCCACACACCACCTGGTCTGATCGCGGCGGTCGGCTTCGGTTCGCCCGGTCTCTACCAGCGTTTCTATATCCGAACCATCCAGACTGCAGCGCATCACTCGCATACCTTCGCGGTCGCACCAGTAAAGCTTTTGTTTCGTCGATTCGATCTGAAGTTGCTTTGGAGTGAAGGTGCCGCCCGGCGGAACAATCACCGAAATATTTCCCCCATCTAGATCGGAGCGAAAAATGGAACCGTCATTCTTCACGGGGTTTCCCATGTTGGTCCAGTACAGATGCCCTCGCGGCGGATCGACAACAAGACCGTCTGGGTGCTTTAATCCGCCCGGGATAACAACCGTCAAGTCCGACCCATCGGGATTGGCAGAAAGAACGCGGCCGGCACTCGCGTCCAGAAAGAAAATCCGGCCTGAGAATGAACGTTTCGTAGATTCATTGGTAAGCGTAAGGCTCTCTAGTGTGGACATATTGCATCTCTCCTGTTCGGTCTGGGTTCTCGGAATTAGAGTCCGGCTCTTGCACGCAGCGTCAGGAGCCCCATGAGTACTTCGTTCTCCTGCTTACTCAGCTGATCCACCGAACGGTTGCCGGCCTCCTGAAGCACACCCTCCACGACCGATTGCTTCAGCGAATCGGTCACAGTTGGAGCGCTGAGTGTTCCGATCATGCCAGCAAGTGGTGGCATGAGGTGCTCCATGAAGTGGTGAATTCCGCCAGGTCCGCCGCCAAGGTGCCATTGCAGACTGGGCCCTAACACTCCCCAGCGCAGACCCGGCCCGTAGCAGATAGCAGCATCGGCATCCTCGACGCTGAGCACACCTTGCTGGACGAGGTACAGCACTTCCTTGTAGAGCGCTGCCTGAAATCGGTTGGGCACATGACCTGGAAGGGCTTTAAACAAGCGGACGGGTTTTTTCCCGATGGATGCGTAAAACTCCATCGCCCGCTGAATGGTTTGCTCGGACGTCTTGGCTCCTCCAACGACCTCGACCAGAGGAATAATATGTGGAGGGTTGAATGGATGGCCGATCACACAGCGCTCAGGATGCTTGCACTCGGACTGGATCACGTCCATGGTGAGCCCGGACGAACTGGAAGCGATGATGGAATCCGCAGGCGTGGCTTGGTCCATGTCGGCGAATAGTTTGATTTTGAAGTCCGGCCGCTCCGGTCCGTTCTCCTGCACAAAGTCCGCCTTAGCCACTGCTTCTTTCATGCTGGATGCAAAGGACAGCCGGTCCAGCGAAGCGTTCGGCGCCAGCCCTAATGCCGTCAGTAGCTCCCAGGCATCTTCTACGTACTTGCGAAGACTGGCCTCCGCGTTGGGTGCGGGATCGGCCGCAATCACGTCGAATCCGCGCGACAAATAGCACGCGGCCCAACTTGCACCGATGACGCCGGTTCCGACAATTGCGATTCGTTCAATAGGTTTGTTCAATGGCATTTGTTTCTCCTTATTTGTGGTCCAGCTCTAAACTTTTTCTGCAATACCAGCGGCACCCACTTGGTTCGACCAATCAGCATCGGGACGATCGAGGATGGGATCGACATGAACACCTCCGAAGTATCCCCACGCCCACTCCCAAAAGGTCGCTATTTTCGCCCTGGCGGTGGTCAGGAGCAGGACGTGGACGCCGAGCCATGAGGCGAACGCCAACATTCCCGTCACCGAATGGCGATTTGAGCCTAACTCGGCCACGGCGGCATTACGGCCAACCATCGCCATAATGCCCTTGTCGCGGTATCGGAATGGCTGTTCGGGTTTTCCAGATACAGCCGCAATGATGTTTTTGGCACAATGCTGGCCAGCTTGTTGGGCTACGGACCCAAGCTGAGGCAGCGCCTCCCCGGTGGACGTCTTAAAGTTCGCGAAGTCCCCCAGCGCATACACGCCGGGAAATCCGGCAACGCTCAGATCCGACTGCACGTCCACTCGTCCTCCACGGCCGGCCTTGATCCCGAGTGAAGCCGCAAGGCGTGCAGCTTTGAGTCCGCCGGCCCAGATCACAAGCTGCACGGGAATCCCCGTCCCATCCGCGAGAAACACTCCGTCTTTCCGCACTTCCCGGACCGATGCGCCGAGCCTTAGCTCTACACCGCGCCTCTTTAGCACCTCTGCCACGTACTCCTGCGAGTGCCGGCTGAAAGGGCCGAGAACGGTGTTCGCCATGTCAATGAGTGTTACTGAGGCGCGCTTTAAGTTGACATGCTTGAACGCGTACTCCGGTGTCCGCTGTAGAGTATCCGCGATTGCGCCGGCAATCTCCACTCCCGTGGCACCGCCTCCGATCACGACGAATCGGAGCGCCTCTTTCTGTTTGGCCGGCTCCCGGTCGGCCGCTTCGAGCGTTTCAAGCAGTCGCGACCTCAGCCGCTCCGCATCCGTCAGTGAGTACAGCGGCAACGCATGCTCATGAACGCCGGGAATATCGAAGAAATTTGGCTCCGCGCCGGCGGCGAGAACCAGGAAGTCGCCCTGATATGCCTCGCCATTCACGGAATATGCCGTTCGCGATGCAAGATCGACCGACTGGATCTCGGTCATAGTGACATCGACATTCCTATGGCTCGCAAGTACCGCCCGGAGATTGAACGCGGCGTTATCGGGAGACAACGTGCCTGTGGCCACCTGATACAGCAGTGGCTGGAATTGTTGATAATTGTTTCTATCAAGTACGACGATCTGCAGATTGTTCTGGCCTGCCAGCTTTCTTGCACAGTGCAGCCCAGCGAAGCCGCCACCCACAATCACGATTCTGATGGTTTTGTTTTCCATAGCAGCCCCTATTCACCGCGCGACCCAAAACGATAATCAAACCCAAAAGCTACTGCGTTATTCGCCTTGACGTTAATGCCAGGCGCGATATTGGCGCCTACATGGCCGGTTCCTACGTCGATGCTCCAAGGGGAATTCCGCAGCCGTGAGATTCTAACCGCATAAATCAGATCAGAGGGAACGGTTGGGCCGGGAATATACTTGATCGCACGGGGTTCCTGGTCGATCTCGAATGTCGGCGAGATGACCAAGACTTTTGCGATCGGCACAGGAAACGAGATCGCGCCGAAACCGCGCGCCTGCCAGTTAACGGTGTTGCCTCCATAGCCGTATTTGTCGGCATTCGTTCCGCGGGCGCCGGCATTGATGAGAAACGCGAATTTACCATCACCGATGACGAACAGTTTTGTCGCCACGCCGTAAATATCGCCGTTGGTCGCGTTTTTGTGCGCGAAGATTTGGGTTACAAAAGGATCATTTGTGCGAAGCACGCCGCCGACCGCAATCGCGGGTACCCACTTGTGCTTGCGGTACCCAGCAGCAATTAGCTTCACTTTGGCGTTGAAGATATTCATGCCCGCGAAGTTGAAGAGAGGGCTGAGCGAGGGGTCACCGCCATCGGTATGATTACTGCGGGTATAGCCAAATTCAAGCCAGTTGCCGAAGCCTTCTTCGAGCGCAGCGTTGAAATAATTCCCCGCAACAGGCCCGGCATCGACGACATGCACGCCGAGGGTGGGCGCATTGAATCTCTTCGGCGCGGCAGGCACAACATCGGCCGAGGGCTGGAAGAATACTCCAGATTGACCGTCCATATTCAATGCCTGGCCGTACATCAAACCCGGCGCGACGATCATAATAAGCGTGAACAGCAGACAATTCGGGAATACATTGCTTCGAATAAGACGCATCACGGTCTCGAGATTCATTGGAGTTCACTCCTTAGTTCTTTTTCAGGTAACGCGCTGCAGGTGATATGAGCTGCTCTCGTCAGCTCACCATGCACGTCACTCGCCACCCTTGTGGGGGTGTTATGCGATTGCGACTGAACTATTCGCGAGCTCGTTTGCGTGACGTGACTGTCGATTTGTCGAAGCCTGTCCGTCATGAGCGAATCCAGCGAAGTCTACCGACTGCGCCGTTCAAGAAAGCTCAGAGTCAACGTCAATCGATGCTTTTCTGCTCCACCGGTGCTTGCGCGCGCACGGTGGAGCTGGCTGCCCCTCATTTCAACCGGTGTTTCGGACCGATGTGAAGCTCTACCAACTTGTCTCATCTGCAAACGTGCTTGGAGCGAAACCCGTTGGCATGTCCGTCTGATAATGCCTAAACCTAACCGTTCAACAACCGCATGGCTCTCAGGCGCATGGGTCCGTCACGAAACGACTCATGTCGCTAATAGTCGCTCAACTATCAGTCAAAGAAGTCGAGTCGGCCTCTCGACATTCTCGTCTGCCGAGCACTCGTCACTTTGCGAGTGCTGCAACGGCCTGGTTGGAGATCAGGCATTGTTAGTCAGCTGTTTACGAGGTGGCGCTCGCAGTGCACATACGACGCTGCCGGAACCCGAGATCCGTTTGCATGAGCGCTACTACCGGCAGGGGCAAGAGGCCACATCGATGAATCGAGCGACACACATTTCAGCCGCTGCTTTTTTGGCTGCTGGCCTAGCTTCAGCCCAGGTCACCTCCGGCGATCAGCTCGACGACGGCAAGAGCAAACGGATTCTCGGGATCATTCCCGATAACCGAACTTCTCCAACCCTGGACAATTTCAGGCCTTTGACGGCTGGACAAAAGGTCAACATCGCCTCCGAAGACGCTTTTGACCGCGGGACGTTTGCGCTCGCTGGAATTTTCGGCGGCGTGTCCCAGTTAACTAACGCGAACCGGTCGTTCGGCCAAGGGCCGGCTGGGTATGGACGCTATTTCGGTACTGCCTACGGTGATCTACTCATCGGAAACTATATGTCAGAAGCTGTCTTTCCAATACTCCTTCACCAGGACCCTCGGTATTTCAGGCTCGGCAGAAGGCACCGCCGGAGTTCTCGAAAGCCGCCAGGCGGTACTTACCGCGGATCTACAGATAGCCGACTTGTCAGCCGAACTAAACGATCTGCTGGGACTGTCCTTGGACACTCGTCTCGAGTTAGATCCGGTGACGCCGGCCGATTTCGATGTGCGGCCGCGCGAAGAATACGTGCGCGTCGCCTGGTCTGAAAACCCCGAGATTCAAGCAGCGGAGGACGCAGTGCGTAAAGCGAAGGCCGGCGTCACGGAGGCAAAATCGAAATACCTTCCCGATATTACAGCATTCGCCCATCAAAGCTACCAGGACGGTGTGCCTTTCCTCGTCCGCAATTTCGGGACATTTGGCGTCAACCTCAACTGGGAAGTATTTGACTTTGGAAAACGGCGCTCCGCAGTTCGCGAACGCGAGGATCAATTGGCACAGGCCGAAGAGAACGTTCGGCGCCTGAAGGATCAGGTCGCCGTAACGATCGACCGAAGTTACAACAAACTCCAGCGCACGAAGAGCCTGGTCGAAGTCGCAGAGCAACTCGTGAAACTGCGTGAGGAGAACCAACGACTGGCGGAGAATCAGCTTGCCCATGGCGTGGTGCTCGTCTCCGACAACCGAAAGGCGACTGCGGCCACGTACAAGGCGCAAGCCGATCTCCTTCAGTCGAGGCTTAGCTATCTATTGGCCTGGGCAGAACTCGAGCAAGCGGCCGGACAAACGCCGGGGTTCTGATGCAAAAGAAACAAAACATACTCTCGAACGAGCAGCAAAGTAAATAGCGCCCGTCCGCCGAGTCGTTTCGATAGTAAGCGGAGATCCGGAGGACCATAGCATGACAAACGAAAGCAGCACCTCTGTAACTCGTCGCCGTTTTGCCCAAGCGTCATTCGGGACTGGCGCCAGGTTGTTATTGTCTGGAGCCTGCAAAGGATTTTCTCATGAAGTCAGTTCCAGTCCGGCTCGTCCGGCCTCAATAAAAAGTGTCGTGTTAACACATGGTGCCTTCGCCGATGGTTCCAGTTGGAGCAAAGTTATTCCTTCACTGGAGGCTGAGGGGCTCAATGTCACCGCAGTTCAGAACCCGCTGACCTCTTTGGCCGAAGATGTAACCACCACCCGAAGGATACTGGCCCAGCAGAACGGCGCCACAATTTTGGTCGGCCATTCGTACGCAGGCTTCGTAATTACCGAGGCGGGCAACGCTCCCAACGTCGCTGGCTTGGTGTATGTGTCGTCGTATGGCCCTGATCAGGGCGAGTCGCACGATGATCTTGTCAAACGCTTCCCCGTGCCAGCCGGGATTTCAGCCATCCGCACGGATGAATACGGATTCCTTTGGATCGCTCGCGACAAGTTTCACGAAGCCTTCATGCATGACGCTGAAGAATCTTATGCACGCATTCTTGCTACCGTCCAAAAACCCGCGGCCAAGAAGGGATGTTTTGGAGTGCCCGTATCCGCCCCAGCGTGGAAATCGAAGCGGTCGTGGTTTCTCGTCTCGACCGATGACTACCTGATCAATCCCGATCTGCAGCGTTTCATGGCGAAACGAATGGACGCAACCGTGAGGACGGTCCCGTCCAGCCATGCGTCCCTGATTTCTCATCCACAGAGGTCACCAACCTCATTCTTGAGGCAGTCCGCAATGCGATTTGAAAGAAATAAACGACGGAGCAACAACTCAGACTGGCAGAGTCTTCAAACGACCAGATTCAATCGTCGCGGGGGCCTTTGGATGACTCGATTGGAGGGACCTCTTCCCCTGGACCACGCCCGCTTTCGAGCAGTTGGCAGTTGCTTTCCACCCTAAACGACTCTAATTCGTACGGGCTTTAAGTTCTTCATCACGCAATCCGCCGTTCCGACGCATGAACTCGTCCCAGCGCTTCGCGGCGTCCTGGTCGCGGCCTCGAAGCGCGTGTGAATAGACGTCCGCCGTCACGCGAACCGACTTTTAGCAGGTGCCGCCGAAGCTTTCGCCGCCCGGATCGCCGCCCAGCGCTTCTTTGTCCCGGCGATGATCGCCCGTCTGCCGGCCGCGCTCATCTTCCCTTTAGCGAGCGCAATAGGACCTTGGGCCACCTGCGGCGTCGAGTCCTGCTCGACAGACGGCGGTGGCGCCTTTCGACCGGGACCGGTGGCCGCCCCTTTCGCTTCGGACCTTGAAGGGCCTCAATCGCCTTTGCTATTTTGTTTTTCTCCCGCAGCAGCAGGGCGAGAATGTGATCAGTTGCCATGAGAACAGAAGGGGAACATTATTGATGGTTCATTCGGTCTCTGGAACTAATGAGATTCAGATACCCGTGGAATCATTCCGCGAACCCTGTAGTCTACTTTGGCCCTAAATAGTCTTCGACATGAATTACGGTCAAACCGAAGCGCTCGCGATCTGCTCGGCTGACCTCAACGTGAGCGCGACGAAAGTCAACGTCCCGTTCGTGCACCCCGCGGTTGGCAGCGTCGGCGCGCCTACCACGAATAGATTTTCGTGATCGTGAGTGCGGCCGAAATTGTCGCAGACGCTTTGGGCAGGATCTGTCCCCATGCGGCATCCGCCCGCGGGATGATCCAGGTAGTTGCCTTCATTGATCCGAAGTATCTTGCCGTGGTCATTGCGCGCCAAACGCTCGAAAATATTCCCGATGTGTTGTTTCGTAGTAGCATAACGCGCCTCGGAAGCGGCATCGCGCCGATGCGTGATCTTCGGCATCGGGTCGCCCCTCTTGTTCTTGACGGATCGATCTAGCGTGAGCTCGCTATTTTCGGATGGATGAACGTCGTAATACGCGCGCACGCGAGCGACTCCGCGCTTGTTGCGCAAACGCCAATCCTGCACAATTTCGTCGCCCAGGAGAATCCTTCCGCTTGCGTCTTTCAAGCGTGGAGCCTCGCGACCCGCCTCCCAGATGCGAAGATCGTGGCGGACGTAGGCTTCGCGCGGAGAGCATCGAAAATACTGACGCGAAATCAGCCCATATTGGGGATTCATGTTAGGATAAATCTCGTCGTCCAATTCGATAAAGGATTGAATAAACGAGTGACCGTTCATATACTTTCCCACTTGTCCGGCACGGTTCGCTAGGCCGTTTGGGAATCGGGAGCACGCCGAATTCAGCAATAGATGTGAGCTCCACGTATAGCCCGCGGCGACGACGAAAACTTTGGCACGATACTCCACAGTCTCATTCGGGCGCTCGGTCTGAACTCTTGCGCAGCTGCCACAGTCGTCTTCGAGCTATCCAGTACAAGCTTCCGAATCAGTGCCCGATCATGCAGCGTAATTTTTTTCTCCGCGAGCAGCCGCTTGAACGTAAAATCCGGCGAATAGCGAGCTCCTGTCGGGCAGATATCGCAGGTGCCGCAGCGAATGCACGCTGCGCGGCCATCGTAGGCCACCGTATTCTTGGCCTGCGGAGTGGCTTGGAACGGGATGCCACTCTTATCGCCCCATTCCTTCAACCGGTCCAAACTCCAAGTCAGCGGGATCTGCTTCATCGGATATGGCTCGGAACGTTTGTCGCCAGGGAACGGGCTCGGCTCGCCTGACACGCCCAGCCGCCGCTCCGCTTCGCAGTAGAACTTTTCAAGCTCCATCCATTCAAGCGGCCAGTCGACGTAGAGGCCATACATCGATTTCAAACGCAAATCCTCTTCCGAAAACCGATTGCATGTGCCGCCCCAGTGAAGAGCTTGTCCGCCGACGGCCATGGTTCTGGAAATTCCGCCCTCCGCGGCCTGCCCTTCAATGAAATCGCCCGGCCAGGGATTCTCGCCATATTTCGCCATCCGATCGCGATACTGAAAGCGGTTCTCGAAATCGAAAAGTGAGCGGCCCGCCTCGACGATTGTGATGGAAGTACCCGGTCGCAACTCCGACAATTTCTGCGCCAGCATCGCCGAGGAAATTCCCGCGCCGATGATACAGATGTCGCTTTCATAGACCGGCATACTAACTTAACCCCGCGGGCCGCTGGCCCGAATCGCCGAGCCCACGGCAATCGTCACGCTTGATGGCAACGCCGTAAAGAAAGTCCTCGCCATGGGCCGAGCCGTAGAAATATGCCAACAGATCGGCGGCGACGTGTTTACCATTTGGGCGCGGCGGAATCCGATCGATTTGGGACGCGTCCAAAGCCTTCTCGACAGCAGTACGTCTCGCAGCGGCGTCCAATTGGGAGAGATCGAGCTTGCGCAATTGCTCGTCGTAATGAATCGAAGGATTCGGGCCAGTCACCTGTGTTCGCGGGAACCCGTAACCTGAGCTGATTTCAGCCCCCGCCTTGTAAGTGCGGAACCAACTGACGAAGTCAACCGCAATCTTGTCGGTCCGCGAGCGGCCGAGGGACGCGGGCAATACGACGCTCGCAAGGTCCTGAAACTCCTCCACGCGGACCGCTTGAGCTTGAGACGATCGCGTGCCCGCGAATCCAAGCATCGCTCGAAACATTCTTTTAAAGAATCCCCGCCGTTTCATTGCTGATCCCCCAACGAAAACGCGACGATCGATGCGTCCGCTCCCTGGCCTACCGCGATAATCACAAACTGCTGCCCCGAACGCGTCCTATATGTTATCGGGGTGCCGTACGACCGTCCACCAAGCGCTCCCTGCCACAGGTCTTTTCCATTTGTCTTATCGATGGCATGCAGAGACATATCTTCCCCGCCGACAAAAAATAGGCCGCCCTTGGTCACGATTCCGCCCTGCGGTCCACCGATTCCAAGTTGCGGAGGCAACGTCACGCCCTTTAGGGCTGAGTTCTCGCGCAACTCCGGCCAATCTCCGAAGGGCTGCTGCCAGGCGATGGTCCCGTGATTCAGATCGAGGGCGGACACGTGTCCGTAAGGGGGCTTGGTGAGCGGAAGGCGTCCGTGAAACGTCGCTTGCACGCCAAAATCGCCGCTCCAGTCCGCGTCTACTTCCGCGGCGCGCGGGTTCGCCGAGGAGTGGTCAGTTTTCTTGACACGAAAAACTGCCGGGGAATTCGTTGTCTTGATATAGAGCATCCCGATTTCCGGATCGAAAGCGCCTCCTCCCCAATTCGCGCCCCCGATGATCCCCGGTCGACCCAGCGTACCCTGCAGCGATGGCGGCGTGAACAATGGTCCCAGCCGATATTTCTTCATTTCGGCTTGTGCTTCGGCCTTCAGTTCTGGGGTCAAGTCGAACGCGTCATCTAGTGTCACTCCCTGCGGACTGAATGCCGGAGGCTTCGTCGGAAACGGCTGCGTCGCTGAGGCATGCTCTCCTGGAATATCGCTTGAGGGCACCGGCCGTTCCTCAATTGGCCACACCGGTTTGCCTGTCACCCGATCGAATACGAACGCGAAACCCTCTTTCGTAAGTTGCACTACTGCGTCGATCTTTTTTCCGTCCACCGTAATCGTCGCCAGCACTGGAGGCGACGACAGATCGTAGTCCCACAGGCCATGGTGGACGATCTGGAAGTGCCACTTGCGCGCGCCGGTATTCGCGTCCAGACAGACCAAAGTTTCGCCAAATAAATTGTTGCCGAGACGGTTGCCGCCATAGAAATCGTTGCTCGGCGTGCTCACCGGTAGATACAGGAGCCCGCGGCGTTCATCCAAAGTAAACGGCGCCCACACGTTGGTGTGACCGGTAAACTTCCAGGAATCGTTACCCCAGGTATCGTTGCCAAATTCCCCTGCCTGCGGAATCGTATGGAAGCTCCAAACTCGCTTGCCAGTATGAGCATCGAATGCCCGCACGTCGCCGGGCGGATCGTTCTTATACATCAAGCGATCGCCCACGCCATTCCCCACGATCACCAGGTCCTTGTATATGACTGGCGGAGACGTTTCGGTGTAGTGCATTTTGTTGATTTGCCAAACCAGCCCCTGGCTTAGGTCGACCACGCCGTTATCGCCAAAAGTATTCACAGGCTGACCGGTCTTCGCGTCGAGCGAAATCAGCCGGTAACGAGTATTCAGGTAAATACGCAGTTGCTTGCTTGCGCTCGCGTCGCGCCATATCGCGATCCCTCGGTGTACGTAGCCGGTCCCGTTCGGAGGCTGCCCGTCCACATACGATTTGGGATCGAAACTCCACAAGACCGTCCCTTTCCCCGGATCGAGCGCGACCACTTTGTTGTACGGCGACGTCACGTACATCACGTTATCGATTACGACCGGCGAGTTCTCGAACATGCCGGGCCGCGTGCCGTACTCTTTCAGTTCTGTCTCGCCAGTCTTCCAGGCCCACGCCTTTCGCAGTCGTGACACGTTCCTGGTATTTATGTCGGCGAGTTTAGAGTAATGAGAGTTTCCAGAATCGCCCCCCCAAGACCGCCAATCCACCTGGGCTTGAGCCGCAGCTACAACAACAAACATCATTGCTAAACGAGCCGCCGCAGTCAGTATCGACCATCTCAGCATGATTTTCGTCCCCTTTTCGCGGAAACTCGTGTTTTGGATATTCGAGACGACAAAGTTTGCCATGTCTGTCCTTCTCGCACCGCTAGCCCTAAACCTATGCAGTCTATCCTAAATGACGGCCTACCCCAGCCCTGAAAGACCGCAGCGAACCGTCAGACGGCCCTGGGTACTTTGGCGGCCGAACTCCGATTAGGGTCTCTGCGCGGTGAGGAGGTTGATATAGAACGATGACCCAGAACAAGGGAGGCGTGGGCCACACCGCTTCTCGAAGACGTCTCCGTGCCGTTCATCTTCCCTTCACGATCGCCTTCTCCAACGCTCCGACGAATTGCTTCAGGCTGACCCCGAACGCTTGGCAAAACATCCGCAACTCCATCACGTCGATCCGCCGCTCCCCGCGTTCGCACTTGGAGACGAACGTCTGGGTCTCGCCGAGCCGCTTGGCGAGCTGCACCTGCGTCAGGCCGGCCTTCTCTCGCGCAGCTTTGAGGGTCTTGAGGAAGACGGCGTACCGGGCAAAGTGGATGGACTTTTCCATTGCGTTTCGAGAACGCAACGGTCCAAGACTATTACAACTTCGAATAGTCCAACATGGACTATGATGAGAGCCAATGACCGCTCTGGCGAATCAATTGCGACCGATAGGTAAAATCATCCGCTATTGGTTTCTCGCGCTGGTCTGCGGTTTCATCGTGCGTGGGGATAATGAGTTCACGATCCCGCTTGACGACGGCAGCTGGATTGCCCAGGGCATTGTTGTCGCGGTAAAGCTGGTTGCGAGATCCAAAAGTGACATTGAATGGACGAACTGCTCCACACCTGGTGTGTAGGCTACGAGATCAGGAGATTTGGGCGGCTGGACATCTTGGAACGACCCCTTACGATAAAGTTGCAGTTCGATCAGGGCGGTCTGTGCAAGGGCGTCCCCAGCCAATGGTCTGAGTCGGCTGAAGAGGTCGTATCAGGTATGGGAACCAAGAAAGGCGGATTTCATCTTGAAGACGCAGAGGGATGCACGATTGACGTCCTAGAAGGGGCACTTGTCTCCGCCAAGATTGGGACGAAGGTCCTCGTTGAGAAAGAACCCCCAGTGCCGGATTTCACTGATCGGTTGAAAGCGATCCAGAACAAGCGCGCAGTCGAAGCGGCGTGGCTGAGGAAGGCGGCTGAAGAGCGAAAGCAGAAAGAAGTTAAAGATGCCGCACGGGCGGCGCAACTAAAAGCTGAAGAGGACGTCAAGGCCGCCGAGGAACGACGCAAAGTGAGAGTGGCCTGCGCGGCCATTTATCAGGCTACGATTGACAAAAAGGTGAAGGACCTCACGGTCCGCGAGGAACAACAGGTTAGGGCGTGTCAGGTACTCAATCTCTACCCGCCGAAATAGCCTTGTGGGCGCTGATACGAACTTTGTACGAGTGGCGAGTCATTCGGCCTGAGCCGGTGAGCAGCCCATACATGCCAAACGAATATGGGCCACCAGATAGCTTGTCGGATTGCCGATTCCCGAGCGGGGTACTTTTCGTTAATCGACATCCTTAATTGACCTTGCCAAGGTACCTATCAAACCAGGCGACAACTTCGCGAATCAAGTCGCCACGCTGTTCCGAGACGTCGTGGGCGGTGTCAAACAGGACGACCTTTTTGTCCATGGCCGGAGTTCCCAGCATCCGCAGCAGCGCGTCCTTGCCTAGGAAAATCCAATCGAACCGGCCGGCGATCAAGAGCGTGGGCGCTTTCAAGTGCGGGGCAAAATCGGCCTGGTCCGTACCAGGCAGCGGCGCCTCGTTGTAAAATCCACCATCCAGCATGACCACGGTTTTTATCCGATCCTCGACGGCGGCAAAGTTCACGCCCAACGCCGCCCCATAGCTGACACCTAGATAACCAACCCGGTTCCGATCGATATCCGGGCGCGTCTCAAGGTAATCGATGGACCGTCCTATATCTTTTGAATCTTGGAACAGTGTTTCGCGACCCTCAGCCGTGTCCGGCGCGGCCATTGGGGCCGGACGCTCATACGTTCCTTTATAAACCGGATAGATGACGGCGCGGCCGCTCTGAATCACGAAGTCGATGAACTTCATATCGCCCAAGGCGTCGCTATTGGGAATATCCAGGACGCGCGCGCTGGGAAAGAAGACGACGGTCTGATAGGGCGGCCGCACGCGAGCCGGAAGGAAGAGGTACGCCGTCACCCTCTCCTTCCCGTACGCCGCATCGAACGTAACCTTCTCCTTGCGCCAATCCTTAGAATCCTGGTCGACGCTTTCTGTTTTCGCGTTCAGCGGCGTGCGGTCATAGGCGTACAAGGATTTGTAAATGCGATATGCGGCAACGGGAGCGGGCGCGGCGTGCGCAAAATCCCGAATGTTCTGCCGCCGTTCGGCCGAGGCGCTCGCGGGCAGGTCGGCGGTGTTCCGCACGCAGCGAAATCCTTCATTAGCCGCGCGATGGAAGGGCGGAAGGCCCGCGGGCTCGAAGTATTCGGTAGTGGACGTGCTCAATCCTCCGCCCAAGATATAGCGAGTGCCGCCACCGGATTCGTTCTTGCACCACTCCGCTACATTACCCGCCATATCGTAGGTGCCTAAAGGCCCCACACCCTGATACGTTCCGACCGGTGCAGCGACCGGACCAAAGTTGCTCAGCGGAGTGATGTATTTTGCCACAGCGCTCGGCGCCGCCAAATACCATTGTGCGATCACCGGCAAGCTTTTTCCGGAGAATTCCGCGTAGGCAGAAGCTTCATACCAGCTCACGCCACTCACCGGGTAATCCGCTTGTCCTTCAGGATAGTGCCCTGCGGCCCACATTAACGGTCCCGGCCGCCCGCTGGAGTCGCGAAACACGTCCATCGCCTGCTGAAAGGTCAGCGCCTTGCCATCGCGAACAAATTTCTCCTTCCAATATTCCGGCTTCTGATAGCCGCCCTGATCGACAAATTCCTGATATCGACGGTTGGTGACCTCGAAACGATCGATATAGAATTTGGGGAGATCGTATGGTCCCAAGTCTCCCAGCGACCAGATCACATCGAAATGTTTTTGGGCCGGCACGGGGATCATTCCTTCCGGAGCGGCCTTAAGGTCATCTAGCCGGAAGTTGAACTCACGAACAAAGCCGTGGATATCGTCCGCTACTGGAGCGCCCACAAACTCTCCTACGCCCGGCTTCGACACCCTCCAGCGCAGATAGCCGTTTGGAATGCGGACATGTTCAAGAGGCGTCGTTCCCAATGCAAACCAAGCATCGTCCGGCGAAAGGTAATCTTTGATTTCCACGGAAGCTCCGGCAGGAGTTGATCGCACTGCTACGTCGTGCGCCAGACCCTCGGCGATCTGCGCCAGTTGCGGATCGCCCGGCAGGTACGTCTGGGCTTCACGCAACAGGCGGAACGCGGCCAAAGGTTTGTTCCGATTCGTGAGCCTGCTGATTTCCGGTATCGCTTGCTCTCGCGCCCAGTGGCGTTTCTCGGATCGCTGATAGAACCAAATCGATGCGCCCACCGCCAGCAGGACGACGGCCGCTCCCGCGATCGCGTACACGGCCCGAAAGCCACCACTTTCAGAAGGCGCATCCAAAGCCTTGAGAACTGCGGACAGGTCATTGACCATCTCGTCCGCTGACTGGTACCGCCTGACCGGATCCTTTTGCAGTGCCCGCGAAACAATGTCCGCGATCCCGGCCGGCAGGTCTGGGCGGATCTCACGAAGCGCCTGCGGATCATCATGCACCACTGTGTGCATCACCTGAAGCTGGGTGTCTCCGCGAAAGGCCGGCTTGCCGGCCAGCATTTCATAGAGGACCGCGCCCAGGCTCCAGAGATCGGTGCGGAAATCGACGGCCTTTCCGGAGGCCTGCTCGGGAGACATGTAGAGTGGCGTGCCTCGCGCCGAACCCTCTAACGTCGCCGTCACTTCGCTCGACTTGGCCAGCCCGAAATCGATGATCCGGGCGATGCCGTCCCTGGCGACGATGACGTTGCTGGGCTTAATATCCCGATGGGAAATCCGGTGCCTGTGAGCAGTGGCCAATCCTGATGCGATCTGCCGGGCGATTTGCAGCGCTTCCCGAACCTCCATTCCGTTGGCGATCTTTTCCCGAAGTGTAAGTCCTTCGTGGAACGTCATCGCAATGAACACATCGCCGCCCGGGGTCTCATCGATGTCATGGATCACAACAATGTTCGGATGATCCAACGCCGACGCGGCGCGGGCTTCATCGCTGAGGCGCTTCCGCAACTCGCTGTCATGCGAAAGATGCGGCGGCAGAAATTTCAGGGCTACGACCCGGCCGAGCCTCGTATCGAGCGCTTTGTAAACGATCCCCATGCCTCCGGCGCCGATCTTTTCCTGAATGGTGTAGTGTGAGACGCTCTGTCCGGTCAAGCCAACCGGCGCGCCTGGCGGCAGCTCCGTGGCAGTAAATTCCTCAAGAAGCTCCGCCGCCGGCCGGTCGAGAATCTGTCCGTCCGAATCCTGTGCCAGGAGCCTCTCCACTTCCCGCCGGATCTCCGGGTCCGTGCCCGCCAGCACCCCAACCCCACGCTCGCGCGCCGAGTGGTACAGCTCTTCGATCTGCCGCCATCGGTCGGGCATCATGACCTCCATGATAGTAGTCGCTGCCGGCGAGCCTTTAGAAAACATCGGCCGGTCATTCTAAGGGCGCAAAATCCAGGGCAAGAAGATGAACCTGATGCGAATATAGTTAGGAAGCCGAATGACCGAGACGACACAGCTGCTTCGAGCCTGGGCAAGCGGGGACCGCGGCGCGTTGGACCGGCTCACGCCGCGGGTTTACGACGAATTGCGGCGCATTGCCGAGCGTTTCATGCGCGATGAGAGGCCGGGGCGAACCCTCCAGACCACGGCGCTGGTCCATGAAGCCTATCTCAAACTGATCGACATCAGCAATGTGGACTGGCAGCACCGCGCTCACTTTTTCGCCATTTCGGCTCAAATCATGCGCCGGATTTTGCTGGACCGGGCACGGCGTCGCGTGGCGGCCAAGCGCGGCGGCGGAGCGGTGCGCTTAAATCTGGATGAAGCGCCCGATGTGGGCTCCATACGGGCTCGCGAGGTAATCGCTCTCGATGACGCCTTAAGTGCATTGGCGGCGGTGTATCCCAGGAAAGCGGAAATCATCGAGCTGCGCTTCTTCGCCGGGTTAAGCGTGGAGGAGACTGCTGAGGTATTAAAGGTCTCCCCCGACACCGTCAAACGCGATTGGAAACTCGCGCGCGCCTGGTTATTGGCCGAGATGGGCGACTCCCAGCACCCGGAACGATAAAAATTATTTTTCGATCCCCTTACACTTCTCTCCTTCGCTTCGCGCCTGGAGGTTGAAGCCGAATGATCAGCGCTTCAACGCAAAGTAAAAGGAGATTTTCGATGAAAACGATTCTGTTTCGCACCACGCTGGCGGGCATGCTAGCGAGTTACGTCCTCCAAGCGCAAAACGCCAGCCCGGCCGTTCACTACACCGTGAAGGACCTGGGCACGCTCGGAGGAACGTTTAGCACCGCTTTTGGAATTAATAACGCAGGTTCGGTGGGTGGCACTATGGCGCTGCCCGGCGGGAACACCGACGCCTCCCTTTCCGGGGTCGGGGGCGCAAAGCGCGATCTGGGCACGTTGGACGGACCAAACGCCCAAGCCAGCGGACCTAACGGGGCAAACGAACTGGCGGTTCTTTCTGAGATTTCCAAGCCGGACCCGCTCAGTGAAGACTTCTGCGGTTTCGGCGATCACCTGATTTGCCTGGGGGCGATATGGCGTGGCGCGTTGCGGCCCCTTCCGACCCTTGGCGGCGATAATGCGATGGCTTTTGCTCTGAACAATCGCAGCCAGGTCATCGGAGTTGCGGAAAATAGCACGCACGACGCGCTCTGCCCGGCGCCGCAGCTGCTCGATTTTAAGCCGGTAGTCTGGGGGCCAGCACCCAATGCGATCACGGCGCTGCCCACGCTTCCCGGGGACACCGTAGGATTCGCGCTCGGTATCAACGATCTCGGGCAAGTCGTCGGCTCCACAGGTGACTGCTCGAACACCGTGGTTACGGCTGTGGGTCTGTTAGCCGGACCTCATGCTGTTCTCTGGGAGAATGGATCGGCCATCGACCTGGGCAACCTGGGAGGCAAGACGATGGGCAAAGCCGCGGCCATCAATAATCGGGGTGAAGTGGCCGGGTTTTCGGACCTAGCCGACGGCACGGTTCATTCCTTCCTGTGGACCAGGGACGCCGGCATGCATGATCTCGGCGCGCTAAACGGGGACGTCCTTGGCGACCCGGCGGGGATCAACAACAGTACGCAGGTGGTTGGAGGGTCATGCGATAGCAGCGGAAACTGCCGCGCCTTCCTGTGGCAAAGCAATGTGCTCTCAGATCTCAATTCCCTGATACCGGCGGATTCGCCTCTGTATCTCGTGTATGCGCTGGGAATAAATGATGTGGGAGAAATTGTCGGTTTCGCGGTTGAGACAAACACGGGCGATGTTCACGCTTACGTGGCCACCCCGATACGAGGCGAATCCGGCAAACCGAACCTCGTGCCTGCTCCATCGATTAGCGGGAGCACACGCGTCACTCTTCCTGAGAATGTTCGTAGGCTGCTTCAGCAGCGACTGCCCTTTGGGCGTCTTGGAGCCCGGCAAGTGGGCCGTTAAGCGCAGTGCGCTCTTCAGGCTCGCTTAAATCAGCGGCCTGAAGGGCACCGGTTTGGTTTTAGAAGTTCACTCCGAATCGATACGACGTGTAGTATTTTGGAGCGCTCGCCCGTATCCCGGAGTTCGATTTCATTTGCTGACCCGAATTGGATTGGAGGTAGGCGATAGGGAGCGATAGACGATGTTTCACTCATTAGGGGCGGCTTTGGGTGGATTGTTTGAATGTTAAGTCAGAGGAGCGCGTGGTGTATAAAAGGCTGAACTCAACGGGCACGTTGATTCAGAAAACAACCATGGAGGTTCCTCACGAGACATTATGTATTACATCGGACTGGATGTTCACAAGAAGACGAT
>DATHOJ010000091.1:0-2904 GCA_035485055.1 Bryobacteraceae bacterium
GTACATTTCGATGGTGAACTCGTAGGGCTGTCCAGGTTTCAGGAGTTCGGCCTTGCCAAAACCGTTGCGATAGCGAGCGCGCACGATGCTGTCGGCGATATTGAGATCCACTCCAGAGGGAAAGTCGGCGTTGGGAGGATAAACGTCAACGAGCTTCGCGGTGAAATCGGTGTCCAGCGCGTCTGAGGACGCCCATAGTTTTACGATGAGGCGGCCCGTGACTTCGATGTCACTGGCGAGCGGAGGCGTCTGGAATGCGATCACATCGTTTCGTGCGGAGAGCGGCTTCGTGTCAGAGCAGAGCCAGAAGTCCAGGCGGCAACGCTGGTCGGCCGCTCCCTGGAACATGAGCGTTCCCTGCGAGGAAACATTGCCTCCGATCGTTGGCACCGGATTACCCGGGTCAAACTGATAAGTGATTGGGTGATCTTCTGCTGGCTTCTCAGGCGAAAGAACGCCATTTGCATGCAGATAGTACGCTGTGGGCGCGGTGCGAGCCGGCGGCCACTCCTGTTCGTTGCGCCAATGGCCTCCTACGAAGAGTCGGCCTTCTGGTGTTTTGTGGGCATCGCCTCCGCCCATCACATAGATGCGCACGGGAGGCTCGCGATCCACTCCGTTGTCAATGCCCTTCAGCCAGTGATCAAACCACCTGAGGTGAAACGTTGTGAGATCGAGCACCGCGTCGTCGGTGAATTGCGCCTCCCCGGCGTAATTGAGGTTTTCACTGCTGTGGATCCACGGGCCGATGATCAGGCGCTGGAGACTCCTCTTGGTCCGGCGCAGTTCGACGAAGTTTATGTTCGCAACCTGCGTTCCCCAGGAGTCATACCAGCCCGTTGTGTGGTATTCGGGGACATCCTTATATTCGGCGAGGTGGTCCACAACACTTGCGCCGGAGTTCTTCCAGAAGTCGTCGTAGTCGCCGTGGCTCATGGCTTCGATCACCCACGATTCGTAATCGGGTGCGAACTTGAGCGGAGTCGTGCCAGGGCGCAAAGGGAGAGAGCGAACGTACTCGCGGACTTGATTCCCCATGTCGACAAGAGCTTTCGCGGCGGCTGGATCGGCTGCAGCGCGCTTCGCAGCCGGAAGCGCATCTGGAGTTCCGGTCGCATTGCCAAGCGTGAAGACCCAGTTGAAGAAGCGCAGTTCGAAGGCTCCGTTATGGCGAACGCCGTAGCGTCCGTAGTCCGACATTGCGTTGCGCGGAACCATGGCCTTGATGTAGGGGGCGTTGGCAATGGCGAGCGCGTGTTGCGTCGCTCCGGCGTAGGACGAGCCAATCGTGCCGATGCCACCATCGCACCAGGGCTGTGAGCCAATCCATTGCGCAGTGTCGAATCCGTCGTTCGGGTCGTCGTAATGCGGACGCCAGTGTCCTTCTGATTTGTACCGGCCACGCACGTCCTGCAGAACCACGACGTATCCGTGGGGAACGAAGGAGTTCGCACTCTGAGCGGAGTCTTCTTTGTTGTAGGGCGTGCGCATCAGAATTACGGGAAACTTGCCGTCAACCAGTTGACCGTTTTGGGTGGGGCGATAGATGTCAGCGGCGAGTTTAACTCCGTCGCGCATGGCGACCATTACGTCTTTCGATTCGGCGATGTCGTAGCGTACATCGGTCTGAGCACGGACCGGAATGCCTGCGGCGACCACAGCCAGCACGCCCACCATGAAGCAAAACTCGGCGACGAACCTGTCTCTAAGGTTTCGCATCACCCGAGTCTATACCGGAGAAACGTGCTCGACGAGTTCGCTGAAGGGGCTCTGGTGCGCGGGCGCCGCCTACTCGTCCGCCGGCCCCGCCGTAGAACAGAAGCCGTTACGGCGGCCGATTCCACGCAGCCTTCGTGATTCTGAGCGGATGGTCGGCTACTCTTAGCTTGGGATTACTTCCGGCTTGCCCGTTATCCGCTTCTTGACGTGCGCTTCGGACGGGAGTCAAAATGTCCGCGTCGTGCAGGAGGTAAAAGCTCAATGAGTACACAAGGTGCAGGCCCCAAGAGTGATCCTCGTCTGCAGTCAGGAGTTCCAGCTCAAGCTGTAGGCCAAGCCGCCGGTCACTATGCAACGAAGCCCAAGCCGATCATCACAGGCGAAAGCCAGGCGCAGGGAATCGCGATGTTCTCGTACGGGGCGAGCTACGAGGACCTTACTCCCGAGCGGCGGGAACGCCTGAAAGTGAGCGTTCTCGATTCCTTGGCATGCGCGATCAACGCTCTCGGCGCGGCTCCGACGGTGGCCTGTGTGGAACAGGCCAAACAGTTCGGCGGTTCGGACGCGCGATGCACTTTGATCGGCGGCGGAAATGCCAACGTCATCTATGCGGCTTCGGCCAACACGGCACTGGTGCGGTACGTCGACCTGATGGACAGCTATCTTGGTCCAGTGTCGCTGTGTCACCCGTCGGACAACGTTGGAGCGGTCTTGGCCGCCTGCGAGCACGCGGGGCGATCCGGCAAAGAATTCTTGACCGCACTGGCGGTTGCCTACCAGGTCGAGTCGGAACTGACTTCCGTCGCTCCCTTCATGGAAAAGGGGTTTGACCTGACAACACCACTCGCATTCTCAATCGGAGCCGGGGCGTCCAAGGCGCTCCAACTGGACGAGGCAAAAACCGCGGCGGCCGTCGAAATCTGCGGTGACGTCATTCCGCTGTTGGTCGTGCGCACCACGCCGATCTCGCAATGGAAGGGCTTGAACTCGTCCCAAGCTGCATTGTCGTCTATGCACGGCGTCTTTCTAGCGTCCCGCGGGGTAACCGGCCCGAAGTATGTAATTGAGGGAACAAACGGGCTGGCGTATGCGCTGGGCAAATCGATCGAGATCGATTGGAAGAACGTGAAACTGGATTGCTTCGATCGGTTGGCCTTAAAGACTTACAACACCGCGATTCCCGCA
>DATHOJ010000092.1:0-2752 GCA_035485055.1 Bryobacteraceae bacterium
TAATAACCGTGGCGCCTACCCGTCGGGCCAGTACACTAAGTATGATGCCGATTGGGCCCTGCCCGATGGCCAGCACGGTCTCGCCGGGCTGCAGGCGCAGGGCTTCGATCCCCTTCATGCAGGTGTTCACCGGCTCTACAAAACAGGCCTGTTCGAAGGAAACGCTGGAGGGGATTTTTACCGTTCCCTGCTCGACGATCCAGTCCATTACCCGAACATATTCCGCGAACCCTCCGCCGGAAGGCTCGAATCCAGCGGTGCATCCCACCTTCTTATAGGTCGGACACTGTGCGAAAATCTTGTGCCGGCAGTAGTAGCACTGGCGACAGGGGATGTGATGAAAGACGACAACCCTGTCACCTGGCTCAAACTTCCGCACGCCAGCGCCCACGGCGGCCACGACTCCGGAGGTTTCGTGTCCGAAGATGCGCGGCGCCGAATGGGATCCGGAGGCAATCTTTTTCAGATCCGTGCCGCAAACCCCGCAGGTATGCACGCGCACCAGCAACTCTCCGGCGCCGATCTGGGGCACGGGAACGTTCTCCAGCCGGACGTTGTTGACTCCCCGGTAAACTGCCGCCAGCATGGTCGCCGGAATCGACTGGCTTCGGTCTTCGATCGCGATTTGTCCAGCAATTCCCATCAGATCTTACCCTTCAACTCCCACCATCAACCTGTGCCCATTAACCCGTGCTCGTCAAGCTTAGATGAACTCTGCTTCCCATGCGCTTCACAACGTGCCCGTCAGCAGGGCGCGGACGTTGCCCTCAGACGTTATTTCCCGGAACTCTCGGCCTGCCTCGGGTCCGTGTTCCTGAACTCGACCTGCACCGTCATTGAATCGAGATACGGCGATTCGGGGGGCGTGAAGTGATACGCCTTGACTTCAAACACAACATAGAAATTATCCACCTTCATGATGCGCCTGGCGCGCACTGGAACGGCCGCTGTGTTCGAGGGCCAGAGCCGGAACAAGGCATTCTTCGCTTCATTCTTCGGATCGTCCGAGGGATTGGCCGACACCTGCAGCACGTTATCGTAAATGGGGTGTTGCAGATCGGCCAATTTTCCTTGCCAGGATGTGATTTTGGTATCGCCCTCCGGTCCAAGCGGAATAATTGAGAAGGCGTAGCGGTCGTTCCCCCGCAAATCTTTGATGCGCTCGCGGTAGAGTGAATCCTGGGGCGAGAGTTTGACCTCAAAGCTCTCTTCCATCACACGGGTCGAGCCCTGGCGATAGCTTTCCGCATAGACGTCAGTCGCGGTCGATTGCGCGGCGAGACGCATCGCCACGCACAGGACGATTAGAGCCAGTTGCGGCAGCTTCCTAAGCATTCTCATTTGCCACCCTCAGCGTGCGATCCGCTGGTTGCCGCGACCGGCTCGGAGGCCCGGCTCAAGTCCTGAACCCAAAGCTCGAGATGCTCGCTCAGAGCTTTCGTTGCCTTGCGACTGTTGGCGGCTAGCAGGGCAACTCGCCTCCAGAGCCACGGCCGCAGGGCTGCGAAAAGCGCGAAGTTCGCCGTTTTGAATCGGCCTTGCGGATCGATGAAGCGCGCCATTTCAGGGAGTTCGAAATTCCACTCGTCGGAGATCACTTTAGTCGCAGCGAATGGAATCCCGTGAGCGACGGCCGCCGCAGCTACGGCGGCAGCTTCCATGTCTACGGCTTTCGCGCCGAAGGCATGCGCCAGGTTTTTTTTCTGCTGAACTCCTGCCACGGACATATAAGTTACCAAGGAATTCTGACTGTCTGCACCAGCAACGAAAGCACGGCTGCCATCGCGGGCATCGATAACTACCGATGCCGCGATAAGATCACCCACATGCAGCTCCGGGATGAGCGCGCCCGCGAATCCCACCGAGTGTAATTGCGTAGGGTGATACAGAACGATCACCGCCTCGGCCGCGCGGCGCGCGGCGTCGAGGCCGATTCCGCCGCATGCGACAACCACTTCGCCCCGCTCGAGGAAAACAAATCTGCGACCGTCATACTGCCGCTCCACGCGATTCCAATTCCTGGTCAGGCCGCTGACTTCGCGTTCGAGCGCGGCGACGATGGCGACTTTACGCATACCCGTTCGCCCGGAACCACTCTACGGCGCGGCGCAATGCTCCGTCCGCGGGTATGGTCCTCCATCCCAACTCGCGTGCGGCCTTGTCGGAACTGGCCCACATCTTTTTCTTTCCCATGCGCACCGTCTCGACGGTCGCGCGCGGCTCGCGCCCCAACAGGCGGCCTGATACCGTCTCATCCACCGCGCCTGCGACATAAGCAACAAAGTAAGGCAGCTTCACTTTCGGTGAGGGTAAGCCCGCGATCAGGCCCAGCTTATCGAGAATCTGCTTCAGCGTCAGGTTCTCTCCCCCCAGAATGTAGCGCTCGCCGCTCTTACCTTTTTCCAGAGCGGCAACGTGTCCTTCGGCACATTCACGAACATCTACCAGGTTCAATCCCGTCTCCACGTAAGCGGGAAACTTCCTCTTAAGGAAGTCGACGACAATTCGTCCCGTCGGAGTCGGCTTAACATCCTGCTCGCCCACCGGCGTGGTCGGATTCACCGTCACGACTCGCATGCCGCTGCGGCCTGCCTCTAGTGCTACCTGCTCGGCCATGAACTTCGAGCGCTTGTAATGCCCAATCATGTCAGCCAGCGAAACCGGAGAATCTTCGTCCGCCGGACGCCCGTTCCCTGTGAAACCCATCGTAGCGACGCTCGATGTGTACACCACACAGCGCACCCTGTTCTTT
>DATHOJ010000093.1:0-2502 GCA_035485055.1 Bryobacteraceae bacterium
CTCGGGCGTGACGGTGGCAGGGTCTTCGCGATACTCGGGTCCGGCCGCCATCGCCTTTTTCACTGCCGGCCGCGCGCCGATCTCATCGAGCCAGCGCTTGACGTTGGGAAATTCGGCGAGGTCGATGTTGCGGCTCTGCCAGGTGGTCGCCCACGGATAGCAAATCATGTCGGCGATCGTGTACTGACCCGCCGCCAGGTAGCTCTTCTTATGCAAGCCGAGGTTCATCACTCCGTAGATTCGATGCACTTCATTGTCGAAGCGCAGCAGCGCGTAGGCCTGGTCGCCGTTTTTCCCGGCGGTGGCTGTGCGCCGAAAATGCCCCTGTTCGCCCATCTTCGGGCCCTGGTTGGCCATCTGCCAGTAGAGCCATTGCGAGACCTCGTATTTCTGATGCAGTTCCTGCGGCCAGAACTTGCCGCTCTTCTCGGCCAGGTACTCCATAATGGCGCCGGACTCGAAAATCGCGACTGGTGCACCGCCGCCTTTGGGCTCGTGATCGACGATCGCGGGCATCCGGCCGTTGGGTGCGATCTTCAGAAAGTCGGCTGTCAGCTGATCGCCGCGTCCGATATTGACCGCCTTGATCGTGTAAGGGAGGCCCGCTTCCTCGAGCAGGATGGTGATCTTTTTTCCGTTTGGTGTTGGCCAGAAATAAACATCAATCATCTCAACTCTCCTTGCGGCTGGTTTGAAGGGACCACTCTCTCCCGTGGATGCATTTGGACGCTAACGCTACTTCGCCAGACCTTCGGCCTTCAAAGTCTCGTGCACCTTCGGGCGACCGCCAACGCGAGCCTGGTAGGCCGCGACATTCGGATAGGGTTTGAGATCAATCCCGACGAAGTTCGTCCAGTTTATTATGGTGAAAGCGTAAGCGTCGGCGACCGTGAAGTTGCTCCCAACCAGGTACTGGCGATTAGCTAACTGGTCGTTGATGTACGTCAGTCTCTTATTGATGTTGGTCTTCGCCGTATTCTTGGCATCGTCCGACGACGCCTTGTTGAACAGCGCCCCGAAGCTCTTGTGAAGCTCGGTGCCGATGAAGGTGAGCCACTCCTGCAGCCGATAGCGCTCGATAGTCCCGGCCTTCGGCGCGAGTCCGCTGGCAGGATTCTGATCCGCCAGGTACTGAACGATGGCCGGACCCTCGGTGAGAACGCTGCCATCGTCGAGACGCAGCGCGGGAACATAGCCCTTGGGATTCACCTTCATGTAATCGTCGCCGGATTCCGTCTTATGTTCGGCGAGGTTTACCTTTTCCAGTTCGACCGGGATGCCGGCCTCGGTGGCAACGATGTGAGGTGAAAGCGAGCATGCTCCGGGCGAGTAATAAAGTTTCATCGAAATCTCCTTGTCACTTTGATTGTTTGCGCGAATTGCTTCTTATGCAGCTTCGTGACCGTACCAATTTTTTTTACGAATGATCAAACTTGACTCCGCCAAATATCTCCCTGTCGTAAAACTGCACGGGATCTCTACGATCAAACCTTCGCGGCGCGTTCGACCGTTGAAGCCAGGCGCCGCACGATTTCCAGCGTCTTCCCAGCCGCCATCTTGATCGCATCGCCTTGCGAAAACAGCACGAGCCGATGCGCCCCAGCCTCGCGATACAGCTTGAGGTCTTCCAGCGCGATCCCGTCCTCGGCAGGAGCGACGAAAGCGCTGATATTCAAAGTGTCCGCATTGCGCCCGCGCTCGCTGGCGACTTTCCTGAGCGCATCGACGTCGCGTTTGAAGCTGGCTGGCCGGCCCGCGATCGGCACCCATCCATCGTACGTGCGCACCACTCGCTCCAGCGCCTTGGGTCCGCGCGCGCCGAGCAATATCGGCGGGCCGGGTTTCTGGATCGGCTTGGGATCGCATCGGACCGCGGGGAACTTCACTAGCTCGCCTTGATAGCTGGGCTCGGGCTGAGTCCATAGCACGCGAATCGCTTCGACGGTTTCGCGCAACCGTTTCCAGCGGGTTCCAAAACTCGTCCCCAGCGCTTCCGTCTCTTCTCGAAGCCAACCGCCGCCGACTCCCAGGATCACGCGTCCGCCCGACACGACGTCGAGCGTGGCGATGGTCTTAGCGGTGACGATTGGCTCGCGCTCCGGCAGCAGGCAGATTCCGGTGCCGAGCTTGACGCGCCGGGTCACCGCCGCGGCAACACTGAGCGCGACGAACGGATCCATCCAGCGGCCGTAATGCTCGGGCAATGTGCCTGCGCCGCCGCCTGGCAGGGGAGTCTTGAATCCGATCGGAATCACGGGATGCTCGGGAATGAAGAACGACTCGTACCCGAGATTTTCTACTTCGCGCGCGATTTCCGCGATGTCGCCGGACTCCGCGGTCGCCGCGATCATAATGCCAATGTCCATAGTTCCAGCTCCTGCTTACAGAACGTTACTCAATGACTTCTGAATGTGATGCTGGTGGCGCACCCATGATTTGAAACCGCAGATGTTCAGGGACAGCGGAGTGGCACCGCCAGGTAGCATCCGAACTCGGCGGGGA
>DATHOJ010000094.1:0-2587 GCA_035485055.1 Bryobacteraceae bacterium
CCCTGGAGTCAACTCACCCACAATTAATTCAACACCGACATGGATACGACCGGACAGTCCCCGTCACGCAGCGCGCGCTCGGTCCCCAACCTACGCTGGCGGATCGGCGGACTGCTGTTTGCCTCCACCGTGATCAACTACATCGACCGCCAGACGCTTTCCTGGCTGGCTCCGTATCTTCAATCCCAGTACCACTGGACCAATAGCGACTATGCCAATCTCGCGATCGCTTTCCGCGTCGCGTACTCCATCGGGCAAACGGTTTTCGGCAAGCTCATGGATCGCATCGGTACGCGCCGAGGCCTCACACTTAGTGTCTTTTTTTACTCGATCGTCTCAATGCTGACTTCGTTAGCGAGTGGGTTTTATAGCCTTGCTTCCTTCCGCTTCTTGCTGGGCGCCGGCGAATCGCCCAACTGGCCAGCCGCAACGAAAGCCGTCTCAGAATGGTTTCCGAAGAGCGAGCGTGGCCTGGCGACGGCACTGTTTGACAGCGGTTCCTCGATCGGAGCGGCAATTACGCCCTACCTGACCTACTCGATCTACTCGCGTTGGGGATGGCGTCCCGCGTTCATGGTTCCAGGCGCCCTCGGCTTCCTCTGGCTGATCGCCTGGCGATGGCTTTATTATCCGCCGGAAAGCCACCCGCTCATCAGCGAAGGCGAACTCCGCATGATCGCGGCCGACAAGCGTGATGCGGATGCACAGGACGAGGGCACGACTCGTCCGCGTTGGCGCGATCTGCTCAAACTGCCGCAGACCTGGGGAACGATCGTCGCGAGAAGTTTTACCGACCCGGTTTTCTTTTTCATCGCCGAGTGGTTCCCCATCTATCTGGTCGCGAAGGGAATCGAACTGAAAACCAGCCTCATCGCGGTCTGGATACCATTCGTTGCTGCTGACGCAGGTAGTTTCTTCGGCGGCGCAGTGTCGGGCTACCTGATCAAGCGAGGATGGTCAGTGGGCGCGGCGCGCAAGGCCGTGATGATTTACGGCGGGATTGGAATGACGTTGCTGATCCCTACGGTATTCACAACCAGTCTCTATTTGATTTCCTTCCTCTTCGCATTTGCGACTTTTTCCTACGCCGGATTCACGATCATGGCAAACGTGCTGCCGTCCGACCTTTACCACAGCGAGTCCGTGGCGTCGGTGAGCGGCCTGAGCGGCACGGGCGCCGGAATCGGAACCATTGTAGCCTTCAAGTTCATAGGTTATTTGTCCGACGCGCGGCGATCCACCGGAACTCATTCCTTCGATCCGATCGTGATTGTCGCGGGCCTGGTTCCGTTTGTCGGAATGCTTCTCGTGTTGTTGCTGGTCCGCAATACGCAGGCAACCGACCAGGGGCTTGTGCGCCGAATTTGAATGGTTCGAGCTTCTCTCGACGAAATTGTATGCGAAATTGTTTGGCCAAACCTGGGTGATTTCTTAGGGCCAAACTAGGGCATCGATCGTGCGAGCTCAGTAGATGAGCTTTAGCGAAAACTGAACTTGCCGCGAAGTTCCCGCCGTCTTACTGATCATGCCAAATCCTGTACCCTCGATGATATTGGCAGGTAGTCCCATGTTGACGATATTAAACAGATTAAAGAACTCCCCGCGGAATTGCAGGTCCGCTCGCTCCACGCCGCTCTCTCGGCGGCCGATCGGAGTCGTCTTAATGAGCGCAAAATCGAAATCATAATATGCCGGTCCACGAAATGTATTACGGCCGAGCGTTCCAAAGCGCCCGGAGTTCGGTCCAGTCCCGCCCGAGATCCCGATGGGAATCGAAAAGAAGCTTCCGTTGTTCGCGCCGCGCCCGAAATAGTCGTCGCGCGGTCGGGTTGAGCTGCCGGCGCTCGAAAGGTCCGGTGTTCCGGCCTCGTCTGGTCGGTCCGCGCCAAACGTTCCCGCACCCGTTTGCTGGATTCCCGAATACACCGTAAACGGCGAACCGCTCATAATCGTTGAGATGCTTAGAAACTCCCAGCCCTTCGTCAACAACTGGGTTCGATCCGACTGAAGTCCCAGATGTTCGAAATGCAAATCCTGGGCCGCGCTCAACGTGAAGGCGTGGCTCACGTCAAAGCTCGACGGCCCCCTCTCAGCTTGCGTATCGAAGGGGTTTTGTGGGCTGAACAGCGTCACGGCGCCGGTGGATCCTGTTCCTCCTACGATGCCGCTGACATCATCCAGTGATTTGCCCCAAGTGTAACCTGCTTGCAATGACGGACCGCCATGCCCAACATTTCCCGACAACGAAGTCTGGAGCGCGTTGTACGATGAGTGCGACGTTGCCGTCATCACGGACTCGAATCCGAAACCTCCTGTCACCGCTCCGCTGCTGTCGAAATTTGTAAACCGAGCAAATTCCGAGTCCGCTCCGGGATACGCATTCGGATATGACATTCTGGGAAGTCGAAACGCCGATGTTCCCACATACGCGACATCGGCCGTAAGGCCGCCGAAAGCCCGTTCCAGCCCCAGCGTCCAAGTCTGAAGGTAGCCGTTGCCAAAATGCCGGTCGATCCCTGCCAGACTCAGCAGCGAGAGCTGATGACTTGGCGCCAGTGTTGCCAAATCCTGCTGGTATCGATTCACG
>DATHOJ010000095.1:0-45129 GCA_035485055.1 Bryobacteraceae bacterium
CACGCGTTGCCGAGCGTTCAGACTATCGTGGGAGTGGATCTGCACTTGAGAAACACATCCCAGCTTCGGTATTACGCAAAGTCCTCTCAAAAGCAGACTTATATCAGCGGTAGAACGTGCGATGGAACGACGCTGGAGAAGGTGAAAGCAGCCCTCGGCGGCCAGAAGCTGGATCTACTGTTTATAGACGCCGACCACAGCTACGAAGGCGCGAAGGCAGACTTCATTCACTACACCCAATTTGTGCGCGAGGGCGGCATCGTCGCGTTCCACGACATTGTTCAGGATCATTTGACTCGATTCGGTCATGACCCGGCTACGTTTGTCGGAGCGAGGAGCGGAGAGGTATATCTTCTCTGGCGGAGGTTGAAGCCCTACTACGAAACTCGGGAGTTTGTGGTCGATCCGGAGCAGGATGGTTGCGGCATCGGTGCGATCATTTATTCTTCCAAAGCCGAGATTCCCAAAGATCTGTAGAATGGTCAGCTTTTTGTAAGCGCCGTCTCCAGCCGCAGATCGCCAGCATGGAAGGGCTTGAGATGCGAGTCGATGGCCTCGCGAAAGAAGACGTCGCGGTCGCTTTCAGGTTTCCAGCCGAGCAATTTCTTCGCAGCCGAACAATCTAAATCGGCGGCCATCGACAGACTCTGAATATCGCGGAAAGCAAGGCGCGAATTCTCGGGTTTGCGAACCAGTGCCTTAGCAGACCACATCAACCACTCGAACGCGCCCATAGCCCACTGGTTGCGCGGATAGAAGCGGAAATCCCGGCGAGTGCGTTCGCGCAGCATCGCCACGAATTCCTGTGCCGTGGGGCGGATGTCGCCCGACAGATTAAACGAGAGGCCTTCAATTCCTGGCGCATCCTTCGCCAGGACCATCGCCTCCGCGACGTCCCGCGCCAACACGCAAGGGAGCGGATTGCGGCCTGCGCCCCAACCAAGGATGCAGGTGTCGGAAACGGAAACTCCCAAGGCCCCATGAGCCAGAAAACCTCCCGGCCCTAACACGATCGCGGGACGCAGAATCACCACTGGAAGTTTTTCTTCCCGATGCAATGAAAGCAGCGCCTTCTCCGCCTCCACCTTTCCACGCGTGTAATGACCGCGGCCATCAGCCTTGGTATCGGCCCCGACGGAATCGTCGAGCTTGGCATGGCGGCCCAGGAACAGCGCGGAAATGGAACTGGCATACAACAAGCGCCGGACCCCATGACGCTGACAGGCACGCGCGATATTCCTCGCGCCGCCGATGAAATCCCGCTCGTAGTCGGCCCAAGTAGGCCCCCCGCCCATTGACAGATCGTAGACGACGTTCGCGCCCTCGATGACCCGCATCATCGCGTCGGCATCGGCCACAGCGCCCGAAACATAAGTGACACCCGGCGTATCGCGGCCCGCGGAGCCGGCGCTTCGGCTGACGACGGTGACAGAACAGCCGGCCGCACCTAACTGCGAAGTGAGGTGGCTGCCGATGAAGCCCGCACCACCGACAACTACCGCGCGCTCACCGGACGGCATGGTGCTCCACTTCCTTCCTGGCGAGTGCGCTCTCGATAATCGCTTCCAGGGACTCGACCACCGCCGTTCCATCCGCGCCGTCGACCGGCAAACGGGAGCCGGTCCGCAGGGCTTGATAATAGGCCCCTACACTCGAGTTCATGGAGAAATTCTGCATTTCGTAGGCAGGGCCAAAACCCAGCATGCCGCGCATGCGGGCAGTATGGTTACGAACGCTCTGGCGCACCAGTCCGGCACCGTTGCGCCAGCCGTCGATCAACTGGTCGCTGCGCAGATACTTGGTCCGGCCGGAAACGCGGATCGTGTTCCGCAACAAATCGACGAACGCCTCGCCATCCTGGCCAATCGCGTGAATTCCAGTGCTCAGGTATTCTCCGCCTAAAGCCAGAACCACCTGCGCGCTGCCCCGCTCACACGCCAGGGACGACTGCCAGGTGTCCCAGAAAACCTGGCCATTCGAGAGAATTCGCTGGCCCGAAACCAGTGCCGCGGCGGAAACCACAGGCCCCAAAAGACGATAAACAACCGACAAAGGATGGGGCCCCAGTTCCAGCATGATGCGCTCCGGGGAGCCGAACATCCAGTGCTGATGCCTCCCGCGGTCGAGTCCCATCGGCAGGTTATAGGTCACCGTAACATGCTGGATCGCCCCCAGACGCCAGTTTTGGATTTCCTCGACCATCCGGAGAAAGGAGGGCATGAACGTCAGGTTATGATTCACGCCCACGCGGCGTCCGTTGGCGGAGGCGGCGTCCATCACGGAGCGGCATTCCTGAGCGCTAAGGCAGAACGGCTTCTCGACAAATACGTGGCATCCGCGTTCGAGGCAAGCGATCGCCATGGACGTATGGGCCGTAGGGGGAAGCAGGACGTGAACCACGTCCAGCCGCGAGGAAGCGATCATCGCCTCCAGATCTTCAAACACAGAAGGCACCGAAAAAGCCTGCTGAAAGGCCTTTGCCTTCGCCGCATCGCGATCACAAACGGCAACCAGTTCGACGGCGCTTCCCAAAGAGCGCAAGGCCTGAGCGTGCGGAGCGGCAATCACACCGGTCCCAAGCAAACCGACGCGGAAAGGGCGCTGCTGCCCCGGGAATTCAGAATCGGGTGTCATTCCAGGTTGAGACGACGCTGCCCCGAAGCGGGCGGCACCTTTCAATTATCGCCAGCGCGTGTTGAGAATGCAACTGAACTGCGGTCACCGCGCGAATGGCCCTCTTTAAGTTTTTTGAAATGAGGAGGATGCAGCTTCCACCGGACCCCGGCGCGAGCAGTGTCAAGCCCATACTTGAGCCGGAAGGAAAACATGGCTCAAGAGCATCGACTGACACTGACAATAGGACTGGCAATAGCCAGTATGGGCTTACATGCCCAAACGGCGATCGACGCGCGGACTCAGACCAGGAACATCGATTTTTCCGGGGCGGTTTCGACCTCACCGGCGAAGGTAGGTACGGTTTTTCCCGGGACCTGCGTGGTCGGACAGATGTTCTTCCTCTCGAGCGGCACCGCCGGGGCCAATCTGTACTCCTGCACCGCCGCGAACATCTGGACACTCGAGACCGGCGGAGGTAGCGGAGGCGGCTCCGTCAACAGCACCTCGATCAGCCAGGGTAACTTCGTAAGTCCAACAAGCGGTTCAGCTACCGCTTACGTGGGCTCGCCGTCGATTTGCCCCGCGACTCTCGTCATCGGGCAGGTATACTGGTTAAAACCGGACATCTCCAACGGTGTCTCCGGACCGACAGTTAACATCTGCTCATTTGGAGCGAAGACGATTATTCATCGCGAGGGATCGGGATTGGGCATCGGCGAGCTGGCGGCAGGCGTGGACGCATACCCTCTCATCTATGACGGGACTAGTTTTGAATTGGGCTATGAGTCACCCGCCGCCGGTCCCACCGGTTGCCTTACGATGACGAGAACGAATCCGCAGCCCCTGTTCGATATCAATACTTCCTGCGTCCCCCGGCTCACAGCGGCAAATGCGTGGACCGGAGCCAATGACTTCACCGCGTCAACGTTCCTGGCAATTCCGTCCGCGACTCCTGCGACGTCCAGTTCCTCCTGCACGCGGGGATCGATTCAGTACGACGGACTTTATATCTACATGTGCATCGCCTCAAACACCTGGAAACGGGCGGCGCTGGCGACCTTTTGATTCCTCAGGAGCCATGAATGAAATATCTTCCCGTCTGCTACGCGCTATTCTGGCTTCCGCCGGTGTGGGCCCTGACCTCGATCACCGCGGGACCTGTTAAGTCTCAAATCGGCCATGCAAATATCCGGCTCAACTGGACTTCGGACGCTGCGGCGTTCACCCGCTGGGGCTGGGATACCGTCAGTCACGCCGGAGCCTCATCCAGCACGGCCTATGCCAACCACTACACCTCTAATGCCCAGCACACCGTGCACGGGATGTACATCTCGGGACTCACCGCTAGCACTACTTATTACTATCGCGTCTGCGCTTATAACTCGCTCGAAGTATGCGCACCCGAGGACACGTTCACTACTTTGCCGCTTCCCAATCCACATCCCGCGCTGCCCACGCCACCCACTGCGGTTGATAACACGTTCCCAACCTGCGCCAACGGCCGGATAGAAGTTTGTTCCGGCGGGAACCCCGTTCCAGCAGTGGTTGGGCCCAATTGCGACGACCCAACCACCGGTCTCGTCGCAACCTACAACGCCGCGTCATGGGGCACCGTCATCCAGATCCCGGTTACTACCGTCTGCCAAGGCTATTACAAACTCACCAAGTCCGGGTGGGATGGAATCGGGCGAATGATCGTCGAGTCGCAAAATGCCGCGAATCTTCCACAAGGAGTCCGCGTGAGCCCCGCCGACGCCCCGAACATGGCCAATGTCTATGAAAGTTTCTGGCATTCTCCGGGATCGGCTGGCGGGACCCAGTCGACCTGCTATCCCGGAGGGTTTGAGTGGGACGACAACACGAACACTCCTGGCTGGTATATGCATTACTGCGGCCAATCCGGCGCCACCGGAACGATCAGTGGAGTAACCGGAGCCTCAATCGTCGGTTACCCGCTCCAGCCCACTTACGCGGTGACCCTCAGTTCGCCGGTGACGACCGTGGCCGTGGGGCAATGGGGTTACATGACCGGAGTCGGCGGAATCCCCAAAGCAAACGGATCTTTTCAGGTGGTATCGGTCATCAGCACCAGCAGTTTCAGCGTGCAGATGTACAATTCCTACTCGACCCGAACGAACCCTGCTTATACCAGCGGCGGGACGCTCCAATTGTTCGATTGGCAGCCGGTTTCCTATACTCCTTATACCGGCGCGGCGCCCTCTGGAGCCTGCACTCCTGGAACGACCGCTGCCGGCGCCTGGGCGTACTCGAACACCGATCCGAACGGCAATCCGCTGGTCGGCAATCTTTCGAGCGGTACCTACAACAATTCCACCTACTCCACCGGCCGCGTGTGGCGCTGTTCGAACGGGGCATGGGTTCCCCATTACACCGTTTACTCGACCTTTAAGGAATTCCCCAACGCGCTTGCCGCTGTTTTCGATCTGTCGGCCGCCACGCACACCTGGATCATCGGTCTGAACTTTAGCGCCCAGCCGATCTTCAATGACCCTTTGCTATATCATTCCGGCTATTCACTCGCCTCGGGTGAAGCCGCTTATACCCAGGGCGGCTCCAACCCTGGAGAATATGTCTTTACCGCCAGCGGAACCACGCAGGATATTATCATCGACCGCTGCATGTTCACGCGGCCCTGGCCCCTAAAAGGCGATCTGATAGTGCAGATGGATGGCACGAACATGGCGCTCCAAAACTCCTATTTGCAATCCACGGGAGCGAATTGGTGGGGCCATGAAGACCGCGGAACCATTTACGATAACGCCGGCGCCGAAATTGTGGAGGCAGGCGACGCGAATGTCGCGCTTGTCGATAACAACTATCTGGAGCACTACGGAATCACCGTGCATTTCTTCGATGCGGGAATGGGCCACGGATTGAACGGCGCCAATAACAACATCACGGTGTCTCGGAATACGTTCTATCGCAACCTCGCGCTGATTGATCAGGCCCCCGGCTCGACAGTGGATTACTACACGCCGCTGCGTCAACTCCTGGAGTTCAAGAGCGGCGTGAATGTGGATATCAATGGCAACACCTTCACCAATAACTTTCAGAACGTCAGTCAAGGGGGCGCCATCGACCTGACGCCGGAGAACCTGGGGATCTACAACGGCATGTACTGCGCACTCTCGTACTCCGGCACCACCGCAACCTTTACCGTTAACAATGGAGTGAATTACACGGTCAATGTGGGCGACTGGATCTGGCTGACGATCGACGATCCGCCGGATATCTATCAGGTCACCGCAGTGAATCCGGGCGCCTCTCAGTTCACCGTTCAAAATCTGAAGACTGGCCTGAACGCCAATGTCTTCGTGAACGTCCTCACCGGCGGAGACGGAGTGTCCGACGTGAATATCCGTAATAACACCTTCAACAACGTGCCGACCGTTCTCGCCAATTATTCCCATATCAGCCACGACGCTCAGCCCTTCCGCATCAGCCTGGATCGGGTGGAGTTTCAGAACAACATTCTCAACCAGATCGGGCCGGGAGGGAATGGCACTGGGATTCTGAGCGTGCCTTATGCGGATGCATGGCAGACCTCGGGCTCGACCGGCGATTGGGCAAATATCTGGGGAGGGCAGGTCGATTGGATCTTCAATCACAACACGATTTACGACTTCAACCCCAACCTCAATGCGGCCCCCAACGTCGGAACTCTTCTGCTGTTCGTCAACAACGACTTTCCGCCGATCAACGTCCACGAAAACGAGGGGTTGGTTTATCAGAACAACATTGAATGGACTTACGCACTCACCGATCCGGTGAGTGCCAACTCCACCAGCGGCTACACCTGTGCGGGGAACGGGAACACGGTTCTGAATTGTTTCATGACCGGCGATCTTCCCTATTCGGTAATCGGCAATGCGACGTTTGTGCCGGGTGGGAATCCTGGCGGCTATAGCGCCGGCAATTTCTGGGGAAACTTCACCGGAGCAACCATTCCGTTTACCCGCCCCGCGTCCGGCAACTTCGAGTTGCTTTTCGGTTCCTGCTGCATCTCCGGCGGAGCCCACCCGGCGCTGGACGGGCTCGATGAGGGCGCTAATATGCAGCAATTGACCGTCGCACAGGGACAAGTCTCCGGAGTGAAAGTGACCGGGCTAACCTCAACCGGCGCCAGCATTTCCTTCAACGCCCCAGACACAATCGGCTGTCCCGTGGACTTCGGAACTGATCCTGCCTTTGGAACTTACACTCGTGTTACCAACGCGGGAGGCGCCCGAAATCAGAGCGTCGCGCTGGGATCGTTAGTGACCAAAACCCAATACTATTACCGCATTGACTGTCAGGTCCAGCGGCCGACAGGAACGTTTGTCACGGGTCAAGCGCCGCGGTGAGACAACACAAATTACAAGACGAAAACTTGACTGTTTTCTGGGGCGATGTTAACCTTGGCGCGTGGCCGACGTGCCCAGAAAAGGCAGCGAAAGCCTCTCACTCGAGGAAAGAATTATTCTTTCGTTCGCTCGAGATCCCGGTGCCGCGGAAATCGGCGCAACCGCAAGCTACTCGGTTGACAACTGCCTGGATTTTCCTCTGAAGACCGTTCCCGACCTGGCGGAGCGGATTCGCGGCCGCAAAGTGCTCGACTTCGGCTGTGGATTCGGCTGGCAAGCGGTCGCGTTGAAGAAACTTGGCGCCGCCGAGGTTTGGGGGATCGATATCGTGGAACGGTATTTGACCTCTGCTCGGGAATTGGCGCGAAAGAACGCGGTCGACGTACATTTCGTCAGCTCCATTCCGAAAGACGTCCTCGGATCGTTCGACGTCGTCCTCTCCATATCCGCTTTCGAGCACTTTTCCGATCCCGAAGCCATGGTGCGCCTGATGGGCTCCTACGTCGCCGATTCGGGTGAGATTATTATCACTTGGGCTGAGCCCTGGTACTCTCACTCCGGGTCTCACTTCGGAAACTTCACCAAAATTCCGGGAACCAACCTGGCAATACCCTGGTGCAACCTGTTCTTCTCGGATAGAGCAATGCTCACACTCCGCACCCGCTTTCGCAACGATCGGCCGGCCCGCGTGGAAGACATTGAGGGCGGCTTGAATCGCATGACGGTCGCCCGGTTTGAAAGAATCATGCGGCAGAGTGGTATGACCATCGAGCGTCTTAAGCTGCATGCGACCGTGGGCCTGCCGCTCGTCACCAAGGTTCCCGTAATCAGGGAACTGCTCACTAGCGCGGCGACCTGTATCTTGCGGCGAGAGCCGAAAAACCGGCTCAGTTCTTAGCCATCGCGGAGCATTCCCAGTTGGCACGCGCATAGCGGACTCGCTATCCTGGCTCTGGTGAAGCAAGTTATCCGCAAAGGCATCAAAGACATAGTAGTGGACGAAGTTCCGGACCCTCGCGCCGCGCCGCATCACGTCCTGATCCGCCCCGTTTTCTCGCTGATCAGCAGCGGGACGGAGAGCGCCAGCATCCATCAGGAAGGCGTTTTGAAGGAGGTTCGCGACAATCCTTCCCATATCCGCAAGATTTGGGAAGTCATGAAAGTCAACGGCCCGGTACGCACCACCACCGAGGTCCTGGCGAAATTCAGCGAATATGCGGTCATCGGCTATTCCGGAGCCGGCGTCGTCGTCGATAAGCATCCGACGGTCGAGGACATCGAGTTGGGCGCGCGCGTCGCCTATGGCGGCGAAGGGACCGGACACGGCGAAACCATCACCACCGGCAGCAATCTGGTCGCGCGGATTCCGGACTCCGTCGCGATGGAGCACGCTTGCTTCTCCACGCTCGGCAGCATCGCCATGAACTCGGTGCGCATCGCCAATATCGGCCTGGGCGACGTGGTCGTCGTGCTGGGCCTTGGTCTGGTCGGCCAATTGATCGCCCAGTTAGCGCGACTCCAGGGCGGAGTCGTCATCGCCGCGGACCTGCGTACCAACCGCATCGATCTCGCCCTCCAGATGGGAGCACCCTACGGATTCCTTGGAGGACCCACTCTGCGCGATGCCGTCGCGGGCGTGACCAACGGCCGCGGAGCCGACTGCGTCATCGTCGCGGCCGCCGCTAAATCCCCCGGTCCGTGCCACCAGGCCCTCGAAATCTGCCGCGATCGCGGCCGTTTGGTCATCGTCGGCGCAGTCACCATGGAGTTCCCCTGGAACGACATGTACATGAAGGAAATTCAGCTCTTCATGTCGCGCGCCTACGGCCCCGGAAGCTACGATCCCGCCTACGAAAAGAAGGGCCAGGATTACCCCGTCAGCTACGTTCGCTGGACCGAAAATCGCAACATGCAGGAATTCCTCCGCCTGGTTTCAACCGGCGGCGTGAACTGCCAGCCGCTGATCACCCACACCTATCCTCTCGATGACGCTCCCAATGCGTATCAAACGGTGATGGACCCGAACTCCGGAAGTTTAGCCGTCCTGCTGCAATACTCGAAGCCCGAGCCAACCGAGATTTTTGCTCCCAAGCGCCGCGTCGAAACTCACCACCCCCAGAAAAAGGACGGCTTGAAAGTCGCGCTAGTCGGCTCCGGCGGCCTGGCCCGCTGGGCGCATCTGCCGATTCTCGAAAAGATTCCCGGCGTGTCCCTCGCAGCCGTCCATTCCGCCAGTGGAGCGCGCGGCAAGAGCTACGCGCTGCGCTTCAAGGCGAACTATTGCACCACCGATATCAACGAAATCCTGAAGGATCCCAGCATCGACGTTGTCCTGATCACTAGCCGGAATCAGTATCACGCCGATCAGGCCGAGGCCTCGCTATTGGCGGGCAAACATGTATTTGTCGAGAAGCCCATGGCGATCACCGAAGAAGAGTGTGAGCGTCTGAATCGCGCGGTAAAGGAAAGCGGCAAGCAGCTCATGGTCGGGTTCAACCGCCGTTTCGCGCCCTATTACCTGGAGCTGAAAAAACAGCTCGACCGCCGCAGCGGACCGGCAGTGATCAACGCACGCGTCAATTCGCCCGGAATTTCCGGCGCCTACTGGATGGCCGATCCGTCCATCGGCGGCGCGATTCTCGGCGAAGCCTGCCATTTTGTCGACCTCATGTACTGGATGCTCCATTCCGAGATCGCCAGCGTATCCGCCTTTTCCCTGCCCACCGAAACCAAAGATCCCGTCGGCCAGAACAACATCGCGGCCAGTTTCCATTTCGTCGACGGATCGGTGGGAAATCTCACCTATTGCACCATCGGAAGCAAGACCTCCGGCGGCGAACGAGTCGAGGTTTTCGCGCAAGGCGCAGCGGCCTGGACGGAGGATTTCAAAAAGCTCGCAGTCCTCGGGTCGATGAAGCGAACCAGCAGCCGGATGTGGGCTGAAAAGGGCTACGAGGCGCAGCTGACGGCATTTTTCGATGGCGTGCGCACCGGCAAGCCGGTTTCACCCGGCGTCATCGACGGAGTGCGGTCCACCGTGGGATGCCTGCGCATGCTCGATTCGGCGCGAGAGCAAAAACCGTTCGCGATAGATCTGGAGTCCGTCCTCGACTAAGATGGACCGGATTCGTGTTCTTCTGATTGCACCCTCCAAAGAGGTCCTCGGCGGCCAATCCGTGCAGGCCAGCCGCCTGATGGCCAGTTTGAGCGAACGGCCGGAATTGGAGATGGCGTTTCAGCCGATCTGTCCCCGCATCGGCTTTTTGGGACGAATTAAATTCGTCCGGACCATGGGCTATATCGTGGTGTTCTGGACCACTCTGGCAGTCCGCGCCTGGCGCTGCGACATTCTGCATGTGTTCTCCGCGTCTTATTGGTCGTACACGCTGTGGACCCTTCCGTCCCTGCTCTTCGCGAAGCTATACGGCAAGAAAATCATTCTGAATTACCGGGACGGCCAAGCCGAGGATCACCTGCGGAACTGGCGCTCCGCGCTGCCGACCATTCGCAGAATGGACCGCGTTGTGACCAACTCCGGATTCCTCAAAGATGTGTTCGCGCGCTTCGGCGTAAAAGCGCAGTGCATCTTCAACGTGATCGATCGCGATAAATTTATCTATCGGAAGCGCGGCAAGTTGCGTCCGGTTTTTTTACACAACCGAATTTTGGAGCCGATTTACAACATCGAATGCGCCCTACGTGCATTTAAGCTGATTCAGGAGCGATATCCGGAGGCAGATTTGACGGTATCCCACAGCGGTCCGTCGGGACCGTCGCTCGAGAAATTCGCGAATCAACTGGAATTGCGGAACACGCGTTTCATAGGACGGGTTCCCCATGCGAAAATCGCGGAGCTGTACGATCAGATCGATATATACATCACCACTCCGAACTTTGATTGCATGCCGGGGTCGATCCTGGAGTGCTTTTCTTCAGGGTTGCCGGTAATCGCGACCGAGGCTGGCGGGATTCCCTATATCGCCGCGAACGAAGTGACCGCGCTGCTGGTTCCCCGCGACGATCACCAAGCCGTGGCGCGCAGCGCGTTCCGCTTGCTCGAAGACCAGGCGCTGGTGGAACGGCTAACCGCGAACGCGTGGGAGGAAGTACTGAGGTACGCCGTCGAGCCTGTGCGGGATCAGTGGACCGCACTGTATCAGGAGCTGATGAAGGAGCGCTAGGGTTTCCACTCCGATACCGTGGCATCGGGGTGGACCCAGTAGCACAAGCCGTGGGCTTGATCGCCGCACCGCGCGGCCAGTTCTTCGGGGTTGTAAATGTTTATATGAATGCCCGGATTGCCGGTGAGCAACTGCGCCGCTGCTTCCAGCGCGCGCAATCCGTATTCGTTGATATGAGGCTCGCCCGCGGCGATGGTATCCAGGCCGGAATGATTGTAAACACCGTAGTGCGCAGGCGTGACCGTATCGAGGGATTTCGCTACGCTAACGTGAAATTCGCCTTGCTTCCAGTCCGCGAGCGGCAGGTTCGATAACAGCCGCCGCGCGGTGGAACCGCAGGCGTATACGCGTTGGTTTCGGTCCCAGGTGGCGGAAGCGAATAACACCACCAGAACGGCGACCAATGCCATCAGGACCCCTCGCGAAGGGATGAACGTCAGCAGTCGGGCCAGCAAAAGACAGTAGAAGGCAGCCGGCAGGTAAACGTAGGTTTCCGACACGTGATCGGTGAAGACCAGAAACGGTGAAAGAGACAATAGGATTCCTAAAAGAAGGAACAGCAGTTCGGCCGGACCCGCCCGGGCGAGCAGCGCGGTGATCCGCCGCCGCTGAAAGAAAACAATAACGATCAACACGACTCCCGCAGCCGCGGCAACGAAAACAGCCGTCCTCATTTCATCCGGCATCACTTCGGATGGAAAAGGCGTTTGCAGCCAATCGTGCGCCAGCACGAAATCCACGGGCAGCAGCAAGGCTACGGCGTACTCCATCGCCCCCTTTACGAATACCTTCGGCCCGTAAATGGGAGTATGGCCTCCAGAATTAAAATGCCGGCGAACAATCAGATACGAACCAAAAAGGACGCCTCCCAACAAGACGAACACCACCACGAAACGCCGGGGTGGCTGGCGCTTCGAGAACAGATATTCCAGCGCCCACCATCCGGCCATCAGTCCAGGGACGACAATCGAGGATTCGTACACATATACGCTGACCGCGCCGCAGACCAGACTCAAGCACAATAGCGGCATGCTGGAACGCTTGAGCGACAGAAAAAACAGGACCAGTGTCAACAGAAACAGCGCGTTCGCTTCGGCATTTCCAAACACCGCGGCGACCACCACCTGATTCGCCAGCGGATGAATGGAAAATAGCAGCGCGGCAACCGCCGCAACCTGCCAGGATCCAAACAACAGCATTCCCAGGCAATAAACCGCGCAGATCGAGACCTCGTGAAAAAACAAATCCCGCACCCGAAAGGGAGTCGCCTCGTTGGGGTCAATAAGGTATGTGATCAGGTTTGCGCCACGGTTGAAAGGGCGGTACTTGAACGAATCAAAGTGAGTGGTGGTGAACACCTTGACCGGGTCGAGCCGATCCACGAAATTGGCGCGCTGGATTTCGAGAAAATCGTCATATCCGCAGAAGTACGCCGTCGAAACGCGGGCATAAATCAAAGTGGTAAGAACAAGGATCAGTCCCAGAATTGCCAGATGTTTTCGCAGGTGCAAACATTCATTGTCGCATCGAGCCGCGGATGCGGGAATGCGACAATGAAATTTATGAGCGCAGAATTTGACCGTTACGCGGCGGAGTATTCCAAATTATCGACGCACCCTTTGCGCGATGCGATGGGAACCAGTTTTCTGCACGAGCGAAAGTGGATCCTGCTCCAAAACTTTTACCGGAAGGCGGGCCTTTCGGCGCGGAACCAGCGCTGGCTCGACGTCGGCTGCGGAAAAGGGGAATTGCTGGCGCTTGGCAAACCCAGTTTTTCGAGCGTGGCAGGCTGCGATCTTTCAGAAGGGATGCTGGAGGATTGCGGCGGACTGGATGTGCGCGCCCAGGATTCGCCCGAAACCCTCCCTTTCGCGGACCGGGAATTCGATCTCGAGACGGCGGTGTGCGTCTATCATCACCTGACGCTCGAACAGCGCCCGGCGGTCACACGCGAAGTGGTCCGCACGCTGAAGCCGGGCGGAGTCTTCGCGATCATCGAGCACAATCCGTTCAATCCAATCACCCAGTTTCTGGTGAGCCGTATCCCCATCGACGCCAACGCAATTCTGCTCACTCCCGGCACTACGAAAAAGCTGATGCGGGAAGCGGGCCTCGAGATTGTTCACAGCGAATACTTTTTATACCTGCCGGAAGGCCTGTACCGAAAGCTGGCGCCTCTGGAATCGGCGATGTCCTGGTTTCCGATGGGCGGACAGTACGTCGTGATAGGGCGTAAGCCGGCTTAAGCCATTGTACGGGCGGGTAGCAGATCCTTAAGCAGAGGGCCTTTCATGTAGGAAGGCGGCGTCACTCCGAACATTTCGAGGATCGTGGGAGCAATCGATTCCAGAGGAACCTTGTCGCGATGGATTTGATGGCGCTTTTCCGGCGTCCGGACCCATAGCATCCCATCCGGATGATGCATGCCGCTCTTCATTCCTTCGACTTTGTAAAACACGTCGAAGAAACGCACGGCGCGTTCGGAATCGGCGATCGATAGGACCGCGCTGTCGGGCTGATCCGTGAACAGGCCGCAGCCTGCGAAAACCGATGCGCCTTCCCGGCTCAGAATCATAGCGGGCTTACCGTCGACCTGTAAGGCCGCAAGCATCCGCTCACCGGCGATCGCGTCCTGTTCCAGGTCGAAATGCACGTAGAACTGTTCCGCCATCACCGGCAGGACACTGTGCGGAGCGGTGATCCCCGCAAACTTCATCAGTGCCTCGAACTCGCGCGGCCTGAACAGCACCTTTCCACCTTTTTCTTCGTAGATCAGGCAGGGCTGCTGGCTGAGGGCCGTACTGAACATAAGGGTGGTATGGTCGTCGGCGAGTTCCAGGAAACGCCCGATCAGCTCGTCCATCTGCTGGTAGCCGAAGAGAATGGCCGCTGCAAACTCGGCCTGCTCCTGTTCGGACGGCTTCACATTGAATAGCTCCGGTTGCAGGTTACGCCAGTAAACATGCTGGAGGTGGGCCGTGCTGTTCAAAAAGAAAGTCGAGAAGTCGGGCGATAGTTTGCGGTCGTAGGAGCGAAAGCAGTCAAACTGAAGCTTATCGAGAATGACTGCCCGCTTCCAGCGATTCTTCCCTCCGTTTTCCGACATCAGTTGCCGGATGATGGAGGTGATCGTCGCGACCGACAACCCGTGGCTCTGCATGAACGCCAGGAACTTCAGGTGGTCCAGCTTGCTCAAAGGAACCCGGTCGTTGGAGTGCTCCTGGACGTTCGTCTTGACGAACTTGACATAGGGCATCAGCGATTCCGGATAGGGCTCCGTGTCGGACCACGGATCGGGCAAAACATAGCCGTTCACGGGACGGTCGTAGCGGATATTCATACTGCCGCATACGCCGACCGTATGTTTAGCGGCGGAGAGAATATCCCAAATGCACTTGGTTTCGAGCGCCGCGCCTTGCCCGAGGAGAAAAACGCCGTGCTCGCTGAAAGGGACTCCGCTATGGACAGTGACCCATTGAATCCAAGGTTCGAGGTTCGGAGAAACCTCACCGGCGTCAGTCAGGTAGACGTGCGACTGGCTTCGAAGCCGCTGAAAATTGGGGAGCTTGCCCTGACTGATGAACTGCTCCATCAGGTCCGGGCAAAGTTCGTTAAACTCCAATAAAATCAAGCGATTCTTGCTCATGAGGGTGATCCAGGACTCGAGTTAAATTATAGCAAAGCTATGTCAAATGCCGCGTATCAACTGCCGCTTCGCAATTGACGCGCTTCTTTAAGAGATAGATCGGCCGGCGCTTTGTTTCCTCAAACAAGCGGCCGATGTATTCTCCCAAGATCCCCAACGAAATCATCTGCACGGCGGAGCTGAACAGCAACACCAGGATCAGCGAGGTCCAGCCGCGCGACTGGCGTGGGTTGAACCCCCAGATGGTCGCATTCGACGCGTACAGAAAAAACACCGCAACCCCCAGCACAATCGCCGCCAGAGCCACCATCAACCCGACATACGTGATGATCTGAAGCGGCCGGTAGCTGAAGTTGATAATCCCGTCGAGCCCCAGTTTGACCAGCCGCGAAAATGTATACTTCGGCTCCCCCGCGAAGCGTGCCGCCCGTTCGTACGCAAGCCCGGTTTGCCGGTATCCGATCCACGTGCGCAACCCGCGAACAAAACGATTTCGCTCCGGCAATTGATTCATCGCCTCGACAACTTCCCCGCGCATCACGCAGAAATCCCCCGCGTCCAGCGGAATGTCGAGCGTCGCCAGCTTGCGCAGAATTCTGTAATACAGGTGATAAGAGATGCGCTTCAGGAGCCCTTCTTTGCGCTTAGTGCGAATCGCATAAACGACATCGAAACCCGACCGTACCTTTTCAATGAACGGCAGAAGCTCCTCGGGTGGATCTTGCAGATCCGCATCCATCACCGCCACAATATCGCCGGCCGCATGCTGAAGTCCCGCCGTGACCGCCGCCTGATGACCGAAATTTCGCGACAGGCTCAGGATTTTCAAACGAGAATCCGCGCTCGCCAGCCGCTCGCAAATCTGTAAGGTTCGATCCCGGCTGCCGTCGTCCACGATAATCAGCTCGTGATCCTCGCCCCATGCCGCCGATGCATCCGTGACACGCTGGTAAAGCGTTTCGATTCCCTCTTCTTCGTTGAACGCCGGCACCACGACAGAGATCATTCCCTTAAGGATATCGGCTGAGCGCCCATGGGACAATAGCAAGTCTATGAGCGAGATCGGCGGAGCGGTGCTGGTGGCGGGTGGCGCGGGATACATTGGCAGTCATACGGTGAAGCAGTTGCACGCCTCCGGAATGCGGCCGGTGGTCGTCGATAATCTGATCACCGGGAACCGGTTCGCGCTGCGCTACGGCCCGTTCATCGAAGGCTCGATCGAAGACAAAGAGCTGATCCGCCGAGCCATCGAAGTACACGGCATCCGCAGTGCGATTCTATTTGCGGCTCACGCGTATGTGGGCGAATCCACCACCAATCCGCGCAAGTATTATCACAACAACGTCTCCGCGGCCCTGTCGTTTCTGGACGCCCTGCTCGATGGCGGAGTGCGCAGCCTGGTATTTTCGTCGAGCTGCTCCATCTACGGCATCCAGGAAAAAATCCCAATCTCTGAGAGCAGCTCGAAGAATCCGCTCAGCCCCTACGCCGAAACCAAGCTGTTTATGGAGCAGGTCCTGCACGCCTACGGCGCCGCTTACGGCTTGCGATCGGCATGCCTGCGGTACTTCAACGCCGCCGGCGCCGATCCGGATGGCGAACTCGGCGAGCATCACGATCCGGAGACCCACCTGATTCCCTTGGCCATTTATGCAGCGATGGGCCGCAAGCCTCTTTCCGTGTTCGGAACGGATTATCCCACTCCCGACGGAACCGCCATCCGCGACTATATCCACGTCACCGATCTGGCCGCCGCTCACATCGCGGCACTCAAGCATCTGGAAGGTGGTGGAGAAAGCGTCGGCATCAACCTCGGAACCGGGACGGGCCATTCGGTGCGTCAGGTCATGCAGATGGTCGAACAGGTTTCAGGCTTGCCCGTGCCCGCGAACTACGGCCCGCGCAGAGATGGCGACGCGCCCGCGCTGGTGGCCGATGCTTCCAACGCCGTCCGGCTGCTGAATTGGACGCCTCGATATTCCTCGCTCGATAGTATCATTGGGACCGCGTGGAAATGGCATTCCGAACGCGAGACGAAGCTGAGTGAAAACCCGCAAGCCTCGAAACAGAGCCGCGACTAGCAGGATCGGTTTAAACTGGCTTTTTCACCAGCCCAGACCGCGCCTCCTGCATGCCCATCTTCAACAGTATCTCCATCAAAAGCATCCCTGGACTCTGGGCGGATTTATTTCCTGAAATATAGAGCACCGCGCCCATGTGTAAAGGAACCGCGCTCTCGCTCACCGCCGCGATAACAGGCGACGCCTCTTTTTGCCCATACGCGCGAGACCGCCAGCCGGCCTCGATGCGAGCTTCCGCAGTCGTAGCGAGCACCATCTGTTTCCCGATCCTAAACGTGTTCGCGGACAATTCCACCGTCTCCTCGCCAGGGTGCCAGAACTGCTCGACCTTCGCATCCGCCGGCCCCGTGATTTCGTCGAGGATAAAAACAGCATCCGGCTTCTGGAATAAAATTCGACGCCGATGAACGGCATCGGAACCGCTGTACCGGCACGAAGCTTGAAGATAATCTTCCTCCGCGCTCGATCGCCACGCTTCGATGGCAACCGTAGGCTTGCCGCTCCACGCAAAAGATCCAGCCGGAGCAGCCTGGTTCCGTCCATTCACGCGCACCGTGTTATGCGCCGCCGAGCCTCGAAACCGGTCCCTCCACTGCGCGTCGAGATAGGAAAACGTGCCTGAGTCGATCAGAATTTCTTCCCCGCCGAGTCGTGCCACCAGAGCCAGCGCATGGGAATGGCTGTGCCCCGCCCGAAACGGTCCGAAACCGCCCGCGTTGATGAGTATCCACAACTCACCCGCCGCCATAATCACCGTTCCCGACGCCGGAAAAACCTGTGAAGCAGGAACCGCCGCAGAACCCGCCGGTTTCGCCTCGCCCACCCACCAAGCCGCCTGCTCTTCCAAATCCTTCGCGTCCGGCAGCCACTCCGGCCGGCCGAACAACACCGCGCACGTCGCCAGCGTAGCCCGCCCGTATCGCTCTCCGCGCCCGCGCGGAAAAAACAGCCGCCCTCCATCGTCGTCGCCGATCAACGGAATCGAACGCTCCGGACCCATCACCGCCTGAAGGTACGTCGCCATCGATTTCAGTACCGGCACGAAATCGTCGGGCTTGCCGCTCAACAGGTAATGCAACAGAAAGAAATCGAGCGCGTAGACGTGATAATACGTCGACTGCTCGAAATGCGATCCGTCGTTTTGAACTTGTTTGACCAGCTCCTCGCGGACCACGCGCGCGCCCAGCCGCGACCATTGCGCCGCGCGGGGAAACGGAAACAAAACGCCCAGCGCGTGCAGCGCCACCGCTTCGCCTAGCAGATGCGTATTCGGAGAAAAGTAAACTGAGAGATTGTATTCAAGGTGGCAGCCATGCAGGTAGAGCTGCTGAAGAAGTCCCTCCCGCATCGCCGCATCCATGCGATTTCCTGTCAGGTGATAAACCCAGATCCACGATAGCGCGCGAAACGCCACTTCCAGTGCGCTAGCCCAGTTGATGCCGCGCTGGAAAGGATTTTCAACCACCCAGCTTTTCCACTGCCGGGCAATCTCCTCGAAAAATTCCTCACGTCCGGAAAGCGCGTAGGCCTGCGCGAGAATCGTTAAATGTTGATGGCGATTTAACTCCCAAATAATTTTGTGATCCCCCGCGCGCGAAAAATCCAGGTAAGGAATGCGCCGGAAATAGCGCAGATCGGTCTCCTTGTGATGCACCGGATCCCGCCGCCAATGGAGTTCCCGCCCGAGTTCCAGATCGAAACCCAGGATGCGATACCGCCCCTCCATGATCTCCGCCGCCGCTTCCATGATCCTGCGTTCGGCGTCCGACCCGTGCAACAAACTCGCGACGGACCGCGGATCGGGAAGCAGAGCGAGAGGCGCTGGAGCGCTCACCCGGACTCGAGGAGGAAAAAATCGGAGCGCTACGTTCGCAAATTCCTGGCGGAGGCGGAAACGGATTTCCTGCGGGCTTCTACGCAATCACCCCAGTTTAGCGCGAGCGCTCAGACAGACTTCACCGTTCGCGCCGCGGCGACCTTCGCCACACCCGAAGGCCGTCTCTTCTGCTCGCGCCACGTGAACAGCGCGGTGATCGAGTAATTCCAAACGGAGCTGATCAGCAACCCCAGGAATCCTCCGGCATACCACGGCAGTCCGGCGTCCAGAGTCGCGTAGCCCGCGATCCGCAGATTGATGAACGCTCCGACTGCGCAGGCCATGCAAAAGGACAACAGGCCCAGCCACATCCGCGTTCCTCGCAAGCGCCGATCGCGATAAGTGATGGCGTTGTTCAGGAAGAAATTCAAGATCATCACCACCAGCGTTCCCGCGCTCTGCGCCGCGATAAAAGTCCAGCCTGCGACTCGCAACAGCAAATACAGAATGGAAAGATGCACCGCCACGCCCACCAGCCCTACCATTCCGAAAATGATGAACCGCGGAGGAATCAAATCCCCCAGCAGTTTGTCGAGCAGCAATTGCAGGTACTCGATCCCTACCAGAATGTCGAGCTTGCTCTCGCCATGCAGGCGTTGGCCGAAGCGGTAAGGAATTTCACCCACGCGAACGGGCCTGGTCGAAGACGCCACCAGGTCCAGCAGAATTTTAAATCCGACGCCCGAAACGGAATGCACCACTTCCTCCAGAAAGCGCCGGTCGAGAACGAAAAACCCGCTCATCGGATCCGTTAGCTCGCAATGGCTGATGCTGTTGCTGAGCCGCCGTCCAAGCTGGCTCAAGCGGACGCGGGACGCGGAAAAATTCCCCATGCTGCCGCCCTCGGCGTTGCGCGTAGCTACTACAAGATCCAACTGCTCCGCCTTAAGCTTGGCCAACATACGCGGAAGAATCGTTTCGTCATGCTGAAGATCGGCGTCCATGACGGCGATAAACGGCGCAGCGGTCGACATCATCCCTTCCACGCAAGCCGAAGCCAGCCCGCGCCGTCCAATGCGCTGAAGAACCCGCACTCTGGAATCGGCCAATCCGATGGACCGGATCAGCGCCGCCGTCTGATCCGGAGAATCGTCGTCAACGAAGATCACCTCGTATTCAATCCCCGCCAGAACCGTAGCTAATCGCTCGAGGAGCGGCGCAATGTTGGCTCTCTCCTTGAAGGTCGGGACAACAACAGCAACCTCGAGCTGCATATACCCCTCTACGGTACCCTGTTTCAGAGAACTATAAGTGCTTTTCTCTGCGTACTTTGCGTCTCTGCGTGAACTGTGTTTGATTTTCCCGCGTTACTCTCATTCCAGGAAGGGTCCTCCACCAAGGCTCTTTCCGACAGCTTTTTTCCTGCGCAGGAAATGTCGTATTACGGTGATGCTGAGCTTCCGGAGCCCGTGGAACGGCTCGCGCGGTCAACTATATGTATGGCTTCGACGGGAGATTTTAGGATCGATCCTATAACGGAGCTTCAACTCCGGTTTTCAGAGGTTGGTGTATCGAAGCATGGAATATACGGTTCACCGTTGTGGCCAGGACCCATGTGAGAGACCTTCCAATCCACTAGCGGCCGGTTTGATCGAAAGGTCATTCGGCCGCTCACGACACCCGAAGTGTGTCTTTTCTCCTGGCTACTGGCTACTTCTTCGCCCCCCAAAGAATCTGCATCCGATTCGACTGCACTTCTTCGACCGGTAATTTCGCGAGCATGGCCTCATAACGCGGATCTTTATATGCCAAAGCCGCGCGCCGCAGCAGCACCGCGATATCGATGCGGCTTGACATCTTCACGCCGCCAATCTGTTCAAACGTCCAATCCTTCGCCGGATCGGCGTAGGGAGCCAGAAAATCGATCGCCTTCCGAATTCCCCTTCCGTCCGCCGTCTGATAATTCCACAAATCCACGCCGACTTTCGCCGCCAGGTCCGCGAGATTGCAAAACGCCCGCGTATTCATCGTCGTGTACGAAAGCGAATTGGTGCGCTCCAGCTCCAGCGGCATTTTTCCATCCGGCTGAATCTGCGCGGCGATGCGCTTCGATTTGGCCTCCTCAACCACGCGGCGCGCTAAATCGTTTTGACCCGTGAATTCAGCCAGCGCCGTCAACTGCACGTCGTACCAGGTCCCGTGATTATTCTTCGCCGCCGCCTCTTCTTTCCCGTTCTTGCTGGTCTGCATCCATTCGCAATACTGCGCGAGCCACACTTTCATCCCCTCCCGATCGGCCTGCGTCCAGGCGCTCGATTTTTCAAGGAACGGCAATTCCTGCGTTACTTCGAGCAGCCCCGCTGTGTCGATGATCCCGATCCCGCGCCCATCCATCCTGCCCGGAATCGCCTGCCCGTAATTCAGGTTCGGATTCATCTTCGTCCCCGGATCCAGAAACCAGACCCGAAGCAGCTTCGCGGCGTGCTCCGCATACTCCTCGCGTCCCGTTTCCTTATACGCCAAAATCAACGTCGGCACCGCCCCCAGCAGCTTTTTGAACGCCGCGTTATCCGTCTGATCGTCCACCCGCGACGGATTCGTTTCGCCGTCCTTCCGGATATACGGCAGCCCGTCCGGCTTCGAAGGATCGGGCCACCAGTACGGCCCCACGCTCATGTAATCGTGCTTATCGCCGCTCGGCGGCTTGGCTTTTTTATCCATCACCGACGCAGCAGGCAAGCGTAGCGCCTGGTCCGCCTGTTTGATCAAAGCATCGCGCGCCGCCGTCTGCGCGAAACCACTAACGGCAAAAACCAGAAAGAGCGCAGCACGCATTTATAGCTCCAGTTTCCCGTGATACATCATTTCTTTTACCGTGAACTTGCACTTCACTTCCACCGGCCCCAGTTTGGTGAGGAACGTTACTTGCCCATCCTTGATCGGCTCCGCGCGCGGAAAATAAAACAGCGTCCCCAGTTTTTTCACCGTCTGGAGATTGGTCAACGGAATCGACCCGCCATGTTTTTCCAGCCTCGTCGATTGCTTCATCATGTCCAGTCTGGATTGGCGCTGCGCCTCATCCTCATCCGGATCCGCCAGCGCCAAATCCCCCACCAGGGCAAGGATGTAGTTGTCCGCGACCCCTTCCATCGCTTTTTCTTTCAGCGCCTCCCGAATCGGCAGCGCCGATTGCCACCGCACAATCGCCTTATATCGCAGATCCGGCGAATCGCCTTGCGTGGTCTGCGTAGTGTTCGTGCGCTGGCGCCCGGTACTCGACATATTGCCCGACCGATTCATCGCGCCATTCCGATTCAGCAGCGATCCGCCCGCGCCTCCGAACACGCTGACCGCGCCCTCCTTGGCCCACGGAGACCGGGTGAGTATTTCCTGGACCTCGTCCTCGCTCCAATCTTCCGGTTTCTTTTCATTCCAAAATTCGCCCGCCGGAGAGCACAACCCCGGGACCGCGGCAAGCGACAGCATCAGAATCTCGCGTCTCGTCATATAACTATGATCCTGCATACTAATAGGACATGGAATTCAGGACGCTGGGCCGCACCGGCCTTGAAGTGTCGAAGCTCGGTTTCGGCGGATCGCCTCTCGGAAACGAGTTCGGCGAAACCGATCCTCTCGAAGCCGAACGAGCCGTCCATTGCGCGATCGATTTGGGCATCAACTATTTCGATGTCGCCCCTTATTACGGACGAACACTGGCGGAAACGCGCTTAGGCACAGCGCTGAAAGGCCGCCGCGACAAGGTCATTCTCGCGACCAAATGCGGCCGTTACGATGTTGCCAAATTCGACTTCAGCGCGGCCCGCATCCGCGCGAGCATCGACGAATCTCTTGCGCGTCTGCGTACCGATTACCTGGATATTTTCCTGGCCCACGACATCGAATTCGTAAGCGCAAAACAAATCGTCGAAGAAACAATCCCCACCATGCGCGCCCTTCAAAACGAAGGGAAAACCAGATTCATCGGTATCACCGGATTGCAACTGAACATGCTGCGAAAAGTCGCCGAAGCCGCGCCAGTCGACGTGATCCTATCCTATTGCCGCTACAATCTGCTCATCACGGACCTCGACGATCTGCTCACCCCGTTCGTCCAGAACCGCGAAATCGGGCTGATGAACGCCTCGCCGTTGCACATGGGACTGCTCACTCAAAACGGCCCTCCGCCGTGGCATCCTGCGTCACCGGAAGTGAAGGAGGTCGCTCGCGTCCTGGTAGAATTTTTCGCCAAATCCGGCGTCCGGATCACCGATCTCGCACTGCAATTCTGCCTCCAACATCCTACCGTCGCGACCACTCTCGCCGGCATGTCCACGGTTGAGCAGGTGCGCGAAAATGTAGCGGCCGCGCACGCGCCGGCGGACGCGACGCTGATCAACGAAGCTCGTGACTTCATCGGTCCCTTTTTAAATCGCAGTTGGCCCACCGGCCTGCTGGAAAATCATGATGCCTCTTAAACTCGACTCTCATCAACACTTCTGGAAATACTCCGCTGCCGAATATGGCTGGATCGACGACCCAACTCTGCGCCGCGATTTTCTGCCCGACAATCTTCATAAAGAACTGCGAGCCGCGAAAATCGACGGCTCCATCGGCGTGCAAGCCCGTCAAACCGTCGCCGAAACCGAATGGCTGCTCGCGTTGGCCGACCAGAACAAATTCATGAAAGGTGTCGTCGGCTGGGTACCGCTTACCTCGCCCACAGTAGAGGCCGACATTGAAAAATTCGCGGCCCGCACAAAGTTGAAGGGCGTTCGCCACGTGATCCAGGACGAAAAAGACGACCGCTACATTTTGCGCGAAGACTTCAACGCCGGCGTTTCGCTGCTCAAAGATCACCGCCTCGCCTACGACATTCTGATCTTCGACCGCCATCTTCCTTATGCGATCCAATTCGTGGACGGCCACCCCAAGCAGCGCTTCATCCTGGACCACATCGCCAAACCGCGCATCCGGGAGGGTGTGGTGCTGCCCTGGCGCGACAATCTACGCGAGATCGCGAAACGTCCCAACGTCTGGTGCAAAATCTCGGGCGTCGTCACCGAAGCCGATCATCAGCACTGGACCGAAGCGCAGTTGCGATTTTATATCGACACCGCCATCGATGCCTTCACCCCGAAGCGAGTCATGTTCGGATCGGACTGGCCGGTATGTCTCGAAGCGACGACGTATAAAAACTGGAGCGATCTGATGCACCGCGCAACGCTGCAATACTCGCTCGACGAGCGTGCCTCGATCTTCGGAGGCGCCGCGATCGAAGCCTACCGCATCGAGGAAAAGCCGTGAGCGTTCTGGATCTTTTCAGGCTCAACGGCAAAACCGCTCTGGTAACCGGCGCGAAACGCGGCATCGGCAAAGCGATGGCGGTCGCCCTGGCGGAAGCGGGCGCAGATATTATCGGCGTCAGCAAAACCTTGGAGCCGGGCAGCGAGGTGGAGCGCGAAATCACCGCGCTCGGCCGCAAGTTCCAAAGCTACGCCTGCGATTTCGCCAAGCGCGAATCCGTCTACGCGTTCCTGCGCCAGATTCCTGCCGATATTGACATCCTGGTCAACAATGCCGGCACCATTCTCCGCAAGCCCGCCGCCGAGCATTCCGATGAATATTGGGATCAGGTCATCGAAACCAATCTCAACTCGCAGTTCATCATCAGCCGCGAAATCGGCAAGCGCATGATCGCGCGCGGCTCGGGAAAAATCATTTTCACCGCATCGCTGCTCACGTTTCAGGGCGGAATCACCGTGCCCGGCTACGCCGCCAGTAAAGGCGCGATCGGGCAGTTGACCAAAGCGCTCGCGAACGAATGGGCACCGCACAATGTGCAAGTGAACGCCATCGCGCCCGGCTACGTCGAGACGGACAACACCTCCGCGTTGCGCGCGGACCCGAATCGCGCACCCGCGATTCTTTCGCGAATCCCCGCGAATCGATGGGGCTCTCCGGACGATTTTAAAGGCGCCGTGGTGTTCCTCGCTTCGGCCGCTTCCGACTATGTTACCGGCTCGATTCTAGTGGTCGACGGAGGCTGGCTCGCCAGATAATTGGCAGCGGCAATTTCTTGACGCCTCGCTCAAGGCTTGCATATTGACGCGATTCGACTTAAATTTGGACCCTTGCGTGCCAACACCTTCGCGTGTCTGCTACCGCAACCGCGCTTCAACAAGTCAAGATCGCTGAACCCGCGCGACGCGCTCCCCGGAAAATCGACCTTTGGATGCTGGCCGGCATCTTCATCGCCATCGGCGCGGTAATCGCCGGCATCGCGAGCGCCGGGATTCGCATCGCAGTCTTCTTCCAACCGGCCGGAATGCTGATTGTTCTGGGAGGCACACTCGGGGTGACCTTTATCACCACTCCCCGCCAGACTCTCTTTCGCGCTGCGCGAGCCCTCGCCGCGCTTCTCCGGACGCCTCCGGAAAACCGCGAACCATTAATGGATGAACTCGTCGCACTATCGAAAACGGCGCGCTCCAAAGGACTCTTCGGCGTCGAACTGCTCATCGGCAACATCGAAAGGCCGTTTCTGCGCGAATCGCTGCAATGGGCCATGGACTCCCGCAATCGCGGGGAGCTTCAGACGACCCTTGAAATGAAGGTCCGTCAACTGGAACGCCAGGGAGAAACCGACGCCCGCGCGTTCGAAGTAGCGGGCGGATTCGCGCCCACCATTGGCGTCATCGGCACGGTGGTCGGATTGATGGACGTGTTGCGGCAGTTCTCGAACATCTCCTCCGTGGCAGCCGGAACCGGCACCGCGTTCATCTCCACTGTCTACGGCCTGGCGCTGGCGAATCTCATCCTGCTGCCTGCGGCGCAGCGAATCCGCGCCCACGTCGCCGAACAGTTCGAGACCAACGAGATGATCGTGGAAGGCATGCTCTGCCTGTTCGAAGGCCTGCATCCGGCCCTGGTCCACGATCGCCTGACCTGCTTCCTGCGCCGCGAGGAACTACTCTAATGACGCCTCGCCGATCGACGGATGCGAATAAAGATCGTTGGATGGTCAGTTACATGGATGTGCTCACCATCCTGTTGATCTTCTTCGTGGCCGCCGCGGCCCAGAGCGCCATGCCTCGTCCGGTTCCAGAAAAGGCACCCGTTCCATCGCCACCACCGGCCCCGCCCCATGTTGAACTTCTTGCGCCCCAGCAGAAATTGGCAACGCTCGGGCTCGATTTAAAAATGGAGCCTCGCGGCCTGGTCATCAGTCTGCCGCAAACCATCCTGTTCGCGTCCGGCGACGATGCCATCAACGCGGAAGCCCGCCTGACCGTAGAACAGATCGCCGCGGTGCTGCGGGAGATTCCGAACAAAGTGATCCTGGTAGGTCACGCCGACGCCATGCCGATCCATACTCGCCGATTTAAGAATAATTGGGAACTGGCCGCGGCCAGAAGCCTGCGGCTTCTGGAAGTGCTGGGCCGCGATTGCGGCATCGAAGAGTCGCGATTGTCAGTGGCGAGCTATAGTTCTTTCAATCCCAAAGACACCAACGAAACCGCGGATGGGCGGGCGAGTAATCGGCGCGTGGAGATCGTGATTCTCAATGCTGAAAAAGACTTATTGGCCGCTGATAAACGCTGATGACAGCGCAAGGCTTTCTTTTTTGATCAGCGTTCATCAGTGTCCATCAGCGGCCTAAAATCTTCATGTCCCCTTGGCCTTATACGCCGCGATCACTTCCGCCGCTGCGCCTTCCATTGCTACTTGTCCCCTCTCGATCCAGAGTGCTCTCTGACACAGCATCGTGAGCAGCTCCGCCGAGTGCGACGCCAGCACGATGGTCTTCCCGCTTGCTTGAAAGCTGCGGATTTTCTCCAGACACCGCGCGTAAAACGCCTGGTCTCCCACGCCCAGCACTTCGTCGATCAGCAACACCTCCGGGTCGGCGGCGATCGCCACCGAGAACGCCAGACGCATACTCATGCCAGCCGAGTAGACGCGCAGGGGTTCGTTGATGAACTCGCGGACGCCTGAGAAATCCACGATCTCATCGAAGCGCGCGACCATCTGGCGGCGCGTCATTCCCATCATCGCCGCATTCACTCGAACATTTTCCGCGCCGGTCAAATCGGGATGAAAACCCGCTCCCAATTCGAGCAGAGCGGTCACCCGTCCATTCACCGTAATCGATCCATGGTCCGGCTGGGCGAGACCGGTTGCCAGATTCAGAATGGTGCTCTTGCCGGCGCCGTTGGCCCCGATCAAGCCCAGGCTTTCGCCCGGTGTCAGCTCGAAAGAGACGTCTTTTACGGCCTCAAATCGCGGACGACGCGACGGCTTGACCATTTCGATCAGCCTCTCCCGCAGCAGCATTTGCCCCGCGTGGTGAACGAACGTCTTAGTGACGTGATCGAAGCGCAGCGCGGGAAGCATCAGATATGTTCGTAAAACCGCAGCTTGAGGCGCCCGAATATAAGGAAGCCGAGGGCCAGAGTGAAGCTCGCGGCAAGCGTAAGGTTCACGATGATCGACATAGGCGGCGCAGTGCCGTCCATCAGAATATTGCGCATCGCGAAGATCAGCGCGGCCACGGGATTAAATTCATAAATCCGGCTGTATTTCTGAGGAATGTCCGCGAACGAATAGAAAATCGGGACCAGCCAGAATAGAACGGTGGTAAACGATTCGAGCACGTAACGGGTGTCGCGGACATAGACGTTGATCGCGCTCGACCCCAGCGCCAGGCCGCATACGAAGGCCACGTAGAGCGCCCAGATTACCGGCAGCCACAGCCAATACCAGTTGGGCCGCTTGCCGAAAGCCACGGTGAGCACCAGGAGCAGCGCGATTTGAATCAGTAGATGGACGCAGTTCGATAAAACGGCCGCGATCGGGATCACCTCCCGCGGCACCAGCACACGCTTGATGAGCCCCGCGTTATCGATGATCGACGTCGCGCCGGTCATCAGCGCGCCGACGAAAAAATTGAAAGGGACCAGGCCGCAGAGAACGAAAACCGGAAACGGTTGATTATGCCGTTCGCCGTTCGGCAAGACGCGGCCGAAAATCAGGGACAGCACGGTCATCATTACTAAGGGGTTGATCAGAGACCACAGAATCCCCAGCGACATATTGCGGTAACGGATTCTGAAGTCCTTGAGGATCAGATTCTCGAAAAGAAATCCATAATCGCCCCCCCAACGCCGTTCCGTCATTCGAGCTTCAGTATACAATGGGATAGAAAATGTCTTTTCCCGCCGCGTATCGCGAGAGTCTGCTGGAGACCATCCAAACTATTGATTCGGCGAAGGTAGATCAGGCGATCGGGTGGTTTCGGGAAGCTCGCGAGAAGGGGAAAGCGATCTTCGTCGCGGGTAACGGAGGCAGTGCGGCCACGGCTTCGCATTTCGTTTGCGACATGATGAAGGGCGCGAGCCTTGGCAAACCGTCCCGGTTCCGGATTCAGGCGCTCCACGATTCGATGCCAACGCTTACCGCTTACGCCAACGATCTGCATTATCAGGATGCGGCGGTGGAGCAGTTGAAGAACTTCGCGAGTCCGGGCGACATCTATATGGCGATCAGCGGATCCGGGAATTCGGTCAACGTGATTCGCGCAATGGAATACGCTAAATCGTTAGGCTGCCGCACGTTAGCGCTTACCGGACGCGACGGCGGCAAGCTCGGCGGCATGGCGGAATTGAATATCCAGGTGCCGGAACAGCACATGGGCCGCATCGAAGACGCGCATCATATTATCTGTCACATGATCTGTTATTGCTTCATGGATACGGAATAATGGGGTGATACCTACCCCTGAGGTAGGAGAGTACAGTATTTACTTGACCTTCAAAACAAGTAGAAAATGTAAAAGATGGGGCACGGGAGCCGATAAGATGATTCAGAGGGGATAAAACCCCTTGGCGGCAACATGAAGGTAAACGACTCCATTCAAACCTCCCTCACCTCGACGGAAACGTCGGGGACACAGGAAACCGCGCGGACGGGCCAGAGCCCGGGCGCGGGTTCTACGCAGACGACGGGCACACCGTCGAAAGATGATGTTCACCTCTCCGAGTTGGTGAAGAACTTGCGATCGCTGGCGGCGGATTCGCCGGAGCGGCAGGCCAAGCTCGAATCGCTAGCGCGGTCGTACGCCAACGGGTCGTACTCGGTGGATGCAGGGGCCACGGCCTCGAAGATCATCGACGATGCGTTCGAAAGTTAAACAAGCACGCGACAGGATCGAGGCGCTGCGTCTCGCTCTGATCAGTCCAACGCCGGAGGAAATCGGCGCGGTCCTGCCAGGACTGGAAGAGGCGGTGTTTTGTCTCGAGACGGTGGAACGCGCCGTTCGCGAAGGAGTCTGCGCGCCCTACGAAGTTCGCCGCGAGTTGAAGATGCTGAAGAAAGAACTGCGGGTGAGCGCGCGGCTGGTGGAGCATGGAGTAGCGTTCTGCCAGGGATGGGCGAAGCTGCTCGGCGCAGGGCCGGAGTATGCGCAGAACGGCCACACGGTGCCAGGCCAATCCGAAGGCACGCTTTCGGTGCGCGGGTAATATTATGGGAATCCTGACCACATTACTGAACTCCTCGAGCGCGATGCAGGTTTATGAGAAGGAGTTCGCGACGATTCAGAACAATATCGCGAATCAGGATACGCCCGGGTACGCCGAACAGAATCAGACTCTGGTGGCCGATGCCTTCAATCCTTCCGAGGGACTTGACGGAGGTCTTTCGGCAGGTCCGATGCTGAGCACGCGTTCGCCGTATCTGGAACAAGTGGTGCGGACGCAGACGACTTTACTGGGCAGCGCGGAACAGCAGGCTTCGGATCTGGCTCCTCTTCAATCGCAGTTCGACTTGACGTCGGCCACGGGGGTTTCGGGATCTCTCGATTCGTTCTTCAACAGCTTTTCGGCGTTAAGCGTCAGTCCGAACGACGCTGGGGCGCGGCAGACGGTACTGACCCAGGCGCAAGCCATCGCGTCGGCATTCAACAGCGCCGCAGGCGGTATCAGTTCGGTTTCAAGCAATGTCGAGCAGGAAACCGGAGACTCGGTTTCGACGATTAATCAGATCGCCGGAGATCTGGCCAACCTCAATAAACAGGGCGCCTCGTCACCAAACGGAAGTTCTGACGCGGGCCTGGACGCGCAGGTTAATTCGGACCTGGAGAATCTGTCGCAGGTCGCGAATTTCACTGTGGTTCCGACCGCGAACGGGCAGTTCAATGTTTACCTGGGCGGGCAGACGCCGATCGTGATGGGCGCGCAGTCCTACAATGTTTCGGCGAATTTCTCGACTCCGCAGACCGTTATCCAAGATTCGCAGGGCAACGACATCACTTCGCAGATCACCGGCGGACAACTGGGCGCGCAGATTCAGGAAAACAACGTTACCCTGCCGGGCTATTCGAGTTCCTTGAACACGCTGGCGCAGACTTTCGCCGATTCCGTGAATAACGTTCTTTCTCAAGGCGTGGACCAGAGCGGAAATTCGCCGGTCAACAATCTGTTTACATATACCGCCGGAAGTCCGGCGTTTACGCTCGCGGTGACGCCGGGTTTCACGACCAGTCAGATCGCAGCGGCGCTGCCGGCGGCTCCGGGCGGAAATGGAAATGCGCTCGCGCTGGCGCAACTGGCCTCCGCGCCGGCCGTTAACGGGATGACGTTCACCCAAGCTTTCGGGACCCTGGGGCAGCAGGTGGGAACCGATATTTCGAACGCCACCAGCAATCAGACGGCGCAGCAGAACCTGGTGACGCAGGCGCAGGCGCAAAGGACCGCGGTGAGCGGCGTGTCGTTGGACACAGAAGCGGCGAAACTCTTGCAATTCCAGCAGTCTTATGAAGCGGTAGCCAAAGTGGTTTCGACGCTGAACAGCCTAACCGATTCCCTGATGGCCATGATGCCGCCGCCAAGTTAAACAAAGGAATTTTATTATGGTGTCCAGTCTTTTACCCTCGACGCAAGAGTTCTTGAACAACGTCAACCGGATCGCCGACGAGATGACCACGGCGCAGACGCAGCTCTCGACCGGACTCAGGGTAAACGTGGTGTCGGATTCACCGGATGTGATTTCCCCGCTGCTACAAGCGCAGGCGAATCTGAGCACCGCGCAGCAGGTCACTTCGAACCTGGGGCAAGTGTCGACCGAGGTGAATACCGGCGAACAGGCGCTGGAGAGCGCCACCAGCCTGCTGGATCAGGTGCAGACATTATCGGCCGAAGGGGCCACCAGCACGCAGACCGCTTCCGGGCGGGCGGGCATCGCGCAGCAACTGCAATCGATCGAACAGCAGATGGTGGGCCTGGCAAATACCTCCGTGAATAACCGCTTCATTTTCGCCGGCGATACGGACCAGACGCAGCCCTACACTTTCGACATCACGCAGCCCGATCCGGTGAGCACTTACCAGGGATCGGCGTCGACGCGCACCATTCAAGCGCCCAATGGCACGACCTTCCCGGTCGCGCTGAGCGCGCAGCAGATTTTCGATTCCACCGATCCGACGACCAACGTCTTCACGTCGATCAACAACATGGTGACGGCGCTGAACAGCAACGACCAGACCGCGATCGCGACGGCGAACGCCGCGCTTCCCGGCGTATCGACATACTTAAACAGCCAACTGGCCTTCTACGGAACCGCGCAGGATGCCATCTCCGCCGCGACCACCTCGGCTTCGACGCTGACCACGCAGCTTCAAACCCAGATCGGCGGCATGCAGGACGCCGATGAAACGCAATCGATTCTGAATCTGACGCAAGCCCAGACGGAGCAGCAGGCGGCTCTGCAGTCCTTCCAGCAGATTCCGCGGACGAGTCTGTTCGATTATTTGGGCTAAATCGCAGGCGGAGAGAGTCAGCTTAAACCGCCCCTGTTAGTCGCGGCTCTGTTTAATTCATTAAGATCAGGGAGCCGCGACCACAGGCGTCGCCTCAATTGCGCTAGTTCAGGCGGAAGGAGACTGTGATGGTGGTGATCACTTCCACCGGCTCTCCGTTCAGCAGCGTCGGCTGATATTGCCATTGCGAGACCGCGCTTACGGCTGCGCTCACCAGTCTGGGATCGGCGCTGGTGTTGACCGGAACGATACTCAACAGGCTGCCGCTTTTCGAAACGATCGCGTGCAGCAGCACCGCGCCTTCCACTCCTTCCGCCCGGGCATCCGGAGGATAGAGCGGCGTCACCCTGCGGATGATATGCAGCGCCTGCACCATGCCGCCCACTTTAATGGGTGGCGCAGTAGAGACCGCGATCTCGGCAGGCTTGCTCGCGGTCACGACCAGCGACTCCTCCACATCGCCGATTGCGAGATGAACGTTCATCGTCGCGGGCGCGCCGGCCTCGAACGTGAGAGTTTTCTGGTACGTCGCAAATCCGCGAGCTCGCACTTTGACCGCGTACTCGCCGGGAGAGATGTTCCGCAGTTTGTAAGAGCCATCGGAATCCGTAAGGGTGATTTCCTCATTCGAGCTCGTCGTACTTTTGAACGAAATAGTCGCGGAGGGGATGACCGCGCCGCTCGGGTCGTATACCGACCCAACGACGGAAGTCGCGGCCTGCGGCTCTTCGGCGGCGGCCGCATGCGGTTGAGGCCGGGCGGGCCGCTCCGGCTTATGCAGCGCGACTTCCACGGGCCGATGATCGACATGTTCCGCTGGAACCACCGCATCCGACACCGCTTCCACTGGCGGTTTCGAAATCGACTGCGCGCGCACCGCGGCCAGAGGGACGATCAGCGCCACGGCGGCAAGGAACATCGCGCCACACATTTTCCGGCTGGCCTCTGCGCGTCGGCGCGCCGGATCGAGCAGAGCGTGGACGCGACCTTCGAGATCGAACCGTTCCGCCATTCCCAAAGCCGGCTCCGGAATCGCGATGGAGCGCGCCAGATCCACCAGATGCGCCGCGTAAATCGTGCTCGCGGTTCCCGCGAGAACTACCGCGTCGTCGCAGGACCGTTCCTGTTCCTTGCGAAACTGGCGGATCGCGAGCCATGCCAGAGGATTGAACCAGTTCACGGCCATGGCGCATTGCGCGAGGAGTCCCCACAACGAATCGAGGCGCCGCGCGTGAATCATTTCATGCGCGAGCACGATGCACAGACGTTCTTCGGTCCAGTGTTCGGATTCCCGCGGCAGCAGCACGGTCGCGCGAAGGAGTCCGTAGCTTAACGGAACGTCCGTCGCGGTGCTGCGTTTCAAAAGCACTGCGCGCCGGAAGCCAATCGCCTCCGCCGTTTCGTGAGCGAGCGCCAGCCAGCGCGCATCGCGTATTTTCCCTGCTGATCCGAAAAGCGACCGCACTCTCCAGTGTCCCGCCCCGACGCGCGCGAGCATCGCGATCGTGCCTGCGATCCAGATCATCATCGGCAACTCCCGTGATGCGGGTCGCCTTCCGTCGACGACAACCGCGGTCGACGGACCCTCTGCGAGATCGACATCGGCAGGCGTGGCAGGGCGCCATGCGCTGCGATCGATGTTCCACGCAGGCGCGATTCGCATCGCCAAAGGCAATACCAACACCGCGATCAACACGGAGGTCCACATGGTGTAGCGAACAGCAGCCGAGCCACGGCGCAACGCGAGCGCCACCAGAAATCCCACGCCCAGCGCGAGCGTGCTCTTGATGCCGAAATCGATAAGGAACGTCACGATCTGCCTCCTTCTTTCTTCGCCTGGTCGATCATTTTCGAAAGCCCGTCCAGTTTCTCACGCGAAAATTTGCCCGGCTTCAACTCCAGCAGAGCCGTCATCGCCTGCTCCGCCGAGTTGTCGAAAAACGTGGCGAGCAGGTGCCGCAGTGCGGATTCCTTGGCCCGGTCCCGCGCCACCACCGGCGAATAAATATAGCGAGCCGCCTGCGCCTCATGCCGGATATGCCCTTTTTCTTCCAGCACCCGCAGCTTTGCCCGCACCGCGGAATATGACGGAGGATCGGGCAGCAGCTCATGCACCTCAGCCGCGGTGGCGCGTCCGCGCCGATACAGAATGTCCATCATCTGCCGCTCGCGGCGGCTCAACGTCGTGTCAGGAGATTTTTTCTTCATTGTTAATTTCCAGAGGGGACCTTCTCAATGCGGTCGATCACCAGCATCTCCACCGGCCCTTTACGCGCTTCGAGGCGCAGGCCAAGTTGCTCGCGCAGAGCGCCGAAGATTTCAGGATACGGATTCGTGTCCTCCACCGCGGCGTTTTCCGGCCGGTAATAGACGGCGAAATCGAACGTCCCGCCGATTTCAGTCTGATCGAGAACCGGACGGCCGAGTTGCGTGGACAGGAAATCCGCGAGTTTAGAAAGGTCGGAGTGAAACCCGCTGATGCGGGCGCGCCCGTTTCGAGTTTCGACGACAATTCCAGGGGCTCCCGGCGTGAGCACCGGGAAACCGTCCTTGCCTTCGTCCTTCTTGACCGTCGCGATCGCGTTGACATCGCCTGCTTCGTCAGTGGACGCCTTCAACTTCGTGCCGGTCTTGTCTTTAAGGAGCGCGTAAATGGGAAGCTCCTTGGTCTCGCGATGAACGGCCATCTGGAAGCGCTCGGTCAGCAGGTTCCGCATCATGGCGAGCGACTGGTCCCTGGTCGTGCCTTCCGGAAGGCGGGCCGTAATATCGAAACGTTGAGTATTGAGCCAGTCCGGGCCCGCGATCTGCCAATACTTCACGTCGTAGGCGATCATCAACACGCGCTTCAGCGGGACGTTCGAATAGCGGAGAAACGTGGGATCGTTGGTGCCGGGTCCTCCGGTCATCGTGAAGCGGCCAGTATTGGCGGGTGGTCCCAGTCTGACGGACGCGGCGTCGAAGTTTTGCGACAACAGCAGGCCGGCCAGCAAGAGGGTCATGGCAGAAATGCTGCAAAAGCAGCATATGCTGTAAATGTAGCACTAGATTTGATGCGGTGTCAACGGAAAACATATTGCGGCTGGATTCACTCAGTCCGGCGGGGATTTTCGAGATAGGCGGTAACATCCTTTCTCGTCTACATCCGCCTTGGCTATTCCGCCACTCACTGCGAGCAGGCGTTAGCGGGTTCAACCTTCCAGCACAGGGACGGATCCTGGCCGGTGGGATCGTAGTGGCTGCACATAATGCGCCGTGCGGGCGACTCTGCGGGCAGCTTCCGGATTGTCAAGCTCAATCCGTTCGCAAATGTGTTCTAAATCTTCCGCCGCTGGCATCGACCAACTAACTTCCATTAGGGCTCGAGAAACCGCTGGAGACGGTGGCCAACCTGCTCGTGCGTAAGGTACTCGCCGCGGTTCAAGGCCTCCTCGCCGCGTTTGACGGCGTCGACGAAGTGGGCCTCCTCCTCGAAATAGCGCGTCACCACCGCTTGCACCAACTCATCGGGGTCGCGACCCAGTTCGGCCGCAGTGTGAGCCAGCTTCGCTTCAAGTTCGGGAGGGAAATGTACTTCCATTCTCAAATCTCCGCTTCCAGGATATCCTCACTTGGCCTCGCGCCTTCGCGTGAAATCAATTTGGTCTTCTGATAAACTTCTGCGTTAACAGAATGCTTACGTTTCGTTTCTTACTAGCATCGTCGCTGGCCGTTGCGCAGGGGTTCGAGGTCGCGTCCATTAAGCCGGCCTCTTCCGCGGAAATCGACTCGATTAAGAAGAGCGGGCGCAGCTCGCTTTTTCCTGAACAGGGCATTTCGATTTCCGGCAGCAGGGTCAATGTGAAGGGCCTCACGGCGGTCACGCTTATCCGCGCCGCGTACAATTTGCGGTCCGATCAGCTTGTCGGCGTGCCCGGATGGAGCGCCAGCGAACCTTACGACATCGCGGCCAAGGCGGAGGTCGCTTTGACGTTTGCGCAGGCCCGGCAGATGCTGCAAGCCTTGCTCGCCGACCGGTTTCAGCTCAAATTCCATCGCGAAACTAAGGAGGATATCGCGTACGCGCTGGTGGTGGGCAAGGCGGGGACGAAGCTGACACCCAGTGCCGCGGCCGAATATTCCACACACGTCAACGCCGGAAAGAGCCAGGTGCAGATGTCGATCGTCAAGGCAACTATGCCGCAGTTGTGCGGGAGGCTGGCCACGTTTGTCGACCGGCCGGTGGCCGACCAGACGAATCTCGCGGGCTCATTCGATGTGAAGCTGTCGTTCGCGCCCGATGGTCTGGAAGACTCGCGGGAGCTCCCGTCGATCTTTACGGCATTGCAGGAACAGCTCGGGTTGAAGCTCGAAGCGACCAGGGCGCCGGTCGAGATACTGGTCGTCGATAAAGTCGCGCGTCCATCGGCGAACTAGCGTCGTGTCTCTGAAGTTAGCAAAGACGCAGAGGACGCATAGAACAGAAAGAAAATCTTGGCGAGTTTTGCGCCTTTGCGTGAAATGCTCTGCCGGGTGAAACAATTTTGGCCCATCTGATAAACTGGTGTATTGTCAGGCTCCGGGCTTCGTGCAACGGGCGGCTGCAAACCCCGCCAGGTCCGGAAGGAAGCAACGGTAGTGGTTTAACTCGTGTGCCGCGGATTACCCGGGGTCTGGCATAATCCCCCTCATGTACCAGGTCATCGCCCGCAAGTACCGGCCGCAGACGTTTGCGGAACTGATCGGCCAGGAACACGTCAAAACTACCCTTGAAAACGCCATCGCGCAGCGCCGCATCGCGCACGGCTACATTTTTTCCGGACAGAGAGGAACGGGAAAAACCACCGTTGCGCGCATCATGGCTCGCTGCCTGAATTGCATACAGGGCCCGACGGCACATCCGTGCGGAGTGTGCGCGAGCTGCCTGGAAACCGCCAGCGGGGGCGCGCCGGATGTCATCGAAATCGACGCAGCCTCCAATCGAGGCATCAACGAAATGCGCGAGCTGCGCGAAAACGTCCGCTATCGCCCGGTGCGCGATCGGTATAAGGTGTTCATCGTCGACGAAGCGCACCAGATCACCAGCGAGGCTTTTAATGCGCTGCTGAAAACGCTGGAAGAGCCACCGGAGTGGGTGGTGTTCATCCTGTGCACCACGGAAGCTCACAAAATTCCGGCGACCATCGTGTCGCGCTGCCAGCAGTTCAGTTTCCGGTCCGTCGATTTCGCGCAATTGGTAGAGCGGATGCAATGGATTGCCAAAGAAGAAGGCATCACCGCGGACGCGGAGACGTTCAGCGTGCTCGCGCAGGCCGGCGAAGGCAGCGTTCGGGATTCGCTCTCGGCTCTCGATCAGGCGATCGCATGCTGCGGGAATGAGCTGAAAGCGGCCGAGGTCCGGGGTCTGCTCGGCATGTTCTCGCTCGATTCGCTGGGCGCAGTCGCCAGGGCTCTGGCCGCCGGCGATTCGAAGGCGATGCTTGACGTGGTCGCGGATCTGGAAGCGAACGGGCGCAGCTTGCAGCATTTCGCGCGGGAGCTGGCTCGCTATTTCCGCAATCTTCTCGTCGTGAAGATTTCGCGCGGCGCGACCAAACTGGTTGCCGCATCGCCACCGGAGCAGGAAAAATTGGGCGAGGTCGCGAAACAATTTAGCGAAGAGGATTTGACGCGATATCTGCGCCTGACGCTCGATCTGTTTCGCGATTTGCAAAGTTCATTACAGCCGCGGCTGCATCTGGAATTAGGCTTGCTGCGGCTGGTACACGCGGGTAAATTGCAGTCGATTGAGGAAGCGCTTGCCGGAATCGGTGGAGCGCCGGCCGCGCCACGAACTGCTCCTGCGGCTTCTTTTTCGCGGCCTGTTAGCTCGTCTCCGGCTTCATCGAGTACCGCTCCGGCACTGGAGCCTCCAACTACTGCGATGACTGGTGGCGACACGCGCTCTCGCCTTCACGCCGCCTTGATCGACGCAAAACAGACGTATGTTGCCGACGCGCTCGAGCACTCCGAGTTGACCGAATCGGCAAGCGAGCTGATCGTCATCGCGCCGAAAATGTATGCGATGAACCTGAAGCAAGGCGAGTTCACTGCGATCGTGCATCGAGTGATCGGGAGGCCGGTGAAGGTGACGGTGAAGATCGGCGAGACGACGCGGGAACCAGCGCCCGCTGCGGCTCCGAAGACCGACGAAGTATCCGCCCGTGCGCTGGAGCATCCTGAAGTGAAGCGCTTCCAGGAACTGTTTCCGGACAGCCAGGTGCGAACCGTGCGAAATTTGAAGGACGTATAAACGAGGGCAATTATGAAAATGCCAGGAAACATGCAGGCCATGATGCAGCAGGCCCAGAAGATGCAGCAGAAGATGCAGGAGGAGATCGCGCTGATCCGCGTGGAAGCCGCCGCTGGTGGAGGCATGGTGAGCGTCAAGATGGACGGTCACAAAAACGTGCTGGGCGTGAAGATCGATCCCGAAGTCGCGGGCGATGTCGAAATGCTGCAAGATCTGGTGATGGCCGCCTGCAATGAGGCGACGAAAAAAGTGGAGGAAGCCAGCCAGAAAATCATGGGCGGGATGCTGGGCGGAATGGGATTGCCTCCAGGTCTTATTTAGATGTCGGATTTCGCCGCGCCTCTGCAACGCCTGATCGAGGAGTTCCGCCGTCTGCCCGGCATCGGCCAGAAATCCGCGCAGAGAATCGCATTTTACGTGCTGCGCAATTCCCGCGACGACGCGGCGCGCCTGGCGCAGGCGATGCTCGACGTAAAAGATAACCTAGGCATTTGCGCGGAATGCAATAACATCAGCGACGGCGAACTGTGTTCTTATTGCCGCGATCCTCATCGCGACCGGACATCCGTTTGCGTAGTCGAGGAGCCTCACAATGTTCTGCCGATCGAAACAACCCGAACATTTGAAGGTGTTTATCACGTTCTGCATGGTGCGATTTCGCCCCTGCGCGGAATCGGCCCGGAGCAGTTGAAGATTAAAGGGCTGATCGACCGGATCGCCAAGGGTGACGTCAAAGAGATCATTCTGGCGACGAATCCGACGGTGGAAGGCGAAGCGACGGCGGTCTATTTGTCCCGGCTTTTGAAGCCTTTAGGACTTAAGGTCACGCGGATCGCGATGGGAATCCCGGTGGGCAGCGACCTGGAATTCGCCGACGAAGTGACCATTTCGAAATCGTTGGAAAATCGCCGTGAAATGTAAATGGATTCTGCTGGCTGCCTCAATCGCGTGGGCACAAACAAACCCTGCTTCCATTGTCGCCCGGAATTGGCGCCAGGGACATGAGCTGGCGGTTATTGATGAGTATTTTCAGTTACTTTCCATTCCTAATATCGCTACCGATCCGGTGAATATCCGGCGAAATGCCGACTTGATCGTTGCGATGATGAAGAAGCGTGGGGTTGACGCTAAGCTCGTTGAGGCGCCGGATGTGAATCCGGTGGTTTTTGGGGAAATCCGGGTACCCGGCGCGACGCGAACTCTTGTGTTTTATGCACATTACGACGGACAGCCGCTGGACCCGAAGGAGTGGGCTTCGCCGCCGTTTTCGCCGGTTTTGCAGAGGGATGGAGTCGTCGTGCCGTTGCCGGAGGCCAAATTTGACCCGGAATCAAGGATTTACGCGCGGTCGGCTTCAGACGATAAGGCTCCGATCATCGCGATGCTGGCGGCGCTCGATTCGGGTGCAAAGCCTAAGTCCAACATAAAGTTCGTGTTCGAGGGCGAGGAAGAGGCTGGGTCGCCTAATTTGGGGCACATTCTGGAAGGGAACAAGGCTCTGTTTTCGGGGGATGTATGGCTGATTTGCGACGGGCCGGTGCATCAGACCCGGCGGCAATTGATTGCGTTCGGGGCCCGGGGGATTGCCCAGGTGGACCTTACTTTCTATGGTCCGCGGCGGGAGTTGCATAGTGGACACTACGGAAATTGGGCGCCGAACCCGGCATTGCTGCTCATAAACGCTCTTAATACACTCAAAAACAGCTCCGGCAGAGTCTTAATTGACCATTTTTACGACAATATTTCGCCGTTAAGCGACACCGAAAAACGGGCGATCGCGGAGGCTCCGGATTTCGATGAGGAGTTGAAGAAGGAATTGTGGCTGGGATCGACGGAGGGCTCGCCGAAAAAGTTGATCGAGTTGTTGCAGCAGCCTTCGTTGAATATTCGCGGGATGGCTAGCGCGCGGGTGGGCGCGCAAGCATCCAATGTGATTCCCGCTACGGCGACCGCATCGATCGACATGCGGTTGGTGAAAGGGATGGATCATAAGGAGACGGTCGCGCGGTTCACTGAACATTTTCGGAAGCTCGGGTTTTTTGTGGTCGATAGCGAACCTAGCGCTCAGGTGCGGATGTCGCATGAGCGCGTCGTGAAGATTGTATCGAAGGAGGGCGGTTACAATGCCGTGCGGACTTCGATGGATCTGCCGATTTCTAAAGAAGTGATTCGAGCGGTGGAGAGCGCGCGAGGGCCCTCCGTTAAGGTTCCGACGATGGGAGGGAGCGTTCCCCTGGATATGATCGAGCATGCGCTGGGGACGCACACGATTACCGTTCCGATTGCGAATCACGATAACAATCAGCACAGCTTCAACGAGAATATCCGGGTGCAGAATTTGTGGGATGGGATTGAGTTGATGGCTGCTTTGTTGACTATGTAATTTTCATTTCACGCTAAGACGCAGAGCTCGCAAAGAAGATTATAGAACTTGGAGTAGTCCGGCCTCTTGTAGGCCGTCTGCGGTCAGATCGCCTATTTCAATATCCTCGATATGGTTGGCGGGACGCGCTTTGGCTAGCGTTACCTTCAGAAAATTTTCGGTTAGGGCTTTGCCGCCGTCTAGTGTTACTGCTGAAATCTTGCGGCCGATCATTTTACGGCGGAATTCCAGATTTTTTTGGGACGCCAGCGATCGCAATACGTGGGTTCGCTGTTTGCGTACCGGCACGGGCACCTGGTCGCGCTCCGCGGCGGGGGTGCCGGGGCGTTCGGAGTAGGTGAAGACGTGCAGATAGGTGAAGGGGAGGCTTTCGATGAAGGCTCGGGAGTCTTCGAATTCGGCGTCGGTTTCTCCGGGGAAACCGGTCATTACATCGGCTCCTACGGCGCAATCCGGCATCAGGGCGCGGGCTTTGGCGATGCGATCGGCGTAGTGGCGCGGGCGATATTTGCGGTGCATGCGGCGCAGTACGGTATCGGATCCGGATTGCAACGGCGCGTGGACGTGATTCGCTATACGCGGAGAGGACGCCATCAGGGCCAGGAGATCGTCGGAGAAATCCATGGGCTCGACCGAGCTTAGACGGAGACGCTCTACTGGGGTTTCATCCAGCAGGCGGCGGATCAGGTCGGCTAACCGCAATCGGCCGGGGAAGTCGCGGCCCCAGCGGCCCAGGTTGATTCCGCTCAGGACTACTTCGCGATACTTTTCAGCGAGACCTTTGACTTGCGAAATTACCTGTTCGGCGGGAGCGCTGCGACTGCGGCCTCGGACGAAGGGGATGATGCAGAAGGAGCAGCGATTGTTGCAGCCGTCCTGAATTTTGAGATTGGGGCGAGTGCGTTCGCCGGCTGCGTCTTCGACCGGGGCGGAGAGGAAATCGTGGGCTGCGAAGATGTCGCCGACTTCGATTTGGCCGTGGTAGTCCATCGGGCTTGAAACAAGATCGGGGATTTGGGTTTTGTGGGAGTTCCCAACTACCAGGGTCACGCCTTCGATGTTTGCCAGTTCCTGCGGGGCGCGTTGGGCGTAGCAGCCGGTGACTAGAATTTTCGCTTGCGGGTGATCGCGGTGCATGCGGCGGACGGTTTGGCGGACTTCGTCGTCGACAGTTGCGGTTACTGTGCAGGTGTTCAGGACTATCAATTCTGCGTCGGAAGCAGCTGGGGATGGGGAAAAGCCTTTTGCGGCCAGGCCGGCTTCTATGGCGGCTCCGTCGGCTTGGGAGGCTCGGCAGCCGAAGTTTTTTAGCCAGAATTGGGGCACCTCATTTATGTTAGCGGGTTGGGTGCGGGGCAGGCCGGGGACCTGCCGTACTGACGGGCGGCGAATTTATTTCCGGGAGACGAACAAAAACGCCGTCTGAAGACGGCGCTCGAAGCTGAAGCTCGGGCCACCAGCGGGAATAAAACGGGCCGGGCGGGAGTCTTCTTTAATAGCGGCTTGAGATGGCCTATTCTGAGAAGACTTGCGATGGATTCAGAGCGGAAACAGGCTCTTTTCGAACAGACGGTGATGCCTCACCTCAACGCGGCGTATAATCTGGCTCGCTGGCTGACGCGTAATGCGGACGACGCGGAGGACCTGGTGCAGGAGGCTTTCTTGCGCGCGTTCCGATCCTTCGAAACCTTACAGGGCCAGGACGGGCGCGCGTGGCTGCTGGCTGTGGTTCGCAACACCTGTTTCACATGGTTGAAGAAAAAAGGAGAGCGGACCGCGGTGGAGTTCGATGAACAGATGCATTCCGGGACGGATGAGGCTCCGAGCGCGGAGGCGGTTCTGTTGAACGAGGCGGCGCTAGGTTCGCTCCAAGGGTGCCTGGAGGGGCTACCGCTGGAATTTCGGGAAGTGATGATTATGCGCGAGCTGGAAGAGTTGTCGTACAAGGAAATTTCAGAAATTTCGCGCGTGCCGATCGGGACGGTGATGTCGAGGCTGGCCCGAGGGCGGAAGCGGCTCCAACAATGCTTAGAGGGGGCTCTGCGATGAACTGCGAAATTGCGCGGGCCATGATGGCGAACAACGATCCGGGGTTGGCCGAACATCTTCGCTCCTGCCAATCGTGCATGATTCGGACGCATGCGCGCTATTACGAAGCCCCGGCGGGGTTGGAGGAGAAGATTCGCTTGCGGCTGCGGAAGGAGGCTCCCGCGGCGTTGCCTTGGCGATGGATGGCGATTGCGGCTTCGGTGCTGCTGGTTGCGTCGTTGACGTGGAATCTTTCGATGCTGCGGTCGCGCGTCGATCCGGAGCAGGCTCTGGCGAGCGACGTGGTGTCGGCACACATACGATCGCTGGCGGGGACGCATCTACTGGACGTTCCTTCGTCGGATCATCACACGGTGAAGCCGTGGTTCAACGGGAAGCTGGATTTTTCGCCGGCGGTGAAGGATGTGGACGGATTTCCGATGCTGGGAGGGCGGCTGGAATATCTGGAAGGGCATCCGGCGGCGGCGCTGGTTTATTCTCGGCGGAATCATACGATCAATGTTTTTACCTGGCCGTCGGCTCCAGGGAAGGGAGTCGAAGAGACGCAGAACGGGTATCACGCGGAAAGCTGGTATAGCGACGGGATGGCGTTCTGGGCGGTTACCGATCTGAATGAAGAGGAGTTGCGGCAGTTCGTCGCGCTGTATCGGAAATAGTGGCACGAAGGGCAGGTCGGGAACCTGCCCCACTTATTAGAATGGGGAATGGAGATACGGGTTCTCTTTGACAGGGATGCTGACGATTGGTGGAGGCTGCGATTAGAGGCGCTCGAAAACGATCCGTTTGCGTTTGGCATGGCTGTCGAGGAGCATGTCGCGACTTCGGTGGAGACCATTGCGGAACGGTTTCGCGAACCGCGCAATTTTACGCTGGGGGCGTTTGAGGGCGACGAACTGATCGGGATGATGACGTTTGTGCGGGATCGCAGCGTGAAAAGCGGGCACAAGGGGAACATCTACGGGGTTTATGTGACGTCCGCGCATCGAGGCAGGGGCGTGGGGCGGGCGCTGCTGGATACGCTGCTTGAAAAAGCGAAGAAGGATTCTACGCTCGAGCAGATCCTGTTGGCGGTGGCGACGGTGCAGACGGCGGCTCGGCAGCTTTATCGCAGCCGGGGGTTTCAGAGTTTCGGAATAGAGCCGAATGCGTTGAAGGTGGGCGGGACGTATATTGACGAGGATCACATGATCCTGTATACTCGTGCGCCATACCGGGACGCGGTAACGGGAATTCCGGACGTCGAAACGCTGTCGTAACCACGAGGAGAAAAATATGAGTTGGAGGCAAAGAAGACTCGGCTACCAGTGTGTGTTCGCACTGGGCGCCGCGGCGATGGTGATCGCGCCCGCGCGGGGGCAACAGGCGAATATCCAGAGCATCAGATTCTACACGGTAAAGCCGGATCGGGTCGCGGACTTTCTCGCCGCGACTAAGGAATACACCGATGTTGTGAGGAAGGGAGGGTCGGAGCGCTACTTCTTTCTGTTGCATTCGTTGACGGGCGCCAATGAATATGTTCGTGTCGACACCTACACGAAATGGGCAGACATAGACGAGACCGGCCCGGAGCTAAAAATGAAGGAGATGGCTGCGCAGCTTCAGGGCATTACGACCCGAATCTTTCAGTGCATCGAAAGCTCACACCGGATTATCGACGAGATCCAGCCGGATTTAAGTTTGCCGCAAACCGGAGGGGTTCAGATGCTCCGCGTTCTCAGAACCCGGGTGCGCCCGGAAAAGGTCTCCGAGTATACGGCGCTGGTGAAAAGCGAGTCGCTGGCCGCGGCAAAGAAGGCAGGCCTGAAATTCTACACGGTCTCGCAGGTGCGATATGGAGAGCCCTCTACGGAGTTTGTTTCCGTCTCCGGCCTGAGCAAGTGGGCCGATCTAGATGGTGGGTTATGGATTCAAAAAGCGATGGGCGAGGAGGGATATCAACGCTTCCTGGCCAAGCTCCGGCCGCTCACCATTGAAAGCGAGGCCGAGATCTATAGCGTCGTTTTCGAATCGTCCTATCAACCCGCGCGCCAGCCGGCGGCGAAGTGAGGGATTAGGTCGGAACAATCCTTAAAGGGTCAAGCAATTGCGCGGCCGATAGATGAGTGTGTCTGTCGACCGCGTACTTTCCCAGGAAGAAATCGACAACGTATTTAAGAAGCTGCGCGAGAACGCGGCGGATGACGATCCTGCCAAAAAGGCTCTGGTTTACGATTTCCGGCGTCCCGACCGCATTGCGAAGGATCAGCTTCGCGCGATTCACCTGCTGCACGAAAATTTCGCCCGCGCTCTGGCGTCGAGCCTGTCGGCTTATCTGCGCGCTTACGTCGCTGTGAACCTGGTATCGGTGGAGCAACTCTCGTTCATGGAGTTCACGCAATGCCTCCCTTCGCCCACGTGTATGATTTCGCTGGGTATGCGGCCTTTCGACGGAAATGCGGTGATGGAGATTAATCCGACGCTGGTGTTTCCGATTCTCGAAATGCTATTAGGCGGCAGCGGAAAGGTCGCAACTAAGATCAATCGTGAAATCACGGAAATCGAGCAGAGCATCATGGAAGGGCTCTTGCGGATCGTTCTGCACGACCTGCGAGCGGCTTGGCACGCGGTCACGAACATCGATTTCGCGATTGAAACTTTTGAGACTGAGCCGCAACTACTGCAAATTCTCGCGCCCAACGAAGCGGTGGTGGCGATCAGCATGGAGGTGCGCATCGGCGATACGGCGGGGATGATGAATATCGGCATCCCGTCCATCATCGTTAAGATGCTGCGCCAGAAATTCGACCAGCAATGGAGCGTTCGTAAGACTCGCGCGACCGAGGAAGAACGCGCACGCGTCCTGAGGCTGATTCGTCCCGCCATCATTAATCTGGATGCGCGGCTCCAAGGGCCGAAGTTGGGAGTCGAG
>DATHOJ010000096.1:0-55380 GCA_035485055.1 Bryobacteraceae bacterium
GCCGTGGAGCAGGACGAAATTGGATTTTCGCATGGAGGGATCGTGGAGCAGGGGCTCCAACAGCAGGGGATTGTCGCCGGCGATATCGAAATATCCTCCGGCGCTGGCACTGGTATGGATGTGGACGGCCATCCCCAGGCGTCCGCATTCGAGCGCCAGGAAACGGAAGATGTAATCTTGCAGAGCTTTGTAATCGCTCTTGCCGGAGTATGCTTTTTCGGCGTCGCCTTTGGACGGGTTGCCGATGTCGAATGCGCGGAGGTAGGCCATTTCGAATTTCTCGGCGATGGCTCCGGCTTGCTTGTGACGTTCTAAAGTGGGTCGGACTACCTTCGCCAGATAATCGTCCAGCGTGGCGGGTTTTTGCGCGACGCCGGATTCGGCGTAGTAGCGCTGGAGCAGTTTTTCTTCCAGCGGAAAGAATTCTTTTTTGTCGGGATCCTTCATCATCGACGTATTGTCGAGAGGGTACATCAAGGCGTCGACATAACCGGCGAAGCGGAAGCGAGGCTCGCTGACGGGCTTCGACATGGCTACGCGATTGGCGATCATCACGTCGATTCCCAGGGCGTCGAGGACCGCGGCGGGATTTGATTTATCGACGCTCGCCATCTTTTGACGGGCTTCAGCGACGATCGGTGAATCGAGCCTGGTGCGGATCGGTTCGGGATAGGATTCCAGGTGTTCTACGGGAAGGGCGTCGAAATCCGTGTCGGCCGGCGTGCCGGGTCGAACGGGGTGCGCGTGGTTATCGATGGCTTTGATGTTCGCGATTTCCGCGCCTAGCTGGGGGTCGACGCGAGGGTCGGGGGTGTTCGTACAGGCACCGAGGAAAATTAGCCACACACAGACTAAAGTCTGTGCCACCTGGGTCCTCATTTGATGATGTCGATGGGGAAGACCACGTCGATGGTTTTGGGGGTCAGGCACATGCGGTCGTTGCAGGCCTGATAGCGGAGCTTGCCCGTGATGTTTACTTGCCCCGGCGTCGCTGTCGGCGAGACTTTGAATTTCGTGATCAGGTCGAAGTTGCCGGTGTAGACCGAAAGGGGTGTCGGGGAAAAGCTGTATTTTTCCATCTGCGGGGCTGGATACGTTACTTCGGGGGATTCCAAAGGTCCGGGAGCCCAGGTGAGCTTCAGAGGGATCAGGTAATCGTCCAGAGGTTTATTGCTGTTGCAGTGATAACCCGTGCGTATTTCGAGCGAGACTTTCACTTGCGCCACCGCACCGATTTTCGCCACGACCTTTTCGGGCGGCGCGATCGTCAGGACGTTGTTATTTTGTGCGAAAGACGGCAGGGCGAACGAGAAGACTGCCGCGATTAACAGGGCTTTCCGAGGCGCCGAGAAGGTCGGTAATGTCATGGATGTAATCACTCTTGCTCACCAGGCCGATGTGGACCGCGGCCACGCGGCCTTCGCGGTCGATCATGAACGTGGTCGGCAGTGAATCCACTTCGCCGTACATCTGCGCGACCTGTTCCGTGCCGATCATCACGCGGTAGTTGATCTTTTTCTGCTGAATGTACGGTTTCACCGATTCCCAGCCATCCTCATCGAGCGAGACGCCCAGCACGGCGAAATTCTTATCCTTATAGGTCTGCTCAAAATCCATAAACCAGGGGATTTCGATCTTGCAGGGGCCGCACCAGGTGGCCCAGAAATTTAGAAGAACGACCTTGCCCTTATAATCCGACAGCTTCACCTGCTTGCCGTCGGAATCTTTCAGCGTGAAATCGGGCGCCGGCTTGCGTTCGCCTTCCGCCTTCACGGCTGCCTTCACCTTGGGGGTGTCGAAATACGAGCACCCGGTGATGGACAACGCGGCACAGATCACGGACGCAGCGGCGATGGAACGGAGTCTCACGGCTGATTTGATTATATAGCGATTGGGTCCGATGCAAAATTGTTTCGAAACCAGGATTTCCGGGCACGCCGGAATCGATAGGGCAAAGTAAACTCGTCGTGGGTCTTCAATTCCGAGAAAAGCCAAGCCGCGGAGTCGCAGAAACTTTCGCGGGCGTAGCGCTTCCATTTGGGCGAGCGTTGTCTCGAATCCGACGGATTCAGCTTTAATTTGCGCCATTCGGCGCTCCAGCCCAGTTCTCCGGGTTGGTCTTCGTCGGCGAGAAGAATCTCCCACGTCCGGCGGGTATCGTTCGAGAGTCGCACCCACGCGAAATGGAATAGTTCGTGGATCAGGATGCGTTCGAAATCGCCTGGAGTTTTCAGAAGTCCGCGGTCCAGCAGGATCAGGCGGCGCGGGATGGAAGTCGCGGCGTGGTGCGGACCTAGCGTTTTTCGGACTTCTACACGGATTGGCTTGCCGGAGAGGACGGGAAGCATTTTGAGCTGGACGGGTCGGGGACCCGTCCTACTTGGACGCGGTGAAGAAATCGGGGCGGAGGATTTCGGGTTTGAACTTTTGGTGCAGCTCGTTCATGTAATCGGTGAAGTGTTTCTGCTTGAGTTCCTGGACAATGGAGTCGCGGACGTTCGTTAGCGGCTGCACGGACTTTTCCTTAATCTTGACGATGTAGAAAAAGTTCCCGGAGCGGATGGGATTGCTGACGTCGCCGTCTCTTAAAGCGAACGTCGCGTCCTTAATTTCCTGCGTGAAGGAGTTGTCGCGAGTGACCAGGCCGAAGTCGCCCTCGGTGGCTTTCGAATCGGCGTCCTCGGAATATTGGCCGACCAGCTTGACGAAATCCTCACCGGCGCGGATGCGGCCCACCAAGCCTGTGGCGATGTCGTGCGCCTGCTCTTCAGTGTGCTTGTTGGTGCATCCCGCGGCGGCGACGGCATCTCGCGCAGCTTTCTCGATTTCCGCCGCCGATGTTCCTGTGGCAGTGGCTACCGGACAAAAGCCGATCACGATCACCTTGATCCTGGCCATCTCATAGCGGCTCTGATTCTGCGCGTAGAAATCGGCGATGGCCTGATCCGGAACGTTATAAGATTCACGGATGCGGTTGATCATCGCGGTTTCGATAATGTTGTCGCGATAAATCTGGAGCTGCTCTTTCCAGGGACTCTGCTCGTCGATATGGATCTTCTGCCCCTCCGCGGACAGAAAGCGCATCATCACGACACTGCCCAGCAGGTTCTCCGGACTCTGCTTGGCTAAGGCAATCAACCGTGGATCCCCGCTTTCGAGCAACGTGCGAATCTCGCCGGCGGTGATCTGCTTGCCATCGGACGTGGCGACGACGGTCATGGGCGGCAGGTCCGTGTTGATCGGCAACTGGAGCGGCGCCTGGGCGCAAAGTACAGCCGCGCTGGCGGCGACCAAAGCAAATAGTTTCATAGCTGAGGGTCCTATTATCGTCTGACGTGACGACAATGGTTCTGTCTTCAATTTAGCAGTTTGCTATCGTACAGGGAAGTGCGCCCTTGCCTGTTCATCGTCAGCATGGTGGTTCTGATCTCCTCCTGCCAGAATATGCCGGAGCCTTACGCGCCTCCGGAGCAGAGGCAGCCGTTCGAAGGAGGGCCGCCGCATCGGATACTGCCGGTTGTGAACATGTCTGACGGCAACTGGATGACGCACTTGGTGCAGGATGTTCCGCCAGGCGACCCCTCTCCGTGGAAATGGACGGGGCAGAAGCCGACCCTCAAAGTGGTGGCACGCACCAATCAGGGGCTACGCTACGTGATCGACTTCAGCATTGCGGAGGCGACGCTGAAATTTACAGGGCCGGTCACGCTGACGTTCCTGGTGAACGATCATCCGCTCGATAGCATTCGCTACACGGCTTCGGGCGATTATCACTATGAGAAGGCGGTGCCTCCGGAGTGGGTGGAGCCAAAGAAAGACACCCTGGTGGCGGCGTCGATCGATAAAGTTTGGATCGCACCGGCCGATGGAGCAAAGCTCGGTTTCATTCTGACTCGCATCGGGCTGACACAATAATGTGGCAGGCTTTCTGGGCTCTGCTGGGAGCGGCCGTGACCGTAGCGGGGTGCTACGCGACCGGAGCGCTGTTGGTCGATTGGGCCAAAGGTCCCCTCAAACGGCCGGAGCGGTTTCCTTTGTCGTTCGTGCTGGGCGCGAGCGTGCTGCACCTGATCATTTTCGCGATGCTGGCGTTGAAGATTGCGTACCGGCCGATGGTGGTGGGCGTCCTGGCAGTGCCGATCGCGTGGGCGATTTGGAAGGGATCGTGGAGATTACGAGGAGATGCGGTCGCGCCGCTGAGCGTGGCGCTGAAGCTTTTCTACGGCGCGATTTTTGCGGTATTCTCCGTCGTTTACTTTTGTCACGCTTGGGCTCCGGAATCGAGCCCGGACGGATCTTCGTACCATCTCGGATTGGTCGCGCGATATCTGCGGGCGCACGGATTCGAGAAAGTGATCACCAACATGTATGCGAGCCTGAGCGCGGGCGTGGAGATGCTGTATTTCCCCGCGTTCGTGATCGGCAAGCATTCGGCGGCGGCGCTGGTGCACTACGCGTTTCTGGTCGCGCTGGCGCTGGCGATGTTCGCGTATGGACGCCGCATCGGGAAGCCTTGGGTGGGCGCGGCGGGATCGCTGCTGATGTATGTGAGCCCGGTGGTCGGGCTCGACGGATCGATCGCGTATAACGATTGCGGGGTCGCGGCCATCGCGTTCTCAGTGTTTTATTTTTTGGAACTGTGGGACGAGAGCCGCGAGCCGCGGCTGCTGATCCTCATAGGGTTTCTGGCCGGGTATTGCTACGCGGCGAAGTATACGGCGTTCGTGATGACGATTTACGCGGTGGGGTTCGTCGCGTGGCGGTCGCGAAAGATGCGGGCATTGCTGGTGACGGCGGGCTGCGCGGCGATCATGATTGTTCCATGGCTGGCGAAGGACTGGATTTACATGGAGAATCCGGTTGCGCCTTTTTTCAACAAAGTGTTTCGAAACCCTTACCGGCGCGTGGTGGCGGAGCAGGAGTACAACGAGTATCTGAGCCGCATGGCGGTCGAGAATAAATGGACGCTGCCGCTCGAAGTAACGATTCGCGGCCAGGACACCGGGGGCATTATCGGTCCAATTTTCCTCTTGGCTCCGGTCGCGCTGCTGGCTCTGCGGTTTCGCGAAGGCCGGCGACTGCTGGTCGCTGGATTGGTGATGTTTGCGCCATATTTGGCGAATGTCGGCACACGTTTTCTGATTCCGTGCCTGCCATTTTTCGCGCTCGCGATGGCCATGGCGATCGCGTGGCCACCCGCGCTGGCGGCCATCCTGCTGTTCCATGCGGTGGCATCGTGGCCGACAATGATTCCCAGGTATGCGGCGAAATACTGCTGGCGGCTCGACCGGATTTTGTGGAAACAGGCGATTCGCAAGATTCCCCAGGAAATTTACCTCCGGCAGAATTTCGGCATGTATGGAGTCGCGCGGATGATTGAGGATTCGGTTCCCAAAGGTCTGCCGGTGCTGGCGGTAAATGGATTGCCCGATGCCTACACCACGCACGAAATTTTAGTAGGCTTTCAATCGGCGTATAACGATGATTTGGCGGACATTCTCAATTGCGGATGGGACGACGGTCGGCAGCCGACGCGGCGGATGACTTTCAAGTTTCCATCGAGAGCGGTCCGTCGAGTACGAGTGCTGCAAACTGGGGTGGGTGCGCCGCTCGAAGAGTTCAAGGCGCACGAGCTGCGGTTTTTTTCGAACGGAGTTGAGCTGCCGCGCGATCCTTCCTGGCGCTTGCGGGCCTGGCCGAATCCTTGGGACGTGCAGATGGCGTTCGACAATTCCCCGGCGACGCGATGGAGGTCGTGGGAGACGGCTTTTCCGGGAATGTACATCGATGCCGACTTCGGATCGAATCAATCGATCGACGAAGTGAGGCTCGACACGTCGCTCGATTACGCCAACCTTCGGTTGCAAGTAGAGTCGATGGGGCCGGATGGGACGTGGGTGAAAATCGCGTCCGATCCGCAGACGCAGACGATCGAAGTGCCGGTCGCGATCCGCAAGTGGGCCAGCCGGGAACTGCATGCGCGAGGGATCGATTACATCGTGATGCAGGACACGGACTGGGGCGCGGACGACATGCGCGAGGACCCGGCATCGTGGGGATTCGAGACCGTCGCGAAGGGCTATGGGGCGCGCATATATAAGGTAGTGGCGCCGTGAGGCTCTTTCTAGGGGTCGACGGAGGACAATCGAGCACCACGGCTCTGGTCGGCGATGAGTCAGGACGAGTGGTCGGGGTCGGAAGCGGCGGTCCCTGCAATCACGTAGGCAAAGCAGAGGGCCGCGAGAAATTCTTCCGCGCAATTGGCGGATGCTTGCGCGAGGCAGGGTTCGAAAGCGCGGATTTCGAAGCGGCGTGCCTGGGATTCAGCGGCGGCGCGGCGGATAAGGACGCGTACGTTCGCGAGTTGATCCGGGCGAAGTATTATGTTGTGACGCACGATGCGTATGTCGCGCTGATGGGCGCGACCGCGGGCGAGCCGGGGATTGTGACCATCGCGGGAACAGGATCGATCGCATTTGGCCGCAATCGCGAAGGAAAGACGGCGCGCGCGGGCGGATGGGGATACGTGTTCGGCGATGAAGGCGGAGGGTTCGACCTGGTTCGGCAGGCCTTGCGCGCTGCGCTTCGTTACGAGGAAGGTTGGGGTCCGAGGACAGCTTTGCGCGAGGCCCTCGCGACCTCGGCCGGGACGACCAGCGCGAACGATTTGCTGCATCGCTTCTATACCGATGAGTATCCGCGGGAGCGAGTGGCAGCGCTCTCGAAATTGGTAGACGAGGTCGCGCGCGATGGCGACGCAGTGGCTCGGGAGATTCTTTTGGCGGCTGCTCAGCAGCTCGCCACACTGGCGAGCGCGGTGCATGCACAAATATTCGACGAGACCACACTCTGCTGCATCTCTTATCTGGGAGGGGCGTTTCGCAGCGAGATTTTGCTGGATCGTTATCGTATGTTGATGGAGCTGGAAGAAGGCAATCGAGTGGCGGAGCCTGTGTATGGACCGGCTGCGGGGGCTTTGATTGAGGCGTACCGCGCGGCGGGATTAAAAGTTGAATTGAAGGACGTACCAGCGGAAAAATGAACCAGCAAACCTTGAATCGCGGTTCCGTTAATCCAAGCGGCCGCCGGCCGCGTGGGGCGGCCACTTGTGGCGGCAGGCGTCCGTTTAGGCGGTTCCTCGGAGCGGTGAGAATGTCGAGCGGGCAGGTCGGGAACCTGCCCCACTGGATTGCGGCGCTGTGCTTCTTATCTTCCTCTCTATGGGCGGCGGACCCCAATTGGCCCGCAGTAGAGAAGCACGCGCTCGATCTGTTGCAGTACTACGTCCGCATCGCCAGCGTAAATCCGCCGGCGAACACCGCTGATGCAGCGGCTTTGATCAAGGGCGAGCTCGAGGCCGCAGGATTTTCGCCAAAGCTCTATACCAGCGGTCCGAACGGGCAGACCAATCTCATCGTGCGGCTCCCTGGACGCGACCGTTCGAAAAAACCTCTCCTGTTGCTCAACCATTTCGACGTGGTTCCGGTGGACGCGAAGGCTTGGGGAGCGATCGATCCATTCGGTGCGGCGATCAAGGACGGGCAAATCTGGGGACGCGGCTCGCTCGATATGAAAGGTCTCGCGGTGGAGCAGATGACGGCTCTGATCGAGCTTAAACGCGCCGGTATCGTGCCCCCGCGGGACATCGTGATGCTCTCGACGGCGGATGAAGAAGCGGGCGGCGGGCTGGGCATTCGCTGGGTGCTGAAGAATCATCCGGAAGAGGTCGACCCCGCGTACGTTCTGGATGAAGGCGGCGCGGGAAGCCGGGATCTGTTCGCGCGAGGCAAGCTGATTTTTGGAATTTCGGTGGGTGAGAAGCAAATGTTATGGCTGCGCCTCCGTGCGAAAGGCACGGCCGGTCACGGATCGCAGCCGATCGCGGAGAACGCGAACATGATTCTACTCGACGCGATTCATAAGGCGATAGAAATGCCCGCTGCGGAGAAGCAGAATCCTGTAGTGGAGTTGATGACCAAAGCTGCGGGCGGCTCGCTGGCGGAAAATAAATTCACGGGCGCCGTGCAAGGCAACACCATTTCGTTGACCACGCTGCAATCTGGCGTCGGCACGCCGGTGAAGCCCAACGTGATTCCATCGGCTGCCGAGGCGACGCTTGATTGCCGGCTGCTGCCGGGGGTGAACGCCGACGAATTTGAGAGCGGCGTGAAGGCCCGCATCAACGACCGGCGCGTGACCGTGGAACGCTTGACCGATCCGGTGGATGCCGGTATCAGTTCGGCCGAGACGCCTTTGTTCGCGGCTCTTCTGAAGGCGCTGCTGAAGGAGCATCCGGACGCGGTGGTGACGCCGATGCTGGTGCCCTACGGCACCGATTCCGTGGTGCTGCGCAAGCGCGGCGTCCCGGCGTACGGATTTTTGCCGATGGTGCTGGATACGGCGACCATCGCGACCATGCATAGCGACCAGGAACGTATTCCGGTCGCCGAATTTCTGCGCGGCATTCACGTGTATTTCGACGTTCTGCGGTCAGACTATTAATATGGAACCCGTCTCACATTTCTTTTATTCGCATCGGCTGAAGCTCCAGTTCTGGGATTGGGGATCGGACGGCAAACCGGCGTTGATCCTGGTGCACGGCGGCCTGGACCATGCCCGCAACTGGGACTGGGTGGCGCGCGCGCTGCGCGACGATTATCACGTCTACGCGACGGATCTGCGCGGTCACGGAAACAGCGCATGGGCGCCGGGAGCCTTGTACAGCGTCGCGGAGCACGTGCTGGATCTATCGGCGCTGGCGGACATTATCAACGGCTTCCCGGTGACCCTGATCGGACATTCGCTGGGCGGCGTGGTGAGCCTGTTATACGCGGGAGTGTATCCGGATCGCGTGAAGAAACTGGTAGCGATCGAAGGAATCGGCATGCCGGTGACGCATCGCGCGCCGAAACCCGCATCGGAGCGCCTGCGCAACTGGATCGAGGTGATCCGCAAGACCGAGAATCGGGCTCCGCACAGCTATAAGACCATCGAGGAGGCGGTGGCTCGGATGAAGGAAGCGAATCCGTTTCTATCGGACGCAGTGGCGCGTCACCTGACGGTTCACGGGACCAATTGGAATGCCGACGGATCGATGACCTGGAAATTCGACAACTACGTGCGAACGTTTCTCACGTATGGCTTCAACATCGAAGACGCCAAAGAAATCATGTCGCGCATCACCTGTCCCACGCTGCTGTTCTGGGGCAAGCAGAGCTGGGCGCCGGACCCGGAGGAGGGCGGCCAGGCAGACATTATCAAGAATCATCGCGTGGTAAAGGTCGACAACGCGGGGCACTGGGTCCATCACGATCAGCTTGAAGTATTTTTGAGGGAGACGAAGAAGTTCCTGGCGGAGCCGGTCTAGAGCCCGTGTGATTCCCTTAGCTTGGATTGAAACTCGCCGACCGCCCCATCGAACGAGACGCCGAAAAACTCTGGAAACACCGCCCGTGCATCGTCCGGGTTCTGCATCACCCGCAACAGATAATCCTGAAATTTGTCCCGGCCGCGCGTTTTGATTATGTATTCCAGAAAATCTTTCCATGCGACGTAATTGAACCGCATGTCGGAGTTGTCGCCGTCGAACGCCGGCGCCAGGGGTTGCGTTTGCGCGCGCGCGATGAATTCTTCCTCAGTCAGATACGATTTTTGGCGGCCGAAATCCACGGCCAGTCCTTCGTATAGCCACGGCTGGCGATTCATTTTGCGGCCGCGCCACAGCGTCATGTTCTGATCGAGGATCGCGTGCGATAGTTCATGCCGCAGGAACTCCCCCGTATCGAAGTGTTTCTCGGCGATCTTGGGGGTGATAAAAATCACCGTACCGGTTTGCAGCGTCAGCGCGCCGATTGCGTCTCCCGTCTGCCACGGAGCCTGCCGGTGAAAAGTTTTCCACGTGCGCGGCGCGATCGCTGTGATGCGATCGGGCATTTTAAGCCGATGAAACGTTTCCGCTTCGTCGATGAACGAATCGAGTTGGCGGTAGGCGTCGTCAAGCTCGCTGCCGGCGGGATAGTAAACGTCGGCGCGATGCAGCGTGAAATGTGTGTAGCCCGGTTTCACCGCCGACCACGGAAATAAAGGCCCATAAAGGAAGACAGCCGCGACGCCTAGAATAACCACCGCGAGGGCCGTCCACCAGGCCCATTTACGCATTCACCGTTTCCAGAGCCGCGTAGGTCCGATCGACATACGCGTTCAGAATATCGATGAACTCAGCCACGATGCGATCCCCGCGCAGAGTGCATTTCAACTTGCCGTCGACGTACACCGGCGCCACCGGTTCTTCAAATGTACCCGGCAGCGAGATCCCGAGATTCGCGTGTTTCGATTCGCCGGGACCGTTGACGATGCAGCCCATCACCGCGACCTTCATCTCCTCGACGCCGGTATACTGCGTCTTCCATACCGGCATCTGCTCGCGCAAATAGGTCTGGATCTGATCGGCCATGTCCTGGAAAAACGTGCTGGTGGTGCGGCCGCAGCCGGGACACGCGGTGACCTGCGGCGTGAAACTGCGCAGCTCCAGCGACTGAAGAATCTGCTGACTGACGATTACTTCTTCCGTGCGATCCCCATTCGGAAGCGGCGTGAGCGACGCGCGAATCGTATCGCCGATGCCCTCTTGTAGCAGCACTCCCAAGGCTGCCGTGGTCGCGACAATACCTTTTGCGCCGAGACCCGCTTCGGTCAATCCGAGGTGCAGCGCGTAATCGCACTCCGCGGCCAGCATCCGATATACGGCGATCAGATCCTGCACGCCGCTGACCTTCGCGCTCAAAATAATTCGATCGCGCGACAGCCCGTAGGACTCCGCTGCTTTCGCCGATTCGATGGCGCTGACCACGATTGCGCGCAACGTAACCATCTTCGCGTCCAGCGGATCGGGCAGCTTGCTGTTCTCATCCATCATGCGCGTCAGTAACGCCTGGTCGAGCGAACCCCAGTTCACGCCGATGCGCACCGGACGCTCATACTCCACGGCAGCCTCAATCATGGTGCGGAAGTTATCGTCGTGCTTCTTGCCGATATTGACGTTCCCTGGATTAATGCGATACTTCGCCAGCGCCCGCGCCATCGCCGGATATTTCTTCAGCAACAGATGTCCGTTGTAATGAAAATCGCCGATAATCGGCACGCGGACGCCGAATTTGTCCAAGGTATCGACGATCTTCGGGACCGCCGCAGCGGCTTCTTCGGTGTTCACGGTGACGCGCACCAGCTCTGAGCCGGCATTGGCCAGCGCCATCACTTGATTGACCGTCGACTGCACGTCGGCGGTGTCGGTATTGGTCATCGACTGCACGACAATCGGGTTCGAGCCGCCGACTTCGACCGAACCAATTCGGACAGCGACAGAACGGCGCCGTTGATTTGCTGCCATATTCACTTATTGTAGCCTGCGGCACGCCCCCGCCACAGTGGATTCGGTTATCAAAGATCGATTTATCGGGCGCGCGTTTAGCCGGCTTTTTACTTCGACTCCTCAGAGGAGAGGCTGGCATCCCCCACTTGGCCCGCCGGCTGAGTGAGAATGCGATCTGGTTGAAAGTGCTTGAAAAAGAGGTCGGGAATTCGGCGGGACGGGTCGGGGACCCGTCCTACTAGGCTACACTCTAACGAATGCAGCCAGCCGAGCACGGACTGAAGCGCGAGCTTGGCCTTTGGGATCTGGTCTTCACCCAGATTCTGTTCATCGTCGGCTTGGGCTGGGTGGGAGCGGCCGCCAAGCTCGGGTCTTCCCACGTCACTTTCTGGCTGCTCGCCGTTCTGTTGTTCTACATTCCGTCGGCGATCGTGGTGATGTACTTGAGCCGCAAAATGCCATTCGAAGGCGGCCTCTACGAATGGGCGAAGCTCGGCTTCGACGATCGCGTAGGATTCCTGGTTGGCTGGAATCTGTGGCTCTACGCGATGGTGCTGATGTCGGAGGTCGGCGTGCAGGCCGCGACCAATCTTTCCTATGCGACGGGTATTGAGTGGATCGCCGAGAGTAAATGGTCGATCGCGCTCGGAAGCCTGATCATTCTGGGGGGGCTCGCCGTCTTATCGACCATCGGGCTCGGCGCCGGAAAATGGCTGCACAGCGCGGGAGGACTTACGATGGTCGTCATCCTTACGGCGATGATCGCACTGCCGGCCGCCGCGTGGGCGCGCGGTGTGAAACCCGTGACCCCGCCCTTCGAGTTCAAGATCCCGGAGATGACTCTGTTCAATCTGAATATTCTGGGGAAAATGGGATTCGCGGCACTCGGTGGATTCGAATATGTAGCGATTTTCGCCGGCGAATCGCGCGATCCCGCGAAGATCATCGGACGCAGCATCCTGATCTCCGCTCCGCTGATCGCGCTGCTGTTCATCCTTGGGACTGGAGCCGTTTTATTTTACGTACCCATGAATTCCATCGACCTGGTGTCGCCCGTGCCCCAGGTCCTGGCGATCGCCGGGAAACCGTTCGGTGCGGGAGTGCAAATCGCAGGCGCGGTGATCATGGCGGTAATGGGAATGCGGATCGCGCAGGCCAGCCTCAACTTTTCGGCGACGGCCCGGCTGCCGATGGTCGCCGGCTGGGATCGCCTGCTGCCGCGTTGGTTCACCAAGCTGCACCCAACCCACAAGACCCCTGTAAATTCGATTCTGTTCGTCGGCGCAGCAACGCTGACGTGCAGCCTGGTGGGCATGACCGGCGTCGCCCGTCAGGAAGCGTATCAACTATTCAACAATGCGTCAGGGATTTTCTACGCCCTCACGTATCTGGCCATGTTCGCGTTGCCGTTCGTCCTGAAAGACGCGTCGATCGGAGTGCGGATCGCCTCTGCGTCCGGATTCCTGATGACTCTGCTCTACGTGGCGCTGTCGATTTTTCCGATCGTCGATGTCGGGAGCCGAGCGCTGTTCACATCGAAGATTTGCGCCGTAATTGTCCTTGGCAACCTCGCGGGAATCGCAATTTTCGAACTGGCGCGGCGGAGGGTTTCCTAATCGGCGTTCACGGTTTTTTTTCGCACGCGCCGGTACTTCAATTCGATCAGCCCTTTGGAGTAAGTATTGTTCTCGACCAGCGCGAACTCGCGCTGCGGGAAACCCGCGGGGAATAACGGAATTCCTTCGCCGATCAATACCGGGACCAGGCCAAGATACAATTCGTCAACCAGATCGTTCTTCAGAAACTCACGCGCGAGCTCGCCCCCGCCCATCAGCCAGATATGTTTGCCCCGCTTCGCGCGTATCTTTCGAACCAACTCCACGGCGGTGTCGCTTACAACATGAACACCGTCCCGCTCGCCCGGCGGCAGTGTGCGCGACATAACATAGTTGACCATCGATTCGTCGAACGAGCCTCCGCCCATTTTCAGCGCGACATCGAAGGTCTTGCGCCCCATAATCGCGGCATCGATCGTAGCGAAGAAAGCCGCCATGGAGTAATCTTTGGGCATAAACAGAAAATCGACGGAGCCATCCGGCCGCGCGATATAGCCGTCCAGACTGATGCCAAGGCCGAGAATCACTTTGCGCATACGGCGGATTCTATATCCTCCCTTCCTCTATTCGCAATTCGCAAGCATACCGCTCCGGAATGGGGCAGGCTCGCGCGTGGTCATCGGCCCCTGGTTTCTTGGTGGATCGCCAGGCCGCACGGACTTTAGTCGGTGTTTTTCGCCACCACCCAAGTCGTCATCGACCTTTGATTCTGCACCACAGTGGTTTTCAAAGGGTCCAGCAGCCGGCCTCCCAGATCTTCCGTCAGGTCGCTTAGAAGCTTTTCATCCACCAGATAACGCTCTGAGCCGTCGGGCAGCAGGAAGCGGCGTCCGGCGATGTTGGTGATCTGATTTTCGATTCCGATGGAAGACGCCAGACGGCAGAACAGCAGGCCTCCTGGTTTCAGAACGCGCCACGTGCCCCTAAGCATCGCCTGGAAATGCCGGTCATCGCGCGCGAAATGCAGAACTGCGCTGCTGATCACGACGTCGGCGAAGGCGTCCGGGAACGTCATGTTCTCGATATTCTCGATGCGGAGGTTTCCAGCGGGCAGGAAGTTGGCGGCGCGCGGGTCCTGGTCCACCGCGAAAACTTCGTAACTTTCGCGGACGAAATAAACCAGGTTGCGGCCGGACCCGCAGCCCGCGTCGAAGATTCGCATGCCGGGCGCGATGCGGCCCTTGAGGAGTTGATCGAACAGGTAAATATCGATGGGGCCGAACTGTTCCTGTAAGGTCACAAAGCGTTGATGTCCTGGCTTTCGAGAATTTTCTTCGGAGCGCCGTGGCGAGCGGCTTTGATCATCGCGCGTCCCAGCACCTCGGTGGTGGTGGCGTATTTCGGAAAAAGCTTGAGGAATAATGAATTAAAAGGCCCTAGAATCGCGTACAGGGTTCGGTACAACGCCGTTTTCGATTTGATTCCATGCAGGGGTTGAATAAAGCCGGGCCGGAACATGTAGGCGGCTTTGAACGGCAATTGGAGCAGCGCGTTCTCGGTCTCTCCTTTCACACGGGCCCACATCGTGCGGCTGTTGGCGTCGCTTCCCATGCCGGATACGTAGATGAACGTCATTTCCGGATCAACCCCCGCGAGGGTCCGCGCGGCTCCGAGCGTCAGGTCATAGGTGATACGGCGGTAATCTGCTTCGTTCATTCCGGCCGAGGAGACGCCCAGGGTGAAGAAGCAGGCGTCGTAGCCGGTCAACTGATCCTGGATGGGCGCCAGGTCCGCGATGTCTTTACGGACAATCTCGTGGAGTTTGGGATGCTGCTGCCCGGTCGGGCTGCGGCCGATGGAGAGGACTTTTTCGACCGCGGGATCGAGTAGGCATTCGCGGAGTGCGCCTTGGCCCACCATTCCAGAGGCTCCGAACAGAATGACGTTCATAGATTTGAACACAGGCTGAAGCCTGTGCCACCTTCACAACACACATGGTGGCACAGGCTCCAGCCTGTGGGTGGTTGCATGTGTCATGCTGGGGAATGGATCCGGCGAGGGTCCTCTCAGCCGTAACACTCGCCCAAGGAGTTAATTAGTTATGAATGAATCTTATGGGCATCGGATCGCCGCCATCCACGCCAACCCCAAGAACTTATGTGACCACTGCCGCTCGACGGCTCTGTGGGAAACGGACTACATGTTTTATGGCGAGCACAGCACGCAAAGCTCGCATCCCGGACAGGTCTGCGACGTCCATGCGAAGGAGTTCGCGGACAAGTGGCCGTCCATCGAATTTCGCGCCCAGAATAAATAGTGGAAGTGGTGCGCCCGACAAGATTCGAACTTGTGGCCTTTTGCTTCGGAGGCAAACGCTCTATCCAGGCTGAGCTACGGGCGCATTACCGTAAATTAATTCTATCAGGCCGGCGCCAGGTCCGGTAAACCTCACAAGTTAAAGCAACGTTCCTACGGGTAGGTGCGTCCTAGAGACAGAATATGAGACTTGTACGTTTAGCTTTACTTTCTTCGGCGGTACTGGGGATTCGGATATTCGGGCAAGGGCTGGTGTGGGATTCGAGCGGGGATAGCTTGCTAAGCGGGAATTATTATTTCCGCGAGGTCATCTACGACAGTTCCGGGGGAGATGCCTACACGCTTTACGGCCCGATCAGTTTCAGCGGCACTGGATCGTACACCATGAACGCCACTGAAATTGACGTGGGGCAAGGAGAGGGTCAAACGAACACCATCACCGGCACCTACGCAATCGGCGCCGGCGGGTTTGGATATATCACGAATCCCTTAGCCAGCGGAACGGTTATTCGCGGAATGGTTTCGAACGGCGTCTTCATTGGAAGCTCCACGGAAGGTGGATTCAACGATTTGTTCGTCGCCGGCCAGATCCCTTCGACCGTGCCGACCGCGTCCACGTTCAGCGGCACGTACTCGATGGTGTACCTGAATTATTCGAGTCCCCTCGACGGCGCTCCCTACGATGCCCAGTTCACCTTAAGCCCGAACGGCGCCGGAACTGCGAGCCTCTCGAGTATCAGCGGCTACTACGTCACCACGAATTCGACCACGGGAGCAGCGGCCACGGTTGCCGTTTCTCAGGGCAACTCCAGCGGCAAGTACACGGTCAGCAACGGCGCGGTGGTCCTGAATTTTCCAAACCTTTCGCAAGGCACCAGCACCGAACTACTCAGCGGGCAGAACTATCTGTACTTCTCGCCGGACGGGAATTTTGTGTTCGGAGGATCGGCCGGCAGCACCAATTTGCAGGCCGACTTCTTCGTCGGCGTCAAAACCGGCGGCGCTACGCCTCTCCTGAACAGCGCGCTGTACTATAACGCGGGCGCTTTCCTGCCGGTGTCTAGCGGCGGCTACGATATTGATACCTATTACGGCGCGCTCAGTCTGAACAGTGGCGTAGACGTTCTGCATTCGCGCCTGTTTTCGGCTGGCATGGGCTCGTCCTTCGATTCGGTCACCACCGGCACCGCTCCCACCAGCCCCGGCGCCACGTACAGCGATCCTAATTTCAACTATACGATCGGCTCCGGAGGAAACTATCGCATTGGATTTGGCACCACGGCTTCTCCCGGCCTCGATATCGCGCTCGCCGCGCCCACCTTCTCCGGATCGGGCGTCTATCTGAATCCCACCGGCGTGGTGAATGCCGCCAGCTACGCGCCCTTCACGCAAGGTTTGTCGCCCGGCGAGCTGCTGGTCCTTACCGGAACCGATCTGGCGCCGAACGCGACGATTGGAGCGGCGGATATCGCGCAGTCCACGACCTTCCCGACCAAACTGAACGGCGTCCAGGTGCTGATCGACGAAATCCCGGCGCCTCTTTATTACGTCAGCGCAACCCAGATCGCCGCCATCGTTCCCTACGAGGTTACCCAGTACATCTCCATTGCGAACTTTATCACCGTTCAGGTTAATAACAACGGCCAACTTTCGCACACCATCACCGAGTTTCTGAACGTCGGAACGCCGGGCGTCTTCACCAATCCAGCGGATGGTCTCGGCTATGCCGCGGCGGAGCACGTTGATGGCACCCTGGTGACCCAGAACAGCCCAGCGCAGCCGGGCGAAACCATCGCCGTCTACCTCACCGGGCTGGGGCAAGTGATCCCTCCGATTGCAGACGGTACGCCGGGTACTTCGTCCGCGCCTTACAACCAAACCACGAATACCATCTACGCGGCGATCGACGGCTCTACCACCTCAGCTGAGGGAGGCGTTTCCTACGCGGGTCTCGCGCCCACGCTCACCGGGCTTTATCAGCTCAACCTGACCATTCCAAGCGGAGTCACGGCCGGAACCAATTTCCTGGAGGTCGACGTTCTCGATAGCTCGGGAAATCCTCTTTCAGTGAGTGAGGAAGCGCTGATTCCCATCGGTTCAGGGGGAACGCCGGGCCTTCGGCCAGCGGGGCCGGAAATAGAGAATGGCCAGAGTTATAAGGGCAATCGACCCCACATACACAAGACGCTGAAGACCCACATTGTCATAAAGCACCCCGTACAACCCCAGTAGCGCGGCGATCGCATCCAGGGCTCCGACGATCCGGAGCCCGATTCGCCGGGTGCGCAGCGCGAGAATACCGAGCAGCCCGAGCGCGAGAGATGTCAGCGTCCATTTGATCAAGCTCGGATAGCGGATGGCGTCGATCATGCCTTGCGTAGTGCTGCTGAGACTGGTGTCGACGAGGCGGAGGATGCCGAGGTTTTCGATCACGTCGAAGACGGCGGCGAGCACGCCTAAAATTCCCGCCGCCGTTGCGATGGCGCGACCTTCGCGAATTAGCAGCATGCTCATCAGCACATAAAGAGCGGCATAGGTGGTGATGAACCCGAAGTCCGCGTATTGTTTGATGCGCATGGCTTCGCGGTCCGGGCTGGGAGCGTCGCTGAGGATCGTATCTACCTCGGAGACGTTGCGCACGACCTCCATCGCCAGGATGGGATTCGAGATGCCACGGACCGGGCGCGATGCGTTCGAGAAATGCGGGCGGCCGGAGAGGATGGCGATCAGCGCCAGGTTGAGCACGGCCACCCAGCCGATCGAGCGATCCAATTTAAGAGGCGTCAACAAGAGACACTACGACTGTACGAAATATCGTGAGCGACCGGCGGTTAGGCCGGCCGCTAGCGGCTTGGAAAGTCTCTCACATGGGTCCTGGCCACAACGGTGAACCGTATATTCCATGCTTCGATGCACAATCCTCTGAAATCCGGGATCCGGCGACAAGGTGCATATCCGGTCCGCCCCGGGTGTTATAGGATCGATCCCAAAGTCTTCCGTCGAGGCCATACATATAGTTGGCCGCGCGAGCCGTTCCACGGGCTCCGGAAGATCAGTACCACCGTAATACGACGTTTCCTGCGCAGGAAAAAAGCTGTCAAAGAACGCCCGGTGAGGTGCGTCCTTCTGGATTTAGAGTACGGCTAAGAAAGACAAAGACATTTCGCGCAAAGACGCTAAGCTCGCTAAGGGAAAAGAGATAAAAAAAGCATTTCGGAGTTTACGCAAGCGCTTTAGCCGCATCTTTCGCAAAATAGGTCAGGATAATGCCGGCTCCTGCGCGGCGGATGGAGGTTAGGGATTCCATCATGGCCCGGTCGAGATCGAGCCATCCGTTGCGGGCCGCGGCTACGATCATGCTGAATTCGCCCGAGACCTGGTACGCGCCGATCGGGACTGGGAAGCGGTCGCGGGCCATGCGAATCAGGTCCAGATAAGGCATGGCCGGCTTCACCATCAGCATGTCCGCGCCTTCTTCTAAATCGAGCTCCATTTCGTGCATGGCTTCGCGGCCGTTGCCGGGGTCCATTTGATAACTGCGGCGGTCTCCGAACTGCGGGGTCGATTCGGCGGCTTCGCGAAACGGTCCGTAGAAGACTGAGGCGAATTTCGCGGCATAAGCGAGGATCGGCGTATTCGTGAATCCGAATGCATCGAGCGAATGGCGGATGGCGGCTACGCGTCCATCCATCATGTCGGACGGGGCGACGATATCGGCACCGGCGCGGGCGTGGGAGACGGCGGCTTCCGCGAGCCACGCTAAGGTCGCGTCGTTGTCGACTTCTCCGTTCACGATTTTTCCGCAGTGGCCGTGATCGGTATATTCGCAGTTGCAGACGTCGGTGATTACCAGTAAGCCCGGTACCGCGCTTTTTATGGCGCGGACGGCTTGCTGCACGATGCCGTTTTCGTCGTAGGCTCCGGAGGCGCGATCGTCCTTGGTGTCGGGAATGCCGAACAGAATCACTCCGCCCACTCCGAGCGCGCGAGTCGCCTCGCACTCCTTCACGATTTCGTCGATGGAGAGCTGGAAGTTGCCGGGCATCGAAGAGATTTCCCGGCGCACTCCTTCACCGGAGCAGGCAAACAAGGGCAGGACGAACTGCGATGGCTCGAGGTGGGTTTCGCGGACCAGGCGGCGCATCGGCTCGGAAACTCGCAGGCGCCGTTTGCGATGAATTGGGAAGGGCACGTGTCCCCATTATACGGACGAAACAAAATTGGCAGCGCGCGTGCATTCCAATTGCGCAGTGAAGTCCTTGGTTGACGCCGAATCAGGAGTATCCGAGCAGATCGGAAAAACCGACCGGTTTCAGTTAGGTAAAAACTACCGAGCGCACGTAAAAATGACGGCAAACGCTCGACTTGTCCGTTCTCTTCTGGAGGGCGGATTCGTAAGGTTCCCGTGGTTGCTCCCGCGGGCCCCGGATCCCGGGTGTGGCGTCAACTGCCTGCCCGGGAGTTCGGTTCAAATTTTAAAGGGGGAAATTTAGTATGAAACTGACCGCACAACTTGCTACCATCGCCGCTTTAAGTCTGCTCGGCACAGGATGCGCCACCAAGAAGTATGTGGCGCAGACCGTGGCTCCGATCGATGCTCGGGTTACTGGGACAGAAACCAAGAACACCGACCAGGATAAGCAGATCGCAGAACACGGCAAGAATATCGAAGAGCTGGATCGCAGCGCCTCGCGTACCCGTGAACAGTTGAAGGATACGGACGCCAAGGCTGTTGCGGCCGGTGAGGCTGCCGCCAAGGCTGACCAGAAAGCCGACGGAGCCCGACAAGCCGCGGACGGCGCCAAGACGCTGGCTCAGCAGGGCCTGGACGCCAACGCCCAGCTTGCCCATACCGTGGACGCGATGAACAAGTACAACGTCTTGAAGAGCGAGACGGTGCTCTTTGCGGTCAATCAGGCGAAGCTGACGGACGACGCGAAGTCGCAGCTTCAGGAACTCGCGAAATCGACCGATGGCCTGGATCGCTACGTAATCGAAGTGCAGGGCTTCACGGACAAGACCGGAACCCCTTCGATCAATGAGCGGTTGAGCCAGCAGAGGGCGCAGGAAGTGGCGCGCTATCTGGCGAACGAATATAAGATCCCCGTGCGCAGCATTTCGCTGCTCGGCTCCGGCTACGCCTTGCCGGTCGCGGACGATAAGACGCGGGAAGGCCGCAAGCTGAACCGGCGCGTTGAGGTTCGCCTCTTTGTACCGGAAGCGGCGACGGCCACCAAGGCTATGACGACGACGACGGCCAAGACTGGCGCTGACCAGCAATAGCCTCACGTTGTAAAAGGTTAGGTCGCCGGCCCCTCCGACCCGGCGGCCTTTCAGGGCAGGTGCTCGAGGAGATCTTTAGCAAGGAGATCTGCACGCCTGGCTAAGCTGACTGCGGTCAGAAGATCTTGTTCCCGCACCTGCTCTGCTTGTTTTCGGAAGGTCCGAATCCTCAGTACCGTTTCCTTCTGCTCCGCCGTTAGATTTTTCCCTTCCACTTTGGCCAGCACCTGATTCACCCGCTCCAGGCTCTCATCGAGAATCCGCGTATTTTCCCGTTGTTCCTCCGGCGTAAACATCTGCGCTAGTCTCGGCGCGGCCGGCGCTTCCGGGCCCACCGGACCGGTCACGGGAGGTTTAGGAGCCACGATGGGCGGCGGCGGGCGGCGCACCACGCGCTTGGGCGCTTCTGGAACCTCGGGCAGTGTATCGGGCGTCATCGACGGAAGTTGCGGAGGAACAATGGACGCCCGGTCCCCGGCGATTTGCGGCGCGTCGTGAAGCTGCGGAGCAGTCTCGTCGACGGAAGGCCAGATTCGCGTGGGAGGAGGCGTAAAGGCACGGGCCTGGGTTTTCTGATGCCGCAAGCACGAGGTCGATGCCAGCGACAGCGCGAAGACGCCGAAGATCATCCGCGATTTGCGCATGCTTGTCAGGCGTATCGGACCAAGGCGGGAAAAGTCATCTGAAAGGCAGTCCCGCGGCCCAATTCCGTTGAGAAGTTGATAGTACCATTATGCAATTGAACGGCCCGGTACGTCATCGCCAAACCGATGCCGGAGCCGCGTAATTTTGTCGTGAAATAGAGTTGAAAAACTTTGTCCCGGGCTTCGTGCGGAATCCCGGGGCCGTCGTCGGAGACGTTCAGCACCACGGCGTTCGACTCCTTGGAGACCCGGAGCCACAGATTCCCTCCATTTTTCATCGCCTCGATCGCGTTGAGGACCAGGTTGAGGATGGCCTGCTTCAGCATATCGGAGTCGCCGCGAATGGGAGCCGATTCCGCGGAGTCTTCGAACCACACCTGTATATTGGCCAGGCGGGCCTGCGGAGTGGTCAGATCAGCGACCTCGCGAGCGATGGCAACTAAGTCCACTTCGGTAAGTTTGACATCCACCGGACGCGAGAAATCCAGAAAAGTTTTCACAACCCGGTCCAGCCGGCGGACTTCGCCGGACAGAATATCGATCTCCGCGGCCAGCTCTTCCTCTGGTTCCCCGAGCCGGGCGCGGAGCAGATCCAGGCGCAGGGAGATGGCATTGAGGGGATTTTTTATTTCGTGCGCGACGCCGCCGGTAATGCGGCTGATGGCGGCCAGGCGCGAGGCCACGTCGAGCTCCGTGGCCATGCGATCCAGCAAGCCATCGAGATCGTGTTGCAGCTCGGTGGCCTGTTCGCGCGCTCCGCGAAACCGCTCCCCGAGGATGTTCAATTTGCCTTCGACAATGGCGAACTCTGTGGGCGGATTGATTTGCGTGATGCTGAGCGGATCGACGCCCAGAAAATTTCCCTGCACGATGCGGTCGATGGTCGCTTCGATGCGCTTCAACGGCCGCAGCACGCGATTAGTGGCGACCATGGTGATGAACACGGAGATCAACAGAGCGATTCCCGAAACGTAGGCCAGCGTTCTGATCTGCGTGAGCAGCGCATCGCGCAACAGGACGCTCGAAACGATGACCTGGATGCGGAAAAGAGGCTGCGCGTCGCCCTTCGCTCCGACCATCACGCCGAGGGGAATCAGGACCTGATAGTCGGCGCGGCGCTTCACGAGATCGAGCAGGCGTTTGTACAAAGAGCCACTGCTCCATTCTTCAAAGGAAGGCAGCAGCACCAGCGACCGGCCGACATCGGGAGGATTGGAAGAGGCCACGATGGTGCCCACGGGGCCGGCGATATTGATGTCCTTGATGGCTTGCGAAAGCTTAAGCGAGTTGATGAGCATTGTGGGAATATCGGGATCGGTGGAGACGATCTCCGTCCACATGCTCTTGACGCCGTTCAGATCGGAGGGCACTTCGTGACTCTCCGAATGCTGCTCGATATGCTCCCGAACGAAGGTGCTGGTTTGTTGCGCCGCGGTTTTACTGCGTTCGAGCGCGTCCGCGGAGAGCAGGTCCACCAGGCTGGCCAGGTGCACGGCCGATAGTGCGATCGCGACCAATGCCACCAGCGCGACAATCAGCAACACCAGGCGGACGCGCAGCGACATGTTGGCGATTAATATCCACCTGCGCAGGTCAGCATAGCGTTGTCGCGAGAGTCTGATGCGGACTCGCATAATAGGTCGCACCACAGGCTGAAGGCTGTGCCACCCTCAGCACCGGCATGAATCTATGGTTGCTATACCCCAGCAGTTTGCGCGCCATATTCTTTCAACTTGTTGAACAAAGTCTTCTGGCTGATGCCGAGCACTTCCGCGGCACGGGTCTTATTATGCCGCGTATGTTCGAGCGTCAGTTCAATCAGGGCGCGCTCCGCCTGCTCGATGGTAGAGCCCACCTGGATGCGTAATTCCTCGCCGTTCGCGGCTGTTGCCGGAGTGGGCGCGGCCGGTCCGGCACTCGGCGGCGCAGGGGAGGATGCTCCTCCGAAGCTTGCCGACAGGTGCGAAGCCAGGATGGTTCCTTCTCCGGCAAGAATCACGGCGCGCTCCATCGCGTTGCGCAACTCGCGCACGTTGCCCGGCCAGTTGTAGGAACGGAAACGCTCCATCACTTCCCTCGCTACGTCGGTGACCTTGGTGCCGTGCTTGCGATTCAGGTCGCTCAACAGCGCGGCGGTGAGCGACGGCAGATCGTCCTTGCGATCGCGTAAAGGAGGCAGGGGTATCGGAAAGACGTTTAGCCGGTAGAAGAGATCTTCGCGAAATTTCCCGTCGCGGATGGCCGCATCGAGCGGAGAATTAGTGGCGGCGAGGATGCGCACGTCGAGTTGGATTTCACTCTTGCCGCCGAGCCGGCGCACGCGCGAATCTTCGAGGACGCGGAGCAGTTTCGCTTGCAGCGCGATGGGCATGTCGCCGATTTCATCGAGCAGGACGGTGCCGTTTTGCGCCAGCTCGAAACATCCTGCGCGGCGGTCGACGGCTCCAGTGAACGCGCCCTTTTCGTGGCCGAACAACTCGCTCTCCATCAGGCTGTCGGGCATCGCGGCGCAGTTGAGCGCGACAAACGGTCCATTGCGGCGCGGGCTGAGCGCATGAATCGCGCGCGCGGCCAACTCCTTGCCGGTGCCGCTTTCGCCGGTGATCAACACCGCGGCGCGGCTGGGCGCAACCTGCTGGATCAGGCTGAAGGCTTCGCGCATCTTGGGCGATGATCCGACCATTTCGCCGAGGACGCCCTGGTTGCTGAGTTGGCGCTCCAGCCGTTCGGCATGCTCGGCCAGTTTCTCCTGCGCGGCGGCGCGTTCGAGCAACAAACGCAGCGCCTGCGATTGCACCGGCTTTTCGAGGAACCAGAAAGCTCCCAGATCGTGCACCATGCTGACCGATGTTTCGAGGCTGCCGTAGGCGGTGGTTACAATGACGGGCGGCGCGTCGCCTTCGTCCTTCAGGCGCTTGAGCAATTCCTGGCCGGTCATGCGCGGCATGTTCAGATCGGTGACGATGACGTGCGCGTCGAACGCTGCGAGCTTATCAAGAGCCTCCTGGCCGTCCGCGGCCGTTTCGACCCAGTAGCCCCACAGCTTGATCATGCTCGCGAGCGCAGTGCGCTGCGATTCTTCATCGTCGACCACGAGTACTCGTGTGACGTCCCGTTGGGTTTCCATCTGTATATATACTATTGTGACAGCACAACGGACGCCCATGTTATCATGCCTGCCATGCAGATCCGTCCATCGATAAAGATCATCAAGTTGGGATATATTCTATGCCTGTTGCTGGCGGTGGCGATCGCGGTCTATTTGAAGCAGACGGGGCCCACCGATCCGAACTTCTGGTGGTTGCTGATCATTCCCGGATTCCTGATGCTCCTGTTAGTGATGCGCCATATTAAGAGGCGGTTGACGAAGCTCGAAATCGTGAACGACCGGGTGCGTTATGAATCGGGATTTTTCTCAAAAATGACCCGTACTGAGGAAGTCATCAAGTTGCAGGACGTGCGTGTGGATCAAACGCTCGGACAGCGTATGATTGGCGTGGGCGATCTGTCCTTCGAGACAGCGGGCGGGAGCAGCCGCATCGTCATGCCGTCAATCGATCGTCCGCAGGCCGCGGCGGATCATATTCTGGAGTTGGCGAAAGCGCAGAGGCTGAGGCCGGATACCGGCCCAGCGGGATCGCATGGGACGCCGTAGGGTCACAGACCAAAGTCTGTGCCACCTTAGATGATATTACAGGCGGACCAGGCTTCAGCCTGTGAACCTGAGCCGGCAGACGGCGGCTGGCTCGACGCGAGCGTGTTATTGTTCAAAGCGCTTGGCGGAGGCTGGGATTCGGCGCGCTTAACTGCCCTTAAGTGACGAATTAACGCGTTGGGCGAATCCTTATTCGACCTTAATTTCACTCATATCGCAAAGCGATCATCGGATCGATCTTGGCGGCACGGCGGGCCGGCAGATAACCCGCCAGAGCACCGACAAGGGTAAGAAGGAGAGCTGCTCCGCCGAAGGAAACGGGATCCATTGCGGCCAGTCCGAACAGAAACGATTTGACGAGACTGGTGGCGGCGAAGGCGGCAGCGATGCCGATGATTCCTCCGATGGCGATCAGCAGCAGGACTTCGCGGAGGATCATGCCGACTACATTCGACTGCGCTGCGCCTAGAGCCATCCGGATTCCGATCTCGTTGGTGCGGCGCGCAACGGCGTAGGACATCACACCGTAGAGACCGATTGCGGCGAGGACTACGGCTAGCAGTCCGAAGAACGAGGACAGCTTTGCGACCAGACGCTCCTCTATGATGCTTGAATCCATCAACTGACGCTCTTCCTTGATGCTCAAGATGGGAAGATTGCGATTCACGGCCTGCACTTGCTGCCGGAGAGCGGCGTTCAGATTCCCCGCGTTGCCATCGGTCCGGATTTCGAAATTAGCGGTGGTGATTCCGTCGATCGGCTGGAAATAGGAAACGTAAATCCGCCGCAGAGGCTCCCAGCGAAAGTCGTGATCCTGAACGTCGCGAACGACGCCTACGATTTCGAGCACAAAAGTGTCGGCCTTGATGTGCTTGCCGATGGGATTTGCGCCGTGAAAATAGAACGTCGCCAAGGTTTCGTTCACCACCGCCGCGCGGGGCGCGCCGGGCACATCGCGCTCGCTCATGTCGCGGCCGAGGAGCACGGGGATTCCGATCTTGGTAAAGTAATCCGGCCCGATCTGATCGAAACGAACATTCCGGTCCTTATCGGAGGAAGGGGTGAAGCCTTCGACGTCGACATCTTCGCCGGACTCACTGCCGGAGAAAAGGCCGTTTTCGGAGAAGGTCGCCGCGCGCACACCGGGAGTGGCGCGAATGCGGTCCAACAAGTTTTTCATGGCCCGGCCGACATCGTCGCCGCGGTAGCCGGCGCTGACAGGATCGACGCGCAGCAGCAACAAACCATCGGGATTGTAGCCAACGTCTTGGGCTTTGAGGTTGTAGAGAGTTCTCAAGAACAAACCGGCGCCGATGAGCAGCAGCATGGAAACCGCGACCTGAGCGCCGACCAGCGACTTCGCCATTCCCGCGCGGCTACCCGCGGGACCGCGTCCGGCGTCTTTCAAAGTGTCGGCCGTGGTCATGCGCGTGGCACGCAGGGCGGGCGCCAGTCCGAACAGAACTCCCGTCGCGACGGAAACAGCGGCCATGAAACCGAGGGTCCGGAGATCGGTCTCAAAAGGAATCGTCAGGGGCAGGCCGACGTCGGAGAGAAGGGCGAGCAGAACGCCGGTTCCCAAGTAGGCGATGGCGATGCCTACCACGCCGCCGATGGTGGAAAGAAGGAGACTCTCCGTGAGGAGTTGGCGGATCAAGCGAATGCGCCCAGCGCCGAGGGACAGACGAACGCCGATTTCTTTCCTACGGGTGGCCGCGCGCGCGAGAAGGAGATTCGCAACATTGAGACAGGCGATGAGCAACACGAGTCCGGTGACGGTCATCAGCATCAGCAGAGGCTGCGAAAACTGACGGCGGAGCTGCCCGAATCCTTTTTCACCGGATTCGGTTTTGAGCGTGGTCTCGGCGATTTCCCTGCGCCGCTTTTCGGTGATCTGGGAACCGGCGGCATCGGTCAAAATCTGGCGCCACAAAACGATGAGCCCGGCCGCGGCTTGCGACTGGCTAAGCCCGGGCTTCCGGCGCCCCAGCATATACACCCATACAGCGTTGTCCTGATCGAGGAACGGCCGGCCAGGCATAACGGCGGGTTGCATGGTGATGGGAATCCAGAGATCCATCGATGCGCCGACGGTATCGCCAAAAAACTCCGGCGCAGCGACGCCTACGATGGTGAGCACGGCGCCTTCCCCGGAATGGGTTCCGGGTTTGGCATAGACGTCCAGTCCGGATGTGCCTCCGTTCAACTGGCTGGTTTTCACCTGGATCTTTTTTCCCAGGACGTCGGGAGACGCTCCAAATTTGCGCTTCCAATACCCGTCGCTGATCACCGCGACGGGGCTCGATTCCGCAGACAGGTCGTCTTCGGGAAGCAGCGTTCGTCCGAGCGCGGCGCGCACGCCGAGGACTTGAAAATAATTTCCGGAAACGAGCTCTCCAGTAGCGCGGCCAGTGGCTTCGCCCGGGGTTTGCGCTTCCATATCGGTCATCACATGGACGCCGATGAGCGAGGCGAACACGCTATTGCGATCGCGAAGCACTTTAAATCGCGGGTAAGAATAATTTCCGCGAATCACCGTTAGCTCGTCCGGATTCTTCACGGGCAGGAGCCTCAACATCACGTGGTCGATCAAACCGAAAATCGCGGTATTGGCGCCGATGCCAAGGGCGAGCGAGAGCACGGCGATTAACGCGAAGCCGGGATTCCGGGCGAGTTGACGCAGGGCGTAACGCAAATCCTGCGCGAGCTTTTCGATAGATGTCCATCCCCACATTTCGCGACTGGCCTCCTTCAAGATTCCGATGTTTCCGAATTGCCTTTGCGCGGCGTAGCGATCCGGCATGTGACGCGCTTTCATCTCGAGGTGAAAACGCATCTCTTCGTCCAGATCGCTTTCAAAGCGGTTGCGATCGAGAAGAAAACGCAAACGGCGCCAGAGTTCCCGCATAGAATTACGCCGGTTGGATGACCCTGACGATGGCGCGCGTCACTTTTTCGAACTCCGCGACTTCCGCATTGAGTTGTTTGCGGCCTGCCGCGGTGAGGCGGTAAAAACGCGCGCGGCGGTTGTTATCAGAGAGGCCCCATTCGGCCTCCACCCAACCTTTGACCAGCATTCGCTGTAAGGCCGGGTAGAGCGAGCCTTCCTCAACGGTGAGGACATTTTCCGATATTTGCTGGATGTGCTCGGCGATGCCGTAGCCATGCATGGGGCCGAGGCGGATGAGGGTTTTGAGGATTAGCATGTAGAGGGTCCCGGGCGGGATCTCGGTTCTTGCTCCCATAGTCTAACTATAGTAACGTAGCTGGGGTGAATTGGTTCTTATTTTTTTGGCGGGTTGTACTCTACCTTAGGGTCGGGGTTCGGTCGGAGGTGATGGGGTACAACGGGCGCACTTGTCCGCTAGAGGGCTGAGTTGCCGCGGCGCTCTGTCGGGCGGAGGGGCTGGGGATGCCGCGATGCTCTTATGGGAGGTGGTGAGCTCCACTGTCGAAAACATCGCGAGCAATGAGCCGCCTGGATAGGCGGCTGCCGCCAAAATTGGCCGCCCCACAAGAACGGGGCGAGGGCTCGTGTCAATATTACTCTTGCGACCGACTCGGACTCGATATCGCGCGGCTGGGTTTTTGCTGGCGCTGGCTGCAATTACTTATCTGGATCGAATTTGTATTTCCGTGCTGGCGCCGGACATGGCGCGCGACCTCAGTCTGAGCAAGATCCAGATGAGTTTCGTGTTCAGCTCCTTCGCTGTGGCGTATGGGGGATTCGAAGTGCTCACCGCGTGGTGGGGGGAGCGGATCGGGCCGCGCCGGGTGCTGACGCGGATCGTTTATTGGTGGTCCTGCTTCACCATCCTGACGTCGATCGCGTGGAATTACTCCAGCCTGGTGGCCATTCGATTCCTGTTCGGAGCCGGCGAAGCGGGTGCGTGGCCGAATGCGGCGCTGGCATTTTCTCGCTGGACACCGGTGAGCGAGCGCGGGCGGGCGCAGGGCTTTTTTTTCGCGGCGGCGCATTTATCAGGTGGGCTGACGCCGCTGCTGATCGCGGCGCTGGCTCCGCACATGTCCTGGCGCGGAATTTTCTCGCTCTGCGGAGCCGTTGGATTCGCGTGGGCGGTGTGCTGGTTCCGGTGGTTCCGCGACGAGCCTCGCGAACATGAAAGAGTCAACGCGGCGGAGGCGGAGCTGATCGAAACTGGCCGCAGGATTTCGACACACTCGCATGCCGGGATCGACGTGTGGCGAGCGCTCGCCAAATCGCCGAATGTGTGGTTTCTGTGCCTCGCGTATTTTTCAAACAGCTATGGCTCGTACTTCGTGATGACCTGGCTGCCGACCTATCTGGCGGAGCAGAGGGGTTTTCAAACGGCGTCGCTCAGCTTCTTCTCCGGGCTGCCTTTGCTGCTGAGCGTTTTCGGCGATATCAGCGGAGGGGCGGTCACGGATTTCATGACGCGGCGCTTCGGGATGCGGCTGGGGCGCTCCGGGGTCGCGGTGGTGGGCTACGCGGTGGCGGGTGCGGCGATGTTCGGCTCGATTATGTCGGGCACGCCGGTGATGGCTGCCGCATTGATCGCGCTGGCGGTTGCGGCTTCGATGTTCACGTTGAGCGCGAGCTGGGCGGCGTGTATCGATATCGGCGGGGACCATACTGCCATCCTGAGCGCGGCGATGAACACGACCGGGCAGATCGGATCGATTCTCAGCCCGATAGTGACCGGGTGGATGGTAAGTCATTTTTCCAACTGGCAGACGCCGCTGGCGATTATGAGCGGCCTTTACGCGGCGTCGGCGATTCTATGGGTGGGAGTGGATTCTTCGAAGCGGCTGCGCGTTGAAGGCGGCTGATAACATGGTAGGTGCCGACGATGCTCCCGCTGACCCGCCTCCTGCTTCCGTCCTTGTTGTTTCCAGCCGCGCTTCTGGCGCAACTCGATGCGGGACGGGTGATTCCCGCGGATCGGGCGATCCATGTTGTCGCATTCGGAGATTTCGGGACCGGCGATGCTCATCAAAAAGCGGTGGCAAGCGCGATTGCCCGTCGAAATTCGCAGGAACACTTCGACATGGGAATTACCATGGGCGACAACTTCTACCTGTGCGGCGTCCGGAGCGTCAAGGATTCCAAGTGGAAGAACCGCTGGGAAGATATGTATACGCCGCTGGGATTCCCGTTTTATGCCGCCCTGGGCAATCACGATTACGGGAATCCTCCGATCATTTGCCCCGCGCAGAGAGGCTCGCCCGATAGCGAGGTCGCTTACACCGCGCATAGCACGAGTTGGCGGATGCCTGCGAAATATTACACCTATAAAGCCGGCCCGGTGCAGTTTATCGCGATCGACACCGAAGGCTGGACCGACGCGCAACTCGAATGGGTGAAGCAGACGCTGGCTGCGTCGGCGGCAGATCCCGACGTGAAATGGAGAGTCGTTTACGGGCATCATCCGATTTATACTTCCGGAGTTCATTTGAACGAACGGAGAATCGGCGAGCTGAGGTTGAAGCTGCTGCCGGTGTTGAAGGCGGGTCACGTAGATCTCTACATTTGCGGCCACGACCATGACCTGGAGCATCTGCGTTCGGAGGGGATGGAATTTCTGATCTGCGGAGGAGGAGGCGCGAAGCTGCGCGGCTTCTGGCATAAAGACCCGCTTTCGGTGTTTACCGATTCTACGCACGCGTTCCTGGATGTAACCATCGACGCTCACAACGTCACGGCAAAGTTTTTCGACATCGATCTTAAGTCTCTGGAAGATCCGGTGATGACGGTGAGCAAGTAGGTCAGCGGACGGTGAGTTCCTGAATGACGGGACCAGGATAGGTTTCCGGGTGAGGCAAGCGGCCCAGCAGAGAAAGCAGAGTGGGCACCAGGCTGAGGCTATCGTAGGGGCGCTCAATTGCGAGCCCCGCTGGAATTCCAGCGCCCGCGGCCATGAGAACGGAGTGCGTGGAGATGCGCAGAAATGAGCCGTGATTGCCGCCCGGATTGAAGCCGCGCACGTTGAAATTCCAATGGTCCGAAGCGAGGATCAACAAGTCGGATTCGGTAAGTTCCCGGCGCCTGGCCGCGAAGCGACGTAAGACGGGCCAATCTTCCTGATCGGCGATGCGAAATAGTTCGGGAATCGATTCCGGCTGCCAGCGCTGAAACATTTCATGGAGTCCGATCATTGCGTTCGAGTAGCGTGTCCGATGCGTTGCTTCGAACCATTCGCGCTCCGTGTGCCACTGGCTCAACCAGGACGAACGGTCGCCGGCAACGCGCAGGTCGGGATCTTCGAAGAGGTGCAAAGGGAATCCGTCGGCCCATGGCGAGGCTGAGAATTGAATCGTACCGCCCGCATCCTGGACTAAATCATGGACCGGCAGGTAGCGCAGCCACAGCGTTCCCTCCCTGATCTGGGAGAGGAGCAGAGCTTGATGACGGTCGTCGCCATAAACGAAGACTGCGTCGGAATCTGGCCGATCTTCGGCGGGAAGCGACGACGCCATTGCATTCATGGGCGCACGCATAACGCTGAAATCGATGGGGGCGACTCCAAGGTCGCGTTGGATAAGATTCCTGACGCGAACGTTGGAAAGTAGGGAGAAATAATTCACTCGCGTGAAGCTCCGCTCGATGTCGAGCGATCCATTCGAGTCTAGGACGAGTCCCCTTTCCGATAGACCAACGACGTAATTCTGAAGCTCGCGGAGCGAATTCGAATCGCCCATCGCGCCTTTCGGAATGAGAGCCTCGATGTGAATTCGTCCCGGCTCTAGATCCGCTTCTTTCAAATCGAGCAGGCGCTGGGTTGCGCGCGTGTACTCTTTGTAACCCCGGTCATCGGTGCGCCAGGTATCGAGTGTTACCAGATGCCGAAGATGGTCTTGATCCGGCTTCGGCCAGGTTCTGGGATCGGCGCCGGTGATGGCCTGTTGACGCACGATCGCTTTCTCCAAGGCGCGCAATTCTTCGTCGACCGCGGCGACGGTCGTAGACCAGCGGGCTCGATTCGCATCGACGATCTGTAGCACTGCCGTGCGGGCCGCGGCTCGCTGGGCCGGCGTGAGGTCCTTTCGCTTCAATTGAAGGAGCAGAATATGAATCGCGTTCAGATCGCTGTTTCGCAACTGGACGGAGGCTCGCTCATTCCCGTCCGGATCGATCAGGACCGTGGGATAGTCGTTCTGATTGCGCAAGTACGAAGCATCCGCGCTCGGCGTAACCACCCAGGAGACGAAAGGATCGAGGCCGGTGAGCTTATATTCGGTCAACGGATAGCGAACGGTGACAACGTGATGGCCGCCGCCCGCGGCGCTGTTGAACAGCTTCACCAGGTTGTATCCCTGGCTGTAAATTCCGTGGCTCGAATTCATGCCGTGATCCGAGACCAGTGCGAGGACGGTCTGGCCGGCCGCTGGACTCGTTTGAATCGCTTTCCAGATTCTTCCCAATCGAGCGTCCAAGTGCTTGATCACGGCCAACTGGCTGGGATCGTCGCTGGTCAAATGGGCGGTGTGGTCATAATCGCCGAGGTAGTAATCGAGATATTGAATATCGGGGTCGGCCAGAGCGTCGATGAGTTCTTTCTCCTCTTGCCGGTCGATGCCGGACGCCATTTCAAGACCCGTCTCCCATTCATTCACCAGCTCGCGCGCGGGACGCGTGACCTGGCTTTTGACGCTGTCCTTCAACGTGGTCCAGCGTACGCCGCGCTGGAATAATTGCATGCTTTCGTGGCGGGCGTCCAGGGGAAACTGGTCCAGGAGGAGCGGAATTCCGAACTCGTCGAGAACCTCGACTCCGGGCATATCCGCGCGCTGGAGCTTCGCGTAGCCGACGTAGAAGGGAAAGAAATTCAAGTAGTCGTAGACCCGCGGCATGAAGCGATCGAACTCGGCGTTCCCGCGAATGGTGAGGTGCCGGCCGCTATCCAGCATGGACCAGGACGGCGCCGAAAGGCTGATGCCCCGCACGTAGAAGTTCTGGACCAACGCGCCGCGCTCGACGAAAATGTAGTGCATCCAGGGGAGCATGCTGCGGCCTGTTTCGGGATCGGTTTGCTGTAGCAAGCGCTCGATGCGATCCGCGGGCAGGCCGTCAACTTTCACCAGGACTAGACGTTTGGCCTGGCCTTCGAGAATCGCTGCGGTGCAGAGCGCGATTAAGAAAGCCCGGGCACGAATCACTGCAAGAGCCCCGCCCATGCGGGCAAAGGGGACGGCTTTCCGTTGGCAAGAACCGCGTCCTGCCCCGGAGGCAAAGATTTCGGCTGGAGCTTCAACCACGCGGTGCGCCTCTGCTGATCCAGTTTCGCAAGCGACGAATCGTCCACGGCGTCGTGATGCCGGTAGAGCCCCAGAGTGCCGATCGAAGCGACATTGAGGAGCACGCGCGCGCCTTTTCCATGGACGCTGGCTGTCATTTCATCGCCGCGACAACGGGCGATCTCGCGTTCGAGACCGGTTTTTTGAGCATACGCGATCAAGGCTTCATACTGCTTCCTGCTGTCGCGAATCTCCTGGTCCCAGGAACGCTCGATGGGATTCACGTCGACTTTTTCGATCCGGCTCAATAGTTCTTTGCGCAGATTGGTATCCATGGTCGAATCGACGCCGATGGCATGGCGCTCAAAAACAAAGGCACGCCTGCGCGCGGAGCGATCGGTGGCTCCTCCATGGCGGTTGTGAATGAACATCAAGGAGGATTTTGCGGCGAGGTAACCTAAATTTCCCAAGCCGGTCAACCAGAATACGCCGGAGCTCACATCTTCGGCGATGCGGAGTCCGATCTCGCGGCGCGGGGGGTGGCCGGAGCCGCGGAAATCCACCAGTAACAATGGAGTCCGCGGATGGTCGAGAGCGTACATCGCCAAAGGGATCATTCGCACCTGCTCCGCGCCGTCGCTCTCCGTGGAAACGGCGACTCCCAGGCGGTCAAGGCTCCAGGTCTCCGAATAGCCGTTCCAATGCCGCAGGCGTTCGTCGGCGAAGGGATTCGATATGTTCAAAAATTGGCCGTCGAAGGTCCGCCCTGCGCCCTCTTCCAGATCCGGCTGGGCGACCCACAAAATGGCGAGCGAGGCCGACGGAGCCGCAGGTTGCAACGGCTCAAGATACAGACCGGATTCCTCGGCGCGCTGCCGCAATAACTCCCAATTGTGGCCGCGAGTCTCGGTCTCTTTGATTCTCTGTTTTTCGTGATCTTTTTCCAGATACTCGTCGGCGACCAGACCGCCGAGAGGTCGGCCAGTCAGTTCCAGTCTCTCCTCGACGGCAGCAATTTCGGCCTCAGTCAGTCCGCTGTTGAGCGCGGTGGAGAGTTCGGGCGTCAACGCGTCGGCCGCTTCCCAGATATGCGTCTTGCGATATTCGCCGTAGTTGCCGAAGAAGGAGTGCGTGGTCAATCGGGCAATGGCGCCAATTGGATTCAATACCTCGCTTTGCACCCCGGTGAACGCCAATCCCGCCCACATGCCACGCGACGGATCTCCCAGGTCCATGACCGGGCGCGGAGGCTTCTCTCCGGGGCCGCGGTCGAGTCCCGCGCGATGGTACAAGAACGGAACCCCGCCTGCCATTCGCTGCCAGACCGACGGCTGAGAATAGGTAAAAACCCACACCTGGCGGATGCGATCATTACTAGGATCGGAATCGTTCAGATTGTCCTTGAGGATCGCGATGAGCGGCAATTCGGGTCGGGTTGCCGATGCGGGATCATCCGGCAGACGCTCGAAAAAGGTGATGAGTTCAGCCCCCGACACCAAACTTAGACGTTCGACGCGTAAGGCCGCTTCCTGGCGTACTGGGAGGACCATATCCGCCGCACCCGCGGACCGGAGGAATCCACAGCCTAAAACGATCAGACAAAAAGACCTTATGCCTCGAAGGGATCGGGTCATGTCAATGCCACCGCGAGCGATCTAACCATATTTTAACCAGCCTTCTTCGGTGAATGCATTTGCCCGGCCAATCTGCCCGGATTACGTCATTTGTTCGACACAGCCTAAACAATTGGACGTAATTCACCGGTATCAGGATGCTTTTCAATGGCATAGAAGCACGCGCGAACGGATTGCGCACCTTGCTCCGTGTTCATCGCCATCTTCCGAATATGGGGGGATGCATACGGAATGCTGTAAAAAAGGCCACCGGATGCAATCGAGTGTCTCTATATCGTCGTACAATTTGTGAACGTGAATCCATCGAAGCTAATCGTCTGCTTAATTGTCATTGCCGGTCTTCGCGCTGGCGATGTCGAGTGGCCTGTCAACGGGGGGTCTGACAATATTCGATTTTCGACGCTGACCCAGATCACTCCGGAGAACGTCGCCCGGTTGAAGGTCGCGTGGACCTACGATGCGCACGACGCCTTCAAAGATTCCGAGATGCAGAGCAATCCGATCATCGTCGATGGGGTTTTGTACGCTACAACGCCGAAATTGCGCGTGGTCGCACTGAATGCGGAGACGGGACGCGAGATCTGGTCTTTCGACCCCTCCGGCGGTTCAGCGGCGCAGCGTCGCTATCGCCATCGCGGCGTAACGGTCTGTCAGGATCGGGTTTTCTTCACCTACCGGAATTTTCTTTTCGCGCTGAACCGCAAGACCGGCGCGCCGATTCCGAGCTTTGGTACGGAAGGGCGCGTCGATCTGCGCGAGGGGCTCGACCGGCCGGTCGAAAAAATGAGCGTCAGCGCCAGCAGCCCAGGTGTGATTTTCGAGGACTTGCTGATCATGGGCAGCACGGTCCCGGAGACGCTGCCCGGATCGCCGGGTTTCATTCGCGCGTTCGATACCAAATCCGGCAAGCTGCGCTGGGTGTTCCGGACCATCCCGCGGCCGGGGGAGTTCGGCTACGACACCTGGTCGAAGGAATCGTACAAAATTTCGGGCGGCGCGAATGCGTGGGCGGGTTTAAGCGTGGACGCGAAGCTCGGAATGGTATTTGCCGCGACGGGCTCGGCATCGTTCGATTTCTATGGAGCCAACCGGATCGGCGATAATCTGTTCGCCAACTGCGTCCTCGCGCTCGATGCCCGCACCGGCCGCAGGATTTGGCATTTTCAAGGGATCAAGCACGATGTCTGGGATCTCGATTTTCCGGCCGCGCCGAGCCTGGTCACCGTCACGCGCAATGGACAAAAAGTGGATGCGGTCGCCCAGATTACGAAAACCGGATACGTCTACGTGTTGGATCGCAAGACCGGTAAGCCGCTATTTCCCGTGAAATACCGGAAAGTTCCCGCGTCCAACGTCGACGGCGAAATGCTTTCCGCGACGCAGCCTTATCCGGTGAAACCTCCGCCTTTTACCCGGCAGGCATTTACAGAGGATATGATCACCAATCGCACGCCGGAGGCGCACGCGGCGGTCCTGGAGAAATTCCGCAGCGTGGATTCCAAAGGAGTCTACACTCCTCCCAGCCTGCGCGGCACTATACTGTTCCCCGGAACCGACGGCGGAGGCGAGTGGGGCGGCGCGGCGTTCGATCCCGCCACTGGGTTGCTCTATGTAAATTCCAATGAGCAGCCGTGGATCATCCGGCTGGTGACGCACGATACCAAATCGCTCTATAAGAACAATTGCGGAGGCTGCCATGGAGACGATCTGAAAGGCGCTCCGCCGACGTTTCCGGCGCTGGTCGATATCGGTAAGAGGCGCACGCGCGAAGAGCTGACCGCGATTATCCGCGAAGGAACCGGCCGTATGCCGGGCTTCGATTATCTTGGACGCGGCATCAATGAGATCGTCGAGTTTCTCATCACCGGCAAGGATTCGGGCGTCGAGGACGCCGCGGCCGAGAAGGATCCCAGTTGGCTGAAGTACCGGAATGAAGGGTATATTTTGTTTCGCGATCCCGATGGATACCCTCCGCTAACGCCTCCCTGGGGCACTCTGAATGCGATCGACCTCAACAAAGGTGAGATCCGATGGCAGATCCCTTTCGGGGAGTATCCGGAGTTGGTTGCCAAGGGGATCAAGGATACCGGAAGTGACAATTATGGAGGGCCGGTGGTGACCGCCAGCGGACTCCTGTTCATTGGAGCGACCAATTTCGATAAGAAATTCCGCGCGTTCGACAAACTGACCGGAAAGCTGCTGTGGGAGACCGTCCTACCCGCGGCCGGCAACGCTACGCCGTCTATCTATGAGATCCAGGGGCGAGAGTACGTCGTAATTGTGTGCGGAGGCGGAAAGAACGGGGCCGCCTCCGGCAGCAGCATCGTTGCATTTGCCCTGCCCGAAAAATAGAAGAGAAACATACGCTAAAATAGCGCGTGTTGACCGATAGTGCGCATGGATAGTGAGTGAGTTCCAGGAAGCATCGAGAGCAAAGCAATCCATCGCCACCGGTGCCCGTTGGTGGTAACTCGCTAGCGCCACCGAGTCGCATTTGGGTGCATTTTGCGGTCGCCGCTCTTTTGGCAGTCCTCGTATTCGTCACCTACTCCAACTCTCTCCGGAATGGATTTGTCTGGGACGATCACGAGCAGATTTTGAAAAACCCCGATCTCTCGCCCCAATCCCCTTTAGTGCGCCTGTTCACTTCCAGCGTGTGGGGATTTCAACATCCCGGCGAGCATGCGAAAGACAACCAGTATCGCCCGATGCAGATGTTGACCTATCGACTGACCGGGGATTACGGAGGGCTTAACGCAACTTCATTCCACAGCGTGAGCCTCCTGTTTCATTTCGCCGTCAGCGTGTTAGTTTACGCAGTCGCCTTCATGCTGACACGACGACTTGGGGTCGCGGTGGTAGCGGCATGTCTCTTTGCCTCACATCCAATTCATACGGAGGCCGTAGACTGGATCGCAAGCATAGGCGACCTAGGCTGTGCGCTGTTCTTCCTGACATCCTTCTTCCTTTACTTAAGGTCGAAGGGATGGATAACACTGGCCGGATCTGCCCTGGCTTTCGGAGTAGCGCTGTTGTGGAAAGAGATGGCCGTGACACTGCCATTCCTCATCTTCGCGCACTCTTTTTTGTCCTCCCGTGGAGAGCCTCTTCGTTCGAGGATCAAACAGGCCCTTAACGCGACGCGAATGCATTGGATCGTTCTAGCGATCTACCTTGCGCTTCGGTTTAACGCGCTGGGACGTCTCTATGTACACCAGCAGAATTTTGTTTTAACTCCTTTGAACTATATCCTCACGGACGTGTATCTCTTAGCCTCCTATTGGTGGAAACTCATTTGGCCTGTTCCACTAATTGGCTATCACGTATTCACGCCTATTAACTCACTCGAAGAGCTAAGGCTGTGGGCGGCAGCTATCTTTCTCATCGTAATTATTGCGGGCAGCGTGCTTTGTTTTCGGAAGAGTCCGGTAACCGGTTTTTTGGTCTCTTGGATTTTCTTAACCTTGGTCCCGGTACTGAATGTGCGCGCGGTCGGAAGGAATGTGTTCGCGGAGCGGTATCTCTACATCCCTTCCATCGGTTTCTGTATTCTCGCCGCTCTTTTGGCGGAGCGAGCATTGAAGTTTGTCCCTGGCCGCGTTCGAACACCGCTCGCAGGAATTGCTATGGCGATCGTTCTCTATTTTTATTGCTCTGCGGCTGTTTCGCGAAACGCCATCTGGAAGGACGATAGGACTTTCTTCTCTCAGAGCCTGGAAGCATCTCCCGACTCCGCATTCCTCGAAGACTCGGTCGCCGAGCTGCTAAGAACGGAAAGCGGTGATTCGGTGGCGGCCCAACAGCATTATCTTAGAGCGATCACTCTGGCACAACAGTGGAATCCGCCGGAGACACTTCAAGTCTCCATTGCCTACGCCGGATTGGCCTACATCCTAGCCCAATCGGGCAGATTCGACGAGGCTTTGCGTGACCTGGATCTTGCCCAGCAGGCCGACCCACTCAACAAGATAGTACTGCGCGCGCGAGGTTCGATACTGACGCAGGCCGGACGTTGGGTCGAAGCCAAACAAGTCCTCGATAGCGTCCTCCGAACTGATCCCAACGATGATGCCTCCCTCAACGCTTATGGGATCGTCGCCTGGCAGGGCGAGCATGCTTATCCCTTGGCAATCCAATACATGGAGCGGGCGCTACAGTTCGCACCCACCGATGTTACTCGATCTTCAATTCAGGAAAATCTCGGCGCGATTTATTGCGAGATGGGGCGCTATGAAGAAGGTGTCTCACGGTTTCGGCTCGCCGTTGAAATAAAGCCGAACGAACCGAGGTACCACGTAAATCTAGGGATCGCCCTGAGGTTAGCAGGACGAGCCCCTGAAGCCCGAAGCCAGTTTCTAGATGCGTTAAAAATCGCCCCCGGGTTTAAACCGGCCTTAGCCGAACTCGCCGCTGAAGCACGCTGAGGTGGGGCAGGTTCCCGACCTGCCCTCCGGGAAAATTTTACCCGAACACCCGTGCCATCGCCGCAGGAAGCGATCTGCCCGTCGGTGTGAAGCTTGGTCGGGGTGGGGCAGGCGGTTCCGCCTGCCCATCGCAGATCCCAGCGACTTACCCCAACACCCGCGCCATCGCCGCACCAAGCTTTGCCAACCCGCCGCGCACATCGGACCCCAGATGAATCCGCATCGCCCGCCGTCCGCGCTCCTGTAGCACTTGCAAATCGCCACGCGCCTGCGCCAGTTTTACGATCCCGAAAGTGTACTTCTGCCCCGGAACCTGCAAGTCCTCGGTAGCATCCGAGGTGAGCTGCAAAAACACTCCGGTATTCGGGCCGCCTTTATAAGCCTGTCCGGTGGAATGCAAGAATCGCGGCCCAAACCCGAGGCAGGTCGCGACCCGCTTCTGATTTCGAACCGAAGTGCGGATCGCTTGGAGCGCCGCTTCGTGCTCTTCGTTCATCTGAATATATGCCAGCAGGGCGAAATAGTCGCCATTTTTTAGCGAATTAAGCTGCTCTAAGAGTGCAGCGTCGAGCGATTTTGGTGTTTTAAGGGCAAATAAGGAAAGCCCATCTTCCACCAACACCGGTTTTTCCGCTGGCAGCGACCCCTTCTCCTCGAACTCCGTCGTCAACTTCTTGGTCGCAATTTTGCTAGCCTCGACGTCCGGCTGATTGAATGCATTGATCCCGATAATCGACCCGGCAACCGCCGTCGCGACTTCCCACCTGAAAAACTCCTGCCCCAGATCGTATGGGCTTTTAAGGGTAATCCGAATAACCGGCTGCCCAGCTTTTTCAAGTGCTTCTACCGCCCGGTCCTGGGCGGGATCGGCGCCGGACTCAAGCCGAGCGTATACGAAAACCCTATCTTTTCCATAGACTTCCGGTGCTCCGAGCTGCTCCCGGTCGACCGGCACGAGTCCCTTCCCTTCCTTGCCCGTCGATTCCGCCAGCAACTGTTCGAGCCAAGCCCCCAGATCGTGAATTCCCGGCGATGCCGCGATCGTGACCTTGTCTCGCCCGGCTTTCGCCAGCGTCCCCAGCAGTATCCCTAACAAAACACCAGGGTTCTTCTCGACCGGCGAGCAAGGCGAACACGCGAGCTCCATCGCCGCCGCGCCTTCCAGAAACTTCGTGGTATCGATCCCCATCACCGCGCCGGGAACCATGCCGAAATCCGATAGCGCCGAATAGCGTCCGCCGATCGACGGTAAACCATAGAAAATGCCGCGGAAATGGTCAGCCTGCGCCACCTGCTGCATCTTCGAGCCCGGATCGGTAATGGCAAAAAAATGGCTGCCGTCCCGACCGTTGCGCTCATAGAAATATTGCTTGAAAATATTCGGTTCCAGCGTAGATCCGGATTTGCTCGAAACAATAAAAAGTGTCTTCTTTACATCGATTTGCGATTCGATCGCCCGAATCTGGTCCGGATCGGTAGAATCGAGCACATGCATTTTTGGAAATCCCGGTTGATCGCCGAAAGATAGCTTCAATACCTCGACGCACAAACTCGATCCGCCCATGCCGAGCAGCAGCGCGTCCGTAAAACCCGCGGCTTTGATGTCCTGAGCAATCTGCTTAAACTGTTCTTTCTGGGCAAGTTGAACATCGACAATATTCAACCAACCGAGCCATTTATCTTCGTCGGTCCCGGTCCATAGCGAAGCATCCCGGGCCCACAGCCGGCGAGTTTTTCCGCCGGTGAACCAAGCTTCAATCCCTGCCTGCACCGCCTCGGCCTCTTCGTGCCCCAGCATATAAGTCATTGGATTGACAGCAGCTAATGGCAACTTGCACTTCGGATCCACGGTATTCAGCAGCTTGTCGAACGGCTCCGCGAACAGTTTCACGCCTTGCGTTACCAGATCGGAGGTGATCTTATCGATCGAAACTCCGGCGCCCTCCAGTTTAGCCATAACTTCTTTGGCTTCTTCAATTCCCGATTCGAGCGACGCGCGCACTTCGCCATGATCGCGAAACGCATCTAGCGTCGCCGGAGGAATAGTGTTGACCGTATCGGGCCCAATCAATTCCTCGACATAAACAACATCGCGCATCGTGGCGATTTTCGTCGAAGTGCTGGCCCACAGCACGCGCTGGGTCATTGCGCCGCGCGCTTCGAGCGGCTCCCATTTCGGCCCGGAGAAAATGCGCAAGTACCGCTGATACGCCAATTTGGCGTTCGCAATCGCCACTTTTCCGCTCAACGATTGAAGCGCCGGATTACCCTTTATATACCCCTCGACGGCCGTATCGATGCGGCTGACAAAGAAACTGGCCACGCTCGCAACGTGCGATGGGTCCGCGCATTTTTCGAGTCCCCTGATATACGCATTCGCAACATCCTCATACACATCCTGCGAAAAAAGGAGCGTGACGTTGACGTTGATCCCCTCGGAAATAGCGGTTTCAATTGCCGGAAGTCCCGCGGACGTGCCCGGAATTTTGATCATCAGATTCGGCCGGTTCACCGCCTTCCAAAGCCGCCGCGCTTCTTCGATGGTCGCTTTGGTCTCAAGCGCAAGAAAAGGAGAGACTTCCAGGCTGACGTAGCCGTCCCGGCGATTGGTCCGGTCGTAGACGACGCGCAAAACGTCGGCAGCGTCCTGGATATCGCGAATCGCGATGTGCTCATAAATCGCCTTGGCATCAAGATTTTTGTCCGCCTGTAGCTCGGCGAGGAAGTCCGAATACTCGTTGGAACCGACGATGGCTTTTTCGAAAATCGCGGGATTGGAAGTAACGCCGCCAAGGCCATCCTGCTCCACCATGCGCTTGAGCGCTCCGGTGGTGAGCAGATCGCGGCGGATGTTATCGAGCCAGACGGATTGACCGAACTGGGCGAGTTCAGTGAGACGGTTTTGGACGTGGGTGGAAGGAGTCATATTTAGCCTCACTTCCAGTGTAGAAGGATTTTAGCGTTTCGCGAGCTTCTTGCGACGGTGCGCCGATTTCCGCATGGACTTCGATTTCGATTTCCGGCTGCGCGAGACGGAGTGCTTCGCCTGACGATGCGACTTGGTTGCCGCGGACGCGGGAAGGATCAGCGCTGCGAGAACGAAAAAGACCAAAAGAATGCGTTTCGTCATATCGGCTCGAATCATTATTGCACAAATGCCCTATGCGGATCTGAGGTTTCTACTCTATTCCAAGGCCGCGCGAACGCGCGCAAAATCAAGATGTGAAACTCCGTATCTTTGCGCTTGGTCTCGCATGCATCGCCAGTGTTTTCGGGCAGAAAAAATTTAGCTGGCAGAATGCGTGTTTTAACAACCCGGGACTTCCCTATTGCGAAGGCCGCGACTTCGCAGTGAAACCTGCGAAGGGGAAGAACGGCGGGCCCGGCTACAACGGCAGCGGCGCCGCGCTGACAGCGGAAGACGCGTCCCCATCGGTGATCGGGGTGAGCGGCATCAACTGGCGGTTTGCCGATCCGCAGGCCGACTCGCTGGTGAGCGCGAGCTTCAACAACCTGTCGCCATCGCCTTTGGCAAAGTTCGTGATGTCGGCGCTGGCGGCGAATCAAGGTATGAAGGAAGCGAATATGGGAACGCTCTTCGACGCGTTCTCGAGCGTCGATCAAGTCGCGGTCTCGGTTCGCGGGGAGCAGACGCTGATCATGGTGAGCGGGTCCTCCAGGGAGTCGACTCTTCCGGCGCTCGAGGCGGGATGGAAAGCGGCGCCGGCAGGAAACGGGATGATTATCGGGCCGGCCGAAGCGGTGGATCAAGCGGTGCAGCGCATCGCCGCGGATGGTCCTCTATCGGAGCTGGCGCGACTGGCCTCCAAGCGGCAATCGAACGGCGACATTTGGGTAGCTTCATCCGCCGACGCGGACGCGGTGAAGGCGGGGGCAAAACGACTGGTGGTCACGGCCTCCATGCGGGACCGCCTGACGGGCGATTCGGTTTTTGAGTTCGGCCAGGCGCCGGATGCGAAAACGATCGACCAGTTGCCGGCGGGTCCGGGCATTACTACGGTGGACGGAAACAAGGTCCACGTCAAAATGTCGGTGGAGATCGATAAAGTGCAGCCTAGCCTGGCCGAGATTGCGGTGACTCCTCTGGGCGAGTACTTGTGGGTGCTGGTCAAGGCGGGGCGATGTGTTCCCGCGCGGGATCCTGCGAAGGCGCAGCCGAAGCCTAAGATTGCGGGTTTGGACAATTCCAACTAGTGTAACTGCCGGGGAGCCGGTGAACTGGACTGTCGAGGAGCGAGGTCGGGGACAGTCTCGTCCGTCACGCTTTCCCAGAGATTCTTGCGACTCGTTCGCCGCGTTTGTAGAAATGCGCCACGAATCCGTCGTGTTTTCCGTGGGGACGGAGCTGTCTGCGTGGTTCATCGACTATTCGTCTGCGTCGATTCTGACTGTCCCTTTCAACCCTTTCAACCTTTCAACCCGGTGAACTGGACTGTCGAGGAGCGAGGTCGGGGACAGTCTCGTCCGTCACGCTTTCCCTCCGAATAGCCCAAACTAGAGATTCTTGCGACTCGTTCGCCGCGTTTGTGGAAATGCGCCACGAATCCGTCGTGTTTTCCGTGGGGACGGAGCTGTCTGCGTGGTTCATCGACTATTCGTCTGCGTCGATTCTGACTGTCCCTTTCAACCCCCTGGTTTCCCCCCCTTTCGATCCTTATTTCCCTTCCGACGCCCAGTAGCTCTCCGCGTTGGCGTACGAGCGAACCGCTGACAAGAAAGCTTTTGATTCGGCCACATCCTTGACCTGGGAAACTACAAATACGGCTACGTGAAAGTCCTGAATCCGCATCTCCCAGGCGTTTCTCATGACTTCTCTAGATGCTTCAGGGCCGATTTGAACAAGCGCGCCGACGGCGGGTAAAAATTGCTCAATCATTTGCGCCGACTTCCAGAAATTCACGAATCCAGGAACTCGTAAGAGGTTTATGTTCTGAATTAGGAATGGAATGGCCTCCTCCGTTCTCATTTTCCCGAAAGCATCTGCAAGCCCGACATTTAGCTCTTGTTGGTCAATCCCGGGCGGAGGATTTCGAGTCCAGGACAGAAGTAAAGCAGTCTTTTGAGTACCCGCTTTCACAATCTCGTCTATCGCAAGATGTCGTGTGTTCTCGGCGGCTAGCAAGCGCGCTAATTCTTGATCAGTTGACGGCTGAGCAAATGCGGTTACGCTGGTTGCAATCGCGATCTGGACCAAGCATTTAAGTTTCATGAGATCTCCGCTCGGCGCTAATTGATGCTCCACTTCCAAGGGACTCAAGGGGACAGTCAGAATCGACGCGACTCAAAATCTAGCGAACCGAGCAGACAGCTCCGTCCCCTTGGCCATATTAGATCGCTGAAAATTGTTTTTCATCGAGCCAGCGGCTGAGGATAGAGCGACCTTCACTGTTTTCACTGCCTGGGGATCTCTGACGGCACTCAATTCATCTCCTCCGAATAGCCCAAACTAGAGATTCTTGCGACTCGTTCGCCGCGTTTGTAGAAATGCGACACGAATCCGTCGTGTTTTCCATGGGGACGGAGCGGTCTGCGTGGTTCATCGACTATTCGTCTGCGTCGATTCTGACTGTCCCTTTCAACCTTTCAACCCTTTCAACCCCTTTCAACCCTTTCAACCCGTGGGAACAACCGTAGGCCGTCCGCGATGCGTTGTAAACGCTTCCAGTGATCGATACAAGCCGGTTGGCGGGATCGTAGCTGGTCGCCGAGACGAGTGTGTTCGAGGCTCCAAGATCGGTCATTGAATTCAACCTGTCCATCGTGTCGCAGTACCCGATCCGCCTGTTGATCCGGGATGCACTGTCAGCAGACATCCCTCATTATCGGAAGTATAGCTCGTCTCCAAATCGGCGGCATAAAGAGCACTCTATATGCCGGTGCAAAATACTGGACAGCGCGAATAGGATTCGCGGCCGCCCCCTTGTCGACGCGAAGCCGCGACCATCAGGGAACGGGCAGCTTATTAGAACTGGTAGAGCATCAGATAGACGATGACGCCGGTTATGCTTACGTACATCCAGATGGGCCAGGTCCATTTGGCTAGTTTGCGGTGACGGGCGAATTCGCCTTTTAGGGCTCGGCGGAGGGTCATTATTGCCAGCACGGGGACGGTGACGGCCAGCAGGGTGTGGGAGATCAGGATAGTGAAGTAGACTATGCGGATCGCGCCGGTGTGGGGGTAGTGGACCGATCCGACTTGTGCGTGGTAGATCAGGTAGTCGATCAGGAAAAGGATCGAGGTGCAGAAGGCGGCGATCATTACTTTGTGATGCGCGTCGCGTTTGCCGTTGCGGATCAGGGCGTAGCCGACGGCCAGCAGAATTGCGGCGGCGCCGTTCAAGACGGCGTTGACGGTGGGGAGATCGTGGACGGTCAGAAGCGATCCTTGGCTACGCGCTTGGCGTCGGCGATGAGTTTCGGGATGGCGTCTTCCTCCGAGGTCAGATAGTAGCCGCGGACGCGCGACTGGCGATCGATCAGGGCAAAACGCGTGGAATGCTGCAAGTCGCCATTGACGTCGCCCAGCAGGAAGACGTTTCTCGCCAGGTTGTTTAGGGTCGCTTGAGAGCCGGTCAAGAAAAACCAGACGCCGGGCTCGGCTTGGTAGCGCTGAGCGTATTGAGCGAGCACTTCGGGAGTGTCGCGGGCGGGATCGACTGAGAAGGAGACAAGGCGGAGGTCCTTGATTTCGGGCAGAAGGGCTGCTTGGACCTGGCGCATCTGGGCGCTCATTCGGGGGCACGGTCCGGCACAGTTGGTGAAGATGAAATCGGCGATCCAGACTTTCCCACGTAAGCTATCGGCGCTCTGGAAGGGGTGGTTGGATTGGTCGGTTAACGCGAAGTCGCCCACTAGGCCGTAGGAGGGCAGGCCCGCGCTGGCGGTGCACCCGGCTAGAGCCAGCACGCTAATACCGAGTGCGATCCAGAACCAGGAGGCCATATAAGAACGGGAGATAGAGAACGCTGGCTAGCAAGACCTGACGCGCGCGAGTTACCGAACAATCGAAGACCGAGCGGAGGCTCGCATAGACATAGATTAAGCCGAGGACAAGAGCGCCTGCCAGATAAAAATTGCCAGCCATCGCGACGAATTTCGGCAGCAGGCTGATCGGGAGGAGGGCGAGCGAAAACCACAGCATGCTGCGCGAGGTGGATTCGCCGTCGGGTTCGACTACGGGAAGCATTTTGATGCCGGCGCGCGCGTAATCGGCCCGGTACATCCAGGCAATGGCATAAAAGTGCGGGAACTGCCAGAGGAACAAAATCGCGTAGAGAATCCAGGCGTCCCAGTTGAGCGTGCCGCTGGCGGCGGCGAATCCGATGAGCGGAGGCATGGCACCGGGAATGGCTCCGAGCGTGGTGGAATGGGGCGAGCGCTGCTTCATCGGCGTATAGAGGAACAGATAGCTTGCCAGCGTGAAGAGGCCGAGGAGCGCGGTGAGGAGGTTCGCGCCGAACCACAGATCGACGAATCCGGCGATGGAGAGAAAAATTCCGAAGAGGAGAGCGTGCGGGCCGGTGACTCGACCAGAAGGAATGGGGCGAGCCATGGTGCGATTCATCTTCGCGTCGGCTTCGCGTTCGTACCATTGATTGAGGGCGGCGGTTCCGCTGGCGATGAGAGCGGTGCCCAGAAGCGTATGGAGTAAGGTTATCCAGGTCCAACGGCTTCCCGCGTTCATGCCGCACACGAAGCCGATCGCCGTGCTCATCAGGATGAAGCAGGTGATCCGAGGCTTGGTCAGTTCAAGATAACGACCCATTAAGAGGTCACCGCCTCATGAGCATGGAGTGCTCCGTGCGCACGAACGTTGCGCAAAATTTGAATGGAAAGGATGACACTGGCCGCCATGGTCAATCCGCCGGTGGCGACGTGCGCGACGGTGGTCAGCACCATCGCGAGAGGTTGTTGGGCGGCTTGCAAGCGGGTGTAATATGCCCCGACGCCGAGCATTACTTGCAGGAACGTGACGCCGAGGAGGGCTTTCGCGGCGGTATCGAGCGCGCGATGGTTGGGGAACTGATGCAGGACAAAGGTCGCGACGAAGAGGACGGTGAGCGTCACGACCATCGAAAAGAGAACGTGCGGGAGGACTCCGACGGCGCGGTGACGGAAGGCTGCTCCGAGAGCGATTTGAGCTAAGACCATTGCCGGAGTTACGATCGCGAGACTGCGGAGCGAGGGCCAGCCATGATCCTCGACGATTTCGGGGCCCTGTTGCCAGCTTTTCGACGTGAAGAGCGCGATGGCGACGGTGGTCGAGAAGAAGAGCTGCGCGAGGCAGGCGTGGGAGATGCTGACAGCGGGGGGTAGCAGTAGTTTCACGGTCAGGCCGCCTAGGAGGCCTTGGACGATTACCGCTGCGAGAGCGACAATGCCTAGCGTTTTCATCCACTTTCTGGTTTCGACGAGCGAGAGCCAGACGCAGAGAATGATGGTCATAAAGCCCACGGTGGTGGCGACCATGCGATGGCCGTGCTCGAAAAACACGCCTCCGCTCATTTGCGGCATGACTTGCCCATAAGACAGGGGCCAATCGGGGACGGAGAGGCCGGCTTCCTTACTGGTCACCGAGGCTCCGGCGACAACTAGGAATAATGTACACACCGCGAGCAGGAGTGCGTAACGGTGTAACCAGAATCTTTCCATAGCGGGTAGAATTGCTCTTCTCCTCATTGTAACGCTAATCCAGTCAAAATGCTCCACCAAGAACTAACGAGGATGGGTAGTAGGACGTCAATCACGCTATATTAGAGGTTAAATCAACCCCTGAGGATTTCTGTGAAAATTAAGCTCGCCATAGCTTTATCTGTACTTATTGTCGCCGCGCAGGGGCAGACTGTGCGGGGCGTGATCAGTGGAGTGGTTACGGATCCAGCGAAAGCCGCGGTTTCATCGGCGTCGGTGACTGTTGTCAATGAAGAAACCGGAGAGAAGCGCGCTGCGACCACGGATTCGCACGGCGGTTTCACGGTGGCTGGCCTGCTGCCGGGGCGATATCGGGTCGAGGCCGATGGAAAAGGATTCCGGAAGTACGGCCGCATTTTAACCCTGGAGGTGGATCAGGAAATCCGCCTTGACGTGGAATTGCAGGCGGGCAGTGGAGACTTCGTCAACGTCACCGCGGAACCTGTTCTGATTCGCGAGGACAGTTCCGCGCTGGGCGGGGTGATCGAGAATCGGCTGATCGTCGGGCTGCCGCTTGATGGACGGAATTTCTATGAGTTGAGTTTGCTGCTGCCGGGTGTGGATCCTCCGGCGCAGGGGTCGGCGGGGTCTGTGCGCGGGGCATTTACGATCAACGTAAACGGGATGAGAGAAGACAGCAATAATTTTCTTCTCGACGGCGCGTATAACGGCGATCCGAAATTGAACGGCGTCAGCGTGACGCCGCAGGTGGATGCGATTCGCGAGTTTGAACTCGCAACCTCGACGTATGACACCAGTTTCGGGCGCAACGCCGGAGGACAGGTCAATGTAGTGACCCGCAGCGGGAGCAATCAGGTTCACGGGACGGCGTTCGAATTTTTCCGGAACGCGGCGATGGACGGGACCAACTTTTTCGCGGCGGCGGGTCAGCCGGCGCCGGCGTATCAGCGGAACCAGTTCGGAGGAACGCTGGGCGGTCCGATCAAAAAAAACCGCACGTTCTTTTTCGTCGATTACCAGGGCACGCGGCTCGCGGCGGGCGAACCACTGGTGACCAATGTTCCGACGGCTCTCGAACGGGTCGGAAATTTTTCACAATCGTTAACGCCGGCGATCGATCCGACGACCGGGAGTCCGCTTCCGGGAGGCATTCTACCGAGTTACTATTTGAATCCGATCGGAGTCGCGATTGCGGCGCTCTATCCTCTTCCGAACCGAAGCGTCGCGGGCGCGAACTACGTTTCGTCGCCGTCGCAATTCGACAATCAGAACAACTTCGATATTCGGGTGGATCACGCGATTTCGACGAAGGACAATCTTTTTTACCGCTATAGCTTCCTGGACGACCGTTTCTTCGATCCGTTCGGAGGGTCGGGCTTTTCAGCGGTACCCAACTATGGCCTGCTGATTCCGAGCCGGTCTCAGAATACGGCGCTCAGCGAGACGCACACGTTCACGCCCTCACTGATCAACGACGTGCACCTCGGCTTTAATCGCGTGTCGAACGGCGATTATCAGCAGAACCAGGGCGTGAGCATCAATCGTCAACTGGGGCTGCCGGAGTTATCGGCGAATTCGCGCGACTGGGGATTAAGCCTGATTTCGGTGAACGGATATTCGCCTTTGGGAGACGAATATACCAGTCCGGAGCACGGGACGACGAACACGTATATGGTGGGCGACAACGCGACCTGGAGCCACGGGCGGCACCTGGTGAAATTCGGATTCGACTCGCGCATCGCGCAGGAAAACGCGTATCGCGACGTGCAGGCCCGCGGGTTCATTGACTTCACGGGCGAGCTGATCGGCAATGCGCTGGAGGAGCTGCTGCTGGGCGCGCCCACGGAATCCGGCGGCGCGGTGATGAACAATCCGGAGCACCTGCGGACGCACAGCTACAATTTTTTCGTCAACGACACATGGAGGGTGCGGCCCGATTTCACTGTGACGCTGGGTTTGCGCTACGAATACAACTCGCCGGCGGTGGACGCGCACAATCAGGCGAATGTGTACAATCCCGCGACGGGGGCGCTGGTTCCGGTGGGGGTGAGCGGATTCCCGGCGGGCGGTTACAATCCGGATTACAACAATTTCGCACCGCAGATCGGCCTGGCATGGTCGCCGGGCGGACGCGGGAATACGGTGATCCGCGCGGGCTACGGCATTCATTACGATCAATCGGCGCTGGCGATTTCGGAGGGCCTGTATTTCAGCGCGCCGTACTACAATCTGAGCGTGTACTACCCGATTGAGGGGCTGTACAACCTGTCGCTCTCGAATCCCTTTCCGAACAATTTTCCCTATCCTTATCCGCAGTCGGCCACGGCGTTCGAAAGGAATCTGCGCACGCCGTATATTCAGCAGTGGAACTTTGGGATCCAGAGGCGGCTGGGACAATCGCGCATGGCGGAGATCGATTACGTAGGCTCGAAGGGCACGCGGCTGATCGACTCGCGCAATATTAATCAGTCTGCGCCGTCGACGAATCCGGAGGCTCTGCCGCCAAATCCGTATTTCGCCGACGTTGACATCATCGAAACCAACGCCAATTCGATTTATCACAGCTTGCAGGCGAAATTCGACCAGCGTTTGTCGAAGGGGCTGTCCGCGCTGGTGTCGTACACGTACTCGAAATCGATTGACGATGCTTCAGGATTCTTTTCAACGACGGGCGATCCCAATTTTCCGCAAAATAGCTACGACCTAAGCGCGGAGCGAGGCCGATCGGACTTTGACATTCGCCAGCGCCTGACGCTGAGCTACGCTTACGATCTGCCGATCGCGAGGGGCAACCGGTGGCTGGGCGGGTGGCAGAGTTTCGGAGTGCTGACGTTCCAGAGCGGCCAGCCCTTCACGGTGATGCTGGTGGAGGACAACGACAACTCGAACACTGGATTCTCCAACCTGGGATACGGAGCGAACAACCGGCCGGACGTGGTGGGGAATCCTCATCTTTCGAATCCGGGCGCGCAGGAATGGTTTAATACCAACGCGTTCGCTGTGGCGCCGTACGGGACGTTCGGCAATGCGGGCCGCAATATTCTGAGCGGACCCGGCCTCGAGACAATCGATTTTTCGATCGTGAAGAATACGCGCGTGACGGAGCGATTGAACACCCAGTTCCGCGCGGAATTTTTCAATCTGCTGAACCATACGAATTTCAATTTGCCAGATAATTTCCTGGGCGATTCGACGTTCGGGCAGATTACTTCGGCGCAGGATCCGCGGCGGTTGCAGTTGGCTCTGAAGTTCCTGTTCTAGACTAAATAACGTGGACAATTCGTTCATGGCGCGAGCCATTGACCTTGCTATCGAGAACGTGAATTCGGGGTGTGGGGGACCTTTCGCGGCTCTGGTGGTGAAGGCCGGGCGCATCATCGGCGAAGGCACGAATCGCGTGACATCGTCGAACGATCCGACCGCACACGCTGAGGTGGTGGCCATACGCGCAGCGTGCTTGGAGATGGGCGCATTTCAGCTTACCGGGTGCGATCTCTACACTACGTGCGAGCCTTGTCCCATGTGCCTGGGTGCGATTTATTGGGCTCGTCCGGCGCGCGTGTATTTCGGGTCGACCGCTGCAGATGCAGCGGCTGCGGGTTTTGACGACGCTTTCATTTATCAGCAGATCGCTTTGCCTGACGCGGACCGGAAGATTCCTTTTATCGAGACAATGCGTGAGGAATCGCTCGCGTGCTTTCGCGCTTGGTCGGAGAAGGCGGATCGGGTGGAGTACTAGGGCGAGCGCGAGATCGACGCGGTACCGCCACAAGAACACTGGGAAGGGCTATGACGCTGCCGGAGTCGTTGGAGCGGGCGAATCTTGAATTTTCGAGGCGATATCCGGGGGATTCCGGGGCGCGTCAGCCGGTACATACGATTTACGGCGGGGCTCATTTGTTCAAGGCTGACTTATGCCGGAAAATGGGGGCGATCGCGGAGCGGACGCTCACGGAATTCGCGCCGGATGCGGCGACGCTGGCGCTGGCTACTGGCATTCCGAATCATCTTGCGGACACGGTGTATGCACGCGTGATTGAAAAAGTTCGGCGGGAGCCGGTGGAGGATTTCAGGATCGATTTCGAAGACGGTTTCGGAAATCGCCCGGACGTGGAGGAAGACGCGGCTGCCGATTCCGCGGCTCAAGAAGTTCTGAAGGGTGTTGCGGCCGGCTCATTGCCGCCATTTATCGGGATTCGAATCAAGTGCCTTAGCGAAGAGTTGAAGGGACGCAGCGTCCGGACGCTGGTGCGATTTTTGAAAACGGTTGGGTCAAATGTTCTGAAGAATTTTGTCGTGACGCTGCCTAAGATTACGGTGCCAGAACAAGTCTCGGCGTTGGTCGACGTCCTCGATCAGATGGGAAGCACGGTGAGAGTAGAAATGATGGTCGAGACGCCGCAATCGATCTTCCTGCTGCCTGCGCTTGTGGAGGCCGCGCGCGGCCGATGCGTAGCGGCGCACTTCGGAGCGTACGATTACACGGCCAGTCTCGGAATTACGGCTGCACATCAGCACATGCTGCATCCGGCGTGCGATTTCGCTCGGTCGATGATGCAGGCGTCGCTGGCGGGCACCGGCTTGTGGCTGTCGGACGGCGCAACGAACATTTTGCCGGTGGGTCCCCATCGCGGCGGGAATTTATCGTCGCAGCAGGAGTTGGAGAATCGCAACGTGGTTCACCGGGCATGGAAGCTACAGCGCGATCACATTCGCCATTCGCTCGACAACGGGTTTTACCAGGGATGGGATCTGCATCCGGCGCAGTTGCCGTCTCGCTACGCGACCGTGTACTCGTTTTTTCTGGAAGGACTGGATGCGGCGTCGGAACGGCTGCGTAACTTTATTTCTAAGGCGGCACAGGCGACGATGGTCGGCGATGTATTCGACGATGCGGCCACTGGTCAAGGGTTGTTGAATTACTTTCTGCGCGCGATTAATTGTGGAGCGATTCCGGAGGGGGATGCGCCGAAGTTGACTGGTCTTTCGTTGGAGGAGCTGCGGTCGGCGTCGTTCGTTCGGATTCTCCGTGGGAGACGAAGCGCGGAGGCGTAGACACGAGTGTCAACGCGGCACGCACGAGTGCGCGCGCCACAAAGGCCTAGGATCCAGTCAGAATTGGATCGCGCTGAGCAGGACTTCGGATCGAACCGGTTTTGAAAGGACCAGGTCTACCTGGGCGCTTTCGCTGCGGCCTTCCAAATCGGCACACCATCCGGCGAGCACGATAATCTTCACGCCGGGCGAGGCGGCTCGGAATTCGCGAATTAAGGCTAGGCCATCCTGGGGATCCGGCAGCCGGAGGTCAAGAATTACGGTCTCCGGAGGTTGTGCGTGGAATTGTTCGCGCGCGCGGGCGGCAGTCGAGGCCGCGTTGACTTGGTGACCTTCGTGCTCAAAAATCATTTTAAGGAGCGTCACCGCATCGACGTCGTCATCCACCAGGAGCACGCGGGACATCAGAGAAATTTTACGCCGGCTATCACCAGTTGCGGCATGGCTTGATTCCAGCTTTCGGGAATTTCATCGAAAGGCAAGCGAAACGATTTCGTGTCGCCCGGTTTGAGACCGCCCATGCGCGGACTGACGATGGGGACGCGGGAACGCAACACCATCTGACCGTAGGAATCGTAGAAAATGCAGTAAATCTCCACAGTGTCGAGCGGGCGGTCGCCGGCGTTGCCGATCTTTCCGTTAATCTCCACCACCATCTGGTTCAAATAACTCTTGTTGGCCTTGATATCGACATCGCTCAGCTTGAGATTCTTGACGTACGCTTTTGCTTCGGGGGTGAGAGGAGCATCCGAAGGCGCGTGTTTGGCCACATATTGCGTGTAGAGAAAAATCCCGAGGGCGAGTAGAGCCAGCGCCGCCGCGACGTAGACAGGCACGCCGATCCGCGGTTGGTGCTTCACGCGTTGGGCTGGGAAAATCTCACTGGCCACTAATCGTCATCTCCCGAATCAACAGCGAGGGCGAGGCGATGGAGCCGCGAAATTCCAGGTCGGAGCCGATCTCCATGTCCAAGAGCATTTGCTTCATATTTCCGGCGATAGTGATCTCCGAAACAGGATACGCCAATTCACCGTTTTCGATCCACAGGCCCGCGGCGCCCGATGAATAATCTCCCGTCACTGTATTGGTGTCGCCGCCGATCAATTCCGTGACGTATAAGCCGGTTTTCATCGCCTTTAATATAGACTCCGGAGAGCGTTCGCCCGCCTCAATAAAAAAGTTGCCCGGACCGACGCCGGCATTGCCGGTGATTCCGCGGGATGCGTTGCCGGTGGTCTTCAAACCCAGTTTGCGCGCCGTATAGGAGTTCAACAAGTAACTATTCAGGACGCCCTTTTCGATAACGACAGTACGGCGGCAGATTACGCCCTCATCGTCGAACGGCGAGCTTCCGAACAGGCCACGCAGCGTTGCGTCGTCAACCACGGTCAGCGATTCCGACGCGATTTTCTCGCCCAGTTTGCCGGCCAGGAAAGATGCGTGGCGATAGATGGCCCCTCCATTCACGGCGTCGAACAAATCGCCGAGGAGCGAGCGCGCTGTGCGCGGCTCGAATAGTATCGATGCTTTCTGTGTGGGAATTTTTCGCGGATTCAACCGGCGGACCGCCCGCTCCGCCGCACGTCTGCCGACCTCATCCGGACTTTCGAGCTTCGATGCGGCGCGGGCCGATGTGTACCAGTAATCGCGCTCCATCGATCCGTTCTGTTTGGCTACGGGCGAGACGCTGAGGCCGCAACTCGAGGTGCGATAGCTTCCGGAAAAACCTAGCGAGTTCACAAATACGCGGCGTCCGACATAGGAATCGAACGACGCTCCTTCCGAGTTTTGAATGCGCGCGTCGGTTTCGAACGCCACTTCTTCAGCGCGCTTGGCTTGGGCGATTTTCCACTCGGTTTCCATCCCCTCGATCGCGTCGTCATAGAGCGCGAGATCTTCTGTGCGGGAACCGAGGTCGGACTCTTCGGGCAGACCCGCGAACGGGTCTTCGCTGGTTATTTTCGCCAGATCGATCGCTCCTCGCACCATCGTCGCGATGCCTTCGGGCGTCAGATCCGAAGTGTAGGAGGAGCCACCGTATTTGCCGACCAGAACGCGAATTCCAGCGGCTCGGGAGCCTGCTTCTTTCAGGCTCTCCACCTCGCGCATTCGGATGGCGGATGAAAATTCCTCGCCTTCCATGATGGTGCATTCGGCGTCGGTGGCTCCGGCGGCGAGGGCGCGTTTTACGGCGTCGGATGCCAGGTTTTCCAAATCGCTCATGCGGCGGTTCCACCCACGGTCATCTTATCGATCTTCACCGTGGGGATGCCGACGCCCACGGGCACGCTCTGCCCTTCTTTTCCGCACACGCCGACGCCTTCATCGAGTTGCAGGTCGCGGCCCACCATACTCACGTACTTCAACGCTTCAGGTCCATTACCGATGAGCGATGCGCCGCGCACGGGCCGGGTCAATTTTCCATTTTCGATGAGATAACTCTCCGTCGCCGAGAAGACGAAGTTGCCGCTGGTGATGTCGACTTGGCCTCCACCGAAAGTGGCGCAATAGAGACCTTTTTGCACCGATTTAATGATCTCCGCGGGATCGCTTTC
>DATHOJ010000097.1:0-16571 GCA_035485055.1 Bryobacteraceae bacterium
GCAACGAGCTGGGGCCAGACATTGACTGGCGGCAATCCAACGCACACAGACCCGTATCGAGGAGGTTGCTAGCATTTCCCCTACTGGTCGATCCCGCTCTCCGTTGGAAGAGCGCCTGGACTCCTTTCTGACTTGAAGATAAACGAGGTCTATTCGGGCTGAGCTGAGTGAAAACGGTAAATGATTGAGGACACGGCAATTTGCTGTGCTAGACTTTCGAGGCACGGTCGATGAAGACATCCTGGCTTGCGATTTTACTGGTCGTGACCGCGTTCGTTTACACGGGATTCTTCCTATCGCTTTCTTCGGAGCCGTTCACCGACGCTCCGAATCACCTGGCGCGGGCCGCAGTCATGAATTCCCTGTGGTTCGATTCGCATTCCCCGTTTCAGAGCAGGTTTTCGGCGAGCCGCATTTTCATGCCGTACATGCTGCCGGATCTCGGACTGATTCTGGTGATTCAGATCCTGGGGTTCAGCGTGGCCTGCCCGGTCTGGAGCACGCTCACGATGCTGAGCCTGGTGCTGGCGATCTGGCTCTACGCGCGGCAAATCCTGACCACGTCATGGGCTATCGCCGCGGCGGTGCTATGCTCCTGGTATTTCGCCACGAATTATTTGTTCATCCTGGGATTTTTCTCGTTTCAATGGGGGGTTGCGGCGGCGTTCGCCGCGCTAGCTGCGCTCGAAGGACGGCGAAAGAAAGTGTACGTCGTTGCCTGCATTTTCTGCTACGGAGCGCACCTCGCCAGCTTCGCGATGCTGGCTGCGATCGCGGGCACGGTCAGCGTGGTTCGAGCGCTGCGCAAGGAACAGAGCTGGTCCCGCGTGGCCGGAGATTGGCTGCCATTCGCGGCGCTGACTGCGTATCACCTCTTCTTGGTTCCTGTGCATCCGGAAGCGCCGAGTGGCGCGATCACGCGCAGCACCGCGTGGGATAAACTCGGCCATTTTTTCGAGTCGTTCTTTGTCCGCGAGAACTATACGATCGACCGTACGATCCTGGTCTTCTTTTGGGGGATGGTGCTGATCGCGATCTGGCTGGGCAGGAGACACCTCCGCGAACAATGGGAGCTTCTGACTGTCTGCGGAGTGGCCGCAACGATCTATTTTGTGCTGCCATTCGGGTTGGCGGGAGTTTTCTACGTCGATGAGCGCGCGCTTCCGTTTTTCTTTATTCCCCTGTCCATGCTGGCGCTCCGTTTGTTCGAGAAATCGGCTCCGGGGAGCGATCATGTCACGCGTTTGTTGCTGACATGCGCTCTGCTGGCCGCGGCGAATCTGGGGTCGCTCGTATGGTTCCTGCCGAGGCAGAATCGAGATGCCGCGCAGTATCGGGAAGCGCTCCTCAAAATTCCGGCGGGCAAGACGGTGCTTCCGATCCAGACGCGGCGGAGGGATGGCAATACGTACCCGCTGCGGCATGCCGCTTCTTTTTATGTGGCGGACCGCAATGGGTATGAGCCTTATCTGTTCAGCCAGGCGAACGCCAGTGGGCCCGCGGGGTACTTCAAGGACCTCTTGCCGATCTATCGGCCTCAGCAGAATTGGTATCTCGGCAAGGGGGAACCGGATTGGGAAAAGGTGGCGCGGAATTACGATTACGTGGTGATTTCGAAACCGTGGCGAGCCGGGCGGATCGATTTGGGGAAACTGGAGTTGTACTACCAGAATCGCGTGGCTACCGTGTTTCGCGTGCGAAGGGCACACAATGGCGGGCAGGTCGGGAACCCGCCCCACTAGCAGAAAAGTCAGGCGGCCACGGCGCGGACTTTTATGTCGACTATCGGCGAGGTCACGATGGGGCCGCGGTAATCCGGGTGACGGTATTCCAGGTGCATTCCCCGCCCCAGATACGCCGACTTCAACATCGAGCCGCCCCAGTTGCAGCCGCTGATTCTGACCAGCACCGGCTCCGGACAAAATTCTGGATGGCCGGAGATCAAGGCGAGTCCATCGGGGCGCAGGGTCAGGGTGTATCCGCGATTTTGCGTGACCACCTCCAGCGTGCTTTGGTCGGGCAAGTCCTTGAGATATACGCCGCCCTCAATCTCGCTCCGCACGATATTGTGGTTCACGCGATCGCTCAAGTTCTGGTGCGGCGAAAACATTCCTGCTTTATTCTACCTCTACAATGATGATATCGACACATGGGAATTTTCTATGACCGTCCTGCCCTGGTGCAGGCTCGCGCCGAGTGGCGCCGCGCCGGAAAAACCGTCGTTTTCACCAATGGATGCTACGATATTCTGCATCCCGGCCACATCCGGCTGCTCGAAAAAGCCCGCTCGCTGGGCGACCTGTTGATTCTCGCGCTTAACACGGATTCGAGCGTAGCGCGGCTAAAAGGGCCGACGCGGCCGCTGATTTCCCAAGGGGAGCGGGCGCGCATGGCTCTGCTGCTTGAAGCCGTGGATGCGGTGACGTTCTTTGATGAGGACACTCCGCGCGAACTGATCGCCGAGGTGCTTCCGGACATCCTTATTAAAGGAGCGGACTGGGCCCACTTCATCGCCGGGCGCGAAGAGGTTGAGGCGGCGGGCGGCAAGGTGATGGCTCTCGCGCTAGAGCCTGGATTCTCGACTACAAATATTGTGGAAGAGCTGCTAAAAAGGTGAGCCGCGCCAAGGGAGATCAGCATTTCGAAGCAGGGAGGGCAGGCAGTTTCGCCTGCCATCGCTAGAATGACCCATCCCGCGGTTCGCGACCTTTTTCAGACCCTCAGCAGGGATCCTGCGTTTCAGGAGCTGGCCGCGAAGCTGGTGCGGCACGACGCGGGTCCGTTTTCCCTCGCTGGACTGACGCCGACCGCCAAGGCGCTTTACCTGGTGCTGCTGTGGCAGGTGACAGAGCGGCCGATGCTGGTAATTTCCGACAACAACCAGCACACCGAAGCGTTGGCGGAACTGGTCTCGACGTTTTTCGATCTGCTTATTTCACGGCCCGAGGTCGGGCGGCCGCAGATCGTGCCGGCGCTCGATGTGCTTCCCGGGCAGAACGTCGCGCCGCATAAAGAAATCCTGGAGCAGAGGGCCATCGGGTTGTGGCGCATGACCTCCGCGACGGTTCCGCTGACGATGGTTCCCGTCCCTTCGGTGTTGCTGCGCACGCAGGCGCCGGATTATTATCGGCGCCTTACGCTGACGCTTACCGTGGGCGAAGAGATTTCGCTCGATTTACTGGAAGACCATCTCCGCTCGATCGGATACGAACGACGGGAGCCCGTAGAGATGGTCGGCGAATACTCGATTCGCGGCGGGATCCTCGATGTATTTCCGGCGGAGAGCACACGTCCGCTGCGCATCGAATTTTTCGGCGACGAGATCGAATCGATCCGGCGCTTCGAAGTCGAGACGCAGCGGAGCGTGATGAAGATCAGCGAGGCGCAGGTGCTGCCGCTATCGGAGCCGATGCAAGCGGAGCCGGAACATTCCCTGCTGGATCTGGCTCCGGAAGCCCTGGTGGTGATCGATGAGCCGGAGCAGGTTGGCCTGGCGGCGGAGCGTTTGTGGAAGCGGCTGGAGCAGCATCCGGATTCGGGTCGATATTTTTGGCGTTGGGAAGATCTCAACACAAAGATGAGTGTGGCGCTGCGCGAGCTTGATTTGGACGGAACCGCTCCGCACATGGCGACGCGGCCGTCGATGGCGTTTCATGGCAGCATGCAGGTCGCGGTCGCGGAAGCGAAGACCATGGTGGAGCAAGGGTATCGCGTGGCGTTCTTCGCTCCCTCGAATGGAGAGCTGGAGCGGCTGGCGGATATTTTGCGGGAGTACTCAGTGCCCTTCAGTCTTGGACTCGCGCCGAATGAAGCGGCATCGCCCTACCTGGCGGAGCGGGCGTACCTGGCCGGGCCGGTGGCGAGCACGTACCTGATCAAGGGACTGGTGCGGCGGGGCGTGATTTTTCCGGACGCGAAGATTGCGTTCATCGGGTCAGAGGACTTGTTCGACCCGTCGGACCTGGTGGCGCGGCCTAGTCTCACGAAAGGCCAGTTGTCGGCGTTCGCGGCGGATCTGGCGGATTTGAAGCCGGGGGATTACGTGGTCCATGTGACACACGGCGTCGGGCGATTTTTGGGATTGCGGGAAATCGTGCAGGGCGAGCAGAAGGGCGACTTCATGCTGCTCGAATACGCCGGCGAATCGAAACTGTACGTTCCCTTGACGCGGATGGATCTGGTCGAGAAGTATCGCGGCGCGGGCGAACAAGGTCCGCCGCTCGACCGTTTGGGTGGAGCGACTTGGACGGCGCGCAAGACTCGTGTCAAGACGAAAATGCGCGATATGGCGGACGAGCTTTTGAAGCTCTACGCAGAGCGGCGCATGGCGGAGGGATTCTCGTTTTCAAGCGATTCGAACTGGCAACGAGAATTCGAGGACGCGTTCGAGTATGGTGCGACCAAGGATCAGGTCAGCGCCGTGAAGGAGATCAAACGCGACATGGAATCGCCGCATCCAATGGACCGTCTGTTGTGCGGCGATGTGGGATTCGGGAAGACCGAGGTCGCGATGCGGGCGGCGTTCAAGGCGTTAGGGGATGGCAAGCAGGTGGCAGTGCTGGCTCCGACCACGGTGCTCGCGTTCCAGCATTTCGAGACGTTTAAACGTCGATTTGCCGCGTTTCCGGTGCGGATCGAGATGTTATCGCGATTCAAGAGCGCCAAAGAAATCAAGGTGACGCTCGACGAACTGGCGTTGGGGCGAGTGGATGTGGTGATCGGCACCCACCGCCTGCTTTCCAAGGACGTGGAGTTTCGAGACATTGGATTGTTGATCGTCGACGAAGAGCAGAGGTTCGGCGTGCGGCACAAGGAGAGGCTGAAGCAGATCCGCAAGAACGTGGATGTGCTGACCATGAGCGCAACGCCGATCCCGCGGACGCTGCACATGTCTCTGCTGGGCATCCGCGATATGAGCGTGATCGAAACTCCGCCAAAGGATCGCCTGGCGATTCATACGGTGGTTGCGAAGTTCGATCCGGAGATTATCAAACAGGCGATTGAACAGGAGATGAGCCGCGGTGGGCAGGTTTATTTCGTTCACAACCGGGTGGAATCGATCTTCTCGCGCGCGGCGGCGATTCAGGAGCTGATTCCGAATTGCCGGATCGGCGTGGGGCATGGGCAGATGGGCGAACAGGAGCTGGAGAAAGTGCTGCTGGGGTTCATGCGGCATGAATATGACGTGTTCGTATGCACCACGATCGTCGAAAACGGGCTGGATATTCCGCTGGCAAATACGATGATCATCGAAAATGCCGAGCGGCATGGATTGTCTGAGCTATATCAATTGCGCGGGCGAGTGGGGCGATCGAATCGGCGCGCGTACGCGTATTTATTGGTTCCGCAGGACACCGAGCTGAGCGAGATCGCGCGGAAGCGGCTGGCTGCTCTGCGCGAGTTTTCGGACCTTGGCGCGGGATTCAAGATTGCAGCGCTCGACCTGGAATTACGGGGCGCGGGAAACCTGCTGGGCGGCGAGCAGCACGGGCATATCGAGGCAGTGGGGTTCGATATGTATCTCAAGATGCTGGAAGAGACGGTCCAGGAATTGAAGGGGATCGAAGTGCCGGTGGAGGTGCATTCGGCGCTGAACCTCGGCCTGGATATTCGCATTCCGCCGGAGTATATCGCGGATGAGCATCAACGGCTCCGCGCTTACAAACGGGTGGCGGACGCGCGGGATCCGGAACAGGCGGAGATCGTTCGCGCAGAATTGGCGGACCGGTATGGGCCCGCTCCCGATGCGGTGGATTCGCTGGTCCGCTTCGCGCTGCTGAAGTCGGCGGCGCAAAAGGCAGGAATCGAGGCGATAGACCGGCGCGGCAATGCGTTAAACATCAAGTTTCATCCAGGAGCGAAGATCGACCCGGAGAAATTGATGGCGCTGGTGTCGTCGAAGGAGGGCGCGCAGTTCACTCCGGCCGGAGTGCTCCGCTTGCCCCTGCCGAGCGCGAATGCGGATCCGGCCACGGTGCTCGATTCCGTTAAAGCGTCGATTGAAGCTTTACAGTCCTAGCTAACCTCAGCAGCATCATGAACATACCGTTTCCAACGCTCGCCTCTTCTTCCAAGCGCGGTTAAACTTGGTCCAGGTATGCCGCTAAAAGAAGTGAACACAGAGCCCCTGGCGCTTGTGGGGCGTTATTCTAACGCGAGGGTCAATTCTTGCCCTCGGCTCAGTCACGTCGGATTTTCGCCACAGTGTGCCGTCCTAAGCACACCTTCGGAAGGGGATCGAACGATCAAACCTCAGTGAATTTCGCGGCCCTCGAACTGCTGCTTTTTACTTAAGGACGGTTATACTAAGACTATGCGTTTCGGTATTTTCTTTCTAGCGCTGGCGCTTTATGCCGCGGACGTCTCTTTGATGGAAGAGATTATCTGCAAGGTAAACGGCGACATCATCACGCGGGGCGAAATGGCTCGCGACAAAAAGCTGATGGAGAGTGAGCTGCGGCAGCAGGGTCTCACCGGCGCGCGGCTCAGCGAGGCGTTGAGCGAATCATCAAAAAATATCCTGCGCGAAAAAATCGATCAGCTTCTGTTGGTGCAGAAAGCCAAAGAGCTCGACATCAAGGTCGACAGCGAGCTCAACAAACAGATGCTGGATATTCAACGGACCTCGAAGATCGTCGATCCCGAAAAGTTTCAGGAGTATGTGCATCAAATGACCGGCGAGCCGTACGAGGATTACAAAGCCGAGATCAAGAACAAACTGCTACAGGACAAGGTAGTCCGCGAGGAGATTTCGCGGAAGATCAACTTCAAAACCGACGAGCTCCAGAAATATTACGACGAGCATAAAGACGAGTTCATGCGCCAGGAGCGCGTGTTCCTGCGCGAGATCTTCGTATCGACCGAAGGAAAAGACGCGGCCGGCATAGCGGCGGCGGAGAAGAAGGCGAAGGATCTGGTGTTACGGGCGCGGAAAGGCGAACGCTTCCCGGAAATGGCGCAAACCAACTCCGACGGGCCGAACGCGGCGCAAGGCGGCGAGATGCCGGCGTTCCAAAAAGAGGACCTGAAGCCGGAACTGGTGAAGGCCATCTGGAACCAGACGCGCGGCTATGTGACCGATCCGATGCCTGTCGAAAACCCCAGCGGGTTCGCCATTTTCCGAGTCGAGGAACATCAGAAAGCGGGCTTGGCCGAATTCGAAGAAGTGCAATACGAAGTTCAGGACAAGCTGTTCCGTCCCAAGATGCAGCCTGCTTTGCGCGAGTATCTCACCAAGCTGCGCGCGGTCGCGTTTCTGGAAATCAAGCCCGGCTACGACGATACCGGCGCAGCCCCGGGTAAGGACACGTCCTGGAGCGACCCCGCGCAGCTCAAGCCGGAAACGGTTTCGAAGCAAGAAGTGCTGGCGCGAGGGCATCGTAAAAAGCTGCTCGGTTTGATTCCGATTCCCGGCACGAACACCACGTCGACCGGGGTTTCGTCTTCGAAGTAGTGAATGAAATCTCCTTTTGTAACCGATCTTCAGCCGGATCAAATCATTACCGGCACGTTCCTGGTGCAGCATAAGGACGTCCGGCAGAAAAAATCAGGCGACGTTTACCTTTCGCTGACTTTGGCCGACCGCACGGGCGAGCTCGACGCCAAAATGTGGGACAACGCCGCCGAGGCGGTGGAGAGCTTCGCCCAGGACGACTTCGTCCGCGTGAAGGGGCTGATGCAGGTTTTCCAAAACCGGCCGCAGCTCACGCTCCACAAAATTCAGGCAGTCGTGGATGCGGATATCGATGTCGCCGATTACTTTCCGGCATCGAAACGCGACCGGGACGAAATGTTCCGGGAGCTGGAGGGCTGGATCGAATCGATCGGCAATCCGCATCTGAAGGCTCTCCTCCGCGCGATTTTTGCCGATGAAGCTGTCGCCAAGGCCTACCGGACCGCTCCAGCGGCGAAATCGATTCATCATGCCTGGATCGGCGGGTTGATCGAGCATGTACTCTCGCTCTGCACACTAGCGAAATTCACGGCTGCTCATTATTCGAATATCGATCTCGATCTGCTGCTCGCGGGCGTCATTCTGCATGATATTGGAAAGATCAGCGAGCTCAAGTATGCTCGCAGTTTCAGCTATTCGACGGAAGGGCAGTTGTTGGGGCATATCGTCATCGGTTTGACGATGATTGAAGATAAGCTGCGAATGATCCCCGATTTTCCAGCGAAGCTGCGTGACTTACTGCTGCACATGATCGTCAGTCATCACGGCGAGCTTCCGTTCGGATCTCCGAAGGTCCCTTTGTTTCCGGAGGCGCTGCTGCTGCACCATCTGGATAATCTCGATTCCAAGATGGAATGCATGCGCGGATTGCTCGAGCGCGACCGGCAGGTGGAAGGCGTGTGGACCGGTTACAGCTCGGCGCTGGATCGTGCTGTTTTGAAGAAGGCTAAGTTTCTCGACACGTCCGCTGAGGCTGTCGTTCACCCGCTTCCTGACGGCCGCGCCTCCGTTGAACACAAGCGGCCTTCGGAGCCGGCATCGCCGTTCGGCGCAAAATTGAAAGACGCGCTCAAGGGCTGAGCTATGCGACGTCCGGCTCCGCAGCGTGACATTCCTCCGCCGCTGGAGCTGGAGTGTTTGAAAACACTGTGGGCTATCGGCGAAGGCACGGTCCACGACGTACGTCGAGAGATGGCCGCGGATCTGGCCTATACGACGGTGATGACGGTGCTGGATCGTTTGGAAAAGCGTGGAGGGGTTTCCCGGCGCAAAATCGGGCGATCCTTCGTATACGCCGCCAAACTCACCCGCGAGGAATTGCGGAGATTCGCGGTGAAAGAAGTCGTGGAGAGATTTTTCGATGGGTCCGCGCAAGCGCTGGCGCACTATTTGAGGGACGCGGCGATTTCTTCGCCGAGCGCCAGCGATGCCGTTGCCCCGGGGCTGGGCGCGTTGACCACGTGCAATTCGCCTGGGCCTTCGACGAAGTGAAAATCTTCTACCAACGATCCGTCGGGGGACATGGCCTGGGCGCGAACGCCGGCACCGCCTGCGCTCAAATCATCGGGCTGAATTTCCGGCACCAGGCGCTGCAGCGAAGCGCAAAACAGGGCTCGGCTGAAGGATCGGCGCGTTTCATCCCAGCACATTTTTGGGTACTTGCGAAGAAACCGCCAGAGGCCGGGAAACATAATCGCATCGAGAATATCGCGCGGGTTGACATCACTCTTGGTATAGCCTTCGCGGGCCAAAGCGAGCACGGCATTGGGTCCGGCTTCGATGCCGCCGTGGATCATGCGGGTGAAATGGACGCCTAGAAACGGAAACTTCGGATCGGGGACCGGATAGATCAGATGACGGACCAAGTGCCGGCGCTCCGGCCGGATCTGATAATATTCGCCGCGAAACGGCACGATGCGGATGGTTCGATTCGCTCCAGTGAGCGCGGCGATGCGGTCCGATTGCAGTCCTGCGCAGGTAACGATGCGCGAAGATTCGTAGTCGCCCGCGGTGCTTTGGACGCGCCACATTTCGTTCTTTCGAGCGATCGAAGTGACTCGCGCCGAGGCGACGACTTCCCCGCCCTGGGCCAGGATCAATTCGACCAGGACTTGACAGACCCGCGGATAATCGACGATCCCTTCCTGCGGCACGCGGATCGCAGCGATGCCGGCGGCGTGCGGCTCAATCTCGCGAAGTTCGTCGCCAGTCAGCATTTGCAGGCCTTCCAAGCCATTTTGTCCGCCACGTTCGAAGAGAGTGCGAAGGCGAGGCACCTCCTCTTCGGCGGTTGCGACGACAACTTTTCCGCAGATTTCGTGAGGGATGGAATGTTCGCGGCAGAAGTCGACCATCTGGCGAATTCCGGTTACTGCGAGCCGTGCCTTTCTCGAACCAGGTTTGTAATAGAGACCGGAGTGAAGAACTCCGCTGTTATGTCCGCTCTGATGGCGGCAGACGGCAGGCTCTTTTTCGAGGACGATGACGCGAGCGCCGGGGAAACGCTGACCGAGGCGCCAGGCGGTTGCGAGTCCGATGATTCCTCCGCCGACGACTACGATACTTTCGGGCACCTTGGTAGCAGCCATCTCGTTATCATAGGAGACATGTTGATCGTGATGAAGGCGCAGGCGACCGAGGCTGATATCGATCGAGTGCGGGAACGAATCGAGAACCTGGGTTTTCGTCCGCATGTCATGCCTGGCGCGGGGAGGACCGCTATCGGTATCACTGGGAATCCGGGGCCGGTCGATCCTGTGGAGTTTGAGGCGATGTCCGGCGTGGCCGAGGCGATTCGCGTTTCGAAGCCCTATAAGTTGGTGAGCCGCGAGGTGAGGCACGAGAACTCGATTATCCGCGTCCATGGGGTTGCCGTTGGCGGGGAGCAGCCGGTGTTTTGCGGCGGACCTTGCTCGGTGGAAGGGCGTGAGCAAATTCTGGAGGCGGCGCATGCGGTGAAAAAGGCCGGAGGCCAACTGCTGCGCGGAGGGGCGTATAAACCGCGGACTTCGCCGTACTCATTCCAGGGGCTGGGTGAAGAAGGACTGCAACTGCTGGCCGAGGCGAGGGCGGCGACCGGGCTCGGGATCGTTACCGAGGCCATTGACGTCGAGACCTTCGACCTGGTGGAAAGGTACACGGACTGCATTCAGATCGGCGCGCGCAACATGCAGAATTATTCGCTGTTGAAGCGGGCAGGCAAGGCTCGGAAACCGGTGCTGCTGAAGCGGGGCATGTCGGCGACGCTGGAAGAATTTCTGATGGCCGCGGAATATATTCTGTCCGAAGGCAACTACGAAGTGATCCTGTGCGAACGGGGCGTCCGCACGTTTGCAGATCACACGCGCAACACGCTGGATTTGAGCATCGTTCCGGCGGTGCAGAAACTTAGCCATCTGCCGGTGGTGGTGGATCCGAGTCACGGGACGGGCAAACGGGACAGCGTGCATCCGATGGCACTGGCGGGAATTGCGGCGGGGGCTTCGGGTTTGCTGATCGAGGTGCATCCGCAGCCGGACCGGTCCTGGTCCGATGGCGCGCAGACGGTTTATCCGCATCAGTTCGCGGAGATTGTGGCGGATGCGAAGGCGATTGCGGAGTTGCTGGCTTCGCGGAGGGCGAGGGAGCACGCCGCGGTGTAGCACGGAGGGCAGGTCGGGAACCTGCCCCACTTGGCGTTCGCGCTAGCGCGTTACGGTTTGGCCGGTGTGGGTCAGGTATTCGGAATAAGGGCCCTTGAAGTCGTCGATTTTGCCGTGTTCGATGTGCCAGATGCGGGTGGCCACTTCGTCGACAACATCGTGATCGTGGGTTACCAGAAGCACCGTTCCGTCATATTTTTGGAGAGCGATGTTCAGAGCATTGATGGATTCCAGATCCAGGTGGTTGGTCGGCTCGTCGAGAATCAGGAAGTTCGGTTTCTGAAGCATGAGGCGGCAGAAGATGATGCGCGCTGCTTCGCCTCCGGATAGCGCCTCCGTTTTCTTCAAGGCGTCGTCGCCGCTGAACAGCATCTGGCCGAGTACGCCGCGAAGCTCCTCCTGCGAGGCTTTGGGATCGAACTCGTGCAGCCATTCGAGAACCTTCACGCCGTGCGGAATCGATTCGGTGTGATCCTGGGCGAAATAACCGACGGAAACTTCGTGGCCCCAGGTTACGTCGCCGGCATCGATGGTGAACTTCTTATCCGCGTCCTCCACGAAGCCCGTGCCGTTCCGGATGAGCGATTTCAACATCGTCGTTTTTCCAGCGCCGTTGCGGCCGATCAGGGCAATTTTTTCGCCGCGGCTGATGCCCGCGCTGAAGTTCTGAATAACTTTGACGTCATCATATGCTTTTGACAGACCCTTGATTTCGAGCGGGTGGCGTCCGGAAGGTTTCAATACATCGAAGCGGATGTAAGGGCGCGCGATGTTCGAACGGGCCAGGTCCGCGGTTTGCAGGCGTTCGACTTCCTTTTTTCGCGAGGTGACCTGCGAGGAGCGCGTTCCGGCTCCGAACCGGCGGATGAATTCGTTCAACTGCTCGATCTTCTTTTCGCGCTGCGCGTTTTCGGCTTCGATGCGGGAACGAATCTGGGTCTTCGCGAGTACCATGTCGTCGTAGCCGCCGGTATAGGTGATCACCGTCTGATAATCGATGTCGGCGATGTGGGTGCAGACTTCGTTGAGGAAATGGCGATCGTGCGAGATTACGATGAGGCATCCTTCGAATCGAAGGAGATAATCCTGGAGCCAGTGGACTGAGTCGAGATCGAGGTTGTTGGTCGGCTCGTCGAGGAGCAGGACGGTGGGCGTGCCGAACAGAGCTTGTGCCAGGAGCACGCGCACTTTCTGTCCGCCTTGCAACTCGCCCATTTTACGTTCATGCAGAGACTCGGGAATATCGAGGCCATCGAGAAGCACCGCGGCATCGGTCTCCGCGGTATAGCCGCCCTCATCGCCGACGATTCCTTCCAGCTCGCCGAGGCGCATGCCGTCCTCGTCGGTGTAGGTGGTGTGATCTTTTTCGTAGAGCTTCTCGCGCTCCTGAAGGGCTTGCCACAGCGGCGCGTTGCCCATGATGACCGTATCGATTACGCGAAACGCGTCGAAGGCAAACTGATCCTGACGCAGAACTCCCATTCTCTTCGGACGAGTGACATCGCCTTTGGATGGCTCCAGCTCGCCGGTAAGGATCTTCATCAACGTCGATTTGCCAGCGCCGTTCGGGCCCGTGATCGCGTAGCGGCGGCCGGACAAAAAGGTGGTAGTCACTTCGTCGAACAGGATGCGTGCGCCGTAGCGCATCGAGATGTTATTAAGTGTCAGCAAACGGAAACCTTAAATGGGTGGTGAGCGCGAACGCTGGGAGCGAAAGATACGCTGAAATTTAATTTTACAACAATCGATGCGGCCAGCACGGAACGCGGCGTGGCATCGTGGGAACTATCGATGCCGCGCGGGAGTGTTCCCGATTCTTCTCGTACATGCCTACCCAGACCGCGAAATGGACGCCACTCATCCGTCTTGCAATCGCTGCGCCCTGGGATCTATCCCAACAAAAAGCGCGCCAAGGAGGATCTTGAAAATTGTCCGATGTTGGTGACTGCGCCAGGTGCGGCCAGAGGACATGACCCATCCACTCGGAAAAGATCGTTGAGCAGGTAGTGCACATGCAACAGTCAAGACCGGCAGAAAAACACTTCGATCAGTGGATAAAGGTGGAGCACTATCGATTGCACTGCGCCGAACAGTGGCCAGAGAGTGATTACAAGGCAGCCGTGCTCGCAGGTATTCGTTCCACATTGAAGACGCTTGGGGCAACCTCCCCGGCGTCGATTGAGCAGCCCCGTTCCATGGTTTGCGCATCCTTGCATGCTCCGGCGGTGGTGCAGGAACTGCCAGTGAGATCACACGGACCCGCCGCGATCACACGGTTGGCGGCGTGAGGCCGGATTCGCGTCTCGATCGCCAGATACGCTCCCGGCATGCGCGCCGACAGGGTCCGAAATCAATCTTGAGCACGAACCATGTCGTACCTCCAGCCGATCCAGACTATGTGAAGACCGAGTTGACATCGCCCGATCAAACAAAGACAAACTGACGCGTCTCTGTGTATTCGAACGATGGGATGAGGAAGACGTTTCGGGAAACTTGCAATGACGACAGCGATTGCGATCACCAAACCGGACCCAACAACGGCTTCCTTCCCGGGCTCCTTATCGGCGGCAGCAACGAGCTTCGATCTCTGAGAGATTTCCGCTCATGTCACGACGTCAGCGCAAGCGCTCCGCCGTCGTGAGTAACAGATGTCTGTTTTAACTCCACTTCTAGAAAGGAAGATAGTCGTGTCTCAAAACAACGGTCATGTGAAGCGCACTGAGAAAGGTCTGCTAACGCCGGACAATTGCGTCGTCGCGTTCATCGATCACCAGCCACAAATGCTGTTCGGAACCTCTAACTTCGATCGTCAGTCGATCATCAACAGCACCGTCGCCTTGGCCAAGGCAACGCGAATTTTCGACGTGCCGGTGGTGTTGTCCACGGTTGAAACCAAGAGCTTCAGCGGCAACATGTGGCCTCAGCTCAAGGCGATCTTTCCCGGACAGACGCCCATCGAACGTTCCTTCATGAACTCCTGGGATGACAAGAACTTTGTCGCGGCCATTGAAAAGACCGGCCGGAAGAAGATTGTGCTCTCCGGTTTGTGGACTGAGACGTGCGTTGCGCTGCCCACCATCCAGGCAATTCACGATGGCTACGAAATCTATGTGGCCGAGGATTGCTGCGGAGACGTCAGTCAACTGGCACACGACAACGCGATGCGCCGCGTGGAGCAGGCCGGCGCGAAGCCAGTGACCTCTCTCTCCACTATGCTCGAATGGCAGCGCGACTGGGCGAATCGCGACACCTACGATGCCGTTATGGACGTGGTGAGGACCCATTACGGCGCGTACGGCAGCGGAGTGGAATACGCGTACACTATGGTGCACGGCGCACAGCCCACTCGCTTTCCTGAGTACGCGGTCCCGCAACTCGCTGAGGCTCACAAGTAATCGCAGAGGAGGCCAGCATGAGACAACAAGCGCCGGATCTGATTGTCCATAACGGCAAACTGGTCACCGAGGACGAGCGCCTTTCGATCGCGCAGGCTGCGGCGGTTCGCGAGGGAAGGTTCGTGGCAGTTGGAACCGACCGGGAGGTGCTCGCACTAAAGGGTGAACAGACAAAGGTCGTCAACCTGAATGGGCGGACTGCGATTCCGGGCCTCAATGATTCCCACACTCACCTCATTCGGGGTGGGCTCAACTACAACCTTGAGCTTCGCTGGGATGGCGTGCCGTCGCTCGCCGACGGGTTGCGAATGCTGCGCGAACAAGCTAGAAGGACGCCAACTGGACAATGGGTCCGCGTGGTGGGGGGCTGGTCTGAGTTTCAATTCGCTGAGCGGCGCATGCCGACGCTAGACGAATTGAACCAGGCCGCCCCCGACACACCGGTGTTCGTTCTTCACTTGTACGATCGTGCTCTTCTGAATCGCGCCGCAATGCGAGCGGTCGGGTACACAAAGGACACTCCTAACCCGCCCGGCGGGGAAATCGTCCGAGACGCAAGCGGCAATCCCTCCGGCATCCTCATCGCGCGTCCGAACGCGATGATTCTGTACTCGACACTTGCGAAGGGTCCGAAACTACCGGCGGAGTATCAGGCAAACTCCAGCCGTCATTTTATGCGCGAGTTGAATCGCCTGGGAATCACCAGCGTTATCGACGCAGGTGGTGGATTCCAAAACTATCCGGATGACTATGAGGTGATCGAGCAGCTTCATAAGAACGGTGAGCTGACTGTCCGGATCGCGTACAATCTCTTCACGCAGAAGCCGAAGGAGGAGCTTGCGGATTTCCAGCGCTGGACCGGTATGCTCAAGTCGCGGCAGGGTGACGACTACCTCCGGCACAATGGTGCCGGTGAGATGCTGGTTTTTTCGGCGGCCGATTTTGAGGATTTCCTGGAGGCTCGTCCAGATCTGCCGTCGGGGATGGAACAGGAGTTGAAGCCGGTGGTCACGCACCTAGCTCAGAACCGTTGGCCGTTCCGGCTTCACGCCACCTACGATGAATCAATCACGCGCGCTCTCAACGTGTACGAAGAGGTGAATCGCGAAGTGCCGCTCAAGGGCCTTCATTGGTTTATCGATCACGCAGAGACGATCTCGCCCCGCAACATAGAAAGGATCGCTGCTTTGGGAGGTGGAATCGCGGTTCAGCACCGCATGGCATACCAAGGCGAATATTTTCGGGACCGCTATGGAGAGACCATTTTAAAGCGATCCCCGCCCATCCGCGAAATGCTTCGTGCCGGCATCCCAGTTGGGGGAGGCACCGATGCGACGCGCGTCGCCAGTTACAATCCATTTGTGTCGCTTTATTGGCTGGTGACGGGGCGGACTGTCGGGGGACTGGCGATGTACGACGCCAATAACCGCTTGGATCGAATGGAAGCCCTCCGGCTTTGGACTGTGGGCAGCAGCTGGTTCTCGACCGAACAGGAGAGCAAAGGCGCGATCGTTCCGGGGCAATTCGCCGACCTGGCAATTCTATCGGCAGACTATCTCTCCGTGCCGGAGAATGAGATCAAGCAGCTCGAATCCGTATTAACGATTATCGGAGGCAAACCTGTGTATGGTGCTGAAGAGTTTTCGGAACTAGCGCCGCCAGCTCCACCAGTCCTGCCGGAATGGTCGCCCATAGCGGCCTTTGGCGGCTATGCCAAATCTTCGCGAGTCCCGGTAACTGCGTGCTCGCCTGTGGTTCACGCACGCTCTCACCATGGTTGTACAGACCACGCGTTCAGCGGCGGTTTCGGGTGTTTCTGCTGGGCGTTCTAGAAAGGATGCAGATGCGGACACGTACATTCACCGTTCTGTTAGCGGCGGTTCTTTTCGTCGCTGAAACCGCCTCCCGTGCGGCGACGTCGGAACTTGCTGTCGGGCCGCAGTACGACACGACTCACGTCTACGTCGCGCCGCAGGATTTCGACCGCTTGGTATCCAGTCTGGTGGCGACATTCGGGGGCACCACCTCAAAGCAAGGCGTCTTCACGGTCACGCCGACACCCAGCAGTACGATGTCGCAGCT
>DATHOJ010000098.1:0-10136 GCA_035485055.1 Bryobacteraceae bacterium
ACCGACTCCCGACTCGGTCGGCGAGAAAGTCGAGGAGGTGATGGCTCGCGCCCTGGAGCAGCGGCCGGACCTCCAGGCGGAACTGGCCGGCGTGCGCCAGGCGCAGGCGCAGAAGAAGGAGGCGGGGGCTGCTTACTATCCGAGCTTGCATCTGAGAGCCAACCCAACCGCTGAATCGGTTTACATACAGCAGCAAACGTTGCCGTGGGGCCATACGGCCGACCTGACGGGTGGAGTCGCTCTAAGTTTGAACTGGATGGTGTTTGATGGGGGCGCACGGCGCAACCGCCTTATGGAGGCGGGGGCCGAAATCCGCAAGGCGCAGTCGCAAGTCGGGGCCGCGCGCGATAGCATCGAGGACGAAGTTTGGACAGCGTATTCGAATTTGAACACAGCTTTTCGCCAGCGCGAGGCCGCGACCGCGCTGCTGGAGTCGGCCAGCCAATCCTACGCTGCCGCCCTTGAGTCTTACAACTACGGCGTTCGGAACCTCCTGGACGTCACCGCGGCCCAGAAGGTTTTGGCCCAGGCGCGCTCCGCGGACATTCTGGCGCGCACGCAAGTACTCACAGCGCTGGCGGATCTGGCATTCCGCTGCGGCGACTCTATCGAATCCACCATCAGGAAACTGAAACCATGAACCCTACCCTGGTATTCGCGGAGTTCGCCCCTTCCTTCGATATTCTGGGGTCCTTCTTCCCGGCGTGGCTCGTGTGCCTGGCGTTGAGCGTCATACTCACGGTCGCCGCTCGATGGGCTCTGGTGCGCCTCCGTCTCACGATCGCCCTCCCAGCTTTGACATTTCCGAGCCTGACGGCGCTCTTTTCTTTCGCGCTTTGGCTCTCGCTATTCCGTTAAGAAGGAGAATCCCTGATGACGCCCGGTGCCGATACGAGAAGTGGAAAGATAATCGGAGGTTTGGTGAGTGCGGCTATCGTGATCAGCGCGGTGGCGCTGGGGCTAATGGTGCTGTATCGCGTGAACGCTTATCCACGCACCGACGATGCCGAGATACTCGCCAACTTCATCGGAATTGCGCCTCAGGTGGAGGGTCCGATTCTACGTCTGAATGTGCGCGATAACCAGTTCGTGAAGCAAGGGGACCTGCTTTATGAAATCGACGACCGGCCTTATCGCTACGCTCTGGAGAAGGCGATTTCCGATCAAGCGGCTCTCGAGGGAGAGATCGCGGATGAGCAGCGAAGAATCGCGGCCCTGGTGAGCGCGGTCTCCGTTTCCCAGGCAAATATTCAAGGCACGGAAGCCGACGTGACACGATCGGCAGCAACGGTGGATCAGGCCCGAGCTGACGTGGCCAACGCCGAACAGGGTGTCAGCCGCGCGAATGCAGAGTGGACCTATGCAAATAATAATCTGCATCGCATAGAGCCTTTGCTGGTCAAGCAGTTTGTCACTGTGGATCAAGTGGATCGGGCCAGGACTTCGGAGATTGCAGAGGGTCAAGCTCTGAAGCAGGCGGAATCCCAGTTGCGGCTGGCGCAGGCGGGGTTGCAGTCGATGCTGGCGCAGGAGGAGCGCTCACGGGCCATGCTGGTACAGAGCAAAGCTCAGCACGAACAGGCACAGAATGCCGTGACCACGCTCGAACCCCTGATCAACCAGCGCGGCGCACGGACCTCGGGTATCGAGACAGCACGCTACAACCTCAACAACTGCCGGGTGTATGCGCCGTTTGCGGCTCGCGTCACGAATCTGACGATTTCAGAAGGCGCCTACGCCCACATCGGCCAGCAGGTATTTACACTGATCGACGCGCGCACCTGGTGGGCAATGGCGAACTTTCGCGAAGGCCAGCTACAGCACATCAGTCCGGGAATGCGGGCAGAGGTCTACGTGATGTCCAGACCGGATGTCCATTTCGCGGGCGTGGTAGATAGCATCGGCTTCGGAGTGACGCCGGATGCGGACGTGGTCGGCCGCATCGGAGCAGTGCTCCCGGATGTGCAGAGGACACTGAACTGGGTGCACCTCGCCACTCGCTTCCCGGTTCGTGTGCGCGTGGAAAACCCTCCCGAGGACCTGTTTCGAGTGAGCGAATCAGCGGTCGTCGCGATTCGAGGACGTTGAGGTGGCGACCCTCGCGCACGGGATACCAAACGTAGCCCGGCCGTTGAAGTGGTTTTGGGAATTTCTCAAGCATGAACTCGCCCCTTATCCAGGGCGAACCGCGACAGTGGCGCGGATGGTTCTAGCCGCAACTGCCGTGATGGTTATCTGCAACACATTTCGGATTCCTTTCGCGTTTATAGGCGCCATCTATGCTTTGCTCATTTCGCGCGAAAGCCCACGGGCCACGCTGAACTCGGCGGGGACGGTACTCCTTCTCGCGGCGGCCGGCGTCGCCTACATACTTATCACTGTCCAATTTGTAATCAGCGTCCCGCCGCTTCATTTTCTTTGGATTATCGGCACACTATTCCTGGCCTTCTATGCGCTTACCATACTGACTAACTATGGAGGCTTTGTAGCGTTCGCGTTGGTGATCTCCATTGCCGTCTCCATCTGGGATAGACATTTAAAAGCTGAAATCAACGTCGAGGACACGCTTTACCTCCTCTTAGTGGCCCTCATAGCGGTCGTGGTTACCTCGGGAGTGGAACTGGTTTTTCGACGCATGCGCGCCGGAGACGACATTGTTGCGCCGGTCGCCGAACGTTTAGCCGCGATCCACGGCGTGCTGGTCTGTTACTCGGAAGGGCGCTCAGTGGATCAGGCCACTCAAGAAAAGGTCCTCCGGTTGGGCATGTTGGGAACGTCAACATTACGGCGTACTTTGGGGCGCTCCGATTACTCGCCCCAATACCGTGCACAGATGAGCGGTGTGGTCGCGCTGGTGGGAAGCGTCGTGGATCTTACGACGGCGCTTAGCGAACTCAGTTTTGAGCCTTCCAGTACCGATCGGGAGCATTTGCGAGTCCTTGCGGCTGCCGTCGCGGGCATCCGTGGCGATCTATTGGGCCGGAAAATTCCAGGCGCAATTCCGGCGAACGCCGAGGAGGAACCGCATCGTGTACCCCTGCTGCGTGAGATGGAAAATACCATCGCGCTCATCCCGCAAGCATTTGCAGGTTCCCGTTCTATCGACGAATATCAGGTGCCTTCGGACGAAATGCCGCGCTCTCGACTTATCGCCGCCGACGCGTTCGTCAATCCCGAGCACTTCCGATTCGCGCTGAAAGGGTGCCTTGCCGTCGCCGCCTGTTACGTAATCTATAACTCCATCGACTGGCCCGGTATGAGCGTACCCGTGATGCTTACGTGTTTCCTGACCGCGGTTTCCACGATTGGCACATCCCGGCAGAGACAAGTCCTTCGTTTCGCGGGCTTCTTCGTGGGTGGCATCGTGATCGGCATGAGCAGCCAGGTCTTCATTCTGCCGTACCTCGATTCGATTGCAGGATTTACGGTGTTTTTCATACTCGTCACAGCGCTGGCCGCTTGGTTCATGACGTCCAGCCCTCGACTATCGTTCTTCGGGATGCAGATGGGCGCGATGTTCTTTGTGATCAACATGCAGAAGTTCGCGAGGGAGACCTCGCTCGCCGTGGCGAGGGACCGCGTCGCGGGAGTATTCCTGGGGCTGCTTCTCATGTGGCTGATATTCGATCAACTCTGGAGCTCCCCGGCAAGTGTCGAGATGAAGAGGGTGTTTATTTCCACGTTGCGGCTGTTGGCTCAGTTCGCACGGGAGCCGGTCTCGGCCGACATCCGCTCCGCGATCCGTCGCACCTCTGCCCTTCACGATACGATCAACACCAAATTCGATAGCGCGAGATCGCTTGCCGATGGAGTTCTGCTCGAATTCGGCCCCTCGCGGCGCCGCGACCTGGCTCTGCGCGACCGCATCCGGAGGTGGCAACCCCAATTGCGGGCACTCTTCCTTATGCGCGCTGCCTCCCTCAAGTACCGGCTCGGCTTGCCAGGTTTCGCCCTGCCGGAGGCCGTGATTGCCTCCCTTCAGGCGTATGACGAGTGTTCGGCTCAGTTGTTGGATAGTATCGCGGATCGAATGGAGGGTAGGGCGCCGCACGCAACAACCGGGCCTGCGGACTCCTTCGAACTGCTGGAGCAATCGTGCCGCCTGGACGGATCGCGGCTACTGCTGTCAGAGCCCGGCGGAACATTCGTTCCGTTGCTTCGTCAGATCGACAGATTGACCAGCCGTCTGGCGAACCAGATCGCGATGGAAATGGAGCGGCCTGAGTCGGCGGGCCGATGTCAGTCAACAGACTGAGCCATTGAAGTGTCTGGAAAGTGGATGCGATGTAAATGGTCCCGCGATGTATTGGAGGCAGGTATGAATCCGAAGCTGAACAGAGAGCTGCAAGAGCTGTGCATTAACACGATCCGAATCCTGTCGGCGGACGCCGTCCAGAATGCGAACGCCGGCCATCCCGGAATGCCGATGGGCGCCGCTGCGATGGCATACACTCTTTGGACCCAGTTTCTGAAGCATAATCCCGGCAACCCGCAATGGTTCGACCGCGACCGTTTCGTATTGTCCGGAGGTCATGGGTCGATGCTGTTGTACAGCTTGCTCTATCTGTCCGGGTACGACCTGCCTCTCGAGGAGATCAAGCATTTCCGAAAGTGGGGTAGCAAAGCCGCGGGCCACCCGGAGCGCGGTCTGGCACCCGGCGTGGAGGTCACCACGGGACCACTGGGACAAGGATTCGGCAACGGCGTCGGCCTGGCGATTGCCGCTGCGTGGCTCGCGGCCCGTTATAACCGGCCCGGACACAAGATCGTCGATCACTATACGTATGCGATCTGCGGCGATGGCGATCTGATGGAAGGGGTCAGTCAGGAAGCCGCCTCGTTGGCCGGACATCTGCGGCTTGGGAAACTGATTTATCTGTACGACCAGAATCACATCTCCCTCGCCGGAGCCACGGAGATCGATTTTAGCGAGGACGTCGCGAAACGCTTCCAGGCGTGCGGCTGGCACACGCGCGTGGTGTCGGATGGCAATGACACCCAGGACGTAGCAAGCGCAATTCGCGAAGCGCAGGCCGAGGAGCGAAGGCCCTCGTTGATTCTGGCGCGGACTCACATCGGCTATGGCAGTCCTCATAAACAAGACAACTTCACCGCGCACGGCGACCCGTTGGGGGAGGATGAATTAATAGCAACGAAGAAGGCCCTGGGTTGGCCGACCATGGAGAAGTTCTACCTGCCCGAGGACTCGGTGGAATTCTTCCGGCAGGCCGTCCCGCGTGGCGCGCAAGTGGAGGGCGACTGGCGGAAGAGGTTCGACGCCTACAAGCAGGCGTTTCCAAAGGAAGCGGCCGAATTCGAGAGTATCATGAGCGACAAGCTCCCGCAAAATTGGGACGCCGATATTCCCAGGTGGAAGCCCACGGATAAGCCGATCGCGACGCGCGCCGCAGGCGGCGAGGTGATGAACGCTCTGGTCAAACACATCCCCAACTTGATCGGCGGATCGGCGGACCTGAACCCGTCGACGCGGACGTCCCTTAAGGGTCTGGGAGATTTCCAATCGCCTGAAGTGTCAGGACCGGGAACGCTCGGTGCAGTCGGCGGGGAGTGGAGCTATGCCGGGCGGAACATTGCTTTCGGCGTTCGCGAGCACGCTATGGGAACGGCCGTGAATGGAATGGCCGCGCACGGCGGTTTGCTACCCTTCAGCGCGACGTTTTTCACTTTTTCCGACTACATGAAACCTGCCATCCGCCTGGGGGCCTTGAGTCATCTCAAGGCGATCTACGTGTTCACGCACGACAGCATCGGACTCGGGGAGGATGGCCCGACCCACCAACCCATCGAGCATCTCGCCGGCTTGCGCGCACTTCCGGGACTTACGGTCATCCGTCCCGCCGACCCGAACGAAACCGCCGAGGCATGGGCCTTTGCCGTGCAACATGACGGCCCGACGCTGTTAGTGCTGACGCGGCAGACGGTCGCGCATCTGGACCGCGGCGGGGCGAAGAATCCCGGTGTCGCACGCGGCGCCTATGTGCTCGCGGATGCCAAAGACGGTCCTCCGGATGTGATCCTCATCGGCACCGGCTCGGAGGTTAATCTGTGCGTGGTGGCGCGGGAGAAGCTGAAGAATTTCGGAGTCAAGGCTCGCGTAGTCAGTATGCCGAGTTGGAGTCTGTTCGAGGCGCAGGATGCCACTTATCGGGAGAGCGTGCTCCCGCGGGGCGTTCGGAAACGCGTCACGGTGGAGGCCGGCTCACCGGTCGGCTGGCATCGCTGGGCGGGCGACGAGGGTACGGTGATTGGGGTGGAGCGTTTTGGAGCATCGGCACCTGGCCAGGACGTTCTTACTCATCTCGGATTCACGGCGGACCACGTGGCGAGTGCCGCCCTTCGCCTCTTAGGCAGGAATAACGAAGCCGATGCGGAATACGGACGTGAAGCAACGTTGGTTACGGCGTAGCGGCTCAAGTCACCATGCCAACTGCGTTGCGATCTGCTAGTGTCGAGTCCCGGAAATACGTGAACAATGTCTGGTGATGTTGCCGAGAATAGAGTCGGCGGTTGCAGTCCATACGAACGGCCGATGCGAGCAGTTGTACTGCTGGACGAAGGCGTCGATTTTCTCCACGAGTTCCTTCACACTGCGAAACGAACCGCGGCGGATCGCGCGTTGCGGAATCAGGGCAAACCAGCGTTCGACCTGATTGAGCTAGGAGGAGTAAGTAGGCGTGTAGTGAATCTCGTATCGGGGCCGCTGCGGCAGCCATGTGCACACCTTTGAGTGTTTGTGAGTTCCGTAATTGTCGACAATCAGGTGAACATCGAGTTCGGCCGGTATGCACTCGTCCAGTCTGCGCAGGGACGCGAGAAACTTCTGATGGCGGTGTCGCGGCTTGCATTCCGTGAGGACCGCTCCGGTGGCGATATCCAGCGCAGCGAACAAGGTAGTTGTTCCGTGACGAACGTAATCATGGGTCACACCGTCGACGTAGCCGAGGCCCATGGGCAGGACGGGCTGAGTTCGATTCAGAGCCTGAATCTCGTTTTTCTCATCCACGCAGAGCACCAGTGCATGATCAGGCGGATTGAGATAAAGCCCGGCAATCTCTCGCACCTTTTCGACGAAGAGCGGATCGTTGGAGAGCTTAAATGTGCGTGAGCGATGGGGTTGAACCGCGAAAGCCTGAAAGAGCCTGTGCACAGTGGATTTGAAGATTCCACTGGCCCGTGCCGCTTCCCGAACGGTCCAGTGCGTTCCCACCTTCGGTTTTCGCGACAAAGTGCGCTTCAGCAGGGCCGCGACCTACTCGTCTTCAATGGACCGCGGGCGACCGGGGCGCAGTTCATCAAGCTCTTCCGGGGTAAGCGGCCCCGGGATCTCACGCAAAACTTCAATTGTGCGAGAGCCACTTTCTCCTCCTAAAGACAACCGCCGCCAATGATTCGTCGAGCGATTCACCTCCTCCCATACGCCGTGAAGATGTAGTCTTTGACGGCCACTCTCGTGTGGCACGCGAAGCCGCAAGTCACGACGCCCGTCGGATCGGGCCTGAACGTGTCCGACGCCGAATCATAGTCAAACGCGGCGTATGCCCATCCCTTCGTGTCCGGGAACCTCTTGTTGTTTTTCTCGATGAAAAAAACGTCTTGTAAGCTGTCGGGTATCCTCACTACAAATGGGGCTTCCATGCTCTTTTTCGGTTTCCACTCGATTTTTGCGATCCTCGAGCCATCGGGGAAGGGCCTGCCGTTGGCGGGAACGCCTGACCGGTAGGCTTCGATCATGGTGGGATTGGCTACCATCACCTTTAGCAGTTCCTCAGTCTGACTCACGGCGACCACCTGCCAGTTTTCGTATCCCCTGAAGTCGGAGAATGCGAGCCCGTCCGGCACGCGCAGTGCGTACTTGTCCTGCGCGGCAAAGACCAGCGCCACCAGAACAGAAAGAAATATTCCAACGAACACCGTTGCCCCAATACCTTTGCGTCTCATACCTGATCTCCTTTGCTCAAGCTACTGCTCACCGACGGTGCCTGTCTCTGCCCGGCTAGCCGCCACCGTGTACTCGGTGTTCCATTCGAGCCAGTTCGCGTTGCGTTGTCCAAGACCGGCACGATGCCACCCAGATGCACGCCTTCCGCCATCCGCGCGCGACCGACGGAGCAGTGTTCAAGCGCCATAGTCTTACTTGGTGTAGGCGGGCTTCTCCACTCTTTTTCCGTGAACGGAAAAGCGCCGTTCCATAGGTATTTGCTGGCCGAAGTCGACCCGCTGACACCGCAGGCTCGCAATCGCCAGGGATATGCGGCGGGACGGATGCCTGCTGACTCGCGAAGTGGCGTCGGCAAATCCACAGTGCCGAGGAGCGCCACCGCCAGCCTGAATTCCCGGATTGAATTGGAATAAGGTTCTGGAGACGGGCGCCCAAGTCGCCGCACCGATTGGCGTTTTCGCGCATGCTTTGGTCGTATACGCCGACTTTCAATCTCGCGTCGATCTGCGGACTTCGCCTGCTGGCGATGGTGAGCGATAGTTAGCCGCCGGATGCACAGTGTGACCGTTTTAGCCGCGGTCCTGAAGGTGCATGTAAATGAACCGACGATTAGAAGGTTTGTCGGCAGCACGACAGGTTGAGCCGGGTCAGGTTGAAATTAACCTCCAGCCAGTAGGAGAGAAATATATGCCAAGCAACAAAACGGAACTCGCCGTTGAAGAACGGTCTACGGCGTCGGATCCTCTTGATGTCGTCCCGGACGAAATGCCATTTGATGTGCCCTATGGGCCTCCAATATCGCTTGACCGCGCCCAGGCGGTGATTCATGCCGCTGTGGCGGAGGCAAGGAAGCGAAATTGGAAGATGAACGTAGCCGTAGCCGATTCCGGCGGCAACCTGGTTGCCTTCCAGCGGATGGACGGCGCGATGCTTGCCTCAATTCAAATTGCCGAACACAAGGCGCGAGCAGCCGCCACCTTCCGGCGTCCGACAAAGGTCTTCGAGGACGGTATCAATATAATGCACCTCAACTACCTGCTCGCGTTCGACGGGGTCATTGCGTCCCGCGGCGGCATTCCGCTGATCGAAGAGCGCAAGATTATCGGCGCAATCGGTTGTTCCGGAGGTACCGACTCGCAAGATGAGGTGGTCAGCAAGGCAGGTGCCGCAGTAATCAACCAACTTCCGGCGAAGAACAACTAATCGAGATCTCGGCAAGCGTCGAAGCGCCACGAGGCATGAGATAAGAGCTCGCGCCTTGTGGGCCTCGGACGGAGCCGAAACTGCGGGTTGTCGTCGTTATTCTTCCGGGGCATGGCTGACCAGTTCGGAGAGCGCTGCCTGCGCGTCGCCCACCATATTCGCTCCAACACTCTTCAGGAACCGGGAGTAGCGGAGTTTCCCTCGGGAGACTGCGGCTTTCCTTGCGTCCTCGTCGGTATCGGGCAGCGTACTGAGAATCACTTTGGCCAGCGCATCCACATAGGCAAACAGCGCCTGCTGTCCTGTACTAACCCGGCGGACCTGCTTCGAATACTTTTCCAGAGACGCGCTGATGCGCTGTTCGGATTCAGCGATTGCTGAGTCCGCGCCGCGCAACTCGTCCGGTCCTCCCGACGAAAGCAAGCTCTTCTGACGAAAGGAAGCACAAAAAGGTGGCGTTCCCCGTCAAGGTGAAGGGGATGTTTCGTCCGCACTACGTAACGTGGTCGGAGCAACAGCGCATCGAGCTCCAGGCACCGGAGTACATTCGCAATATCATTCGGATCATCACCGAGTCGGGACTCCGGGTCTATAAGGAGTTAATGGGGATGAAAAAGGAACAGGTGGATCTGGACAACGCGATGGTCTGGATTCCAGATTCGAAGAAGCCAAACGGGATCGCCGAGGTTCCCCTGACCGAGTTGCTCTGGAAGCGTTTCGCGACTAGATTCGAGTCTCCGGTCCTGGGCCGTGGCTGTTCCCGAGCGATGAGAACCCATCAGGGCATCAGAAGACGCTGAAGACAGTCTGGCATGCGGTCTTGCGAAGAGCAAGGGTGCCATACTTCAGGATCTACGATCTGCGGTCGACCTACGCGACTCGTTTAAGCGCGGGTGGCGTGGCCGACGAGTGGGTCACGCAGCTGCTGCGGCAGGGCGATGCCAAGGTGTTCAAAAAGTACTCGCAGATCAAA
>DATHOJ010000099.1:0-251046 GCA_035485055.1 Bryobacteraceae bacterium
CCGGCCTTCCGAAAGCATGCCGGGCAGATGAATAGAGTCTTCTCCGAACTGAGCCCGGAGGAGCTTCGTGGCCTCGAAACGGCACTGAAGAAAGCCGGCAAGCGCGCTGCTGCGCTTCTGGAGCTGAGATGAATCGCTCTCGTCGAGTTTCTTTTGAGCCTCAACAACCGCTCCTGGGAGAGGCTCCGGGGGAAGGAGTCTCATCGTTGAACCCGCAAGGTCCGAACGTTGTAATTCCGCCTTATCATGGCATGGATTCGATGAGAAGAAATCGCCCGACCCAACAAAACTTCGCTCGCTCGCGGCGTTGCGTGAATTTTTTTGGGTTCCACGCGCGTGTGACGTGATGGTGGCAGAGGCGAAGGCGCAGTACTCGGCGATCGTGCTGGGAGCGACGGGAAACGTTGGGGGACGCATCGTGCAGCTTCTGATCAAGAGCCCGCTCTGCACGAAGGTGGTCATAGTGACGCGCCGCAAGACGGACGCCTTCGCCGACCGCAAGGTCTCCAAGGTGGTTGTCGACATGGACCGCCTCGAGGAGGAGGTTGCGCCGCACGTCCAGGGGGTCAACGTCGCGCTCGCCGCGTTTGGCGTCGGCAAGGGCTGCGCAAAGATGCCCGAGGAGGAGGTGCGCAAGATCGAAGTCGCCTACCCGGAGGCCTTTTGCCGAGCCGCAAAGGCTGGAGGCGCTCGTGTGTGCGGGGTCATGACGGCGGCCGGCGCGGACCCCAAGGCCGGGATGAAGTACGCGAAGATCGTCGGCGAGAAGGAGAAGGCTGTCGAGTCCGTCAAGTTCGACTTCCTTGGCGTGTACCGTCCCGCCGTCATTCTCGGCAACTCCAATACGCCGGGCGTCCTTGACTACGTCATGCCACTGGTGAACTGGGCCATGCCCTCCAAGTACCACTCGATCCACAAGAACGACCTCGCGCGCGCGATGGTGGCGCAGTCGGAGCAGGCGTTCCTCGCGATCGCGCAGGGCCACCCTCCCGAGGAGGCAACCGTGAAGATCCTGGAGCACAAGGAGATGGAGCCCTTCTTCGTCAAGGGCGAGAGCGACGAGCCTTGAGCCTGCCACTCCCCATTCCAATGCTTCGCTGCTGTGTCCACAAGTCCTCCCTCGCGAAGTGTCAGAATCAGCTCATCACATGCCTAATAATGCCTCGGCATTACCGTGGGCAATCTTTTCCTTATCTCTCTCGCTAATTGAGAGATTTTCTAGAAAATCACGAGCTCCCGTGAGTGTGAGATACGGATAGTCGATTGAGTAGAGAATGCGATCCGCTCCAAGGACCTTGTAAGTAAATTCGAAGTGCGGCAAGTTCAACATGCCACTTGGCGTGACGTACACATGAGCTTTGTACGTCTCCGTGATGCTACGAGATAACCTGGTCGCCTCACGAGGAATCGTGTCATCCATCCGTTGAAGATAGAAGGGAACCATCTCTCCCCAATGACCGCTGATTACTTGTAGGTCAGGGTATTGTTCGAACTTGCCGGACAAGATCATGCGGATGACCTGGATACCTGCTTCGTTGTGCCAGCCCCAGCCAAACATCGACAGTCGTGCGCCCGCTTCTTTGTCAAGGCCACCATAATAGGGTTCGCGAACTTGTGGCAGAGGAAAGCCAGGATGAAGATAAATCGGCACGTTGAGCTCGCTGAGCTTCGCCAGCACGGGTTCGTAGCGCGCATCATCGAGGAACGTCTGTCCTGGACGTCCGAGAAGGAGTGTTCCTACCATGCCCAGTTTCTTCACCGTACGTTCCAGTTCCGCCGCGGCCGCCTCTGGGTCTTGCCATGGTAGTGTCGCGAAGGCGGCAAACCGCTTCGGATTCGCGTGTACGGATGCGGCAAGTCTGTCGTTGGCCGCGCGCGTCAGTTCGACCGCCTGGCTGCCAGGGGCCAACTGCGACGGGCTGGCATAGGACACAACCTGCATGTCGATACCGTGCTGGTCCATGGCAGCAATGCGGCCTGCACCGACCTCTCGAGCAGCCGCTACCGCTTCTTTTGGAGACACAAGATGCGGGCGGCCATCTGTAAAGGCGGCAGGCTTATCTTCGACTCGGCTACCCCAATCGGCCATGTAGCCAGCTTCGGAGGTTTGTGCCGTCGAGGAAGCTCTGGCGATGTCGGCATCTACGGTGTGTTCTTCCAGGCAAATGATCTTCATAGGGGCTCTCTGCATCGCCAAGGAGGAAGAGTTTGTGGCTGAATGCTTCGAACAGGCGAGTATCTGCACTACCTCAGATGTAAGAGGCGCTTCGCGTTTCCTGAGGCGACCTTCCTTAGCGTGTCGGTTGCAAGGCCGGCGTTATCAAGCCAATCTCCGGCTTCTTTGCTCGACTCGTAGGGATAATCGATCGAGAACAGGACGCGATCTTCTCCAAGTTCTTCCAGTGCGCAGCGTAGCGGAGGCGTAGAACAGAGCCCTGCCGTTGTAATCGCAACATTCTCGCGAATATAAGCCGAGGGCTGTTTTTTGAGCGTTTTTCCAAAGTTAAAGATCTTAAATCGACTGTCAAAGCGCCAAAGAAAATATGGCAGACTCTCACCGCCGTGTCCCGCGATAATCTGAAGAGTCGGAAAGCGATCGAAGAGTCCAGAGAAGAGAAGCCTCAGGATGTGCGTTCCAGTTTCCGGAGCCCAGCCCCATATCGCCGCTCCGAGCTCGGGGTGATCCTGATAATTTTGCGGTGTCTGCCAAGCCAACGTCGGATGGATATAAATTGGAACATCTAAGTCCGCGACACGCTCCCAAAATACCTCATACCGATCTTCATCAAGATAGTGCCCGTGAGTGTGACCGTTAATCAGCGCTCCCTGGAAGCCCAACTGCTCGACACACCGCTCCAATTCTTTCGCGGCGTCTGAAGCAGACTGCATTGGCAGAGTGGCGAAACCACCAAAGCGCTTGGGATGGAGCGCTATCCTTTCTGCCAGGAAGTCATTGATCTTTGGCGCATCGCTCACGGCCTTCTTCTTGTCTGTGGTTGCCCCGAGGCCAGGCACAGTATGACTCAGAATTGCTCTGGTAACGTTGGCTTCGTCCATTGCCTGGAGCCGTAATTCATCGAAGTCTGCGAGACGATCATCCATGTATTTTGCCGCAGCGTTGTCCGATATGTACTGCCCAGCGCCCGAGTATTCGGGCATATTGGGAACGCGAAAGTGCTCCTCGAGTGCAATCTTTTCCATGATTTCTCTGATCAGTCACCTATTCCACGCCTCTGCCAGTTGGTGCATCAGGGGCACGAACGGCATGTCGATGGCTTCATATACCGCTGGCGCGAGTGGGTCGGCATTATCGGCCAGTAATTCACACATCAGCGAGGCGTAATCGCCCAGCTTCACGCCGGCCTGGGATAAGCGGAACATCGCTGCCTCGCGACCAGCCTTGGTAAAGGAAGCAGAAGCATCGACCACCAGATAGGATTCGTATCCGGCTGCTACCGCCGCGATCGCCGGAAGCGCCGCGCAGACTGGCAGTGATACGCCGGCAAAGATGAGGCACTTCCGGCCAGTCGCTTCGATTCTTTTAACGAACCGCGGATCGTCCCAGGAGTTGATGATTGTGCGCGTCAAAATATCCTCACCATCAAGCGCATCGACCAACGCTGGGATTGTCGGCCCCCAGAAGTCCGTGGCAGCGTTCGTCACTACCACAGGTATTTCCAGCGCCTTCGCCGCCTTGGCAAGATGCACGACGTTGTGTTCCAGATCCTGGGTGGTCATGTCACGCACACCCGTAAGTAGACCAACTTGATGATCGATTAAAACGACAGCGGTATTTTGACGGGTGATTTTGGTCATGGTCGAAGCCCTCTCGTTAATTTGGTCTCTGCAAATGATCCTGCGTCTTCAGACGCGCCGGCGTGCGCCGACTTCTTTAGATTCGTTTGGGGTTGTTGTCGGTCCGCAGACAAGTCGAGCTGCTCTTCGCGCAACTGTCTTTCTGCTTCGATCCAATCCACGTCAGGCGATCCAATAGGAGCACCCCGACGTTCCCACAGGTCATACGCGATCTTTCTGATCGCGTCGTCCTCGAAATCGACCGGTGCCTCGTTTTGCCTCATAGCCGCAGTTTGAAGCAGGAGTGCCCGGCAAAACCATTCTCAAGAAGTCGGGATTTTCATAGGTCTTAGGTTTAGCGCGCCAGGACAGGGTTCTCTCTCGACGGGGAATTGCGGGAGTTGCGACCGCACCGAAGCGGCTAGAACACGTCCAAAGTATAGGCTTTGGCGCGCCTGGCAATTCCGGCTGGCGTCGATGCAGAGGGTGGGCGAACACAAGTAGAGGTTTTTCATGTCCCGCAGGCGTGCGTGATTTTGACCTTTTGGAGACTTGTAGATCGCCAATATCACGAGTGATCATGAGGGCGATTACCGGCGTACCCAGAGATTCGGCAGCCCGTGACGTTGATCAATCGAATCAGTCATCACCAACAGAGGGAGCCGATCACAAAGGAAAGGAATGGCCGATGACCGACGTTCAGGACTTGATCGATTCCTCGCAAGTGAAGATCGACGAGACTCTCCAGCGCTTCGCTGATGGGTTCAGCTACGTGCGGCGCTCGCCTATCCTGCACACGCCTGCCGAGTGCGGCCTTGAATTCGAGGACGTTAGCTTTCCTGCTCTCGACGGGGTGCCGCTTGAAGCATGGTACATCCCCGCCGCCGGGTCGAGTAAGCTGATCATCGCCAACCACCCGATGGGTTTCAGCCGCTCGGGCATTCCCGCCCACCTCCAGCCCTGGCATGCGGATTGGGCGCCAAGTGGGAACGGGTTCGAGGTCAACCTCGTCCCCGACTGCAAGATTCTCCACGATGCAGGTTACAACCTGCTCGCCTACGACCTGCGCAACCATGGTATGAGCAGCGCTGCCAACGGCGGAGTCTGCACGAGTGGAGTCACTGAGTCCCGGGACGTCATCGGATCGATCGAGTACCTTCGCTCCCGACCTGACACTAAGGACATGACCATCGGGCTGTTCAGCCGCTGCATGGGCGGCAGCTCCACCTTCCGAGCGATGCAGCGCTATCCGGAAGCCTTCGACGGCATCCGCTGCCTGGTCTCACCGCAGCCTGTCACGACGCGGCTGATCGTCGAGCGCCGGCTCGACGTCATGGGCCTCGCCGCCCACCTCGATCAATTCAATACTTACGTACGGCTGCGCACCAGCGTCGGGCTCGAAGAGCGGGTCCCGCAGGAATGGGCGAAGAGCGTCGGCGTCCCCACTCTGCTGTATCAGGTGCGGGCTGACTCACTCACGGATCCGAGCGACGTGCAGGCCATCTTTGACAACATCCCCGTGGCCGATAAGCGCCTGCTGTGGATCGAGGGCACGACCGCCCGCTGGGACGGCTACCTGGAGTTCCAGCGTCGTCCTACACCCATGCTGGAATGGTTCGACCAGCACATGGCGTGAACTTGGTGATCCACGTTCGCGGGTAGCGATCGACTTGGGGCTGGCTAGCCAAAAGTACAGTCCTTCGGTGTACCGAAGGCTACTCGCATTCGATACTTCGGGCGATTTGTGAGGCGCTCGCATGCAGAGGGATCATTAGAAATGGCTCCAAAAGAACTGCCTGCAATGCCGCGCGACTTCCGGGAGCGCGAAACAAAGCTTCAACGGGCTGTGGAGGCCGCACGCCAAAGCGAAAAAGAGCTACGGGTTATGGTGGAAACCATTCCTGCGATCGTGTGGACCACGTTGGCCGACGGCGCGTGCGTTTTCGTGAATCAGCGATGGCAGGATTTCACGGGTCTCCGCCAGGAGGATGCATTGGGATGGAATTGGGAAAAGAGCGTTCATCCTGATGACTTGATCAGGGGCCGCACGGACTGGGTTACAGCAGTAAATACTGCGCAAGCAATGGAGCATGAGGTTCGCCTCCGGCGCAAAGACGGGGAGTTCCATTGGTTCATGGTGCGCGCACTGCCGTTGCTTGACGAAGCCGGGAATGTCCTCGAATGGTATGGAACGAGTATCGATATCGAGGATCGCAAGCGCGCGGAACAGAACCTGCGGGAGAGTGAGTTTTACCTGGCGGAATCACAAAGACTGGCTAAGACCGGGAGCTGGGCGGCGAATCGCGCCGGCATTAGACACTGGTCGGATGAAAATTTCCGAATCTGGGGCTTCGATCCGCGGGGCGGCTTACCATCGCACGAAGAAAGGTTCCGGCGGGTTCACCCGGAAGACCGGCCTATATTCGCGGCACACGTCGAGAAAATGAAGCGCGAAAAAAAGGACTGCGAAACTGAGTATCGGGTCATCCATCCGGACGGCTGCGTCAAGAATATTCATACTACAGCCCATGTGGTGCTCGGCCCATCCGGTGATTTCGTTGAAGCCATCGGAACGACCAGAGACGTGACGGACCGTAAGCAGGCCGACGAAGCCTTGCGCAGCAGCGAGAAGGAGTTGCGCGATCTATTTGAGAAGATGCCAGCAATCGCGTGTGTCATGCTCCCGGATGGAACCCATCCATATCTCACCCGGCAATGGGCGGATTATACGGGCCTTTCGGTCCAACAAACCGACAGCGAAGGTCTTGCGAATGTGGTTCACCCCGAAGAAGCCGGTGCGCTGCGCGAAAAAGTGCGCACTGCGATGGTCATCGGAGAGGCTTTTGAGCACGAAGTGCGCCTCCGCCGTGCCGCCGATGGCGAATATCGCTGGTTTTTGGTCCGCGCCACGCCGCTATTAGACGACACCGGAACTCCCGTCAAATTGTACGGAATGATGATCGACATCGAGGATCGCATGCGCGCGAAAGAAGCTGTCAGACGAAGTGAGGCATACCTCGCGCAAGCACAGAAACTCACCAAGACGGGGAGTTGGGCATACAAACCGGGCTCTGTCAGGCCATCGTATTTCTCTGATGAAATGTTCCGCCTGTGTGGCCTCAGCCCGGAAGAACAACCTCCAGACAGGGAGATAGTAGAAGGCCGGATTGTCCCGGAAGATTCCGCCGAATGGCGCGATTTGACGGAGCAGCTTGGCGACGGTAGCCGCAAATCGCCAGCCGAAATGGACTACCGGTGGGTCGCGCCGGGCGGATCGGTAAGGCACTTTCACACGATCGTCAGTCCCGTTCTTGACCAAACAGGAGAGGTGGTCGAGTACATCGGCACCTCAATGGACGTCACAGAACGCAAGCTTGCTGAGCAAGCATTACGGCGCAGTGAGGCTTCCCGAGCTGAAGAACGTGCCCAGTTTGCGCGTGAGATTCACGATACGCTCGCACAGGGTTTTACGGGTATTCTGATGCAGCTTGGCGCGGCCAGCCAGGTTCCCGGAGATAGCCGCCGCGACATTTCGGCGCACCTGAACGCGATCGAGTCATTGGCCCGTTCCAGTCTGGCAGAGGCGAGAAGGTCGGTAGCAGTGCTTCGCCCGGTGAACGCGACCGATTACACGCTGGCGGAGAATATGGAGCAGCTGATCCGCACCGTGCGAATCCAAACCTCTGCCGATGTGAGCCTCTCGATCGACGGGGAAGCCATTCCATTGCAAACCCGAGTTGCGACCGAACTTTTCCGGATCACGCAGGAAGCCTTGAACAATGTCCTGATGCATTCCGGCGCATCCAAAGTTTCGGTTGGCGTTAGTTTTCAGTGCGACAATGCCATCCGGATTTCCATAAAGGATGACGGTCGTGGATTCGACACGACCGTGAAGCCGCCAGCAGATCATTTTGGGCTGGTCGGTATGCAGGAACGCGCTTCGTCGATTGGCGCGTCGCTGACCATCGTGAGCGAGCTGGGGACCGGGACACAGGTAATCGTGCAATATCGGAAAACGTAATGCCCAATGGAATTATCAGAGTTCTTGTAGCGGATGATCACGCCGTCGTTCGCAACGGAATAGCCGGCATCGTGAATGCGCAGCCTGATATGAAGGTGGTTGCCGAGGCGCCGGACGGCAAAACGGCCGTTGACCAATTCGAGGAGCAAGAGCCGGATATCTGCCTGATCGATCTTCAGATGCCCCAATTAGACGGTGTCGGCGTAGTGGAACAGATAAAGTCCCGAAAACGTGATGCTCACGTGATCATCCTCACGACCTACGACACCGACGAAGACATCGAGCGCGCCATCCGGGCGGGAGCGAAGGCTTATCTGTTGAAGGATGTTGAACCAAGAGATCTGCTCCAATGCATCCGGGATGTTCATGCCGGTAAAACTACTTTCGCGCCTGCTATCGCCGCGAAACTCGCCAGCCGCATCACCAGCCTCCAGTTGACCACACGCGAGCTAGAAGTACTTAAGCTCATCGCCGAAGGAAAGGCTAATAAAGAGATCGGCTCGCAGCTTCACATCGCGGAGAGCACTGTGAAACTGCATGTCAACACATTGTTCGAAAAGCTGAGCGTCAAGAGCCGCACAGAAGCGATGCGTGCCGGACTGGAGCGCGGCCTGATTCGGCTTCGATGAATAAGCCTTGGCTATATCATTTTGTTCCAGAAATCGACCAGAATCGGCAGTTGCGAGACGTAAAAAACCTGTGGAGTTCGCGGTTCGAATCCATGCCCGGTCGACCGGACCGCCTGGGTAAAGACCAGAAGATCCAGATTGCCGTCTGCAGCCGTCCGGTCGAAGAACGGCGCCAACCTGTGTTGTGCGTCCATCTGACCAGATTCCATCGTTGCTGTAGTGAATGGTGTCCCTTCCTGAGTAAATGTTGTGATTCCCGATGGGGGGTGAGGCAGCTCCGGCGAATCCGACCAAAGTCCCACCCTGCCGGAGTGCGCCGATGCAGGAACCAATGTTGGCGCCCCAACAACGTGGAACACATAGTCGACCCTATGAGGTTCGTGGGCGCGTGTCAGAACATCAAGCGCGCCGACGCGATAGTCGATTGGCGTTGCACCAAGCGATCGCAAGGTATCATGCTTCGACGCCGAAGCAGTGCCGTTCGTCTTCACTCCCGCTAGCCTTAACAGTTGCAGAGTCGCCGGCCCGTGACCAGCGCGGTCCGGCTATGCTGCACTTTCGCGATCCGGTAAATCACCTGTCACTCGGCCCGCTTTCGTCAACATCACTGCGCGATATGTTGCCGCCATGCGTAGACGCTCGTCGCAACGCCAAGTTGCTGTTCCTCGTCAATGATGGCCTAGCGCGCCTCTGAAGTCCATTTAGCTGCGCGTGTCTACTTTTGCTCAATGGAGAGAGGACTCGATATCCTGTATCCTCAATGCATGCTTTTTCCAGGCTTTCCCGGCGTCGCAACGGCGGTGGGATTGTTTGCCTTGGTCTGGCTCATTGTTTATTTAGCGGGCAGAGGAGAGCCGATTGTATTCGATCCCGGAGGAAAACACGGCGAGTTCGGCAAGCGACTGCTTCCCATGTATCTGGATATTACAAAGTTTGTCCTGGGTTTAGCGGCTGGGTCGATCGTCCTGCTTGTCGGTTCGCTGAATTTCAATCAGTCCGGCCGCTCTTTAAAACCCTTCGCGTCGCCTTTGTTTTTGGTGGCCATCAGCATCATCTACGGGGTGCTGTTCATGATCTTGCTGGCTTTGAACTATGAGCGTCATTTACATCGTCCTAATTCCTATACCCGCTTCCAATACACGCGAAACCAATCCCTCGGATTCGGCTCTCTCGTCTGTTTCTGTATCAGTTACATTTGGCTGATCGCCGCCGCGGCCAAGTGAAAGCGTCGGAAGCGAAGCCCGCGAATCGGCGGCCCTATACCGCAATCGCTCTTCAACTCACAAAGGAAAGGTGTTCGCGAGATGGGAATACTCAAGGGATTACGTCTACCGGCTGCCTTTTTCATTCTTGCCGTTGCAGCCCTCATCATCTACCTGCTGCGTGGGGGATTTCGGCAATTCGCGGTCACGCCGTACCCGGTGCCTCCCGCCGCCTTCGCAAACTGGAGCGATGTGTTGGCTCATCCGCGCGACATTTCCTTAACCAGCTTTCAGACCGGTGTTGTTCACATGGACGCTTGCCTGAATCTGGACCCAGCAAGCCCCAGACAAGCCGACTGCGACCATCGGCCGCGCGATCTCGCCGTACTGGTTCATTGGATACACCATCCACGCTTCGGTGATTTTCTAGTGGATACAGGCTTCGATGACTCTTTTGCTACGCATCCACCGTACGGTAATTACACCGAGGCGATGATGTTTTTCAATTGGGTCAACGGCGTGACCAATCCGCAGAAGCCGGGCACGGATCTTGGAGCGCAGCTCGTGCGCCTGAACCTCCGCCCTAGTGCGGTGTTTTTTACACATTTCCACCCCGATCATACCGGCGGCATTCCCGCACTCGGAACTCAGACGGAGTTTATTTTTGGCAAAGCCGAAGCTAGCTTTCTGGCGCGAGCAGCGGTCGCGAACCACTTCTCAGGCAAATCGAAGTTTCAAAGCATCGATTTTTCAGCCGCGCCCACGATGGCGCCTCTCGGGCCGTGTGTCGATCTCTTCGGCGATGGATCCTTTTGGGCTATCTCGGCGCCCGGTCATACGGACGACGACATCGCGTATCTGATCAACAGCTCCACACCGGTTCTATTGACAGGCGACGCAAGCCACTTCGCGTGGGCGTTCCAGAACGGCGTCGCACCGCGTGGGTGGGACAAAGCGGGAACCGCCCGCGGCTATGTCAGCCTGGAACAATTGCGCGCCTTCGCAAGAGCTTATCCAAACGTAAAGCTCATTTACGGACACGAAATGGAACCTTTGTGAGTTGTTGCGGCCTCAACTGTTCTCAAGGTGGACGTTGGAATCCAATGGGCTGTCCCGAAGTCCGGATGTGAGCGGCGGCAGCTTGAAGCCCGTTGTCGCACATTATCGGCAACTTCCAAAAACGCCGTTTCCGGCCATCTGCGAGTCGCCGGAGGCCCATGTGATCACCTCGTGCTTTGTAGGAATGGCCGACAACCCAGGACCAATCCAAAGCCCCGTGAGATGTGTCCGTCGGAACACCTGTACGGTCCGCCATAGAAGCAGTCGGAATGTATAATCAATTGTCGGCCAGGACGCCAAATGGCCAATAGGTATATGCCACTGTCGGCCGGCGACCAACTCGGACCGTATGAAATCATCTCGCAAATTGGCGCCGGCGGGATGGGTGTGGTTTATAAGGCCCGTGACCCGCGCCTCGACCGGATGGTGGCCCTGAAGGTTTCAACCGAGGAGTATCCGGAACGATTTCAGCGCGAAGCCCGGGCCGTCGCCGCTCTGAACCACCCAAACATCTGCCAGATCTACGATGTCGGTCCGAATTTCCTGGTTCTGGAATTTCTGGATGGGAACCCGCTGCTTTCTCAGGCCGAACCAGTCCCGCTGCCTCTGGACCGTGCGCTCGAATACGCCGAGCAAATCTGCGACGCACTGGAAGCGGCGCATCAGAAGGGAACGGTGCACCGGGATCTGAAGCCCGCCAACATCCTGGTGACGAAGGCGGGACTAAAACTTTTGGATTTCGGACTCGCGAAAGTGGTGAATGCGCCCTTTTCAGGCGGGCCCCGCGAAGCCGACGACACGAGGACCCTCGGGTTGACCCGGGAAAACATGGTCATGGGAACAGTTCATTACATGTCGCCGGAGCAGGCCGAAGGCAAGCCGGTGGACGCACGCTCGGATATTTTCTCTTTCGGTGTGGTGCTCTACGAGATGCTCAGCGGGCGGAAAGCTTTCAGCGGCGAAAGTGCGATCTCGATTCTAACGTCGATCCTTCACAAAGACCCGCCGCCATTGGTAGAGGCGTCCGCGGATGTTGAGCGTGTCGTCACACGCTGCCTCGCCAAGCAACCCGGAAATCGCTTCCAGACCATCGTCGAGGTGAAACACGCGCTGAAACAAGCAGCGGCAGTTCCCCTCAGGAAACAACCGTCGATTGCGGTGCTGCCATTCGCAAATCTCAGCGCGGACAAAGAGAACGAATACTTCAGCGACGGCCTGGCGCAGGATATCCTGAACGCTTTGGTCAAGGTGCCTGGTCTTCGGGTTCCGGCGCGCACTTCCGCGCTGGCGTTCCGCGGAAGGGAGCAGGATATCCGCACGATCGCCCTGGCGTTGAACGTGGAACATATTTTGGAAGGTAGCGTACGCAAAGCCGGGAATCGCCTCCGCGTGACCGCCCAATTGATCAAGGCGTCGGATGGATGCCACCTTTGGTCGGAACGCTACGACCGCGAGGTCACCGACGTGTTCGCGATTCAGGACGAAATATCGCACGGCATCGTGGAGGCCCTGAAACTCAAGCTGAGCGAGCAACCGCTGCGAACCGGCCGCACCGTGGATCTGGAGGCCTACAATCTATACCTGCGGGGACGGCATCTCTCGGGCCGGCTAAATCCCGAGAGCGTTCGCATAGCACGAGAATATTTCGAGCAGGCGTTAGCACGCGATCCCAATTACGCTCTTGCGTACGCTGGATTAGGATACTTGCTCTTTATCCAAGCCGTGTGGGGGCAACTTTCTCCTCGGATAATATTGCCGGAGGCGAAGCGGGCCTTGGAGAAGGCCCTGGAACTGGATGCAAGCCTTCCGGAGGCCCATGCCTACCTCGGCTCTGTGTTGGGATTCTACAACTACGATTGGGCGGGAGCCGAACATGAGATGAAGAGGGCTCTGGAGCTAGGCCCGGCCGTAGCCGAGGTCCATTTCTGTTACGCGATGCACTTCCTCCAGCCTGTGGGACGGCTGGGGGAAGCGGCGACCGAATTCAAGAGGGCAGCGGAACTCGACCCGCTCTCTCATCTCGCCGTTGTCGGCCTGGCAGAAAACGCGTATCGCCGAAATGAGCCGGATAAAGCGATCACGCTAGCGAAGCGAGCGCTTGAATTGGATGGGATGTACTTCTTTTCGCACTGGATGCTCGGGCTGGCTTATTTTCTGGAGGGCAGGATCAGCGAGGCCATCGATTCCATCGAACAGGCCGCTTTGTTTTCAGAGCGAAACCCGTGGGTGCTGGCAACGCTCTGCAACCTCTATTCGCGGGCCGGCAGGCGCGAGGACGCGGCGGCTGTCATGGCCGAACTGGAGCGGCGGGCACAGCGGAGTTATGTGGCTCCAGGAGTTTTCGGGATCATGTATTTAGGGCTGGGACAAGTGGAAACGGCGTTGGACTGGTATGAAAAAGCCATCGAGGAACGCGACGCCATCCCGCTGTATCTTTCGACTGAGCCCAAACTCGGCCGGCTTCGATCTCATCCGCGCTGCCAGGCGCTCCAACGCAAGATGCTTCTACCGAAGTGAAGGGAATTGTCGCGTTTATCGGTTCTTAGCGTAAAAGCCTGCAACTTTTCGATTGGGAATGTGTCACGCGGCACTCGTGCAAAGCTCAGATTTGGACGACCCGGGCCGGAGGTTGCGATGCGGGAAGTTGAACGCCAAAGCATCCGCCAGAGATTACACATTATCGGTAGTAATTCCGAGGGTCACGTCGAACATAGTCAGCGGGCTGGGACGCCGATCATACGATTTTCTCACCTTCCTCTTGTCTCTGGATCAGCGCCAACAGCTTCCTGCTCCACGTGCTGCCTTCCGGCTTGGTTTCGCATCCGTCACTTCGGTTTCCTCGCCAACCGCGTCCGCCGACAAAAACTGCACCAGTGCCGCGCCCTGTTCGCCGCCTCCCCACTGCCCACGACCGGTTGGCTCTCCCGAAAGTAGTGGTCGAGGCCCTTCAACGCATCAAGGACCGATCTGAATGGACCGAAGAGCAAGACTCGGTCTTCGTGAATCCACAGCAGCGTGGTGTTTCTTTGAATTGCCGTAACCTTGAACGGGCATACCGCGAGGCGCACGTTCAGCTCGCTCACCTCGCAATTGAGTTCCTGGTCGGTGGCGGATCGAATATTTTCAATGGGGCACTCTTCGGCCATGATGACCCGGCATTACGCAGTTTCAGATCTCCAGCGCCGCCGTTTTGGTGTGGAGGAGATGGCGCGGCTATTGGCTCCGGCGTTTCTCCGCAGGCAAAAAACGCGCTGTAGGGTCACCTCACCACCGTACTAGAAGGTCAGGCTCCGGAGGGGCCTTCGGACCCCGCTTCAGCACCCAGGAGAGCCTTCTGACAATGTCGTTAAAGAGGGCCGAAGTTAATGAGAATACGTAAGAACAGGGTTTTAAGAGTGGTGCGCCCGGACCGACTCGAACGGCCGACCTTCTGGTTCGTAGTCAAGCAGGCACGGGAAATCAATTAGTTGCAGGTTTGCTATGCATTGCCCAAGTTGTTGCATTTTCAGTGTGCTCAGTGTTGTGTCAAGTAAGGGCGAGCAACGCTTCTATGCATGGAGTGGGCATACTTCTAGGCATACCGATTTCTTACGAGTCCCCCAGATCGTAGGGTCTAGCGCACGATTCAGAGTTCCTGTGCAACTCATTTAGAATCAGTAATAATACATTTTCTACAGAATAAGTATTGACTCTGGATCGGAAACGCCCCATAATCGAAGCATGACAAAGGCTCACGCTTACCTCAGAGTTTCCGGCAAAGGGCAGGTTGAGGGCGACGGCTTCACGCGCCAGTTGAAGGCCATCAAGGAATACTCCGCGTCGCACGATATCAAGATCGTCCGGGTGTTCCGTGAGGAAGGCGTCAGCGGAGCCACGGAGTCGGCAGACCGCGCGGCATGGGCCGAACTGATGACCGCGCTTCACGCGAACGGCGTGCGGACGATCCTGATTGAGAAGCTGGACCGCCTAGCGCGCGACCTGATGATTCAGGAAACGATCATCGCGGACCTTCGCCGGAACGGATTCGAGCTTGTCAGCGTCGCCGAACCGGACCTGATGGCCAACGATCCGACCCGGATCTTAATGCGCCAACTGATGGGCGCGGTTGCGCAGTACGACAAAAGCCAGATCGTGTTGAAGCTACGGGGCGCGCGGATGCGGATGCGGGCGAAGGAAGGACGATGCGAGGGCCGTAAGCCCTACGGCTTCTTTGACGGCGAATCGGCCGTAATCGAGCGCATGAAGGCGCTGAAGGCGTCCGGGATGGGCTTTGACCGCGTAGCCGCGCAACTGAACGCGGAGGGGCTCAAGACGCGTACTGGCGCGCGCTGGCACGGGCTGGTAGTGAATCGGATACTGACCGGCAAGGGACGCATGGCGGCGTAGTCCGGGTGACACCAGACCGGAACGGTAGACACTACCGGCGCGCCGACGCGGAGCCATAGAGTGGATACTCGCCTTGGAGAGGAAGAATCCCATTCCGTTGCATTTTGGGTCCTTCCTCCGGGCCCTCCCTCGGCGCAGGCTGCGCCACTGCGCGGGGTCTTGAGTTTTCAAAACCCAAAAGTTTGGTTAATAGCATATAGTCATCGTTGCGAGCGTAGGCAGGGCACGTTACGACGGGCGTCGCTACTGATCGAACACGGGTAAACGGCGCGTCGCGCTGCTGGCGTTCCTGGAAGGTGTCGAGCCATAATGCAAATAGAGCCATGTTGAGCGATCTCCAGCAGAAAAGCGTATGGGAAGGTTGGTTAGGTGCCGAAATTCGCGCGAATTACTTCGCCGATCTTTCGAGCAGCTATCAATGGAGACAGAAGATTCTCACATGGCTTATTCTGTTGTTTTCGTCTGGAGCGTTCCTGACGCTCGTTACCAGTGGCTTGCCGGACTCGCTTTCATGGCTGAAGCCAACATTTGCCCTAATCGCCGCTTGTATGAGCTTTCTTTCTCTGATTGGCCAGAATCAGAAGAACGCGATTGAGTGTGCGGACCTCCATTTCAAGTGGAACCGTCTCTCCGCAGAGTATGCGGCGTTGTGGGAAGACATGTACTCGGAGGATGCTCTGGCGACGTTGCGCAAGCTTCAGGAAAAGAGCGCGGAACTCTCAAGAAGTGGTGTCTCTTTCCCGAATCGGACGCGCAAGATGCTAAAGTGGCAGGATCACGTTGAGCGGCATCATGCTGCTTCGGGGGCGCCAGCATGAGCCAGAATCCGCTTGAGAAACGTGGAGATTGGCCCCCTATCTCGCGACCCCTTCCGAAACCTCCGTCGCCACCACCTCCGCCGCCGCCGCCCAAAAAGCCGTAGAACGGAGCTTATCTTTTAGTCGTATCAAATCCCAGTAAAGTGGACCCGGCGCGATCCCGGCGCTGCCCGCATCTGGTTTTTGGAAGCTGCCTCGCCTCTATTAATGCCAGCTTTGGCTATTCGGTTGGGGGCGGATAAAGCCGCAGAGTCCGACACGCGTCGATTTGTTGCGTCTCCCTGACGGTGAGGTCAGAGGCTTTCTTGTCGATGGTCTGCCGATAAACCGTGGCGCATTTGTCGGCGCTTGTCAGCAGTGTAAAGAGCAGGTCGAATGCCTGCCTTTCGCGTGCGACCCATTCCGCCTTTCGGTCTGTGTCACCGTCCAACTTGGCAGCTCTCTCGCGAAAGAGACCTTGAATATCGTAGCCGGTGGTCAACAACTGCCGAACTATGCTAGCTGCCCATTGGGATTCTGAGACGCAAGGCCCATAACAGACGAGCAACTCCTCTTTGATGTGCGTTTCTAGTCTGACGCGGGCAAACTCGTGTTCAGGGGACTCCGGGGGCGGAGCTGGCGCTTTTTTTTTTGTCCGATGGCCAGTCCGGTGAACAATGCCACGATCAAAAGTCTTTTCACAAATCCCTTCGCCTGTCTTGGAAATCAGCATATCATTGCGGCGGGCCGTAGAATAGATCCTAGCCGCCTAGCTCGACGGGGCAACAAGCCGGGGACCCTGCCCGGTTGGCGGCAATTCCATTCCAGGGAATCGCAAAGGGAGCGATGTACAGGATACCCGCATTTCGAGTACCCAGCCTTGGCTATGGCTGGGGACTCCCCAGTGAAGATGCCAACGAAATCGAACCGCTGCACAAGCAGCTCAGAGCCGATACTTACAACGTGCCTGAAGGCCAAGAGGAACAATTCGAGCGCCTTGTGTGTACAGCCGTGCAGCAGCTTTTTGATTTGCTGAAGCTGCAATATAGGCGTCGTGGTAGCGCCTTCAACGAATACGTCCTTGATGTTGTCCTACCAAAAACGGCTTTTCAGTTGTCCCTCGGTCTCGGATGGCTTCCAGCATCTGCGCGCGCTGACGCTCCTGCGTGGCGTCATTGGATCAAGGACCTGCTAGAGGGCCGCTATAGTCAAGTGGGCTTAAACGATTCACTAGCCGTTGATCCGTACATCTTCGTGAAATTTCCGCCTGAGACAATCGCGGAACTGGCACCGGAGCCGGTTAGCTCGGTCGCCGCTAGGCGCAAACCGCCAGGACCGCAGCGCGATCTGGACTCTGCACGCAAGGTGAAAAAGATCGCGGAGGAATACTCTAAACCTGAGGGATGGAAGGACGATCTTGAAGCATTCTGCGAGCGGCTAGACGAGGCCGGAATTTCCATCCCGAAGACGTGGCGCAAGCGTGAGCCGAGGATGCTCAGTTGGTCGGATGGGGCCTCTTTCGAGCCTAAGCTGGCGATCAAGACAATAAAAGACCGGCTTAAGATCGCACATCACCCGTAATTTTCTCCGAACTTTCGCAACTTTCGCCGCCGCTCCTTTGCTCTTGGAACCCCCAAATTTATTAGCTGTGGTGTGTGAAAGTTGCTCGATTAATTTTCGCTTTGCATCATTGCGAGCATGACCTCTGAACTTGATCTTTTCGACGAACGCGAGGCAGCGCGGCGGCTCGGCTTAAGTGTCGCCACGATGCGCAGGCGAAGATTATTGCGGCAACCCCCGGCTTGGGTGAAACTCGGAGGCCGGGTCTTGTATCGATCGGTGGAACTGACGGCTTTCGTGGAGGCGAACATCGTTGAGGTGAACAGCACAAGCGGCGCGCGGAGCGGCCGGGGAGCGCGCAATGCCTAGATGCGGGACCTCCGTTAGTGAACAGCAAGATAGTGAGCTTGAAGCATCCGAAAAGATCCTGGACTGTGCCAGGGGCAACGACGCCAGCGATACTCCCAATTGGCCAGCACCGCTAGCGCGTGAGGCGTTTCACGGACTCGCAGGACATTTCATCGAGGTGGTTGAGCCTTACTCCGAAGCCGATCCCGCCGCGCTATTGGTGCAGTTCGTTGTTGGTTTCGGGAACCTGATCGGACGGGGACCACACTTCAGTGCCGGAGCGGATCAGCATTTTACAAATCTGTTCTCCGTTCTTGTGGGCGCAACGGCGAAGGCCCGCAAGGGCATGTCGTGGGGGCAAGCCAAAGACGTATTGAGCCGCGTAGATCCTACGTGGGCCGAGAAGCGCGTCAAGAGCGGCCTAGCTAGCGGGGAGGGCCTGATTTTCGCGCTCAACAAGGGCCAGGAGAAAAGCCTCTTGATCTATGAGCCGGAGTTTTCGCGCGTGCTGAGGACCGCCGAGCGCACCGGAAGTACGCTTTCCGATGTCATCCGGCAAGCGTGGGATGGCGGCAACCTTGCGGTGCTCACAAAGAATAACCCGCTCGAAGTGAAGGATGCGTTCATTTCGATGGTGGCGCACATCACCGTGGGCGAATTGAGAAGCCTCATGTCAGAAATCCCCACTTTGAACGGCTTCGCCAACCGTTACCTATGGGTGTGTGTCAATCGCTCGAAGTTCCTTCCAGATGGCGGGCCGATGCCACAAGAGGACATGAACGGACTCTGTGCGGCGTTGGCGACACAGCTCGACTTCGCGCGTTCCGTGGGCCTGATGCAACGGGATGCTGGCGCTAGCAAACTTTGGCACGTAGTCTACCCCCAGCTCACAGAGGGCAAGCCCGGACCGTTTGGTTCGGCGACGGCAAGGGCTGAAGCTCAGGTCATGCGCTTGGCGTGCATCTACGCGCTGCTGGACTTGTCGGACGTAGTTGAACCGGCGCACCTGAAAGCCGCGCTCGCCGCATGGAAATACTGCGAGGATTCCGCCAGGTTCATTTTTGGGGACTCCGTCGGCAACGCGGTCGCAGACGAAATCCTGAAGGGCCTTCGGGACAAAGCAAACGGAGGACTCAGACGCACCGACATCAGCACACTTTTCCAGCACAACAGGCGAAAAGAAGAAATCGATGCGGCGCTTGCAATCTTACAAAAGGCTGGTCTGGCGCGCATCGCGAACTTGTTTGAAACACCGGGTCAGAAGAAGCCCACGCAACGATGGTATGCCGTCTGCTGATGAACTTCGTTATTCTCGTTAAGTTCGTTTAGCGTCAGGACCTCGGAGCATACAGCAAAACGATTCAGCGGGGCGTCTACGAAACCAACGAATTTAACGAAAGCAATCATCTTGGCCAAGCTACGAAATTGACGAAATCAACGGGCCACGATTTTGGATAGGTGTCCCAGTATTACACTTGAACAATCTTAGGCCCTAAGTTATGCTATGAATGTGAAAAAGCCAAGCATACCGGAAGACGTGCTGGAGTATTTCCGCAAGACCGGCGCACAGGGCGGCAAGGCGCGCGCGGAGAGCCACTCCAAAAAGCAGTTGAGCGAGTGGGCCAAGTTGGGCGGGCGTCCGAAGGGCAGCGGCAAGAAACGGAAGACGGCAACGAAGAAAGGCGGCAAGTGATGGCGGTTTACAAACAACCGAAGAGTAAGAATTGGTGGTACAAATTCACGTGGAACGGCGAAGCAATCCGCGAGAGCACCAAGCAGACGAATCAGCGTATCGCTCGCCAGATGGAAGCCACGCACCGCGCCAGACTCGCACAAGGTGAAGTTGGCATCCGCGAACGCAAGGCAATTCCTTCACTTCGGGAGTTCGCTACTAACGACTTCCTGCCGTATGTGCGCTCGACATTCGCCGCAAAACGGAAGACGAAGGTTTATTACGAAAATGGAGTTAAGAACCTGCTGGCGTTCGATAAGTTGGCGGCCGAACCCTTGGACGCGATCACGTCCGAGAAGGTGGCGGGCTATGTTGCCAAAAGGCAGGATGCACGGCTCCAGGTTTCGAGCATCAATCGTGAGCTTCAAGTGCTCAGGCGAATGATGCATCTTGCGCAGGAATGGGGCAAAGTTGAGAAGGTGCTGCCTCGTGTTCGCATGCTCTCGGGTGAGCGTCATCGTGAACGCGTTCTGACCGGCGACGAGGAAAAGCGTTATCTGGACGCGTCGGGGCCATTGCTACGGGATGTGGCGACGATCCTGGTCGATTGCGGCCTTCGACCGGAGGAATGCTTCCGCCTGAAATGGGAGAGCGTCACGGGTGGCGCTGTCGAAATCCAGTACGGCAAGACTGACAATGCGCGGCGGCGGATACCCTTTTCGCCGCGCGTGGCGGCGGTTCTGGACATGCGCAAGACCAGTCAAGCGGGTGAATGGGTCTTCCCAGCAGCGACCCGGAGCGGCCACATCGAACCCGCGAGCGTAAAGAGGCAGCATTGGAGTGCGTGCGAAGGGCTGGAAAACAAAATCGCGAACGCCAAGCGGAAGGACGGTGAACCCAAAAAGTGGAGCGTCGAACCGTTCCCACTCTACACGCTACGGCACACCTGCCTGACGCGGTGGGCACCGCACATGGACCCATGGGCGCTCGCCTACCTTGCGGGGCATCGTGATATGAGCATCACGAAGCGCTATGTTCACCCGCAACAGGGGACGCTGAATGACGCCATCGAAAAAGCCCGATGTGCAAATGGTGGGCATACTTCTGGGCATACCGCCTCTGTGGCTGCGAATGAACCTATTGGGGATACCGCTCCAAAAATATGACAGATAAAGAGATATTGGTGCGCCCGGACCGACTCGAACGGCCGACCTTCTGGTTCGTAGCCAGACGCTCTATCCAGCTGAGCTACGGGCGCATTGATAGGCAAAATCGCTCTACAATCCTAAACTACCACAGCCGCGGAAACGCGCGCATCGTTTTTATGGAGCGGTCGCCTTAAACGTTCCGCTGTCCACCGCCTGATCCCCGGCCGTGGTCTTGTACGTCCCTTCTATCGCTTTCCCCTTCACCTTGGCTTCGAGCGCGGATTGTAGCATGGTCCCCTGCGCATCGAATTCGTAAACCATTGTGAACGCCGCGCCGTCGGGTCTGTACGACAAAATCTTGCACGTCACGTCCTGCCCGCCCAGCGTAAACCCCACCTCCGGCGTTAGTTTCCCGTCCCCTCCGTCCCGAAACGTGATGTGGATATCGCCGCCGCCGCTTGCTCCCGTCCATTGACCCTTATACGTACCTTGCAGGACCGCGTCCTGCGCCCCCAGCATCCCCGCTAATAACAGCGCCAATCCCATCGCCCTGTGGAACATCATTCCTAAACACTACTAAACTTCTTGCGTCCCCGCACGCGCGGATGTGCGTTATTAATCAGTAGAACAGTGATAATGCCGGGCCAAGCAGTAGGGACGGAAACCGATGCCGACAATCCCGGGCCGCGAACGTTTGCGGGCGTGTTGCGGGCGCAGCAGTCCATGGTTTTCAGCATCGCGTACCATTTTCTGCGGGACCGCTCCGCGGCCGAGGAAGTGGCGCAGGATGTGTTCCTGCAACTGCACCGGCGCTTCGAGGATTTGAAGAGCGACGAGCATATTTCATATTGGCTGCGCAAGGTGGCGAGCCATCGTTGCATAGACTATGTCCGCAAACAGAAATCGCAGGCGGCGGTGCGGCTGGACGACGTTCCCACGCCGTCGGTCGATGGCGAACCGCAGGACCATTTCCTGAACCGCCGTTTGCAGTCGCTGATTGGATCGCTGCCGGAGAAGCCTCGCATGGTGATGATCCTCCGGTACCAGGAAGATTTGATGCCGGAGGAAATCGCTTCGGTAATGGATATGCCCGTGCGGACCGTCAAGAGTCATTTGCAGCGTTCGCTCGCAATGTTGCGGGAAAAGATCGATCGCAGTATGGGAGAGATACGATGATGGACGATCTCGAGAAACAGATAAAAGAAGCCCTGGCGAAAAAAGAGCCCTCCCCGTTCTTCGAAGCCCGCGTGCTCGGCGCCGTGAAGCGGCAGCAGAAGGAGCATCGCGCTTCCTCCCGCCTGTGGTGGGCGTCGGCGATGGCCGCGATGCTGCTCGCGATCACCGGCTCGGTATGGCAGCACGAACGGAACGTCCGCGAGGAAGCGGCCGGAAAAGAAGCGAAAGCGCGTCTGGAGCTGGCGCTCAAAATCACCAGCGTGAAGCTGCAAAGAATCAGCAGGAAAGTGGAAGGTATCTAAATGAAGAAGTTTGCGATTCCCGTATTGCTCGCTGTCTTGCCGCTCGCCGCGCAAGAGATCAAGATGCCAGTGAATCTCGATAAACTGGCGGCGAAGGCGTCGGAGGTGGTGGATATCTCGCTCGACGGCCCCCTGCTCCAGCTCGCCGGCCGCTTTCTCTCCGACAAGGACCCCGATGAAGCCCACGTGAAGAGGCTGGTCGGCGGATTGAAAGGCATCTACGTAAAGAGCTTCGAATTCGAGGACCGCAACGAATACAAGGATAGCGATGTGGAAGAACTCCGCACGCAGCTCAAGGCTCCCGGCTGGGCGAGGATCGTCAACACGCGCAGCAAGAGGAATGGCGACAATTCCGAGATTTATCTCAAAACCGACGCGGGACAAATCTCCGGTCTCGCCATCATCGTGGCCGAGCCCAGGGAGCTCACCATCGTCAGCATTGTCGGCCCGATTCGTCCGGAAGACATCCGCGATCTGGGTGGCCATTTCGGAATTCCGAAGCTCGACGACAACCCCGCCAGGAAGGACAAGGACAAGAAGGAGGAAAACCAATGAGGACCGTTCCGGTGTTCTCTCTATGCCTCCTGGGAGCCTTCTCAGCGCAGGCCGCCGATCGTGAATTCACCGAAGTGGTGCACGTCATCTCCGATGAATTCCACACCCGCCCGATGTCGATTCCGATGTTCGGCCTGGTCAATATCGTGACCGCGGCGGTCCATCCCGCCGGAACCCGCCACATCGACCTGGCCATCTTCGAACACCTCAGCAGCCACGATCGTGAAGGCCGGAATCTCCCGGAATCCATCCTCAACGCGGTAGGCCGATCCTGGAAGCCGTTTGTCCAGGTGCGTTCGCACAAAAACGGTCATGAAGAAACGGTTTTCGTCTACATGCGGCAGGAAGGCAAGGAATGGAAACTCCTGGTAACCGCGGTCGAACGCGACGAAGCCACGGTGGTTCAACTCCTCCTGAATCCCGACGCCCTGGCTCGCTGGATGGCGTCTCCCGAAAATTGCGCCCGCCATTGGAACGGCGATGCCACCGAATATTGAACCTAAATCTCCTTCTTCTTAGCGAACTTAGCGCCTTTGCGTGAATGTCTTTGTTTTTCTGAGCAGTACTCTCAATGCAGAAGGACGCACGTCACCGGGCGTTCTTTGACAGTTTTTTTCCTGCGCAGGAAAAGTCGTATTACGGTGGTGCTGAGCTTCCGGAGCCCGTGGAACGGCTCGCGCGGCCAACTATATGTATGGCTTCGACGGGAGATTTTGGGATCGATCCTATAACACCCGGGGCGGACCGGATAAGCACCTTGTCGCCGGATCCCGGATTTCAGAGGTTGGAGCATCGAAGCATGGAATATGCGGTTCACCGTTGTGGCCAGGACCCATGTGAGAGACCTTCCAAGCCATTAGCGGCCCGGCTTCGGCCGGGCTGCTCGCGATATCTCGTACAGCCGTAGTGTCACAACCCAAAAACGTACAGCACCCGGTCCGCCGCGATCGCCACACATTGCTTGCCGTCCACCGCGAAAGAGATGGGATTAGAAGCAACAGCGCCGCCGGTCTGAAAATCCCACAGAGGTTTCCCCGTCGTGGCGTCGAGCGCAAAGAAATTCCCCTCATCCGAGCCCGAGAAAACCAATCCTCCGCCAGTCGACAGCACTCCGGACCACGATGCCGTGTGCAGAGGAAATTCCCAGCGCATTTTCCCGGTCGCAACTTCCAGAGCGCGAATCGCCCCGGATTTTTCGCTGTTTGGAATGCCCGCTTCGCCCCCGCCCGCAAAGAACGTCCCCGGTTTATAATCCGCCTCGCGCTTGTAATAGATGGAGCCGATCTCGCGCACGGAAACATAAAACAGCCCGGTTTTCGGACTATAAGACGGGCTGAACCACACCGTCGCTCCGTTCAGATTGGGATATGCAATCGTTCCCTCGGCGCTCGGCTCGGTGTTGGGAAGAACCATAGGACGCCCACGATCGTCCAGTCCTTTCGCCCAGGTCTGCTTGGAGTAAGCGCGGCCCGCGATGAACTCTCCATTCGATCGGTCGAGCACATAGAAAAACGCATTGCGATTCGCAATCGCGACCAGCTTCCGCTTGACTCCGCGCACTTCGCCTTCGAAAAGCACCGGCACGTGCGTCGAATCCCAATCGTGCGTATCGTGCGGAGTGAACTGGAAATGCCATTTCAACGCTCCGGTATCGCCGTCGAGCGCGACCAGCGAACAGGTGTACAAATTGTCCCCCGCCCGCGAATCCGCGTTCCAGTCCGGCCCCGGATTTCCGATGCCCCAGTACACCAGGTTCAAGTCCGGATCATAGGACCCGGTCACCCAGGTGGAACCTCCGCCGGTCTTCCACGAATCTCCCGCCGGCCACGTTTCATGTCCCGGCTCTCCTGGCGCGGGAACGGTCCAGAATCGCCACGACCGTTTGCCGCTCGCCGCATCGTAAGCATCGACGAACCCTCGAATACCGGCCTCTCCGCCGCTGACGCCGATCAGCACTTTTCCTTTGATCGCCAGCGGCGCGAGCGTCATGCTGTATCCGGGTTTGTAATCCTCCACCCTCGCCGACCATCGTTCCGCTCCGCTCTTGATATCGAGCGCGACCAGATAGCAATCGAGCGTGGCGACGAACAACTGACCATCCAGAATCGCCGGCCCGCGATTCACGCGGCCGAATCCGATCGATTGGTAATCCTTGGGGATTGGACGGCTCCATTTCCAAAGCTCCCGGCCCGTGCGGGCGTCCAGCGCCGAGGCCATATTCGGAGCTGTGATGTACATGACGCCATCGACGACGATGGGAGAAGTTTCCGTGCGTCCACTCTCGAATTGATGCGCCCACTTCACATGCAACCCGGCAACATTCGCTGGAGTAATTTCAGACAGCGGAGAAAAGCGATGGCCCGAATAATTCCCGGAATAGGTTGTCCAGTTGGCGGGTTCATTCTCCGCCTTGACGATGCGTTCGTAAGGCACCTGCGCGCACGCCGTTACCGCCAGAAGCCAAGCCAACCGTCTCATGATTTCCCCTTCAGGCTGGCCAGATAAGCGACCAGATCGTCCAAATCCGCCGCGCTCAGCGACCCCTCAAACGATGGCATCGGCGTCTCGTCGCGCAGCCTTCTCAATTCCTTCAGCTCCGATTTTGCGAAGCTGTGAAACTGGCCGCGCGCGTCTTTGATCTGGATATTGAACGAGTCTTCATTGACGCGAATTCCTCGAACGGTGGCGCCATTTTGCGTAGTCGCGGCGACATAGAGAAATCCTTCCGGAAGCAGCGTAGCGGGCTTAAGAATCGCCTGGCGCAAGTGCACGCCGTTGCGCCGCGTGCCGATATCGGTCAGCTCCGGCCCGTAACCATCGCCCTTCCCGGCAACCACATGGCACCCGCCGCAGCCCTTGCTCGCAAACACCCGTTCGCCGCGCAACGAATCCCCCGGAAGCTTCTCCGGAGGCATCGTGCCCAAGGACCGGACGTACGCTGCAACCGAATAAACCTCACGCGGATTTAACTGCCACGCGCCGGGCATTTCCGGCTCGATGCCGTTAGAGATCACCTTCCAAAGCGCTTCATCGTCCGGAGCTCGACCGAGCTTTGGCCGATTCAAACTGGGCCCGCGCCCACCCGTACCCGTCTGGCCGTGACAAAGAGCGCACTGGGATTCGAAGATTTTCTTCCCCACCGAAGGATCGGGAACCTGGGCGAGCGCGCCGACCGCGAGAAGACCGCTCAATAGCCGTTTCGACATAGAACCCGCATCAGTATACAACGCACAGTCACGGAACCGCCATGCGTCAGCATGCGGGCAGACGTCACACCTGGCGTGAGCCTGGGGATTTGTTGGATCGCCTTATCTGATTTTTTCGATCCAGTCGAGCGTCCGGGTGATGTCGTCCTCCGTCGTCCGCGGATTAATGGTGCAGAACCGCAACACCTTACGGCCTTTCAGGACGGTCGAAGTCGCCAACGCAAATCCGTCCGCGAGCATCGCCTCGTGGATCTTTTCGTAATCTACGTCGGGATGATGGAACGTCACCACTCCCATCTGCGCCGGAGTAACGACCTCCCATCCGGGCATCGTCCGCAGTTTCGACTCGGCGAATTCAGCCAGTTCAAAACCTCTCTTCATCGCAGCGCGAAATGCATCCAGGCCGAAATACTGGATCGACATCCACAGTTTCAACGCGCGAAAACTGCGTGTGAGCTGAATGCCGTAGTCGCACGGATGAACCTCCGCGACACTACGATGCACGTCGCCGAGATACTCCGGCATAATGCGATACGTCGCTTTGAGAATCTCGGCGTCGCGCAAAATCACGCACCCGCATTCCATCGATTGAAAGAGCCATTTGTGCGGATCGAGCGACAGCGAATCCGCGAGCTCGATCCCTTTGAGAAGCTCGCGTCCGCGATCGCACAGCGCCGCAGCCGCGCCGTAGGCCCCATCGACGTGCATCCACATGTCGTTCGCTTTTGAAAGGGCCGCGATTTCAGGCAACGGATCGATCGCGCCGGTATTCGTGGTGCCGGCGTTCGCAACGATCGCGAACGGACGAAGTCCCGCCGCACGATCTTCGGCGATACGGCGCGCCAGTTCATCCATCGGCAGACGAAACTGATCATCCGAAGGGATCTTCCGAGTCTGTTCCGGCAAAAACCCCGCGACGCGCCACGCCCGATCGACCGAGGAGTGCGTCTGATCGCTGTAATAAACCACCGCGCCCTCGATCCGATTATTCAGTTTCGCGTGCCGCGCGGCAACGATCGCCGAAAGGTTCGCCATAGATCCGCCACTAACGAACAGTCCACCCGCGGTTTCGGGAAGCCCGCACCATTGCCGCAGCCAGTCGATCACCGCCAGTTCGACCGCCACCGACCCGGACCCGGCGAGCCACGATCCGCTGAACACGTTGAAGCCGCAAGCCAGCGTATCCGCCATCACGCTGACGAAGTTCGAAGGCACCGGCACAAACGCGAAAAACCGCGGATGACCCACGTTCATCATGTTGCTGAAAACATCCCGGCTCAGCGTCGCGAAAATCTCCTCGGGTGGGACCGCTTCCGCCGGCGGAGGCTTCCGCATTTGCGGACGCAACACCGCGGGATCGCCTTTGGCGCCCACCGGTTTTTCGCTGAGCTGCGCAAAATGATCGGCCAGCAAATCCACCACCCGATATCCGAGCGCACGCATCTCGTCCGCGGAAAGTTCCAGCTTGTCTCGATTCATTATTTGAATCTTTTACGATACTGAAAATCGATCCCGAACAGTCCGTTATCCTGGCGGACGGCGATCGCGGACCAGTGCGCGCCGAAATCGTATTCCACCTGCACTACCTGCTCCTGCGTGCGGTTGAGATTGGTTATGTAGGTCAGCGTGATCTCTTTCGACACCTGCTGCTCCAGCGTCAGACGAGCCTGCGGAAGATTGTCGACACCGGTAACTGTCGGATCGATTTTTACGCGGCTCGCGCCGAAGAATCGCTGGATGCTGCTCGATAACTGCGCGGAGATCGCATCGCCCAGCAAGCCTCCGCCGGCCTGAAGACCGGTGGTGGAGTTCGCCTCCAGTTCTGCCGGCGAGGTGCTGCTCAAATTCGCGGGATTGCGGCCGACCGCGAGCAGCGCGATGATTTCGCGGGGCTGAAGAGGCGGGTCCGAACTATAATTCACGTTGAGCTTTTGCATCGTCCCCGAAAAGCTGATATTGACGATAATGCCGCGCGCCTTGGTCTCCAGGTCCATGTCGAACGTCGGCTCGATTTTCACCGGATTCAGAAACCGTATGTCGCCGCGGTCCACCGTATAGCGATTGCCGAACACCTGAATCTCGCCTTCATTCACTGAGATCGAGCCCAGCAACACGGGCCGTATGGGCGTGCCGCGCAGCCGCAGGTCGACCTCCGCTTCGACGTCTCGCGTCAGCGTGGTTTGAAATTCGAAATTCGGCCCGCTCTCGATGCGTACGTCGAACTGCATGCCGCTCAGGTACTCGTTGGGAGTCGCGGGCGCCGGGACGGGCTTCGAGGCCAGCGCCATCAATCCCCCCAAATCGGAGTGCGGGTTGAAGGCCGCGCGGACCAGTGTAATCGATCCCGAAAGGGTGCTGGCGTCCGAGGTTCCGTTCAGTGCGAGCCTGGCGTTGGACGTGGTGCTGACGTCCTCGGGATAACGCACCCGCACCTGCTGCACGTCAGCCTGCAAACGATAAGTGAGCACATCGCGCAGTTCCACGAACCCGGAGAAAAGGATTTTTCCGCCTCCCGTTTCCGCAGTCAGCTTTTCGATGGTCGCGCGATTTCGGTCGAAGGTAATACTGCCTTCGGCATTATCGATTCCATTGGGAAGATCGGCCAGATAGAGCGATGCCTTCTTCAATTCCATGCGGCCGTTCATCTGCGGATCGCGCAGCGATCCTCGCACGGTGGCCTGCACGGTGGCGTTGCCGCGCGCCAGCAGGTCTGCGTTGTACAACTGTAGAATCGCCAGGTTGACGGAGCCGCGAACCGCCAGATCGGCCGGCGACCGTGTGTCGAAAGGAATGCCACCCGTCGCCTCCAGGCTGGTATCGCGAGCCGCAAATTGCGCCGATTGAATCCGCACTTCCTTCGCGGTAATCGTCGCCATCACCGGCTTGGAGTTTTTCAACACCACGTCCTGCGGCTGCACGCCGAGCTTCAAGGCCTGCGATTTTCTGGCGTTGATCTGCAACTGGTCGAGCGTGACCTCCGCGCGAAAATCCTGCGGCTTTTGCAGCGAAATCGCAACCTTCGCATGTCCTTCAATGAAACCTTCGAACGGCAGCACTTCGTTCTTCTGCTCATCGGTCCCGCCGATCATGTAAACGCGATGCGCCGTGGCCAGATCCACACGCGGCACTTGAATGGTGACTGCGCCGGGTTCGTCGCCCTCCAGTTTCCAGGCGCCGTCCGCCTCGAGTTTCGTCCCACGCACCACCGCCGTCGCGTGCACCGATAGGTCGGCGCCGCGAGTCTGCACGGTCAGCGAAATGTCCCCGACCCCGTCGCCGTTGAGCGTGATGCTGCGGGCCGAAGCATCGCCCGAGACCGAGGTCAACGCGAATTCGCCCTTCACCACCCGGCCTGTTCCCTTCAGGTTCGCGCTGAGGATCGCATCCGGCCGCATCGGTAATTTGCCGAGCGCTTTTACGCGCGATCCGGGAACATTCTCGGCGTCCACGGTAAAGGCGACCGCGTCCGCCTTATCGAGGGACGCGTCAAAATGAATGCGTCCCGGGCCCACCACTGCGTCTCCGCCGGAAACGGTGATCGTGTCATCCGCATAGTGAATCTTCGCGGTCATGCGATCGATCTGCTCGTCCAGCGCGGCGAGCCTTTCCATCTGCGTCGTAACTTCCGCTACCGGTTTCTTGACCGATCCGAACAGATGCACGCTGGCCGATCCCGTACCGGTCGCGTCCACCTTCGATCCCACCTCTTTCAATAATTCCGCGAGCTGCGCGTTGTGCACGTTGAATTTTGCGTCGATAAGCCCGTCTTCGAACGATCCATTGCGCGCGGAGATTCCGGCTTGCCCGTCAATCGTGGTTGCTCCGCGAACCAGGTTGAATGCCGTGAAACGGACATTGTTGCTATCGGCGTCGATGGTAGCGGTGAACGAATCGAACGCATGGCCGGCGTTTTCGATCGTGATGATGCCATTGGTTATGCTGCCCTGCCCATTGAAGTGAGGATTGTCGAGCGGCCCTTTCACCACGCCGACAATCGCCGCCTGACCGTTCCGGAGCTTCAAAGGCAATTCTTTCGGCGCGTCGGGAAGCTCCATGGAGATCACCGTGTGCACTTCATCGAGGTTGGTGGTTTGCCCACGAACATCCAGCGTCTGCCCCAGCGTCCCCTGAAAATCGACGCGTGTCGAGGCGGTTTTCAAATAAGAGTTACCGAGTTGCACCGTGCCCGCGGCCTGATCGTAGACCACATCGAGATGTCCTTCGATGGGCGCACCTTCGACAGCGGGATAAATACCGATGTTGCCTTGAAACTTCGCGGCCTGTTTCCCGATCTCCGCGTCCAATGAAAATCCCCCGGCCAGCTTGCCGTTCCACGGAATCGGGCGATCTGTCACGATATGCGCCGCCTCGCGCATATCCAGATTTTGCAGGTTCCCTTCGGCATGAACGTCGCGCCAGTGCAGCAGGCTGGCCTTTCCGTTGATGGTGGCCCCGAACGCGTTCGCCGTCGCGTTTTCGAGCGTCAGCTCCTGAAGGCCCACCCGGACGTCGCCGCGAACATCCGCGTTCTCAATCTTGATCCGCTCCTGACGATAGCCGAGCCCTCGCGCAGTTACACGTCCGGCCATCGAGAAACCGAACGGCTTCTCGAACGCAACGTTCAGCTTGCCGTCAAAGATCGCCGTGCCCACCGGTTCAATGGGGAGCGCCAGCAGCTTCACCGCTTCGCGCGCCGTGGTCGATAGTTTCACGTTGAAGGTTCCCCGAGGCCAGCGGAGATTGGTCAGCGACCCCGTCAGGTCCGCCCGCGTATCCTTGGTCGCGACTCTCAATCGCGAAACATCGATGGTGGAACCGCTCAGCGTAAACGCAGCCGACGCGCTGACCTCGATCGGCCCCGCGACGTTCGTAACCACGCGAAGGCGATTCGATTCGAGCTCGCCACGATAGCGGTTCGCCAGCTTCTCATAGGTCATGCGCACGCGCAGATCTTCGCCGCGAAAATCGAGAGGAATCTGCCGGTCGTCATCCTCGAAAAGTCCGTCCATCACCTCGTAGCGGCCTACCGCGAGATGTACCAGATCCTGCGCCCAGGTGGTTTCCGGGCGATGCACCTCAGGCTCCGGAATGTTATCCGTGCCGTCGGGATAAAAAACGATGCGCACGCGCGGGTGCTCGATCTTCAATGACGCGAGATCGACCTTGCGCTCCATCATCGAGATGATGCGCAAACCAGCCGTGACGGAGGCGACGCGGACAAACGGCGGCTCGCTCGCGGATTCTTTGCCGTGCAATACGACGGGACCGACCGTTACTTCGAGCCGCTTCCAGTCGTAGGAAAAATTCCCGATCTCGACGCGTCCTCCGGTGGCTTTCTCGATCTCCATCACGGCGCGGCGATGGACCTGCTCAGCGAACCAACCGCTCCGGAATACGAGAATACCGGTCAGCGCGCAGACCGCGGCCAGCAGCACTAGAGCTGCCAGGATCCGCAGCAGGATTCGCCCGAGTTTCCTCATTTGGCGCCATCCTCTTTAAAGACCGATTCTTTATAAAGGATTTGTGTTTCACTGCGCGTCGTCCCCAGCCACCGGTCGAGGGCCTGCGTCACGCGCTGATCGGTGAGCAGTTTCTCGATCTGATCGCGGCTCGCCTCGAACGTCGGCACCTGCGTCGAATTGGAGCGGCGCCACTGCGCGGCCATCGAATCGTAGTATTCATGCAGATCGTCGTCGGTAAGCTGCACTTCCGGACGGAAGCGCAGATCGGTGAAGCGTAGCGCGCGTATCCCGTTCAACAGATGCTCGGATAACTGTTGTTCGGTAATTCCGTAACGTGTCAGCGCAGCGCGATACTCGGTCTCGGTCACGTATTGCGTTTTCACCTGGTCCAGCAACTGGTGAGCGTCGGCCTCCGTCGGCAGAGCCTGCCGGCTGGTCGAAGCTTCCTGAAGCAGCAGGTATTGATCGACCAGCCGGTCCGCCGTTTTTCGCTTCTGGTCGCTCGAAGCGTCCACCGGTTTTTGATCGAGAAACGCCGCGATGCGCAGGTCGAGCAGGATGTCACCCTCCGTAATCACATGCTTGCCGACTGTCACCGCCACGCGATCGAGAATCTCCGCGTATCCGGCGGCTGTCAGCAGCGTGATGAGAAGGGCTCGTCGCATCAATAGGTCTGCCCTAGCGAGAAGTGGAACTGAAACAGGTTGATCTTCTGCGTGGTCAGCACGCCTTGATTCATGATCAATTGTTCGTAAGTTCCCGCGAACCCGTAGAACCGCGGCGCATCGGGACTGAAACTGAAGTCCGCGCGAATCGGACCGATGGGCGTGCGATAGCGGATCCCGAAGCCTACCGCCTGCACCGCATAATCGAAGTCCTGAATATCGTGCTGCCGAAACCGGAAGCTGATGTGGTTGATGTCCGAGTACACGTTGCCGATATCGTGGAACAGCACGCCGCGCAGGTTGTCGCCGATGAGTGGAAACCGTATCTCCGTCGAATGAAACAGCATCGCGTTGCCGCCGATCGGAAAGCCCGTTTCCAGATCGCGCGGGCCCGCCTGATTATCCGGAAACGCGCGGTTCGAAGTGGACCCGCCGGAATACCATCGTTCCGCCAGCGGAATTTCCTGGAGTCCTCCCAGCCGCTGAATATAGCCGAACTGAATGTTGCGTGCGATCACGATGTTCTTTCCCACCGGATGATACGTGGTGTTGCGAATCAGCAGCCGCGTAAAATCCGTTTCCGATCCGAACCCGCGCGCCGCAAGGCCGACGTCGATGGTGTTATACATCCCTCGATGCGAATCGATCGGATCGTCGCGCCGGTCCTGAATAAAGGTCGTCGATGCGATTCCTACGCGCACCGGTTGCGATAACAGAGGGATCAGCTCGGGCGAAATCTTGAGATCGGAAATCGTCACATGGCGCAGCGCGAAGCGGTATTGAATCTGGTATTGCCGGGAGATCCGCTCGGCGAGTTGGATCGCTCCCTCCGCACGCTGCTGTTGAAACGTGCGGATATCGTAGGCGTTATCGAACAGCCCCGATATGGTGAGCGTCAATTTTTCGTTGCCGACGAATCGTGGAATCAGGTAGGTAAGCACCGCGCGCTGCTCGATGGTCGAGATCAGTGTGTTCAAGCTCAGCGTCTGCCCCAATCCGAAAAGATTCAGCCGGCTGATCCCCACTGAGACGCGCGGCGCGAATCCCGTACTGCCCGCCGGATCGTCGAACGTAGTCACGCCGCCGCCGATGCGCGCCAGTTGCGCTCCAAAACCCAAAGTCATGGAGTAACGGCTCGCTTCATCCACCTGGAACAGCACGTACTTCTGATCCTCGTCGCCGCCCGGATTTTGAATCGCTGTCTGCACTTTCGAAAAAATGCCCAGATCGTAGAGCTTCTGCTGGCTGGACGCGATGCTTTGCTGGGACAGTGGATTGCCGGGCTGCGGGATGATGCGTTCGTCCACCAGCTTGGGCCGAGTCGTTTCCAAACCGCGCACCAGAACGCTGCGCACGTAAACCCTTTTGCCCAGGCGCACGGTGTACTTCAGGTTGACGCGATGCCCGCCTTCGGCCGGAGTCTGCGAAAAATCGAACGCCGCGTCCGGGTATCCGTTGTTATAAAAATAGCTCAGGATCATATCGCGATCCGCCGCGATATTCACCGCGCTAAACGGCTCCCCCGCGCTCGATTGCAGCCGGGCGCTGAGAAACTTGAGGTCCTCCGCCGGGATCCCTTCAAAATCCAGTTTGCCGACCAGCCACTGCGGCCCTTCCTTCACCGCGAGCACCACGCCCAGCTCACCATTCTTCCCGCGATAATTCTGGTCGATGGTGGAATCGATGTCCACGTCGAGAAATCCGCTGGCCTTGTACAGATCCTTCAGCGTGTCCTTATCCCGCTCCAGCAGCTTCTGCGAATAGCGCCCGTAGCGGAAGCGAGGAAAGCTGGCCGGGGTAATGTACATCCGTTCGCGCAGCGTATCGGTGTGGAAGAACGAATTCCCGGTGATCGCGATATGCTCCAGTTTGTACCGCTGATTGCGCTGAATCGCGTAGCTGATCGAATACAAGTCCGGCGACGGCCGGTCGTCCGAGAAATTGACCTCGCTGTCGAAATAGCCCTGGGACTGGAAGTATTCCACCAGGTTCCGCTGCCCTTCTACCAGCAGCGTGCGATCCACCGTGCGCTCCTCGAACACCGGAATCAACTGCTTCAGCTTGCCGCGCGATACCTTGGCTCCGGTGGTCAGTACTTTAACGATGGGTCCGTTCTCGATGGAGAGCGAGGGCCTCTCCGTGTTGGTATCGGAGTTGTAATCCAGCTTTTCGAGCGTAACCTGCGCCTCCAGATGGTCGCCCTTCTGAAAGTCCTGGCGGACACTGGCGACGCCCGCGCTCACCCGGCTCTCCGTCGCGAAGCGCCAGCCGGGAAAGGTGAGGAACAGGAATCCACGCCGCCAGTGGGTCGCCTTGATGATGCTCTCCGGCGTCTTCGTGAACTTGCCGGTCAAAGTGACCCCGTCGAAGCGCGACCGCTTCCCCGCGGTAATGTCGAAATGAATCGCCGCCTCTTCCGTCGATCTATTGCGGTTGACCGTGTAATCGATTTTAGCGTCGTGGAAACCGTTCGCGCGCATCCGTTCGATCATGTTCTGCACGGCCTGTTCCATGTCGTTATCCTCGAACGGCGTTCCCAGTTCGAGCTTCGACGCGGTGGAGAGTTGTCCTTTGTTCGGCGGCTCCTGCACGCCCTCGATCGTGACCTGGCCGACAAAATAGGAAAACTCGGTGGAGATATTCACAACCAGCGTCGTACCCTCGTTAAAGGCGCTGATCGAAATATTCGCGAACCGTCCAGTTTGATAAAGGTTCTGAATCGCCGTACGCACATCCGCCAGCTTGAGCCGGGTGCCCGCATGAAACGGCAGCAGCTTGTCGAGCGCGGCGCGCGGGAGCGGTTGATCCGGAGGGTCGAAATCGACCCGGCCGACTATCTGGCCTTCGTAACTGGCGGCAGACAACTTCGGCACGTCCTGCGCAGTCGCGTTCGCGACGCCAATCAGCAGCGAGAGCAACAATGGCATCGGCGGACGCACGATTCACAATGATAACGCTGGGACTTCCGGCTTTGTCGTACTTAAACTGGCTGTTACCATCAGATCAAAGGGTGTAAGGCTCAGCACTCCCTATCTATTATGATGCGCCGCAGCGATTCACGTTACTCCCGGCAAACGCGTTTTGTGCCCTGGGGCGAGGACGGACAGGCGCGCTTCGGTGCGTCCCGCATCGCGATTGTAGGATGCGGCGCGCTCGGCACCGTCCAAGCGGAGTTGCTGGCCAGAGCCGGAGTTGGAACGCTCCGGATCATCGACCGCGACGTAGTGGAGCTTAGCAATCTGCAACGCCAGTTCCTCTTTTCCGAAGCCGATGCGCAAGAGGGAACTCCTAAAGCCGTCGCCGCCGCGCGCCGACTGGCGCAGATCAACTCCGGCGTAGTCATCGAGCCTTTCGTCGCCGACCTCAGCCCTTCAAGCGCGCCGGATCTGCTCGAAAATATCGATCTGATCCTGGACGCGACCGACAATTTCGAGACCCGCTATTTGATCAACGATTTCTCCGTCCGCGAAAATATTCCCTGGATCTACGGCGCGGCAGTAGGCAGCTACGGACTGAAATTCGCGATACTTCCAGGCCTTACTGCGTGCTTCCAGTGTGTCTATCCCGAACCTCCGCCAGGCGCTCAACCGACCTGCGAAACCGCCGGCGTCCTAGGCCCGGTCACGGCGACCATCGCGGCACTGCAAACCGCCGACGCGATGAAAATTCTTGCCGTTTTAGAGAAGGATGTCTCCGCCCGGATTACCACCATCGACCTCTGGACCGGCGAAATCCGCCAGATCGCCGCGCCCGGGCGCGATCCCGACTGCCCCTGCTGCGCGCATCGCGACTTCGTGCATCTCAACGGCTCCCGCCGCGCCCCCATCAGCCTCTGCGGCCGCAATGCCGTGCAAATTCACGAACGCGCCCGGCCCCTGGACCTGGCCGATCTTGCCGCGCGCCTCGGCCAACTCGCTCCCGTCCGCTCGAACGAATTCGCCGTGCGCGTCACTCTCGACCCTTATGAACTGATGATTTTTCCCGATGGCCGCGCCATCGTTAAGGGAACCACCGACGTAGGAATCGCCCGGAGCCTTTATGCCCGCTACGTCGGAGCGTGAACTGGTCACCATCGTGACCCCCTGCCTGAACGCCGCGCGTTTCCTGGAACAGACCATCCAAAGCGTGCTCAGCCAGGATTACCCGCGCATCGAATATATAGTGATGGACGGAGGGTCCAGCGACGGCACCATCGAGATCCTCAAAAAGTACGAACATTCACTGCATTGGGAATCGGCGCCCGATCGCGGCACCGCCGATGCTGTGAATCGTGGATTTGCACGCGGCAAGGGAGAAATCCTGGCGTTCCTGAACGCCGACGATGTCTATCATCCGGACGCTGTTTCAACCGCGGTCCAAGCTCTCCGCGAACATCCCGAAGCCTCCGCGGTTTATGGCGAAGCGTGGTGGATCGACGAAGATGGCGCCCGCATCGCGCCCTATCCTGTGCGCGATTTCGACCGGGCTCTGCTTGAGAAAGAGTGCTTCATCTGCCAGCCCGCGTGTTTCTTCCGGCGCGAGCCTTTCGAAATTGTCGGCGGCCTGGACCCGGACTTGAACCTCTCCTTCGACTACGATTTCTGGCTTCGCCTCACCCGCACGTTTTCCATGGTTCGCACCGATGCGACTCTGGCCGATTCCCGCATGCATCGCGCCAATAAGACGCTAAGCCAGCGCGACAAGGTTTTTCGCGAGACCTTCAAAGTCTTGAAACGCGACTGCGGCTACGTCCCCTTCCAGTGGATTTACAGCTACCTGTGTTTCCGCGGCGACGCCCGCGACCAGTTCTTCGAACCTTTCCGCCCTTCGATCCCGCGCTATTTGCAAAGCCTCCCGGTCGGCCTGTGGATGAACCCGGGCGCAGGCGGCCGCTACATCGCCGAGTGGGCGAAAGTAATCACCTGGCAGGCCGCCCGCCGCCGGCTTAGCTAGGTGGGGCAGGTTCCCGACCTGCCCGCCTCACTCTTCCCGCAACGCCACAATCGGATCGACCTTCATCGCCCGCCGGGCCGGCAACAAGCTGGCCCCCATCGCCACCAGGAACAGCGCCGCTGCGACTGCGAAAAACGTCCACGGATCGGTGGGCGTCACATTAAACAACATGCTTCTCAACAGCCTGGTTGCCGCCCACGCCCCTCCCAGTCCCATCATCAACCCCAGCATCGCCATCCGGGCTCCATCGCCGAGAATCATCCTTAACACGTCCCCTCCGCGAGCGCCCAGCGCCATCCGAATGCCTATTTCATTGGTCCTCTGCGCCACTGCCGAATACATCACCGCGTAAATCCCGACGATCGCCAGCACCAGCGCGAGGCCGGCGAACGCCGAAAGCAGAATCATGATGAAGCGCCTCGGCGCCATCGTCACCGCAAGCTTCTCCTCCATCGTTCGGACATTGAAAATCGGCTGATCCCGGTCCACCGCGCGAACCTGTTCCCGTACCGCCGCTACGATCGCCAGAGGATCTCCCGGCGCGCGCACCACCATGTGCATCATCGGCAGCCGGGGAACCTGCGCGGCAGGCTTATAGATCAGCGCGGGGATCTCCGCTCCAGGACCCTGATCGGCCGCATCCGCCACCACTCCGACGATGGTCGCCACGCCGTCAAAATTAATCTGCCGGCCTACCGGATCCTCGCCCGCGAAGTGCCTCCGCGCCATCGTTTCATTGATGTCGACCACCGGCGGCGCGTCTGGCCCATCCTTTTCATCCACGAACCGCCCGCGCAGCAGCCGCAATCCCAAGGCCCTGAAAACTCCCGCGCTCACCGGATACGCCTCCGCGCGCGGTCTTTGGTTTTGCGGAAGTGGGGGCCGGCCCTGAATCTGGAAAAATCCGCTCTCGTACCGATCCTTATAAATCCCCGCCGCTTCCACTCCGGGCAGCGCCACCACCCTCTGAATCACCGCGTCGAAAAACTGGAGCCTCTGCGCCTTCTTCTCGTAGCGCGATGGAATCGGATTGATGTCGACGCTCAACACATGATCCGGCTGAAACCCCGGGTCAAGCCTTTGGAGTATCCACAAGCTCTTGACCAGCAGCCCGGCGCCGGTCAACAGCACCAGCGCAAGGGCAATCTCGCCCGCGACCAGAACGCCTCGAAATCGCCTCTGCCCGCGCCCTTGCGTCGAGTTCTGGCCGCCCTGCTTCAGCGCTTCCATCACGTCGGTCTTCGAAACCGTAATCGCCGGCACCAATCCGAACAAAATCCCCGTCGCGATCGCCGCCGCGATCGTGAATCCCAGCACCACCGGGTTGATCGACGTGTTTTCGAGGAAAGGAACCTGCGTGCTCCCCAGCCCAATTACCGCGCGAATCCCGAACCGCGCGAGCACCAATCCCAGGCCCGCCCCGGCGAGCGAAAGCAGCACGCTCTCCGTCAAAAGCTGGCGGATCAACCTGGCCCGTCCCGCGCCCAAAGCCGACCGCAAAGCGATCTCCCGCCGCCGGTCCGCTGCTCTTGCCAGCAGCAGATTCGCGACATTTCCGCAGGCGATCAGCAGCACTAATCCCACCGCTCCGAACAGCACCAGCAAAGCGGCGCGCGGATCGCCGACCATCTGCTGATGCAGCGGAACCACCTTCATCTCCGCCGTTCCCTCCGGCTTCTCTTTGGAATTTTTCCGCACCTGCGCCAGTTCCGACCGCACCAGTTCAGCCGTCACCCCGGGCTTCATCCGCCCAATCACCGCAACCAGCAGCAGCCCTCCCGAAACCGACTCGTGCTTGAGCTGCAAAGGAACCAGCAGGTCCACCTTCCGATTGGCGGGAAATCGGAAGTCCGCCGGCATCACTCCAATTACCGTATACGGCTTATCGTCCAGCCGGATCGTCTGCCCCAGAATCGCCGGATTGGACGCGTATCTCCCCGCGAACAGCGCGTGCGTAAGAATCGCAGCCTCCGCTCCGCCCGGCTTGTCCTCGTCCCCAGTGAAGGAACGCCCCAGCGCCGGCCTCACCCCCAGGGTGCGGAAAAAGTTGGCCGTAACCCCCTCCGCTACCACTTGTTCCGGCTCGCCTCCGCCCACCAGGTTGAGATTGATCGAATCGTACGCGGTCACGTCTTCAAAAAGCTGCGTCTGATCGAGCCACTCCCAATAATCGAGGCTGGTGGCCATGTCGGCGTGAAACATAGGAATATTCTGAGTGACCCAGACCAGCCGTTCAGGTTTGGCATAAGGTAAGGGCTTCAACAGAATCGCGTCGATCACGCTGAACATCGCCGAATTCGCACCTATCCCCAGCGCCAGTGCCAAGATAGCGACCAGTGCGAAGCCCGGGTTCTTAAACAAGGACCGCGCCGCGAACTGAAAGTCTTTCCTCAGCGAATCAAAATGGAACACGATTCCTCCTCATTCTGGGTAAGAAAAAAACCGCCCGCGCGCAACTTCATTTTCGTAGACAGATGCGCTTCCTAATCGGGCTTCTTATCGCCGCTCTTCCATCTTTTTCAGCCGCCCAACCGGGCCGCCCGCTACCGCTTTTCTTTTTTCCTAATACGGGCCAGACCGATCCTGCCGTTCAATATATTGTTCAGACTCCCGATCTGACTGCCCGGTTCCGTCAGGACAGCGTAATTTTTCAGTCGCATGGGTCGCAGATCCGTGTGCGATTCTCCAACTCCAACCCCGGCGTCCCGATTGAGGGCGAGGATGTTCTGCCTGCGAAGGTCAATTTCTTCCTCGGGAATTCCGGCTGGAAGAGGGATGTCCCTTCGTATTCGAAGCTCGTTTACCGGGACCTCTATCCTGGCATCGATATGACCTACGGCGGAACGGGCGTCGAAGTGAAGTCGGAGTTCCAGGTCGATGCAGGCGCGGACCCCGGTTTGATCCGGCTGGAATATTCCGAGCTGGTTTCAATCGACGACCAGGGGAATCTGCACGCAGGCGCCGATTTCCGCGAAGCCGCGCCCGAAGTTTATCAGCAAATTGGCGAAGAACGCAGGAAAATCGCCGGCCGCTACCGCGTGCTCGATGCGCATACAGTCAGCTTCGAGATTGGCGCTTATGACCCCGGCGTTCCACTGATCGTCGATCCCACCATTTCTTACTGCACCTTTCTGGGAGGCAGCGGCACCACGGCCATCACTGGAGTCGCGGTCGATTCCAACGCCAACCTATATATCACCGGCTGGACCGCGGCCCTCAATTTTCCGATCGACGGCGCAGTTCAAGCCTCCAATCAAGGCGGCGACGACGTTATCGTCGCGAAACTGAACCCGACGGGTACCGGGCTGATCTATGCGACCTATATAGGAGGCCGCGCGAACGACCAGGGTGCGGCGATCGCGGTCGATAGTCTTGGCCAGGCTTATGTGACGGGCTCGACGTCTTCGTCGAATTTTCCGCTGGTTCTATCGAACCGGGCCACCTTGGGCGGCAGCACCACCGCTTTCGCCCTGAAGCTGAACGCCACCGGGAATACGCTGCTATACAGCGGCTATCTGGGAGGTACCGTTTACGATCAAGGCGCAGCCATCGCCGTCGACTCTAATTTCAACGCCTACGTGTCCGGAACCACGCAATCCTCGAATTTCCCGACGCTGAATCCTACGCAAGCGGCCTTCGGCGGAGGGACCGACGTTTTCGTCACCAAGCTCAACTCCGCCGGAGCAATTACGTTCAGCACCTTTCTGGGTGGGTCGGGTGTGGAGGAAGCAGGCGGAATCGCGGTCGATTCCCTGGGCGATATCTTCATCGCCGGAGGAACTGCATCCACCAATTTCCCAGTCGTATCGGCTTCGCAAAGCGCGCTCAGCGGTAATCAGAATGCTTTCGTCACCAAGTTCGGCTTCGCCGGCGCGATCGTATTCAGCACTTATTTGGGTGGCAGCGGAGGCTCTCCGCAGCAGGCCAGCGCCATCGCCGTCGATTCGGCGGGAAATCCATATGTAGCCGGCGTCACCACCTCCGCCAATTTCCCCACCACGGCCGGCGCGTTCCAAACCACTCTGGCCGGACTTGAGAATGCCTTCGTCACCAAATTCACCAGCAGCGGAACCCTGATCTACAGCACCTATCTGGGCGGATCGAGCTACGATTGGGGCTACGGAATCGCGGTCAGCGCGGCCGGCAACGCGTATGTGACCGGGAACACCTCCTCCGTGGATTTTCCGCAAGTCAGCGCCGTACAGGCGTCCTACGGCGGCGCTTACGACGGGTTTGTCAGCGAACTCAATTTTGCCGGCAATGCCCTTCTTTTCTCGACCTATTACGGAGGCTCCGGCTCGGATATCTCGAGCGCCATCGCGCTCGATAGCAACGCGAATATGTTTATCGGCGGGCAGACCAGTTCTTCGAATCTGAACTTGGTCACCCCGATCCAATCGACGCTCATGGCTTCGAGCAGCGGCTGGGTTTTGCGGCTGGGCGTGACCGCTCTGCCGTCGACGACGCCCTCGGTCGTATCGTTGTCGCCGACCTCCGGCACGGCGGCCGCGGTGACTTTTACCGCCCAGTTTGCCGACACCGGTGGAGGCTCCGCGCTCACTTCAGCGGCCATTTTGGTCAACACCAGTTCCTCAATCGCCTCCGGTTGCTATATCAGCTATAACCCCGGCATGAACCTCTTTTCGATCTACTCCGATGCCGGAACCACCGTCGTCGGGACAGTTGCACCGGGCAGCGGCATGGCACAGAATGACCAGTGCGCCGTCAACGGCCTGGGTAGTTCCTCGACGGTCTCCGGCAATAGTCTCACCGTCGTCTTCTCCGTGACCTTCGAGGCGGGATTTCCCGGAGCCAAGAGTGTCTATCTTCAGGCGACGGACGCACACTCGAGCACGGGTTGGGTGCAGGAAGGCGCTATCACGGTCAACGTGGCCTTGGGATCGCCGGAGGTGAATTCGGTGGTTCCTAATGCGGGCGCCGGCGCGGGACAAAACTTCAGCTTCGCCTATTCTGAAACCTTAGCCGCGGGCAACCTCACCAATGTGGCCGTGCTTTTCAATACCTCAGTGAGCTTCTCGAGCGCCTGCAACGTCAGCTATACACCCGCCACGAACCTGGTCGCTTTGACCGCGGATAGCGGATCGGGTACTACTTCCATGGCTCTCGGCTCGTCGAGCACCCTCCAGAACAGTCAGTGCGTGATCGGAGCGACCTCGGTGACCGAGAGCGGGCTCCAACTGGTATTTTCCGCCGTCATTTCCTTTAAGGCGAGTTTTGCCGGCCTTAAGAATATTTACATGAGCGCCGCAGTGGGTTCGTCCAGTACGGGATTCCTGTTGGAAGGAACATACTCGATTGCCGGAGGAGGCAATCCGGCGGCGATCTCCGCCGTTCCCGGCTCCGGTTCCGGCCCGGGGGAGCGTTTCAGCTTCACCATTGCAGACCCGGGAGGCGCCAGTTTCCTCAACAGCGGAGCGATCCTGTTCGCGTCGTCCTTCAACATGCTCAACGCCTGTTATCTGATCTGGGACGGCACCCACAACACCATTTCGGTGACCTACGATAATCCGGCGAACGGCCAAACCCCGTTTACGCCTGGTACGCCAGGGGTGGCCACCAACGAGCAATGCACGATGAACGCCGCCAACAGCACGGTTATCGTAGGGGATACGACGGTGACCATCACTCTCGACCTGACCTTCAATTCAACTTTCTTCGGCCTGAAGAATATCTACCTCTTTGCCGCCGAGGCGACCACCAATTCCGGTTGGAGCATCGTCGGAACCTGGACCGTCACCGGGGGCGCGTCTTCGGCTCTTTCGGTCTCACCCAATACCGGCACCGGCGCTTCGCAGACATTCGTATTCACCGTGAGCGACTCCTCGTCCGAAACCAATCTCACTGGAGCGTCCATGCTATTCAATTTTGGCGCACCCACTGCCACAGCCAACGCCTGCTTCTTGGTCTACAACCGGACCACAGCGACCATAGGATTATGGGACAACACCGGCATCGGCACGCTCACCACGAAAGGGATCGGGTCGTCGACGACGCTTCAGAACAGCCAGTGCGCCGTGGGATTCACGGTGATGTTCATCGTCGGCAACACCATGCAGTTCTCGATTCAACTGGTCTTCAACACCGCCAACTTCAATGGCCCGAGGAGCATCTATCTCCAGGCTAATGAGCCCAGCACCAACTCCGGCTTCGTCTATCAGGGCAATTGGACGGTGCCTTAAGAGAGGGGCATGAGAAAATTAATCCATGTCCGTTTATCAGGATCGTAAGCAGGCCCTTGAAGAGTATGAGTTCCGCATGGGCCTCGAAAGGGGACGGCTGGCCGTCACGCTGGACCTGCTCACCGACGCTCTGGTCCTGGTTGGACAGCACGGCGTCTATTGCCAGAGCGCACGCCAGCCGGGCAAACCCGCCATGGATATTCAGATCATCAGCAAATGCGTCACCGACGCCAAGGAACTGATCATCAGCGTCATGACCAAGCTCAAGGAACAATCAAAGCCCGCGTAAGAAAGGATTTCGTTCTTTTTCCCGCCCAATGGTCGTCATCGCCCCATGCCCCGGCACCACCACCGCGTCTTCCGGCAGCGTGAGCAGTTTGCCCTGAATCGACCGCAGAATCTGCCTGCCATCGCCGCCGGGCAAATCGGTCCGTCCGATGCTGTCGCGAAACAAAGTGTCCCCCGCGATCAGCTTGTTCTCGCCGGGAATCCATAACGAAATGCTGCCCTGCGTGTGTCCCGGCGTGTGCAGCACATGAAATACCGCATCGCCCAAATCGAGCGTATCCCCGTCTTTCGCCCCTGCGTCGATCGACGTTTTCTCGGGCGTTTTCATTCCCAGCCACGACGCCTGCACATCCAGCCCGTCGTACAATTCCTGATCGCTCCCGTTCATGTATACCGAAGCGCCGGTCGCCGCCTTCAGTTTCGCCGCTCCACCGATATGATCGATGTGCGCGTGCGTAATCACAATCGCTTTCACTTTCAGCGAGTGCTTCGCCAGCGTCATCAAGATCCGATCGATGTTATCCCCCGGGTCGATCACGATCGCCTCGTGCGATTCCTCGTCGCCAAAAATTGAGCAATTGCACTCCAGCATCCCCACCGGCAAAATCTCGTGAATCACACTTCAAATATACTCGGAGTATGGACACCATCCTGCACGTCGGCATGCGCTGGCTGCACATCGCCTCCGTCGTCGTCCTAATAGGAGGCATCTTTTACGCGCGCTTTGCCGTCGGCGACTTGGCCCCAGGGTTTAAGCCATTGGCCTATGCCGCTATCGGTGGAATCCTCATCTCCGGAACGTATAATTTCTTGAGCAAGGAAGTCTTTCCGCAGCACTATCATATGTGGTTTGGAATCAAGATACTTCTAGCACTTCACATTTTCGCCGCGACGCTGGTTTATCGTGGAAGGACCCGGGCGCTGACCGGAATCGTAATCTCGGGAGCAATCGTGATCGCGATTTCCGCTTACCTGCGCTTTCTGTCCCAAGCATGACCCGCGGATACCAGGCCCTCCGGGAGCACTCTGCGTGGCTCGACCTCTCCGCGCGTGGAAAAATCCGCGTCTCCGGAGAAGACCGCGCCCGCCTGCTCCACGCCATGACCACCAATCACGTGCAGCAGTTGAAACCCGGCGACGGTTGCTACGCCTTTTTTCTAAACGCCCAAGGCCGCATCCTCGGGGACGTCAACTTATTCTGCTTTGAGGATCATTTTCTGCTGGACACCGAGCCGGAAACCCGCCAAAAGCTGTTCGAACACCTGGACCGCTACATCATCGCCGACGACGTCATTCTTATCGACGAAACGGACCGCATGGCGACCATTGCCATCGAAGGTCCCGCGGCCCAGTCGACGCTCGCCCAAATCTGCTCGCCGATTCCCGGCGCCGCTTATCACACAACCATGTGCGGCGAACGCACCGTCGCCCGGGTCGATTCCACCGGCTCCGGCGGATTCTTCCTGTTCACCCCGCTCGACGACAAATCGCGCCTGATCCGCGATCTGGAACAGGCCGGCGCATCGCACGCGACCTTCGAGGACGCCACCATCGTACGCCTGGAAAACGGACGTCCCCGCTATGGCGAGGAAATTACGGAGCGTTTTTTGGTCCAGGAAACCGGCCAGCTCGAAGCCGTCAGTTTCAATAAAGGATGCTATCTGGGCCAGGAAATCGTCGAACGAGTCCGCAGCCGCGCCCAAATCCACCGCATTCTGCGCCGGCTCGAAATCGAATCCACCGAAGTTCCGCCCGCCGGCACGAAATTCGAGGGAGGCGAAATCGTCTCTGCCGTGCTGTCCCCGGCCCTAGGCAAAGCCGTCGCCATGGCGTACGTGAAAACCGCCAACTCCGAACCCGGAACAGAGCTAACCGTAGCCGGCGCTCCGGCGCGCGTAACATGAGGTCACTTCTTCAAAAAAGTCCCGCTCTCCAATTCCTCAAACGCCTCTTTTAACTGCTGCTGCGTATTCATCACGATGGGTCCGTACCAGGCCACCGGCTCCTCCAGCGGTTTCCCTGATACCAACAAAAACCGCATCCCCTCCGGTCCCGCCTGCACTTCAACCTCATCGCCCCGATCGAACAACACCAGCGACCGGTTATCCGCATCGGCCGGAGGAGCCGTATCCAGCCACTGGACTCCCTCGGTCGGCACCGCCAGCGGACCCGAAGCGTTGCAAAACTTTCCTCCGCCCGCGAACACGTAAGCGAACGCGTGCCGCGTCGTCTCCACCGGCAGCTTCTTCCTTCGCCCAGCGGCAATCGAGACGTCCAGATAAACGGGCTCCGCCGCGACCCCGTCCACCGGACCTTTCTTGCCCCAAAATTCTCCCGACACAATGCGAACGTGCGTCCCGTCGTCGTCGGTGATCTGTGGAATCTCCGCCGCCTTCACTTCCTGATACCGGGGAGCCGTCATCTTCAACGACGAAGGCAAATTTCCCCACAATTGGAACCCATGCATTCGTCCCGCCTCATCGCCTTTGGGCATCTCCTGATGAATGATTCCGCTTCCCGCCGTCATCCATTGAACGTCACCGGGCGAAATCGCGCCGCGATTCCCCAGGCTGTCGCCATGCTCCACGGTGCCGGCCAGCACGTAAGTGATGGTCTCGATCCCGCGGTGCGGATGCCATGGAAATCCCGCCAGATAATCCTCCGGCACGTCGTTACGAAAATCATCCAACAACAGAAAAGGATCGAAATCGGAAGTATTGCCAAACCCAAACGCGCGCCGCAAATGGACTCCCGCGCCTTCAAGTGTAGGCTTGGATTTAATCAGCTTTTTGACAGGTCGGATGGACATACCCGCAGTCTATCGCAATCGTCAAGTGGCGCCGTGGGTGACGCGAGATTCAGCTTTGAGCGTCGGCTTCAGCCGGTGTCTTCGCCGACTGGACCGCATCCCACATAGCCTTCTTCAGCTGGTCGATCCCCTCGCCCGTTACGCTCGAGATTTTCATGAACGGGAGCTTCCGCTTCTTCGCCGCCTTCTGCAACGCCTTAATCCGCGCCGGATCTTGCGCCGCGTCCAGCTTGGTCGCCACCACGATCATCGGCTTCTCCGCCATCGCTTCCGAAAAACTTTTCAGCTCTCCCATCACGATCTCGAAATCCGAAACCGGATCGCGTCCCGACCCTTCCGACACATCGACAAGATGCACCAGCAGCCGCGTCCTCTCCACGTGCCTCAAGAACTGAATCCCGAGCCCGTGCCCTTCGTGCGCGCCCTCAATCAACCCCGGAATGTCGGCGACCACGAAAGTAGCCGGCGTAGAAAGATCGTCGCTCATGCTGACGACCCCTAAGTTCGGCTCCAGAGTAGTAAACGGATAATCCGCAATCTTGGGCCGCGCCGCCGAGATGCGTGAAATGAGCGTCGATTTCCCCGCATTCGGAAATCCCACCAGGCCGACATCCGCCAGCAGCTTTAATTCGAGCCGCAGCCGCAGTTCGTCGCCCGGTTTCCCATCCTCATGCTCCGTCGGAGCCTGATGGGTCGCGGTCGCGAACCGCGCGTTCCCTTTTCCACCGCGCCCTCCGTGAGCCACGATGAACCGGTCGCCCGCAACCGTGAAATCGTGCAGAACCTCACCGGTATCGGCGTCATAAACGATGGTTCCGATCGGAGTCGGAACATCCACGGACTCCCCGTCGCGACCCTTGCGATTGCTGCCTTCGCCATGCCGCCCGCGCTCCGCTTTATGTTCCGGGTTAAATCGAAAATGGAGCAGCGTGTTGTGGTGCGGGCTCGCCACCAGAACCACATCGCCTCCGCGTCCGCCGTCGCCGCCTGAAGGTCCTCCGCGTGGAACATACTTCTCCCGTCGAAACGCGAGGCAGCCATTGCCCCCGTCCCCGGCCTTGACGAGAATTTTTACTTCATCGATAAACATAGACGGACAGGTCCTCGACCTGTCTTTGAGGAAAACTGAGGTGGGGCGGGCGCTTTCGCCTGCCGGCTATTGCGCCGCCGGAGCTTCAGCCACGTGAGGATGAACGTTAACGAACTTCCCCATCCGCCCGCGATCGCGAAATTCAATCACGCCCGTGATCTTCGCAAACAGCGTGTCGTCCTTGCCCAAGCCGACATTCACACCCGGCTTGATCTTGGTTCCGCGCTGCCTGACGATGATCGACCCTCCGGGCACCAATTGCCCTCCGAAAGCTTTCACGCCGAGCCGTTGCGCATTAGAGTCGCGCCCGTTTTTAGAACTGCCTAAACCTTTTTTGTGTGCCATTACGCGATCTCGCCTACTTTAATCCGAGTAAAATTCTGCCGGTGCCCTTGGGTGCGCTTGTACTGCTTTTTGCGCTTGAACTTGAAGACGATGGTTTTCGCGCCGCGTCCGTTCGCCACAATCGTGCCCTTCACCAGCGCGCCGCCCACCGCGGACCCGGCCTTGACGGTCTCCCCGTCAAACACCGCCAGCACTTTGTTAAACTCGATTTCCGACCCGATGTCGCCCGCCACGGACTCGATCTCCAGAAATTCGCCCGGAGTGGCGCGATACTGCTTCCCGCCTGTTTCAATAACTGCGTACATACAGATTCCCTCTAGTGGATTCTCTGAAGAATCTCAGAACCTTTAGCTTACTACACCGGCCCGCAGTCATGCAAAAGGCGCAGTAGGGACGGGTCCCCGACCTGTCCTCCTCAAAATCACCGCTCTCCACACCCCGCAATCTTAAATCTCACGATCACCGCCGTCCGCCTCGCGCCGTCCAAACTTTCTGCGATCGAAACGTTTTCGTAATCGGTCGAACACATTCCGTTCTTCCCGGAGCTCGTACACATAGACGCGCCCGCTTTCCCCCGCATCGAAGGAGGCACGATCTCGGCAACAATCTCATCGATAATTTTCTTTGTATTGATTCCAACGCCAGGAGCAGCGTCCGCCGGCATCGGAGCCAAACCTGGCAACTCCAGGCGGCATACCTGATTTCCCGTCGGCGAGTAATCGACAATCATTTCAATCCGCGGACGCACGGTGAACACTTCCCTGTTAAGCGGAACCCCGAACTTGGCCCGCAGCGAGGAGCCATCCATCTGCCCAAACGCGCTCGCCGCAAACACTAAACAGAAAATCGCCAATCTCCCGCAACCCATCGCGACACCTCTCGATCCAGTGTTTTGCCCATGCGCTGTTCTGAGCGCGCCTGCAAAACAGCAATGAAACTCTTACTCAAGCGCGCTAGCCCAATCAACGGTCTTCAAATCGTCAACTTCCCCGAAATGGCCATCCCGGGTAACCAGAATCATCCGGTGATGTCTGGCTGCGGCGGCGATCCAAATGTCGTTCTCAGGTATCGGCCGCCCTTTTTCCTTCAATCGCTGCCTCAAAAATCCGTATTCGCGCGCACGTCGAGATCGCAAACGACGATCGCTCTCCCGAGTGCGAATCGCTCGACCTTTCTTTTATTCTCGTCTGGACGGGCAGATTTGGCGGCTCCGAAGAATAATTCTCCAAGCGCCATGGCGGGAACAAATACCTCCGGTGCTCGATCGAGATTCGATAGCACCGCCGGCTCACCCTCTAGTAACGCAATGATGATATTTGTATCCAGCAGGAATTTACCACTGACTGGGGTCAACTTGCTCACACTCTCTCTCGATCGCGTCAATCATCTGTTGAGCCGAAGTCGAATCGAGACTGCCGGAGAATTGCAGCAAATCCGCACCCTTCTCTCCAACCGGTAACGCGGTGGTGAGCGAAACGACGAAACGGAGCACCTGCTCCTGCATTGCGGGCGGCAATTGCTCCACTTGTTTCGCAATCCTCTGTGGGATGTCCATTGCGCCGAGCCTCTGCCTCTAGAATACACTCGAATTTGATGCCGACCTCGCCCGACTCTCGCATTCAAGCTCTCCTCAAAAGCCAACACCCCGTCATCCAAGCCCCCATGGCCGGCGCGATGGATTCCGCCCTGGTGATCGCCGTCTCTCAAGCCGGCGGACTCGGCTCTCTTCCCTGCGCGATGCTATCTCCCGATCAAATGAGATCCGAGCTGACAACCATTCGCGGCAAGACCTCGAATCCCGTCAACGTAAATTTCTTCTGTCACCAAACGCCCGTCTACGATGAATCGCGCGAACGCCAGTGGAAACTGCGCTTGGAAAATTACTATCGCGAACTCGGGCTCGATCCCGCAGCACCTGTACCGCAAGCCAACCGGGCTCCCTTCGACAGCGCCGCCTGCGATGTTGTCGAAGAGTTCAAACCCGAAGTCGTCAGCTTCCACTTCGGCCTTCCCGCTAACGCCTTGCTGGCGCGGGTCCGGGCCACAGGCGCGAAAATTCTCTCCTCTGCAACTACCGTCGAGGAAGCGCGTTGGCTCGAAGACCACGGCTGCGATGCGATCATCGCGCAAGGCTCCGAAGCAGGAGGGCACCGCGCCATGTTTCTCACGGAAGACCTCTCGACACAGATGGGAACCATGGCTCTGGTGCCGCAAATCGTGAGCGCGGTAAAAGTGCCGGTCATCGCCGCCGGAGGCATCGCGGACGGGCGCGGGATCGCGGCGGCCTTCGCCTTAGGCGCATCCGCCGTTCAGATCGGCACGGCCTATTTGTTCTGCCCGGAGGCCAAAATTTCTCCGGTATATCGCCAGGCGCTGAGGAAGTCAAACGACACCGCCATCACGAACGTCTTCAGCGGCCGTCCCGCCCGCGGAATCGTGAATCGGATCGTAGGCGAGCTCGGCCCCATTTCGGACCTTGCGCCACAATTTCCTCTGGCCGGCAGCGCCATCGCTCCTCTGCGGAAAAAATCTGAAGCGGCCGGATCGGGAGATTTCGCACAGATGTGGTGTGGACAGGCAGCCAGCTTGTGCCGCGAATTGCCCGCGGGCGAGTTGACGCAATTACTTGCATCCTATATGCTACAATTCCCATCGAGATAGTTAGATTATGAAACTACTCCCGTTTCTGTTCGCGCCCCTGATGGTCGCCCAGTCCCTTGCGGGACTGTGGGATGCAACGGTAAAAGTGAACGGCCTCGAAGTCCCTTTCCGCTTCGAAATCTCCGGCGAGGGCTCAAAAGTGGCTGGCACGTTCTTTAACGGAGGTGCGAAATTCACTTCGTCGAGCGGCAACTACGCGAACGGCGCGTTGCTGATCAATTGGGACTACACCGCGTCGAGACTCGAAGCGACGGTGCACGATGGCGTGATCGACGGAAGCTACTATCGCGCGGGACGAGACGCGAAAACTGTTTATCCATTTCACGCGAAACGCTTCGCTCCGTCGCCGCTGGCGACCGAGGATGTACCGTCGATCGCCGGCCTATGGGTGATTCCGACGACCAGCGAAAAAGGCGAATCCGCGTGGCAGTTTATCGTGCGCCAATCGGGTCCGGAAGTAACCGCCGCCGTGTTGCGCATCGACGGCGATACCGGCGCGTTGCAGGGAACTTATAAAGACGGAAAATTCGTATTAAGCCATTTTTCCGGCGCGCGGCCCTCCGTTTTTGAAGTGAAGTTATTGCCCGACGGATCGCTCGATATCCTCCAAAACGGCGCAACAAAATACACTGCCACGCGTACCGCGGAGGCCAAGGCAAAGAATCTTCCGGAGCCTACCGATCCTTCGAAACATACCAGCGTGAAGGATCCCACCAAGCCCTTCACGTTTGCGTTGAACGATCTTAACGGCGTTCAGGTGACCAATGAAGACGCGCGATTCCGAGGAAAAGTCGTCCTGATTAACATCACCGGAAGCTGGTGCCCAAACTGCCACGATGAAGCGCCGTTCCTGGCTGCGCTGTACAAAAAATATCACGCGCAGGGATTAGAGATTGTCGCGCTGTCGTTCGAAGAAGCCGACCAGTTGAAAGACCCCGCGCGCTTGCGGGCGTTCATTAAGAAATACGGAATCGAGTACACCGTGCTGGTAGGCGGCGAGCCTTCCGAGGCCAAAGACCAACTCACGCAAGCCGTGAATTGGAACGCGTGGCCGACCACATTTTTCGTCGGCCGCGACGGGCTGGTCCGCGGAGCCCACGCCGGCTTCCCGAGCTCCGGCAGCGGAGAATTATTCGCAAAGGCAAAAGAAGAGTTTGAAGCGAAGGTCGAGCGCCTTCTAGCCGAAAACGTGCAATCGTCGCGGTAGGGCAAATTTAAGGTCATTTAAGAGCTTGCCCAACGCTCTATTCAGCGATTTATGGTCGATTATGCTATCCTGATTTCGTTATGTCCATTCCCAACGTCAAGCGGTACCGCATCACCAGCCCCGATGGTTCTACCACCGCGAGCCTGATGGCGGTCCTGCCCAAGAGCGTCGACGTGAACAAGTATCTTTCGGAAGCTTCCCAGCGTTTTGACTGGAAGGCGTATCAGGAAGCACAGGCGAAACAGTTCAAGGTCCGCGTCGGCCAACAGAAACAGAAGAAAGCGAAGTAGTCGCTTTTCTAACGGCTTACGGCAGCCGGGCTCGCAGTGTACGCAAGCTCCGGATGGCTTCAGGAGCCACATCTTTATCCGGATCTACTGAGAGTGTTTCAAGATACGGCAACGTATCCTTTTCGCCGGACCGGGCAAACACCGTACATAACTGAATCTTCTCGTCTTTCGTTGCCCGCGGCAGCATCGGATAGATCGCCAAGCGAACGTTTAACTCGCGCGCCAGCTCCGTAACGTAGGCCAAGGCGACTCCCTGATAGGACCTAACATTCAGCGTATTAATGAGATAGCGCAGGGGGCTGAATTCGCTGGTATCGAGATTCCCCAACGAAACCAGCGCGAACGCCAACGCGAGGCGAGGTCCCATTTTGTGTTCGGCCTTGAAGTCGGCTTCCAGTGTCGGGCGATCCGCGGGATTCTTGAGTCGGCCCAGACCTTCGGCGGCGGCGGAGCGCAGGTTATCGTCTTTATCCGCAAGATATTGAAGGAAAATCGCGTGGTCGGGAGCGGTTCCCAGCATCGCCAACGCCGTCAGCGCCGCGCGACGGACCTTGGCATTTTTAGCGTGTTGCAAAGCGTCGCGAACATCCGGCGCGGCATCGCGATTCAGCAGAATTCCGGTGGTAGAAATCGCCGCAATCTGAATTTTTTCTTCGAGATCCCGCAGCCGAAACGCGATTCTTGGAGCAGCGGAAGGATCGCGGATCTTTTCAAGCGCGGTGAGCGATTCGAAAATGACCGCGTCGTCTTTGGAGTGAACTCCTTCCACCAAATCCGGAATGGCAGCACGGCCGCGCAGGATGCCAAGAGCTCTCGCCGCGTTCGCGCGGGCCGTAACTCCTTCGCCGTGATTGACTAACGTCCCGAGAGCCTTGATCACTTCCGGGCGGACTTCCACGAAGGAATCGATCACCTGGTCGTTGGTGTCGCTGAATTTCGCCTTGATGGAAGTTCCGACGTGCTGTAAAGTGCCGCTGATGCCGGTTTTGAGATAGCCGGGCAGATAAACATTGACCAAGCCGTCGGTGGCGCGGATGTCGATTTCAGGATCGGGGTCGTTCACCAGGCGCACCAGAGGATCGACGGTTTTCGGTCCGCCGATTTCGTCGAGCGCCTTCACCGCTTCAAGACGCACGGCGATATCGGTATCGCCTACATACGGGAGCAGTTTCGGAATTGCATCCTCGCCTTGTTTGGCCAGATCGTGGGCGGCGCGGGCCCTCTGTTTCGCATCCTGAGAGAATGCGAGTGCCGCGAATAGTGCGAAAGAGAGTGTAAGTTTCACCGAACGAACTCGACCGTAACGCGGTGCGGGATCAGGCCGGCTTCAAAACCCATGTCGAGCAGCTTTTGCGCCGCCACCGGCACCAGTTCTCCGCAATCCACGGTGTAATGGTTGACATACATACCCACGAATTTTTCCGCCAGAGCGGGCTCCATATCGCGGGCAAACTGCATCGCGTAGTTTAACGCTTCTTCGCGATGATCGAGAGCGTACTGAATACTTTCGCGCATTAACCGGCAGCACTCGGTGCCGATTTCAGGGGCCAGATCGCGCCGCAAAACGTTTGCGCCCAGAGGCAAAGGCAGGTTATACGTGTTTTTCCACCACTTGCCCAGATCGACGACGTTGTGGAAGCCGCTTTTCGCAAAGGTCAACTGGGCTTCGTGGATGACCAGGCCGGCATCGGCTCGGCCGTCTTGTACGGCGTCGAGAATTTTGTCGAACGGAACTTCGACGGCATGAAAATCGGGCTGCATCAGGCGCAGAGTGAGATAAGCCGTGGTGAGTTTGCCGGGGATCGCGATGCGCTTGCCTTTCAGATCCGCCATTTCCATGGGATGAAGAGAGACGACCATGGGCCCATAGCCGTCGCCGACGCTCGAGCCGGAGGCCATGAGTTTGTACTTGTCGGCGATGAACGGATAGGCGTGATAGGAGACCGCGGTCAGCTCATATTCGCCGGCGCGGGCTTTCTGATTAAGGGTCTGGATGTCGTCGAGGACATGGCGGAACTGTACGAGCGAGGAGCGGATTTTGCGCGTAGCCAGCGCGTAGAACATGTAGGCGTCATCGGAATCCGGGCTATGCGCGCAGACGATTTCGGTGGCAACAGAGGTGGTCATTCTGGGGTAAATCCGATGATAGCAGGATCGGAGTGACACCAGCGTTAAATACAGGAAGATACTCAGGCTGGTAGAAAAAGGATGGGTGGCACCTGATTTCGCAGGAAGGCAGTCATCGGCAATTTAAGCATCCCGTTAAGCGTGGGCGTGACGATCGCGGGACATCCTTCGAAGGAAGCGGCTCCTTGTACGCTGAAGAGCATTTTTACGCAAGCGGGGGCTAAAACCATGAAATATGTTGTGATCTATGAGAAGACCGGCACTGGCTACAGTAGCTACGCTCCCGATCTTCCGGGGTGTGTCGCCGCTGGAGATGACTCGGCTGAAACTAAGGCGCTTATGGAGCGCGCAATCGAAATGCATCTTCGAGGGATGCGCGAAACGGGGATCCTATTCCCGTAGCTACTACTGCCGCTTAGTATTTGGAAGTTTCGGTGCGCTGAAGGCTCCGGTTATCTCGGCAGCGCTTTCATGAGCACTTGGTTTTGTGTCCTCCCTTGGAGCTGAGCGAAAACTCCGGCGTTGACCGCTCCCGGTGGTCGCGGCTCTTCTTATGCGGTTACGCCGGGCGGCTTGTACCATTGATCTGGCTGGGTCAGAGTTTTGTCCGCTCGATGTTTTTTAGTTCATCGATTTCCCTGGGAGTTTTCTAACACTCTCCGGTGAGATAATTTTCCCCTGAAGACTATGAGCCAGGAATTGTGGACTGCGGTTGATCGATATATTGCGGAGTTGCTGATGCCGTCCGACCCGGCGCTGGAAGAGGCGCTTCGGGCTTCGGCTGACGCGGGAATGCCTTCGATTTCGGTTTCGCCTCCTCAGGGGAAATTGCTGATGATGCTGGCGCAGATGCTGGGGGCGCGGAGGATTTTGGAGATTGGGACGCTGGGAGGGTACAGCACTATCTGGCTCGCGCGGGGGCTTTCTGAGGGAGGGCGGTTGATTACGCTGGAAGTCGATCCTGAGCATGCTGAGGTGGCGCGGGAGAATATTGCACGGGCGGGCTTGTCGGATGCAGTCGAGGTACGGGTCGGAAGGGCGCTCGATACGCTCCCGGCAATCGAGGGTCCGTTCGACTTGATTTTCTTAGACGCGGACAAGGTTAGTTATCCGGAGTATCTTCATTGGGCTCTGAAGCTGGCGCGGCCGGGGAGCGTGATTGTCGCGGATAACGTTGTCCGGAAAGGCGCGGTGATCGATGCGGAATCTCGCGATCAGAATGTGCAGGGCGTGCGGCGGTTTCACGAGGTTCTGGCCGCGGAGGCGCGGTTGAGCGCGACTGCGATCCAGACTGTTGGCAGCAAAGGATACGACGGGTTTACGATCGCGCGGGTCTTATAAGGATTCGAGCTGGGGACGCAGGGCTGCTAACGCCAGCTCGAGGCTGTGGAGCACTTGCTCTACTTCCGCCAACTGCTGCGCTCTTCCCATGGTTTCGAGCTGCAAGGCTGCGTTGACGGCGGGCTCGGCTCCGAAGTTCGAGACGGAACCTTTCAGGCCGTGGGCGGAGCGCTCCACTCCTTTGGCATCGCCGGCTTTTACGGCGGCGCGGAGTTCGCTCAGCGATTTCGGGTAATCTTCGAGAAACAGGACGGCGATTTCCTTCAAAAGTTCCAAGTCGCCGCCGACGCGGGACAGCGCAACCGCTTTATCGAATACGATCTCGTTTGGATCAGCCACAAGTATCTTCACGCAGTCTACTCTTATTCTATATATCGGCAGGCCGGGAGGCTATGATAGGAAAACGTGCGCCACTCGGCTGCTGTTCACCTTCAAGCTGAATATCTTCTTCATGTGCCTCCGGCGGCGGATGCGCGGACTCTGCTGGTGTTGACGCTGCACGGGTACGGGTCGAATCCGGAGGAGATGCTGCGGTTGTCCGCGATGGCTCTGGGCGAGGACGTGATTATCGCGAGCTTGCGCGGGCCGAATCAACATTATCTAGGCGGAAGGCCGGGGCCGAACAGAGACACCGGGTATAACTGGGGAACGGTGGCGCATTCGGAGCAGAACATCGCGCTGCATCATGAGATCGTGGGCACCATTTCCGGGGAGCTGCGCGAGCGGTTCGGGATTCCGGCGCGGCGGATGGTCCTGATGGGATTTTCGCAGCCGGTGGGCTTGAATTACCGGTTCATCGGCACACATCCGGGCGCCGCGGGCGGAGTGATCGCGCTGTGCGGAGGCGTTCCGAAGGATTGGGAAGAAGACAAGTACGGCGCGGTGGATGCGCCGATTCTGCATATTGCACGGTCACAAGACGAGTTTTTTCCGGAAGCAGTGGCGCGGGGATTTCCGGATCGTTTGCGGGCGCATGCGTCGAACGTCGAGTTTCACATGCTGCCGGGCGAGCATCGGTTTCCTTCGAAGGCGACGCCGACGATCCGGGGCTTCCTCGAAAAAATCAGAAAGTCTTAATTCGCAGATTGCGAAATTCGACGCGGGAATCGTGGCCAAGCAAGCCGATGTGGCCGGAGGCTCGCTTCAAGCCGGGATGCTTCTTGAGGACCTCGGGATCGGTGACGGTGGAGAGGTCGGCGTCGACGATCACGTTGCCGTTCAACGTGACGACGATGTGCGAGCCGTTGGCGGAAATTTCTTCGCGATTCCAGTCGGTGCGTTTCAGGAAGCCGGTTTTGGCGGGAAAAACGTCGTAAATCGAGCCGTGATATTGGGCGGGACGCAGTTTACCTTTATACATCTCGGCATCGTGATCGAGGATCTGAATCTCCATGCCTTGATAGGCGGCGTCGCCTTCGAAAGGAGCTCTGATGCCGATACCGTTGTTGGCTCCGTCGGTGAGTTTGAACTCGAAGCGGAGGACGAAGTTTGCGTACTCGGCTTCGGTGAAGAGGTTGCCGCGGCAATCGGAGGCGGTAACGAGCAGGCCTTCTTGGACCAGATAGCTGCCGGGTTTCGGGCCTACGTAGCGCCAGCCGCTGAGATCCTTGCCATTGAAAAGGTCGGTAAAGCCGGGGTCGGCGGCGAGGGCGTTGATGGCGAGAAATCCGAGGAGGAAGAATGACTTGATCACCCGGCGATTATACTCTGCTGTTGAAATTTCTTGGTAATATGGATATGCGCCACCCTAGCTCAGCTGGTAGAGCATCTCATTCGTAATGAGAGGGTCTCCGGTTCGATTCCGGAGGGTGGCTCCAGATTTGAAGAAGCCTTGGTCTTCGCTTGGTATAAAGCGGGCCGAGGCTTTTTTGTTTGGCATGTTATATTCCTTCCATGCGCATGTTTCGGCGGTTCCTTCCCGCCCTTTTCATCCTTCCTCTTTTTTCCCAGCCGAGCGTCACCATTACTTTGAGACCTGGACGCGACGCGAGTCAGGCGATCGACGAAGAGTACACCAAGAAGATCCGCGAGTACACGACGGAGACGTTTTTCAACTCGCCTCTTACGGATTATTTGCCGGCATCGAAGACGGTGCCGACGCCTAAGGCCGTTCTGGGAGACGTGGCGGGAGCGCCGGGGATTCTTCCGTATTCCTACGAAGTTTATCGCTACATGCGGATGCTGGAATCGGCTAGCCCGCGGGTGAAGGTGTTTAGCATCGGCAAGACCGAAGAGGGGCGCGAAATGATCGCGGTCGCGGTCGCTTCGGAGAAGTTGATTGCGGGGATTGATGCGAATCACGCGCGCCTCGCGCAGCTTGGCGATCCGAGGACGATCAATTTCGATGACGCAAAGGCGGAGAGCCTGGTGGCGGCCTCGGTGCCGATTTATTACATCACAGGGACGATCCATTCGACAGAAACGGGCGCGCCGACGGCGCTGATGGAACTCGCGTACCGGCTGGCGGTGGATGAGAGCGCGTATATCAAGAACATTCGCGAAAATGTGATCACGCTGATCACGCCGATCGTCGAGGTGGACGGGCGGGACCGGATGGTGGATATTTATCGCTGGCATCTGGCGAATCCCGGGAAGCAGTGGCCGAACCTGATGTATTGGGGGCATTACGTCGCGCACGATAATAATCGCGACGCGATGGGGCTCACGCTGCAGCTTACGCGCAACGTGCTGAATACGTTTGTCGGGTTCAAGGCGCAGGTGCTGCACGATCTGCACGAATCGGTGCCTTACTTGTACGACAACACGATTGGGGATGGTCCTTACAACGCGTGGATCGATCCGATGCTGGCCGACGAGTGGCAGATGATGGGGTGGAACAACGTTTCGGAGATGACGAAGTTCGGGATGCCCGGCGTGTTTACGCACGGCACGTTCGACACGTGGTCGCCCAGTTATCTGATGTTCATCGCGGCGACGCACAACGGCATCAGCCGGCTTTATGAGACGTTCGGCAATGGAGGCGCGGATACGGAGGAGCGCAGTTTGCGTCCGAACGAATATGCGCGGACGTGGTTCAAGCAGAATCCGCCGCTGCCAAAGGCCAAGTGGTCGCAGAGGAACAACAATAATTACGAAGAGACGGGGGTGCTGACGGCGCTCGCGTATTTCTCGGCGAACAACAAGCTGTTTCTGCGGAATTTTTATATCAAGGCGAAGCGGTCGATTGAGAAGCCGAAGAAAGAAGGACCGGCGGCGTATGTTTTCACGGCCGACGATCCGCGTCCTGGGGCGCAGGCAGATCTGTTGAGAATGTTGCAGGATCAGGGTTGCGAAATTTCGAAGGCGACCGCGGCTTTCACGGTGATGATGCCGGGGAAGAAGCCGCGCGCGGGCCGTGGAGGTCGAGGAGGCGGCGCGGAGGCGACGGACGGCGAAGCTCCGAAGCCGCCAGAGAAGCCGAAGCCCGAGGCGAAGACGTTTCCAGTCGGCACTTACGTGCTGCGCATGGATCAGCCGTATAGCCGCATCGCGGATACGCTGCTGGATTATCAATACTGGGCGTCGAACGATCCTCAGAAGGCGATTTACGACGATACAGGATGGACTTTCGGTGAGCTCGGCAATGTGCAGGTGTCGCGCGTAACGGACGTTAAGGTGCTGGATGCGCCGATGGATCGGGTCTCGGGGCCGGTGAATGCTCCGGGTGGAGTGGAGGGGTCGGGGAAACTGTTCCTGATCAATAACAATACCGATAGCGCGCTGATCACTCTGCGGTATCGCTTCCCTCAGGCTACGTTCGATGCAGCGGAGGAGCCTTTCGAATCGTCCGGGCATAAGTTCAACCGGGGATCGTTCATCGTTAGCAATATTTCTTCGGACGATCTGGCGAAGGCGGGGACAGAGCTTGGCGTGCGGGCGTTTGCGGTCGATGCAGCGCCTTCGGTGAAGACGCATCCGCTGCGGGCGGCGCGCATCGCGGTAATGCACACGTGGCTCAACACGCAGGCCGAGGGATGGTGGAGACTGGAGTTCGACCGGCTGAAGATTCCATACACGTACTTCAGTACCCAGACGGTTTCGAAGGACGCGGATCTGCGGTCGAAATACGACGTGATTATTTTCGCGCCGGGTGCGGGTGGGAATGCACAAGCGATCGTGAACGGGCGGCCGATGTTCGGGAATCCGCTGCCGTGGAAGGTGACGCCGCAGACTCCGAATCTGGCGAAAACCGATGAAACGGACGACATGCGGCCGGGGCTCGGATGGTCCGGCGTCGAGCATCTGCAAAAGTTCGTTGAGCAGGGAGGGCTGCTGATCACGGCAAGCGACACGGCGAATTTCGCGGTGACCTTTGGATTTACTCCTGGGGTTTCGATCGCGCCGGCGCGGAATTTGAAGGTTACCGGCTCCGGTCTGCGGTCGAAGATTGTCGACGGCGCGAGTCCGATCCTTTATGGATATTCCGATAATCTCGCGATCTTCGCTTCGAATCCGCCGGTGTTCGGTTTGTCGAATATGGCGGGCGGGGGCGGTGGTGGAGGCCGCGGAGGCGGAGGCGGAGGCGAGCGTCCCACGGGTCGTGGCACGGCTGACGATCCGGATATTCCGCAAGGGCGCGCAGTGGCTGAAATTCCCGAGGATCCTCACAACGAGGTGTGGGAGCCGGCGGCGGTCACCGATGAGCAGCTTCGCAATCCGGTGAACGTGATTCCACCGGTTGCGCGTCCGCGGGTGGTTTTGCGGTATGCGAATAATCCGGATCTTCTCGTTACCGGGTTGCTCGATAGCGGAGGGGAATTGGCACAGCATGCCGCGGTGATCGACGCTCCGCTGGGCGCGGGGCACGTGGTGTTGTTCTCCAATAATCCGTTCTGGCGGGCAGAGACCAAGGGAAGTTATTTTTTGGTTTTCAACGCGATTCTGAATTTTGATAATTTGTCGGCGGGGCGGAAGGTGGCGGCTAAGTAGGGCTCACAGGCTGAAGCCTGTGCCACCCAAAGGCAAAACAAATTTAGCCGCTGATAAACGCAGATGAACGCTGATCGAAAACAAGATGACGTCGCCCCGCGATCGGCGTTTATCAGCGGCTAAATAAGCCTTTTTCAGCGATCTCCGAAGCCTGTGCCACCTAGAGAAGAGATCGCTTCCTACGGTCGCGGCTCGGAATCGGATTGGACGGCCTACTCCGCTCGCAGGGCTTCCATCGGATCTACCGTTGTTGCGCGCAGAGCCGGGAGGTAGCTCGCCAGCGCGGCGGCCAAAACCAGGCCCAGCGCTACCGTGATGAACGTGACGGGATCTGCCGGCTTCACTTCGAAAAGCAGCGACTTCATCAAGCGCGTCAGGCCGAATGCAGCCACCAACCCGCAGGCTACTCCGATGAGAGCGAGCCGCAATCCCTGGCCCACGAACATGCGCATGAGCTCGTCTTTTTTGGCGCCCAGCGCCATACGGATGCCGATCTCGCGCGTCCTCTGCGACACGGAATAGGAGATGACACCGTAAATTCCCACGACGCCCAGCAGCAGCGCCATCGCACCCGCGATTGCGAGCATGACCAGCGTGAAAGAGGTTCGCGCCATGGATTTACGGTAGATTTCGTCGAGCGTGTGGACGTTGGCCAGAGGGAGATTCGGATTCACGGACCACACCGCGTGGCTGATCTCGTCTAAGAAGCCGCGCGAACCGGTGCGGCTGCTGCGAACCACGTAGGACATGTAGCGCATCACGAACTTGTCGTCGCCGGAGAAAGAATCCATGAGAATCGGCCAGATCACAATGGTGGGCGCTTTCTGATCCACGCCGTCGTCACGCTCATCGCTGACGACACCGACTACTTCCCGCCAAGGCGCTTTCAGGCTTTCGCGAATCCGTTTGCCGATTGCTGCGCCCGGCTCGCGCCACAATTCGCGCGCCAGGTTTTCCGATACCATCGCGACCTTGCGCTTCTCATAGACGTCGGTCCAAGTGAACTCGCGGCCTGCGATCAGGGAATTGCCTATGGTCTTCAGCAGACCAGGAGTAATGAATTTAAAGTGACGCAGCGGAGGAATTTGTGATTCGTTGTATAGGTGATCTTCGGCGAAGAGGCCGTCCTGCCATCCGCGGTTGGCCATGGGGATCAGGCTGGTGGCGCCGGCGGAGGAGACTCCGGGGATGGTGGCGATTTTTTCGACGATGGCCTGTTCTGTTTGGGCGACTTTGAGCGCGTCGCTGATCATAGAGGAAGGGACTGAGATGCGCATCGTCTCCACTTGATCGGCGTTCGAAAATCCCGGTTGCACGTGCCGCATAGTTTGAAATGTGCGGATCATCAATCCGGAGCCGATGAGCAGCACCAGGGCCAGGGCGACTTGCACCACCACCAGAAGGTTTCGCGCACGATGCCGCTCTTTGCTTTGGCTGAGGGTGCGTCCTCCGGCCCGCAGCGCGGGCGCGAGTTGCGGACCGGCGTATTTCAGCACAGGAATAATTCCAAACAGCAGACCCGCGAGGAGCGACACAGCAAGAGTGAATGCGAGCACCGCGCCGTCGATCGAGATGCTCTCGAGGCGCGGCAGGTTCGAAGGAGCGATCGCGAGCAGCAGGCGAAGCGCGCCGTAGGCCAAGCCGAGTCCCGCCGCTCCGCCCAATATGCCGAGGATCATACTCTCTGTCAGCAGTTCTCGCGCGATCTGTCCCCAGTCTGCGCCCAGGGCCGCGCGAATCGCCAGCTCCTGACGGCGGCCGTCCGCTCTGACCAGCAACAGATTGGCGACGTTCGCGCAGGCGATCAGCAGCACCATGCCGATGGTCCCCATCAGAACCCATAAAACGGCGCGAATATCGCCCACCATTTGCTGCTTCAAAGGCTCGACGACGGGCGCGAGCTTCGCCTCGGCAAACATGCTGCGGTTATAGCCGGGAAACGGAGGGAAGCTATCGAGGGCGATGGGAATCATGCGGCGCATATCGGCCGCCACCTGCGCAGCGGCGACGCCGGGCTTCCGCCTGCCGATGGCCTGGAAGCTGAAATTTCCGAGATACACTTTGCTTCGGTCCCTCCGCATGGGCAGAAGCAGCGCGGGCTTTATGTCCAGGAACCGGAACGTCTCCGGCAACACGCCGATGATCTGAAAAGGCCGTCCGTTGACGGTGATGCTGCGTCCGATGACCGATGCGGCTCCGCCGAAATGCGACTTCCAAAAGCCGAAGGTAAGAATCACCGTTTCCGCGCTGGACGCCGAATCGTCGGTGCGTGAAAAAACCCGGCCCAGAATCGGCTGAACTCGTAGCATCGGCAAAACAGCGTCGGTCACATCCAGCTCCGGCACCTGCTCCGGTTCGGCAAGACCGGTAACGGTCGCGCTACCGTCGTTCCACATGCCGACATCTTCGAGCGTGCGGTTCTGCTCGCGATAGGTGAAATAGAGAAACGGAGCAATACCGGCGTGGGCGATGTTGTCGCCGAACGCGGAGTGATCGAGCGCAACCAGTTCCTCGGGATGCGAATAGGGGAGAGGCTTCAGCAGCACGCCTTCGATGACGCTGAAAATCGCCGAGTTCGCGCCGATGCCGATGGCCAGAGTGGCCACGGCGATAGCGGTAAACATTGGCGTTCGCGTCAGCCGACGGAGAATGTGCCTCAATCTCATGAAGCATAATACGGAGCCTCGCAGGAAAAGTTTGCGTTTTTTTTAGAACTTGAATTTCAAGCCGAGCTGAACCAGCCGAGGCGCCGAGGCGCTGACCACCCGTCCGAAGTTCGAGTCGTTGATCTCGCCATCGACGGAGGAGGGTCCGTAAAACTGGGCGTGGTTGAACGCGTTGAACGCCTCGATGCGGATGTCAAAAGATTTCGATTCAGTAAGATGCACGGTCCTGCTGAGCTGTACGTCGAAATTTTCGATCCCGGGTCCGTAGAAAATTCTGCGCGCCGAATTGCCGAGTTGCCCCAACGTTTCCGGCGCGAACAGGCTGGTATTAAACGCCGGTTGAGAGTTTCGAGGATTGGTATTTATCTTCAGAGGACCGGGCGAGATTTGCGGCGTATCGAGCAGTTGATTATTGACGCCGTTGCCGAGCGTGCCGAGCAGAGAACGGTCGGAATCGTCGAACAGTGTGACTGGAAATCCGGTACTGAAGCGGGTGGTGCCGGAGATCGTGAATTTTTTGTAGGTGTAGTAATAAGCCGCGACAAAGTTCTGTCTTAGATCAAAGGAGGAGATTACTCGGGTCGCGCGTTCGTTGAAGGGATTGATCTGCTCGCCCAGGTTCGATGCGTCGTCGATCGATTTGGAATAAGTGTAGGCGAACGACGCTGTGCCCAGGCGGAAGATCGCTTCGAGGGCGTTGTAATTGGAATTGCCGATGGTTTTTTGCGCGGTCATCTCGCCATAGTCGGGACCCAGCCCGGCCCGCGTGCCGTTTTCAGCGAATGGGCCGCAGCCGGGAGTGGCGAGGCAGATCTGGGGATTGCCGACGTTTTCCGGGAGCAGCACTAATAGATGATGGCCTTGATTGCCCGCGTAGCTGACGGTGAGGCGGCTGGTGGACACGGAAAACATGTAGTCTTCGGTGTACGGAACGGTGTTGCGGTAATAAAAATATGGATCGGCGCTGATGGGCGTGACGGCGGCGAAATCGAATTGCTGGTAGTTCAGCGGAAACGGATCAATATTCCGAGCGCCGGTCGCAGCGTTGGTGAAGGGGGTCGCGAACAGAGGCGGCGCGGGGCTTAGATAGTTGTATCCGAAGGGAGGGACGCCGTACATCACGCCGGCGCTCAGTCCGGGAAACGCGGTGTAAAAGATCCCGTAGCTCGCGCGGATGCTGAGATTATTTTTCGGTGCGTAAGCTACGCCGATTCGTGGAGCGAAGTTCAGATCCTTCGCGGGTGAGAGCGTCGAAGGAATGCCGGGATCGCCGGGGACCACCAATCCGGGATGCGCATTCGGATAGAGGACGGATTGTTCGCCCGGAACGATGGTCTGAATTGAATTGTATTTCTCCGACCATGGTTCGATGCGGTCCCAGCGAAGGCCGAAGTTCAGGGTCAGCTTCGGATGGATGCGCCAGCTATCTTGCGCGAACAGACCTGCATAACGATTCCGCAGATAGAAGTGTCCGCCGGCGGTCTGCGTGTAATTGCTGGGAACCCCCAGCAGAAAATCTGCAAAGCCGGAGCCGGTTTCGGTGCCGGCGAAGCTGAACGTCCCGTTGAACGTCGCGTTGGGATTCTCGTTGACTTGGTCGTAGTGGAACTGGCCTCCGAACTTGAGTGTATGAACGCCGAGGACCTTCGATAGAGTGTTGCTGAGGTATAGAATGTTGTTCGCCTGGGCGACGTTGGTGATCGGAACGCCCATGACGAACGACGGGAAAACGATGTTCTCGACGCCTTCGAACTGTGGGGCCTGGACCACGATTCCGGAAAAGCCCTGGGAGGAGAGAGGCACTCCGAGGCCTCCGCGGGGCTCGCCGACGTTGTTTACATTTCGCAGGAAGCCGATGCGGAACTCATTCACGCCGGTCGCGCTCAGGATTCTGGTATCGCCGAGAGTGAGCATCTGCGCCTGACCGATGGTCAAGGCATCGAAACCGGGGACGCTCGCGCCGCCTTGCCCTCCGGGATAGGGATTGTCGAGCCGGTAATTGTCGAGGAAATAGTAAGCCGAGAGCTGACCCCAGCGCGTGCCGGCGTCGATACGGCCGGAGCCTTTATCGTCTCTTACGGTTTGCGGAAACGCGGCCGTCGAGAACAGATTCGCGCCAATGTTCGGCTGCGGAATGTACTGGAGCAAGTGCTCGGCGGGCGCGGACCAGGCGCTTTGAGGGATTACCGCGTTGGGAAAAACGCAGGTCAGGCTGGTGCATCCGGGTGTGTAATACGGTTCGCCCGCGGCGACTCCGTAGTTCAATTTCTGGGTGAGCAGGCTTGCGAGGTAGGGGCCGCTCACCGATCCTGTCAGTGAGCCGGCGATGTCGCTGAAGTTCCCGGTGCGCTCGGCTGGAGAGAAAACGGTAGTGGTGGGCGAGGTGATGCCTTCCACTGTGTTGGTCCCCTGAAAATCGGCAAAGAAGAAGAGGCGTTGCTTTTTTATGGGTCCGCTGACTGTGCCTCCGTATTGGTTTTGGCGGAACGCGCCGCGCGTGGCGTCGAAATAGTTCTTTGCATCAAGATCGGTATTGCGCAGGAACTCAAACGCGTTCCCGTGGAAAGCGTTGCTGCCGGACCGGGTGATGACGTTGATCATCCCTCCGTTATAGTTGCCGTATTCGGGATCGAAATTGCTGGTGAGAACGCGGAACTCCTGAATAGAATCGAGGTTCGGAATGATCGACGTCCCTCCGTTCATATGTTCCTGCACATCGACCGAATTGACCATAAATCCGTTGGACGATTCGCGCTGGCCGGAGATGGAGACGTCTCCGGGATTTAGATCGCCCGATGGATTGATGGTTCCGGTGACGCCGGCCATGATGACGGAGGTCGGCGTCAAAGTGCTGATCGGGCTTACGCCAGGTTGAATCGCGAGCAGATCGGTGTAGCTGCGCCCGTTTAACGGCAGCAGTTCGATTTGGGCCCGCGAAACGACCTCGCCCAGATGAGTCGCGGTGGTTTCGACGTGGGTGGCGAGTTGGGAATCGGTTTCCGAGACGGTAACGACGTCCGATTTCTGTCCGACGTCGAGAGCGAAGTCCATGCGCACGGCGGCGTCGGCGGTGACGGTGATGTTAGTCTTTTTCGGCTGGAATCCGGACGCCTCAATCGTGATCTCATAGCCGCCGAAGAAGAGCGCCGGGAAGGAGTAGATTCCCTGATCGTTAGAAGTCGAATGCCGCTCGGTTTTAAGGGCGGTATTCAGGAGAGTGATGTGAGCGGCGGGGATGGCGGCGCCGCTTGGATCGTGGATGGTGCCGGAGATGCTGGCGGAGGATGCGCTGAGTGTGGATAAAATCAACAGAATCAGTGGTGCCCCGCGCCATAGTGTTACGAAACGCACATTCATGCTACCCGTCAAGCAATGTTACGTAGACGGCGTAGGATCGGATTTCTTAATCGGCGATAAATCGCTACAAATCGCCGTTCAGCGGGGCCTTATTTGACCATAAAATCGATGTCGATTATCTGGCGGGTATAGAACGGCGCGACGGTCTGACGGATGCGCGCGTTCGTTCCCTTCACGGCTTCCTCGGCGATGCTTCGCAGTTCACGGGGAGTATACGCGCGCTTAATGGAGGTGATGCCGTCGGCGGAGTTGATAGGGTGCAGAAACGGGCTCATGAAGATGCGGAACAAGGCGAGCGGAATCCAGTGGCGCACCAGGTCCAGAATGATCAGGCGCCGGCAGGATTTTTGAACGTTGCGGATCAGGTTAGTGACTTCGGTTTCAGACAGATGATGGACCAGGCAGACGGCCAGGGCGACGTCGGCTGCGGGAAGAGGATCGACGGCGGCGTTGGCGGTCATGATGGGGAACAATGCGGAGGGAGCGGGGCGCAGGTCGACTCCAATCACGTCGACGCCTAGTTTCTGGCTTATTTCTACCAGCAACGCGCCTTGTCCGCAGCCAATGTCAAGCACGCGGCGAATGGAACGATCCTGGCTCAGGCGCTGAAACACGGCACGCGTGTTTCCGAGAAACCGCTGCGTGCGCGCAAGATCGCGGTACGCATTCGCGACGACGTCCGCCGGAAGAGATGGGTCTTCAAGAAGCTCTGTGACCAGGGCGCGTTTCATCACTCTACTTAACGATGTCGGCGCACGTTTCTCTTACCTCGTTTCATTATCTTTCTCCAAAAGATAGCAGAGCTTTGTGGCTCTTCCGCCGGCACGAATATAGAATTGACTATGGGTTTTGATCTTGTTGTTTTGTTCGAGCATCCGGAGTGGCAGAAGCCATTGTTTGCGGCACTCGATAAGCGCGGGGTGCGCTATGGGACCTTCGACCTTAAACATGGGGCGTTCGATCCCGATGCTGTTCCGGAAGCGCGCGTGTATTTCAACCAGGCCAGCCCCAGCGCTTATGTGCGGGGGAATACGCGGGCGGTGCCGCTTTGCCTTTCGCTGATGCGAGCGCTGGAGCTGGGAGGGGCGAGGGTGCTGAACGGGTCAGAGGCGTTTTCGCTGGAGTTGAGTAAATCCACGCAGGCGGCGTTGATGAAGCGTCTGGGGATCGCGCATCCGCGGACTTTGGTGTTTAACGATGTCGATTCGGGCCTGGCGCACTGGGACCAATGGCCGGCGTTGTTAAAACCGGAGCAGGGCGGGAGCGGCGCGCGGATGTATCTTCTCCACTCGCCGGAGGAACTGGCACGATTGCTGCGCGACCAACCCGAGCTCTGGCTTCCTGACAATCTGCTGACGCTACAAGAATATTTTCCGGTCGCGGCCGGGCAAGGCATCGTACGGATGGAGTTTCTGGGCGGAGAATTACTGTACGCGATGCGCGTGATTGCTCACGGCTCCTTCAACTTGTGTCCGTCGGAGGTGTGTAATCCCGAAACGGGCGAGTCGCATTGCGAGGTGAAACCCTCGGCTCCGGTGGAGTTTCATCCTTATCCGGAGGTCCCAGCGGCGGCGGTCGAAGCCGGTAAAAAGATTATCGGCGCCGGGCGGCTGGACGTCGGTGGCATCGAGTATCTGGAGGCGTCCGATGGGCGGCTGATTTTCTACGACGTGAACGCGAATTCGAATCTCCGGTTGCCGATCGGGCAGGCGTTCGGTTTCGATCCATTCGACCGCGTCGTCGATTTTCTGACTCAGGCTTTAGGACGTACAGAACCTGCTGATCATTGAGAGTTGCTAAACAATTGTTTCAATAGAATTGGATTGACCCACTTGCAGGTGGCGGCTACAGTTAATCCCAATGCTGGGGTTGGCGCTGTTTTTATGTTTGGCCGCGGATAAGAGTGTGTTCACGGTTGCCGCGGACGGGTCCGGCGACTTTAAATCCGTACAATGGGCCGTCGATGCGGCGCCTTTGAGCGGGGCAACGATCTTTATTCGGCCGGGAATTTATCGGGAAAAGCTCCTCCTCACGAAGGGCCATCTTCAGTTGCGCGGAACTGGAACCGATGCTTCGAAGGTGGTGTTGAGTTATGACGACAGTGCGGGTACGGCCGGCGGCACTACAAAATCCGCCAGCGTGACTGTATCCGGCGACGATTTTTACGCGGAGAATCTGACCGTTGAAAATACGTTCAGCCGCACGCGTCCGCTGACGCACGAAGGGTCGCAGGCGGTGGCGCTGAAAATCTCAGGTGACCGGAGCGTGCTTCGCAACGTTCGATTTCTGGGTTATCAGGACACTCTGTACGCCAATGGCAAGCCGGCCCGGCAGTATTTCGCGGACTGCTACATCGAAGGAAACGTCGATTTTATTTTCGGTGATGCGCGCGCATTTTTCGAAAATTGCGAAATTCACAGCAAGGCCCATTCCACGGTGATGATCACGGCGCAAAGCAAGCTGCATGCGGAGGAGCAGAGCGGCTATGTGTTCGACCATTGCCGACTCACGGCAGATCCGGATGCGAAGGATGTTTACCTGGGGCGGCCGTGGCGCGCCTACGCGACAGTGGTTTTCATGAACACGGAGATGGGACCGTGGATCGCGCCCGAAGGCTGGCATGAGTGGGAGCACGATGGGAAGCCTTCGCTGCTGACGGTTTTTTATGCGGAATATAAGTCGTCCGGGCCGGGGGCGAATCCGGCGCGCAAACAATTGTCGGATGCCGAGGCGAAGAAATTTGCGGTGACAGCGTTTTTCGATGGATGGAATCCGGCGGAGGTGCGGCCGTCGGGAAGTGGGTCGAAATAGTGAACCTCCTATTGGCTCTTCAATTGATACAGGACCTGCGGAAGGTTTCGGAGCCGGTGATTCCGCAAAGCTGCACGGTACTAACCGCGGCCCGCCCGAGCATTGACGAGGACAAGCCGGATACGGTGCGCATTCAGGAAGCCCTCGACAAATGTCCGGCGGGACAGGCTGTAGAGTTGTCGGGGAAGGTTTTTCTGGCGGGTCCTCTGCAACTGCGCGCGGGCGTGACGCTGCTGGTGGATCGAGGCACCACTCTCTATGCGTCGCGGAATCCACGGGATTACGATTTGACGCCGGGAAGCTGCGGCATCGTCGATAAAAGAGGACATGGCTGCAAGGCGATCGTTTCGGGAGATCGCGTGGCCGGCGCCGCGGTGATGGGCGAGGGCGCGATCGATGGCCGGGGCGGGGACACGCTGACGGGACAAAAAGTTTCCTGGTGGGATTTGGCGCAGGAGGCCAAGGTCAAGAATTTGAACCAGAGCGTTCCTCGACTGATGGCTTTGAGTCATTGCGACAACTTTACGTTGTATCGAATTACATTACGGAATTCACCCAATTTTCATGTGGCGTATAGCGGAGGCAACGGATTCACGGCCTGGGGAGTGGTGATCGATGCGCCGAAGACGGCTCGGAATACAGATGGAATCGACCCCGGAAATGCGCAGAATGTAACCATTAAACGCTGCTTTATTCACACAGGCGATGACAATATCGCGATTAAAGCCGGATCGCCGGGGCCGACGTCTCATATGACCATCGAGGACAATCATTTTTACACCGGGCACGGGATGTCGATCGGCAGTGAAACGGACGGCGGCGCGAGCGCGATCCGGGTGACGAACCTCTCAATTGACGGCGCCGACAACGGCATACGGATTAAGTCCAATTCGAGCCGCGGAGGGCCTGTTCGCGATGTTGTCTACGACGACGTGTGCATCAAGGACACGAAAAATCCGATCCTGATGGATTCCAATTATTCCTACATGGGAGAGGCCCGGGACAAGCTGCCTTCGTTCGAGGGAATTATTCTACGCAACGTGCGCGTATTGAGTGCCGGGAAGATTACTTTGGATGGCTTCGATGCGGTGCACCGCCTGGGTATTACCTTCGATAATGTGACTCTGGATGACGTTAAATCGAGCAAATTCGAAGCCACGCATGCGGTAATTACGGAAGGTGCGGGTGGACTAAACTTTCGCGTGACGGGTGACGATGTACGAGTAATAGAAAACTCAGGGAAAGCGTCACGCAATACGTGTCAAGGAAAGTTCGTGCCGTTTCCAGGTGGTAATTAAAGGAGCAGTCTTTATGAAAGTTTGCCTTGCTGCAATTTTTTCAATATTAACGCCCCTGGCGATGTTCGGTCAGGAAACAAGGGCGACCCTCAGCGGCCTGGTCGCCGATTCAACCGGTGCGGGAATACCCAATGTAAAGGTGATTGCCACGGAGACGCGGACAGGTACGAAGTCCGACACGTTATCGCGCGTGACAGGACAATATACAATTCCATTCCTGGCGCCGGGCACATATGAGATATCGACCGAGGCGCAGGGGTTCAAGAAGTTTGTGCGTACCGGTCTGGAGATTGGAGGCGGCGACCATCCGGTGATTGATATTCGCCTCGAGGTCGGCGACGTGACGCAATCTGTGGAAGTGAGCGCGGACGTGCCTTTGATCAATACGGAAAATTCGTCGACGGGACAGACCATCACCACCGCGCAGGTGGAAGATTTTCCCCTGAATGGGCGGACACCCATGATGCTCGCGCAACTGGCGATCGGCGTAATTGCGACGGGCGCTCCATCGCTGGTGCATCCGTTCGATAACTCGGGCGCGGCGGCCTGGAGCATCGGCGGAGCGCCGGCGCAGACCAGCGAACTGTTGATGGACGGATCGCCCGATGCAACCTGGGATAATCGCGTGGCTTATAATCCGCCGCAGGACGCCGTCCAGCAGGTGGTGATCAAGGCGTTCGATTCCGACGCAGGTTATGGCCATACCAGCAGCGGCACGTTGAACCAGATCATGAAGACCGGGACCAATTCTTTCCACGGATCGCTCTACGAATTCAACCAGGTTTCGGCGCTGGAGGCGAACAATTTCTTCAACAATCAAAAAGGCCTGGGGAATCCGCTGACGCACTTCAATCAATATGGAGCGACGGTGGGCGGCCCGGTTCTGATTCCGAAAGTTCTGAATGGGCGCAATAAGCTGTTTTGGTTTTTCGCGTGGGAGAACCTGAAGGATGCGCAGCCGGCGCCGGCTCTCACGACGGTTCCGACGGATGCGGAGAAGCAGGGCAATTTTTCGGCATATGGCGCGACGATTTACGATCCGCTTACCGGTACGCTTACCGGTTCAACGGTGAATCGGACCGCGTTTCCCGGCAATATTATACCGATGAGCCGGCTAAATCCGATTTCACAGGCCTATTTACCGTTTTATCCGGAACCCAACGTGCCGGGCCTGGCCAATGGATTCGATAATTTCGCCTTGGCGGGGGCTCCGTATACCGACAACTACAGCAACGAATTGGGCCGCATCGATTACAACATGAGCGATCACAGCCGCATGTTCTTCAACGTTCGCCACAACAACGAGTTTCAGCAGAAGAATAATTATTTCGATAACGTCGCGACCGGCACCACGTTGACCCGCGAAAATTGGGGCGGATCTGCGGATGAGGTATACACGATTAACCCGACGACCATCGTGAATGTGCGGTTGAACTTCACGCGCATGAACGAAGTCCACGCGGAGCCAAGCGAGGGATTCGATCCGTCGAAGCTGGGTTTTCCGTCCTATATCGCAGGTACGGAGCAGTACGCGCAGTTGCCCTATATCGGATTCAGCGGCAGTTGCGGAAGCCAGACCAGCTTTCAGTGCCTGGGCGACACGGGCGCATCGAAGGACCCCTCGCAATCACTCCAGTTGTTTGGCGACGTGGTGAAAATTGTGGGATCGCATGCGCTGAAATTCGGCGCCGATATCCGGCAGTATCGTTTGAATGTCATCACTTACGGAAACTCGGCCGGCAGCTATACATTCGCCAATAACTGGACAAAGCAATCCACCAGCACGTCGACGGCGGCGGTGCCTGGACAGGATTTTGCATCCTTCTTATTAGGCGATCCGACGGCGGGGCAAATCGATATCAATGCGCACGCATCGTTTTATTCGTATTACTACTCGGGTTTCGTTCAGGACGACTGGCGTCTGAAACGGAATCTCACCGTGAACCTCGGTCTCCGGTTCGATCACGATGATCCGTATAGCGAGAAGTACGGCCGCGCGGTGGACGGATTTGCCACCAATGAGCCGAATCCGATTGCCGCGGCGGCGGTCGCAGCATATGCGAAGAGCCCGATTCCGCAGATTCCCGTGGGCAGCTTCGCAGTGCCAGGCGGATTGACATTCGCGTCGCCCAGCGATCGCGCTCTCTATCAAAACGATACGCATCTGTTCAGCCCGCGCGCCGGATTTGCCTGGAGCCCGGACCTGCTGAAAGGCAAAACAGTAATTCGCGGCGGATTCGGCATGTTCGTCGCGCCGGTCACGGTGGCGAATCTTGCGATCACGGGCGCGTATTCGTCGAATCCCATCGTTGATCAGGAGGGGTTCAGCCAAACCACGCAGTTGCTGGTTCCCAGCAACTTCCTGACGCCGTCGGCTACGCTGAGCAGTCCGTTTCCGAACGGCATCACGCCTCCGGCCGGCTCTTCGGCTGGACTGGCGACGTTCCTCGATCAGACCGTTTCGTTTCTGAATCCGAAGGTTCACAATCCATATTCGATGCGCTGGAATTTCGGGTTTCAACACACGCTATCGAAAGATACCGTGCTGGAAGTCGCGTACATCGGCAACCACGGCGTGCATCTGCCCATTCCGACTACGCAGTTGAATGTGATTCCGCGCCAGTTTCTAAGCACGCTACCCACGCGGGACCAGACGCTGATCAACACCCTTACCGGGACGGTCGCGAATCCGTTTGCCGGCCTGATTCCGGGTGCGAGCCTGAATAGCGCGACCACCACCGTGGCGCAATTGCTCTCGGTTTATCCGGAATTTCCGATCGGCGAGGGCAGCCAAAGCGCCGGCGTGATTGAGCAGAACGCCAACCTGGGAAGCTCGTTTTTTGAGAGCGTGAACGTTCGTGTTGAGAAGCGCCTCTCGCATGGCCTCAGCCTCATCGGGAACTATATCCGGTCCAAGCTGATCGAAGAAGATAGCTGGTTGAACGATACGGATCTGAGTCCGGAGAAGCGCATCTCGCCGTTCGATCATCCCAACCATTTCGTCCTCGCGGCAGTGTACGCATTGCCGGTGGGGAAAGGGAAGCTCGTGAATCTGGAGCCGCGCTGGGCGGATCTGGCGTTCGGCGGATGGGTGCTGACCGGCATCTATACCTTCCAAACGGGTCAGCCCATCAATTGGGTAAACGGCAGCACCACGACGCCCGGCGATTATATCGATTACGGCGGCAATCTCGACCTGAACCCCCGCGGCGTGGCGGGTCCGACAAGCCCGGCGTTCAACACTTCGGTGTTCGATACAGCCTCCGCGACGCAGTTGCAGTATCACATACGCACGTTCTCGACGACCTTCCCGAACCTGCGGCAGGACGGGATCAATAACTTCGATACCTCCTTGCTGAAGCGGTTCAATTTCACGGAGCGGACGTACTTCCAACTGCGCTTAGAGGCGTTCAACGTGGTGAACCATCCGACGTTCGCGGCGCCCAACGCGCAGGCGACCAGTTCGAGCTTCGGAATCATTAGCTCGCAGGCGAATCGTCCGCGAACGCTCCAGATTGGGGCCCGGTTCGTCTTCTAACCGCTTAGCGCCGTGCTTCGCGCTTGTCTTACCATTTAGGCGGAGGAAGTAACGGGCATGAGTGGAGCACGCGTATTGGTTGGAACGCGGAAGGGCGCGTTCATTCTGACGGCGGATGCGAAACGCGAAAAATGGGACGTGAGCGGTCCGCATTTCGGCGGCTGGGAAATTTATCACTTAAAGGGATCGCCTGTGGATCCGAATCGTTTGTATGCGTCCCAGTCCAGCGGCTGGGCCGGACAGGTGATTCAGCGCTCCCATGACGCCGGGAAGACGTGGGAACCCGTCGGAAACAAATTCGTCTACGACGGAATCCCCGGCACGCACCAGTGGTACGATGGCACGCCGCATCCGTGGGAATTCAAACGGGTATGGCATCTGGAACCTTCGCTCACCGATCTGGATACGGTTTACGCGGGGGTCGAAGACGCGGCGTTGTTCCGCTCCGCCGATGGCGGAAAAAACTGGGCGGAACTTTCCGGATTGCGCAAGCATGGCTCGGGACCTCGTTGGCAGCCGGGCGCGGGAGGGATGTGCCTGCATACGATCATTCTCGATCCCGAGGATCCGAAGCGGATTTATATCGCGATCTCCGCGGCCGGCGCGTTTCGCAGCGACGATGCGGGTGAAACGTGGAAGCCCATCAATAAAGGTTTATATTCGCAGATCATTCCTGAGCCCAGAGCCGAAGTCGGGCACTGCGTGCATCACGTGGCGATGCACAAGTCGCGTCCGGGCGTGCTGTTCATGCAGAAGCACTGGGATGTTATGCGCACCGACGACTCGGGCGAAAACTGGAGGGAAGTCAGCGGCAACCTGCCCACCGATTTCGGCTTCGCGATCGACGTCCACGCGCATGAGCCGGAGACCATTTACGTGGTACCCATCAAGAGCGATTCGGAGCACTATCCGCCGGAAGGGAAACTGCGCGTATACCGCAGCCGCACCGGCGGCGACGAGTGGGAGCCGCTCACGAAGGGCCTGCCCCAAAGCGACTGCTATGTGAACGTCCTTCGTGACGCGATGGCGGTGGACTCTCTCGATTCCTGCGGAGTCTACTTCGGAACCACCGGCGGCCAGGTATATGCGTCGGCCGATGCCGGGGATTCTTGGGCTCCGATCGTGCGCGATCTTCCCGCGGTGCTCTCGGTCGAGGTCCAGACGCTGTCGTGATCAGGGTCGTGCTCCCCGCGCATCTAAGAACGCTCGCGAAGATTTCGAGTGAAGTGAAGATCGATGTCCCTGGCCTGGTGACGCAGCGTACCGTTCTCGACGCCCTGGAGGCGGTTTATCCGATGCTGCGCGGCACGATTCGCGATCAGGTGACGTTCGAACGCCGTCCATTTGTCCGATTCTTCGCCTGTGAGCAGGATCTGTCGCACGATCCGATGGATGCTCTTTTGCCCGAAGCGGTCGCATCCGGCGCGGAGCCTTTTCTGATTGTCGGAGCGATAGCAGGTGGGGCAGGCGGTTTCGCCTGCCGGACCATGGCATGATGAATGAGACATGAAAGGCATCGTTCTTGCCGGCGGCACGGGTAGCCGCCTCTTCCCTCTCACGAAAATCACGAATAAGCACCTGCTGCCGATTTACGACAAGCCGATGATCTATTACCCGATCCAGACCCTGGTGGACGCGGGGATCGACGACATCATGATCGTAACCGGCGGCCGCAGCTCGGGCGATTTTCTGCGTCTGCTCGCCAACGGAAAAGAGTTCGGACTTTCGCACATCAATTACACCTATCAGGAAGGCGAAGGAGGGATCGCCGATGCTCTGGGGCTCGCCGCGCATTTCGCCGCCGGGCAGAAAATCTGCGTGATCCTAGGCGACAACATCGTCGAAAAAAGCATTCGCGCGGCCGTGGAGGATTTTCGCAATCAGACAAGCGGCGCGAAGATTCTGCTCAAAGAGGTTCCCGATGCGGAGCGCTTCGGCGTGGCCGAATTCTCAGGCGACCGGATCATCGGCATTGAAGAGAAGCCCCGGAATCCGAAGTCGGCGTACGCCGTAACCGGGATTTATCTCTACGACGAAACGGTGTGGGACAAGGTTAAGACGCTGAAGCCTTCGGAGCGCGGCGAGCTGGAAATTACCGACGTCAACAACGCCTATATTCGCGAAGGGTCGATGAGTTACGCCTTTCTCGAAGGATGGTGGACCGACGCCGGAACCTTCGAATCGCTTTTGCGCGCGACCAATTTAGTGGCCCAGACCCGCGGCGTGCTTCCTTAACTGTCAAACTGGAAGTAATGGCGAACAGGGGGGCCTGGTCACCTCTAAAACATTCCTTGTTCCGCGCGATGTGGATCGCGTCGGTGGCTTCGAACGTCGGCACTTGGATGCATACGGTGGGCGCGTCGTGGCTGATGACGTCGCTCGCCGCATCGCCGCTGCTCGTCGCGTTAGTGCAGACCGCGACCACGCTTCCTGTATTCCTGCTGGGTCTGCCCGCGGGCGTGATGGCGGATTTAGTCGATCGCCGGAAATTATTGATCTTCACGCAATCGTGGATGCTTGCGGTCGCTGCGCTGCTAGGCGTTTTGGTCATGGCAGGCGGAATCGGACCCTGGTGGTTGCTCGCGCTCACGTTTGCGTTGGGCGCGGGCTCTGCCATGAACGGACCCGCGTGGGCGGCCGCGATTCCGGAGCTGGTGCCGCGCGATGAGCTCCCGGCGGCGGTCGCTCTTAACTCGGTCGGCTTCAATATTGCACGCGCGGTGGGTCCCGCATTGGGCGGAATCGTGATGGCTTCGGCCGGGGCGGGCGCGGTGTTCATGGCGAATGCGGTTTCGTTTCTCGGCGTAATCGTGGTGTTGTGGAGCTGGAAGGAAAGGCCGCCCGCAGTCCGCGAACCGGGCACTCGATTTCGCGACGCAATGCGCGAGGGATTAGTTTACGTGCGCGGGGCTCGACCGTTTCACGCAGTCCTGGTACGGGCGGGAATGTTTTCGCTCGCGGGGAGCGCGTTGTGGGCGATGCTGCCGGTGGTCGCGCGGCAGGAGATGAAGAGCACGTCGCTAGGGTACGGAATCTTATTGGGATGCTTGGGCGGAGGCTCGGTGATCGGCGCGGCGGCGCTGGCGCCCCTCCGGTTGCGGTACTCGATGGATCGGATCGTAGCAGTGGGCGTGGTATTCTTCGCGCTCGCGACGACGGCTCTGGCATTTTTGAGGACCTTGCCAGTGGCCATGCCCGCGATGGTGATGGGTGGGATCGCCTGGTTGACCGTGATGTCGAGCTTCAACGTGTGCGCGCAGACCACTCCTCCACAATGGATGAGGGCGCGCGCCCTGGCGTTTTATCTGCTGGTGTTTCAAGGATCGCTGGCCGTGGGCAGCGGCGTCTGGGGAGAAGTAGCTCGTCGCGCAGGCGTTCGCGCGTCCTTATTGATCGCCGCAGCGGCGATGCTCGCCGGCCTCGTAGCGGGATGGAGGATGACCCTATCCGTGCCCGTGCCTGCGCCGGTCGAGACTGTCGCGGCAGAATAGGTTATGTCCAACGAAGCAGAGTTCTTGAGATTTTCATCCGAGAAATTGACTGAGCTCCTCGCGCGCATCGAAACCTGCGTAGCGAAGCTGACGCAGGAACAAATCTGGATGCGCGTAACAGAGAACGAAAACGCCATCGGTAATCTGCTGCTGCACCTGTCGGGCAACGTGCGCCAGTGGATTATCTGCGGCGTCGGCGGAGCCGAAGACCGACGCGATCGCGATACCGAATTCGATTCTCGCTCCGGCGAAGACGCGCTCGATCGGCTGCGATCCACGGTGGCGGAAGCAGTCGAGGTGCTGAAAGCGCTGCCTCACGCATCGCTTCAAGAGAAGAGGCACATTCAGAAGCACTGGGATCTGACCGTGCTCGAAGCGATCTACCATGTGGTCGAGCATTTTTCGATGCACACAGGGCAAATTATCTTCGCGACCAAGCTGCTGACCGGCTCCGATCTCGGATTTTATGGATACCTGAGACCTTCTGCGGCGAAGTCCGTCTGAAGACGTAATGCTGTTTCGCGCAGTGCTACTGTTAGCCGTTGCGGTCCACGTCCTCGGCCAGCCGGCGTTGAAAGAGCTGCTCGGGTTGACGGAGATGCAGATATGGCAACTCCAGCAGCAAGCGAAGCCGGTCCCGATCGCTCCGCCCGGCAGAGCACTTGGCTATCGCCCCGGCATACCCACCGGACACCCTCCAATGGACGACCCGGCATCGCTCCAGCGAGCACTGCAAAACCCGATTCTGGATGCATCTCAGCAAGCGAAGTTGGCGGAGATCGTGAAAGTCCTCAGTCGCTCGAAGATGGCGTCCGACGCAATCGTGGCGGGCCTGATCGACGTCAAGCAATGGCCCGGATCAACCCTGTGCTTCTATTACCCGATCTACGCATTATCGACGTCAGAATTCCACTTCAGCGACTCGCAAGTGCAACAGTTGGATCGTCTCCAGCGCGCCGCCCGCGAGCCTCTGGAAAAGCAAATCGCGATAGCCGCTCAACCAGCAGCCGGCATTTCAAAATTGCGCGAACAGTTGGCCGCAACCCGGCCGCCTCGGGATCTCGCGTTGGCCGTCCTGAACGAGGCCCAAAAGGCTCAGCTCGCTACGTTCGTAACTGACTTAGGACTCGTTCGCGAAGCGATCGAGCTCAAGTTAATCCCCGACCCGCCCAAGGGCGAGGTCCTGTGTCAATAAGTAACTAACCCGCGCCGAAGGCAAAAAAAGTAAACTAGGCTAAGGCTGGCGATTCATTTATGCGCGATTACGTGGAAGAACGAAACGACGGATATTACGTCGCGGGTACGCGCGTGACCCTTGAGTCGATCGTGTACGCATTCCGTATCGGCGAATCTCCTGAAATGATACTTCGAAACTTTTCAGCATTGACCCTCGAGCAGGTCTACGGAGCCATTACGTATTACCTCTCCCATAAGGCTGAGGTCGATGCCTACCTGATCAAGACTGAGAAGCAGTGGGATGATTTCGCCCGAGAAAATCCGGTGCCGCCGGCCCTCCGTGCCAAGCTCGATCGAGCTCGTCAGGAACTCCTAGCGAATCGGTCGTGAAGCTCCGATTTCTCGCGGACGCAAGCTTGAGCGAGTCGATCGTTAGTGGCGTAATCCGTGCCGAATCGTCTGTCGACTTCCTCGATGCGAATTCCGCTCAGTTGGAGTCCATCGCGGACGATGAAGTTTTGGCGATCGCCGCTCGCGATAATCGCGTCCTTGTCACTCACGACTTGAAAACCATGCCGGTGCATTTCGCGCGATTCATCTCGCATTTTCAGAGCCCCGGCGTGCTGCTTATCTCGCAGAAAACCAGTGTTGCGGATGCGATTGCCGCGCTGCTGCTGGTATGGATCGCCTCGGATCAGGAAGAGTGGGTAAATCGGATCTGCCGTCTGCCTCTGTAACCTACTCCACCACCGCCACCGGCCGTATCGGCGACCCCGTTCCCCCTCGAATCTTCAGCGGCAGCGCCACGAACAGAAACTCCTTCACCCCCGCCTCAGCGAGCGATTCCAAATTCAAGCACTCGATAATGTGGATCCCCCGCTCGACCAATAAGTGAACATGCACTTCCATGTTCGATGGCGAATGTTCAAACGCCACCGTATCGCTGCCCGCCGCGAAAATGCCGTGCTTACTTAACCACTCGGCGCCCGATTTCTTCGGACCAGGCCCCCGCACCACCGACCCTGACCCGCCCGTAATGAAGCGGCTAGCGTCACTCCAGAAATTTCCCCAACCCGTGCGAATCAGCGCGATCCCGCATCGCTGAGGAGTCACACCGCAAGCCGCAAGATGCTCCGGCGTGATCACAAAATCGTGAGGCAGAGCCTCGACTCCTTCCAGCCGCGCAATATCAAAAAGCACCGCATGCCGGAAAATCGGCGCGATCGTATCGACTCCGTGCGTAGTCACGCCGTCGCTGTAGGATTGCACCGGCTCCACGCCGCCATACAATTTTCCGTCACACGAAAAATGCGACAGCGCATCGATGTGCGTCCCGACATGCCCGCCCATGGTGATCGCCTCGGCAGCCGAGCTTGCTCCGTTCGGCAGCACCAGTTCGCCATGCCGCTTGGTAAGCGTGCGCAGAAACGGCGGATGCGTCGGGAAATGCGGCATCCCTGCGAACAAGGGCTGCGCTAGATCGTATACTTTGCCGACGTTCATGTGCTGGTCTTCTTCACGCGCTTCCGCGTCCGAGGCGAGACCACCGCCGTCTTCCCGCTCCAGCGCCCCAGCCGGAATTCGCGCCCGTAGTGCGACGTGAGATTGCGAATCGCCACCGTCACCACACCCGCCGCATCGCAGGAATAATGCTCTTCTATCTCCTGATGCGACGCCGGCCACGAATGCTCCACCGGCACCGTATCGAACGATCGCGCGTCGGCCAGCGCCGGATCGAAGGGGAACTGAATCTCGTCCCACACCGTGATGTCGCCCGAAGGCTGAGCATCTTCGGCTACGTGGCTCGCTTCCAGATATCGAAAATCGCCGACGTTATGCACCGGCTGATACCTTCGCCGAACGGTTAACGGAGGCTCGGCCGCGCCCGGCAGCCGCGTGCCGCGCGGAAAAATAGGATCGAAGATCATGCGCCGCCCGGCATCGCCTTCGCGCCAGACGCCGAAATTGCGCGTGAACATTTCGCGCAGAGTATAGCCGGAAGTCGCGTCCGCCTGAATCGCCAGGCCGATCGCCGTCGCGGATCGCGTGTACTCGCTGCGCTTCACCTTGCGTCCGAACTCCTCGCGCAGCACCCGCGAAACCAGAGGCAACTCGCTCCCGCCTCCCGTCACGTACAGCGCTTCGATGTCGTTATCCCCGGCAAGCTGCGCGGTCGCTTCGATCGATTCGGCCAGCAGCGGACGGCAGCGCTCGTAGAAATCCGCCACCGCGACCGTAACTTGTCCCAGCCCTTCGCGAACCACATCCAGATCCACAACGATCCTGCGCGAATTGGGATGCAGCGCCTCTTTCTGGCGCCGGCATTCTTCATCGAGCCTGAAAAGCTCCGCCAGTTCCAGCTTTGAAAGCTCCTCCTCGCCGATCGCCATTTCCGCCAGCACCAGATCGAAATCGTCGCCGCCCAGGTGCGGAATTCCCTCCGACGCGAGGACCGTATGCGTGCCCGCCGAAATCTCCACCAGCGATACGTCGCACGTGCCTCCACCCAGATCGTAAACCAGCAAACGCCCGGTAATCTTCTGGCGATGGCCAAACTCGATCGACGCCGCCGAAGGCTCGTTCAACAAACCGAGCACCGAGAATCCCGCGCGCCGGAACGCGTCCACGGTAAGGAATCGCTGATTGCTATTGGCGTTCGCCGGAACGCCCAGCACCACTTCCAAGACTTCCGATTCGCCGAAGCGCGCGAGCAAAGCCTGCCGCAGCGCCCCGACCAATCCCGACATCAGGTCCGCAAGCGGAACCACTTTCCCACCGAGATCGAGCTGCGAGTGAGGTCCCGCGTCCTCCAGATAACGCTTGAGAGATCGAACGATCGTCCAGCCGGGTTCGCCCTGCATCGAGTACGCTTCCCAGCCAAAGCGCCGCTCGTCGTCTTTGATCGCGACCAGCGGAGGAAACCACTCGAACACGCCGTCGGCGGTTTCAAAAGGAACCAGCGGATAATTGCCGCGATCCGCGGCCGACACGACGATGCGAGTTGTCCCGAAGTCGATGCCGAGCTTCATCTTCTATTGTTAACACGCACAGTCATCCGCCTGCATGGGCGGTTGTAGGAGAGCCCCTGTCTCTTCGCATCGAGTTTGTCGCGGGCCCAGCAGCGTGGGGAGGCGTGAAACGATTGGCCCGTCTTACGGCAGGGTCACGTTAGCGACCGAAAGATTGACCTGGCCGATATTGCGGTAGCTGCTCAGGTCTCTCGAACTCCCTCCCAACTGGAAGCCGGTGTTGTAGCCGGCGAAAATCAGACTCACCGTGCCGGGACTCGTAACGACGGCCTGTGGAGCATAGACGCGGCCGCCGAACCAACTCTCCATCGGAATCACCGGAGCGCTGGACGGAACGGTCACTTGCTGCCCGGACTGCGGATCGGTCACATTCGAGACTGTTGCGATGGAGGCGATCGGATTATTAATTCCGTTGATCACCGTCCAGTTTGTCAGGTCGCTTCCGTTCGACTCGGCGTACATGATCGCGTGGAAAGCGTCGGAGTCGCCATCGAGGCAATTGCCGCCACCGAAGAATAGGCCCCAGTTCCCGTTGCTCAGCTTGATGAGCGTTCCGTTCCCCGAAACCCAGCGGATGCCGGAATAGGAGGTTGTTGAGGGATCGCTCAGGCCGTTGACCATCTGGATCGGCGTGTTCGGACTGCTGGTATTCGAAAAGGCCGGCGTATTGAACGGCGTGATATCGGTGAAGTTGATGAAGTTGGTAGTAGTCGCGATACGCACCACTTCCACGTCGTCATTGAAGTTGCCATTAGGAATCGATGCCGGGCAGATCGGATAACTCGTGGGGGGCACATAGTCCGAATTCAGCGTCTTGCTGATGTACAGGACCTGAATGGGGTAGGTGTTCGGCACCACCGCCAGGAATCCGTCCGGGTTCACCAATCCGGTGGTGTTCACGATCGGGTCGCTGGTGATCGGATTGGTGTTGTTGGCCGTCCCCAGAACGTTGACCTCGTCGAAGCGCCAGTTGCCCGAATTGTTGTTGTAGACGACAGGCTGATTGTTGTTGGCGAGACTGGCAGCGGTGTAAGTGCCGGTTGCACCCGCCGAGCAAACATTGCCGCCCGCAGGAATCGAGTATGCCGGCGTCCCGATGAAGTCTGGATCGAACACCGAAACCAGGCGCACACCGAATTTCGCATTGTTTTCGACACCCGTGATTCCGAGCGCATGGAAATTAATCGTGATCTGGTTGTTAAAAGCGCTGCCTCCACCCGAAACCTGGATCGGGCCTACCGGAGTCCAAGTGCTGCCATCGGTTGTGTATAGTGCCTGAAGATCGCGCACGCCCTGATTGGTTGTGTACCAGTCGTACTGGAAGATGATGTAGTGATATCCGGTGGTGTCGACATCAAACTCCGCGCCCTGCGTACACGGAGGAGCGGCAAGATTCCATCCGTTGCCGGGCGCGCTCGTGGTGGCGGCGCCGACGATGCGCCAGGCTTCGTTGTTATTGGGTCCTATGTTGTGGGCCGCAGTGCCGGACGGGTCCGAGCTCAGAGTGGTCTTCGTGACGTTGGAACCGTCAACGCTGCCCACGTTGGGAGGCGCCATCGTGTAGGTATAGCCGTTGGTCATGCCCAGCGAATGCGCAGCCCCGGACCCTGTCGACGGCGCAGGTGTGAGCTGAGTCCCTGTAAGATTGTTGAAGTTCCAGCCGGCGATGATGTTGGACGTCGGTGGCTGCATAAAGGGGCTGTTGAGAGGCAGCGGATTCAGCGCGTTCGCGCCTCGCGGAAGAATATTGTGGACGATCAAGCCGTCGGAATCGACATGAGGCGAGCGCCGGTCGAGCGTATAGAGCCAGGTTGTTCCACCGAAGCTGATGATGCTTGGATGGCCTGCGCCGTCATCGTTGCCCCCGCTGTTGCTCGTGTTGGCGTCGCTGTTGGGGCATTCGGTTGTTAGTTGTTCCACCATCTCCTGAAACGTCCAGCTTTGCCCCGCGTTGGTGCTGGTTGCGGCGACGACGGCTTCGTTGATGTTTTTCGGCCGATAATCGAAGTATCCCTTCACATTCTGCCCGGAGCCAACGACGAATGGGAAATAGTAAGGATTAAAGGTGTTCACGGTGGAACTGGGGTTCACTAGCGCCGCGCCGCCGGAGCTGTTTCCCGGCGTGCAGTAAGGGACCGGCCCGTCGAAGGCGCCCCCGCTTGTGGCCGACCCACCCTGGCTGAGAGTCCATGGGCCTCCCGCGATGGTTGCCTGCGCCGGTGCGCTGGTGGCCGTCCACTGGGCGCTCTGGGCCGCGGATCTGTCAACAAAGAACAGAAAAGTACTCAGACAAAGAGCGAACTCAAGTTTTTTCATGGGAGCGATCTCTCTTTCAAACTCTGCGGAAGCGCCGGAGGGCGGCGATCCCTGCCAGACCACCGAAGCAGAGCAGCACGGCCGCCGGCTCGGGTGTCACCTGAATGTCCAAAGTTGGTGCGCCCGCGTAGACGAATTGCAAATCTCCCGGAAGCGCGAACTGGGTGTTGTTATCCCAGGTATATGTGAAATCGAGAGATCCGCTGGCGATTGCCGAGGCGAGGGTGCTCAGATTCGAAGACGTGAGCGAATAGCTCCACACGGTCGGCCCGTTCTGAGCCGAATAGCAGTCATCGAGGATATTGTCGCAGCCTGCTACCTCGACGGCCGTTTCGTTGCCGCTGAAGCCGAGGTAATAGTCGCTCAGCGCGGTGGTTCCGCTATCGGGATTGCCAAAAGTACCGGAGATGGTGATTCCTGTGACCGAAACGCCATTAGGGATAGAAAATGTAAAGGTGCCGATCGTGGTCGAGCCACTCGGTGGAAAAGTGGAGACGAAGTCATATCCGTTCGGGCTGTCGTAGGAGCTCGGGAGAGTGACAATAACATCGCCGCGCACCGGAATCGTCAGGGCGAAAACTGTTCCGAGAAGGAGGAATGCTGCTGTGAGTGTTCGTTTTGCCATGTTTTTTTGTTTACTGATGGTAACTGACCTCCGTAAATAGAAGATGTGTGTTTGGTCAACGCAATGTCACACCCGCGTTAAGAATCCATTTCATAGAAAAGGGGACAGACGCATTTCCTTTACTAGTCGTCATATCCCTCCGGCGCTATGTGGCGCATGCGTCCACGCGTGCCGCGTCGACATTCGTGTCGACGCCTGGCCTCTTCACCCTCGCTAGCGACCTCTAACTCCTCCTTTTTCAACCACCTCCCACTCCCACCCGCAATCTCCCCGCAATCCCCGATGCTACAAATAAGCCGAAGGAGCACCATATGTCTATCGCAGCAACCAACCGAGCCGTAATTAACAGGGCAAATGCCAAACAGTCCACCGGCCCCAAAACCCAAGCCGGCAAACAACGATCTTCCCTAAACGCCCTCCGCCACGGCCTAACCGGCCAAATCGTCGTCATGCCTACCGAAGACCTGCAAGCCTACCAACTTCATCTAAAATCCTTTGCCGATGAATATCTTCCAAAAGGCGCAACGGAAGCCCACCTCGTACAAGCCCTGGCCGACGCCTCCTGGCGCCTCAACCGCGTCGCGGCGTTAGAAACCAATCTCCTGACCCTCGGTATCGCCGGCGGAGCCCACCCATTCTCCGATTCCCCATCCCAGGTCCAGGACGCCATGTCGATCGTCGCGGCCCTCGAAAGCCAGTCCAAAGCTTTAGCGAATCTCAGCATGCACAGCCAGCGTCTCTCCCGTCAATTCGAAAGGACCGTCGTGCAGCTCCGCGAGCTTCAGAAAACGCGGCGCACCCAGGAAGTGCACGATCTCAACGATCTGCTCGACATCCTCGAAATGTACGAGTCCAAAGGAGAAACCTACGATCCGTCCTCCGATGGCTTCGTTTTTTCAGAACTGCAAATCAACGAGAGAATACTCGCCCGAAATCGCGAACATCGAATCGACGAAGCCTGGGATCATCACAACTCCGCCGCCGCGTAGCATCCGTCCTGGGAATCGTGCCGAACGGTAACATACAATAGTGCTTTCTATGAAGCTCCTGTTTCTGCTGCCGATCGTGTGCTCCGCGCAGCACCTGGCGAACCTCAACCAACTGACCCACGGAGGCCAGAACGCTGAGGCATATTGGTCGCCGGACGGCAAGCGTCTCATCTTCCAATCCACCCGCGACGGACATGAGTGCGATCAGATCTACATCATGAACGCGGCCGACGGGTCTGATGTGAAAATGGTTTCAACCGGCAAAGGTGTCACCACCTGCGGATATTTCCTCGGCGACAACAAGCGGATCGTCTACGCATCCACGCATGAAGGACCAGGCCCCAACAGTGACGCCTGCCCAGCGCGTCCCGATCGCAGCAAAGGCTATGTGTGGGCCGTCTATCCGACCTTCGATATTTTCCTAGCTACCGACGCCGGCAAAATCCTGAAAAAGCTAACCACCGCCCCCGGCTACGATGCGGAAGCCACCATCAATTGGAAGACCAAGAAAATTATTTATACGTCGCTTGCCTCAGGCGACCTCGATTTGTGGACGATGAATGAGGACGGCTGGCACAAAACGCGCATCACCACCTCCGAAGGCTACGATGGCGGCGCGGTCTTTTCGCGCGACGGCCAGAAAATCGTCTGGCGCGCCCACCATCCCGATACCCCGGAGAAATCGGCGAAAGCCAAGGAACTGCTGAAAGAGAACCTCACCGCGCCCATGAAAATGGAGCTGTTCGTCTCCAATGCCGACGGCTCCTCCGCGAAGCAGATCACCAATTTCGGCTGCGCCAGCTTTGCGCCCACCTTCTCACCCGACGGAAAGAAAATTCTTTTCAGCTCCAACAAACATCATTGCGATTCCAGCGATTTCGAGTTGTACCTTATTAACGTGGATGGCACCGGGCTCGAACAAGTCACCGATTACGCCGTCTTCTCATCGTTCCCCGAATTCTCGCCCGATGGCGCGAAAATCGTCTTCGCATCCAGCTACAAATCCACCAGCAAGTACGAATTCAACATCTTCACAGCAGATTGGAAACCATGAAGAAATTTCTAGCCCTTACCGCCTTCGCCGCCATCACCTTCGCCCAGGCTCAGCAGCCCCCGAAGAAGAAAAAACTGCTGGCCATCGGCGCCGTCTATGGTTTCCAGCACGATTCCGTCTCGACCGGCCTCGCCACCATGTGGAAGATCGGCCATGACACCGGCCTGTGGGACACCTATATCCGCACCGACGTGCAATTGATCACCAAGAAAAAGGTCCCCGCCGGCAACGCGAAAAACCTCGATTATTTCGATGCGATTTACCTGTACACCACCGGCGAATTCCCTCTCGACGACGAGCAAAAAGCCGCGCTGCTGTCCTTCGTTCACGACGACGGCAAGGGCATCATCGGCGGGCACTCCGCCATCGACAGCAACTACAAGTGGCCTGAATACGGCGAAATGATGGGCGCCTATTTCGACCAGCATCCCTGGGGACAATTCATGGCTCCCATCATTATCGAAGATCCTAATTTCCCCGCCATGAAAGAGTTTCAAAAATCCTTTTCCATGATGGACGAGATGTACCAGCCCAGCAAAGAATTCTCCCGCGAAAAAGTCCGCGTGCTAGCCCGCCTGGACGAAAATAAGCTCGACCTGACCAATAAAAACGTCCACCGCACCGACAAGGATTTCGCCGTCGCGTGGATCAAGACCTACGGAAAAGGCCGCGTATTCTATTCCACCTTCGGCCATCGCGACGAGGTCTATGACCGTCCGGACGTCCAGCACATGTATCTCGAAGCAACCAAATGGGCCATGCGGCTCACCGATTACGACCCGGCCCCGCGCCCGCGGCCATAAAGGATTTTCACGCCATGTTTAAAGGATCCGCATGAGACTAATCGCCGTACTGCTCTTCGCCGCCGCCCTCGCGCCGGCCGAAATTATCGAGTCGGGTCCAGGGGGATTCACGGTCAGGACGACGCTCCAGATCAAGGCCGCTCCCGATGACGCATTCCGCAAATTCATGCGCGACATAGGCGACTGGTGGAATCCCGTCCACACGTTTTCCGGCGATGCGCACAACTTGAGAATCGAAGATCATCCCGGCGGCTGTCTCTGCGAAAAGCTTCCGAACAACGGATTCACGCGCCATCTGGAACTGATCACGTTCGTACCCGGAAAGCGCGTCGTGCTGAGCGGCGCGATGGGCCCTTTGCAAACCCTCTCCGCCACCGGCGCCATGCAGTTCGTGTTCACGCCGTCCGAAGGTGGAACGAAACTCGATGCCATCTACGCCGTCGCCGGCTATCTTGAAAAGGGCATGAACAGTTGGGCCATCCCCGTCGACATGATGCTCGCCGAGCAGGTCACGCGCCTGAAAAGCTACGTAGAAACGGGCCATGCCGCGTCGAAGTAATGAACTACCCCACTTGCACGAGCCCAGTCTCCATCCTTTTCAACTGCCCACAAGCAGCGAACACGTCGAGCCCTCGCGGCCGGCGTATGAAACACGGCAGCGCCCTCTTCACGATCGCCTGAAACGACTCGACCCTCTCCGGCAGCGGAGTAGAAAATGGAATCCCCGGCCCCGGATTCAGCGCGATCAGATTGACCTTCGCATTCAGATTCGCCAGCAGCCTGACGACCCTGCGCGCATCCGCATCCGTATCGTTGACGTCCTTCAGCAGCACATACTCGAACGTCAATTTCTCCCAAGGCCGCAGCGGATACCGGCGGCACGCGTCCATCAGTTCCGCCAGATGATACTTGCGGGTAATCGGCATCAGCTCCCGCCGTTGTTCCTCGTTCGAAGCGTTCAGAGAAATTGCCAGCTTCGGCCGCACCGGCTCCTTGGCCAGTTCATCAATCTTCGGAATAATGCCCGAAGTAGACAAAGTAATCCGCCGCGGCGAAATCGCCATCCCCTCCGCATCGGTCAACAGCCGAGTCGCCTTGATCACGTTCGCCAGATTCAGCAAAGGCTCGCCTTGTCCCATCATCACGATGTTCACCCGGTCCGCATTCGCCTCGAGCGAATTGTCCACCGCGACCCGCAGCACCTGTCCGGCAATCTCCCCAGCCGTCAGATGCCTTTCGAGCCCCAACAGCGCCGTCAGACAAAATTTGCAATCGACCGGACACCCCACCTGGCTCGAAATACAGATGGTAGACCGCTCGCCCTCGGGCATCCACACCGTCTCGACCGTCTTCCCATCCCCGAGCCTCAGCAGGTACCGGCGCGTCCCATCAGTCGAGTCGTAGCGACGCTCAATCTCCGGCAACCCGAGTGGCAGGTCCGACCCCAAACGGGCCCGCAACGCCTTGGGAAGATTCGAGATCGTCCCCAGGTCGGTAACCCTCTGCCGGTATACCGCCTCATAAATCTGGCGTGCACGAAACCCCGGTTCGGCGTCGCCCAAGGCTTCGCTGATGTCCCTAAGTTCCATGCCTACAATACTTTGCGGCATGCCCTCATTTTAGCATGGTAAACTGGGATTTACATGGCCACGCATAAGATCAGAGATATCGAACGCGCCGTCCTGCCCAACGGCGTCCGCGTGGTTACGGAGCAGATGGCTCATGTCCGCAGCGTCACCGTCGGCATTTGGATCGGCACCGGCTCCCGCGAAGAGACTGTCGACGAAAGCGGCCTGACGCACTTCATTGAGCACATGGTTTTTAAAGGGACCAAGAACCGCTCGGCCGAACAGATCGCCCGCTCGGTCGATTCCATAGGCGGCGGCCTCGACGCCTTCACGTCGAAGGAACTGGTCAGCTATAACGTCAAGGTCCTCGACGAGCATCTGCCCGAAGCCTTCGACGTCGTCACGGATCTGGTCCGCAATCCCCTCTTCGCCTCTGAGGATATCGAGAAAGAAAAAGGCGTCATCCTCGAAGAGCTGAAGATGGAAGTGGACAATCCCGAGTACCTCATCCACGAAATTTTCTCGAGCAGCTTTTGGAAAGGCCACGCGCTGGGACGCCCGATTCTGGGCACCAAGCAGACCATCCGCTCATTCGACCGCGACAAGGTTGAGAAGTACTATAAACAGTTCTACACGCCGTCGAACATCCTGATCACCGCCGCCGGTAACCTGAGCCACCGCAAACTGGTGAAGCTGGCCGAAGAAAAATTCTCCGACCTCAAGCCGCGCCGGACCCGCAAAATGGAAGCCGCGCCGCAGCCGCATGCGCCCCTGGTGTTCCGCAACAAGAACTCGCTGGAGCAAGTGCACCTGTACCTCGGCGTGCCATCCATTTCGATGCCTCACAAATCGCGCTTCGCCTGCTACATCCTCAACGCGATTCTGGGCGGAGGCATGAGCTCGCGCCTGTTCCAGAACATCCGCGAAAAGCAGGGGCTCGCCTACACCGTCTATTCCGAGCTGACCATGTATCGCGACGCCGGCTGCATGCTGGTCTACGCCGGGACGTCGCAGAAAACCGCCGGCCGCGTCATCGAATCGGTGGTGCATGAACTGGGCGAGATCGCCTCGCACAAAGTGACTCCCGAAGAACTTCGTCGCGCCAAGGATCACCTGAAAGGCTCTTATGTGCTGGGCCTTGAATCCACGTCCAGCCGTATGGGCAACCTCGCCCGCCAGGAATTATACTTCAAGCGTTTCTTCTCGCTCGGCGAAATGCTGGAGCTGATCGAAAGCGTCACCGCCGACCAGGTCCTTGCCCTCGCGCAGCAGTTTTTCGACCCCAAACACATGGCCATCGCCATGCTGGGACGCCTGGAAGGTTTCAAAGTGCGCCGCCAGGACCTGATCCGCTCTCTATGACCCAATCCCCTTGGGCGTTCGTGGCGCGCGCCTCCAGGCGTGCCGTGTCGACGTGTCTTCTCCTCCTACTTGCCACTTCGGTCTTTGCCCTCGACATCACCAAGCTAAAACCGACAGGCTACGTCGACGACTTCGCCCACGCCATCGACGCCGCGAGCGCCGAGCGCATCGCCGCCTATTGCGGAGTTCTCGAACGAGCCACCGGCGCGCAGATGGCGATCGTCACCATCGACTCGCTCGACGGCGACGACGTTGCCGACGTTGCGAACAAGCTCTATCACCAGTGGGGCATCGGCAAGAAACCGAACGATGAAGGCGTCCTCATACTCTTCGCGGTTAAAGACAAAAAAGATCGTGCCGAAATCGGCTACGGCCTGGAACCCGTCATCACCGACGCCGACTCCGGATCGATCATGCGCGGCCTGCGGCCGATTCTGCGCCAGGGCTCTTACGGTCCAGCGGCTCTGGCAGCCGCGCAGCAGTTCGGCGGCATGATCGCGCAATCCAAAGGCGTCACGCTTCCAGTCGATGCCCGTGTTCACACTCGAACCGCGGTTTCCCGAGGTCCTTCGATCCCCTGGCCGCTGATCGTTATCGGCATCTTCTTTCTCCTTTCGCTGCTGGGCCGCTTGGGCGGAGGTGGAGGCGGAGGGGTCACCGGTTTCCTTACCGGTATGTTCCTCGGTAACATGATGGGACGCGGCGGAGGCGGCTGGGGTGGCGGCGGCTTTGGAGGCTCCAGCGGCGGAGGCGATTCGGGCGGAGGCTTCGGCGGTTTCGGAGGGGGCGACTCCGGCGGCGGCGGAGCATCCAGTGATTGGTAAATAATATGGACGAGCTAAAAGAACTAGTCACGAAACTTGAGCGCGCCTACCAGGACCGTCTCCTGTCGGTGATCCTCTACGGTTCCGGCGCGTCCCATGATGGGAGCGACCATCACGAAAAATTCTCCGACCTGAACGTGCTGTGCGTGCTTAAACAGATCACCCCGCGCGAGCTCGGCGAAAGCGAGCCCATCTTCCGCTGGTGGAAGGAGCACAAGCATCCCGCGCCCCTGTTGATGAGCGAAGAGGAAGTGCACCATTCCGCGGATTGCTTCCCCATCGAATATCACGACATGAAGGACCGCCGTAAGATGCTGTACGGCCCGGACGTCATCGCCGACGTCCATGTGGATTCGAAATTCTACCGCGCGCAGGTGGAGCATGAACTTCGCGCCAAATTATTTCGTCTAAGAACACAGGCGGCAAGCGTGTTGTCGGACCCGGAAAAGCTCTTCAAATTGTGCGTCGATTCGGTCTCGACTTTCTGCATGCTGGCGCATCACGCACTGATCGTCGCGCACGCTCCCGTCAAATCGGAGCGCCGGGCCGTGGTGCGCGAACTGGGCGAAACGCTTCAGATGGACGTCACGCCTTTCAACATTTTGCTCGACGTACGAGAAGACAAATCGGGCGTCGACCCAGGCGATCCGGGCGAACTGTTCGCCCAATACCTGGAATGCATCCGCAGGCTGGTCGAATTCGTCGATGGCCTGGAAACAACCGCGGTAGAACACGGGGGACACTAAATGAAATTTGGATTGATCGCATTGGTTATCGTCGGCATCCTGGTCATCTTCGGCCTGGTGATGGCCGGCAGTTTGTTCGGGACGCACAATGAGCTGGTGCAGGAACGCGAAGCCATCAAAGCCTCCTGGGCCCAGGTGGACGTCGTGTTGCAGCGGCGCGCCGATTTGATTCCGAACCTGGTCGAGACCGTCAAAGGCTATGCCAAGCACGAGGAAACAGCGATCGACTCGGTTACCTCCGCGCGCGCTGCTCTCGGGGGAGCACAGACACCGAAAGAGAAAATCGCCGCCAACGGCCAGCTCGATACCGCGCTGTCGCGGCTACTGGTGGTGGTCGAAAATTACCCCAACCTGAAAGCCAACGAAAATTTCATGCGCTTGCAGGACGAGCTTTCCGGCACCGAAAACCGCATCGCTGTGGAGCGCCGCAAGTATAACGAGACGGTGCAGAAATATAACACCGATATTGAGCTTTTTCCCAAGAACATTGCGGCCGGGATTTGGGGATTCAAGCGCGAAGACGCCTATTTCCAGGCGGACGCCGCGTCGAAGCAGGCTCCCAAGGTCAAATTCTGAGTGCTGCGAACACAGACACGTCGACACGAATGTCGACGCGGCACGCCTGGGGGCGCGCGCCACAAGCGGCCGTAACTTCCTAACAATGCCTTCTCCGACATTCCAAAATTACATTGACGGCCAATGGGTTGCCGGCACGACCTTTGAAAATCGTAATCCTGCCGACACTTCCGAGGTCGTCGGGGAGTTTATTTCCGGCACGGCACAGGACATGGCCGACGCCGTCGAGGCCGCTTCGCGGGCCCTTCCCGCCTGGAGCGCGATGCCCGCGCCTGCTCGGGGCGCATTGCTCTATAGGGTGGCTGATGGATTAGAGCGCAAGTTCGATCAACTGGGCGAGGAGATGACTCGCGAAGAGGGCAAGACTCTTCCCGAGGCCAAAGGCGAGGTCCGCCGGGCGATCAACATCTTCCGTTACTTCGCCGGGGAAGGTTCGCGCATGCCGGGCCCTGTCGTCGCTTCGGAGCGGGACCGCGTCCACATGTGGGCGCAGCGAAAACCCGTGGGCGTTGTCGGATTGATCACTCCCTGGAATTTCCCGATCGCGATTCCCGCGTGGAAAATGGCGCCGGCGCTGATCTGCGGCAATACCATCGTCGTCAAGCCTGCGTCGGTGTCGCCTCTCTCTGCTTGGCGGATCGTCGAGGCTTGCCGAGAGGCGGGGATCCCGAAAGGTGTGGTGAATTTCGTAGCCGGGTCTGGCGCAACGCTCGGTAAGGCTCTGGTCGCCGCTCCTGCGCTGAAGGCTGTTTCCTTCACAGGCTCCTGCGGAGTGGGCGAATGGCTGCATGCGGAAGCTTCCAAGCGCCGCCTGCGGATTCAACTTGAAATGGGCGGAAAGAATCCGACTATCGTTCTCGCCGACGCGAACTTTGAACAAGCCGTGGAAAACACTGTCAACGCAGCCTTCTTCTCGACCGGCCAGAAGTGCACTGCGACCAGTCGAGTGATCGTCGAGGACGCTATCTACGACCGCTTTCTGGCCGCACTGGTGGAGCGAACGAAAAAACTCAAAGTCGGCAACGGTCTTGAAGCGGGCATCGACATCGGGCCTGCTGTGGATGAAGCGCAGCTTGAAACCGATCTCAAGTACATCGAAATCGGCCGCAAAGAAGCGGGGAAGCCGGTGTGCGGAGGCCATCGCCTGAAGGGCGGCCAGTACGACAAGGGCTACTTCATCGAGCCGACCATATTTGCCAACGTCACCGAAAAGATGACTATCGCGCGTGAAGAAATCTTCGGACCCGTCCTCGCCGTCATGCGCGCCAAGGATTTCGAGGACGCGATGCGTATCGCTAATGAAATCCCCTTCGGGCTCTCGTCGTCGATTCAAACCTCGAACATCTCCCGCGTTTTCGAATTCGTGCAGAGAGCCGAGGCTGGCCTGCTGACTGTCAACCTTCCCAGCGCGGGCGTGGAATATCAACTCCCCTTCGGCGGCTCGAAGGATTCGAGCTTCGGCCCGAAAGAACAGGGGCCGGCTGCCATGGAATTTTACAGCGACTGGAAAACGATTTATTTAAAATACTGAAAGGATCCGAGAAAGGGACAGTCCTCTCTGTCCACGGCCAACGCGGACAGAGAGGACTGTCTGCTTTTTCGGCACCATATGCAACTAGGACAAATTAAATGGAACGGCGCCACGACCGCCGCAATTTTCAACGGCTCCGCGGCGCGGCCGATCCCGGATTACACGCTGCTTGATCTGATCGGCCATGCGGAAGCCGAGGGCAAGACCTTAGTTGATCTGGCATCCGGCCTGGCGACTCGCCAAGCTGTTTTAGCCGAGCCCCTGATTCCCTTGCAGCCGCGCGAAGTGTGGGGCTGCGGCTGCACCTATGAAACCAGCGCGTCCTTCCGCGACGCTGAACATGGCACTCGCGAAGGGTTTTACGCGCATGTCTACAAGGCCGACCGGCCGGAGATTTTTTTCAAAGGCACGGCACGGGTTTGCGTCGGACCGGGCCAGGCCATCGGGATTCGCTCCGATTCGAAATTCACTGCGCCCGAACCCGAATTGGCGTTGATATTGGGCGCGAAGGGTAAAATTTTAGGCTATACGCTGGCGAACGACGTTTCGGCGTGGGATATCGAGCGCGAGAATCCGCTCTATCTGCCGCAATCGAAAACTTATTCGGCGTGCTGCGCGCTGGGGCCGGTGATCGTGACGGTGGATGAAATCGCCGATGCCAGGAAGCTGGAGATGACTTGCACGATCCGGCGCGGGGAGGCGGAGATTTTCGCGGGCGCCACTTCGATCTCACGGTTGGGAAGGACTTTCGAGACGCTGGTGGAGTACCTTTTGCGGTCGAATCCGGTTCCGGCGGGATCGGTAGTGCTGACGGGGACCGGCATCATTGTTAAAGAAGACGCGGCGCTGCGGGCGGGCGATTGCGTGGCGATCAGAGTGGCTGAGATTGGGGAATTGTCGAATCCTTGCGCGGTGGTGTAGCGCATTTCACGCAGAGACGCAGAGGGCGCAGAGAGAGAACAACTACTGCTCTTCCACGTTAAAGAAGACGCGGCGCTGCGGGCGGGCGATTGCGTGGCGATCAGAGTGGCTGAGATTGGGGAATTGTCGAATCCTTGCGCGGTGGTGTAGCGCATTTCACGCAGAGACGCAGAGGGCGCAGAGGGAGAACAACTACTGCTCTTCCACCTCCGAATCTTCGAGGAGTTCGGCCTGCTCTGCGTAGCGTTTTAGCACACGGATTGAGTTGCCGGTGCTGAAGCCGGACATTCGCAATTTTCGATAGGCCGATGCCAGGTGTTTTTGTTCCTGGAGGAGCGCGCCTAAATCCTTGCCGCGGTATTTTCGCTGGAGGAAGGCCTCGATCATGGCGATCTCGTCGGCTCCTTGAAATGCCGTTTCCGCGGCTTGTTTCGCCACAGCCGGCGCTACTCGCCTGACCATCAAATCTCTTAGAACCCGCGTTTTGCCGAAGCCTCCGTCGTCGCGGCGCCAACTGGCGTAGGATTCGGCGAAGCGCTGGTCGTTCAAATAGCCGGACTCCTTTAAGCGCGCCAGGATCTGCTCGACGTCCGCCGGATCGGCGGCGCGCCGGTTCAATTTTTCGCGCAGCTCGGAAATCGTCAGCGCTCGCGCCGACAAGGCTTGCGCGGCGAACGCCATCAGGCGATTTGCGTCCAGCTTTCTATCAGGCGGTTTAGGCATTTGCTATGCTGTGAGTGAAACAATCACAAGCTCTCAGACTCCATTTTAAAGAAAGGTGTGACGCAACATGGAAGACGATAACAAGTTGTCTTATTTTTTCCTGGGCCTCGGTCTGGGGGTCGCGGTCGGCGTGTTGTTCGCGCCGAAGTCAGGTGCCGAGACGCGCGATTTTCTTCGCGCGAAGGCTGAGGAAGGCACGGACTACGTGAAGGAGCAGGCGGGCACTCTGAAGGAGACCGCTGCCGAAGCGCTGGAGCGCAGCAAGCAGACCATCCAGAAGCACAAAGAAAACCTGGCGTCCGCGGTCGAGGCCGGCAAGCAAGCCTACCGGGAGGCGACCACTACTCCGGGGGACTAAATGGACAACCAAGCCTGGTTCATTCTACTTTCGGTGTTCGTCGGCATTTGCGCGGTCGCGTTGTGCATCCAGGCGGGGATGCTGATTGCCATCTCCAAGACGGCGCGGGCGACCGAGGAGCAGGTGAAGCGCGTGATTCCGCAGGTGGAATCCATGCTGCCGAAAGTGGAGGCCCTGGTGGCCAGCTCCACCGCGGTTATCGACACCAGCCATCACCAGATTAAGCAGATTACCGCGAAAACCAACGAAATTCTCGATCTGACGCGGGTGCAGATCCAGCGGATCGACGAGGTGCTGGAAGACGCGTCGGTGCGTGCTCATAATCAGCTTGCGCACGCCGAAATGGTGATCGACGACACCATGTCGCGCGCGCAGGAGACGGTGGCCACGGTGCAAAGCGGGATCATGAAGCCTTTGCGGGAGATTCAGGGCGTCGCGGCGGGAGTGCGGACCGCAATTTTTTACCTGGCCCGCGGGGGGCGTCCGAGCCCGGCCCAGGCTACGGCTGACGAAGAGATGTTCATTTAGCACCCTGCGCTGACCGCTCCTGCTAGTCGCGGCTCTGTTCCAGCATTTCGGGTTCATGTGGGAGTCCTCAAGGTCTTTGCTGGTTTTCCGATATGAACGTAGGAAGCCATGCGTACGGATCTGCTCAGAACGCTCGCAACAAATTTCGGATCGAACAGCGTGGCGTCCGCCAAGGCGATTCGCGAGATGTATCGATTGGATCGCGGAGGCTTCCCGGCCCTGGTGGTGGAAGTGCTTGCCGACGGACCCGATTTGCCGGGAGCCCAGTTTCTGGTGGCGATTCTGGCTTCCGAACCGGATTGGCTGCGTAACGTTTGCGATCCGGAGAAACATACTCTGGAACAATCGCTCGATCTGATCGAGAGGGCGTACAGGCTGGATCCCCAGGTGATGGTAAAGCTGGCCGAACTGCTGGCTCACCCCGGCGCCTCCACCGATGCGGAAGCGCGGTTTGCAGCGCGGGTCTTCGCGGTACTGACAAGGAGCCGCCCTGCCATTGCCCTTCCGGCACTGCGCCGGCTGGCCCGCTATCCGAACGCGCGGGTGCGCAGCAAGGCCATCCTGCTGATCGGAAAAATCTATCAGAATCCAAAATTTTCCCAACACGATGGGTCGGAGCAGGACCCGCGCGTAGCCGCCAATTTCATCGAATCGCTGTGGGGACTGACGACCCCGGACGCGAGGGAAGCGTTTGTCGCGGCGGCGATCGACCCGCATCATCGCGTGGCGGCCAACGGAATCGTTGGCTTGTATCTGATGGGCGATGAGTGTTCCGTCCCGTTTCTGTTCCAACTGAGCGGTTCGGAAAAACCTTTGGCGCGCGCCGCGGCTGCCTGGGCGATGGGCCGCGTCGAAGACCCCCGCTTCGTGCCGAGACTGGTGCGGCTGAGAGAAGACCCCGATCCGATCGCACGCCAGGCAGGTTTTCGATCTTTGTCGCGCGTGCGGCAAAAGATGAAGGAAATGCAGGCGGCCGGCACATTTCAGGTCCAGATTCTGGCTTGCGAATGCCGCGGCGACGATCATGTGATCCGGTTTACGGTCGCGCGGGGAGAACAATTCGCCGGAGGCCTGGATCTGCGGCAAATTGTGGTCTGGAATGGGCTGGATGTGATAGAGGAGTTTTCCTGCTGTCTGCGGCTGGAGGAGTCGCCTTACTATGAAGTCTCTTATCAGAGTGCGCCGTCGGCCACGGGGGAGATTAAAGTGCAGGTGTACGCGGCGATGGGGGTTGGGGAAGATACGGGAGTTTCGGTGACGTCGTAGCATTTACGAAGGCTCGTCGGCCTTTGTGCTCAAGGGTGCTGGCACAGCCGGACCGGGGGGTCCGACGCGGACGGGGGGTCCGCCCCACGGTTTAGAGGCTCGATGCACGCGGGCTCGGAGCGGCGTAAGAGTGCCGACACTCTCGAAAACGTCCGGTGCCGGGGAGGGCAGGTCGGGAACCTGCCCCACCGTTCACAGACTGAGGGCGGGTCGGGGACCCACCCTACTTGGGTTTCATCGCGGTCGGTGGGGTCAGCGCATTCCAAACACGAATCTCGGAAGAAATTCGCCAGGGTGGGGACATACGCTACCATTCCAGGCGCGGCACTATTCGGCGCGGAGGGATTTTAGGGGGTCGATTCTGGTGGCTCGCCAGGCTGGGAAGGCTGTGGCCAGGATGGCTACTGCTAGCACCAGGACGGTTACTAAGGCGAAGGTTAGGGCGTCGGTTGCGGCTACGCCGTACAACAGGACGGTCAGGAAGCGGGTCAGGAGCAGGGCGGCTACGATGCCACCGGCTATGCCGTAGAGCGTCACTTTCATTCCTTGTCCCAGGATCAGCGAAAGGATTCCTTGCGGGGTTGCGCCGAGGGCTACGCGCAGGCCGATTTCGTAGGTACGCTGGCTGACCCAGTAGGACATCGATCCGTAGATGCCGATGGCGGCCAGCAGGATCGCGGCGGCGGCGAAGCTCAGGAAGACTCGCATGGTGGAGCGGAAGTCGGCGATGGAGCGGGACGCGATTTCTTCCAGAGGCTGGAGGCGGCCGACGGGTACGTTCGCATCCTGGTCCTCGGCTAAGTGCTGGATGGCGGCTCTTACGGAAACGTTTTCGGAATATACGCCGGCAAGAAGAACCATTGCGGCGGGGATTTCACCGTCCTGACGGGCCGATTGCGCGTAGGGCATATAGACCGCGCCGGGAACGAAAGGCGGAAGGTGTTCGCTCAAGGAAGACTGATGGACGTCGCCAACGATTCCTACCACGGTGGACCATTTCGAGTTATCGGTCGCCTTTATGTGCTTGCCGATTGCGCTCTCATTCGGCCAGTAGCGCCAAGCGGTGGCGGCTGAAATTACGACGACGCTCGAAGAAAGAGGTCCATCGGAGCGGGTGAGATACCGGCCCTCCAAAAGAGGGATGTGCATCGTGGAAAAGTAATCGGGGCTGACGGCGCCGAACCAGAACAGAGGGGCAGGATGGTCCACTGTTTTGGGATGTCCTTCGACGTCGACGGCGAGGGTGGGGAGCGATCCGTCCAGAGGAAGGGAGTTGGCGATGGCGGCGGACTTCACTCCGGGGATGTCCATGGTGCGCTGGAGCAGACGGTCGTAGAGAGCGATGCACGCGGCTCGTTTGGCGCAGGAGGATTGGTTCGGGCTGATTTGGATGGTGAGGATATGCGCGGGGTCGAAGCCGGGATTGGTCTCCGTGAGTTTGTAGAGGCTCCTTAAGAGGAGGCCGGCGCTGACTAACAGGACCAGCGTGAGTGCGACTTCGCCGGCGATGATGACGCTTCTTACGCGGGTCCAAACGCTGGAGGTGGAGCGCTGGCTGCCGGTTTTCATGGTTTCAGAGAGATCGACTTGGGAGGCACTGAGGGCGGGGGCGAGTCCCGATGCGAGACCGGTGAAAATCGCCAGAGCGGTGACGGCGGCGACGATTTGCCAATCGATGGCGGCAGCGGCGAGCCCGGGGAGGGTGGAGGGAAGTAGGGATTTGAAAATGGAGAGCGCGGCCGCTCCGAGCAGGATGCCGAAGGCGGCTCCGGTTAGAGCGAGGCCGACGCTTTCGGTGAGTAGCTGGCGAATCATGCGGAGACGGCCGGCTCCGAGGGCCGCTCTGAGTGCTAGCTCCTTGCGGCGGGTAGTGGCTCTCGACAAAAGGAGGCTGGCGACGTTGGCGCAGGCGATGAGGAGAACGAATCCGACGGAGCAGAGGAGGATGATGAGTTTACCGCGAACGTCGCCGACGATGTCCTGCTGGAGGGGGATGGCGGTGGAATCGGCATTGAAATCGCGGGCCATGGGGTAGGGGAACGTGGGTCTGAACGCGGGGACGAGGGCTCGCACTTCGGACTGGGCGGCGGCGAGATTGGCGCCGGGATGGAGGCGCGCGATGAGAGGCACGAATTCCGAGCCCCAATATTCGAGAAAGTTCGAGGGATCGAGGCGCATAGGAATCCACAACTCGACTTTCGAGGACGGGTAGCTGAAATTCGGGGACATGATGCCGACGATCTCGCGGTCGACGTCGTTGAGGCGGATGACGCGGCCGAGAACGGAGGGGTCGGCTGCGAAGCGGTCTTTCCATAGGGAGTGACTGAGGATGACGACGCGGTCGCGGCCGGGAGATTGTTCGCCGGGGAGGAAAGATCGTCCGCGGGCGACGGAGGTTCCGAGGACGGAGAGGAAGTTCGGGGAGGCGAAGCTTCCGGTAACGCGCATGGCTGAGCCTTGGCCGGTGAGGTTGAATTCGGAGCCTTGGCTAACGGCGGCGATATCCATGGTGTGGGATCGCTGTTCGAAGAAGGGGACAGCGGCGCGCGGGTAGATTCCGGTGATGCGCAGCAGGCGATCGGGCTGGGCGTACGGGAGGGGACGGACGAGCAGAGTGTTCACCAGGGTGAACATGGCCGCGTTTCCGCCGATTCCCAGGGCGAGCGAGAGCACGGAGATTCCGGTAAAGACGGGCGAGCGGGCGTACATGCGGAAGGCGAAGCGCAGGTCTTGCAGGAAGCGTTCGAGGGTCATGAAACTCCAGGTATCGTGGCAGTTTTCTTTGGCGATGGTGATGTTACCCATCTCTTGCGGGTCGCCGTGCTCCGCCTGTTTTTGCTGAAGGTGGAAGTCGAGCTCTTCGGTGAGATCGCGATGGAGTTGATCGCGGCGCCAGCGAAAGAGGAGGCGCCGGCAGAGGCGGGCGAGTTGTTTCGGCACTCCCATCGTCTATCGATGGATGATAGCGAGGGGATCGGCCAGATGTCAAGAGGCTAACGGAAGGCGGCGGGGATGGGGGAACCGGTGGCTCCTTTGTAATCGGAGGGGTTCAGGCCGAGGAGTTTAATAATCGTGGGAGCGATGTCGCGTTGTTCGGCATGGGTAGAGACTTCGCCCGCGGCGGGAGTATCGGGGCCAAGGATTGCGATCCAGATTTTATCGGCTCCGGGGACTTTACTGCCGTGGCTGGACCAGTCGGCGAGAGTGGAGCCTCGGCCGTGGTCGGAGGTGACGATGAGGGTGGTGGAGTTGCGATATTCGGGCATGCTTTGGAGGGTGGTCCAGAGGCGATTGAGGAACTGGTCGGTGGCGGAGATCATGTCGAGGACGCGGTCATAGCGGCGGGCGTGAGCCCAGTCGTCGGTTTCATCGAAGGAGATATCGAGCACACGAGGCTTGGCTGATTTGAGATATTCGAGGGCCATTTCGAAGGTGAACGAATCGTGGCGGGCTTCGTCCCAGGGGGTCGGGGTGAAGTGCTGGAGGCGGCTGAGAGCAGGGGACGCGGGCGAATCCTGATAGCCGGCGTTGATGAAAATGGAGCCAGGGGTGTGTTCGGCGATGTAGTGAAAATGGTCCCAACTGGAGAAGAGGGCGATCCGGGCGGAGGGGACGGCGAGCTTGCGCTTTAGAAATTCGAGCACAGTTTCGTTGGGCTGCTGGATAGGGATATTGCCGGTGACGACATCGTCGGAGGCGCGGCCGGTGAGAATTTCGGAATAGCCGGGATAAGAGACGCGGTAGGCATTGGTAACGCTGACGTCGGTGAGGACGAGGCCGTTTTTGGCGAGGGTGGTCCAGAAGAACGGCGCGAGAGTTTCGCGAGAGGCGAAGCGGCGGCGACGGTCGTCGGCGTCCTTGCTGGCGGGGTCCATGGAGACGGATTTTTCGTTGGCGAGGAGGGGATCGATGCCGTGGAAGAGGTCCTGCGAGCGGAGGCCGTCGGCGGTGACGAGGACGATGTTATGGGTGCGAGGAGGGTCGGCGGCGAGGAGGAGGGAGGGGAGTAAGATGGCGGCGAAGTAAGCGCGAGGCATAGTGGAATGGTACACTGGTTAGGTTCCAGCGGAATTACGGCCAGGTAGCTCAGTCGGTAGAGCGCAGCCCTGAAAAGGCTGGCGTCGGCGGTTCGATTCCGTCCCTGGCCACTCCTGTTTATCATACACTTACGTCGATATTCGTGCCGGAAGTGTGTCTCTTTGGAGTCCAATCCCTTGTTGGCTCGCGATGGTGACGATGGTGACCACTTTTTTTGCATTTGTTGTCTCGTGATACGCCAGACAACAATTGTTTTTCTATCTATGGTCACCACCGTTGATCACACTTTTGCGATCGGCACATTCCTGCCTCTCGCATCTTCGGCGAAAACCTGGGGCCATCTGTCGAATTTGAACCGTTGTTTATTGATTTTCACGACCGATCGCCCTAGTTGGTGCGAACTGTTCAAACCAAGGGGGTACTTTGCGAAATGAAGGCCTCAACCGTTTTCAATAAGATATTCGGCTGGTCTTTCGAGGCAAGTCCCGCAGTAGAAAATGTACATCGCATGGTCCAGAGAAATCCCCACTGGCCCGGCTCCGTTCTGAACTTCCGGACGTTCCCCGTACCGCTGAGACCAACGCCCACTGGCGACATCTACGTCGACGTCTACGATCGTAAATAGCAACTCCATCGTCCTGCTGCATGAGCAAACTGGAATCCTCTGACTGGTCCAGTCCATCCACCCAAGCAGCTTGGTTCCCGGAATGGTGCCTAGCCGCTCCTGATATCCCTCGTTGTTCCCAGAAAGACGCCGTCTCTGTTGATCGGTCAATTCCCCCCAACCCGGAGCATCATCGAGACGAAGCGGGTTGAAAGAGCACTCCACCGGAACCAACCAATCCACCGGATTCCGAGGGGTGGGGTTGGGACCATCCGCAAGACCGGCCATCGAATGCCAGAACACCTTTGGAACCGGTCCAATTCCACCGTATTGAATCGAGGGATGCCGATGCGCATGGGGACACCACAGAATTTGGACGACGTCGGCGCCGTCCGGGAATTTTATTTCCGGGAAATCGGTTTTCTGGAATTGGCCGACGACCACATAAGAATCTGAATTACGCTCGATGGGTGCGCCGATATGCTCATGGGGGATCTTGCAGATCGGCCACGGTACGGAGGTCGGCCAGGCGATGTTTCCGCCGATCTTACTCGCGGTCGTGCCGATGCTGCCAGGTACGACGCGTTTGGGACGAAGCCAAATCGCAGGCAGGGTCGGAATGCCAAGGTTCTTCAGCCGCCTCCCACGGGATGCCAGGTCGCGTTGAAGGTCATAGGCCATAAATGAGGGAGATCCTTCCGCTCCAACCATGCGGGGCGGGCGACGCTAGAAATTTAGAATCCGATACTGGGGCGGCCGCTCCGGGCAGGGTTCGCAATAGAAGATAAACATTATCTCCCAAGTCGGCCGTCCTGGGTTATGAAGCGCTCTCCGAACGCGTGCGTACGGTTTGCTTCAATCCAAGGTCAAAACGAAATCGCGAATCAGGGCGGCCGCTCGCTTCACGCCAGGATTGGGATGGGCCTCCGCGGATGCGATGTACGGCTCCGCCTCCTCGGGCTCGACTGCCCTCCGGAAAACCAATTGATCCAACAGGCTCGAACCCGGTTTTGTACATCTTGATCCAGATGGGCGAGAAAGGTCGCGACCCAGGGAAGAGTCGCGCTGTCGCAAACCCTCGCAACAATCTCATAGCAGCGATCCATAACTTAGCCGGAACTGACCAGGTTCAGCACGCTGCGCGCCCCTTCATAACCTGGACGGAGTTCCAGATACCACTCCACAGCGTTTTCTAACTCATGCTCGGTCAGAATGTATGCAAGCGCGCGACGCCCAACTTCAGCGCCTCCAGGCCCGGTCCAGCCATCAGTTCCCGACGCTCGTATTGAATCAAGCGCGATGGCAATTCCTTCCCAGTTGATCGACATAACTGTTATGGTCGAATTTCAGAAAACGTTCGGACCGAAGGCCGAGGTCGGAGGGTTCTCCAAGTGGCTAATTGTGGCGTCCATGTAATCAGCGAGTGTCGGAAACCGCCGGCAAGCGCCTATTAGCGGCCGGACCTCCCATTCTCCCCCGGCGTCGGCCTACTGATCCTATTTCTGTCTCACGGTGCGATTCCCTACACAAATGTGTAGGTTTAAGTCTTGCCCGCCTCGGGCTAAGCTATCGATGATGAGCCTGCGGATCTTATCGGCGGCCGTTACGCTCGTCTCGTGCGCCCTACCGACTATCGAGGCGGGCTCCACTTTGGTCCCCAGCGCGGATGGCATCACTGTTTACGATACCGTCAACAACATCAGTTGGCTCGCCAACGCCAATTTACCCGCCAGCAACCGATTTGGACTTCCTGTCTGCAACGCCTCCGCTATCGCGCCGTGCGTCAATGCCAGCGGCTCAATGAACTACAAAGCCGCCGCCGCATGGGTGCAGGCGATGAACGCCGCCAATTATCTGGGGCACACCAACTGGCAGATCCCCACCGCTCCAGTCCTCGATAGTACGTGTCCTTTGATCGGTGGACAAGGCGGCTCGTTCGCGTTCGGATGTATGAGCAGCGCTTTGGCGTCGCTGTACTACAACGCATTGGGTCTGCAGATTCCGAATACGGCCGTTCTGATTCCCATCGCCGAGACCGGCCCCTTCAATAACTTTCAGCCCTATCTTTATTGGTCCCAGACAATGAGTCTGGACGGCTCCGGTATTTCCACGTTGTCCCTGAATAGCGGGTACCAGGGCGGCAACGTTACCTTCAACTTCCTTTATGTGATCCCGACGATCCCTGGCAAAATACCGGGAACGCCCGCCGCGACTGGCAAAGCTCTCCAGGTCAACCCCGGCGGCCTAACCGTATACGATCCGGTGACAAACGTCACGTGGCTGGCGAATGGAAACCTGGCGGCGACGAACACCTTCGGCCTGCCGACTTGTAAGGATCAGAACACGCCAAAAGTATGCGTGGCCCAGGATGGCGCGATGACCTGGAGCACGGCGTCCCAATTCCTGGCCAATATGAATAGCTATAACAGCACCGGCTACCTGGGCCAGACAAATTGGCAATTGCCTACGATGGACCCTACTTGCGGAACTACGTATGACTGCGGCGGCGCCGGGAACGCTTTCCAGGAATTGTATTACGGGCAATTAGGTCTCAGCCCCGGCACGCCCATCGTGCCCACGCCTAACACCACGGTTGGTCCGTTCTCCGACATCCAGCCCTTCCTCTATTGGGAGTGCGGAGCGGACAAGATTCAGGACCCCTGCACCTACGATGCGGCTCCGAACTTCGAGTGGAGCTTCTCCTTCGGCAACGGCTTCCTGGGCACCGACATTCTGGCCAACGATTTGTATGTCACCGCGTATTTCGCCGGAAATCGCACCTCGACGTCCGGTCCGGTGATTGCCGAGGTCGCGAATGCCGAGGGCGAAAGCCCTGCTATCGCTCCCAACGCTTGGCTGGAGATCAAGGGCGTGAATCTCGCTCCGCCGGGGGATTCCCGCACCTGGCAAAGCTCGGATTTCGTCGGCAATGAGATGCCCATTACGCTCGATAAAGTCAGTGCCACGGTCAACGGCAAAAGCGCATATATTTACTACATCAGTCCAACGCAGATCAATGTTCTTACGCCTCCCGACGCGATGAGCGGTCCGGTGCAGGTCGTCGTTACCAACAATGGAACCGCGACGGCCGCGTTCACGGCGCAGGCTCAGTCGATTTCTCCGTCGTTCTTTGTGTTCAACGGAGGGCCCTATGTCGCCGCTGAGCACTTGAACGGGGACCTGATCGGGCCTTCGACTCTTTATCCAGGTCTGAGTACTCCAGCCAAACCTGGCGAGATCATCGCGATTTACGCGAATGGTTTCGGGCCCACGAGCATACCCGTTACCAGCGGATCGACGATGCAGGGCGGCACTTTATCTCAGCTTCCTGTCATCCAAATCGGAGGCGTCACGGCTGCCGTCCAGTTCGCCGGGTTGGTAGCACCCGGCGAATTTCAGTTCAACGTAGTGATTCCGGCATTGCTCGGCAACGGCGACCAATCCATCACGGCCACTTACGGTGGAGCATCGACGCAGTCCGGCGCGTCGATTGCGATCCATAACTAAGCAAGCTGAGAGCGGCTGATCAGTTCCAGCTCAGTCGAGAAATGGCCGATAACTTGTCTCGATCGCCTCACGCGTTCCAACGGAAGGATGCCTGCAACGGCGGATCGCAAAAGCAGTCATGGCGGCCGCGTCCTCAAAGGTAGGGGGACGACCAGTGATCGTTCGCCGGTTCGCTTTTGCGCCTGGCAGATTGCATTTTTCCTTCTCCTTTATTTCATTGATTGGCCGCCATTTGACATATGCGGCGTTGGGGCATGCTCAACGCAGCCGCCGGACGAAGTGGAGTTCAAGGCCGGACAATGGAGCGCCGACTTCATGCATCGCTCCACCCGTTATGAGCGAGCCGAGGTCGATGGCGACCAACCCGGTGCTGTTGACCAGCTCGATCACTCGCTGTTTAGCTTCGGTGTCGTCGCCGGATGTGAAGATGACAGTACGGGGTTTGTTGGGCGAGAAGTCCTGTATCCAGGCCATCGGGATGTTGCTAATCGATTTTACAAGCCGTGCGCCAACCGCCATCTCAGCAACCATCTCACTAGACGTCCGCCCCTTTAATGCGGCCCGCGATCTGGTGACGCCTGCCAGACTAATGTCTGGGGGCTCCAGATGCGCGTTCGTCGCATCGATCAGGATGCGCCCTCGCCAATCAATACCCTTGAGAGCGTCAGCTGCACTGACCCAATGCGTAGCAAGAATGACGACGTCGCATTCGGCTGCCTGCTGCTTCGTCCCGGCGATGGCGCCCGAACCGAGATCAGCTACAAAATCAGCCAGCGTCTCTGGTCCTCTTGAGTTTGATACGACGATGGTGTGCCCAGCGGTCAACAAATGACGGCCAAACGTACGCGTTACGTTACCAGCACCGATAAACCCTACTTTCATGACCAATCTCCTTTGACCGGCTATTGCGGAACACACCTTGCAGATGTCGGGCAAAGCGCATCGGCTTCACGATTTTGCACTCTGGCGAGTGGCGAGCAAATGTATGAAAGCGAATGGGACGACCGATCAGCTTTGATACTGATCAGCCTTGAGGCGCTTGAGGCTGCGTAGCGGGAGCGCGTGGGGATTGATTCCGGGCAATCGTCCGCAAAACGCACAATCGGTTATTCGCAAACTTAAGAATACACTCAGCTAAAGTTGGCTTGGCAGGGGGGCTTAGGCCGTCGGGGTGACGGTCTCCGTGTTCAGCTTGGTGGACCGGTGTGGTGTTCCGTCCACTTCCCTGTCGCAAATCCGGGCGCTTGGTTGCCGTGGAGTCCGTCATGGCCAAGCCTCCGACGGGGCGTCATCGCATAGTCGTGCGGGGGACTAGCACCGTTCCTGAAGAATCGTCTGACCAATCTCCCGCTGGCGATCGCGCCGGAAACGGCAACCGCAACGGCCAGCCGGAACTGGGGATGGGATGCCCTCCGTTCCGGATAATGGACTACCCTGAGGCGGCGATTTCGGCCATTGTCGTGTCATTGTAGTCTTCCTCAACGATGACGGTGGCCGCGGCCTCCGAAATGGCGGCGCCCCCCGGCGCTTGACTTATGCGAGTAAGCGCTCAAATGATATTCTATGCGAGTCCGCACTCAAATATTAGAGATTTGGGACGCCCGCGTCAACCCATAAGAGGAGCTATACCGATGCAGCACAAGCGCATCGCCCTGGTCACCGGGGCCAATCAAGGAGTGGGACTACAGGTCGCAAAGGAACTGGTGGCGAGCGGCGTCACTGTTCTGGTTGGTTCGCGCAATTTCGAGCGAGGCGAGGGCGCAGCCAGGGAAATTGGGCCGGGCGCCATCGCGCTCCAGCTAGACGTGACGGATCGGGTTTCGATCGCCGCAGCGGCGGAGCGCGTCCGAAACGAGTTTGGCCGCCTCGACCTATTGATTCAGAACGCTGCTATCTCGAATACCAGAATGGGCGACTTGTCCCTTCAGGAGTACGCCAAGGTAAGCCGCGCGAGCAACGCATCCCTCGATGAAGTACGCGCCGTGTGGGAGACCAACGTCTTCGGGGTCCTCGCGGTTTACCAGGAGATGTTGCCGCTCCTCTTCGAATCGTCAGACGCCCGAATCGTCAATGTGTCGAGCGCCGTCGGCTCGCTGACGTTGAACGCCGACCCGGCCTACCCCTATCACCCGATGTTCGGCCCCGTCTACCCTGCGTCTAAGTCGGCTCTGAACGCAATCACGCTCGCCATGATGGTCGAACTGGAGTCAACCGGGATCAAGGTCAATTTGGTTTCCCCAGGCTTCACCAGGACAAACCTCAACGGATATGCCGGGACGCAGTCTGTCGAGGAAGGCGCCCGCGAGGTAGTGCGCGTTGCGCTGCTCGGCCCTGACGGCCCGAGAGGTACGTTCACGCGTTGGGAAAATGTAACAATCCAGTGGTAACGGAGTCGCCTCGGCAGCCTATCGCGGGTTTCCGGTAAGCGTGGGTAAACGATTGCCGTGTGTAACAATCTGTGTCAAAAAAAGGTAGGAATTTTCTAAGAATTTTTGTAAGAATTGATGATACGATTCGCCCGGCGTTCTTGTTATGGGAGATAAGTGGCCCCGAAGCAGAACATCGCAGCCGGCCCCTGGACCTGGATCGATAAAGAGGAGCAGAATATGACTACAAGACAGATTGCACTTTTCGGCGGCGCCGCACTGGTGGTCGCGGTCGGCCTGGTGCTGGCATTCAGAACGAGCCCGTCAACTTCGACGGCGGACGGACGCGGCACGATCGGCGCGCCCGTAAAGCAAGGTGAACAGCTTAGCCCCTACAGCCACGTAGCGACAATTCCAGCAATCGTCGATCCCTCGACGATCCGGTTTGAAAAGATGAGGACGGTCGAGGTGGCTTCGAAGACAAAAACCACAACCGATCCGGACAAGTGCAAGGATCAGCAGTTCCGGGATCCGGATGGCTCGAATTGCCAGACGACCACGGTTGAAGAACGCGTCAAAGCCATCGAGGCAGTGTATTCTTACAGCGGACCAGTCGTCGCCTCCGGTGAAGCCACTCCCGGCCGCGATACTTTCTCCGTGTATTTCCGCCCGGAAGAAGTCGGCGCCGATGGCCCGGTCGAAAAACTGAAGCGCGATCAGGCAGCGTCGTTCTTCCAGGTCAGCACCTCGCGTTCGATGGTCGAGCAAAAGGTGGTCGATAAGCAGCACTCCACATACTGCGAGGGCAACTATGCGGATGGCAACTGGGTGCGCAAAGATCCAAAGTGCCAGGATCAGGTGCAGTTTATCAACCAGGTCGTGGCTTCGCCGTACATGACCGTACAGATCGATTTGCGGCACCCGGTCACGCTCGCTACTAACTAGACGGACTGGCCAAGGTTCGATACGTGACCGGCTGGACTGCGAGCCAGCCGGATCTACGTATTTCTCGCCCTCTCCAGCACGTCGCACACCTCGCTCGCTGACGGCCTGCCGCCCGGATACCGATCCAGCATTCGCAGGATCAGCCGGTCAACCTCCTCGGGAACGCCGTTCCGCAAGGTGCCAATCGCCGCCACTGGACGGCATTCAATCGCCTCGAAAACATCGAGCGGAGTTTCCCCCGCAAATGGATGTTGCCCCGACGTCAGCTCATACAAGAACGCCCCCAGCGAAAACACGTCGGACGCGCCGGTAGCGGTTTCCCCCCGAAGAATTTCCGGTGGCATGTACAGCAGCGTTCCAGAAAGCGTACCCGATATGGTTCCGGACGCACCAATGGAACTCGGCTCCGCCACCACCACTCCGTCGTGCCGCGCGAGACCGAAATCCAGGATCTTCACGACCCCGTCTTTCGAGAGCATGATGTTCTCCGGCTTCATATCGCGATGCATGATTCCAGCGGTGTGCGCGGCAGATAACGCTCGCGCGGCTTGCGCTCCCCAATCCATCGCCTGCGGGATCTCTATCCGCCCCATGTCCATGATGGCGCGAAAAGTAGAACCGTCCAGCCACTCCATCGCGATGAACAATCCCGCGGGAGACTTTCCGGATTCGTACACCGTGACGATGTTCGGGTGACACAACGCCGAGGCCGCCCGCGCTTCTCTCTCGAAGCGGTCCACGGCCAGCGCGTTCACGATCAAGTGGCGGCGCAGGATTTTCAGGGCAACCGGCCTGTCCTCATGAGAAGTGTCGCGAGCCAGATAGACTTCGCCCATCCCGCCTATGCTGATCAGCGATTCGACCTCGTAATCCGCCACGCGTTGACCTGCGGCCAATCCGCCAGGTTGACCGTCCAGAAGGTCGGCCGCGATGTGGGTGGGGGGTGCGGCTAGAAGTTCCTCGGTGGAATCCGCCTCCAGCAGGGATGCGACTTCCTCTCGCAGCGCCGGACTGGCGCGAGCAAGAAACGCCTTGCGCTCGCCCACCGGCAACTCCAGAGCCTCGTGATACCAGCGCTCGATGTCCTCCCAGGAAGGTGGCGCATTCATGACGATTCGCGATTCATTTGGCGTGTCATCTCGCGGATGAGCCAGCTTCGCGCCAGCCGCCAGTCGCGATTCACCGTCGCCACAGAAGTCCCCATTGCTTCGGCGGTCTCTTCAATGCTCAGGCCCCCGAAGTAACGCATCTCCACCACCATACTTTTGCGCGGATCGACGGCGTGGAGAGCGTCGAGCGCCTCATGCAGCGCCACAATCTCAGCGGCCTCCTGATGGACCGCCGGTTGGACCTCATCCAGTGAAACCTTGGCCAGGCCGCCGCCGCGTTTGCCAGAAAGATGGCTCTTTGCATGGTTGACCAAAATCTGGCGCATCGCCTTACAGGCTACCGCGAAAAAGTGGCAGCGATCCTGGAACGTGGCATTCTCCGCATTCGCCAGCTTCAGGTACGCCTCGTTGATCAAGGCCGTGGGTTGCAGAGTGTTGTTATGTGGCTGCTGGCTCCATGCACGGCGCGCGATGCGGTGCAGTTCGGCGTACACCAGAGGCATCATTTTCTGGAGCGCGCTCTGGTCGCCTTTGCTCCACGCCGCGAGCAGCAAGGTTACTTCGCCCCGGGGATTGTTCTCCGACACGTTCCTGTCGAGTATACAGACCGTCCGTGACAAATCGGTGACGTTAGTGGCTAAGCTGGTGCATCTCCCACAGATCACGTGGGCTTCGCGAAAGCAGTGGACGGATCGCCAGCATCCCCGTGGGTCCGATACTCGTCTCCAGGTATTTCAATTCCTTGAAATGACTCTCCACAGCCGGGTCGGGAGGCACCGTCAGACCAGCTTCGCGGCGTATGAGATCGCCTTTGGCGCGTGCGCTAAGCTCTAACGTCAGGTGTAGAAACGTCAGCATGTCGCCGCGCACCTCCGGCGGGAAGGCTTCGTTCAAAGACATCAGATAGGCGCCCTGCGGGGTCTGCTTGTATTCGCCGCTGGCGATCATGGCGATCATGTCGATATCCTGATCGAGCTTGCCTCCCAACCACCGGTGCAGGGATCGCTCGCTGAAATAGAACACCACCATGAAAATCACCGGAAGCCCGACTACGGTAGCCGCGGTTGAGCCAGCCGGCGACAGCACCCCTTGGTTGAACAAGGAATGCAGCATCATCGCCGTCAGCAGTCCCGGGGCGAACTGGCGCACACCCCTCCACTGCCGGCTCTCGAACAGATATACCGAAATGAACGCTCCAATCGCCGCCACGCCGCCGTGCATCACGGCTGTGCCGAACCCGCGCAGCAGCCAAACGCCGAAGTCTCGCCCATTCAGCGCGCCGAGGTAGGAAACGTTCTCGACCAGCGCGAATCCAGCGCCGATCGCGAATCCGCAAATGGCCGAATCGACCATGAAAGCCACCCGCGCGGTTGCGATCAGAAAAATCCAGAAAGCCCCTTTCGCCAGTTCCTCCACCACGGGCGCCCCAAAATGGATGTAATGATCAATTTCGTTTTCCTGAAGGTGCCGGAAAACGATGGTGTTGATTCCATAGCAAAGGGCCGCCGCCGCGGCGCCCGCTGCGAGTGCAGTTCCGACTGTCCGCAGCGACACGAGCTTATAGCTGTCCAGCACCCTTAGCGCCGCTAGAAACATCAGCACCGGCAGCAACGCGAGGACTAGCCTTAGCGCGTCATCGATCCACGTCGAAGCCGCCATCAGGAGCCCGCGGACATACCAAATGTCAGCCGGTTCCAGTCGCGATCCCGGCGATATTCGATCGACGGAGCTAGCGCCTTAATCAGAAGAATGCCCAAGCCACCGACCGGCCGGCTTTCCAAATTCATGGTTAAATCCGGCGGCGCCTCCGTCAGTGGATTGAACTCCGCCCCCTGGTCTGCAACCTCGACTCGCAACTCGCCCGATGCCGGAACCGAGTAGGTGAGGCTCACCACGCCCGGTTGGCCGTCAGGATACGCATGGGAGCACACGTTCATGAAAATCTCCTCGATCAGAAGATCCAGCTCGCCGATGCGATCCTGCGGCAGGCTTGACTCCCGTGCTCCTGTCCGCGTGAACTCCAGGACGGCGCGGAGAGACGCGGTATTCGCCGCGACCGTCAAAGATCGAGTGGCGCAAGGCACGTCCCCTTAGCCTCCTATGAGCGCCGCCTCGACCGATTCGTAAACCGGAAAAGTTCCCAGCAGACCGGTGATCTCGAAGACCTGTTTGACTAAACCACTGAGTCTGCAGATCCGGAGTGCTCCACCTTTTTCCTGCAATGTCTTACCAACAGAGACGAAGCTCCGGAGTCCCATGCTGCTGATGTATTTCAGCTCCCCCAGATCGACGACTAAACCGGTAAGCCCCTCGGCAATGCAGGCGCGGCACTGTTGTTCAAACTGAGGCGCGTTCTCAGCGTCCATGCGGCCGGCAACAAGAAACACAACCTGATCCGATGCCTGCCTTCGCTCGATCGTCACAATGTCCACATTGTCGCACGAAGCGGTTTTAACTCGAGACATTAACCGCAGACCAGCGATTTTTTCGGCAAGTGGAACGTTTACTCGGGCCGCCGACGCTCGAAGAGGCCCGTCTGGGAAGGGCTCAGATCAGCACGTGGGAAGCTGGCAATCTTGAGCGATTCAAGAGCGACACGAAGCGCAGTCTTGTCGGATAACAGCCCATAAGGGGGTTTGGTGTCTTCCCGCGATTCTCACATCATCGCACTTCGGCTGGAACGCCAAGCCAGGCCGCGTAACTCGAGTCCACGCCGTCTTCGACCTCCACTCCTGCGATTCGAAGCCTTTCGACGAGGGCGCAATTTGAGTGTTCATGCAAACAGCGAACCGAGGTCTGAGGCTGTAGTTCCTCACTTTGTGAAATCATGCATGTATGGCGCATAGCATAGCGTTCCCGGCGCGTGCACAGTCACGCGCCATCTCTCTCTCGACCATACCCTGGTACCTGTGGGCTTGCGTGATCGGGGTCACCTCCGCGATGATCGGGGTCCACTGGGATATTTCCTGGCACCGCTCCATTGGCCGCGATACCTTCTGGACCCCGCCGCATATGGCGATTTACCTGTGCGGCATCATCGCGGGCATTTCGTCGGCGTACCTGATATTGGCGACCAGCTTCGGCAAACTCCCCGAGGTTCGTCCCGCCTCCGTGCGGATGTGGGGATTTCGCGGACCGCTGGGAGCGTTCGTCACGGCGTGGGGCGGCATCGCGATGCTGGTCTCAGCGCCCTTCGACGACTGGTGGCATAACGCCTATGGGCTAGACGTCGAAATTCTCAGCCCGCCGCATACCGTGCTGGCCGCGGGCATCGCCGCCATCGAGATCGGCGCGCTGTTGCTGGTGCTCGGCTATATGAACCGCGCTCACGGCGATCAACGCCAGCGGTTGAGCTGGTTGTTTCTTTATGTCGGATCGATGATCGTGGTGGTGACGCAAGTCCTGACCATGGAGTACACGATCACGGTGCTGCAACATTCGGCGTTGTTTTACATCGCCATGGCGATCGCCGTTCCCACCGCGTTGATCGGAGTCGGCATCGCATCCGGCCGCCGCTGGGGCGCCACAATCGCGGCCGCCGTTTATATGGTGTTCACGGCGTCTCTCATCTGGATTCTTCCCCTGTTTCCAGCCGCGCCCAAGCTGGGACCGGTGCTGAATCCGGTCACGCAATTCATCCCGCCGAATTTTCCGCTGCTGCCGATTGTACCTGCGTTCGCGATCGATATGCTGCGGCCGCGGCTACGCGGCTCCAACCAATGGCTTCAAGGGGCCGTGCTGGGTTCCGCGTTCTTCGCCTCGTTCCTGGCTGCGCAATGGTGGTTCGCGAATTTTCTGATGACGCCCGCCGCCACGAATGGATTTTTTGGGACTATTTACCGGGATTACCTCACGCCGCCCGATTCGATCGAGGCTGGTAAGAGTTTCGTGCGTCCTGAACATAATTTCTGGACGCAGATGGCGATCGCCTGGGCGGTCGCTATCTGTACTTCTCGCGTCGGCGTCGGTTGGGGCGAGTGGATGCGAAAGGTCCAACGATGATTCGGCTAGCTCTTCTGATCACATTGACCGCCTTGTGTGTCAGCGCGCACGTAGGCTCGCCTGATGTGTTTCTCGAAGGCTCGGCGGGTCCGTATCCCCTGTATGTCACCATCCGGCCGCCGTCGGTGATCCCCGGAGTCGCCGAGATTGAAATCCGCTGTGCTTTCCCGGACATCCGGGAAATCCATGTTACGCCTCTCCCGCTGGTAGGCGAGGCAGCCCGTTTTGCGCCGACTCCCGACACCATGCAGAGATCGAAACTGGACTCGCAATTTTTCACCGGATCCCTCTGGATGATGGCCCACGGCTCCTGGCAAGTGCGCATCCAGGCGGAGGGATCGCAGGGACCGGGACAGCTTTCCGTCCCGGTTCCGGCCATTGCGACGCGCACCAAACCAATGCAGTTCGCGCTGGGCGTGACCTTGTTCGTCATGATGATGGTCCTCGCCGTGGGTCTGGTCAGCATCGTTGGCGCGGGTGTCCGTGAAGGCCAGCTCGAACCCGGCCTGGCCGCGACCAGCCGGTCGAAACGCCGCGCGCGAATTCTTATGGGTGCCACCGCGGCGATCATCGTGTTCATTCTCTGGTCCGGCGACCGCTGGTGGACCGCCGAAGCCAGTGACTACGCACGGGCTCTCTACCAGCCCCTTCAAATGACCGCGACCGTCCAGCCGCCCGAACAACTGGTGCTGACGCTGACCAATCCAGCGTGGTCGGTGCCGCGTAAAATCGACGATTTTCTTCCGGATCACGGTCATTTGATGCACTTGTATATGATCCGCCAGCCGGATGCCGCGCGCGTGTGGCATCTGCACCCCGAGATGACCTCCAGCGGGACGTTTACCCACGCGTTGCCGCCCGTCCCCGCGGGAGAATACCGGCTGTACGGGGACGTCGTGCATCACGACGGTTTCGCGGAGACCATGGTGGCGAGGCTGGTCATACCTGTCGATCTTGTTGGCACTGCCGTCAGCGGCGACGATGCCACCGGAGTTCGCGGCGGGTCACCGGATGGCTCGCATATCGTATGGGATCGAGATCCTTCGCCACTTAAAGCCAGGCAGGCGGGCATTTTCAAATTCCGCCTGGTCGATCGCGATGGCAAGCCCGTGGACGATGCTGAACCTTACATGGGCATGTCCGGTCACGCGGCCTTCATGAAGAATGACGGTACGGTCTTTGCGCACGTTCATCCGTCGGGGTCGGTCCCCATGGCCGCTCTGGCGCTGGCGAATCCGCCGGGCGAGGATCACAGCATGCATCACATGTCCGGCTTGCCTCCCGAAGCCGATTTCCCGTACGGCTTCCCCACCCCCGGCGACTATCGCGTGATCGTCCAGATGAAACACGGCGGCGTGATCGAGACAGGAATTTTCGACGCCAAAGTCGAGTGAGCTGAGTGGGCCGGCAAGTCGCGCTGGCGAGCCGGCATCGTAAAGAAGTTGACCAGCACGGAAATGCAGTCGCGCGAATCCGGCAGATCCCCCCGACCTTGCGGAAGCGGGGGAGGCCGCGCCCCAGCGCACCAGGGCGCGACCGAATCGAGCATTGACAAAAAGACGGAGGTGAGAGCAATGAAGCGAGCCAAAGCGGAGACCGAACACGGGAGATGGAACTCATCGTCCGAAGCGCACGCTCTTCGAGCCGGGTGGCGGGCTATGCCTGAGAGTCGGAGGCAACGGATGCGACGCCAGCTCGGGTTGAAGGCGAACAGTTGTCAGTGCAGCAAAGGGAGCGGAGAACAGGAAAGGCCGCCGGGGTTGAACCGGGCGGCTGGAAGAAAGGCCTGCGACGGAGTTTAGCTTTTGACCGAGTAGCTGCGTTCGTGGTCCTCGAATTTAGCGATGTGACGGTAAGTCCCACAAATCCCCTTATCCGCGTTCAAATAAGCGCGTGTGCTGGAACATGGAGAAGCGTGCCGGCCGGAGCGCATCCCGAAGTCCAGCCAGATCGAGTTCCTCTGCCGTTTTGAATTGTTCGATCGGCGGTCAATTATGCACTGTCAGGTACATTGTCTGCGGCACTGCCGTCCCATTCTGCGTAATGTTGATCTGATAATCGCCGTTACCGAGCGTGGATGGGACCGTAATGTAGAACTCGTACAGCCCGACAAAACTACCGGCCAGTCCGGAGTATGTAAGCGTAGCCGGGGTTGATCCAAACGATAATTTAATCGGATTGACCAGCGCGTTGCTCGCTCCGACGATCAAGCCGGGCAGGATTGACGGTGTCACGTCGCCGAACCCAATCCCGTAAGCGACGATCAGATCGCCTGGTTTCGCCGGACGGCAGTTCAAACCGAATGCCGCGCCGGTGCTGGTGTTCAACACATAGGCCCCATCGGACGCGAACGTCGCGACCATATATTGCGTTCCGCCGGCGGTATAGTTCGAAGGCGCCAGGAAACCCGGGGCCAGCGTCCTCCGCGCAAACGTGATCGGAGCGCTTGCGGCTTTGCAGTTGGCCACCATGATGGCGACGTTGCCGGTCGCCGTATCCTCCGGTGCCTGCACGTTGAGCTGACCCGTGGAAAGATACCAGACGTACGCCGCCTTTCCGTTGATGCTCACGCTGACGCCGTCAAGCGCCGTCGGTGCGTTCGACCCTGTAAAATCCGCCGAGGTCCACTGGCCGGGATTTGTCGCCGCGGTCAATCGCGGGTCGGACGGATCGGCGAGGTTCGTGCCCTTGATCTCTAGCCACGATCCCGAGGCAAAATACTTGTATCCGCCATATGCGCTTGCCGAGTCGATCGAGGTGATCACCGGCGCTGTCGAGTTAGTGCAAGCGAATCCGGCCGGAGTGACTCGCAGGTTGTCAACGAACAAAGCGGTGGGACTGGATGCGGAATTCCACACATCGAACTCCAGGGTGTTCGCACCCGCATTCAAGGTCACCGTGAAGGAGAAGGCGGTAAGGCCGGTGAAGTAAGCCTCATTGGTGGTCGAACACCCCGTAACCGCTCCGCCGCCGATGGTGGTTCCGGTTCCGGCGATGGCGGACGATCCGTTATTCACTAGGATCGTGCCGCAGTTATCCGTCGCCCAACTGCCCGTGAAGGTGAAGGCGCCGGCTCCGCTCGTGGTGACGGTCTGCTTGTACGCATATAACCCGGTGGCGCTGGCCAAGTTGGGCGATGCGGTTGGCCCGGTTGCGGTGGTGATCCAATGCGCCGTCGTCGTGCCAGCGATGTAATAGCTCGTATAATACGTCACCGCATAGGTCCCGGCGTTCGTCGTGAAGTTCGAGTCAACGGCTCCATTGAGGGCCAGCGGCGTCTCGCTGGCGCAGCCTGCCGCAACGCCCGTATTGCACAAATTGGACGTAACCGTCGATGCACCGGCTGCCGAAGTGGCAAGCGCAAGAATTACAGCAGTAAGTTGACAATGTGCTTGCAGATACAAGAGCTTTCTCCTTGATTTCAATTTGGGGCTCAGACTCGTCTGTTTTTCTGTTAATTTTGTGGCAAAAAGCTTCTACATCGCATTGCGTGACTGTGCGCCCAAACCCGTCACGACGGTGAGAATATAAATGTAAAAGCTTCCTAAGCCCTTGGCGGCTCTCGCCCGCCTCGCGGTGCGCGAGGGAGTCATAAACGCCGTGACCGTAGCTGGAAATTCTCGGTGGCGGTGATGCAGTTTCTGCTGGCCGATCGCTTCCGGTTAGAGGTTTACTTCAAGACACGGACCTTCCGGTGTTTGTGCTCACGCCTTTGGCTGCGGCGCCCGCTCGATCGCGAAATTGAAGGCCCCTGCCAGCCCACTCCGATCCGCCACCGGCCGCGGGTAATTGCACTCAGTGAAAGAATCCGATGAATTGGGTCTTAGGAGCTTGGGGTCGACGCTACGGCTCGCGCCGCCAACTCGGAGCGCCGGCTGCGATGGAGACCGAGTCGCTGCATCTTGGAGATCAACGTCGTGCGGCGCACGCCCAGGCGAGTGGCGGCACCATTCGGACCACCGACCACACCGCCCGTTTCCCTAAGCGTCTGCAGGATGCGCGAACTCTCAGCCTCTTCCAGCGTGGCAGTCTCGGATGCCATGTCCGTTTCTCCGAGATCCGATAGCGAACCAGTTAGTACAGGACCATCTGAAAGAATCACAGAGCGCTCGATGAAGTTTTGCAATTCCCGAATATTTCCCGGCCAGGAATAACGCGCACAACCCGCGATGAATTCCTCTGCGACAGCCGTGATCGGTTTCTGCATGCGGGCAGCGTAATGCATCGCGAAATGGTGGACTAACAAACGAATATCTTCGGCGCGCGCGCGCAGCGGCGGCAGTTCAATGGGGAATACGGTGAGCCGGTAAAAGAGGTCGGCGCGGAATTCGCGTTTCTCGACCATCTGAGTGAGCTTCCGGTGTGTGGCGCAGATCACGCGCACATCGGTGCGAATCGTGGTGCAACTCCCCAGGCGTTCGAACTCTCTTTCCTGTATGACTCGAAGAAGCTTGGGCTGCAACTCCAGTGGGAGATCGCCGATTTCGTCCAAAAACAAGGTGCCGTGGTTAGCCCGCTCGAACCGCCCGATGCCGCGCGCGATCGCTCCAGTGTAAGCTCCACGTTCGTGCCCGAACAATTCGCTTTCCAACAAACCTGCGGGAATTGCGGCACAATTCACCTTCACAAAGGGGCCGGCCGATCGGTGGCTGCCTTGGTGGATGGCTTCCGCAATCAGTTCCTTGCCGGTGCCCGTTTCCCCGTTGATCAATACCGTAGCGTCGGTCGGCGCCACCGTCCGTGCCAATCCTAGCGCCCGCCGGAGAGGAGCGCTGTTACCAACGATTCGGGGCGAGAAGCTGCCGAGCCCGTTGTTGTCTTTGGCGTTCGCCAGCGCCGCATCTTCACCAGAGAGTCCGTTGTAAAAAGCTGGGGGCAGATCGGGTGCCCATCTTGCCTGTGTCGACATTGTCGTTACTCCTCTCCTTCGTCCCGCTTACGTTTGGCGCTGACGCCTACATTACGTCCCATTAATCCACTCGCGCACATATGCTGGGCAATTCCTCAGGGTGATGCCATCCGCTTCGCAGCGCACAAGAAACTGGATGGCATTTTCATTCACCATGGTTACGTCCTTTAGATCCAAAGTTATATGGCGTCCGCTCGCTTCTGAGCTAATGAGGGTTTCCAACTCGGCCATAGGTTCTTCGTCCATTTGACCGCTCAATGAAAAGACCACTTCGCCGTCTCCAGACGTTCGAATCCTCAGCATGGGAATGTCGCCTTCCCTTCGACTCCTTTTCGCCCGCTCGGGCGGCTTGTTGCTTCCCAGCTTGCCATCGCGAACCTAGTGGCAAACTCGATGCCAATCGTAAATCATTTAAAAAAAGCAAATTGACAGACTTTTAAGTTGTCCAAATTGGACAATTGACCAAAATTGTACAATATCCGGGGCTCTCGCGAATTGCCGCGAGGGACTAACTGGACCAATTTCGGAGATTTTCGCAGGCCGAGCTTGGAGGGGAGCGCACTCGCTTCGGATTTACGAAAACGAACCCAAGCTTCCTGTCGGTGCGCGAAATTACGAAACGAACCCAAGACAGGCAACTCGCGACGATTAGGGCAGCGTTTTGACATCTGGCCCATTTTCTCCCAGGCCGGCGCGACAAGGGGACGCGTCGCAGCGATGTAATGGGCAACATTGGAGAAATGGCGCGCCAGAAGGACGTGAACAGCCAGTTGCCAAGACCGGATTCTTCCTAATCGTTGTTTGAGGTAGAGCTAGCTTTGAAGTGATTCTTGTTGATCTTTAGCAATCTGATCTTATTCTCGAGTGTGGATCGCGGTATGCCGAGCTTGGCAGCTGCACCGGTGGGTCCATACACCCGTCCGCCACTTTCGCCCAGCGCCGCCTCGATGAGCTCCTTTTCCTGAGAAGGAAGCTTCCTGAGAGGTTCAAGTCCAATGCTCTGCACAGGAACGGGAGGTTGCCGCGAAAGCCAACTCTCATCGACTGAGAAATTCTCTGTTTCGCATACAATGACGGATCTTTCGATCACGTTCTGCAATTCGCGAATATTACCCGGCCAGGGGTACGACTGGAGCAGATCGAGGCTCTTTTTGTTCACGGTCTTAAAGCTCTTTCCAGCTTGCCTTGCGAAACGATCGATGAAGTACTCCACCAGCAGGGGGATATCTTCTTTTCGTTCCCGCAAGGAAGGCACCTCAATGGGAAAAACGTTGAGCCGGTAAAACAGGTCGCTCCTGAACGTCCCCGCAGCGATTGCAACCTCCAAATCGCGGTTCGTCGCCGCAATCACCCGAACATTCGTGCGGAGGGTTCCCGCCGCACCGACGCGCTCAAACGCGTGTTCCTGCAAAACACGCAAGAGAGCGATCTGAGTCTCGGCTGGAAGCTCACCAACCTCGTCCAGGAAGATCGTGCCTCCTTCGGCCAGCTCGAAGCGCCCTAAGCGCCTCTGGGTTGCGCCGGTAAAGGCGCCCTTCTCATGGCCGAACAATTCTGATGCGATCAAGTCGCGCGGGATGGCTGCGCAGTTCACACTCACAAAGGCGCGCGAGGAGCGCCGGGAACGCCGGTGCACGGCGCGGGCGACCAATTCCTTACCGGTGCCGGTTTCGCCGGTGATCAGCACACTGGAGTCGCTCGGAGCAACTTTGGATATGCGAGACAGCACGTTTCGCAAAGGGGACGAGATCCCGACGATCTGCTCGAACATCGATGCCTTATCGATTTCTTCGCGGAGCACGATATTCTCGGATTGAAGCTGATCTTTCAGCGTCTTAATTTCACGGAACGCCTGTTCCAGAGCCTCCTGCGACTGTTTGGCCGCGGTGACGTCCATTACCGCGCCGACGAAACTTACCTCGCCTCTCGAGTCGTTCTTTACAGCGTGTGCGACGACGTGGAGATGTTTCACAAAACCATCCGGCATCAACAAGCGGTGGTCGAGGTTCCAGTCATCTCCGGTGCGGGATGCCCGATCAAGAAACTGCCGGACCACAGGTTGATCCTCGGGATGGACCCGTTGAAGGACCATGTCTATGGTAGGTTTGAGGTCCGGGTCGTAGTCGAAGATGCGATACGTTTCGATCGACCAGATAAGCTCATCGCTCGACGGAATCCAACCGAGACTGCCGGTTTGACTCAGCCTTTGCGCTTCCGACAGGTACGCTTGCGCTTGTTGCAAGGCATCCTCGGCGCGTTTACGCTCGGTGATGTCGCGAGCATTTACAACGATGCCGGCGACCGCCGGGTTATCGAGCAGGTTCGTTTTTACCGCTTCAATGATGCGGGTTTCCCCTTCCGGGTACCGATAGCGAAACTGAAACGTGCGGCTCGCGTTCGGTGGTCCATCGTTCAGAGCGCGCTGCGCTCCCTCCAGGTCGTCCGGGTGAATCAACGTCCAGATCCCTTGGCCTACCAGCTCTTCCGATTTGAGTCGCAAGACGTAATCACTTGAGGGGCTGACGTAGCGAATGGCTCCTTCGCGATCCAGGACGATGATGAAATCGGAAGAATGCTCGATCAGGGCGCGGAAGCGGGCTTCGCTCTCCTGCAAGTTCTCGTAGAGCTCGCGCAACCTTCGTGCTGTATGGTTGAAGACATTCCCCAGATCCGCTAACTCGTCCACGCCGGCCACAGCCACTTGATGCTCGAACTCACCACGGGCAAGAGCTTTGGTCCCGCTGCCGAGGATGGCAAGGGGGCGAGTGATGCTGCGAGTGACGGACAAGCCCAATACCGCCGCAACGAGCAAGGTGATGGAAGCGGCACCCACCAGCGAGAGCAGCGCCCGCCGCTCCTCGAGCTGAATGTTCGCATATACTCGCGCACGCTCCTGAACCACTTCGGCGGCGACCCTGTCGACCAGGGATGAAGTAAGATAGCTCAACTGCTTTATCTGAATCTCTGAGCGACGCCGGATAGCCGCCCAGTCTTCTGCTTTTGCAAGGTCCGACATCGCATCGATTTGAACCGGCAAGTCGCTCTCGATGGTGCCGAGCGACACAAGCGGGAATGAATCTGTTTCGAGGTCAGGAGAGAGGCCGGTCAAGGCCTGCTTGGCACGCTTAATGTCGTCCAGCATACTGTTGCGAAGCCCATCGGCTTCGCGGACGAATTGCGCACCGTTGTGGCTATCCGCAAGATCCTCCAGTTTGTCCCGGAAGGCAAACAGGTGTGCGTGCAGATTGAGAACCGCGGCGGATTTCTGCTGGGCGCGGTCAAGTTCCTGTTCCTGAATGTGCAGCTCACGAAATTGCCAGAGGGCAACCGCGTAGCCGGCAGCCATCAGCACGACGATCGTGATGAAGGACAAGATTAACCGGACGCCAATCTTGAGTTGAATGGGGCGAAGGATTCCGGAGACGAGCTTTTCCCCAAGGCGGTTTTCAGAAGCCGGTCGAGGGTTGCTATCGAGGCGCATGTGGAATACTCGCAGTGGGCACGCCGCTCTGGGATGGCCCTTCAGAACCGATAATCCGGTGCAACTCCTTTTCGAGTTCAGCCGCGGCGGCCGCGCCGTCCTTCTCATGCATCAGAACCGCGTGGACTGCCTTGCCAAAGGCCGCCGAGACGTCGAAATATTTCGGCCCAGCCACTGTCGAGGGCCGGGCAACCAGTCCTTGGAGAACCGCCTGTTTGATATTTTGAAGGTGAGGGTTTTCTTTGGACAATTCCGCATCCTGGTACAAGTCCGGCATAGTGGGAGGCGTGGAAAGCACTCGCGCCCGGAGGGCTTCTACATTACGGCTCGAAAGGTAGCGGAGGAACGCGATTGCTTCCTTAAGATGGGCGGAACGCCGGGACACACTGTAGCCGTCTCCGCCGAAAACTTCCGCGCGGCCCATGCTGCCGCGGGGAAGAAGGGTTACCGCGAACCTGTTCTTCACGGAAGATCGATCGGACCCGCTGACGACATAGGAAGCCCACCAGTTACGCATAAAGGCCGCGTCGCCGGAGAGCCACAGGTTCATCGCATCCTGTTCCTTATATGTCGTGACGCCCAGGGGAGAAATCGAGCCGACCCACCGGGCGGCCCTTTCCCACGCCTTAATTGCGCGCGCATTATTAACCGTGACTTTACCATCCGCCTCGATGATGTGTCCGCCGCCCTCGGATGCCTGCCACTCGAGCGCATTGCTGGTGAGGGTGTCGGTGAGTGCGCCTTCCCAGGCGAATCCCCAGAAATTCTTTTTCCCTCGAGCTCGTTCACCCTGTTGAATGTGCGCGGCCATCTTTTCGAGATCGTCCCATGTTTCCGGAGGACCGTGGTAGCCATAGCGCTGGAGGAGGTCGGTCCGGTAATACAGAAGTCCGACGTCGAGCCGGCTGGGCAGCGCGACGAGCCTGCCGTTGACCGTCATGTTGGCAACCAACTCCGGAAAATGCGCAGAAACGTCTTGAGCCACGTAAGGTTTCAGATCGATCAGATCCTCGGCAAGGATACCCGGCCAAATAACGTCGATCCCAAAGACGTCGGGATGCACGTTTTTTGTCTCTGGAGTATCGGCTAATAGCCTCTGCCAAAGTCTCAGCTGTTCGATGGCGCTTTCGGAGCCGGGTAGCAGCTTTACACGGATGCCCGTTGCCGCGGTGAATTCCCCAAACTCCCGATCGCGAACATCGCGAAACTCCTTATCGAGCCAGCCTCGGTCCACGAGAACCAGAGTGACTGGAGCCGCCGGTGGAGTTTGCCTCGCACAGCTGAGACAGAACAAGAAAAGGAGGGTAACCAGCCAGAAGGGCCGCGTCGGCCACAGGAACTCAGTTCGCCACACCTTGACAGGGGACATGATCTCCTCGTTCGAAGAATCGTTTCGATCCCCGAACGGCAGTTAACGTTTTATGATCCCAGATTTTCTGTTCATTCGGCCATGCCCTGATAACCCGACGATATCCGCAAGATACACGGCTTTGAGCACGCCGATTTGCCGTCCCATCCAGCGGTTTCGAACACAAGGAAGACGAGTCCGTCCCTGGCTGCTTCTTCTTCAAACACTTATAGCCATGCGGCTCCAATTTCACCCAGCTATACGGTCTCAAATGTGGTTTCCTACAGGGGGTCGTGTGTCCAAAGTTGTCCCAAGCGTTGATTTTCCATGTCGTGCCGCTCTGCAGACTTAGCCTGCGGGCAGTGGTTAGTAACATTCGGCGACTACCTAGAAAGTTTCACCGTTTAAGCCTTGGTCCTGAATTTGCGGTGTTATGGCGTCGCCAGTCTTCCCGTCGGAACCCGTGTCGAGGTGGAGCTCATACTTAAGGTGCAGGGATGAAGAAAATAGGAGCGATTCTTATGGCAACCGTCAAAATATCCGACCTACTATCGAACCATTGCGACCGACCCTTTGCCGATCGTTACCGCCTGATAGCGCCCGACTATCCGTGATTCGGCCACAGCGATTGGCCGAATCCGAAAGCGCAGTATGGCGAGCGCCTCAGTGACTAGATCACTCAGATTGAACAAGTATAGTACCGCTCCAGGATACTAGCGCTCGACGCCGAAGAGGCCGAGTCTCGACGCGAGGAGGCCATCGACGCTGTATCGACCGGGTCCAGAGAAGATCAGCCAAACGAGGATCAACACATATAGCACTTCGGGGAGGTACAGGAAGTCGTCAAGCCAAGTGAGGAAACCGCTCGCTTTGATGCCATGGATCGAAGTGGTGGCGATTGCAACGATCATGTCTGCCGTGAGCATCGCGGCGCACAGCGGCGTGAGGAGCCCCAGCGCCAGACCCGCGCCGCACGCGAATTCGACGATAGCGACAAAGAGCGCAGTTGCGTGTGGGAACGGGGTGTGTATTTGAACCATGGTCTGTTCAAGCACGCGGAACTGGGCTTGGACGAACAGTTTGGTTCCGCCGGAAATACAGAAAAAGATCCCAATCAGGATGCGGGCTGTAGTCACTGGCATCCACTCCCCATCGCGCAGCGTCGTCAATGCGTTCTGGATCACGTGCGTCATTCATCAGCCTCCTTCAAATAGTTTCACTAACCTAGAGCCACTCCGCCGCCCTCCTTGGGGTCGTTCTTGCGGACGATGAAGGAGGTATAACGCTCGCCGCGACGGTCAGCACTATGCGTGTCGATGTAGGCGAGGGTTACCGCTGGTCATTTTCCTTCCGTGTCCCGCGTATCTTTGAGATAGTCATCCCGCGAGCTTCATGCCGTTGACTGATCGATGCGACAAGAGTAGCCCTCGACCTTCAACTCCTTTTCCTCAACGGGCGTCACGCCATCCGTTCGACCCATTGAGCGCGCCACGCGGGAGCCACAAATGGATCCGCAAAGTACTGTGTTTCTCGCGCAACCTTGTCGCCCTTGAACTCCATGATGCTCACAGTGTAGGACGGCTTGCCGTCATAGGTCAGGACGAATTCGCTGATCCAAAGATCACCGCTACCAATAATTCGCCGGACAGCAAACCGCTTTTTGCTCGGCTGGCTAGCGCGCTGGTTCTGTATGTTAAATCGACCGCGGGTTCGCTCTCCTGATTGCGGGTATTCCAGCACCGCGTCCTCACGATAGATGCGGTGCTCCGTTTCAAAGTCGTTGGCATCGGACGCCGCCCAATGCTGTTCCAGTGCCGCACGGATCTCTTGATCTCGCACTCCAGAATACTGCTCCTTCTCGTGTTGATCGTTCATCTTGAGCCTCCAATTATCAGTAGCACTGCCCCAAGGAACACAACGGAACAATGCGGCGCCCACATCCCGGCGATCGCCGGCGAATAGAATCTTTTCCCGCCCTCCGGTGTCAGAAGACTCAACTCTGCGTGAGAATGAGTGGCGACCGAGCCGCAAAACGAACCCCCTTTTCATCCGCCGACGCGGAGTTGGCGCAAGCGCCTCCTAGATTTTAGGCGCAGTCGGGCAAACTTCAAAGGGTAAACATTCGCCGGCCAGTGTCGGACTTCGCTCTGCGCCGCGCTGAAAATCGCTTCTCAGTCAGTTCGCACTGCCGCGATTAGAAGGTGAAACGAGCACCGACTGTCGGAGCAAAGTTGCTGTTGTAGTTATAGGGGACGCCGGGGCCATGAGGTATGGCGATGTCCAAACCGCCAGTCACCCAGGAATACGCTATTCCCGCAAAGGCGTCGAAACGCTTAGTGAAGTGATGATCCACATAAGCCGATCCCTCGTTGAGAGTGCCTGCGCAGGAGCTGCGGAAACCGGCTGAGGGCGAGCAGGCCGGCGGGGAACGGAAGTCGTTCTGCACCTGTTCATACCAGGCCAGAGTGATATCGGTTTTGCTATCGAAAGCGTATTTCACGCCCGTCCACCAGATTTGCAGAGTCTTGGTTGAATCAAGATTGTTGTCTTCGACGCCGCTCAGGTAAACACTTCCCTGGTCCAATGCGCCGACGCCCAACGGATGCGAAGGGTTGTTCTGCTGGATATATTCGTAGCCGACAAAAAACTTGAACGGGTCCCACGTATACTTGCCGGCGATCATGATGGCGTTGTTGTCGGTCACAATCCCGTATACGGTGTTGGCCGTGGGGATCAGATTCGCGCCGTTAATCGGGTTTGTATTGATGCTATCGGTGGTCGACTGATACGACGCCGACACACTCTGAGGTCCCAGCAAGGGGTTCAATATGCTGATGGCCTGGTTGTAATGCTGGTAGACGACGTCGGTGGAGAAATGCTTGCCGATGTCTCCGCCGAAGTCGACTCCCACGGCGTTGTTATGCGCCGCTTGCGGCGTACAGTTCGCGGCAGTCCAGGTTGCGGAGGCCGAATAGCAGCCGCCGGAACCATCGGCGAATTTGTACATCGCGCCGAGATGGACCGGGCCAACGCCGAGGCGATACTTCACGGCGTCGTCCCAGCGGCTGTCTTCGGTGTCGCCGCCGCCGGCCATCGTGCCGTTATACCCGATGTACGAAAAGGCATAGCTGCCGCCGGCCGGATCGTAGAGGAGCATCGCATCCGTACCGAGAGCGCGCTGACGACCGAAGGTCAGCGTGCCAAAAGTCGTGGACGATACACCCAGATAGTATTCGTCATTGAACGGTTGGCCCGCGCGCGCGCCGTCGATGGCTTCCGTATAGCTGCTCCTGGGAAGGCCGTTGTTGGAGGTCATAGTGGCGGACGCATTGGCGAGCTGGCCGGACTGCGGATTAATGCCGGTGGAAGCGTTGAACACGACGGACCAGCCATGACCAAACTCTTCCTTACCCCGGACGCCCAGACCCGTCTGCTGCAAGTTGTTCGGTGCGATGAGGAATCGATGTTGATAGCCGTTCCGGTTCACCAGAGATTCGCCTTCATAGTTCGTGGCGTTTTCCGGCAGGCCGTGGCTCACCCAACCGACGCCGACGTCATAGGCGCCGTAGAACGTGATGCCGTGCCAGGTTAGCGCGCAATCGGTGATGGCGAACTCGTGGCCGCTCGCGCAGGTGTCGGAGGTGCTGCGCTGCATCTTAATGTCGGCAGTGGCGTCCTGGCCAGCCACCAGGCTGATTCCCGCGCGCGTTTCATCGGTGAACCCTGGTTTTGCCGCTCGAATGTCGAAGCGCCCCGCGGGCATGCCGGACGCTTGATAATGCCCCGCGCCATCGGTTTCGATGGTGCGCGTTTCGCGTGTGCCGAGGTTCTTAATTGTCAGCGTGACACCGGGAAGGGGTGCGCCGGCTGGGTCCGTCACCACCCCGGAAAGGTTGGTAAGGACTTGGGCGGTTACAGAAACGGTGAAAAAGAGGCACGCGATCAAAAGACGAAGTGGGATCGATGAACTTAATTGCACGATGAGGCTCCTCCAACAAGCGTTTTGAGATATTTGCCGGCAATCTGAAAACGATTACGGCGATGTAGCGTAAACATGACAGTGTATCGTATTGCACACAATCATGGAAGCGGAGGTACGGCGAGACGGCATGGGGAACGATTACGGCGGACGGGAAACAATAAATGTTCGCGTTTCGATGAAGCAGGGTGGGTAAACTGAAGTTCGCGCCCCATGGTTCTTCCATCCGCCGAGGAGACCGGTGTTCACCGCAAAAGCTGGTTTACAGCGATAGGCGTGGTGCTGTGCATTGCCGCCTGCAAGCTGCTGGTCCACTTTTATTCCACTTGGCACGATGGTTATTTTCGCGACGAGCTGTATTATCTGGCGTGCAGCCGGCATCTCGCGTGGGGTTACGTCGATCAGCCGCCGCTGATTGCGCTGATCGCGTGGTTTGTCCGATCGACGATGGGAGACTCGCTGTTCGCGATTCGTTTGTTGCCTGCGTTAGCGGGGACTTTCGAAGTTGTACTCGCCGGGCTGATCGCGCGCGAACTCGGCGGCGGGAAAGGAGCGCAGGGGCTGGCCGCCTTGTCGACTCTGGTGGCGGGCGGCATCCTCGCCCTCGACAGTTTCCTGTCGATGAACGCGTTTGAGCCGCTGTTCTGGCTGGGCTGCGCGTGGCTGGTAATCCGCGTCGTCAAAACCGGTGACCAGAGACTATGGATCTGGTTCGGGATTCTCGCCGGATTGGGCCTGGAAAACAAGCACTCCATGCTGATCTTCGGAGCCGCTATTTTCGTCGGCCTCATCCTGACTCCGCAGCGCAAAGTGTTTTTGAGCCCGTGGATCTGGATCGGCGGCGCGATCGCGTTGCTCATTTTTCTGCCAAATCTTCTGTGGAATATCCAGCATCACTTCCCGTTCATCGAACTCCAGAGAAACATCCGCAACAATGGCCGCGATGTTCCGCTCTCGCCTTTGGCATTTTTCGGTCAGGAGATTTTGACCATGCACCCGCTGACTCTTCCCATCTGGCTGGCGGGGCTGTGGTTCTTTTTCTCGGCGAAGGGAAAGCCGTTTCGAGTATTGGGATGGGCATGGATTTTCATCGCCGCGGTGATCGTCACGCTAAGCCCGCGCATCTATTATCTTTACCCTGCATTCCCGATTCTGTTCGCCGCCGGGGCCGTGTTTTGGGAGGCACACACGCATTGGAAAAGGTACGTATGGCCAATCGCAATTGCCGCCAGCGCCATCATAGTCGCGCCCTTTGCGATCCCTTTGCTGCCGCCCGAAACTTACATCCGCTACGCGAAGGCTCTGCACTTCAATCAGCCTGCGATCGAAACGCACCGGCTCGGGCCGCTCCCGCAATTTTTCGCCGACCGTTTCGGTTGGGAGGAGATGACGGCCACTGTCGCTCGGGTTTACAATGCCCTCCCGGCGGAGATTCGACCCCGGACCGCGATTTTCGGCCAGAATTACGGAGAAGCGTCAGCGATTGACATGTTCGGTGCGAAGTACGGATTGCCACCCGCCATCAGCGGACATCAGAATTATTTTCTCTGGGGACCGCGCGGCTACACCGGCGAGAGCGTAATTGTCATGCACGGCGATCCGGAAGTTCTCGCTTCAAAATTCGCGGAGGTTCAGAAAGTCGCAACCGTGTATCATCCTTATTCCATGCCGTTCGAGCATTTCGACGTTTTCTACTGCCAAGGCCTGAAGCGCCCCCTAAGTGAGATATGGCCGACAGTGAAGCAGTGGAATTAAGGCGAGTACCGGGGTGGCACAGACGTTTCAAAAATCATTTGGACGCCGCTCTCTTCAATCGATCTGCGATGGCCGCCCAACTGGACGTATCCGGAGGAGCCTCTACCGCGATCCACGGCCAGTTTTCTTCGTCGAGATCGTGCAACACGCTGTAAATTCGCTGCGCATAAGCGACCGGATCGTTGGGCATGCGCAGACTGCGCGCAGTCAGCCCTGAAGTGTTCCACCAGACGTACGCGCCGCGGCGGTCCGGCATTTCGGATGGCGTATTCACCAACAGTAAAGGAGTCCGCGGACTGTAATGACGCGCCGCCATCCCGGGCGAAGGATGCGCGCCTGCGGGCGTGACTGCTCTTTCGATTTCGCCGAGCGCGATCATGCCGGGGCGCAGCAGAGTGATCTTTCCATCCGCGATCGAAACCACAGTGGATTCGATGCCCACGCGCGTTGGTCCGCCGTCGAGCACCGGAATTAAGTCGCCAAAGGCCGCCCGAACGTGCGCGGCAGTGGTCGGCGAAAGCTCTTTGAAGCGATTCGCGCTGGGAGCGGCGAGCGGGACCCCGGCGGTTTCGATCAATTGGAGCGCCAACGGATGCGCCGGAATACGCACGCCCACCGTCGGCAGGCCAGCGGTAACAATATCCGGAATTTGCGCCGCCTTCGGCAGAACCAGCGTCAAAGGACCGGGCCACCAGCGCTGCGCGAGTTCCTCCGCTTCCCGCGGCCACTCGGTCACTAGAGTGCGCGCCATCTCGATCGACGATGCGTGGACGATCAGCGGGCTGGTCTCCGGCCGTCCTTTCAACTCATAAATTTTCGCGACCGCCGATGCGTCGAGCGCGTTCGCACCCAGGCCGTAAACCGTTTCCGTAGGGAATGCGACGAGTCCGCCATCGCGAAGAATTTGCGCCGCTTCTTTAATCGAGAGGTTCATCTTTATCAGAAGCGGTCTTGCCGGTCTTAACAAATACCAGATAGGCGTGGATCAACGATTCGAGATCCCCGTCGAGCACCCGGTCCACGTCGCCGATCGCGAGCTTGGTGCGATGATCCTTCACCATCCGATAAGGCGCCAGCACGTAGCTGCGAATCTGGCTGCCGAAGTTGATCCCGAGCTTGGTGTCTTCGAGCTTCCTCTCCTCGGCCTTTTTTTTGTCCAACTCGAACTCGTACAGTTTCGCGCGGAGCTGTTTCATCGCGGTCGCGCGATTCTTGTGTTGGCTGCGCTCACTCTGACACTGCACCACGATGTTGGTCGGCAAGTGCGTCATGCGAATCGCGGAATCGGTGCGGTTGACGTGCTGCCCCCCTGCGCCCGAAGCCCGGAAAGTATCGATGCGCAAATCTTCGACCTTGATATCGATCTTGATCTCGTCGTCGATCTGCGGATAAACGAAGACGCTGGCGAACGAAGTATGGCGGCGCGCAGCGGAATCGAAGGGCGAAATGCGCACCAGCCGGTGCACGCCCACTTCGCTCTGCAACAGGCCGTACGCGTTCTCGCCGTTGACTTCAAACGTGACGGATTTGATTCCCGCGCCCTCGCCTTCCAGGCGATCGGTAACCACGGTTTCGAATTTGTTGCGTTCGGCCCAGCGCAGGTACATGCGCAGCAGCATTTCAGCCCAATCCTGGCTCTCCGTGCCGCCCGCGCCGGGATGAATGGTCACGATCGCGTAGCGCGCGGCGTTCTCGCCCGAAAGCAGCATCTTCGTTTCGAGCGACTCAAGATACGCGGAGAAAGACTTCATTTCGCGATCCAGGTCGGTTGCTACGTCCTCACCCTCGCGAGCCAGTTCGAACAGCGTATCGAGGTCGCCCGCGAGCGAGGAAATCTCCTTATCCTGGGCGATCTGCTCCTCCAGGCGCTTGCGATCCTGCATGATCTTCTGGCTTTTTTCGGGCTGATTCCAGAAGTCGGGAGCGTTAATCTGGTCGTCGGTTTGAGCTAGCTGCGCGCGGCGGGTAGGCGCGTCAAAGATAGCTCCGCACAGCGTCAGCCTGCTGGCGGAGCGAAACGTACTCTCTTTCCAGTTCTTCGAGGGTCATCTGTCTGTAGTTTAGCAGCAGGGGAATAAACGGAACTCTGCCGGGTCATTAGAGAACAGAATCTTAGCGAGCTTCGCGCCTTTGCGTGAAACAATTCTTCAGACTGTTGCGAGAATCGTCTGATCCTCGGCGAGCCCGAGTTCCGCGCTCGGCGACATATTTCTTCTCACCGCGGAAACTCCGCACTTGGATCGCCCTTCGTTTCGCGACCTTAGTCTACAACTCCAGCAAATACCCTTTCTTCCCCACATTCTGCGCCCTGGTCGCCCCCATCTGGATCACCACCCCCTCCGCCTCATGTATATGTCCGCAGAAAAAATAATCCGGCTGCTCCGCTTCAATGAACTCCCGCACCGACCTGCTCCCCGCGTGGAGCCCTTCTTTAATTCGATCCAGCGCCGTATTTAAAGGAGGACAATGGCAAATCAATACCAGCGGCTTCAATCCCGCGAACTTCGCCAGCCTTTCCGCAATTTCCGACTCCGTATACTCACCCGGAGTATCGAAAGGCGTCGGACTGGAATAACCGAGCCCGGCCACGTGCATCGCGCCAATCCTCATACTCTGCTCGTGAAAATTAACGAACCCGAAACGCGCGCAAAGCGACTCGATATCGCCCGCCGACTCGTGATTCCCCGGCAAAACATACATCTTGGAGCCGCGTCTCTTCAGAGCTTCGCCCATCTTATCGAGCCCTTTCGCCCAGTTCACCAAGTCGCCGGCGGCGAAGTAATAGTCGGCCTCGATATCCATCAGTTTTTCCAGGGCCTTAGAGTCGTTATGAATGTCGGAAAAGATCAGCGCGCAGGGCATCAGTTATCATAATAAAAGAAGTCCATTTGCATGCCTGAGTCTCAGAAACCCAGTATTAATAGCTGGCTCGAAGATGAGCTGTATCACCAGTACCTGCACGACCGGCAAACGGTCGACACGGATTGGATGGAAGTGTTTGAATCGAACGGCCACCCGGCTCCCTCCAATGGAGCCGCAGCCGCAATCGCGCCTGTCACGAAGCCCGCGGTAGCCCCGCAGCTTCCTGAGGGAGATCAACTGGTCCCCTTGCGCGGACCCGCCCTCCGCATCGCGGAGAACATGACGGCCAGCCTCACCATGCCGGTCGCCTCCAGCCAGCGCGCGATGCCGGTGAAAGTCATCGACGAAAATCGCCGCCTGATCAATGAGCGGCGCTCCATGTCCGGCAAGTCCAAAATTTCCTACACGCATCTGGTCGCGTGGGCGATCGTCAAAGCCGTCGAAAAAGTCCCAGCGCTCAATCAAGCTTATTCAGAAAACGGAGATGAGAGTTTCCGTATCACTCATCAGAACGTGAACCTCGGAATCGCGGTCGATGTGGCCGGCAAAGACGGCGCCCGATCGCTCAAAGTGCCGTCGATTAAGGGCGCGCAAGCCATGGATTTCGCCCAATTCTTGGCCGCTTTCGACGATTTAGTGGCCCGCGCCCGCACCAATAAACTCCTCGTCTCGGATTTTGAAGGCACCACGATTTCGCTCACGAATCCCGGCACCGTCGGGACCATGGGATCGACGCCGCGCCTGATGCCTGGCCAGGGCGCGATCATCGCTACCGGAGCCATCGATTATCCGCCGGAATATCGCGGAGTGCCGGAAGAAACGCGCACCTCGCTCGGATTGAGCAAGGTCATGACTGTGACCTGCACCTACGATCATCGCGTGATCCAGGGCGCGGAATCGGGCCAGTTCCTGGGCCATCTACAAGCGCTGCTCGAAGGCGAGCACGGGTTTTACGATTCGATTCTCGAGAGTCTCGGTATCCCGATGCGGGCCTTCCGCTGGGAGCCCGATCAATCGCCCGCGCCCGTCATCAACGCCGATCCGATGAAGCAGGCCGCCGTCGCCAAGCTGATTCAAGCGTGGCGCGAGCGCGGCCATCTGGTCGCGGATCTCGATCCTCTCGGTGTGCCTCGCGCTTCGCATCCCGACCTCGAACCTTCGACCCACGGCCTTACCATCTGGGATCTTGACCGCAGTTTCCACGCCGGATCCTTCGGCGTGATGACGCTGCGCGCCCTGATCGACCGACTGCGCCAGACCTACGCGGGCAAGATCGGCGTCCAATGGATGCACATCGACAATATCGAGGAGCGTAACTGGCTGGAACAGCGCATGGAGCCGACGCAGAATCAATGGCCTCTCGATCCAGCACTCAAGCGGCGTGTGCTTCAGGACGTCATCGGCGCGGAAAGCTTTGAAAACTTCCTCGACACCCGTTTTAAAGGACACAAACGCTTCGGTCTCGAAGGCGGTGAATCGGCCATCGCGATCATTGAGGAAATCCTCGACCGCGCGGCAAACGCCGGCACGAAAGAAGTCGTCATCGGCATGGCGCATCGCGGACGCCTGGTGGTATTGGCTAACATCGCGGGGAAGAGCATGGTGCAACTATTCGCCGAATTTGAAGGCGATGACGATCCCGATTCCATCGAAGGCTCGGGCGACGTGAAATATCACCTCGGCGGGGAGCAGGAACGCACTCTTCCTTCGGGCAAGAAAATCAAGGTCACCGTCGCTTTCAATCCCAGCCATCTGGAAGCGGTAAATCCCGTGGTCGAAGGTTTCGTCCGCGCGGAGCAGGACATGTTGAAGGATACGCGCCGCGAAAAAGTTCTTCCGCTGGTGATTCACGGCGATGCCGCGATGGCGGGGCAGGGCATCGTTGCCGAGGCGTTCAACTATTCCAAAATCCCCGGCTACGACACCGGCGGCACCATTCACCTGGTGATCAACAACCAGATCGGATTCACCACCACGGCCAGCGCGGCCCGAAGCTCGACGTACTGCTCCGATGTGGCGCTGTCCGTTCAGGCCCCAGTGTTTCACGTCAACGGAAACGATCCTGAAGCCTGCGTGCGCGCCACGCAAATTTCGAGCGATTACCGCCAGCGATTCCATAGAGACGTGGTCATCGACCTGATCTGCTACCGCAAAAACGGCCACAACGAAGGCGACGATCCCAGCTACACGCAGCCCGTGATGTATCGCAAAATCAAGGCGCAGAAACCCGTCGCCGCGATCTACGGCGAACGCCTGGAGCATGAGGGATTAGTGACTTCAAAAGAAGTGACGGATTGGTACGAAGATCAGAAAAAGCGCCTCTACGCCATCTACGACGAAGCGCAAAACAACAAGGACGCAGTCGAGGTGCAGGTGGTCTCCATGCCCGCCGAGTCCTCTCTGGTCGTCCAGCCAGCCACGGGAATTGAGCGCTCCGTCTTTGATCGTGTGGTGACTGCGATGACCACGTTCCCCGCGGACTTTCATCTCCATCCGAAGCTCGCCGGTTTGATTCAGAAGCGCCGCGCAGTGCTCGAAGGCGCACCCATCGATTGGGCGATGGCGGAGTTGCTGGCTTTCGGCAGCTTAGCGTCGGAAGGCCATCCGGTCCGCCTGTCGGGCCAGGATTCCGGCCGCGGCACCTTCAGCCAGCGCCACGGCGAGTATCACGATTATGAATCGGATCGCGTGTTTGTGCCTCTTTCGCAAGTCGGCCCGTTCGAGGTCTACAACAGTCCTCTCAGCGAATACGCAGTGATGGGGTTCGAGTATGGCTACAGCGCCGCGGACCTGAACGCCCTGGTCGCGTGGGAAGCGCAGTACGGCGATTTCTCGAATGGCGGCCAGATCATCACCGATCAGTTCATTTCCTCCGCTGAATCGAAATGGAATCTCAAGTCCGCGCTGGTGCTGCTTTTGCCGCACGGCCAGGAGGGCGGCGGACCGGAGCATTCGAGCGCGCGCCTGGAACGTTTCCTCCAGCTTTCGGGCGAATACAACATGAGGGTGGTCAATCTAACCACGCCCGCCCAGCATTTCCACGTCCTGCGCCGCCAGTTAAAAGGTCCTTCGCGCAAGCCTCTCATCGTGATGACGCCAAAGAGCCTCCTGCGGCATCCGAAAGTCTTTTCCTCCATCGACGAACTGACCCGGGGCAGCGTGTTCCATCCGGTCCTAGCCGATTCGACAGTTGCCGACCCGTCTCTGGTCCGCAAAATCCTGGTCTGCTCGGGAAAAATCTACTACGAGCTATTAGCCGCGCGCGACGCCCGCAAACTAACCGACACAGCAATTGTCCGCACGGAACAACTCTATCCATTCCCGGAAATGGAGTTCAACGAAGTCCTGCGCCGCTACCCCGCCGCCAGCCAGGTAGTCTGGGTGCAGGAAGAGCCCCGCAACATGGGAGCCTGGGGATTCGTCAGAGGCTACATCCAACCCGTCCTGGACCGCCAGGGCCGCACCATCGGCTACGCAGGGCGTCCAGAAAGCGCAAGCCCATCGCCCGGATCGCTAAAGCGCCACAACCAGGAGCAAGCGCAACTGATAGAAGAAGCCTTCGCCCCCCCGACCGTGGAGCGGAGGCGAAATAAGCGCCTAATACGAAGACGCCGCCGGCAGCAGGTTTAATCGCGACCTAACGCTACGTACAGGAATCCTGTACAATGAAGTCATGCCGGTCGAAACTACCTACACCAAACTGCGCGACGAGCTTGCCTCTTTTCTCGATCGCGTTTCAGACGACCAGGAAGTTGTGATTGTTCGACGTCGCGGCGCGAAAGACGTTGCGCTCATACCTGCGGACGAGCTCTCAAGCTTAATGGAAACCGCGTATCTATTGCGTTCGCCTCGCAATGCGGAGCGCATATTCCGCGCGTTAGGCCGGTCTGCCCGGGGCGAGGGCGAGCCCCAGACTCTAGAACAGCTCCGCAAAGAGATTGGGCTTGCGGAAAAACGTTGATCGAGAAGCGATCTTCTTTCCAGAGTTTCTGGAAGATCTGATGTATTGGGTCAAGACTGATCGCAAAGCTGCGATACGAACCCTCGACCTCGTGGAGGCCACGTTGCGCGATCCGTTCCTGGGCATCGGGAAGCCGGAGATGCTTAGGCATGCTCTCTCAGGCGTATGGTCGCGGCGGATCACGCAAGAACATCGGCTCTTGTATCAAGTGACTGAGTCGCGGATTGAATTTCTACAGGCGCGTTACCATTATTGAGCGGTGATTGGCGCCTCTGAGTGCCGACCTTTGCTACTTTGGCCTGTCGAGATGGAAAGGTACCCCCTGCGAAGTACGCAGCTCCTCCATTGGCCGATTCCATTCCATGGCCGCGGGTGCCTCCCACTTCGTGCTCGCCAATGCCTTGCAGGATTCATTCGGAAATTCAGTGAACGTCCAGCCCGTGAAGAACCATTTGTCGTGTTCAAAGACCGTGGGCCAGCGCGACCCCATTGAACTCGCGCCCCTCCCGGCGGGCCTTGCCGCAGCCATAGATCTCGTATCCTAGCTTATCCCCGCCCCCTGCACGCTCTGGCCGGAACTCCAGCAAGTCAGGGACATTCGCGAATTCAACTCCGTGCGCCGCCTTCATTCTTGCAATGAAACGTTCCGCGATCCACCCCGCCCCGCCCCACGTCGGATACCAGATCGTAGAGCTTTCCCCAATTTCGGCTCCGGTTTGCCTTTACATAAGCATCCAAGCGGCTTCGAAGCGCATCGCTTCTTTCAAAAGGCACTACAGAGCGCCTTCCGGGACACTCGCCGCAAGAACGGTCGCCACGCCGAAGCCCGCAAGTATCCAAAAGCGCGCGGACGTGCTAAAACGGCACATCATCCTCATCCACCCCCCCGCTCATCGGCGCCGCATGCGACGGTGGACCTGCCGGGGCCTGCCGGCCTCTCGGAGCACTCTTCATCGGCTCCTGCTGCGAATATTCATCCCCTCCGCCGCTCGGACCGCTATCGCCTCGTCCACCCAGCAGGATCACTTCATCCGCCACCACGTCCGTCGCCCAGACCTTTTTGCCGTCTTTATCGTCGTAGCTGCGCGTTTGCAGGCGCCCCTCGACGTAGACTTGTTTCCCCTTCAATAAATATGGCGCGACCGCTTCGCCTCGCCAGAGCACGACCCTGCTCCAGTCCGTCTCCTCTTTCCAATCTCCTGTCGCCTGATCTTTCCAGCGGCGGCTCGTGGCCACGGAAAACTTGGTCACCGGCACTTGCGACGCCGTGTACGCCGTCTCCGCATCGCGACCCAGGTGGCCGATCAAAATCACTTTGTTAACGCTACGACTTGCCATGATATTTGCAATCTAACATACGCACCAACTAATGTGTCTGCATTTCTCCCGCTCAGTAGAAGTGAAAGAGAGGGACACGACAATGAAAAACGTAACTGACACCAAGATTTTCGGGATGACCACCAGGGCGCGCAAGGCCGTTTGCTCGCTCTTCCTCGCCGGCGGATTGTTCGGAGCGCAGGCCAAAGCCGCCATCCCCACCGCCCCGGCCACCATTCCCGACCGCGTAGCCGCCGTTCGCGCCGAGATCAACAAGCGCGTCTCCGAAGCCAAGGACCTGGGCGGACTCGAAGCCGTCACCAAGCTGCCCTATGCGCAACTCGAAGTCGCATCCTGGCTCAACTGGGTGAACTGGAACAACTGGAATAATTGGCGCAACTGGAACAACTGGGCAAATTGGTCGAACTGGTTCAACTTCTAATGTTGCTTCGCAATCCGATAAAGATTCGAAGCCGTGCGAATCACCAAACTCCCGCGCGAAATAGCAGGGGTCGCCATACACATCTCATCCAGCGAATTCTTCCCGATGAGTTTGTATTCCGGCCCCGCGGCGACCACGAACGTATCGCCGTCCTCGCTCAACAGGAAAATTTTCCCGTTGGCGGCCCAAGGCGACGCCGTGAACGCCCCCGCCTCCCGATCCATCCTCTGCTTCCCGTAAACCTGTTTGCCGGTCGCCGCCTCGTGGCAAGTCAGGAAGCCCTGGTCAAACAGGGTGTAGTAATAATCGCCATAGACCAGCGGGGAAGGATTGTACGGACCTCCCTGCGGCAGATACCAGGCGACGGCCGCGCTGCTGGTCTGATCCTTCGCCAGCGTAATATCGCCATGCGCCCCCGGCTTCACCGCGTAAACCGGCCGCACCTGATCCAGCACGTACCCAGATGAAACATACAACAGCCCGTGGCTAGAAAACGGAGTCGGAATCGAGATCGATGACATGCCTCCGAACTCCCACAGCAACTTCCCGTCAAGATCGTAGGAACGAACCCGCCCCGTGCCCGGTGTAACGATTTCCTTCTTGCCGTCATGTTCCCAAATATAAGGAGTCGCCCAATTGGTCTTCTCATCCCGATCTACGGCCCAGATCGTTTTCCCGGTCTTCGCGTCCAGCGCTTCCAGGTACGAATGATCGTCGTTGTCATGCACCAGATACAGCCGTCCGCGGTCGAGCACTGGCGACGACGCCGTACCCCAGCCGTAGCGTGTAGCCATCGGCTTCGCCGCATTCGACCACAGCAGCTTGCCCGAAAAATCGTAGCAGAACAGTCCCACGTTTCCGAAATAGACGTACACTCGTTCACCGTCCGTCACCGGAGTCTCCGATGCATAGCTGTTCTTCAAATGCCTCGGCCCCGGCACGCCGCGATGCGCTTCGCGCTCCCACATAATTTTCCCGGTCGCGAAATCCACCGCGTAAACCATATAGCGATGCTCATCGGTCGGAGGCTTGCGCTCGCCGCCGAAATAGAGTCCCTTTTTCGGCTTCTCCACCTCTGCGCTGCTGATTACGGTAGTGACGAAAATCCGGTCGCCCCATATAATAGGAGAGGACCAGCCGACGCCGGGGATCGCGGTTTTCCAGGCGATGTTCTCAGTTTGCGACCATTTGTCGGGCAAAGCGGGATCGTCGGCGACACCCGTAGAGCCCGGGCCTCGAAATTGCGGCCATTCTTTGGCGCCGGGTAGATCCGCCGCGCGAATAGAAACCATGATCGCTAACGACAGGCCAAACAATCTGAGCATTCGACCATTCTATACGGACGCACGTGATAACATTTGAATCAATGCGGCGTTTTTGCGCCTTGCTTTGCCTTTCGGCCATCGGGGTGGCTGACGATAACCGGTCTCTTCCTGACCGAACCCGCCAGTATTTGGTCGATCTGGTTAAGATCGATTCCTCCAACCCGCCCGGAAATGAAACCGCGATTGCCAACTACCTCAAACAGGTAGCGGATTCGCACGCCATTTCGTGCGAGACGATGGGCAACGATACCAAGCGCCTGAATTTCGTCGCGCGCCTCAAAGGCTCCGGCCGCGGACGCCCTCTGCTGCTGATCGCGCATAGCGACGTCGTCCCCGTCGAGCGCAAGGAATGGACCGTCGACCCTTTCAGCGGCGAGCTTCGCAACGGATATATCTACGGCCGCGGTGCCGAGGACGATAAGTCCCTGCTCGCCGCCGAAATCGCCGTGATGGTGGAGATCAAGCGCCGCAACATCAAGCTCGGCCGCGATGTGATCCTCCTCTCAGAAGCGGACGCCGAGGCCAATTCTTCCGGCATTCAGTACATGCTTCAGCACTCTTACCCGAAAATTGAAGCCGAGTTCGCGCTGAACGAAGGCGGTTCCATTCTCGAAACCAAGGACGGCCCGAAAATTTTCCAGGTCGAAACCGCCGAAAAAATCCCCACTCGCCTGATCCTCACCGCCAAAGGCACGGCCGGCGATGCTTCGCTGCCGCGCGCCGATAATCCCATCAGCCATCTCACACGCGCTCTGCTGAAGCTATCGGAAGCGGAGCAGCCCGCCAAGCTCAACCCCACCACCCGCCGCTACCTCCGCGATATTTCAAGGATCGCGGACTATTCCTGGCTCTCTCCGCTGATCCGCAGTCTCGACAACACGAACGCCGCCATTCAACAGGCCGCCGCCAGCCAGATCCGCGCGAAAGATCCCGAGCTCGACGCCATGCTGCACACCACCGTCTCGGCGACCATGTTGAACGCTGGAACGAAAAACAACGTCATTCCCACTACCGCGCAAGCGCAGGTCGACGTGCGGCGCCTTCCCAACGAAACGAAGGAGGAAGTTCTCGCGCGCTTCCGCCAGACCATCAACGATCCCGCAGTCGATATCGCGCTAGCTCCCGGTCCGCAATTCCCCACCACCGATCCGAGCCCGATGACGTCGCCCGTATACCTGGCCATGACGCGAGCCGTCGGCCGCGCCTATCCTCGAGACTTGGTCGTTCCCTACATGGCGAACGGCGCAACCGACAGCAGTTTTCTACGCGCCCATGGAATGCCCGTCTACGGAGTGCCCGTCTTCGTCCGCGACGCCGGAGACACCCGGGTCCACGGCAACGACGAACGCATCTCCCCAAAAAATCTGGAAGACGGCGTAGAACTACTCTGGCAAATCGTTTTAGAAATAGCCGGCAGCGGCCAATAGTGGGGCAGGTTCCCGACCTGCCCATCCGCAATCTCCTCGGACTTCGGACTCAGTCGATAAAACCCTTCCAAGTCTTCCCCGACCCATCCCGCAGCGTCACCGTCACGTTATCCGAAACACCCGACAGCGTCCGCCCCTTGCCGTCGCGAAAACGATACACCACTGAATTATCGTCATTCCGCACAGCCGAGCCCTGCCAAATATTTCCGTACTCGTCCTTCAGCTTGATCGAATCGCCATGGCCGTAGCCGAATACGCGCGTTTTCGTGCCTTCTTCTTCCAGGTGGAAAAATCCGCCGGGAATGTAAGTGTGTTTTCTAGTCCTGCCGAAAATCATAGGGTTCCGATTTATAATGACCCAGTACCGGCAGTTTTTCGATTAGGGAATGACCTTAGGTCTTAGTACTTTAATCCCAAGCGGCGCGTAGGATTCCTCCAGCCTCGCAAACATCCTGTCGTCCTCGAACGTACCCGTCACCGCTCCACCGGAGCCCGAAAAATTCGAAGTAGCACCCACTGAGCGCGCCGTCTGAATCATCTCCAGATTCCCTTTGCTGATCGTGTAAATGCTGGCGCGCAAATCGAAATTCGCATCGATCAATTTTCCCAAAGCCCCTACATCGCCCTTGAGCAGAGCCTCACGCCCCTGCGCCGCATAGCCCGCCCAGTCCTCCATCGCACCCCGCACCGTTCGATCCCCCGCGTTCCATCTCTCCCGCACATTGGTATGAAAAACCTCCGTGCCCTCGCTCAAACTCGTTCGATAGGCCAGATAAATGTTCGGCAGTAAAGTAGCCTCCAGCCGCTCATACTCTCCATAGCCGCGCGCATCCATCAGATGCTTCGCGAAGTCCATGTACACCAGCCCTTCATAAACCTGAATCACGCGATCCTGCGGACCCGCGGGCACTCCCAACTCCTTCGTCTCTGTCTCCAGCGCCAGCTTCGCCTGCACCGGCAGTGGAATATCGACCGAATAATATTGGCATAGAGCCCGCAGCGCCGCCGTGATAATCGCGCTCGACCCGCCCATCCCCAGCCGCAAAGGAATGGTTGACTCATATTCGATCGTGAAATTCCGATTCGGCAGCTCGATCCCGTGCTCGCGGCAATAGTCCATGAACCGCACAATCAGCGCCTGAATAATGCGGATGCCCCCGTAATAACCGCGCCACCGCGTGCTTTCGTGCAGATCGTCCAGGCTCTCGAACACCGGCATATCCGCCTTCGACGCCTTGATCTCCAGACGCGCGCTGGGATACAACACCACGCGCGCGCGAAAATTCCGCACCAGGAACGCTATGGTCTTCCCGAAATATCCGTCGCTAGGATTGCCCAGCAGCCCCGCTCGCGCATAGGCGTAGGTCTCGATCATAGTATTAGCCTTACATTTATGCGAGCGTTATTACAACGAGTCACCGAAGCCCAAGTCGTCGTCGATCAATCCATAACCGGCGAAATCGGCCCCGGACTATTAGTGCTCCTAGGCGTCTCCAAAAAGGACACCGAGATCGACGCCGAATTCGTCGCTCAAAAAACCCTCAACTTGCGTGTCTTCGAAGACGAGCAAGGCAAAATGAATCGCAGCGTTCTCGATACCGGTGGAAGTCTCCTGGTAGTCTCCCAATTCACCCTCTACGGCGATTGCCGCAAAGGCCGCCGCCCCAGCTTCGACGACGCCGCCCCCGCCGAACAAGCCCGCGCGTTGTATGAGCATTTCGTAGCCGTCGCAAGCCGCAGCGTGCCGGTAGCAACCGGAATCTTCCAAGCCCATATGAAAGTCTCTCTAACCAACGACGGACCGGTAACACTGATAATCGAGAGCCCGTAGCGCACTCGACTCGTGCGTGCCGCGTCGCCACTCGTGGCGCCGCTCAACCCGTTCACGACCCCGAATCGCGCCGCAGCGTGCCGGTAGCAACCGGATCTTCCTAACCAATGACGGCCCACGAACACTAATAATCGAGAGCCCGTAGTGGGTAGGTTCCCGGCCTGCCCTCCTGCTAAGCTCAAAACAAATGAGCGATCTCAGCCGCATCGGCGTAGCCATCGATTCCGACCTCCTCGCCAAATTCGACCGCCACATCGCCCAGCGCGGCTACACCAACCGCTCCGAAGCCTTCCGCGATCTGATCCGCGACGCCCTAATCGAAAAGACTGCGGAGAAGCCGGAAAGCCAGGTAGTTGGCACCCTAACCTTGGTCTACGATCATCACGTCCGCCTGCTCTCGGATCGCCTGACCGCCATGCAGCACGATCATTTTCACCTGGTTCTATCCACCCTTCACGTGCACCTGGATCATCACAACTGTCTGGAAGTCCTGATCCTCAAAGGCAAGGCCGCCGCCGTCCAGAAAATGGCCGACGCCTTAATCTCCACCAAAGGCGTGACCCACGGCCGCCTCACCATCACCACACCCGGAGCCGGCGCGTGATCGTCGGCTCCGGCGTCGATCTCTGCGAAGTCGGGCGGATCAAAGACGCGATCGCCCGTCACGGCCGCCGTTTCGTGGAACGAATCTACACCGATCGCGAAATCGCCTACGCCGAAAGCAAAGCCAATCTTTATGAGCGCTACGCCGCCAGATTCGCGGCCAAAGAAGCCGCAATGAAAGCCCTGGGAACCGGCATGCGCGGCGGCGTCAGATGGCGTGATTTCGAAGTCACCAATCTCCCCTCCGGCCGCCCGACCCTCCAATTCCACGGGAAAGCCGCAGAATGGGCCGAAAAACTAGGCGTCGAATCCATTTCGCTCTCCATAACCCACACCGCAATCCAAGCAATGGCCCTGGTAATTCTGGAAAAATAAACTCTGCGCCCTCTGCGTTCTCCGCGTGAAATGTTTTTTTATCTCCTTCTTCTTAGCGAGCTTAGCGCCTTTGCGTGAAATGTCTTTGTTTTTCTTACCAGTACTCTAAATCAGAAGGACGCACCTCACCGGGCGTTCTTTGACAGCTTTTTTCCTGCGCAGGAAAAGTCGCATTACGGTGGTACTGATCTTTCGGAGCCCGTGGAACGGCTAGCGAGGCCAACTATATGTATGGCAGCGACGGAAGACTTTAGGATCGATCCTATAACGGAGTTTCATTCCGGTTTTCAGAGGATTGTGCATCATAAGAGACAGTCCAATCCACTAGCGGCCGGAGCAATCCGGCCGCTCACGACACTCGGGGTGTGTCTATTTCCCAATACAGAACGTGGAAAAAATCCGATTCAGAATATCGTCCGCCGTAGTAGCGCCCGTAATCGCATCGATCGGCCGCAGAGCCGCATACAAATCGAGCAGCAGCATCTCGTGCGGAATCCCCAGCGAATTCGCCGTCAAAGCCTGTTTCAGAGCTTCCTCGGATTCCCGCAGCAACTGCTCATGCCGCAAGCTGGTAATAAATCCGCCCTCCTGCTCGATCCGCCCCCGCGGAGCAATCGCATCCACAATCGCGCGGCGCAGCTCACCAATCCCTTCGCCCGTCAAAGCCGAAACATTCAATCCAACCGCCGACCGAGCCAGGTCGCACTTATTCGCCACCACCAGCATTTTCCCTCGCGCCTTCGAGATCAAAGCCTCGTCTTCGGGCTCCAGAGGCGCCGAAGCATCGATCACCACCACCGTCAAATCCGCATCCGCCATCGCCTGATAACTGCGCTCAATTCCCAGGCTCTCCACCGTGTCTTGCCCCTCGCGAATCCCCGCCGTATCGACGAACTTCACCGGAATCCCTTCCACCGAGGCTGTCTCCGAAACCAGATCCCGCGTAGTCCCCGGAATGTCGGTGACAATCGCGCGGTCCTGCTCCAGCAGTCGATTGAACAAGCTGCTCTTCCCGACATTCGGCCTGCCGACGATCGCCAGAGTGAACCCTTCATGAACCAGCTTGCCGTAAGCGAAGCTCGCAATCAGAGCCCTCACAGAATCGAGAATCGGCTGGATCATAATCTCGATCTGCATCGCGGAGGCAAATTCGACGTCGTCCTCGGCGAAATCGATCCCCGCTTCGAGGAGAGCGATCAGTTCCAGCAACTGCTCCTTAATCGGCTTCATGCGCCGCGAAACGGAGCCTGAAGTCTGCTGTGCCGCGATCCGAGCCTGATAAAGCGTAGTCGAGTCGATCAAATCCCGAACCGCCTCCGCCTGCGGAAGGTCGATCCGCCCGTTCACATACGCGCGCAGAGTGAACTCGCCCGGCTCGGCGAGCCGCGCGCCAAACTCGCAAGCTCGTTCCACGGCGAAGCGCAGCACAACAGGCGACCCGTGGCAAGCAATCTCGACCACATCCTCGGCCGTATAAGATCGAGGCGCCGCGAAAAACGTGACAACCACTTGATCCACATCCGACAATTCAGCCAGGGCAGCCGACCACGGACGCCAGGAAAAATCATCGGAAAATTTGAGGATTTTAGAAGAAATGGCCCGCGCATCGGCGCCGGACAGCCGCACAACGCCGATCCCTCCACGCCCCGGCGGCGTAGAAACGGCAACAATCGTGTCCTTGAGATTCATCCCAGCGCAACGAGGGTGGTACAGGCTTTAGCCTGTGAAAGTGGGGCAGGTTCCCGACCTGCCCAATGCGGTCTATCTTCGCGGCCCGCGATCGCGTCCACCGCCACCATGCCCGCGAGGTCCGCCGCGACCGCCTTGACCCATGTGAGGTCCTCCGCGCCGATCCCCACGTCCGCGCATCCCTCCATCGTCTTCCGGCCGCGGTCTCGGCGGACGAACCGGCTCCGGCAGCACCTTCAAATCGAACGGAACCACCACCACCTGCCGGATCGGACCCTCGCCGACGCTCTCGCTTCGCACATCGGTTTCGCCGCGCAAAGCCAGGTGCAGGATGCGCCGCTCCCGGCTGTTCATCGGGCTGAAGTGAAATGGCGCGTGCGATTTCTTCACCCGTTCGGCCGCGGCCAGCGCGCTCATCCGCAGCTCTTCGATGCGCAGAATCCGCCGGTCGTTGGCGTCGAAACAAATCCGCGAATGCTCCTCGCCCGCCATGCCTAGCGCTTCCATGGTCAGGTGTTCCAGGGCCAGCAGCAGCTCCGTTTTATTCTCGAGCAGTAAGTCCACATCCGGTCCAGTGAAGCGGATCATCAGGTCGGGATTCTCGAAATCCGGGTGCGGCGTTTCGCCTTCCGCCACCGTGAAATCGAGCTTGAAACCCGCCAGCGCGAACACGTGCTTCAGAAACTTATCGATGCGGGGGCCTTCCTCGGCCACGGTAAACTTCTTATGGGGCATTATTTCTTTTTCTTCGCGACTGGCTTTACGTCCACTACCTTCGGCTGCGGCTTAGGCGTGCCTCGATTCAAAAACCACTGCTGAGCGATGCCCACCACGTTAGAAGTCAACCAGTATATTACCAGCCCCGACATCTGAAAGTAGAACATGTACCCCATCACCAGGGGCATCACCATCATCATCTTCTGCTGCGAAGGATCCATGCCCGGGCTCGGCGTCATCCTTTGCGTCAGGAACTGCGTCGCCACCAGGATCAAAGGCAGCACGTGAATCGCCAGCGCTTCCTGCTGCGAAAGGTCTGTCACCCACAGCCAGTGCGCCCCGCGTAATTGAATCGCCACGCCCAGCATCTTATAAAACGCGAACAGGAACGGAAGCTGGAGGATCATAGGCAGACAGCCTCCCGCCGGATTCACTCCGTTGTCTTTATATAACGCCATGATCTCCGCGTTCTGATCCGCCTTCTTCGGATCGTTCAGGGAGAGACCCTTGTATTTCGCGTTGATCGCAGCGATCTGCGGCTGAATCGCCTGCATCTTCTTGGACGACTTCATGCTGGTGATCTTCAGAGGGAACAGCACCATGTTGATCGCGATCGTGACCAGGATAATTGCCCATCCGTAATTCCCGTCCACGTGTCCCGCCGTCCATTTCAGCACTTCAAACAGAGGCTTGGCGATGATGCCGAACGTGCCCCAGTCAACCATCAGCTCCAGCTTCGGATTCACCCGCTTCAGGATTTCCAGATCTTTGGGGCCCGCGTAGAGCTCGAACGCATTCAGTCCTTCGCCGCCCACTGCCGCGCCCACCTGCGCAACGTCTTTGCCGTCTTTGGGAATCTGATCCGAATAGGTCGTTAACTCGAGCGACGAAGAGCCGGCCGGCAGAAAAGCTGCGGCGAAGTAGCCGTCTTCGATCCCTGCGAAGGTGTATTGTCCGCTCGAAGTGACAGGCCCGTTCTTGGCGGTGCTCGCATCCTTCTTTTGCAGTTCGTTGGCGAAGACTCCGTAGGACCGTGGGGCATTCGGATCGTACAGCAGAGCGTGCTGCGCCGCTGCCGGATTGTTGATCGTCTCGTCGCCGAATCCTCCGCGCCAGGCCAGCGAATGCGGCAGCATCACACCATTCTGCGAAACCTGCGACGTCACCCGCGACAGATAACTGTCCTTGGCGAACTCGAACGTCTTCTTCACGTCGAGCTTTCCGTCCGAATACTCAAACGTAAGATCGTCGCCGCTGCGGTCTACCTTATAGAGTGCGTAGTTCGGATCGGCAGTCGGCTTCTGGTTTCGGAATTCAATCGAAAACGGAGCGGGAACTTTGGCCAGCGCCGCCGGATTCACCAGTTCCAGAGACTTACCCTCGTGATCTTTAAAATTCTTGAGCACCCAGCTCTTTACCGCCGCGCCTTTATTCGAAAAGACAATGTGATAAAGATCCGTATCGACAACGAAGCTTTCTTCCTTGTCGGCATGAATTTCACCGGGTATAGGCGCGGCCGCCGCGGGCGGAGCTTCCGGTACCTCGGCAACTTTCGGAGGCGTCGCCGCTTCCACCGGATTGGTGGTCTTCGAAGTTGCGGCAGCGTTCGCGCCCGCCGCCGGAGCCGTTGCCGGCTTATAGATGTAAGGCGTCAGAAACAGCACCAGCCCCATCAGCACGAATGCGATGAGAAGCCGCGCCTCCATCGAAAGTTCTTTTTTCATAGGTTAACGGACTGGATCCAGTCCTCCCGCGTGAAATGGGTGACACCGCATAATGCGTTTAAAGCCTTTTCCCAGGCCGCGCCACACGCCGTATTTCTCCACCGCTTGCATCATGTACACCGAACACGTGGGCTCAAACCGGCACGCCGAAGGCAAAATCGGCGAGAGCCATCGCTTATAGATACGCAAAGCACCGATGACTAGTGCGGACATTTCCTGATCACCTCGGCGAGTGCCCGCTCCAAATCGGCGAATGGCGCAAGGATCGCCGCTTTGCGGGGGTTGAAAACGAAATCCCAGTCGAAATTCCATTCCGCCCGGTGCAGCCGGAAAGCCGCGCGGAAACGCCGTTTGATCCGGTTGCGGACCACCGCACCGCCCAGCGCCTTGGGAACCGTGAGCCCGATTCGCACTCCTGCGCCATCGCCTTCTCGCGCTTTACAGAACGCGGCGAACAAAGGACCGGATACGCGAGTGCCGTGATCATAGACCGTTCGAAAATCGGCGGAGCGCAGAATGCGGGCCGACCGGGGGAACGACTTAATGCGAATTCCGGACAGCTCTTTCGTCGCTGACCGACAGTTTATGACGGCCCCGTGCGCGGCGGCGCGAGAGCACGGCGCGGCCATTCTTCGTTTCCATGCGGGACCGGAACCCATGGGTTTTCGCGCGCTTCCGATTATTCGGCTGAAATGTACGTTTCGGCATTGGCTTTCTTCACTGGCACGCGCAGGCGCACCTGTACGTAGGAATTTGAGACGTTTTTATTATAGCAGACCGCTTAGAGTTCCAATTTGCCGTTGACGATCATGTCCTTAACCTTAAACTCTACCGTCCGATACGGCGGGGTGGCGCCGGGAACATACAGCTCGAACGTCACGGACTTATCAGTGGCCTGCACCTCCCGCGGGAAGGCGATGCGCAGGTAAGGATCACGCTGCGTGGGTGGGAAATTGCCGGTCATTTTAAACTTCTTGCGCCCCACCCGCATCAGCGTATCGTCTTCCATGCGCTTGGTTTGCGCGCCATCGTCAAAATCCTTGCTGCGGAAAATGCGGACGGCGACCACGATCTGCTTAGCCATGTTGTCTTCGAGCCACAGACGGTACTCGGTGTCCATCGGGCTTTCCTCTCGCGAAGGACCATTTCCCTTGCGGATATAGCGCCGCTCCCGCTCCTTCTCCCCCTCCCGCATGGGCCCGGCGGTGGCGATGTAAACCTGGACAGGCGCGCCATGCGAATCCTTCACCGAAGCCTCCGCCATCTGGGCCCAGGGCGAATCGGTGAAGAGGTTAAGGATCTCGTTATCAGTCCAATCGGCGGGAGCTTTGGATTCCCAAAACGATGCGGCCAGTATCAGAAGCATCGCGAGAGGGGTCATAAATTCGATTGTGGCACAGGGCTTTGCAGCGGAAGAGGAGGCGGTTCGACGAACATTGCTTTGACGGAGGGTCTAAGGAGCACGACCAGCGTGAATGCTCCTAAAGCCGTGCCAAACGGAACGTAAAGGCAATTTGCGCCGGAGACAATCAGGCAGAATAGATAGTGCCTTCGCCGGCCGAGAAATCTAGCCACCAGGAAGGAGCAGCCTGCGAAGGCCCAGCCTATCAGGATGAACGCCGCGCCTAGAATGGTGAACAAGTAGCCAATGAAGGCGGGCGGCGCATTTTTTCCTTCTCCAAAGAGGCTCGGATGGGTGAGCAGAAGAAATCCGATCGCCAAATGGATGAGCGGGAAACACGCGAATAAGGCGACGATCGCGGCGTATGCGTAGTAGAAAATCGTGAGGAGCCGCAGGTGCTCCTGGTCCTGATCGACAAGCGCCACGTTGGCGATTATAGCGGAGGAACACCCTCCTCTGATTTCCTCCGCCGCGACTATTTCTGTTGTAATCTATGTCGAATATGCCGAAAATTGCGAAAGTGGTACTCATTGTCATTGGCGTCGTGATCGTTCTCGGCGCATTGCTGGCCTACGGTGGCTGGGAATTGCTTGTTCATTCGGTCAAATAGACGGCCTCCCGACCGCTCAGGTTTGGCGCAGCACCTAATAAGGTGCTAATTCTAAAGAAGGCCCTTTTATGCTCGATATAACCAAAGACATTCAGTCCCTCACCACCTTCCGCCGCCGGTCGGGCGATTTTATGAAGCAGCTTAAGAAGACGAAACGGCCTGTGGTGCTCACTGTCAAAGGAAAGGCTCGGGCTGTTGTGCAGGATGCAGAAGCATATCAGAGGCTTCTTGACATCGCCGCGTTGGCCGATTCTCGGGAAGGAATCCGACAGGGGCTCGAAGAGTTCAAACAAGGGCTGGGCCGCGACGCCGAAGAATTCTTCGCGGAATTTGAAGCCAGCCATGGCATATCGCATTAAGGTCGCGCCTCGCGCGCAACGCGACTTGACTGGCATCTACGGCTCGATCGACGCCGACTCCGCCGACGCGGCGTTCACTTGGTATTGCGGCCTCAGAGACGCCATTCGCACGCTGCGAAACAATCCGGCCCGCTGCCCGGCGACACCAGAGGCGTCGGATCTCCGGCATCTGTTGTATGGCAATAAACCGAATATTTATCGCGTGATTTATCGAGTCTCGGAGAAGCAGAAACAAGTCCAGGTCCTCCACATTCGGCACGGTGCGCGGCGGCCATTTCAACGCGCTGATCTGCGCTGATCAATCCTCCCGCAGGGCGACCGCTGGATCGACTGCCAACGCTCTGATCGCCGGAACCGCACATGCGATCAGGCTCGACATGATTGTCAGGATTGCTGCGCCTGCGCTCGCCTTCCACGAAGATGCGGCCGGCGGCGGGGCTAATCGCGCCGCGACTAATCCTGCTGCTGTGCCGAGCGCCGCGATCGTCATGCCTTGCCGGACGATCAGCGTGAATACTGCTGCGGGCCGGGCGCCAAGCGCTATTCGAATGCCGATTTCGCGCCTTCTGCGCTCGACTGAGTTGGACACCATCACGTATAATCCCGCGAGCGCCAGCAATAATCCTCCTCCACCGGTGACGGCTGCGATTTTTAGCGCGGCTTTTACCGCGAACATGGCGCCGTTGTCGAAATACTCGCGGAGAGTGCGCACATCGCTCGCCGGGATTTCTCGCGCGAGGCCTCGCACGGCTTCGAAGACGTTTTGGTCCGACTCGATGTGCAGGGTCATCCGCGACGCGTAGTTTTGGGCGTAGGGCAAATAGAAAAATGGGCGCGGAGCTTCGTCCCAGCGCATATATTTCGCTGTTTTGACGACGCCGATTACTTCCACCGTTTTGCCGGCGACCTGCATTTTTTCTCCGATCTCGATTTGCTTGGCCAATTCCTCATTGACGATGACGCCGTCGCGGTTATTGAAGGTGCGGCCCTGGACGAACGCGATGTGCATCCGCTCGAAATATTCCGGCGTGACGATGTTCATCCACACGGTAATTTCCTCGCGGTCGCCGATGCGAATTTGTTTCTGTGCGCCGGTCATGCCGAGGGGCACGCTCTGCGCTAGCGCTACGCCCCGGACGCCGGGAAGGGTTTTTGCGCGCTCCATCAATTCGCGATAGAAAGCTCGAGTGCGCGTTTCGTTGTAGCCTGCCTGTCCGGGATCGAAGGTCATGACGGAGATGCGATCGGCGCGGTATCCCAGGTCCGTATTTTTCGCGGCGTTTAAGCCGGTCCATAACGAGCCGCCGGTCGACAGGAGTGCGGCGGCTACGGCGATTTCGATCAGCGCCAGAAGGTTTCTGACGCCGCTTTTCGAGCTGCGCTCCTGCGCTTTCAGAGTGGACCACACGTTGACGCGAACGCACGATGGCGCGATGCCGCAGAGAAGCGTGGCCACAAACCCGGCCGCGAAGGCGAGTGCCATAACGCGCCAGTCGAACCGCGCGGCAATAGAGATTCCGAAATCGGTGGGCAGAACAATGGATCGGCGCAGAGCTTCTTTGACGATCCACGCGCCGGAAAGTCCGAGGGCGCAACCTATTAGAGAGATGCCGCCTGCTTCGCGCATTGACTCGCCGAGCAACCTTACCGGACTTGCGCCGAGGGCCAATTTCAAGGCGGTCTCGCGCGACCTCGCGTCACCGCGCAGCAGCAGGGCTCCGCAGGCGTTTGAGAATGCGATCGCCAGAATCAGCGCGGCCAACGCGCTCAAGAGCCCTGCCAGGCGAGGTATTGTTTGGTCGGTGCGCAAGCGGGCGGTTATCTCATCGAGAACTACAGCGCGGCGTCCGCGATTGGTTTCCGGATGTTCGCGTTCCAGGCGCCGGGCGATGGCGTCGAGCTCCGGCCCGGAATCGATGCCGCGAACATGGACGGTCAGAAACCGGCGGGCGCGATCGGTAAGGATTCTTCCATCGCCGTAGGAGTGGATCAGAATATAGAGGTCCGCGTGGAGAAACCGGTCGAGGCCGAAATTTTCGGGCGCGATACCGACCACGCTGTAAAGTTTGCCAGCGATGCGCAGGGTTTGGCCGAGATCGTTCGCATTGCCTCGCGCGAGGATCGCGACTTCGCGGTCTTCGCCCGAGAACGTTCTTCCGAATTTGGCGCTGACGCCGAGGATCTTGAAATAGTCGTCGGTCACTGCTAATGCAAGCTGAATTTTCGGTGGATCGCCAACAGTTACCGGAATCAGGCACTCCGCTACCATCGGCCTCGCTTTTCGAAAATCTTCGAAATCGGGGTAGGAAACAAAGCCGAAAGGCTGGCCTTCGGAGGCGGTGAAGAGGCGCGCGATTTCCTTCGGTCTTGCGACCGGCAAAGGACGCAGCAGAATCGCATCGACGATGCTGGCGAGGGCCGCGGTGAATCCGATTCCGGCAGCTAAGGAGAGAGCGGCTAGGGTGCGCATGGCGCCCCATGCTAACCTCCTGTTGTTCGAAACCCGCGTCAGGTAGACTTAGCCAGAGAATATGCGAATCGCAACAACTCTCTTCGTCTCGTTAGGTTGCGCCCTATTGGCGCAGGTTCCCGCGGAAGATTCCAGGAACGTGACCGTCATTAACTCCGACACGCATTTCACGCCTCCGTCGTTCAAAACGCGCGCTGAATGGGAGGTGAGGGCGGCGCATTTGCGCAAGCAGATCCAGTTCGCGGCGGGCCTGCTGCCGATGCCGGTCAAGCAGCCTCTCGGCGTTCAGGTCTTCGGACGGGTGGATCGCAAGGGCTATACCGTCGAAAAAGTTCTGCTCGAAACCATGCCGGGGTTTTATCTCGGAGGCAATCTCTATCGGCCGCTGGGGCACAGCGGACCTTTTCCGGGCATCGTCTCGCCGCACGGGCACTGGGCTTATGGTCGGCTTGAAAATACGAATGTCGCGTCGGTTCCGGGGAGGTGCATCAATCTCGCGCGGCAAGGCTACGTGGTTTTTTCGTATGACATGGTCGGCTACGACGACACGATGCAGATGCCGCATACAGCGACCGGGAAACGCGAACAATTGTGGGGATTCGGACTGCTGGGCATGCAGTTATGGGACTCGATTCGCGCGGTCGATTTTCTCGAAACGCTTCCAGATGTGGACCGGGAGCGCATTGGCGCGACTGGCGCGTCCGGTGGGGCGACGCAGATTTTGATGTTGCAGGCGATTGACCAGCGGATCAAGTTTTCATCGCCGGTCAATATGATTTCTTCGATTTACCAGGGCGGATCGCCATGCGAAAACGCGCCTTTGTTGAGGATCGGGACCAATAATATGGAGATTGGAGCGCTGATGGCTCCACGGCCGATGCTGATGGTATCTACTACGCAGGATTGGACTAAGAACACTCCGCGCATCGAGTTTCCGGCCATGCAGGCTATGTACCGGTTGTACGACAAAGAGGTGAATGTCGAGACGCATGAGGTGGATGCGCCCCATAATTACAATCGCGAGAGCCGGGAGGCGGTGTATCGTTTTTTCGCTAAGAAAGTTTTGGGAGTAGACCCGGAATCGAAGGATTTCGCGGAGAAAGGCTTTACTCCGGAGAAGCCGGGCGATTTGTTGGCGCTGTTCAATCGTACGCTGCCCTTAAACGCCCTTAACTACGCGCAAATCGTCGAGCAGTGGGTCTTAAATGCGCAAAAACAGAACGGTGCGCCGGACCGGGAGCGGCTGATGCTGGCGCTGGCGGCGGAGTGGCCGGAAAAAGTTCTTTCGACTACGGCGGGCGATCATGTGGTGTTGTCGCGGGCTGGTGTCGGCGATCGGGTTGCGGGGATCTGGCATGAGGGTGCGAAGCCGGCGGTTTTGGTGGTGGATGGTGAAGCTCCGGCTGGGTCGGCTTCGCTGAAGATCACGGTTTTTCAAACGGGGAGCGCGGTTGCGCCGCGGGATCGCACGCATCCGATGTTTTTGACCTTTAATAAGACTGACGATGCGGAGCGGGTGCAGGATATTCTGACGGCTCTGAAATGGCTGAATCAGGATTCGACCAAACTGGTGTGCCGGGGGACGGCGTCGATCTGGTGCACGCTCGCGGCTAGCGTCAGTCCGAAGAAGGTTGTGCTTGATGCGCCGGTGCCGGCTACGTTTCACGGGTCGGATCAGGATTGGATTGATTATTGTTTTATTCCCTCGATTCAGAGGGCGGGGGGATGGGCGGCTGTTATGGGGCTTACGAAATGATTATTGTGTTGGGGCAATTTGAATTTCATCCTGACGATTTCGAGATTGCGAAGGGGCTGGCAGCTACCTTGATGCGGGAGACGGTGAAGGAAGACGGGTGCATGAAATATGTTTTCGCCGCCGATTTGATTCGGCCCGCATGTTTCCAATTGAGCGAGTGCTGGCGCGATGGCGAGGCGTTGAGCGCTCACTTGCTGACTCCGCATATTTCGGCTTATCGGGAAGGCTTGAAATCGCTGCGGGTCTTGAGCCGTGTCGTGAAGAGGTATGAAGCTACGGAGCTGGGAGATCTGTAATGGACTCCGCGGTTGAGGCGATTCGCGGCGGCGATGTTCTACGACTTAAGGAGTTACTGGGCCAGGACCCTGGTCTCGCTACCGCGCGGCTCGATGGCCAGCGCACGCTGCTTCATGTCGCGACGGATTGGCCGGGGCATTTCCCTCGAGTGGTCGAGACCGTCGTTATTCTGATCGAACATGGGGCTGATGTGAACGCGCCGTTTATCGGGCGGCATCAGGAGACTCCGCTGCATTGGGCGGCCAGTTCGGACGATGTGGAGGTGCTCGACGGGTTGCTGGATCATGGCGCTGATATTGAGGCTCGGGGAGGGGTGATCGGCGGCGGGACGGCTCTGTCGGATGCGGTGGCGTTCGGGCAGTGGAAAGCGGCTCGGCGGCTGGTGCAGCGGGGGGCGCGGGCCTCGTTATGGGAGGCGGCGGCGCTGGGGATGATGGCTGAGGTCGAGACGTATTTCGCGGGTGCGGCTACGCCCGCTGCCGACGAAATCACCAATGCGTTTTGGTGTGCGTGCCATGGAGGGCAGCGAGGGACGGCGGAGTATCTGCTTGCGCGGGGCGCAGATTTGAATTGGGTGGGGCACGACGGGCTGACTCCGATCGATGCTGCGCGGCGGAGTAAGGCTTACGATGTTGTTGCGTGGCTGGAGGGAAAATGAACGGGGGGCAGTGTGTGGAAGCGCTCGGCGCGTAGACACGAGTGTTAACGCGGCACGCACGAGTGCGTGCGCTACAGGGACGGGCAACTGGGGACGGCGCGGTATTCGCTTGCGCAAAATGACGGGTTGACTGCGATCGGTGCGCGAGGGCAGGTCGGGAACCTGCCCCACTTTACGGGCCGGCTACTGGGGCTACGATGATTGGGGTCGTCGTTGGGGCGGGGGAGCCGGATTCGGGTTCTAGTGTTACGGCTACTGCTCCGAGGGTTGCCATATCCAACGGGCCGGAGAGAATGTGCATCGCGGTGCCGCCTTGTGATTGGAATAAGCCGGCGGGGCGCGGGGCGCCTCCTTTGGGGATCACCCACATTTCGTAGATCTTGCCCTGCTGCGCGGGCGGAAGGTTTGCGGCGATCAGCAGCACTCCGAGTTTCGAATGCACGAATACGTTGCCGTGGGGCGGGATGGGCTGGCCTTTTCCGAAGCTAACGGGCACGGTTGCCGGATCGTCCAGGAAGCTGAGCGCCTGCATCAGACGGTCGCGTTGCGAGCTGACCTCGATTAATGTGTGACGGGCTTGCGCGAGCTCCGCGGAGCGCGAGCGTTCCTGCACGCTGAACCACAGTGCGACCATCAGCATGCACGATGCGGCGAGGGCGGCGAGCCAGCTCCAGCTCATCGGCTGGACTCCTACGCTCGCCATCACGCGCCGTTTCAGACGCGCGGGAGGTACGACATCGGGCGCCATGCTCATCATAATCGCGTTCGTCGCCAGCGCATTTTTGAGCGCCGTCTCGCAGGTTGAGCAGCCGGTGCGCAGGTGATCGTCGATGCTGGTTTTCTCGGAAGGCTCGAGCAGACCCAGGGCGTAGAGCTCGAAATCGTCGTGGAAATCCTCGCAGGGTTTCATGCGATGGCCTCCCCGGCGATGTCCTCACGCATGGCCTTGAGGGCGCTGCGGACCCAGGTTTTTATGGTGCCGAGTGGCTGCTTCATCCGCTCCGCCATCTCGGTTTGCGAGAGGCCTTCGAAATAGGCGAGTTCGATGACCTGCTTCTGCGTGGGCGTCAGTTTTTCGAACGCGGTTTTAAGGGTGCGCGCGCGGTCGAGCGAGAGGGCGCTGTCTTCGAAGGCCGAGAACAACGGAGGGGCTTCCAGCCGATCGAGCTCCAGGGCGCCGGCGGACATTTTTCCGTCGACCGAGCGGAGATAGTCGATGGCTCGGTTACGGGCCACGGTGAGCACCCACGGCCCCAGAGCGCCTTTCGTCCGATCGAAGGATTGAACCCGGTTCCACACCCGCAAAAACGTCTCCTGTACCAAGTCTTCCGCGGCGCCGGTGTTGCGCACCACCCGGTAGATGAGTGAGTACGCAAGACGCCCATAGCGTTCATAAAGATCCGACATCGCGCGCGGATCGCGGTCTTGCAGGCGCTTGGCGAGGTCGCTATCGTCCTTAAAGCGCAACGTAACTTGCAGCAGGACGTAGGAGAGTCCTGCCGGCAGCAGTTTCCAAAGCATAAAGGGCGCTAAAGGCGCCTCAAATAGTGTATACGCAACGGAGTGCGTGACGGATTGGGTGGCAATACGGCGAACAGGAATCGTGGGACTCTCAAGCCGGTGGTGACGTCAAGCTGCTGTGGCTGGCGGCGAGGGTCATCGGCTGTTTCAAAGAAGATCAGCGATGGGAGGGAATGTCAGCAAAAAACTCAAACCCAACAAGATCAGCGCGGCGGCATGGATGCGCCCCGCACGGACCGTCTTGTCGCGCCAGCGCCATTCTAAAATCCCCCAAACGAAAAGCCAGATCAAGATGGCCGCCGTGGTTACGCCTGAAAGCGGTCCGGTCGGCTTGTAAAAAACAAGGCTGCGGGCGACGTGAGCAGACTTATCGCCAGCGATCGCGAGTACCGCCAGAGCGAAGGCTCCGAGACCAGCCGACAGAATCGCGGCGGCGCCGGAACCGTTCGTCAGGGCGGGCGTGCTGGAAGAAGCACCAAGATTCGATGGATTCATTTTTCTTCTCCCCCACTGAGTTGAATTGTGTGACCGCCGCGAACGGGGGCGTCCTTGGTAATCATCGCGCCGAAGAAGCCCGCGATTGCCGCGGAAACAAAAGAAGCCGCGGCAAAACAGAGCACCGCGGCGCGAAGTTGCCGATGATTTCTGAGGTCGCGCCCATACTTAATGAAAACGAACGCGACCATGGTGATCGAGATCGGCGCGAACCAGGCGACGTGCTCCTTCCACTCCATCCCCAGCGAGTGCCAGCCGATAGTGGCAGGACTCGACATCAGCAGCCGTTGTGGAAACATCGAGAGATCGACTGTTCCCGGCGGGGGCGCCGCGCGGTACCACGGGTAGATGACATAGGCTCCAATCAGCACGGAGCCCCATGCAAGCACAACCATCGTGATCAGGTAATACTTCAGGAATCGCTCTTGGCCGGTTGCGAATTCGGATGGAGCAGAGGAAGTCGTGAAGCGATAAAGTTCGATCAGCGCACCGGAGCATGCCAGCAGGTAGAGCGCACCAAATCCCATGCCGTGTATCAGCGTCCAAAGTCCGCGTACGGTGATTTCCATTTCCAATACCCTCCCCGGCGGATCAGCGGTTCATTCAACTCCCGCTGACGTTCGTTGGCCCTCGCAACCAGTTGGTGGTGGTGCCCGAGTCGGGCTTATTCTTGTCCTTTCCCCATGTCCAGTAGATGCCGATATAGGCGTAGGTTTCCGTCTGGCCGGCAACAGAGTGGCCGTAGCAAAACAAGAACTGCTCGCCTGGGTGGTGTTTGAAGTGATAGTAACCGCCTATGTCGATCATGGTCGAGGCTTGGGTCTGCGGCGTAGCGTAGCCCTCGCGCCCGTGAGCGACGACCTCGACTCCCAACTCGAGCCGCTCACCGAACGTGTATTTCAGCAGGAACGAACCGTACGGGAAGTTGCGGTACTGGGTTTGCGGGACGATCGTTTTACCCGCTCCGCCGTCCAGGAGCCAGTGTCCGATATTCTTTTGCAGCCAGAGGGGAACTTTGTACCAAACCTTGCCCACGCCGAGTCCCTTGTCGTAGTTCCCGGTCGGTATTTCAAACATGACAAACGTGCCGATCTGGGGAACGTACTTCGATTCTTTAATGAAGGCGACTTTGGCGCCCAATTCCATGTCGGTGAGTCCGAAGGCGCTCGGTCCCGTACCGCCAGGCAGGTAAATGGGATTGTTCGAGGGGAAGACGCCTCCCAATGGAAGTATGGCGTGCAGTTGCACTCTGGGAATGGCGCCCCAGTTGAACTCGAAGGCCGGCCCAGTCGAGTCGATTTCCGCCGGCGTGCCATCGACGCTGCCGAAGATGTAGAACTCGTAGTGATGCAGATCGACTGGAACCGGATCGTCGGTTTGAAACGGAGGCCCCTGCGCCCACAGGGTTGAGGCGGCGAACAGGAAGAGGAAAAACGGCGTTAGCCTTGAACATCTGGCTTTCATTCCTTCGCGTCCTTTCGGCACCGCAACAAGAATCATGAAGTCCTCTTTGAAAGCCAAATCCTCGCGTCGAACAGCGGCCAGGACACAATTTTACAGTATTGAGGGAGCCTCGAGCGGCAAAGAAAACGGTGGCCGCCTGGCGCCGCGGCCGGCTACTCTACACGCATCAATAATGTTCTTCGGATCGTTATGTCTAAAGGACAAAGCTCGACTTTGAAGTTGTGACGATCGAGCTCAAGCCCCAGCAGGAGCAAATCATCCGGGAGCAGTTGGCCCGCGGTCTCTGCAGCTCTGTGGAGGAGGTGCTCGACACGGCGCTAGCGAGTCTTGCCCAGGACGGGCGCTTTAATCCGGAACATCGGCGCGACGCCATTCGGCGCATGATTGAGTTCGGAGAACGCAGCCAACTGAGCTTGGGCGAACCGGTGACGCGACGGTTCTTACATGAAGGCCACCGTCTTTAATGGCGGCGTTCGTTCTTGATGCCTCGGTGGCTATCTCGCGGTGTTTCCCCAACGACCCATCCGAGAACACCCCTACAGCCGCGCCGTCCTCGAGCGCATGGAGGAGGTCGATGCCGTTGTTCCCGAAATAGCAAATGGCATCTTTGTCGCTTACAGCAAACGAAAGCGAATTACAGAAGAGGGCGTAGGCGAATATATTCGGCTTCTCGGATCTCTTCCTATACGTGTCGCGCGCGGAGAATGGCTCAGACACGTTGCGGCTTCCTCTGGCCACATTGGACCAGGAATTGACGAAGGCGGCGCGAACTGAAGGGGGCGTGCTGATTTGAAATATCGTCTCGCCTGAAATCTGGGATAATAGTTTTCGGTGTCCCGCGTCAAAGAGTTGGAATCCCGGCTCGAACATACTGAACAGCAGCTTCGTCTCCTTCAGAAAATTTCCCGGTTCATGGTGCGCGATATCGGTCTGGCCGAGGCGTTTCATGGAGTCGTCGAACTGGTCGTCGAGTTCATGGAATGCGACTCCTGCCTGCTCTATCTGCTCGAAGGCCAGGAACTGGTGTTATGCGCGTCGAATAATCCGCGGCCCGATACTATCGGGAAAGTGCGACTGAAGCTCGGCGAGGGATTGACGGGATGGGTAGCGCGGGAGCGGCGGTTGCTATCGATTTCGCGCGAGGCTTACACCGATCCGCGATTTAAATTGTTTACCGATTTGCCGGAAGATACGTTTGAGGCGTTTCTATCCGCGCCGGTTATTGTGCGCAATCGCGTGGCGGGCGTGATCAACGTCCAGCACCGGCAGCCGCATTTTCACACCGGCGGCGAGATGGAACTGCTGACGACCGTCGGCGAACAGGTGGGATGTCTGTCGGCGCTCGCGGTGGTCGATCCGGTGCGATTCAGATCGATGAGCGTAATGGACCTGGTGATGGCTCCTCGGGGATGATGAAAACATTTTTGCTGTGTTCGGTACTGGCCTTGTCCGCCGCCGCGCAAGAGGAGAAGAAAGCGGCGAGTCCTCTGCCGGCGTCTGAAAAGTGGGTGATCCAATACTTCTTCGATGAGATGAAGCAGGAGATGGAGATCACCGATCTGGCGTTTCCAACGGCCCAGAGAGGGATCGCGGTGGGCGCGATCTACGACAAGATGAGCGGCCGCGAGAAGTACATGTCGCTGACCACCAGCGACGGCGGAGCGCACTGGGCGCAGCAGCCTTTGAAGGAATATCCGCGGTCGATTTTCTTTTTGAACGATTCGCTGGGCTGGATGGTGACGGACCACGGTATCTGGTTCACCGAAGAATCCGGGAAGTCATGGAAGAAAATCAGCGAGCAACTCCGGCCGGATAAGAATCTGGAGCCGGAGACGACCATAGCTCTGCTGCTGCGTCTGTGGTTCCTGGATGAGAAGCACGGGTTCGGCGTCGGCTTGCAAAAAACCATCATCGAGACGAAAGATGGAGGCCACACCTGGCTCCCAGTGGCGGCCGCAGCGGAGCCTGCGGGCAATCCCGCTTATACCGCGTATACGCACATGATGTTCGCCGATGCGAAACGGGGTGTGATCATTGGAGGATCGCAACCTCCCCGGCGAGGCGACGGGATGCGCAGCGCGCTGCCTTCCTGGGTCGATCCCGAGCGTGCTTCTAAAAGGAAAGAGGTCCCGACGCTGACTTTGCTCCTACAGACGATGGATGGCGGAGCGACCTGGGTGCCGCAGACGGTTCCTCTGTTGGGACTGGTGACCAACTTCAGGTTCACGGGGCCGGATGGGCTGATCATCATGGGATTCAACGATTCGTTCCAGTGGCCTTCCGAGGTTTACCGATTGGCGGACGGGAAGACGGGCAGCGTATTTCGCGACAAGAGTCCGCGGGTGATCGATGCGCAGATGTTCCCGGGGCCGCACGTGTACCTCGCGGGAGTCGAGCCGACGGGGAAGATGAATACGGCCGCGCTGCCGGGTAAAGTAAAGATTCTTCAAAGCGACGACTTCAGTACGTGGACGGACATGCCGGTGGATTACAAGGCTGTGGCGCGGTCGGTGGTAATGGCAGGGCCGGATCCGGGCCATTTATGGGTTGCGACGGACACCGGAATGATTCTGCATTTGAAGACCACCTTTAAATAGGATCAGCCAGAGATGGCTAAGGGCTAAAACAGATTTCCGGAGCGCTGTTTTATCCACAATCGCTCCACTGGTTGATCCCTGTAAATGATTGATTACAAGCTAAATATATCTTGAGGTAAAACCCCTACTCCATTGCATTTTCACTTGACTGTAACGGGATGGAGGCGCATGATGACTATGGTTCCAAGAGGTTCGAAGGACAGCGAGCCTGGCGGGAAGTAGCGGATCTGGAACGATGATCCGACGCGCAAAGCGTTAAGTAATTATCCGAGCGCGGCGGGGAGCGAAGGAAAATCGGGCGACTCGCAAAGGCAAGCCTCTACGTTTGGAATCAGGCTGGGCGCTACGATCCGAAGGGATTGAGAGATCCTGACGGGGAGCGGAAGTCTGAGTACAGGCGCTGAGTTCCGGAATGGGAACTGGCAACGGGTTGAGAGCAGGGATCGTACCGCGCACAGGCCATAAAAAGCCGAACGGGGACGGGAGCTCGAAACCGAACGGGCCAGGGAAAATTTCGGGATCGTTTCGAAGATGCAGGCCAGAAACGTTGACCCGGCCGCGGGGATTCGCCGAAAGGTGGATTGTCGCTGACGGAGAGCGAAAGGCCGTATCGAGAAGCGGGTTTCTACCGGAACGGGACAGCGGACGCGCACCAGAGCGTTAATCCGAAGCTGGATAAAACCGGCAGCGGGGAGCAAAGGGCCAACGTCACGCCGTTATCCGGATGCCATGTTCTAGCCGTGCATGCCGGCTGGAGAACGAGTTGACTAACGGGTCACTTGGAACCATTTTTCTTTTTCCTGCCCTTTTTGTGCGGCACTCCCGCACCGCGCTGGCCGATGGCCGGTCCTGCGATTTTATTTCTCGGCACAATTTTTTGCAGCCGGTTCGCGCCTTGGGGAGCCATGGTCACTCGTCTGGGTTCCGGCGGGGCGGAAGGGTGTTGATAGGGCACCTGGGCGGAGGCGCTGGCTGCGATCCACAGAACGAAGATCGCCGCGCGACGCACACGAGGTGCGAGGCACTTCATGTATGTTGATCGGCAGATTGTGGCCGCTTCCTTATGGTAGGGGTTCCGTTGCGAGGCAGTAAACCAGTTCCTCTATCCCCGCCGCAGACAGACGACGTAATAAACGAACCACAGCACGATCAAAGGCATGAAGAGGAACTGATGACCTGGAACAGTTGTCGATCTCCAGATGTCGTATGCCGCCGCCCCCACGGATAACGCTGCGACGATGTGCAGGAAGATTTTCTGGCCCGGCATGAAGACCGATGCGAACATCCCGAGAAACGTGATCGCCAGGCCCGCCAGTATCGGGGAAACAACCACAGACGGTCCAGGTGCTTCCGGCGACTTCTGAAAGCCCGACGCGAAGATCGTCACTACGGCCACCACCATTTTTGCGCCGCCCTTGATCAACTCGATCAAATTCTCCGCAAAAAATACTGCCAGGGTCGCGGCGAGCGCCGCCACCGCGCCGAGCGCAATTATCAAGCGGAGAATAAAAAACGCGACCTTAATCACGCCTTATCATGTCAGAAGCCCATGCCGGATCGCTGGACCTATCGCCTGGACGCGCATTTTACCGATTCGCGGCCCGTTCTGGACCTGAAATACGACATGGAAACCCGGACCCGTTGCCTGCTGCCGCGCAATCCGCAGGCGGCCGGAGCGCTGGTATTCCGCGGCACGATTCAAAGCTATACGACCGCGAGCGTCATCGTCGTCGAACTGCGTTTCGAAGCTGCGTACGATGCGAATAACCTTTATTCCTTGCGGCTCGAAGCCGAAGGACCCAGCGAGCCGCCCAATGATGCCAAGTGGGAGGAGAATCTCCGCCGCTCCTTCGACCGCTGGACCAGCGGGCTCCCTCTCACCGAGGCTCGCGCGCCTTCCTCACCGGATCGGTACCGGCAGGTTGTGGAGGAGACCGTCGCCCGCGAGCTTGAACTCGCCAATCGCGTGGATAGGGAAGCGGAAGAGGCGATTCGGGTTATTCAAGAAGGCATTCTCGACGCGCTGCGCGAGGGCAAGTCGTTTTCCACCGCGCACAAAGAAGGAGGCACGAATATCCGCCTGCTGGGGGACGTTTTCGTGTTCGCCGACTACGGCGAATCGAGCGACCGGGAAGAGTTTGCGTCTCCTGAAGCGTTCCTCGCGCGACTGCGCAAATTCTACGATTGGGAATCGCGGCGCGATTGGTATCCGCACCCTGCGCCGGAGATTGAGGTGTGGAAATACATCGAGCGCAAGTTGATGTAGTTCGAAGAAAACGCTGCTCCGCTACTGCTTCGCTTCCGACGGCTCCTCGCTAACCGGCTCCATGGTCTCCAGACCGCGCCAGCTATGCTTTTCCTTGCACGCGCGGAAACTGGCGAAATTGCAGCGGCAGGCGGGGCAGCGATACGGAGTCGCTCCGCAACGCAGCAGGATCACGGTCCAGCGCGGAGGGTGATAATACTGTTCGCTCCAGGTGCTCAGGTCCTGGCGGTAGCACCGCGGGCAGCGGGCGAATCGCCAGGCTCCATTGGCCCACACACTGGTCCTCCAGCGCGTGCGGCATTTGCGGCAGCGCAGCGGATAAACCCCGAAGAACGCGCGAATTTCCTCCAAAATGCTGGTTTTATGCGAAACCCGAATATCGCGCGTGCCGCACTTGGGACAGGTAAGTTGCATTGAGTTAAAGCAGTTAAATGACTATTCCGTTACTTAGTATAAACCGAAGCATTATATTTTATCGCACCTTTTCCACTTCTCGAACGCGCGTGGCCACGTAATGTTTTGTATAAGCGGAAAACGCATCTTGCAGCAGGTCGCGCACCCGGCGCCCTTGCCGGACCTTCAATCCCTCCACCGCTGCGGCCGGCATCAGATCGCGTGTGGTGGACGTAATGAAAATCTCATCGGCGTCTTCAAGGTCCGCCGGAAAAAGAACCTGTTCCGCCACCGAAATTCCCGGCACCCGCACTTCTTCGAGCAATAAGGCCCGCGTCACCCCCGGCAGACAACCGGAACTCAGCGGAGGAGTCGAAACCCGGTCTCCCTTCACCGCGAAAATGTTCGCCGATGTGCATTCGGCCACCTCGCCGCGCTCGTTGAGCAGCACCACTTCGTCGAAGCCCCGCTCATGCGCACGCTCATACCGGGTAAGATTCTCCGACCAGGAATTGTATTTCGTCCCCGCGAACTCGCTGGCCGCATGACGCCCGTGCGGGATGAGACTGAGCTTCACCGCATCCCCCCAATCGTTCAGGGGCGCGGTCAGCGCGATGGTGTCGAACGCCCCTTGAGAGGGTCCTTCCCACATGCCCCCGCGATTGCGGACGATTACTACGCGGAGCGTAGCGTTCCCCGCCTGGTTTTTCTCGATCAAACGATAGAGACGTTGTTCGAGCCACTGCGCGTTCTCCGGAAACGGCACCCGCATGCGAGCCGCATCCTTCTTCATCCGCGCCCAATGCCGCTCCCACGCAAACAGGACGCCGCCCTGCACGCGAATGGTGGAGAAAATGCCCCAGCCGTTCATGATGCCGACCTGACCAGGCGAAAGGACAGCGTCCCCGGTTTCGCGAATTTCGTCGTTGTGGAGCAGGAAACGATGCATGATTCATTCTAGTGCCAAATCAAGGTATACTCGTTCGCTTGTAACGGAGGAAAATCCATGAGCGAGCAGGCAACTGGCGCACAGCCGACGCCCGATTTGATTATGCAAGTGGGCCTGGGATTTTGGGGATCCAAGGTCCTGTTGAGCGCGGTGGAGATGGAATTGTTCACCGATCTGGCGAAGGGGCCGCAAACGCTGGAAAGTCTGCAAGCGCGTCTTGGCCTGCATCCGCGCGCGTCGCGTGATTTTCTGGACACGCTGGTCGCGTTGGGGTTTCTGCTGCGCGCGGAGGGTCTCTATTCCAACACGCCGCCCACCGATCTGTTCCTCGATAAAAACAAGCCGTCCTATCTCGGCGGCATGCTGGAGATGGCTAACCACCGCCTTTACGGATTCTGGAATCACCTCACCGAAGCCGTGCGCACGGGCCTTCCACAGAATGAGTTCCGCGGCGGCGGAGCGCCGCTGTTTGAGACTCTGTACGCGGACCCCGCCAGGTTGAAGGGTTTCCTGGCCGCGATGACCGGGATTAGTCATGGCTCTAACACGGCGATTGCATCGAAGTTCCCATGGGCCGGCTACAAAACTTACGCTGATATCGGCACCGCGCAGGGCGACCTGGCCGTGCAGATCGCGCTTGCCAATCCTCACTTGTCCGGGATCGGCTTCGACCTTGCCGAAGTAGGACCGATCTTCGAAGAATATGTCGAAAAGAACGGCATCGCCGCCCGGCTGCGCTTCGTCGGAGGCAGCTTTTTCGAGCAGCCTCTGCCCAAAGCCGACGTGATCCTGATGGGTCATATCCTCCATGACTGGGGCCTCGACCATAAGAAGATGCTGGTCCGCAAGGCTTTCGAAGCCCTGCCCGAGGGCGGCGCGTTCATCGTTTATGAAACCCTCATCGACGACGACCGCTCCAAGAACGCGTTTGGCCTGCTGATGAGTCTAAACATGCTGATCGAAACGCCCGCAGGCTTCGATTACACCGGCGCCGACTGCCAGGGCTGGATGAAAGAGGCCGGCTTCCGCGAGACGCGCGTGGAGCATCTGGTGGGTCCGGATTCCATGGTGGTCGGCATCAAGTAAAAGGAATCATGAAACAACCGCCAGGTGGACTGTTGCTATTGTTTCTGGGGCTCAGCCTCACGCCAAACGAAGCGGGCGCACAACCGCCGGCCGAGCCGGTCGACAAATACCGATGGCTGGAAGACGTCGCTGGCGCGCGCGCGATGGCCTGGGTAAGGACGGAAAATGAACGTTCCGCTCAAGTGATCGAGAAGGATCCGCGCTTCGCCGATCTTGAAGCCGCCGCGCTGAAGGTGCTCGAATCTCCGGAGCGCTTGCCGGCGCCTCACTTGAGTGGGAATGACGTCTACAACACCTGGAAAGACGCTACGCATCCCAGAGGGATTCTGCGGATCACCTCGATCGCCGACTATCTTACTGCGCAGCCGCATTGGCGCACGGTGCTGGACTACGATGCGCTGGGGAAGCAAGACCACGAAAAATGGGTCGACAAGGGACAGAATTGTCTTTATCCAGATAACGATCTGTGCCTGATTCTGCTCTCCGCCGGCGGCGAGGACGCCGTCACGGAGCGCGAGTTTAGCTTGAAGACTGGCAGGTTCATCGAAGGCGGCTTCGTGCTGCCGCGGTCTAAGCAGCAAACGGAATGGGTGGACAAAGACACCCTATTGGTATCGATGGATTGGGGTTCCGGCTCCATGACCAAGTCCGGATACCCGTTTGTCGTGAAGATCTGGAAACGCGGTCAACCCCTCGAACAGGCGAAAGAGGTTTTCCGTGGCGCCGAGACCGACGAAGCAGGCACGGGTGCGGAGACGTTCAACGATGGCGATGGACATCAGTTTACTGTTCTGGTCCGCCGCGTAACTTTCTTCGAGGCGGCCGTATCTTTGTGGACATCCGACGGACCAAAGAAAATGGCGCTGCCCGGCAAGGCATCCATCGACGCATTCGTCGCCGGCCGTATTATTGTCAGTCTCAACGAAGATTGGAAGCCGGAAGGAGCAGCTCGAACGCTGGTGCAAGGCTCCGTTGTTTCTCTGGATCTGGATGCGGTGAAGAAAGATCCGCTGCATCTAAAACCCAGTCTCGTGTTCGCTCCCACCGCCAACGAGTTTGCGAAGGCTGTCGACCAAACGAAAAATCGCTTGCTTCTGACCACCCTCGAAAATGTGCAGGGACGCCTCTATAGTTACGTTCCAGGCCCCAACGGAACCTGGAAGCGCACCAAGCTCAATGTGCCCGACAATCGGACCGTAATCGTCTCCACGGCGAACTGGGCCGACGACCAATTCTTCGTTCGGATCACTGGGTTTCTGACGCCCCCGTCCCTTTTGCTCGGCGATGCCGGTGCCGGCACCCTCAAAGAAGCCAAGACCCTGCCGCCGCAGTTCGATGCTTCGGGCCTTATCGTCGAACAGTTGACCACAGTTTCAAAGGATGGGACAAAAGTTCCCTACTTCGTGGTGCGGCGAAAGGATATTAAGTACGACGGCTCGAATCCGACTTTACTAACTGCATACGGCGGATTCCAGGTCGCAGAGACGCCTAGCTATTCGGCTTCGCGCGGCAAGCTTTGGCTGGAGCGCGGCGGCGTTTTTGTCCTGGCAAATATCCGCGGCGGGGGCGAGTTTGGTCCGGCCTGGCATGAGGCCGGCCTCAAGACCAAACGCCAACGCATTTATGACGATTTTGCGGCTGTGGGCCAGGATTTAGTAAAGCGGAGAATTACATCTCCGCGCCGTCTGGGAATCGACGGTGCTTCAAACGGCGGTCTGCTGATGGGCGTGGAGATGACCCAGCATCCTGAGATGTGGAATGCCGTGGTCATCGAAGTGCCCCTGCTCGACATGCTGGGGTTTGAGCATATTGCCGCTGGGGCGTCCTGGGTGGGCGAATACGGCACGGTCTCGATTCCTGAACAGCGCGCGTTCCTTGCTTCGATCTCTCCCTATAATCAGCTCAAGGCCGACGTGACGTACCCTGAGCCGCTGATTTACACGACGAGCAAGGACGATCGGGTCGGCCCGCAGCACGCGCGAAAGTTCGCGGCGAAGATGGAGGAGCTTGGGAAGCCATTCTTCTACGAAGAAATCATCGAAGGCGGCCACTCCCCTGGCGCGGACCTCAAGGAGCAAGCAAAAACCTTAGCCTTCGAATTCACTTATCTGACGCGCAAGCTCATGGATTGAGGCTTTGCCCGCGAAAGAGTCCTAGGGAATCAATTCGTTCGTATAAGTCTTTGCCAAATCGATTTTCGCGTCCCGGACTGCCGGAAGCGAGGTGCTCAAAACTTTGTGCACCGCCTCGACCGCTTCCGGGGTGAATTTTCCGTCGGGAGACAGCAACCCCTGTGCCGTTCGCAGCACCTCAAGATCCATCTGCACGTCTTCGGTCCGGAACGTCGCGGGCATTTTTTCGCGGATCTCTTCTGGGCTGTGCGTTCGTAACCAGGTGAGCGTCTTTGTAATCGCGCCTGCCAGCTTCCGCGTTGTGTCGCGGTTGCTCTCGACCCATTCTGCCTTCGAATAAAGAACGGTAGCCAGATAGCTTTCGGTCCCGAACACGGATCGCACTCCCTCCGCAGTTCTGGTATCGGCGAGAATATGCAATCCCGGCACTTGTTTCTGCACCATGGCGACGGCCGGCTCGGTGAGGGTGGCGGCGTCGATTTTGTTGTGAGTGACCGCTCCGACGGCCGTCCCACTGCTGCCGATCGAGGTGGTGCTGACGTCGTCCGGCTTCAGGCCATGCCGGACCAGGAGGTAATTAAGAATCATGTGCGAGGAGGATCCAAGCGCCGTCACTCCCACGGTTTTTCCGCGCAGCGCCTCGACACTGGCGATATTGGGCGACACGAGCACCCATCCCGGATAACTCAACATGGCGACGAAGGCCCGTAAGTTCTTGCCCTCCGCGGCCATCTGAATCGTATGATCGTAAAACCCGCTGACAACATCCGCGCTTCCGCCCATCATCGATTCCAAAGCCTTCGCTCCGCCTTGAAACTCGATCAACGTTACATTCAGGCCAGCTTCCTTATAAAACCCAAGTTCCTGCGCCAGCATCGTGGGCAAGCTAATCGATTGCGTTCCCGGCGCGCCGAGCGCGATCCTTACCTCGGTCTGCTTCCGGACGCCACAGCCCGCAAGCATTAAAAAACAAAAGGCGATACGTAAAAGCACGTTATGATACTATACAGCGTTGGTATGCTCCTCTCCGACAAGTACACCGTTGAGCGAGGCAGCGTATATCTAACCGGCATCCAGGCGCTGGTCCGTCTGCCCCTCGATCAAATGCGCCGCGACCGCCGCGCGGGCCTCAAAACAGGCGCTTTTATCTCCGGCTATGAAGGCTCGCCGCTCGGCGGATATGACATGGCGCTGGCCCGTTCGAAGAAGCTCCTCGACGAGCATAACGTCCATTTCCGGCCCGGCCTCAACGAAGATCTGGCCGCGACCTCCATCATGGGCACGCAGATTTTCGAGGTGGTGGGCAAACCCAACGTCGATGGCGTCCTGGGCATCTGGTATGGAAAAGGTCCCGGAGTCGACCGCAGCGGCGACATCTTCCGCCACGCGAATCTCGCCGGCACCGGGAAAAATTGCGCCGCCCTGGTCCTCGCCGGCGACGATCATGGCTGCAAAAGCTCCACCATCCCGCATCAAAGCGATTTCAGCCTCTATAACACCGGAATTCCTTTCTTATTTCCCGGCAATGTTCAGGAAATTATCGATTACGGCCTCCTGGCCGTCGCGATCTCGCGATTCTCCGGCGCCTGGGTCGGCCTGAAACTGGTCACCGACGTCTGCGATGGCGGAGGCACCGTGATCCTCGATCCGGACCACCCGCAAATCGTAATTCCCGAGGGCTATCAGAAAACCGTCGATCCGCGCCTGGTGCCTCCGATCACTCTGGCCCTGGAATATGAGGTCAACGCGCGCCGTCTCCAAGCCGTCCTCCAGTTCGCGCGGCTTAACAAACTCAATCGCTGGCACGGAAAAAAACAAGGCGCCTGGCTCGGCATCGCGAGCGCTGGAAAAGCGTATTACGATCTCGCGCAAGCCCTCCGCGACTTGGGCATCGGCGAAAGCGAACTCGAAGAACTGGGCATCCGCATCGCGAAATTCGGGATGACTTTCCCGCTCGACCAGGAATTCGCCCGCGATTTCGCCGAAGGCCTCGATACCCTCCTAGTCGTCGAAGAAAAACGCAGCTTCCTCGAATTGCATCTCCGCGACGCTCTCTATTCGAGCGCCACGCGCCCCGCGATTCTCGGCAAAATCGACGCGCAAGGCGCGCCTCTCTTTCTTCCCTCCGGCGAACTCGATCCCGACAAAATCGCCCGTGCGGTGGGCGGAGTGCTGGCGAAGCGCCGCACGACTGAAAAAGTCGCAGCCCGCGTCCAATTTCTCGAAAACATCGCGTCCAAGCCCCGCGAACAGCCTCTCTCGATCCGCGCCTCGAATTTCTGCTCCGGCTGTCCTCACAACCGCTCCACCCTCCTGCTCGAAGGCCAGGTCGGCGGCGGAGGCATCGGGTGCCACACCATGGCCATGCGCCTCACCGATTCCGGCCGCGCCTTTTCGCACCTCACGCAGATGGGCGGCGAAGGCACTACCTGGATCGGTATGGCCCCTTTTGTCGGCCACGATCACATGTTCCAGAATATCGGCGACGGGACGTTTTTCCACTCCGGCCAACTCGCCGTCAACGCCCTGATCGCCAGCGGCCTCAACATTACTTACAAAATTCTCTACAACGGCCACGTCTCGATGACCGGAGGCCAGGACGCTGTCGGCGCCCTCCCCGTTCCGCAGCTCACGAAAAAACTCGAAGCCGAAGGCGTCCGCCGGACCATCGTTCTCACCGAAGACCCCACTCGCTATCAACACACGGAACTGGCCTCCAACGCCGAACTCCGCGATCGCTCCGAGCTTGAAAAAACTCTCGCCGAGCTCGCCAAAGAAAAAGGCGTCACCGCGCTGATCTACGACCAGGAGTGCATGGCCGAGGTCCGCCGCAAACGCTCCCGCGGGAAATATGCCGAGCCTGTCAAGCGCCTCATGATCCACGAAGAGGTCTGCGAAGGCTGCGGCGATTGCGTGAAGCAATCGAACTGCATGAGCCTCAATCCGGTCGCGACCGAGCTGGGCCAGAAAATGCGCATCCACCAGTCGTCCTGTAATAAGGATTACTCCTGCGCGCTCGGCGACTGCCCGTCGTTTGTCACCGTGAAAATCAAGGAAGGCACCGGCCTCCGCCGCAAGGCTCTTCCGAAACTCCCCGACGCCGAAGTGCCCGCGCCCCGCGAAATTTCCCCCATCAACGACGGCTACCGCATCGTCTGCCCCGGCATCGGAGGCACCGGCGTCGTGACGATCAACGCGCTCCTCGCCACCGCCGGATGGATCGACGGCCTCTATGTGACCACGCTCGACCAGACCGGCACCGCGCAAAAAGGAGGGGCCGTCGTCTCGCACATCATGTTGAGCCGCCGCCCCATTGAAGCCCCGGCCCGCACCAACACCGGCAACGCCGACGTGATCATCGGCTTCGACCTGATCGGAGTCGCCAATGCCGACCTCCTTAAAACCGCGTCCCCCGATAAAACCACAGCGGTCCTGAACACCAACGTCACGCCGACCATCGATACCATTCGCGCCCGCACGCCCATTGCAGGTCCGGAGAGGATGCTCGAAGCCGTGCAGATCGTCACCCGCCGCGGCCGCAATATCGTGGTCGACGCCACCCGTCTCGCCGAAGGATTGTTCGGCAGCCACATGGCCGTAAATCTTTTCATGCTGGGCGTCGCGTGGCAGGGCGGCCTCATCCCTCTGACGCTCAACGCCATCGAACAGGCCATCCGCTTAAACGGCGTCGATATCGATCGCAATTTGCAGGTCTTCACCTGGGGACGCAAGTATTATCACGACGCCCAATCCGTCGAGCAGTTGCTCAAACCGAAACAGCAGCGCCTGGTTGAATTCGATCGCGCCTCCGAATTGACCGCGTATCAGAACATCGCGTACGCGAAGCAGTATGTGGGTTTCATCGAGGATGTCGAGCGCAAAGCCCCCGCGTTAGCCGAAACCGTCGCGCGCAATCTGTACAAGCTGATGGCCTACAAAGACGAGTACGAAGTCGCGCGTCTGCTCACCAAGCCCACGTTTGAAAGTCAGATCAAGGACACCTGGACCGAAGTCGAGTCCATCTCCTACAATCTTCACCCGCCTCTGTTAAGGAAATTCGGTTTTCACAAGAAGCTCGCCATCGGCCCGTGGTTCCGTCGCCCTCTCAAAATGCTGGCCTCAATGAAGAGCCTACGCGGCGGGCCGCTCGACATCTTCGGCCGCTCCAAACACCGCCGCATGGAACGCGAACTAATCGGCTGGTATCGCGACCTCATCACGCAGCTCATCGATGCCAACCATCCCCGAGCCCTCGAAATCGCCGCCCTGCCGGAACAGATCCGAGGCTACGAGCACATCAAGGAAGCGAGCATCGCAAAAGTAAAAAAGCAGGCCGGGCAAATGCTAGCCGAGTCGCCCCGAGAATCGACTCTGGCTACTCCGATCACAGGCTAAAGCCGTGCCACCCTGTCTGAGGTGGTTCAGACTTTAGTCTGTCTTCAGCATCCAAGCAGTTTCCGAAAAAAATAACGCCGTGCTTAAAAAATTAACGTCGCGATAGTACCGATGCGTAAGAATTTAACAAAGTTGCTGCTGTATCCACTTGAAGCTGGTGCAATCCTGCTGTAACCTAGCACTACACGTCGTTCGCAATCTTTTTTGTTGGGGTCACAATCATGGTCAAACGCAGAAGCTGTAGGTCTATGTATTCCCTCAGGCGGCTTTCCGCCTTCGCTTTCATGATGGTCGTGCTGATGGCCGGGAGTTTGGCGCCGGCGCAGATCTTAACCGGAACGCTCACCGGTATTGTCACGGATTCAACCGATGCCGTCGTGCCCAACGCATCGCTCACCGCCACAGATGTGAACTCGGGTCTCGTATACAAGGAAAAGACCAACGGAGCAGGCGAGTACACTTTCACCAGCTTGCCCAACGGCACCTACAAGCTCGTAGTGGAGTTCCCCGGCTTCTCGAAGACGGAAGTCAACAATGTTCACGTCGACGTGTCGCAGACAGCACGAATCGCGGTGAAATTGGAAATCGAAAAGGCTGGTACGCAGGTGGAAGTGCAAGCCCAACAGACCGCCCTTCAATCGGAGTCGGCAGAGCTGAAGGACACCGTGGATAACGCGCAGCTCATCAACATGCCTCTGCCCACGCGCAACCCTCTGGACCTGGTAAAAACATTCGCCGGAATCATGACGCCGAATGCCGGAGGCACCGGCGGAAATGGAGTCACCGGCGGGGACGCCTTTGTCCACGGTCTGCGCGGTAACGACACCAACCTCACCCAGGATGGCGTCAACGTGCAGGACAGTACGGTGAAAACCAGCGCCTTCTTCGCGCTGACCACACCGGTTGCCGATACCATCGAAGAAATCAACGTCAGCGTCGGTGGAATTGGAACGGACGGCGGATTCGGTGCGGCGCAGGTTTCCATGGTCACCAAGAAAGGCACCAATCAATACCACGGTTCGGCCTACTGGTATCAACGAACCGATGCTCTGAACGCCAATATCTGGTTTAATAATGCCCAAAGCGTTCCGCGCCCCTTCCAGTTGCAGAACCGCATCGGGGCCACCATCGGCGGGCCGGCCAGCATCCCGAAACTCTATAACGGCAAGAACAAAACGTTTTTCTTCTTCTCTTACCAGGCCTACCGTGAACCGCGCGCCGCAGCCACTGTGCGCACCGTGGAGCTGCCATCGGCCGAGCAGGGTCTCTTCACCTACACTCCTACCGGCGCGTCGTCCCCCACCACGGTCAACCTGCTCAATATCGGAACCATCGGGAACACAGGGATCGCGCCGACGCTGAATCCCACTCTGTCGAAACTTTATTCTTCCATCGTGCCGCAAAGCGGATTCACCAATTCGGGCTGCGCCGCCGGCGATGTCAATAACGTCAGTTGCCTTAGCTTCAATGAGAAAGGCGTCAATAACATCGATTACTACACTGTTCGCGTCGATCAGCAACTAGGGCAGAAAAATTCCCTCCAGTTCATTTTCAATCGCGCGAATTACGATACCGCGCCGGACTTCCTCAATGGCAATCAGCCTCCGTTCCTCGATTCTCCCTGGAGCGGCGGTCAGATCTCCCAGCGCATTTCTTATTCCGGAGCCTGGAACACTACCATTAGCCCGACCATGACGAACGAATTCCGGGTAGGTTATACCTACTCGCCAGTCAGCTTCGTGTACGGTTACAATTTCGCCGACACCGGCGGCAATCAGGTAGCCTATTCGACGGTGACCAGCCCGGTGATGACGTCCACTAACTTTTCACAGGGCCGCAATTCTCCTATCTGGCAGTACATCGACAACTACGCCTGGGTAAAAGGTACGCACCAGATGCGGTTCGGCGCAGAATATCATCGGAACAGCGCGAATACCTATGTGGATAACACTCTATTTCCGCGAACCGTTTTGGGAACTAACGCCGCGAATCCTGATAACCTCAGCGTCTCCACCCTTCCTGGCATCAGCGCTGCGGAGTTGACGCTCGCCAATTCGATCTTCGTGAACGATACCGGCCTGCTCGGCACCATCAGCCAGGGGTTCAACCACACGTCTCCCACCTCTGGGTACGTCTCCGGCGTTCCGGAAATGTACACTCCGATCCAGCAGAATATGGCCTTCTACGCCCAGGACTCCTGGAAGGTGAAGCGGAATCTGACTGTCCAATATGGAGTGCGCTGGGAATACATCGGAGCCTATAACACGACCGACGGCCTCATTTTGCAGCCGCAGAATCGTTTGGCCAGCCTGTTCGGTCCCACCCCGATCACTGGATCCCCAGTGGCGAATCTCTTCACGCCCGGTAACGTCAACGCCGCTACGGATAGCCTGCTTACGCTCCAGGGCACCTCCAACGGTGTTCCTTTGTCTAAACGGAATCTTGACAATTTCGGACCGTTTGTGGGTATTGCCTATACGCCGTTCAGCGACAACAAGACGGTGATCCGCGCCCACTTCGCGCAGCATGAAGTACAGGACGGACTCACTTTCTGGGAAGCTTCCACCACCGCGAACACCGGCCTGTTCAGCACTTTCTCGAACAGCACCCCCACCGGCGTCTTCACACCAACTGGTCTTCCGTTGCCGACGCCGACCGCCGGCACCGGATCGTTCCCCGTTTCCCAGGTAGCCAACTGGTTCAACAGTGGCGGAACGGCAACTGAAAACAACTTCGATCCGAATTTGAAAACGCCTTACGTGCTCGATTGGGGCTTTGGAATTCAACGGGAGTTGTGGAAGAAGTTTAGTCTCGAAACGCGCTATGCCGCGAACCACGCCGTGAAGCAGTACCGGACCTGGAACGTGAATGAACTGGACCTCCAGAACAACGGCCTGGTGACGGAGTTCAACAACGCTCTGAACAACTACAACATCGACGTAGCGCACGGCCTCAACGGAACCTTCGCTAACAATAGCCTGCCCGGCCAAGTCCCCACGCCGATCCTCGATAAGTTGTTCGCCGGCATCGCCAACACTTCCGCTTACGGCAGCAGTGGTTTTATCACCAACCTGACGCAGAACAATATCTACACGATGTTCAACACCATTCGCACGTCTCCCACGTACCGGACCAACGTCATGGGAGCCACCGGCGCGGGCGCGACCAACGGACTTCCTTTGAACTTCTTCGTAGCGAATCCCTGGGCCACGAGTGCCAATAACGTCAACAACGCGGGTTGGTCCTATTACGACGGCCTGGAGGTAGAAGTGAAGCGGCAGTATTCCAACGGCTTCTTCCTGCTCGCGAATTACACGTTTAGCAAGGCGCTTTCGGATACCTACTTTGGCGAATCGCAGACGGAAGCCCAGAACTACCAATCGCTGGCGAACACCAAGCTCGATAAATTTGTGTCCGGCATCAACGTCCGTCACTCCTTCGGAATGACCACTTCGTATCCCATTCCGGTGGGACGCAACAAGAGGTTCTTTTCGGGTATGAACCGGCTCACCGATGCTATCGTCGGAGGTTGGACCGCCAACGGCTTCACTCACTGGTCCAGCGGCGCGCCGATCACCATCTCCTCCAACCGCCTCACCAACGGATCGGGAGTCGCGGAAACTCCGGTGCTCGAGAACCTGACCGTGAAGCAACTGCAAAACAACATCGGCGTCTACAAAACCGGGAGCGGAGTCTACTACATCAATCCGCAGCTCGGGCTATTCACCACCAAAGGCGCCACCAGCAGCGCGACGATCTGCACCCCGGGACAAACCACACCCTGCTTCGCGGAGCCAGCCCCAGGAGGTTACGGAAACCTCCCCTACAACGGCTTCAGCGGACCGCACTTCTTCGATCAGGACTTCTCGATCGCCAAGGATACCCGCCTCTGGGAGCGTCTGAATTTCCATATCGCTCTTGAGGCCTTCGATGTTTTCAATAACGCGAATTTCGCCACCCCGGCATTGTCGACGGATTCAACGACCTTCGGGCAGTACTCGACGACGTTCGACACCGCCCGCGGAGGCGGCGTCACCTCACGCATCGTGCAGTGGTCGATGAAATTTGTGTTCTAAGTAAGCAGGGACAGGTCCCCGACCTGTCCCCTTTTTATGTTGAGTTAAGGCTCCACTCAACGCCTTAACCCTCACTTTAACGTCAATTAAGAACCTCGATAACAGTGGCGGTCGCCATGCCGTAGCCGATACACATCGACTGCAGGCCATAGCGGCCGCCTTTCTTCTCGAGGATGTCCACCAGCTTCGTCATCAACACACCCCCGGTTGCTCCCAGAGGATGGCCATGGGCAATCGCGCCGCCTTCGATGTTCAGGCGACCGGCCGGAGGTTGAATCTCCCGGGCCCACACGATCGGAACCACGGCAAACGCTTCATTGATCTCATAGGCATCGATATCCGCGGCCGTTAAACCCGCCATTTTGAGTGCTTTCAAGGTTGCAGCGATGGGCCCTGTCAGCATCAGTTCCGGATCGCTCCCGACAACCGCGCGAGCGACAATCCGAGCCCTTTTCTTAAGCCCGTACTTCTCCGCCGCGGACCCGGAAGCTAGCAAAACCGCCGCTGCTCCGTCCGATATCTGGCTGGAATTTCCGGCAGTTACCACTCCGTCAGCCCTAAAGGCCGGTTTCAGAGCCCGCATCCGCGCGACATCGGGATTGGCGCGGACACCTTCGTCGCGCGTAAGTCCATTGGTTGGAAAGATTTGCCGGCTGATGTCCGCCGTCGAAGCCCGGCAATGGCTTTCGATCGCGAAGTCGTCCATTTCCTCGCGGGAAATGCTCCACTTTTCCGCGATCATCTCTGCGGAGATCCCTTGATGCAATAGCTTACAGGGAAATTGCGCCCGAAATTCCTCGGTCAAAGCCGCGTCGGAACCCATCGGAACCCGGCTCATCGATTCGACGCCGCAGCCAATCGCGATTTCCATATCGCCAGCGGCGATGGCCTGCGAAGCGAAATGAATCGCCTGCTGCCCGGACCCGCAAAATCGATTCAGTTGAAGTGCCGGCGTTTCAATAGGATAGCCGGCTTTTAGTCCTGCGAGACGGCCGATATTCGTGCCTTGTTCTCCTGTCGCCGAGACGCATCCGCAGACGATGTCTTCCACATGATCGGCGTTCAGCGCGACCAGAGTTTTCGCAAGCAAATCAACAGGATGGACGCCGTGGAGCGCTCCATCCGGTTTTCCACGTCCGATCGGAGTGCGAATGGCATCGACGATAAAAACATCCATAATTTATGTCCTCATGCGAACCAGAAAATACAACCCGGCCAGTGAGAATAGCACGTCCGGGGACCAAGCCGCCATCTCCGGCGGCAATTGGCCCAGCGCGCCAACTTGTTCAAACAACTTGTCTACCGACCAATAAGCAATAGCCAGCGCGAGACTGACGCCGACCCCGGCCATCGCGCCCCGATTGCCTGCCAGGAACGCGAAAGGAATCGAAACCATGGCCATGATGAAGGCGAACATCGGCACCGAAAATTTCTTATTGAGCTGTACTTGCAGGGAGATAGTGTCGAAACCCTTGGTTTGAAGGTCGGCGATGTAGGTTTCGAGCTCCTGAAAATTCATCTGCCGCGATTGATGCGCCTCCCGCATGAAATAATCGGGACCTTCTTCTAACTCCTTGAAAGTGCGGATGCCATCAGGGAAATTATCATAGCCGGTCAAGGCCGTTCCCCGAATATCGGCGCACCAGCCGCTCTGAAATTCCCATTTATTAAGCGTCGGCTCCCAGCGGGCGCGCTTGGCGAAAATATGGCGTTTTAAGCGAAAAAGGCCAGGGTCGATTTCGTACACATTGACGCCGCTCATGACCCGGGTCGAAGGGTCGAAATATTCGTAATAGTAAACGCGGTTGTGCTCTGTATTGATCCACTTACGTTCGGGATGCAGGTAGGTTTGGGGAGCCTTGCCCTTAATGACGGAGCGCAACTGATCCTGGCGCCGGTCGGCTTCCGGAACCCAGAAATAATCGAACGCGAACAGCCCGGCGCTGAGGCCGAGGCAGGCGACCAGAATCGGAATGGTGAGCCGGTGCGCGCTGATGCCGCACGCTTTGAAAGCCGTGATTTCATTGTGTTTGGTGAGAATCGCGAACACCACGAGAATCGCCGCGAGGACGCCGATGGGCGTGAAATCGTAGATGAGACGAGGCGTCAGGAAGAAGTGATAAGAAAGGATAGTATTCAGGCCGATGCCGTTGCGGATGATATCGCTAAGAAGCTGAAAAAATTCGAAGATGTGAAAGATCGCCACGAAGGTGATCACCAGCATCGCGAAGTAGAACAGGAAGCTGGTGAGGACGTAGCGGTCGATGATTTGAGGGACCAAAGGGAAGCGGCCCATCATTATTTTTGCAGCCTGACGATCCAGTGCGCGCTGGACGCGCGGCTGCTGTTGTGGAACGCGGCCGAGACCCCGAAAGAAGCTTAGAATGCTGCCGATGATGTCGCGGTCGCGTGGTTTTTCGAGGCGCGTCAGCATGGCGATACCGAAGATCGCGAAGAGAATGTCGGGCAGCCAGACCGCCAGGGCAGGGGACAATTTTCCTTGTCTGGACAGGCTTACCAAGGTTCCCAAACCGATCCAGTAAATCAGCGCGAGAGCTACGGTGAGGACCACGGCTCCGGATTTTCCGGCGCGTCGGGTGGTGATGCCGAGAGGGACGCCGGCGAGCGAGAGCAGGATGCAGGCCCAGGGCAGCGCGAACCGCTCATTCAGTTCAATCTGCGCATCAAGCTTCGAGGTTTTGTCCAGGTCCCGGGTGCGATAGGCGAGGCGGTAAAGAGGCCGCGTATCCATTTGCGTGACGGGCCGCGAAAGGGTTGCTTCTTTGGGTTTTTCCGCGTTGAGGCCACGCTGGCCGGAATACTCGCTGATGTGATAGTCGCCCGCGTCTTTGCCGGGTTCATAGGTGCTGCCGTTTTTGAGCGAGAGTTGGAGACGGTTGGCGGAAGGGTCGGGAACCGCGATGGCTTCGGGGGCGAGAGTGATGGAAGGATTATCACCGCGCTCCGATGCGGAAGGCGCGCGCTCGCCGGGAGGGGTGACGTCGGCGACGAAGATCTGTCGCCAGCGCGAAGGAGGGCCGATGGTGACATCGCCTACGTAGAGAACCTTGTTGGGAAATTGTTCTTCGAACACGCGGGCCTGAACATCGGCGGTGAGTTCGCTGGCGATGAGAATATTCTTGACGCGAATTTCTTCGCGGATGGACCAAGGGGTGAGCCACAGCGACGCCGCGGCTGCGCAGCACATGGCGAGGAATCCGAACATGAGAATCGCGGGGACGACGCGGCGGCCAGGGACGCCGGCGGCTCGCATGGCGGTGATTTCGCCGTCGGTGGACATGCGGCTGAGCGTGACCAGGGTGCCGATGAGGACTCCCAGGGGAATCGCGAAGGGGAGCATGACCGGGACGACCATCGCGAAGAGATAGGCGACGGTTTTAGGAGGGCCCGAGGTGCGGACCAGGAATTCGAAGAGGCGTCCGGCTTGCTGAAGGAAGAGGACGAAGGTGAACAGAGCGGCGCCCAGTATCGCGGTGACGAAGATTTCGCGGAAGATGGTGCGGCTGATCAGGCGCATGGGTTATTCATTCGGTGGCAGTTGATGGCGCCGCCCCACCCGGCGGGCAGGTCGGGAACCTGCCCCACTGGAGCCTCTGCCTTGGATCGGGAAGCACATCCTGATTCAGTTTGACGAGCCGGAGGACGGGGGCGGTACAACCGGGAGTTTGGGGAGTTGTTCCTGCGGCACTTCAAATTCGATTTCTTCGAACAGGAGGGCCGGGGCGACGACGGAGGCAGGGGCCAGCAACCCTCCCGCACCCAGCATAGAGAGAGGCGCGCCGTTGTTAACGTAATCGAACAGCGCCGATTCCTTGGAGGCCGCGACGATGTCCCGCAGGGAACGGGTGGAAACGCCGCGGAAGCGCAGACCGCGCACCAGTTCTTCACGGCCATCCGCGTAGACGCGATAGACAAGCACCGGTGGGCTGATGGGGCGTACCGAACCGCCCGATTGCGGGCCGCTCTGAACCAGGGCCTGAAGCTCGCTGCGGCCGGCGGAGAAGGGAAAATCCAGCTTGCGCACCAGCATTCCGTAAGGCTTGTTGCGCTCCTTGCACAGGTCGATGAGCTTTTTCTTCAGGTCCGCGACGGAATCCGTTTGGGACGTCTTGACCAGCAGATTGCTGATGCCGGCTCCGCGCGAGCCGTAATTGCCGGCGAGGCGCGCGTGGCCGTTCGAGGCGGCAGAACTTTTGACGGGCTGGCGGGTGGTGAGGAGACTTTTGAGCACTCCTTTTTCGACCACCGGCACGGGCTTGCCGGGCACTCCTTCCAGATCGAACTGATAGAAGCCGGCTAGGGGTTTTCCCTGCCAGACGGTCTGCGTGGGGTCGTCCACCACATCCATCCACTCCGGCAGGATGCGCGATCCGATCTTGGTTTCGAGTTCGCTGGGATTGAAATTTACATTGCGGCCGGGTTCAGCCAGGGGCTTCCGCGTGGCGCGCAGGTTATCGCCGAGCAACTGGGCGAGAAGCTGAGCGGCGGCTCCGGGTTCGAACAGAGTCGGACCGGAGGAGGATTCGCCGAGTGGGGCATGGGTGAGGGCGCGAACGTTTTCGCCAAGAGCGTTCACCCTCTGGCGCAACTCCGCTTCCGGGGGCAGACGGGTGAAATCGAGCGCCTGAAAGGACACCGCGTCCCGGATCATCATTCCATCCGGGGTCTGGCCCTCGGCGCGCGCGTACAGCCAAGCAAGACTGTCGTCGTAGCGGATCGCGGTGCCTTCGTTGGTGAGCAGGTAGGTGACTCCGTCGAGGTTCTGAAAATCGAGGCCGGAGGCGATCACTTCCGGAAAGGCGCCAAACACGGAGGAGAGTTTGGCGACGCGCGCAGTCCAGGCCGCTTCATCCAGCTTGCGGAGAGGAATTTTGCCCAGGTTCTTGACAGGTTCGGCGTGGGCGAAATCGGGGAGTTTTTCGGTCTGCGCGGCGGCGGAATTCAGGGCCGCGCGTTTGCGGGACATGGACTCGATGGCGGTCTTATACGCGGTATCGGTGGCCAGCCACAAGGCGTCGCGCAAGGCCATGTAATTATCGTCGAGAGGAAAATTGGAGTCAAAGCGACCCCCGGTAAAGCGTCCGCTGAAAATATGCCCCGTATCGTCAAAATCGTAACTCCCGACGCGGATTTCAACCTGCGGCGAGCGGAAGTGGAGGCGGTTGACGGCGATCGGCGATCCCAATACGGCGGCGAGTTGAAACTCTCGCGTATCGGTCAGGTAATAGCTCAAATAATAAGGCGCATCGTCGCCTCCCCCTACGATGCGAAGCTCGCGCGAACGGTCGAGTTCGTCGCGCATGGCGCGCAGAATAACATCGTCGCTGTCCGGCTTCTGCGGGAGCAGCAGAGTGGCGGAAGCGGCGAGGAGGACCGTGAGGGCCAGAAGGCGAGCGGGGATGCTGTTGAACAGCGTCATTGTTTTGGCCCCTCGCCCGAAGGCCGTGAGAGGATGGGCGGACGGTCCTGCGAACGTTCTTTGCGCTGAATTTCAATTTGCGAGACGAGCAAAGCAGGCGCGACCGCGGAAACCGGTACGCTGCCGGATTCGGCTCCGCAGATGCCGTTGAAAACTTCCATTTTATCGGAGGTGGCCATGATTTTTTCGAAGCTGGCGAGAGGAGTGCCCACGATGTCGGCTCCGCGAATCAGCTCATCCGGCCGGCCGTCGGCGAAGACGCGGTAGACGATCAGGGGAATGACAGTGAAGGCCTGCAAGCCGCGGCTGGCGGTAGTCGTGTAGCCTCCGGTGACCTGGTCGAAATAGAGGCCGTAGGGCTTGCCTTGCTTCTTGACTTCCTCGATCAGCATTTTGCGCAGCTCGGCGTCACTGACCTTATTCGTGGATTCGACGATGAGATTGGACTGGCGCGAGACGATTTCATTGCCGGGCGAACGGCGGCCATGGCCGTTGGAATTCGGGAAGCCGTTAATGGGGGAGCGCGACATCAGGAAGGTCTTCAGGATACCGTTCTCGACCGCGACGATTTTCTCGGCTTTCACTCCCTCGTCGTCGTAGGCGTAGGTTCCGTTGAGCGCGATGCCGTTGAATTCCGCGCGCGTGGGATCGAACACCACGGAGAGAAAAGAAGGCAGCACCGGTTTGCCGACGCTCTTTGTAAAAGTCTGGCCTTCGGTCTCGTCTTTCTGACGATGCCCCTCGATGCGGTGGCCGAAAATTTCGTGGAAGAAGACGCCGGCGGCGCGGCCCGATAAGATGGCCGGACCGACAAAGGGATCGGCAGGCGGAGCGTGCAGCAGATCGGTGAGATTTTTGCCGGCGCGCTCTACGGCCTCGAGAATCTGGGCGTCTTTGGGAAGAGTGGAGGGATCTCCGGTCTCGAACGTTTCCATGGAACCGAGGTCCATGCCGTCGCTGGCTTTGCCGCGTGCGGTGATTATCAGGCGGGCAAAAAGGCGGCCGGTTTCGACGCGCGTGCCTTCCGAGGTGACGAGAGTGGTCATGACGCGCTGCGCTTCGACGGCGACATCGGAGTTGATAGCTCCGGGATACTTCGACATTTCGGCCGACACCTTGCGCAGACGCGCGGCCCATTCGGGGGCGTTGAATTTCAGCGCGGGAGGGGAGGAGAAATATGTCTGGGGCTTCTCGATGGAGAAATCATCGGAGCCGTCGGCGGCAGCGGCCCGAAGTTTCTCGTCGGACTGGAGCCGGATGAAGCGCTGCGCGGCGCCGCGATAGACACGGTCCGTGGTCAGCCAGACGGTTTTGCGGATCGCCTCGGGGTTGTCATCGAGGGCGATCCGGGTGGGGAGCGTGAAACGCACGCGATCACTGCCGGCGCGGCGGTAATTATCGGATTTCGGCGAACCGGTGCGGACGGTGGTGTCGAGAATCCGGTCGCGGCGATGATTCTGTCCGTTAATGGAGCCGCGGCTGGCGAGGATGGCATCCTCTTCCATGTCGGTGACTTCGTATCCCAGGAAGTAAGCCGCAGGGTCGGCCTTCTGCTTAAGGACGGTGAAGTTCCTTTCCAGTTCATCGGAGAGGATTTTTACGAGCGGCGATTGAGCGGAGGCGTGAGCGCCGCACACGGCGGCGAGTGAAAGGACAACGATAGTGCGCACTTAGGATAAGGATAACAGGGCGCGAAAGGTCTCAGAATGTTAGGAAGGGCAGGTCGAGAGCCTGCCCCGGGTCAGGCTGGGATGGAGACCAGGCCGCGATCTTTTAGGCCGTTCAGGGCCAACCCGTAGCGGCCGCGGACGCCGGTTTTCTCAAAGATATGTTTGAGATGGATCTTGACGGTGCCGGGGCGGATGCCGAGGTCATTGGCGATTTCCTTATTTTTGAAACCCTGTTCGACCAGTTCAAGGACCTGTTGTTCGCGCGCGGTTAGTTCGCTGCGCGGATACCGGTCGGCGCGGGCGGAATCGCGAAACACGCAATCTTCCATCCAGCTTCGGCCGAGGGCGACGGTTCGCAGGCAGGCCAGCACGACGGGAATTCCCGCAGTCTTGCGCAAAATCCCGCGCGCGCCGGCCTGTAGGAAGCGAAGCGCTTCGGCTTCGGTTACCGAAACGCCCCAAACCACGATGGCGGTCGGCTGGAGTTCGTCGGTCTTCAGGTCGGCGAGCCATTCGAGAATCGCCTGCATCCCGAAGGCTTTATCGATCATCAGAACGTCGGGCGCGGTTCGGCGCACCAGGTCGTGGGCTTGGGCAAGAGAATCGGCGACCTCTGCGAATCTGAGGTCCGGGGAGCCGGTAAGCAAGGTGCGGACTCCTTCCGCGGTTACCGGTTGCGTGTCGCAAACGGAGATTCGCTTGGTTGGAGCGAACTGCTGGGCTCCGTTCATCGTCGTGCTACTAGGGGTTGGGGGTGTAGTTATCTCAGTCAAGTTGGTCATATATCTCCATGTCAGTCGGCCTCCGCTTGGCGGTCTTCGTAGTGCTAGTCCCCGCTTGATGGGGGTCTCATCGTCCGGTGGTATCACTTTGTTAGTAGAAGGAAGGGCAAATGGCTCTCATGTTATGATTGCTTCGAGCCGATTTACTACCTTGGAACCAATCCCAAAGTGGTCCGTCAGACGCCATGTCTAAAAGTGAAGGCCCCGCATCGGTTTCGAAACGGGCCGTCGTTATTAGTCCGAACATGCGGATGGCGGATGAGCTATCTCCGCTATTAATCACGCACTTACCGGGCGTGCCGTCGACGCACGTGCGCAATTATCCATCGCCGCGCGACGTCGGTGGGGCGATGGGCGGCGGCGAGATGCATCTCTGTTTCCTCGACGTCGGGTCGGATCCCGAGCAGGCTCTACAACTTCTGAGCGAAATGGCGCGGATGGGCTCGATGATCCAGGTGGTGGCTTTGCTTTCCGGGAACGATCCGGACGCCATGCTCCGATGCCTACGCGCTGGAGCCGCAGATTTCCTGATCCAGCCTTTTACCGCCGACCAGTTGGAGGGGGTATTAGCGAAAATCGCCAGGACGCAGCAGGCGGAGGCTCCGGGCAAGGAACCGGCGAAGATCATGGTGGTGATGCCGGCCAAGGGCGCGTGCGGGGCGAGCACGATCGCGTGCAATTTGGCATTCCAATGGAAAAGGCATGGCGCGAAACGGATACTGCTGGCGGACCTCGATCCACTGACAGGGACGATGTCGTTCCTGTTGAAGATCAAATCGATTTACAGTTTTGTCGATGTATTGCTGCGGGGCCACGAACTGGACCATGACTTATGGAGTTCGATGGTGACGCATGTCCAGGGAATTGACGTGCTGCTGGCGCCGGAGATTCTGGTAGAGGGCGCGAACGATCTGAAAGATCCTTCCCCGATTCTCGATTATGCGCGGCATAACTATGATGTGGTCGTGATCGACGCGGGCGGGGTTTACGGAGAGTGGAATCTGAACCAGGCTCGGATGGCGAACGAGCTGCTGCTGGTGACCACGAACGAATTGCCGGCGTTGCAGGCGGCGCAACGGGCTCTATCGTATCTGGATGCGAACCGGATCGGACGGTGGAAGATCCGGCTGGTGGTGAATCGATATATGCGCGACGTGGGGCTGAGCCGAGAGGTGATCGCGACGGCGCTGCATACTGAAGTGTTCGATATTTTCCCCAGCGATTACGAAGCGGTGCAGAAGTCGCTGATGGACGGGAAGCCCGCGCCGGCGAGCACGACGTTCGGCAAGAGCATTCAGCAACTGGCGGATAAACTGAGCGGGGGCCGAGGCGAGACGACGAAAAAGAAGAGTTCGTCGCTCGGCGGGCTGCTGGGATTATTCACAAAAACTTCTAAATAAATATACGTATTTGCGGCGATTTTCGTTCCATTTTTATTTGCATTTCGCCTTGCAACTTTCTTGCCACCTCTCCGTCGAATAGAGTAGGGAGGACGAAATGAGAAAGTGGCTGATCGCAACGTTACTTTCCGCTGGCGCAGTGCTGGCGGCGCCTCCGACTATGACTCCACTGGAGGATCATGTGCGGCATCAATTAGTGATGTTGCCGTATTTGAATGTGTTCGACGATATTTCTTTTCGCGTCGACGGCTCCAAGGTGACTTTATTCGGAGAGGTTACGAGACCGGTATTGAAAAGCGACGCAGAAAATGTGGTGAAGCGCGTAGAAGGTGTTGCGAGCGTAGAGAATCAGATCGAAGTGCTGCCGTTATCGCAGTTTGACGATAGGATTCGCTTGCAGACGGCGCGCGCAATTTACGGATATCCGGCGTTGCAACGATATGCGTTGGGCACGCAGCCGTCGATTCACATCATTGTGAAAAACGGCAACGTAACGCTGCTCGGTTCCGTCTCTACAGATATGGATAAGCAGTTGGCCTTCATGAGAGCTAACGGTGTCCCCGGAGTATTTGCTGTTAACAACCAACTCCAGATAAAGAAATAGCTTCTTGTTTCGACCTCGGATACCTGGACGCAGTCACCCTCCTTTGCTTGTGGGGTCCAGGTCATCCAGCGGCGGCCCGGCCCCCTCCGACCCGGGCCGCCGAACTTTTTTACCCCACGTCCGGCTCCACAGTCATTTTGGATTTGAGGCGCACTTCGCGGAGGAAGGCGTTTAAGACTACGGCGCACGACATGATGATCGCGCCGACCACGAAGATCGCGTGGATGCCGTGCACCAGCGCGATGCGCACGTTGGCCATTAATAATTTCAACAATTCCAGACCGCCTGCATAGTGTCCGAAAGCAGATTCGAGCTGCGGGCGAATTTGCGCCAGCATCAGAGGATTCGAAAAAGGTCGCAGCGCGATTGCGGGTGTGTTGTGCGGGATACCTCCATTAAAGTCGCGTTTGTAAATGGTCAACAGTACGCTGCCGAAGATCGCCACTCCCATGGTGCTGCCGATCGATCGAAAAAATTGCGTGGAAGCCGTCGCCGCGCCCATATGTTCCCGTGGAGCGGCGTTTTGAACGGCCAAGGTATAAACCGGCTGAATCAAGCCCAATCCTAAGCCCGCGATCACCATAGCTTCGACGACTTCGATGCGCACGGTGTCTCCGTTCATGCGCGCGAACAGAATCATGGCGACGGCGATCAGGATCGATCCCGCCATGGCGAGAGGTTTGTAGCGGCCCGTTCGCGAGGTGAACTGCCCGGCTGCGATGCTCCCTACAACCGCGGCCATCATTAGCGGTGTGAGCAGCGATCCGGATTGAGTCGCCGATACGCCCATGACTCCTTGCATGAACAGCGGCAGATAAATAATGATGCCGAACATCCCCATGCCGAGCACGAACGCCGCAATCGAACAGATCGCGATGATCGGATTGCGGAATAAGGCGAGGGGAATCACCGGCTCTGAGGCCCTGGTTTCCACGAACAGAAACAAGGCGAGCATGACGATCGAAACGGCCAGCAAGGATTCGACGCGGATGGAGCTCCATCCGTAATCGGTCACCCAGGTGAAGGCGAGGAGCAGAGGGACCAGACACGCGGTGAGCGTGAAGACTCCTGCAAAGTCGACCTTTCTGCGTACGCCCTGCGGCCGGAACGAAGGAAATTCCAGCCAGATGGCGACGGCGGCGACCAGGCCGACGGGAAGGTTCACATAGAATACGGAGCGCCAGGAATAGTGATCAGTCAGAAAGCCGCCAAGCGTCGGGCCGAAAATCGATGCAAGTCCCCACACGGCGGCGAAAATTCCCTGGTATTTTCCGCGCTCGACCGGCGAGAAAATGTCGCCGACGATGGTGAACGTCAAGCCGAAAAGAATCCCGGCTCCGATGCCCTGAATTCCGCGGAACAGGATCAACTGATTCATGCCGTCGATGGGCAGAGGGAGCTGGCCGGAGGCTCCGCAGAAGGCCGACGCCGCGACGAAGATAATGAGTCCGGAAAGAAAAAACCATTTCCGGCCGTAAATGTCGGAGAGTTTGGCGAAGATCGGGACCGAAACGGTCATGCAGAGCATGTAAGCGGTCGCGACCCAGGGATAGCGGTCGAAGCCCGAAAGGTTCGCGATGATGCGCGGCTCCGCGGTGCCAACCACGGTTTGATCGAGCGCGGAGACCAGCAGCGCGAGCAACAATCCGCCGAGTGTGCCGACTAGCTGGGGCCGCGTTAGCCGGATGAATCCGGAAGTATGGTACGTCGTTTCTGCGGGAGCGGCCATCTTTTGATTGTACGAGACGGAGGATGAAAACACGTCGACACGAATGTCGGCGCGGCATGCCTGGAGGCGCGCGCCACAAACATGGCAGAAGCGTCACCAGGCGATTTGGTTCAGGAGGGTGCGGAGACGGGCTCCCTTGATTGGGTTGATGGACTCGACGAAGGCTACTTTACCTTGCAGATGCTGCCCGAAGCGGGGATGATTTTCGTGGTTCTGGGTCTCGGGGCCCAGTCGGATGCAGTTGGTCAGGGTTGCTTTCAGCCGGTCGAAGTCGGAACGGCGGATATTCAGATGCTGGTTGGCGATGAGGCCGGCGAGATGCTGGCGCACACCCTGACGCATAATCCTGGTCTTGCGATGATGCACGGAGAAGCCCTCTTCATAAAGGATGGCGGCAGCGTGGATGGAGAAGCGCTCGAACGATTCGGCGCCGGAGAAGGCGAGGTCGTCGGCATAACGGGTGTAGACGGCTCCGGCCGATTTCGCGAGGCCCGTTAGCCGGCAATCGGCGCGATAGGTGCACAAATTCGCCAGAGCAGGCGAGGTCGGCGCGCCTTGTGGGAGATGCGCTTGGGTGTATAGGTCGCGCACTTTCCAGATGTCGAAAGGAGCGACCGTGGTGCACAAGCCGCCCAATAAATCGGCCACTGCTTCGGGATAACCGATGGTGCGAAAGAGCGCCTGGACCCTTGCGCCGGAGATCGATGGAAAGAAATCTTCGAGGTCCATTTTCAGGATTGCGCGTTGGCCCACGTGCGGAGCAACGAATGTCCGGATCGACTTGCCCTTCAGGAATCCATGCACGGCCGGATGCGGCGGGATTTTCTCAAGTATGCCGATGAGAATTTTTCGCTGGATTTCCTTCAGGCGCGGCTTCGGCGCTTCGATCAGGCGGACGGTGCCCGACTGCTTGGTGAGCATGCGGTAATGATAGTGCCTCAATTTCGGATTGCCTTTCCGGTTGAGGCCGTGGAGGTCGGCGAACCATTCCAGGTCGCTAATGGTGATCTCCAGCCACTCGGCCAAGGCTCCCACGGTTTCGATACTCGGAATGGGCCACGCTGCCGCCGCCGTTACCGGCTGCATTTGCGGCGGCGAGATCAGCCAATCGTCCACCGAAAGTTTTCGAAGAGCACGGCGGAAACCGCGGTCGCGAAGGAGGAGTTGAACGACCTCGCGACGCCGGGGCCGCGTCTTGCCGGATGGGAACGCCTTCGCAAATTGCCGGGCGATGCGCGGGATCCAACGCCATTCACGGCCGAGCATCCGGGTGAGGATCTCGATCGATTGATCGGCCGTCAAATCACCGGCGAGAAGCGCTGAAGCAACTGCGTGAACGCGCATGATCGACGGCGGGGATGCTCCAACGAGTCCGACCTTGCGCGAGCTTATCTGCGCATGCGCGCAGCGACGCTCCCGCGACGAAATGTTAGTCCTACACGATTCCCTGGGGTAACCCCAGAGAGGCTCAACCGAACTCAGAGAGAGCTCGATCAACACCGGCTTGGAGCATCCGCCGCCGTGGGCATGATAGCAGGAAAGCGCGAGCGGGCTCATGTGGTGGGCAGGTCGGAAGAAACCGCTCCGTCGAAAATGCAATGCAAAACCCATGCGTGGGGCGGACGCCCTCGTCCGCGCCGGACCCCCTGGTCCGGCTTCCACGGGCAAGCCGACGAGGGCGTCGGCTGCAGGCCGGGGACCTGCCCCACAGGAATGGGCCATCGGCCCTTGGACGCTCCTTATAGTCGCGGCGACCGCAGGAAGCGGTTTCTTCATCGAGTTTTCGGAATAATCCGTGTTTCTTGAGGGCCACTCCGGCGTGCGAAATGCTCTATTCCGGTCTCAGATGGCTGCTGCTCCTAAGACTGCTCCTGTTTCGGCACCAAAACCCGCACGCGGCATGGCGCCTAAAACGCAAGCTGTTGCATTGAAAAAGGCTGGCGGCGCGAAGAAGCAGTCCCCATTTGGGAACCTAAGCGAAATCGGCGCACCCTTGGCGGTGCTCGGCATTGTAATGGCGATGATCATGCCGATGCCGGCGTTCATGCTGGATGTGCTGATCAGTGCGAATATCACCATCGCCGTGATTGTTCTGCTGGTCTCGATGTATATCACCAAGCCAGTCGAATTCAGTGTCTTCCCAACAACTCTGTTACTTCTTACTTTGTTCCGGCTCGCACTTAATATTTCATCGACCCGATTAATTCTTATGCATGGCAATGGCGGGACGCGAGCCGCGGGGCAGGTGATCGAGGCATTTGGCAATTTCGTTGTGGGCGGCAATTACATTATCGGGATCGTGATTTTCCTGGTAATGCTCGCGATTCAGTATGTCGTTATTAATCATGGCGCGGTGCGCATTTCCGAGGTCACGGCGCGATTCACTTTGGATGCGATGCCGGGCAAGCAGATGTCGATCGATTCCGATTTGAACGCGGGACTGATCGACGAGCATGAGGCTCGGGCGAGACGCAAGAATCTGGCGGCGGAGGCCGAGTTTTACGGCGCGATGGACGGCGCGACCCGTTTCACGCAGCGTGACGCGGTAGCCAGCATCATGATCACCACGATTAATATCGTCGCGGGATTTCTGATCGGCGTGTTCCAACATGGGATGGATCTGAAACGCGCGCTGGCGACCTATACGATTCTGACTATCGGCGATGGCTTGGTCACCGTGATTCCGGCGTTGATGGTTTCTGTTTCGGGCGGCCTGATCGTTACGCGCGCCAGTTCGGACAACAAGCTGGGCTCGGATATGAAGAAGCAGGTGTTCAGCAATCCGCAGCCTCTGATGCTTTCGGGCGGAGTGTTGGTCGCGATGGCGGCGTTTCCAGGACTACCGACGCTTCCCTTTTTGATACTCGGTTCCGGAGTGGGATTCTTCGGTTGGAAGATGCACCAAAAGGCGCTCTTCGAAGAAACCGCGGCGCCCGCGGCGGGTTCCAATGCGGCCGCCAATAATAAGGACAATCTCGAAACGCTTCTCAAAGTGGAACCGCTGGCGCTCGAAGTGGGATTGGGATTAGTGAAGCTGGTCGAGGGCGCGCAGAATTCGCCGCTCTTGCGCAGGATTTCGGGGATTCGGCGGCAAATGGCCAGCGATCTCGGGTACATGGTGCCTCCGGTTCGGGTGACCGATAATTTGCAACTCAGGTCGGGTGAATACGTGGTCCTGCTGAAAGGCGCGGAGGTTGCGCGTTTCGAAATGATGCAGAACTGCGATCTGGCGATTCATTCCGGTGGCGCAGCCGGCGGGACGGCTCCTCCTATGGAAGGAATCCCAGCGAAAGAACCGGCGTTTGGGATCCAGGCGTTGTGGATTCCCACGGCGAAGGCCGATCAGGCGCGCACACAGGGATACACGGTGGTCGATGCGGTGAGCGTGCTCGGCACGCATTTAGCCGAACTGATCCGGCGCCACGCGTTTGAGCTGCTGTCGCGTCAGGACACTAAGAATATTCTGGATCGCGTTACGGAAGAGAATCCGAAAGTTGTCGAAGATCTGGTTCCGAAATTGCTCCCTCTAGCAACCGTGCAGAAGGTTTTTCAGAACATGTTGCGGGAGCGAGTTTCGATTCGGGATGCCGTGACCATTCTGGAATCGCTGGGCGAGGCTGCGGCGATGACCAAGAATCCGATCCTGCTGACCGAGTATGCGCGGCAGGCGATCCGCAGGATGCTGGTGAAGCCGTACCTGAATCCTTCGGGCGAGCTGCCGGCGTTTTTTGTCGACTCGCAGTTGGAGCAAACCATCGAGAGAGCGATCGAGTACAACGAGCAGGCGAGCCACATTAATCTGCCTCCGCTGAAGATCCGGGAGATCCTCGACAAAGTGACGCGCGCTGCGGGGGCGGGCGATTCTCCGATGGCAGTGGTGACCAGTTCTTCGGCGCGGTATTACCTCCGCCAGATGATCGAAGGGCAGATTCCGAACCTGGCAGTGCTTTCGCATAATGAGATTCCGCCGGGCGTCAAGGTGGTATCGATGGGCCTGATTCAATGAGACTAAAAAGCTATTTTTCGGGAACGGTGGAAGCGGCGATGGAGCTGGCACACAAAGAGCTGGGCGAGGATGCGCTGCTGATCAACGCTCGTCCTTCGACGCCGGAGACGCGGGGACTGGGCGCCTATGAAGTTGTTTTCGGCGTGCCTCCGAAGACCGAAACTGAGGCAGTCGCGAAGACCATTGCAGCCTCGCCCGTTAATGCGTCCGCTAACGAAAGCCTGGCGCAGGATGTGGCCGAGTTGAAGCGTGAGATTGAGCGGATGGCGCAATCGCTGCGTGGCGGAGGAATGTTGCTCAATCAAGCGAAGCAGCCCTCCGATTTGTTGCGCGTGCTGATCGAGAACGAACTGGACCCGGCATTGGCGGAGCAGGTAGCCGCTGGAACGTTGCTCGAAGATCTTTTCGAGGTGGACCCGATCCTGGGGCGGCACGGCGCCACGCGCGGAGTGGTCGCGCTGGTGGGGCCTCCCGGCGTCGGGAAGACCACCACGCTCGCGAAACTCGCGGCGCGATTCGGGCTTACCTCGCGCAAGCCGGCTTACATTCTTTCAGCCGATGTTTACCGCATCGCGGCAGCGGACCAACTGCGGTCGCTGTCTGCGATTCTGGGCATCGGCTTCGACATCGTCGAGACGCCGGTGGCGCTTGCGCAAGCGCTCGAAGAGCATCGCGGGAAAGATTGGGTGTTCATCGATACGCCGGGGCTCGCCTCGAACGAAATGGAAGATGGCGCGGACCTGGCGCGTCTGATCGCGACCCATCCGGAGATCGACACGCACCTGGTGCTGTCGGCGTCCATGAAGCCGGCGGATCTTTCGCGGGTGATCGACCGGTACGGGATTTTTCAACCGAAGAAATTGTTGTTCACGCGCCTGGATGAGACCGATCGTTACGGGGCGCTGGTGAGCGAAGCGGCGCGGCGGTCGCTTCCTATTTCATTTTTGGCGGCGGGGCAGCAGATTCCAGACGATCTGGAACCCGCGTCGAAGGAATCGATCGCAGACAAGGTGCGCGGGGAGCGCAGGAAAGAATCCGTTCGGATACTCGGAGCAACTGCATGAAGCAAGCGACAAAAGAACAAACGACGAAAGAACAAATGACGACCCAGACCTCGGCGAATCCCTACGCAGCCCAAGCCTACGGTGCCACCGCGCATACCGCCGACGAGCGGGAGCAGTTGATCCTCGAACATCTGCCGCAGGTGCGCCTGATTGCGCGGCGGATCCACGACCGGCTTCCGGAGAGCGTGAGCCTGGACGATCTGGTGTCCACCGGAATCGTAGGGTTGATCTCGGCGATCGACCGTTTCGATTCGTCGCACAACGTCAAGCTGAAGACCTACGCCGAGTACAAAATCCGCGGAGCGATTCTGGATAGTCTGCGCGGGCTCGACTGGGCTCCGCGGCAGCAGCGCAAACGGTCGAAGCAAATTGAAGCCGCCATTTCGCGGGCCGAACAGATGCTGCACCGCTCCCCGACCGAGGAGGAGATCGCGCAGCAGCTCAATCTCACCATCGAGGAGTATCATTCCTGGCTGATCGATGTTCGCGGGCTCAATCTGGGAAGCCTGGAAAGCGCGACGCCCGAAGAAGAAAGCAACAATGGCCGGGACCTGCTGAAGTACATCTCCGGCGATGAAGAGAACTGGCCTTCGCGCCTGTTGGAGCGCAGTGAGCTTCAAAAACTGCTGGCGGAGGCAATCGGGAAAATGCCGGACATCGAAAAGACGGTATTAAGCCTGTACTATCACGAAGAATTGACGCTGCGCGAGATCGCCAAGATCGTCCATCTGCATGAATCGCGCATTTCGCAGCTCAAATCGCAAGCCATCATGCGGTTGCGGTCGTACATGGAAAAGCGCTGGCCGATGGAACGCGGGGTATAAGCGGTGACCGACGCCGCCGACGTCCGCCATTGGCTATTCGAAGAATTTTCCTCGCGCCTCGCAACCGTGTTCGAGACGATGGCCGGGGAAAGACCGGCGATCGATATCGTACAAGTTTCGGAAATGCCGATGGACGCCGCGCTTCGCTGGCGGCAGCCGTTTTCGGGGATTCCCGGTGCCGCATGGGTGGCCGCTTCAGAAGCTGGATGGACCGCCGCTGGAGGTCATGTCCTTCGGGCGGCCGGCATCGAGGAAAGCGACGCAGGCAGCCTTAAATCCACCTACCTCGAAACCGTCTGCCAGGCATTTTCCGGTGTGGCGAGCGCGATCGGCGGGCGTGCCGGACACGAAGTAAACTGCGAGGGAGGACTGGAATCGAGCGCGTCCGCGGGCGATGCAGTGTGGGCCGTATTACGCATTCATCTGGGCGCGGAAACAGCAAGTATCGCGTTCGGCCTGGAGCCGGCGCTGGTTGCGAATATGGCCGGCTCTTCAAAACAGAGCGCCGACCCGCCCGCTAAGATTGCCGAAATAGCCTCCCCGGCAGCCGCGGGAGGGTTCACCGGCCCAGTCAATTCGAGGACGTTCGAGCTGCTGCTCGACGTAGAACTGCCGGTTAGCGTTTCGTTCGGACGCGCGCAGGTTCCGCTCAAAGAGGTGCTGAAGCTCACCACCGGGTCGATTGTCGAGTTGAACCGCTCGATTCTCGAGCCGGTGGAAGTGATCGTCAACAACTGCGTGATCGCACGCGGTGAAGTGGTAGTGGTGGAAGGAAATTTTGGCGTGCGCATCCACCAGGTGGTCAGCCGCCAGGAAAGACTGCGGACGCTCAACTAAATGCTGCTGCTTCCCTATTTGCTGATCGCGGCGGGATTGCTGGCCACGGTCGGTTTGTTTATGACGCTCAAGCGCGAGATTCGCAGGCAGGCGCAGCGCGAAAAAAAGCAAATCGCAGAAATCTTGGTCCGGCTTGATCAAACCAGTGTCGCTGAGCCGGCCGTCCATGAGATGCCTGTGCCTGCTCCCTTACGCGCAGGGCTGAACCTCAACCGCAGAGTACACGCGATGCGAATGCTGCGCCGGGGCGAAGATGTCAGCCACGTGGCCGCTGCTCTGGGCGTGCCTCGCAAGGAAGTGGAGCTGCTGATCCGCGTACAGGCGATCGGAAAAGCCCGCATCGCGATGCTACTGTCTAACGAGCCGCGGCCACAGGAAGTGATTTCTTAGTCGAATTGATTCGGATTCACTTGAAACGGCGTGATCTGAATTCTGCCCGGCTCGTCGTCGGAAATCGCCACGGTGACGGTCAATTCCTTGTGATCGCGCATCAGCACAATCGGCGCAGATTTTCCTCGCAGGATGTGAAGACGGCTCGATATATCGGCGGGAGTCGCAATATGGGTGTCGTCGATTTTGACGATCACGTCGCCCGCGCGAATGCCGGCCTTCTCCGCCGCGGAGCCTTTCGATACGGAACGCACCAGCACGCCTTCTTTCACGCCGAAGTATTGTGCCAACTGCCCGTCCACGGATTCCGCTTCCACTCCCAGGATCGAACTGCGCAGTTGCATGAAGGTGCGCGGCATGTCCGGCATGTGAATTTCCATGTTCGGAGCCTGGCTGGTGCCTCCCCATTCGATGCGAGGCGTCTTGCGCAGCCCGATTCGAACCGTAATCGTCTGTGGCGCTCCGGCGCGGCTAATATCGAGTTTCACTTCATGTCCCGAGGGGGTTTCACGCACCAGGCGCGCGAACTGATCGTTACCTTCCACGCGCTGGCCGTTGTAGCGCAGCACCACGTCGCCGACTTTTAATCCAGCTTTCTCGGCCGGGCCGTCGGGTTCCACCAGCGTGATCTCAACGCCAGTGGCTTCGGGTAGCTTCAAGGCTTTCGCGCGCTCGCCATCCACTTCCTGCATCATGACGCCGATGTAGCTTCCGCCCGCCGGCACCATGTGCGGCGTCTGGGCGAACAAACTCAACACACCTGTCAGGCCAAACAGGCCTATGAATATCGAACAACGCATTCTGAGTTTCTGACTCCTACTGCTTGAGCTTTCTTAGATAGATGATACCGGCTCCTACATTGATCCGGAGCACCGGTCCGCCGCCGTTGATCTGGCCTTCCGCGACGGTGGGAGGGCGGCTGAATCCGAAGGATTTCGCGCGCACTTCCGGAAAATCCGAATCGATGCGCGGATTGGCGCCCGAGTCGTTCCTGGCCATGACCGACAACGATAATCTGGACGGAATCAGTACCGTGACGTCGCCCGAGCTGGCGTTCAGCAGCGAGTCTTCCATGCGCGACCCGGCGATCAGCTCCGCCAGGATGCTGCCCATGACGGTCTGAACATTCAGCGGACCCGACGCGTTCTTCACGCGGATCGCTCCCGCGGCCGATTCGCAGCGCGCGCCCCGCGCCGAGCCGATCTGGATCGAGCCGCCACGCGTGTCGGCGATCACTTCGCCGCCCGCCTGGTTCACCTCGATCAAGCCTTCGCCCGTATGCGCTTCCACCGTCGATGCCGCGCGGTCCACTTCAATATTCCCGCTCGCGTTGGTCAGCAGCAGAGGCCCTCCGGCTTCCCTCACCACGATTTCTCCTCCGGCCGTTTCGCATTTGGCGGAACCGCCGACACTGTCGATGAAGATCGATCCGCCGCCCGAGGCGCATTGCACCCAGCCTCCCACTCTACCCAGGCGAATCTCGCCCCCGCCGGTTCGGCCGTCGATGTTTCCATGAATCCGGTCGCAACGGATCCCAAATGCCGCGATTGCCTGCAGGCTCCCGTCCAGATCGTACGCCTCCACGCCGCCGCCCCGCGTCTGCACAATGGACAACGCCACCTGCCGCGGCACCCTGACTTCCAGGTCGTTCGAAACCTCGGTACCGGCCGATGTAATCACCGTCAACGCCATCATGTTGGTTGGCGGAGTGGTCGCCGAGACGCCTCCGAATCCCAGCATACGGTGCGCCTCATCCTGCGTGTGCGCCTTGACGCGCTGCACCAGCTTGTAGACCACCTGCTCTTCTTTCGACCCGCGCAGCACCAGGTTGCCGCGCGTCACCACGCGCAGCGTCGCCGGAGGATGCCCGTTGACGTTGATCACCGGTGCTGTCATGGTGTACACGAAGTACGGGCCTTCGCGCGTCCATTGCCCCACGTCCTGCGCGCACAGCCACGCAGCCATCAACGAAATGAAGAAAGCAAACCGCATCCTAATACGTTTCCGTCGATGCCTTTACTGATTCCAGCGCCGTCTTGCAGCGCTGCCGCACGTATGCGTTGCTTTCTCTCTGCATCAATTCCTGCATCGCGCCGATTACTTGGCGGTCGTACGTCTGCGCCGGATTTTCCTGCGCGAGACTTTTCGTCAACAAGTCGATCGCCTGCGTGCGCATTCCCGGATTCGTGTCGGTCAACAGCACTCGCGTCAACGCCGCGCGCACATCCGGCTGCTGTGCGAGAGGCGTCAAACCCTGCATCACCTTGAGCCGCACGCCGGAGTTCTGGTCGTGCAATAGTTCCCAGATCAGCGCGTCGCGGACATCGGAGGATTGCGCGCTGGGATTGACCAGCTCCACCGCTTCGGCGCGCAGCCCCGGATCGGTCGGATCCTTCGCGGCCGAAAGCAGTAACACGCGAATCTTCTGATCCTCGAGCCCTCCGGATACGATTCTCTGCCTGGTCTCATCGAGCACGATCTGCACCCGTCCATCGGATGCCGGCTCCACGTAGCGCACCCGCGATGCCGAAGGCTCCATCACGCCCGCTTGAAAAAGTCCTCCGCCACCAGTTGCAATAGGCAATCGCGCGATGCCGAATCCCAGCGCCACCAAGGTCAACGCGCCAGCCGGTTTCAACCATCCGGAACCAGCGCGGCCCGTCAACGTGTCGGTGAAGCGCTCCCACCAGCCATGCTTCGCGACGGTATGCCCGGACGCTTCTTCCTCGACCAGACGGTAATGCAGATCCTCGCGGCAGGAACGTAACATCGACGGCGCAGGCTCGATCGCGATGTTGTCGAGAGCCATCTGCACTTCGCGCTGCCGCTCCAAAGCCTTGCGGCAATCGACACAGGAATCCAAATGCGATTCGACGCGCTCCTCCTCGTCGAAAGAAAGCTCACCATAGAGATACAGCGCGAAAAAATCCTTCACCGCCGAACAACTCGTTTCGCTCATATGAAATCTCCCAAAGCAGCCCTCATTTTCTGCGTCGCCCGAAACAGGCAGTTCTTCGCCGCCTCTTCCGTGGTCCCCAATATTTCGCCGATTCGCCGCAGCCGCAATCCCTGATAATGCCTCAATTCGAACACCATTCGCTCGCGCGGAGTCAGTTCCGATAGCACCTGCTTCACGCGCTTGCGCAATTCGCCGCTAAACAGAAACCTCTGCGGATCGCCGTCCACCCGTTCCTCGACCACCGCGTCCATCCGGTCGAGAGGACCTTCCGCCGTGGCCACCACCGTCGGCTCTTCTTTCCGCACCTTGCGCTTGCGCATGTGATCCAGGCACAGGTTGGTCACAATCCGGTACAGCCAGGTATGAAAACTGCAATCGAACCGGAACTTGTCCAGGTTTCGATAGACCCTCAGGAACGCTTCCTGATAAACATCCTGCGCGTCCTCCGGTGAACGGAGCAGATTCATCGCGAGCCTGAGCACACTTTGGTCGTAGGCGCGGACGAGTTGCTCGAATGCGGCGCGATCCCCACCCTGAGCAGCCCGGATCAGCGCCGTCTCATCCAATTGCCCACCCGTCTTTTGGGCCAATAGCGCGGCTCCACTCTTCCGGTTCAACTTGATTTATTGGACGGACGAAAAGTATAAACGTACCGTTTACAGCAGCTCAAGCTCGATTCGCTTGGACGCGGCGTCTATGCTTGCAATCCTAAAACTACGCACCTGTCCAGCCCGCGGAGTTTCAGCCGCCGCCGCGTCCCCTCCGCCGCCCGATTTCCAGCGTTGCGAGAGCATTGCGGTCAACGATCCCAGGTCAGCCTTAGCCGGCCCCGCAGCGATTTTCGCCGGTTGTTCGCCGGCAATCTTCGTCCACGCGAAAACGCCTTCACCCAATTCGACCTTCGCCTTTTGTCCCGACACCTCGACCAGCCGTCCGGAGACCGAATCGCCCGATTTATGCTCCGCGATGTACTCATCGATGCTCGTCGGTTCGAGCTGTTTGATCCCCAGGCGAATCCGCCGCCGTTCCTTATCCGCTTCGAGCACCTGCGCCTTCACCGTCTGGCCGACCTTCAGCACCTCATTCGGATGATTGAGCCGTTTCTCCCGGCTGATGTCCCCGATGTGGACCATCCCTTCAATGTTGTCGCCCAGATCGACGAACGCGCCAAATTTGGTCAGGCTGGTGACCTTGCCTTCCGCCACGCCGCCGGCGGGATACTTCTTCACCGCTTCTTCCCAAGGATCGCCCAGCGCCTGTTTTAGTCCCAGCGCGATTCGCTTGTCCGCTGGGTTAACCCCTAATACGACGACCTCGACGTGGTCGCCTTCTTTGACCACGTCCTGCGCGCGAACATTTTTCTTGGTCCAAGACATTTCGGACACGTGGATCAATCCTTCAATCCCCGGTTCCAATTCGACGAACGCTCCGAAATCCGCGACCCTCGCAACCTTGCCCTTCACGCGCGATCCAGGGGGATATTTATCCGGCACCAGCGACCATGGATCGGGCAGCAACTGCTTCAGCCCGAGCGAAATTTTCTTCGAATCCTTGCCGATCTTCAGAATCTTCACGTCGATGGCATCGCCCACGGCAACCACGTCGGACGGCTTCACGTTGCGCGTGTACGCCATGTCGGAAACGTGCAGCAACCCATCGATTCCGCCGAGATCAACGAACGCGCCGAATTCCATCAGCGACCGCACCGTCCCTCGCACGATGGAGCCTTCGTGCAGCGTCCCGAAAACTTCTTCCTTCGCCGCGCGCTCCCTCTCTTCGAGCACGGAGCGCCGGTCCACCACCACATCCTCGCTCGCCGTATCGAGCTTCGTGATCCGGCACTCGATCTGCTGCCCGATCAGTTTCTCCATCTCGGCCTGTTCGCGGACGCCGCTGCGCGAGGCCGGCATAAACGCGCGCACGCCGACATCGACCCGCACCCCGCCTTTCACGACCTCCAGCACCGTGCCGCCGATAATTTTCTTCTCCGCGAACGCAGCTTCAAGAGCGCTCCAGTCGCGCGGCGTCTCCACCTTGATGGTCGAGAGCTGATATGTCCCATCCTCGTCGCGCCCGCGAATCGAGACCAGCAGTTTCGTGCCGGGCTTCAGATTCACGGCGGGATCGCGAGGCAGCGCGCCATCCATCTTGCGGCCGATATCGACGAATACCGTGTCGGTCGTGACGGTCATCACGGTACCCTCGACGGTCTCGCCTCGCGACCTGTGCGTTTGCTCGAATTGAGACAATATGTCGCCGAAAGAGTTGTCGTTCGCGGACATCTCAGGCGAGTCAGAAATGTTGGATTGGGGCATGGCCGAAAAACCGGAATTATTTTATTGTGTCACAAATATCCGGCATACTCCGTATACCGCGAATGACACCATTCCAGCCGACCAGATCCGGCCCGTCATCCTCCCGCTCCAGAACAATGAAAAGACCATCGCGAATCCCAGAGGCGCCAGCGCGTTAAACCGCTCCGCCTCCGCGAAATGCCCCTTCGCCAGCGCGAACATCGCCCGCGTAAGCCCGCATAGCGCGCACGGATGTCCTGTCAGCCAGTAGAATCCGCACAGTCGAATAGGAGGATCGGCCGGCGGCGTAAAGGTCCACAACACGCCGAACAGAGCCGCGGCCATTGCCAACCGGATCACAGAGCGTCCACCGTCCTCTGTTCGAAGCCCACGATTTCTTGATAAGCGATCGTAATCGCAGCGAGGCTAACCGGGATCGTGACTAGCAGTCCGACGATGCAGCACAAAAATCCGAGAATATTGATCAGCGCCATCACAATCAAGAACATCGTGAATCCAAAATAATCATTCTTCACCACCTCATGGCTCGCCTGCATCGCCGGCCAGAAATCCATCTTCTTATCCAGGATGAATAAATAGGTGAACTTGTACATGCTGGCGACCACCAGTCCAGGGATGACGCACAGTAGTGTCCCCGCGAACACAAATACGCCGATCAATAAAGCTGCTACAAACGACGGGAGAAAGAAATCGAAGCCTTTAAAAAGGTCCCCGACGTCGGACCGCCGGTTGAACAATCTCTTCATCAGGTACAAGTGAAACCCCGTTTGCAAAGGACCTTGCGTCACGACCGACGCAACTGAGTTCACCAGCGTGAAAATCAGCGCGACCAGAGCGTAGTTGCCCAGGTCCGCCGTCACCATGTGCCATCCCGCCGAAATCCAACGTCCCGTCTGCGCCTTCACGCCCACCGGCGCCACAAACACAACAGGCGCGATGACGGGCACGTCTCCCTGCAAATTTCCACACTGCGGACATACCCTGGCGTCCGGTCCAATCTGTGCACCGCACCTGCTACAGAACATCGGAGTACCCTCTTTCCCACTCAAGAATACGCAGCGAGCAAGCGCTATTGTTCCAGAAATCGGTCGTTCCTGTCTTATGATCGATTGAGTGCCCGAACTCCGCCGCTACCTCCGGCCGCAGGATTACGTATGGCTCGTCGCGATTGGAGCGATTGGAATATTCAGTCCCTACCGCGATCCGCGCGTGCTCTGGTCGCTCGCTGCGCTTGCTGTGCTCCAGATCTTCGATTCCCACATGGCCCCGGCGACTTCTATCCTGCTCAAGCTCGCGCTCATCTGGGTCATGATCTATTACGGCGGTCAAGTGTCGAGCGGCCTGTGGATAGTCCTGCTGCTCCCGGTCATCTCCGCCGCCACCAGATTCGGCCTTCTCGGTACCGCGGCCTTCACGCTACTCGCCTGCCTTCATAACGCATCTTTTATCGCGCTAGTCGATTTTGGACCCAACTATATTCCGTGGGATCCGGGTGGCCGCGAATTTTCGCTTCGCATGGTGATTCTCATCGTCGTCGGATTCTTAGTGAACCAGCTCGCCGAAGCCAGCCGCCGCGAAACCCTCCGCTTTCAGGAAACCGCCGCGAAACTCGAAACCGCCGTCGCGCAAGTCCGCCGTTCGGAGCGTCTGGCCGCGCTGGGACAATTAACCGCCGGCCTCGCGCACGAACTTCGCAATCCTTTGGGAACCATGAAAACCTCAGCCGAATTGCTCGCCCGCAGCGTCGGCAAAGAAAATCCGATAGCCCAGGAGATGGCCGGCTACATTTCGACCGAGGTCGATCGCACCAATTCGCTGATCACCCGTTTCTTGGATTTCGCGCGCCCCCAACACCTGCGCCTCGAACCAGGAGACATCTCCGCGCTTCTCGATCGAGCCGTCGCGAGCTTCTATCGCGAGCGCCCCGCGTCCCTCGCCGGCATCGAAATCTACAAAAACTACTCCCCCGGCATCCCGCCCGTGAAATTCGACGCCGAACTTCTGGAGCGAGTCTTCTCGAACCTGATTCTCAACGCCGCGCAAGCCAGTCCGCCGGAGGGCGTGGTGACGGTAAAGACCCAATTGTTCGACGATAACGTGGAAATTAGCGTTATCGACCGCGGCACGGGAATCGAATCAAAAGACCTCGAAAGCATCTTCAACCCGTTCTTCACCACCAAACCCGACGGCGTGGGCCTGGGCCTGGCAATCTGCTCAAAAATCGTAGACGAGCATGGCGGACATATAACGGTGGAAAGCTCGGCCGGCGAAGGCAGCGTGTTTCACGTGATTCTGCCGATTTAGCGCCAGTCTTGCGCGCCGTGATGTATATGCAGAATCTGAACAGCTTCACCTTCGACCAAGTAGACGACTATGTAAGGAAGAGGGTAAGTACGAGTTCTCGCGTGCCATTGCGATGACCGGGCTTTCCCAAATAGGGCGATGCTTTCAAGGACTGAATGCGGAAATAAATCGTCCGCATCGTCGTTCTTGTGCTGGCCATCGAGAAGGTTCCTGATGCCCTCCAAATCGTCGGCGGCAGGTACAGTCCCCCGAATGTGCATCAGTCTTTAAGCATCGCTTCAAATCGGGCGTCCATTTCCTCTTCTTCAATGAACTCCCCGCGTTCTGCGGCCGCCAAGCCTTTTTCGACAGCGGCAAGGAAGCGCGCTTTTTCGTCGAGATAGCGGGCAACAACGCCTGTCACCAGTTGCTCAGCGTCGGTCCCCGAGTTTGCCGCGATCTGTGCCAATTGCGCTTCTTGCTCGGGACTGAGATGTACTACCATGTCCCAAAGATACGTGAGATTTCCCTAGGAGGCAATGTGGAAAGTGCTCTCTCGTACGATTTGGCGCTGCATGAACTCTGAAGTTCGAAGCAAAGCAAAGAGTCGACGGAGCCTTTCACGCAAAGGCGCAAAAGCTCGCTAAGGTTTTCCTTGTGTTCTTTGCGTCCTCTGCGTCTTTGCGTGAAAAAATAGCCGTTTGACTTTTATCGCTAATTTTCTGTAGAGCGCCTCTTGCGCTTTCTCGTGGCGCTAGATCAGGACGTTGAGATTCTCATTCGCCCACACCGCGATAAGAGAAATGCTCCTGCGCTGCGTGTTTCCTGAGGAATCGAACATCGTTCCGCAATACACCAGACAACTAACTCCTTGGTAATCAATTAAATTGATATTCCAGCCGTTGAGAGGATCCAGGGACGGGTGGACACTAGGCTTGTGAATATCTTGAAGATTTGTATGCTAACGATCGCGTGTCGGGAGATCAAACGCCTGCGTAGCGTTATTCTAACGCAAGAGCCGATTTCGTCTCTTGCCGGAGCGCCGTCAATCACAAGTGCGGCGGAGCCGCCACAAAGGGCACAATAAAGTAAGATGCCGCGTCCAGCCATCCTCGTCATTGAGGACGAAGAAAAGTACCGTCGAGTCATCGGACTCCACCTCTCCTCCGCCGGCTATGAAGTCAAAGCCGCCGCGACCGCCGAGGACGGACTCAAACTCGCCGCCGACGTCGACCTCATCCTCACCGATCTCAAACTCCCCGGAATGGATGGGCTCGCCTTCATCGAAAAACTCCGCAACCAGAACACCCATACGCCCGTGATTGTGATGTCCGCCTTCGGCACCATTGAAAATGCGGTCGAAGCGATGAAGAAGGGCGCTGTCGATTTCGTTCCCAAGCCGTTTTCGCTCGACCATCTCACCGTCGTTGTCGAGAAGGCCCTTGAAGTCCGCAAGCTGCGCGATGAAAACCGCGAACTGCGCGAGGCGCTCGGCCAGCGCTATCAATTCGAAAACATTATCGGACACTCCCGCGCCATGCAGGAGATTTTCGCCACCATCGTGCGCGTTGCGCCCAACCGCGCCACGGTCCTCCTCGCCGGGGAGAGCGGAGTCGGCAAGGATATGATCGCGCGCGCCATTCACCATCACTCGCCGCGCCGCGATAAACCCTTCGTTAAGATCAATTGCACCGCGTTACCTGAGAATCTGATGGAAAGCGAGCTGTTCGGCTACGAAAAAGGCGCATTTACCGGCGCCAACATATCGAAGCCGGGCAAGTTTGAAGCGGCCGACACCGGTACCGTGTTTCTCGACGAAATCGGCGACGTGCCTCCGGCGATCCAGGTGAAACTCCTCAACGTATTGCAGGAACGCCAAATCGAACGGCTCGGCAGCAACAAGGTCCTGCACGTGGACGTGCGCGTCATCGCCGCGACCAACGTCGACCTCCGCGCCGCGCTCGAACAAGGCACGTTCCGCGAAGATCTTTATTACCGGCTCAACGTGGTCCCCTTGAATATCCCTCCTTTGCGCGAACGCAAAGAAGATATCCCTTATCTGGTCGAACATTTTGCCAAGAAATTCAATGGGGAAATCAGTGAAGGCGCGCTGGAACGGCTGATGAGTTACCACTGGCCCGGCAACGTGCGCGAACTCGAAAATGTAGTCGAGCGTAGCATCCTTCTGGCGCAAGGCCCGCGAGTGGAGGCGAGCGATATTCGCATCGACACCGCGCATCGATCCCGCGCCTCCGCCACGTCAGGCGATAATTTTCTGCCCGACGGAATGACCCTCGACGATTATGAGCAGTCCCTCATTCGCGAAGCCCTGAAGCGAGCCGACGGCAACAAAAGCCACGCCGCCAGGCTCCTGGGATTGACCCGCAACGCTCTCCGTTATCGCCTGGCGCAGATGGGCATCGAATAACAAAATGGCAGTCGAAAAATTCCTGGGAGGCATCTCCCATTTCCAAAAACATGTTTATCCGAAGCATCAGGATCTGTTCGAAAAACTGGCGCTGGGGCAGAGGCCGGAAGCGCTGTTTATCACCTGCGCCGATTCCCGCATCGACCCCTGCCTGCTGACCCAGACCGAGCCGGGGGAATTGTTTATCTGCCGCGTCATCGGCAACATCGTGCCGCCCTACCCGGATGCGATCGGCGGTGTTTCGGCGACTATTGAATATGCCGTGGGCGTGCTCGAAGTGCCCATCGTCATCGTCTGCGGGCACACCGATTGCGGTGTCATGAAAGGAGCTCTTAATCCGGAAGCGCTCGCCGAATTTCCCAATGTGGCCCATTGGCTGAAATACGCGAAAGTGGACCATGAGGATCTTCTCACGCTCACCGAACACAATGTTGTCGCGCAACTCGAAAATTTGCGTTCTCACCCGACGGTCGCAGCCCGCCTGAAAGAGGGCGATCTCGCTCTCCACGGATGGGTGTATCACATCGGCCCCGGCACTGTAACCGCCTATAACGAAGAAAGCGAAACATTCCTTCCGCTGGGCCAGAGTTGATAGAATCCTGAATCATGAAGAAGCCACTGCTCGCTATTTTCCTGGGCATCTGTTTCGCCTATGGGGCCGGGTTGCCCACCGCTGCGCCGGAGCGCGAAGGATTTTCCGCCGAGAGATTGAACAAGATCAACGTAGTGATGCGTGAGCACGTCACCGCGGGCCGCTTGGCCGGAGCTTCCGGGCTCATCGCTCGAAACGGCAAAGTCGTGTTCCGCGAAAACTGGGGCGAAATGAAGCCCGATTCGATTGTTCGCATGTATTCCATGACCAAAGGCGTCACCGGAGTTGCCGCGATGATCCTTTATGAAGAAGGTAAGTTCGCGATGACCGATCCTCTCTCGAAATATTTGCCGGAATTCGCACACATGCGAGTGGCATCGGGAGACGGCGGAAAAACTGTTCCCGCCGAGCACCCGATTACGGTTCGCGATTTATTCCGTCACACCTCGGGACTCGACTACACCGGTCCGAAAGATGAGAACGGCGATGTCGCCTACAAAAAAATCGAGATGGTCGGCGGCGCGCCGCAGGTTTCGTTCGACCTGGCGGAAGCAGTCAAACGGCTGGCGACAGCGCCTTTGAATAACGAGCCGGGCACTCTGTGGCGCTACGGCTACTCGATCGACGTGCTCGGCCGCTTGGTGGAAGTGCTGTCCGGCAAAACGCTCGATCGGTTTTTCGAGGAGCGAATTTTCCGTCCGCTCGGCATGAAAGATACGGCGTTCTATGTTCCCGAAGAAAAGTGGAGCCGTCTCGCGGTGTTATACGCCCCGAAAAAGGACGGCGGAGTCCAGCGCTCCACCGCGCCCCCTCAGGAAAGCTTCAAAAAGAAACCCGCCTTGTTTTTGGGCGGCGCGGGACTTTGCTCCACGCTCGAAGATTATTCGCACTTTTACGCCATGTTGCTAAACGACGGGCAATACGACGGCGTGCGAATCCTGGGGCGTAAATCGGTGGAATTAATGCGGAGCGATCATCTCGGCTCGATTCCTCACTTCGGAAATACCCTGCCGGAATGGGAAGGCTTCGGGCTGACGTTCGCGGTGAATCCGGGCCCTGGCAAATCTCCCGATGTCGGTTCGCAGGGAACGTATCGCTGGGGAGGCGCTGCGGGAACGACGTTCTGGATCGATCCGAAAGAGCACATGTTCGGTATTTTCCTGATCCAGATTCTTCCACCGAATGTCGGCGCATCGGGCGAATTCCAACGCCTCGCCTATGATGCCCTCGTCGACTAAAGCGTTTCCGATAGCAGTCGGATTGCCTGGCCGCACCAGTAGACGAATAGGAAGGATGACGCCGAGGTGACGCTCAGGGTGACGAGTTGCTCTAACACAACTCTATGGTGAGGGGCCTTAGGATGTACGAACAATCAGGCTTTTGTCTTAATTACGGCTCGATGTATACACGGACGCGATTGCTCGACTGGCCGCCTACCTGAAGGTAAAGCTCCGCGGGGCCGTAGTTGACGATTTTCGGGACTTCGATTTCGATCAGATAGTAGCCGATATAGGGCGCTAGTACCGCTTTGGTGACGTCGACCGGCTGGCGGTCGAGGAGGGCGGTTACCGTGGCCGCGACCTTGGGAGGATTATCGACCGGAGCCGCGATTCCCGTCGGCCAATCCGGTGTGACACGGCCGAGTCCGGTTGCAAGAATCTGGATGTGGCCGCGCGAATGCGCCGGGGTCATGGCGTCCAGCATGACTCCGGTTTCGGCGTCGTAGAGCATCGGCGATCCGTCAGGAGAAACGAAAATTGCGGGCGCGGCCGCTTCAAGAGGAACGGATGGCAGCGTGATGTTACGGTCACCTGCGGAGACGGCGAGCGACAGGCTGGAGCCGCGCGCGTCAAAGGGGATTTGGATCTGGGTTTCGGTTTCAGTAGACGCGAGTACGGCGAGGGGCACATTGCCTTGCTGGCCGAGGGCTTGTCCCGCGGTAACGCGAGCACCGGCCACGCTGACTAAGGATCCGGGCGCGGCGGCGCGAGCCACAAAATCGGCGGCACTGACCACCCGAGGGTCGTTGAGCCGGTGCGGAGCCAGCGTGGAAAAGACACCGTAACCGTCGATGGCGGCGAACAACTGATTGGCTCCGTCGTCGAGCTTTACGTCGGCTGCGGGGGCTTCGGGAAGTCCGCTAAGGAGAGTCCAGTTGGGGGCGGAGCCGAGCGTTTCAAGGTTCAGAGGGGCGTAGAAAACTCCGCGGTTCGAGGCAACATAGACGGCACCGCTAGCCCGGTCGGCGGTGACGCCGCGCACCGCGGAATCGGGGAGATTTGCGGTGATATCGTCCCACAGGGCTCCTCCGTTAATCGTCCGCAGAACGTGAACAGCGGGAGCCGGAGTCAGGGCACTGGTGGATCGTGAGCCGAGGACGGCGATCGCGATGCGGGGGTCATTAGGGTCGGCCCAGAGGCGCTCGACCGGACCGCCGTCGGGCACGGAATAAAGGTTATAATTGGCGCCGCCGTCCGCCGAGACGCGAATTTGCGCGTCGGCGGTTCCCACGTAAACCATTCCACCCGCTTGGGTAAAGGCGGTGACCTTGAGTCCCAAAGACGAACCCACGGCTTGGCGAAGCGCCAAATCTCTTATATATCCGGAATTGTCGGCAGGAAGCCAGGCCTGTTTTTGTCCGGGTTGCCATTCGATGACGGATGCGTCCGGCAGGGCGAGGCGGGCTCCCTGGTCGCCGGAGGGGAGACTCAACAGTTGAGTTGCCGGAAGGTTGGGAAGGCCCTGATTCAACCCGGTCCAGGATTTTCCGCCATCGACGGTGCGGAAGACACCCGCTTGGCCAGCCACAGTGGCTTCTTCCTCGTTTGTGGGGGAAACTGCTAAATCGCGGATTCCATTGCCGATAATCGATGTATTTCGGAAACCGGTCAGGTTGTCCCAGCTCGCGCCGCCGTTTTCCGAGGAATAGACGAATCTGGCGAAAGCATAGACACGGGAGGATCCCGCCCCCGAGATCCTGGTCTGCGCGTCCGCTTCGGGAAGCCGTCCGGAAATCGCAGGCGAAGAAGGAGCGGAAGGGTTCCCGGAGGCCAAATGCCAGGTTTCGAAGTCGGAGGTCGCGAAAACTCGGCCGGAGGGGGTCCGTATCAGGAGCTGGGAGCCATCGGGGGAGTACCAGACCCGATCGACCGGGCCGGTCGCCAGCCCAGCGAGGGAGCGGTCAATCACAGTATTGCCGATCGGGCGCCAGGTAGTAGAAGTCTGGGCGAAGAGACCCAGCGCGGCGCCGGCTGTGGCGATCAGGACACGTACTGTGGCTCTTTTATACATCGAACCGGACCATTGTAACCTGTTTCATCGGCAGTTAGATCTCGAAACTATTGATTCCAGTGCCTCTGACACCAAATTTTTCTCATAGGTTCATCACTTGCTTTGCAATTTTAGTGTTAGACTGGATTTTCGCTGTGGCCCCCTGATGGGGGTCGACAGGATGAGTGTATTCATGCTCGTTCGGAGACGCGCACTTACGGCCAAGTTGTCGCTGCTTTTCGCGGTTACTGCCGCAGTGTGCCTGGCGCAATTCCCACCCCCTTCGGACTCCGGCCAATACGCCGCAAAAGTTTTGACGATGACCGGCGCCGTGTCGGTACTGCAAGATCAAGTACCGATTGCGCTGATGCCCGGTGACACAGTTGAAGTGCAGCATATGATCGTCACCGGACCGGACGGCCACGCAACCTTCCAGGTATCAGACGGTAGCACTTTCGAAGTGTTTCCCAATTCTCACCTTATCTTTCGCAAGAATGCCTGGAACGTGAAGGATCTCATCGACTTGATGGTAGGGCGGATCCGCGTCCATATTGAGCATTTCGGGTCGGTGCCGAATCCGAATAAGATCCACACGCCGACCGCGGTGATTTCGGTGCGCGGCACGACATTCGAGGTCACTTGCGACGACGAGGAGACCACCACCGTTGAAGTCGATGAGGGACTGGTGCAGGTGGAGCACGCGCTGCTTCCTTCGGTCCCGAAGATGGTGAGTTCGGGGCAGACTCTGAAGGTTTATAAGAGCGAGCCGTTAGTGGCGAGAGGGTTCGACAGGGGCACCATCTGGCATTACGCGCTGAGGAGTTTACAGGACGCGGTGAATGTCGCGGCGATGCGTGGCACGAGGGGTGTTCTTGGAACTTCGGGCGGCGGATCCGGCGCGGGTGCTGGCGATACGGGGGGTAAGGGATCGGGTGCTGGTACGACGGCAAATGGCGGCGCGGCTCCGGCACCTCCGACTCCGCCGCCGCCTCCTCCTCCACCGGGAGGGTTGGTGGACGATCCGGGTGTGCCGGTGAAACATCATAGTGTCGGGCAGGTGATGCGGAGCACGGTGAAATGGCTGGGCAGGATGGTCGGGATCACTCCTCCCGTGTTTGGTCCCATGCAGGCGCACGGGCTTTTCTAGAAGACCTGAAACCGCTTCCTGCGGTCGCGGCTCGTAGCGCGGTTTTTATCGGCTGTGATCGTGAGAGACTGGAGGAAGCTTGGGCTTACACTCATGAAGCTTCTCCTCATGGCTTTCTTCCCTGTGCTTTCTTTCGGGCAGGCGACCGGTGTTGCGACGCCTTGGGATACGGCGCCTATGGTGGCGGCACTTTCGGCGCAGGCGGCGCGGTTGAAACCGATTCTGGATCAATTGACTCCCAAGGAGTGGGTGGCGAAGGGGGCTCCGGACGCGTACATCGCGCAGTGGAAGGGGGCGGAGGACGAACTGGGATTTTTAGCCGATTCAGCCAAGGCGTTGGAAAAACAGCCGGAGAGGCTGCCGTTAGCGCTGGATACCTACTTCCGATTGCAGTCTTTGGAATTGCGGCTCAACTCGCTGGTGGAAGGCGTGCGGAATTATCAAAATCCGGCGGTGGGAGATTTACTGATCGGAGTGGCGGCTGAGAATTCGGCCAATCGCGACAAGCTGCGGCAGTATATTACAGATCTGGCGTCGACCAAGGAGCAGGAGTTCGAGATCGCGGACAAAGAAGCGCAGAGGTGCCGCGGTCAATTGACGAAGGCGCCGGCCAAGCCGGCGGCGGCGAAGAAGAAAACGACTCAGCCTCAACAATGATAACGACCGAGAGTACGACCACCTTCACGTGCAGCATCTGCGGCGAGCCATCGACCGCGATTTGCGCGCATTGCACCAAGGATGCCTGTCCCAATCATTGCTGCGAGCGATGCGGACGATGCAGCGATTGCTGCCAATGTGAATTCCGGCGGCAGCAGGATTAAATTTGATACAAGTTCACGGCCATCGCGGTGCCCGGGCTGGTGTGCCCGAGAATCTACTCGAGAATACAATCGCAGCCTTCGAGTACGCCATCGGCGTGGGTGTGGACGCAATCGAAATGGACGTAGTGGTGTCCTCCGACGATGTGGTGGTGGTGTCGCACGATCCATATTTGAAATCGGGCCTGAAGCCGGGCACGTTCATCCGCCAGCTCACCGCGAAAGAGGCCGGGCTGCCGACGCTCGATCAGGTGTTCGCGCTTGCGGGGCGGGGAAATTTTCTGTTCAACATAGAGGCGAAGGTGTCGGAGCATACGCCCGCGAATTTCGCCGAACTGGTGCTCGACCGGATTGGCGAGCATGGAGTGAAATCGCGGGTCATTTTTCAATCCTTCGATTTCGCGATTCTGCATCGCATGAACCGGCTGGCTCCGGGGATTACGCGGGCGGCACTATGGGAGGGCGTGCCTCGGAGTTTTGTCGAGATCGCACAAGAGGCGGGGACGACGATCGTCGCGCCGGAATACGTTCTGGTTACGCCGGAAGAGGTTCAGGCGGCGCATGCGGCGGGGCTGCGGGTGATTCCGTGGACTGCGAATACGGTGGGGGATTGGGAGAGATTGATTGCGGCTGGGGTGGATGGGATTATTACGGACGACCCGGCGGCGTTGATCGGGTATTTGCGCGGATCGAGCGGCGCTGCAAGCTGAACGGATTTTGCTGAAAGGCCGGGCAGATCGCTTCCTGCGGTCGCGGCTCGGAAAAACCACCCAACTCTAAGAATTATTGGGCGCCGCGGGATAGCAGCATTACTTTGGCGGTCTGGAACATGATGTACAAATCCAGGGTCATGTTCAGGTTCTTGATGTAATACAGATCGTATTCCAGTTTGAGCAGGGTGTCTTCGATGGTGTCGCCGTATTTGTGATTGATTTGCGCCCATCCGGTGATGCCGGGTTTGACGGCGAGCCTCTGTTGATAATAGGGGATCTGTTCGGTGAGCACTTTGACGAACTCGGGACGCTCCGGGCGCGGCCCCACGATCACCATTTCGCGGCGCAGCACGTTGATCAACTGGGGCAGCTCATCGAGGCGCAGTTTGCGCAGCCAGCGGCCGAGAGGGGTTACGCGGGGATCGTTTTTGGAGGCCCATACGGCTCCGCTCTTGGCTTCGGCGTCCTGGTGCATGGAGCGGAATTTGAAAAGCGTAAAGCGCGCGCCGTTCTTTCCGGCCCTGACCTGGCGGTAGAGCACGGGACCTCTCGACGTGAGCCGGACCAGCAACGCGACGATCAGCATGATGGGGAGTGTGACGAGGAATCCGATCAACGCGATCGCGAAAGAGTAAATTCCCTGCAACGATTCGCTTTGTGGACGCGGGCCCAGATCGGCCATGAAAATAAGCTGCGAAGGGCGCAAATCCTTTACGCTGACCCGGCCGAAGACGGTTTCATAGGCAGCCTGCGCCTCTTCTATGTGAATCCCGGAAAAACGCAGTTCGAGAAGATCGTGGACCGGCAGGCGTCCGCGCCGCTCCGTCATTCCGACGATGATTCGCTGCGGCTTCAGCGATTCGACGATTTCCCGCACCTGGGAGATGGGGCCCAGCAGGAGGTTCCGGGGTATTTCATCGGAGGCGGGCGAATCCTCAAGATAGCCTGCGACGCTTTGTCCAAATTGAGGGCTTTCGGCAAGCCGCTCCCCCACCATCCGCGCCACGGAAGACGCGCCGACAAAAAGGACCGTCTCCCGCGCCAACTGGCTCATGACCAGGCGGTCGTAAATAACGCGCCACGTCGGCTGAACCAGCAGTACCAGAATGCTGCCGTAGATCATGGTCCATTTCGGCAGGGACCAATCGGGCAGCCGGAGGTAATCGAGCAAAGACTGGATCAGGAAGGCAATTCCCAGCACGAAACACACCTGCTGCATCAGTTGCGAGCGCGAGCGCAGGCGGAGCTGGGAGTATAAGTCGTTTAAGTAAAAGCCGCCGACGATACACGCGGTTACCAGCGCGATGCGATAGAGGCCCGCGTCCTCCGTTAAGAACAGATTGGGGATTTCCGTCGCAAAGATGGATGCCACGACGTAGCAACCGAAGATTAACGCAATCTCGGAGAACAGCAGCGCAACGACGCGAGTCGGGAAAAATACCTTAAAAAGCCGCATGTGCGAAACTGGTTCTCTTCTCCTCGCGCAATTCGCTAAAGCAAAGCTCCCAGATCCGGCGCGGCCCGTAAATACGGGGCCGAAAGGGAACGACGCGGTTATTTCCGGCAAATAAACCGGCGGAAGTCACACCGTTACAACCGTGCCATCGTATACGAAGTTCGAGAATAACATGAATCGGATGCGCTGTCGCCGCGAGGAGTACTATTCCATTCGGCTATAGAGGGAATAGGATTAAGCAGTTCTCAGAGTATCGGCGCTGGGGCCGATGAGGCTGCCATGGAAAGACGGAAAGAAGCTCGATCGGGGATCAATCGGGAAGTGACAGTTACGGTGCTAGACGAGGCGGATGCGCGGCCTTTTCAGGCTGTTGCGGTGGAGATGTCGGGCAGCGGAATGAGGATCTTATCGCCGGCGGCTGTGCCGTACCAGGCTGCGGTGAAGGTGGAGGCAGGCGATGTGCTCTTGCTGGGCGAGGTGATCCGGGTCCAGGCTTCCGATGGAGGGCATCTGTTGGCGGTCAAGCTGCGGCATTCGCTGGATTCGCTGAGCGATCTGCATCGGCTGCAACAGGCTTTGCAGTGGGAGAGCCAGCCGATTGATGTGGGAGCGTTGTAGAGCGATGCTCCTGGGAGCTTTTGCGTCTGTCCGCATGCTCACGCATGGCGGTTCGATACAGTGCAGCGATCGTCAGGGAGCGGACGGGACAGCTCACTGGTGGATCGTCCCGGTGGTCGCGGTTCTATGCGGTTGGCTCCGATAGAATGGTAGAGTGCAAAACCCCAATGATCGCGCTCGCATAGCAGTCTTCGGGCTCGGCTATGTCGGATGCGTGACCGCCGCTTGCCTCGCCAGCCTGGACCATAAGGTTATCGGCGTAGACCCTGATCCGCACAAGATCGATAATGTCCGAAAAGCTCGTGCGCCTTTTTATGAGCCGGGACTGGATGAGATTGTCCAGGCCACGGTCGGCGACGGGAGGTTTTCCGCTACTGCATCGGCGGCGGAAGCGCTCGCGGATGCCGATATTGCGCTGCTGTGCGTGGGAACGCCTTCGGAGCGCAACGGGAATCTGGGGCTCGACCAGTTGCGGAGGGTGGTGAGGGATGTGGCCGCGTCGCTCGACCAGCGGTCGAAGCCGCTGATCGTGGCGCTGCGCAGCACGGTTTTTCCGGGAACGTGCGAGGACATCCTGATTCCGGCTCTGGCGGGCCATCCGGAGGTCACGGCGGTTTCGAATCCGGAATTTCTGCGCGAGGGCTGCGCGGTGAAAGATTTCATGGAGCCTTCGCTCGTGGTGGTCGGCGGCAACGAGCCGGCTTCTGTAAAGCGCGTGGCTGCGATCTACGATCGATTGAAAGTGGAACCGTGCCTGGTGTCACTGCGGACGGCGGAGATGATCAAGTACGCTTGCAATGCGTTTCACGCCGTAAAGATCGCGTTTGCGAACGAGATCGGCGCGCTGGCGTCGAAGCTCGATGTGAATGGGCTTGAGGTGATGGACACCCTATGCCAGGACAAGAAACTGAACGTCTCGGCGGCGTATCTGAAGCCAGGGTTTGCCTTCGGGGGCTCCTGTTTACCGAAAGATTTGCGGGCGCTGACGTATCGGGCGGCGAGGCTGGATTTGAAACTGCCTCTGCTTGAATCGGCGATGCCCAGCAACGATCGTCACCTGGATCGAGCGACACAGGCGGTGCTGGATCTAAAGGGACGCATCGGCATGGTGGGTCTGGCGTTTAAGGAGAACACCGACGATCTGCGGGAGAGCCCGGTGGTGACGCTGCTGGAGTATTTGATCGGGAAGGGCAGGGAAATTAAGATTTTCGATCCGCACATTCAGCTCGACCAGATTTACGGGTCCAACCGGGATTACATTTTGAACGCGATCCCGCATATCGGGAAGCTCCTCACCAGTGGGTTCGAAGAGGTGAGCGCGTGGGCGGATCATTTAGTGGTGACGCAAAAGCCGTCGCGGGAATTGGCTGCGGAGATTGAAAAGAGCGGGAAGCCGGTGCTGGATTTGGCTCGGGGATTGGGTTGAGGCTCACAGTGTCACCAAGAAACCAAAACCAATTTTAGCCGCCGATAAACGCTGATGAACGCTGATTAAAAGCTAGAGCATTACGCGGGGTAGACGGTCTTCTCTAAAGCCTGTGCCGCCCCGGAATCAGTTCCTCGGGTGCAACTGAGGAGGCGGTCCGCTCCTGGCGCATCCATGATTCGAGGACGAAGAGATACCAGAAATGCATGGGCGCTTTTTCCTGGGTGCGAATGCGCTTCCAATCCGCTTGGAGCGCGTCGCGGCGGATCCAGCCTTCGGCAGCTAGCAAGGGATCGGCGAAGGCGGCGTCCACGGTGTCTCGCCAGTCGCCGGTCATCCATCGCTGCACGGGGATACTGAAGCCTTGTTTCGGGGCGCTCGAGACGCGCTCGCCGAGATGGCGGCGGGCCAGTTCGCGCAGGACTGCTTTCAATTGGCCTCCGCGTAAACGGACTTCGAACGGCAGGCTGGCGGCGAACTTCCATAATTCCTGATCGAGAAAAGGCGCGCGGGCTTCGAGCGCGAAGCGCATGGTGCCGCCGTCGACCTTAGTCATGTACTCGCCGACGAAGCGTCCGCGGCGATCGAAATTGAGGAAGTCGTTGAGGACGCGGCGGCCCGCTTCGGGCGACCAGGGAATCGCGCGCTGGGGCACGGAACGGCCGGCCAAGCGCTCTCCGGGCAGGTTTCCATAAGCCGGCAGGCCGGGATGGGCGCACGCCACTGCGCCGACGCCTCCTGTGGCGTAGTCAAGAAGGTGCGTCAGGCGGCGCAAGGAGCCTGTTTGCGGAACGGCGCGGCGCAGGGCCGGCCAGGATCGGGCTGCGAGGCTGGGGATTTTCGCGGCCAGGCGTTGCGCGGTCCACAAATTGCGATGCTCGGGATAGCCCAGGAAGCAATCATCGCCGCCTTCGCCGGTCAGAAGCACGGTGGCTTGAGGCTTGATGGCTCGGGACACGCGCAGGACGCCGAGGGCAGAGGCGCAGGCGAAGGGTTCGCCGTAGGCTCCGATCAGTTCGTCGATTTCCGGCGCTTTGGAACCGCTTAGCTCGATCACCTGATGGCGGATTCCCAGGTGGCGGGCGGTCTGAGCGGAGGCGGACGTTTCATCGGACGGATCGCCCGCGGTGCCGACCGTAAAGGAGGTCAGATCGCCGCCGAGTTTCGCTACAGCCCAACAAACCAGGCTCGAATCGATACCGCCGCTGAGCAGCGCGCCAACGGGGACGTCGGCGAGCAGACGCAACTCGACCGATTTGAGCAGCAGGCGCTCGGTTTCCACGACGGCCTCTTCGAATCCGACGGTGCTGGAGGATCCGGCTTCGGGCAACGTCCAGTATTCGCGGCTCTGGAGTTTTCCGGCGGACCATTCGAGGATGGTCGCGGCCGGCACCTTTTGGACGTTGCGGTAAATCGACCGGTCGTCGGTGACGTAGCCGAATTCCAGGTAATCCGTAATGGCTTGTGGGTCGATCTCGCCGGCGAGCCCGGCGTCGTGAAGGGCTCTTGGGGTTGACGCGAACGCTAGCCCGCCTCCGTGCTCCACGAAGCAGAGAGGCTTTACACCCAGGCGGTCCCGAACCAGAGTCAGGGATTTGGCGCGGTCGTCCCAGATCACGAAAGCGAACATGCCGCGCAGCTTCTGGACCAGGCGGTCGATTCCCCATTCGCGGAAACCGTGCAGGAGCACTTCGGTGTCTGTCTGGCTGCGGAAGCGGTAGCCGGCCTTTGTCAGATCGTCACGGAGGTCGTGAAAATTGTAGATCGCACCGTTAAAAACTACGGCGAGGGACCGGTCCGGGGTGAACATGGGCTGGTGGCCCAGTTCGCTCAGATCGAAAATCGAAAGGCGGCGATGGCCGAGGACGGCTCCGTCCCACGTTTCCAGGCCTTCCGAATCCGGCCCGCGGCGTTCGAGGGATCGCAGCATCGAACGAACGCTGCGCTCCGCGTCGTCACGGTCGGTTTTGCCAGCGTATCCCGCGATTCCACACATGGTACGTACCTGTTGCCCTTAGGATAGCGTTTCAACCCCATTTTGCGCTTGTCAATTTGGTAGCCTCAGGCAAACCCGTAGGCCAATTAAGGTTGTATTGCATAGGACTAATGGCATATGATGACTTAGCGTTTTTAGTCGGAGGAGATTTATGGCTTGGAAAACTGCGCTTTTCAGTGCGGCTTTGGTGGCGTTGGCTGGGGCGCAGGGAGCGAAGGCATCGACGGTCACGTTCGGGGCGGTCGATTCCGGCTGGTATAACAGCGCGGGAGGGAATGCCAAGGGTCTTGTCGGACCGACTGACATCAATTACTTCGCGGGACAGTTTCCAAGCGGCTCCGGCATGGCTTACAACAACTATTTTGTTTTCAACATTTCCGGAGTTGTGGGTAACATTCTATCGGCTACCTTGACGTTGGACGATAGCGGTGCGGGAGCGATGACCGGAGGCCCTTTGACTTACAGCGTAGGGTCGGTCTCGGATGCGGCAGCGTCGGTCAGCAGTTCGACGGCTAGCGTGACGATTTACAACGATCTCGCCGGCGGTACGCTCTATGGATCGGAGGTCGGCATCAACGCTGCGGGCGATGTTGTCATTACTCTGGATGCTGCCGCGTTGACTGCCCTGGCGTCGGCCGGGACTGGTTTTGTGATCGGCGGTACAGTTTCTTCGCCGAGCCCGGACGGGAATGATCACTATCTGTTCACGAACCCCAACACCAGCGGCGACGAAGGTCCGATTGAGCAGCTCAGCATCACGACCGACGCGACTACTCCGGAACCGGGCTCGCTTGGAATGCTCGGTTGCGGGTTAGTAGCGCTGGGTTTTTTTGCCCGGCGATTGACCGCTCCCTGCGGTCACGGCTCGTAGTCGGGGCTGCCGAGAGTTTTCGCGTCTGCCCGCATGCTCACGCATGGCGGTTCAGTGTCGACACGGAGCGGCGACCGTCAGAGCCTGTGTGAAAAGTCACTGGGATCTGTGATTGGCAGGCGGAACCGCCTGCCCCACCACGACAAAGCAAGCAGTTACAGAACGGTGGGACAAGCGGTTTCGCCTGTCGAACGACTTTTCAGCTTCCTAGTCCAGTTCGAAGGCTGTCTCGTAGTTTTGCTTCAAGGCCGGATTCTGATCCTCTTTCGCCAGGTAACAGTTGCCGACGCAGAGTACTTCGACTTCGGTTCCCATGAAGCAGCGGAAGGCGTCTTCGGGCGATCCGACAATGGGCTCGCCGCGCACGTTGAAGCTGGTGTTGACGATCACGGGGCAGCCGGTGCGCTGTTTGAATGCCGCGATCAACGCATGATAGCGCGGGTTCGTTTCTGCGTGAACCGTCTGGATGCGAGCCGAGTAATCGACGTGCGTGACCGCCGGAATCTCCGAGCGCGGAATATTCAGCTTGGCGATGCCGAACAGCTTCTGCTCCTCTTCGGTCATCTGCCTGCGCTTCGGTTCGACCACCCCGGCGACCAGCAGCATGTACGGGCTGTCCGCATCGAGTTCAAACCATTCCGCGACGTCTTCCCGCAGAACGGACGGAGCGAAGGGGCGAAACGATTCGCGATACTTCACCTTGAGGTTGAGGACGGATTGCATGGTGGAGGATCGCGCGTCGCCCAGAATGGAACGCGCGCCCAGCGCCCGGGGTCCGAACTCCATGCGGCCTTGAAACCATCCCAGCGCCTTGCCTTGGTCCAGCGCCTCGGCGCATTTCTCGACTAAGGCGGTTTCGTCCAACACCGTGAATTTGGCGCCCGCCGCTTTCAGGCGCGCTTCAATCTCCGCTTGCGCGAACTCGGGACCGAGATACGCTCCGTGCATGGAATCGCCGCAATGGCCGACTTTTCGGGGCTGGTGCGCATATCCGTAATAAGCTGCCAGGGCCGCTCCCAGCGCCCCTCCAGCGTCGCCCGAAGCCGGTTGGATCCAGATTCTCTCGAACGGACCATCGCGCAGGATTTTTCCATTGGCCACGCAGTTGAGGGCGACGCCGCCGGCCAGGCATAGATTTTTCATGCCGGTCTCAGCGGCCAGGGCGGTGGTCAGATTGAGAACGATTCGCTCCAGTACCACTTGAATGGAAGCGGCGACATCCATGTGGAACTGGGTCAGCAATTTTTCGGGCGTGCGGGCAGGCTCTCCGAACAGTGCGTCGAACTTGCCATTGGTCATGGTCAAGCCGGTGCAGTAATCGAAATAAGAAATGTCCAGGCGAAAGCTGCCGTCGGGCTTCACGTCGACCAGGTTTTTGAAAATCAGATCGACGTATTTGGGCTCCCCATAGGGAGCCAGGCCCATCAGTTTGTATTCCCCGGAGTTGACTTTGAAACCGGTGTAATACGTGAACGCCGAGTACAGCAATCCGAGCGAATGGGGGAAATGAATTTCCTTGATGATTTCGAGGCTGTTTCCCTTGCCGATCGCTGCCGAAGTGGTGGCCCATTCGCCGACGCCGTCCATGGTGAGGACCAGAGCTTCTTCGAAAGGCGACGGATAGAAGGCGCTGGCCGCGTGGCTGAGGTGATGCTCCGTGAACAGGAGCTTGGTGCGGTCGAAACCGTCCCCCACGTTTTTCATTTCACGGACCAGAAGATCCGATTGAAAGGCTTTCTCGCGGATCCACATGGGCATCGCCATGGCGAAGGAGCGCAGGCCTTTCGGCGCAAAGGCGAGGTAGGTTTCGAGCAGCCGCTCGAACTTCAGAAAAGGCTTGTCGTAGAAGACGACGTGATCCAGATCCGCGGCCTTGATCCCTCCCTGGCGCAGACAGAATTGGGCCGCATGCAGTGGGAAGGACGAATCATGCTTCTTGCGTGTAAACCGCTCTTCCTGAGCCGCGGCGACGATCTCTCCGTCGACAACCAGGGCGGCGGCGCTGTCGTGATAGAAGGCGGAAATGCCAAGGATACGCATTCGTCCGCGCTCTAGAACAACGTGTAGATAAATGGTGCGATCGCTGCGGTATTGGCGAGCACGACCAGCGTTCCGAACAGAACCATTACGATAATAATCGGCAGGAGCCAGAACTTTTTGCGAGACCGTACGAAAGCCCAAAGCTCGGATAGCATTGACATAGTTTATTTTCCCTAGAACTGATGACTCATGCTTTCCGGAGCGGGCCCCGCAGGATCGCGGACGATCCAGTATGTAGATGCGCTCCGATCGAATTTAAGCCGTAACAAATCCTTGCCCATTAAGCGGAAAAGGAACGCCGCCGGAGTGAAAATCACATAAAACAGCGCGCCGGTGACAATCGGGTTGGTGATCTTCGCCAACAGCCGTCCCAAATGGGTCCAGGCGATATTCAACGGGTGAAGAATGCGCGGCGCGAGGAGCGCCAGCACCAGACAGGCTCCGCTCACGTACAGAGACCATACCCGCATAGAATGCTTATGGACGAGGGGCCACAGCCCGATCAACGCGAAAAAAGCAGTAAAAACCAACCCAAACGAGCGGTCCGACGAGGCTTTTACTACGTGCGCGCGATCGAAGCTTTCGTGAGTACGATTCTGCATCCAGCAGCCTCAAGTTTAGCAAGACGCCGCTATTTGTGTCCATTCGCCACGTCGCCGGAGCCCCGTTTATGGCGACACCCGATCACCAGGGACAAAACGATCGATAAACGCGCGAGTTACAATGCCGCGGTGCCGTTAGTGTTAAGGTATTCATAGGCTTAACGCTGGAGCTCTTCCCCGAGGGCCGGCCAGCCGATAGATCGATTGCCCAGAGATGCCGGTAACTGGTTGAGCCTTCCATGATGTTTTCCCGAGACCGCCTACGCCATCTTTTGCGCCATGAGGTGGTCAAAAACACAGCGCTGCTTTATACCGTTCAAGTCGGCAGCTATATCTTTCCACTGATCACTTTGCCGTACCTGTCGCGGGTTCTAGGACCCTCGAAGCTCGGCTTGGTGGCCTTTGCGCAATCCTTTGTCGCCTATTTTCTGATGGCGACCGAGTATGGGTTTAACCTCACGGCGACCCGCAGCATCGCCGTCAATCGGGAGAACCCGGAGGCAGTTAGCCGGACGTTCAATTCGGTGATGGCCGCGAAAGCCCTGCTCTGCGGTCTCAGCATGGCGGCGATGATCGTGATCGTCGCGGCGGTGCCCAGGTTCCGGGGAGATTGGCTGCTCTATTTTGTGAGCTTCCTCGCCGTGATCGGCAATCTGCTGTTCCCTTTATGGCTGTACCAGGGGTTGCAGATCCTCCAACATGTGGCGGCGCGCGATCTGGGAGCGAAATTTCTCTCCCTGGTGGCGATTTTCCTGCTGATCCACCATGAAAAGGACTATATTCTGGCAGCCGGGATTCAGTCCGGCGCATTGGCGCTCGCGGGACTGGTGGGGCTGGTTATGGTTCCGCGCCTGACCAAGGTGCGATTCAAGATTCCCGCGTGGTCTGAGGTCGTCGCCCGGCTTCGCGAGGGCGCGCCCATGTTTATTTCGATGGCCGCGATGACGCTGTATAGCAGCACTAACGTGTTTATCCTGGGATTGGTTTCGACCAGCGCCGAGGTGGGGTATTACAGTACTGCTTCTCGAATTACCGTTGCGCTCCGCATGCTGGTGGGACCGGTGGTGGGGGCGCTCTATCCGCACATCAGCCACATGGCAGCGAAATCGCAAGGGGACGTGATCCGGTTTTTGCGGCGTTATTCGCTGCTGCTTTCCGCTCCTTTTTTCCTAATCGGCGTGGCTATGTTGATTGGCGCGCCGCTGGTCGAATCGATCCTGTTCGGACCCAAATATCTCCCGGCGACGGTCTTGCTTAGGATCATGGCCTTCTCGCCGTTCCTCGGCGCGATGGCCCACAGCTACACCACGTATTACATGCTGGCCTTCGGCTACGACAAGGAATGGACCCGGATGGTCGTGATCGGAGCAGTCATCAATTTCGCCGCTCTGATCCCTCTGCTCCACTTCCTTCGCGGGGGACAAGCGGTTGCCATCACTACCACCCTCCTCGATGTGTACATTGTGATCTCGTCTTATATTTTCTATCTCAAAACGTCGCCTGCATTGCTCCGAAGCAAGGAAGAGAACGTTCAGGTTTGAGGGAGTGCGCTCCGGGTTTCCCGCGAACAGGCTAGAATGAGAGCATAGGACGCTTTAACTCACTCACCGCTACCAGGCCTTCGAGAAGGGCGCCCGCGCCACCGGTTTCCGGCGTCCCGGCCCAACCTGCGCAGCCGGCGCAGCAACCGCCGCAGCCGTGGCAATGGATGCCCGCCACTGTCGATGCGGATGCGCCGGTTGCCAAGACAACGTACATGCTGTTGCTGGTGTACCTGGTGATTATTTTCAGCCGCGTCCTGGATGTGACCGTCCCGAACCTGAAAATTCCCTTTGTTACTTTGATCGTGATGTGTCTCGCATTGTTTTTAAGCGGGAACGTCCTCCGTTTGTTGTCCAGCCGAACAGGCCTTCTGCTGTGTGCGTTCACTGCGTGGATGGGCGTCACAGCGCTGACAGGTGTCTGGTGGCGAGGGAGCGTCCCGGCAGTGGCGAGCGCGGTAATGTCGTTAGCCTTGGCTTTCGTCATCGCGGGGACGCTGACTACCGCGGAGCGCTTGAAGAAGGCGCTCTACGTGATCGGTTTCTGTAGTCTCCTGGCGGCCTTGGAGTCCTATATGTTCGGCGAGGAAGGAACGGGCCGGCTGGCGCTTTCCGCCGGGTCGTTCATGGATCCAAACGCCTATGCCATGACGCTTGTCCTGGGTGTGCCCCTCTTGCTTTTTTTCGCCCGGCGAATCCATAGTGTCTTCTGGAAAGTGGTCGCGATCGCGGGCGTTATTGTAATTCTCCGGACTGCTCTCTATACCGGGTCGCGGGGCGCCCTGATCGCCATGGGAGTGCTGGCGGTGCTCCTGTTTTTCCGGCTGCCGTGGAAGCAGAAAATTCTGTTGCTGGTCATTTCGGCCGTATTGCTTCCAGCCGGATACGTTTTGTTGCCGGAGTACTTAAAACTCCGTTATTTGACGCTATTCACCAATGACGTCCAGACCAGCGACAACCGTTTGCGGGAACAGGTGGAGGGAGGCGACATGAGCTCCACGGAGAGTCGTTTGGCCTTGCTCCGGGCGAGTCTGCGCATGACGTTCGGGCACCCTTTGTTTGGTGTTGGACCTGGCGATTTTCCCACCGAGAACTTTAACGTGGTGCAGCGCGAGACCGGGCGTAAGATATGGCTGGTAAGCCACAATTCCTACACGCAGGCGTCTAGCGAAACCGGAATTCCCGGATTTCTGATGTTCGTGACGCTCTTGTTTCTCACCCTCCGGAATACGCAGAAGGTGGTGAGCGCGGCAAAGTCTGCTTCGCCTCCGCCTCCGTTGCTTGTAGAGTGCGCGCTCTATTTAAACATCACCACCTTGACGATTTGTTCCGCTGCGTTTTTTCTGAGCATCGCGTATGAACAGATGATTTTCGTGCTCGTCGGTCTGTCCGTGGCGGTCGAACGCCTGTACCTCCGTCATCTGTCGACCGCTCCCGTTCCATCGCCCGGCACGGCTGCAGCCGAACCACGTCCGCTGAGTGCGTTCGACCAGTTTCGTACGTCGAGCAGCACCCCTCAAGTCTATTGACCTGCGATGTGTGGAATAGCCGGATTTATCGATACAACCCGCGGATCTTCTAATCGCTCCATTCTGGAGCGCATGACTTCTGTGATCTCCTACCGGGGGCCCGATGGGTTCGGATATCATGTCGACGATCTGGCCTTTCTCGGCCACCGGCGCCTCAGCATTATCGACGTCCAGGCCGGCCACCAGCCTATTTACAACGAGACCGGATCGGTGTGCCTCACCTACAACGGGGAGATTTTCAATCATGCCTCGCTGCGTCCGGATCTGGAAGCGGCGGGGCACCGCTACAAAACCCGCTCCGACACTGAGACCATCGTTCACGCCTACGAGGAATACGGTCCGGATTGCGTCAGCCGCTTTCGAGGTATGTTCGCGTTCGCGATCTGGGACGAGCGGGCGAAGACTCTCTTCTGTGCGCGCGACCGGCTTGGTATTAAGCCCTTCTACTATTTTTCCGACGGACGCATTTTCGCGTTTGCGTCGGAAATTAAAGCGCTTTTGGAGCACCCCGCGATCTCGCCGTCGATCGATGAATCCTTGCTCCCGGAATATCTGGCGTTTGGATATGGAAGCTCCGATCGGACGCTGTTTCGGGGCATCCGCAAGCTGATGCCTGGCCATCACCTCACGCTGGAGGTGAAGGAAGGCAGCTCTCTCGAACCTCGCATCGAACGCTACTGGGATGCACCGCGCCCTACGCATTTTGAAACCCGTTCTGAGCAGGAATGGATTCGCGACTGCCGGGCGCGCCTTGAAGAAACCGTTCGCATGCGGCTGATGAGCGACGTCCCTCTGGGCATGTTTCTGAGTGGCGGCGTCGATTCAAGCGCGATCGCGGCCATCATGCGCCGCCAGGTGTCGACGCCCGTAAAGACCTTCGCCGTGGGCTACCGCGAAGAACAATACAGTGAGCTGACCTGGGCCCGCCAGGTCGCCGGCGTGATCGGCACAGAGCATCGCGAAGTTGTCATCGGGATGGAGGATTTCTTCAACGCCCTGCCGGATTTGGTCTGGCACGAAGACGAACCCATCGCCTGGCCCTCCAGCGTCTCTCTTTATTTCGTCTCCAAACTCGCAGCTTCGGAAGTAAAGGTTGTGCTCACCGGCGAAGGCAGCGACGAACTCTTCGCCGGCTATGAGCGTTACGGCCACTACCTGTTCAATATGCGCTGGCTGGCCTTCTATCGAGGCGTTCCTGCATTCGCGCGCCGCTCGATCCGCGAAAATATCGCGTCGACCTCCATGCTCTCCGGAACCTGGCGCAGGAAGCTCCTCCATACCTTCATCGGCCGCGAGGAGAGTTTCGAATCCTTGCAGCTCGACAACTTTTATTGCGCCTTCCCCATCGGTGAACAGCAGCGTCTGTTCCCCGGTTTGGACTCGTCTAGCGACGCGATTTACGGCGATGTGCTGAAATACTGGAGCGCGGCGGCGGAGTCCGCGGTGCTTCCGCGCATGCTCTATACCGATATCAAGACCTACCTGGTGGAGCTGCTGATGAAGCAGGACCAGATGAGCATGGCCTGTTCGATTGAAAGCCGTGTGCCGTTTCTCGATCATCCCTTGGTGGAGTTCGCCGCGACGGTTCCTCCGGACATGAAAATTCGCGGCGGAATTCGCAAATATATTCTGAAGCGCGCCGTCGAAGACATCCTGCCCCACGAAATCGTCCATCGCAAGAAGATGGGTTTCCCCACGCCTCTCCGGCAGTGGCTGCGCGAGCCCGGTGCCAAAAACCTATACTCTATTTTGCAGGACCCCCAAGGCGTCCTCGCCGCTTATACCGATCGCGCCGCCGTCGCCGACCTCATTTCGCGCCACCAGCAAGGTTCCGAAGACGCAACCGACCGCATCTGGCGCCTGCTCAATTTCCAAATCTGGGGCGATTTGTTCGTGACCGGCAAGCGCGATGTTCATGCCGGTGGTCTAATGCCCGGGACCGCGGGCTCGGCCCGATGAAGATCCTCTGGGTCAATCCCCATTTCCTGCATCCCTGCACCAAGGGCGGCCAGATTCGGACCCTCGAGATGCTCCGCTATCTGCACGGCTGGCATGAAGTTCACTACGCCACTCTCGAAAATCCGGAAGAGCCGGAAGGCCGCGAACGGAGCAAAGAATATTGCGCCAAAGTCTTCTCGATCGTACATGCGCCTCCGAACCGCCGCTCGGTGAAATTCGTCGCCCAGGCCGCCGGGAATCTTTTTTCGAATCTTCCGCTGGCGGTTTCAAGATACGCGTCGATGGAATTGCGCCGCAAAATCGACAGCCTCCTCGAAACCGAAAAATACGACCGCGTCGTGTGCGATTTTCTGTTTGCCGCCCCCAACGTCTCGCGCCTCGATAAAAGTATCTTGTTCCAGCACAACGTCGAGACCACCATCTGGCAGAGGCACCTGGAAACCACCACCAACCCAGCCATGCGCGCCTTCCTTCGCGTCCAGGCCGGCCGTATGTTCCGCTATGAAAAGGAAGTGTGCCGTACCTCTCGGCACGTCGTCGCCGTTTCCGATACCGATGCCCTCCGCATCAAAGAAATGTTCGGCGTCGATTCCGTTTCCTCGGTCCCCACCGGCGTCGACCTGGAGTATTTCGATCCGCCTGAAGTCCTTGCTCCCGAAACCGACCTGGTCTTCGTCGGATCGATGGACTGGCTTCCCAATATCGACGGCATGCGCTATTTCGCCGCCGAAATTCTTCCCTTGATCCGCCGCGAAAAGCCCGATTGCACGGTACGCATCGTCGGCCGCCGCCCTCCGCGGGAGATTCAGGCGCTCGCTGAAAACGATCCTAAAATCAAGGTGACCGGAACCGTGCCCGATATCCGCTCGCATCTCTGGCGCTCCGCTGTTTCGATCGTCCCTCTGCGGATCGGCGGCGGGACGCGCCTGAAAATTTTCGAATCTATGGCTGGCCGTGTCCCCGTGGTTTCCACTCCCATCGGCGCCGAAGGGTTGCCCTTGCACTCCGGCGAGGATTGCTTTCTCGCGGAGTCGCCCGCGGAGTTCGCCGCCCGCTGCCTGGAACTGTTGGCCGATGCGGACCGGCGCCGCAGCATGGCCGCCGCCGCCTGGACTCTGGTCTCCGAACAATTTTCCTGGAAACACGCCGCCCGTTGCTTCGAACAGATTCTTGTCGACACTCCCTGATCCGCGATGCCATCTCCCATTCCGGTCTTGCTAATGGTTCGCGAACTGACCGTCGGCGGATGCGAGCGTGATTTGACTAAACTGGCGAAGCATCTGGATCGCGACCAATTCACGCCCTACGTCGGCTGCTTCCTTCCCAACGGAGTCCGCGCCGACGAGTTGCGCGAGGCCGGAATTCCCATCGTCGTATTTCCGGTGCGCTCTTTCTACGGACTCTCCGCGCTGCGCGCCGCCCGCATTATGCGGAACTTCCTGCGCGAACACCGGATCCAAGTGGTGCACCCGTTCGATGTGCCGTCTGACATTTTCGCGGTCCCGGTCGCCTATCTCTGTCGCGTTCCCGCCATCTTGTCCTGCCAGCTTTCCTACCGCGATATGTATAGCTCAGTCTATCGCCGAGCATTGAAGTGGACCGATCCGCTGGCGGATCGCGTCGTCGTCAATTCCGAAGCCGTGCGCCAGAGCCTCATTGCCGGCGAAGGCCTCCGTCCCGACCACGTCTCCCTCTGCTACAACGGCGTCGATACCGCCATTTTTTTCCCACCTCCGGACCCGCGATCCGCTTCCGCGCCTCTGGTCATCGGCTCCCTCTGCGTCCTCCGCGAAGAAAAGCGTCTCGATCTGCTGCTCTCCGCGTTCGCGAAAATTCGTCATCTCCGCGCTGGAATGAAACTACTCATCGTCGGCAGCGGACCCATGCTCGAGCCGCTCGTGACGCAAAGCCGCGACTTGGGAATTCAGGACTTCTGCCAATTCGAGCCCTCGCAATCCGACGTCGCGCCATGGCTCCGGCGCATCGACATTTTCGTCACCCCCTCCCGCACCGAAAGCTTTCCCAATGCCCTCTTGGAAGCGATGGCCTGCGGCTGCGCCCCCATCGGTTCGAAAGTCGGAGGCATTCCGGAATTGATCGACCATGGCCGCACCGGATTGCTTTTCGAGCCCGGCTCGCCCGAGGACCTCGCCGTTCAGCTTGAGCAGCTCATCGCGTCCGATGCCCTCCGCCAATCCTTCGCCGCCGCCGCCGCCGAGCGAGCCAGGACCCGTTTTTCGATGCAGATCAACGTGCAAACCAACCAGGCGATTTACCGGGAAGTCCTCGAAACAAAGGGTTCCGCGAGACGAGTATAGTATCCTGGCCTTGTGTCCCGGATCCGCGCTATTTTCTTGAATCTTCTGATGCTTTTCGTGGGCCTGGTGCTTGCCCTGGGCCTGCTCGAAATCCTCTTGCGGGTCTATAATCCGTTCCAGTCGAGAATCAAAGGAAACCGCATCGTCCTGGTGACGAACAAGCAGTATCACATCCGCAACAATATCATTCCGACGCTCGAACCGGTCGTCACCGTCACCCGCAATTCACTCGGTTTTCGCGGCCCCAATCCGCCCCCGAACCTGGCGGACGATCTTTCCATCGTGAGCATCGGAGGCAGCACCACGCAATGTTTTTTTCTCTCCGACGACAAAACCTGGACTGCCCGCCTGGAGGCTCTTTTGCAGCCCTCGGTGCCGAAATTGTGGGTCAATAACGCCGGTCTTGACGGCCATTCCACTTACGGACATCTGGTGCTGCTCGAAGATCATGTGCGGAACATTCATCCCAAAGTCGTCCTGTTCCTGATCGGCGCCAACGACGTCGCGCGCGATCCCAATGTCGATTTCGATGCGGAGAACGTCAAATCCCCCATCAGTTTCGCGTCGCCCACGGCCTTTGTGAAATCGCTATCGCCCTACAGCGAAGTGGCGGCGCTCCTGGCCAATTTCTACCGCAGCATGAACGCCTATCGCCAGGGCCTGATGCATCAAAAGATCGATTTGAAGGAGCTAAGCAATTTCGATCCGCCTCCGGAGGTCGCCCGGCAGTATCTTGCCGATACCGCCTCCGATCGTTACATTCGCGGATATGAGGAGCGTGTGCTCCGGCTGGTCGCGGTCTCCAAAGCGAACGGAATTCAGCCTGTGCTGATCACGCAGCCTTTGCTCGCCGGTAGCGGAATCGACGACGTCACCGGCGTGGATCTTGCGCGCGTCCGCGTCAATCCGCGAGCCAACGGAAAGATGTGGTGGGATTCCATGGAAGCTTACAACGACGTCACCCGGCGAGTCGGCCGTGAAAACGGGGTCGAGGTCATCGACGTGGCGAGGGAACTGCCCAAAAGCTCACGGTACTTCTACGACTTCATTCATTTCACAGCCGCCGGCGCCCAGCAAGTCGCCAATATAATCTACTCGCAGCTATGTCCGGCGCTCGCGACGCAATATCCCGCCTACTTCTCTACTCCCGCGTGCCCGGCAGCTTCAACCAGTCAGTAAACCAAGTGGGGCAGGTTCCCGACCTGCCCGCCGTCACCGTTATTTAACACAAACAAAAGTAGTCGTCTCAAAAAACGTCAGCACCACCCGCCGTACCGCCGCATTCCCTTTGCACGCCTTCAACACTCTCCGCTTCACCGGACTCTTCACTTCATCCGGATTCATCAGCGCTACCCGGTCGAAGCTGTTCGAAAAACCCTGAACGCGAAATGCCTTCCGCAGCCCGCCGTATGTAAACTGGTGAAAATCGATGCCGTTTTGCATGATGTCCTTCCCGTGAAGGATCTTGCGAAACCCGTAACGCATCCAGTTCGGCATCCATCCATAACACGGCATTGCCGGAACTTCGCCCGATGTCAGGCTCCATTTATTGGTCGATTCAAAAAATAATACGCCGCCCGGCTTCAATGCCCGGTACAATGTCGCCAGCCCGCGCCTCCAATATTCGACATGCTCGAACACCGAATTAGCGATAATAACATCGTAGATATTTTCGCCCAGGTCGGAAGTTTCGATGTTGCCAACCACGATATCGGGCTCGACTCCGTGCCGCCGGCCGTACTCGATTCCCGCTTCTACCAGTTGAGGACTAATCTCAACGCCGCGCAGACGGAGGCCCCGTTTTTTCGCAATGATCGGCACCCATCCCATCCCGGTTCCGGCTTCCAGCATGTTAAGATCCCCATTCACGGTCTTGAATGGTTTAAGATATCGCATCAGGTTGTCGAAATCGCGCTCCTTTTCTCCGAGACCGATATTCCTATGATTCTCGATGTACCGGGCGATGTCCGACAACTGTTCAGCGTGGCTTTCCATGTTTTATCTCATCCTACCTTAACCCTCGGCTCGTATAAGGAACTTACCGGAGCATGATCGCCGCCATCATTGCGTCACTGGCCCTGGGCACGTTGTTCTACGTGCTGGTGGGCTACCCTTTGCTCCTCAACTGGTGGTCGCGGCGTTTCCCCCGCCTCGTGAAGCGCGAATCGATTTACCCCTCTGTTTCCATCATCATTCCAGCCTATAACGGGGAAGCGTTCTTATCGAACAAGCTCGATTCCATTCTCAACCTGGAATACCCGTCAGAGCTGATCGAGGTGATTGTCGTTTCCGATGGATCGACGGATCGCACCGAATCGATCGCCCAAGCGTATGCTTCGCGCGGTGTTCGCCTGCTGCGTGTGCCCCGCGGAGGAAAGCCAGCTGCTCTCAACGCCGCCATCCCTTTGGCCCACGGCGAGATTCTCGTCCTGACCGACGTGCGCCAGTTGCTCGCTCCCGATAGCGTCCGCCTGTTAATCGAGTCCTTCGCCGATCCTTCGGTTGGCACCGTGAGCGGCGAGTTGATTATCGGCAAAGGCGACACCCGCGAATCGTCCGACATCGGCCTTTACTGGCGCCTGGAAACCATGATGCGCGATTCCCTCAGCCAAATCGATTCGATGTTCGGCGCCACCGGCCCTTTTTACGCCATCCGCCGTGAGTTGGCCGTTCCCATTCCCGAGGATTCGCTTCTCGACGACATGTATCTCCCGCTCGCAGCCTTCTTTCGCGGCTACCGTCTGATTATGGACGCCCGAGCAAGGGCCTTCGATTTTCCCACTTCGCTTGAAGTGGAGTTCAATCGCAAGGTAAGAACGCTGGCCGGCAACTACCAGATCCTGCTCGCCTATCCCGCTTTGCTGGGCTCCGGCAATCGCATGTGGCTGCATTTCATGTCCTACAAATTCGGCCGCTTGCTCCTGCCCTGGTGTCTGATCGCGCTGGCGATCGCCTCGTTCTGGCTTCCCGATCCCTGGCGATGGCTGCTGCTGGCCTGTCAAGCGGTGACATATTTGTTAGCCGCCATCGACCTCCTGGTCCCCTCCGGCCCTCTAAAATACCTCTCGTCTCCCGCGCGGACGTTCGTAACCATGATGATCGCCGCCCTGCGAGCGCTGTCAGTCTTCGTAATCCCAGCCCGTTCCCTCTGGAAAGTAACCTCCGCCAGCCGCCCCTAGTTGTTGATTGTTGAATGTAGCGCACGCACTCGTGGGTGTCGCGTCGACACTCGTGTCGCCGCTCAGGGCCGCCGCAATTTCAGAACCGCGACCATCGGGAGCGACCGTTCGCCCATCCCATCACTTCCCCCGCAACCCCCGCGCCGCCGCCGCCGCATTCTCAAACTCCCTCTCCATCCCCCGCGCACGCAACTCCGCCCGCAACCCCTCGATCTTCTCGATAAACACCCCCAGCGCCGCGTCGATATTCGTCGCGTTCGTCGCAAAGATGTCCCTCCAGATCTCGTAAGGACTCAAGGCCAGCCGCGTCAAATCCATCGCCGCCGGACCCGCCACGCGCGCCGCCTCGGGTTGCGTTGCAATCGACGCCGCCAGCGCCGTCGAAATCAATTGCGGCAAATGCGAAGTCAGCGCGACCAGAACGTCATGCTCCTCCGCCGAAATAAAAACCAGCCGCGCCCCAAAATTCGAGATCGTCTCTTCCAATTCCGCGCACCGGGACGTCAGCACATAAGGGCGTCCCCGGAATAACGAACCATCAGCCTCCTGCGCGCCTCGAGCCTCCTTGCCCGCCATCGGATGCCCGCCCACAAACCGGCCGAGCCGAATCTTTTCCGCAGCCCGTGCGCAAATCGCGGCTTTCGTGCTCCCCGCATCGGTAATCAGCGTTCCCGGTTTTACAAACGAATCGAGTTCATCGAGCGCCGCAAGAATCCCCTCGATGGGCCGCGCCAGGTAAATCAAATCGGCGATAGCCGCAGCCTCAGCCAACGGCAAAGCTTCGTCGATGATGCCTTTTTCAAGCGCAACTCGAACCGCATCGGGCGAACTGACGCCGATAATCGTACCGCGAAAACCGGATTCGCGGAGTGCGAGTGCAAATGACCCGCCAATCAGCCCTACGCCGACAACAACAACCGTCTTCACGCCGTTCTGCCGACCGCCGTTGCAATCGCGCGCACCTGCTGCATCATGTCGGCAAACTGGCCGGGCGTCAGCGTCTGCGCTCCGTCGCTTGCGGCCTTGTCCGGATCCGGATGAACTTCGACGATCAGCCCATCCGCTCCCGCCGCGACCGCTGCCCGCGCCATCGCGATCACCATGTCGCGCCGTCCCGTGCCGTGCGATGGATCGCCAACAATCGGCAGATGCGAAAGCTTTTTCACCACCGGAATCGCCGCGATATCCATAGTGTTCCGCGTGTAAGTCTCGAAGGTGCGAATGCCGCGCTCGCACAGGATCACTTCGTAATTTCCGCCGCTCATAATGTACTCGGCGGCCAGCAGCAGTTCTTCGATGGTCGCCGCAATGCCGCGTTTCAACAGCACGGGCTTACGCGTTTTCCCGATCTCGCGCAGCAGGTTGAAGTTCTGCATATTGCGCGCGCCGACTTGCAGAATATCGGAATACTGCGTCAGCAGAGGGATCTGCACCTGGTCCATAACTTCGCTCACGACGAGAAGTCCGCGCCGGTCCGCCGCGGCGCGCATGATCTTCAGCCCTTCCTCGCCCATCCCCTGAAAACTGTACGGGGACGACCGCGGCTTGAACGCGCCTCCGCGCATCACTTGCGCGCCCGCGTTCGCCACGATATCGGCGACGGTTTCAATTTGTTCCTTGCTCTCGACGCTGCAAGGTCCCGCCATGGTCACCACATGCGGACCCCCTATCTCCACCTTGCCGATCTTAATCACCGTTCCTTGCGGATTAAAATTCTTGCTGACCAGTTTGTATGGAGAAACGATGCGATGGCATTCCTTCACGCCGTCCATCGCCTCGAAATCCGCCGGATCGAAATCGTCGACGGGCCCGACGCCTCCCAGCACTGTATGCGTGACACCGGTGGACCGGTGAACGGTGAATCCCATGCTTACCAGGCGGTCGATTACGGCCTGAATGGTGAGGTCCGTCGCCCCCTGCTGCATTACCACTAACATTCTTTCTCTCCCTGTTCACGCCGCATTCGTTGCAGCGTTCTCATCTCATCAATGATTCGCTCGAAAATACCTTTTACAGCCTCCGCGGTCAGAGGCCCATGATTATGCTCCGTAACATTTCGAAACACATCTTCTTCGCGCTTCGGCTCATAAATCGGCAGCCCCGCGGATTCCTTTGCGCGCCCGATCTCCTCCACCACGCGAGTGCGTTCATTCAGGAGTTCGAGCAGCCGCAAATCGAGCGCGTCAATTGTTTTCCGATATGCCGTGAGCGCCCGCAGCACTTCCTCGCGTGTCATGCGTCCATTCCGTCGCGCAGCGAACGGGCATATTTTTCGAGTCCCGCCTCGCCGGCATTTTGCTCGATTAAACGAACAATCGCGCTGCCCACTACGACGCCATCCGCAATCTTCGCGACCGCTGCAGCCTGCTCCGGCGTAGAAATTCCAAACCCCGCCGCTACCGGCAAAGTGCTGATCGCACGAGTAGCATCGATCAAAGGCTGAAGCGCCTTCGACAACTCCGCCCGCTCCCCGGTGACGCCGGTGCGGGAGACCAGGTAGATAAAACCGCTCGAAAACTTCGCAACCAGCTTTAAACGCTCCGGTGTGGAGGTGGGTGCGGCGAGAAATACCGTGTCGAGTCCAGCGGCGCGCATCGCGTTTACGTAAACATCTGCTTCTTCGACACTTACGTCGGTCAGCAGGCAGCCGTCGATTCCCGCGGCTTTGGCGTCCCGCGCCAGGTTTTCCAGACCGTAGCGAAGCACCGGATTTACGTAAGTGAATAACAACAGCGGAATATGGCTCTGTAAGCGTATCTTGGACGCGATTTCGAGCACTTTATGAACGTTTAAGCCCGCTTTAAGAGCGCGATCCGAACCTCTTTGGATCACCGGACCGTCCGCAATAGGGTCGGAGAAGGGAACTCCGAGCTCGATTAAATCGGCTCCTCCCCGTTCCAGAGCAGCGACAAAACCAGGCGTAGCTTCGGCCGACGGGTCGCCTGCCGTTAAATAGGCGATCAGAGCGGCTTTGCCTTCGCTTTTCCTTCGATCAAAGAGCTGCTGGATTCGGGTCATCGAGTTCGGGTAGGTTTTCTCGGTAAATGTCGGTATCTTTGTCGCCGCGTCCGGAAAGATTGATAATAAACAACTTACCAGGTTCTTTCGGAGCTCTTTCGATCGCCTCGGCCACCGCGTGGGCGGATTCGAGAGCCGGAATAATCCCCTCTGTGCGCGCCAGCCTTTGCGCCGCCGCGAGGGCCTTTTTGTCGCTACAGGCAACGTAATCAGCACGATGCCGATCATGCAGCCACGCATGCTCCGGCCCGACCAAGGCATAATCGAGCCCCGCGGAAATCGAATGCGTCAGCGAAACCTGGCCGTCCTCATCCTGCAAAAGATAGCTATAGGCGCCTTGCAGGGCTCCGGGGGAACCACCGGAAAATCGGGCGGCGTGCTCGCCTAATTTTTCGCTGCGTCCGCCGGCTTCTACGCCGATCAATTTTACATTTTCGTCGCCAATGAAGGAATGGAACATGCCGATGGCATTCGAGCCCCCGCCAACGCAGGCGAAGATGGAATCGGGCAAGCGACCCTCGCGCTTGAGGATTTCCGCGCGGGTTTCTTCGCCGATCACGCGATGAAAATCCCGCACCATTACCGGATAGGGATGCGGACCCAAGGCCGAACCAAGCAGATAATACGTCGAGTGGACGTTGGTCACCCAATCGCGCAACGCTTCGCTGACCGCGTCCTTTAGCGTGCGGCTGCCGTTGGTTACGGAGACAACTTTTGCTCCCAGCAGACGCATACGGAAGACGTTCAGGCGCTGGCGGCGCATGTCTTCTTCGCCCATGTAGACGATGCATTCCAGGCCGAACAGAGCGCATACGGTCGCGCTGGCGACCCCGTGCTGTCCCGCGCCGGTCTCGGCGATGATGCGCTTTTTGCCCATTTTCCGCGCGAGCAAGCCTTGACCCAGGCAGTTGTTAATTTTATGAGCGCCGGTGTGCAATAGATCTTCGCGCTTGATGTAAATTTTCGCGCCGCCGAGCTGTTCGGTGAGACGCTTAGCATAATAGAGCGGCGTCGGACGGCCGGCGAAGTTTTTTAGCAGGTCGGCGAGTTCGGCTTGAAAGGCCGGATCCTGGCGCGCCTCCGAGTAAGCCTGCTCCAGCTCTTCGAGGGGAGTCATCAGGACTTCGGGCACGAAACGTCCGCCATAGGGCCCGAAATGTCCGGTTGCGTCTGGTTGCGAAGTGATCATTTTGCTTCCTGTGCGGCTTTAATGAACGCCCTTACTTTTTCGTGGTCTTTGATTCCGGGCGCGGATTCAAGTTTGGAACTGGCGTCGACGCCCCAAGGTTTGGCGATGCGGATGGCTTCGGCGACATTCGACGGGTCGAGGCCTCCGGCTACGATTATTTTGTGGTCGGGATCGATTGCGCTGGTCCAGTCGAAGGAGATGCCGTTGGCTGGGCCGTCGAGCAGGATTGCTTCGGCGCTGATCGTCTGTCCGCTTGCTGACGGGCGCGGTTCCGCGGAGCGAACTGCCTTCCAGACTCTTATATTTTCGGGGAGAGCGTCGCCGTAAACTTGTGCTACGTCGAGCTTCGCCGCTTGCATTACCGCTGCAATTGCAGAGGGCGATTCATCGACGAATACGCCGACCTTCCAGGTATTGAGCCCTGCGCCGAGATCTGCGGCTGCGGAGGGCGTCACGTAACGGGGGCTTTTTGGATAAAAAATAAATCCAATCGCCGATGCACCGGCCTCGACTGCCACAAGCGCGTCCTCGCGCCTGGTGATCCCGCAAATTTTGACCATCATGACCGCAACTCACGTAGCGCCGCGGAGCGATCCGCCGATTTCATTAAATGCTCGCCGACCAGGAACGCGTTGAAACCCGAGTCGGTCAGGCGTTTTATGTCGGCGGAGGAATGAATGCCGCTTTCAGTGACCTTGATGATGCCGGAGGGAATCTTTTCGGCGAGGCGCAGCGATGTTTCCAGCGTCACTTCAAACGTATGCAGATTCCGATTGTTCACGCCGACGATCGACGCACCGGAGGCGAGCGCGCGGTTTAGTTCTTCTTCGCCGTGAACTTCCACCAGAGCCGCCATATTGTAGTGCTCGGCCAATTCGCGAAAGCGGCGCAATTGCGATTCGTCGAGTAGCGCGGCGATCAAAAGGATCGCATCGGCTCCGTGCGCGGCGCCTTCGATCACATGAATTTCATCGATGGTGAAATCTTTTCGCAAGACAGGCAGGCCGACCGCGGTACGCGCAGCATGCAAATCGTCCAGCGACCCCTTGAAAAATTCACGATCGGTGAGGACGCTGAGGGCTGCGGCGCCACCCGACGAATAGAGCGTGGCGATGGCCGCGGGGTCGAAAACCTCCAACAGCACGCCTTTGCTGGGCGACGCTTTCTTGATTTCGGAGATGATGGCGGGAGGAGACTGGATTAACGCGGCTCGAAAATTCCGAACGTCCTTGCGATGCGCAGCCGCCCGCTCCAGTTCGGCGCGCTGCTGCGACATGTTTCGCAGTTCAGTGCGCTTATGATCGACAATGCGAGCGAGGATGTCCGGAACAACAACAGCCATGTCGGGGAAACTTCATGGTAGCATCACCCGCACCCGAATCCCACTCACCGGATCGATGGAGTATTGCAACCTCCCGCCATGCATCGCGGCGATACGGTGAGCGGAGTCGAGACTTAAGCCGGAGCCGGGAGGCAAGGACGCAATCGAGCAATAGCCGGGCGCCTTGGTCGAAAAATCGATTTCGACGCCATCGGAGGCGATGCCGGTTCGCAAACGCATGGGATGCGTCTTGGTGGCGACCTGGCGGAACAGCGCCAGCAGATTCTCAATCAACGCGCGTCCGTAACCGGGATCAAGCCGGACCAACGGCCGAGCCGCCAAGTGGAAGATGATCGGCGGATCGAGCGACGGGGGACGGGCGGAGATCGCCTGGGCGATCAGTTCGGAGACGTCGAGCGCTTCGAGCCGGGCTGGCCGCTGGTCCATCATTGCCAAGCCGTTCGAAAGAATCCAGCTCGATTGCTCCACCAACTGTTGGACCCGGGCGAGTTGTTCGCGATGCTTATCGTCCTCGGGAAGCACCAGGGACAGGTAGTAGGCGATGGATTCGATGGCTCCGAGGGGCTGCCGGATTTCGTGCGCGAGGGCTGCCAGCAGGTTTTCCTCGACGGACTCAGAGGCAAATTCGACGGTCAACGTGGATTCCTTCACCAACATAGGAAGCGTAACTTCACCGGATCGTTACAAGCCCGAACAGTTATATCGTGCCGATCAGTCTCCGTCAAGCTTATACCGTGGGGGAATATCGGCCCGAGGGTCCGATTTTGAAAAACTCGGCGAAGAGATCGCTTCCTGCGGTCGCGGCTCGGTAGAGCACTGATATCCGTCGAGGCAAGGATTGGGAGCGTGTGAAGAATTTGCTTACTGTCCCCAAGCTCACGCATGGGGTTATGGGCCGGCACAACGCCGGGCGCCAGAGTATGTGTCGACAGGCGAAACCGCCTGTCCCACCGTTCTGTAACTGCTTGCTTTGTCGTGGTGGGGCAGGGGGAATTTCATTTCCCTACCGGCGACACGTGGAGCTTTAGCCCGTCCACCGATACTACGCGGACCTGCACTCCTTTGTCCACAGGGACCTCCGACTCCGCGTTCCAGTATTCACCTTGTAAGAATACTGTTCCTGAGGGCGCTAGGGGCGTCCGCGCCTCGGCGATTTGATTTACCAGCGTGTCACTGCCCATCACCGCTTTGTTCCGGCGCGCCCGAATCACTAGCGTGACCAGGAACATGGTGATCAGCGCGAAGGGAATCGTCACGGCCAAAGCGGTCGACAGATGAATCCGCATCTCCGGCGGGCCATTGATCAACAGGGTCGCGCCGAGCACCATGGCCACGGTTCCGCCTACTCCTAAAATGCCGTGCGAAGCGAATTTTGCCTCCAGCACGAACAGCGAGACGCCGAGAATCAGCAGCGCGGCGCCTGCCCAATTGATCGGCAGCACTGTCAGCGAGGAAAGGCCGAGTAGCGCCAGAATGCCTCCGGCGACGCCCGGGAAGATCAAGCCGGGCGCGGAGAATTCGACATAAATCCCCAGGGCACCGAGGACCAGGAGAACGAATCCGATATTGGGATCGGCGATCGCCGCGATGATCCGCTCCCGCCATGCGGGCTGGTAATCCACGATTTCCGCACCGCCGGTATGCAGTATTTCGTCCGTGCCGTTGAAGCGCTTAATGGCGGTTCCGTTCAACTGCGCCAGGAGGGTACGTTCGTCGGGTGCGATGCGATCGATCAGGTGAGCGTCCAGGGCTTCCTTCTCCGTGAACGCTTTCGCCTCGCGAACGGTGGTCTCGGCCAACTCGACATTGCGGCCGCGCTTTAACACAGTGCTGCGCAGCCACGCGGACAGGTCGTTCTCGATTTTGTGACGCATCACCGGGTCCATCTGCTCGTTCAGGAGAACCGGAGACGACGCGCCGGTGTTGGTGCCGGGCGCCATGGCGGCTACGTCGGAGGCTTCCAAGAGGAAGAATCCGGCGGAAGCGGCGCGACCTCCGCTGGGGGTCACGTAGGAGATTACCGGTACGCGGGAAGCTTCGATTTTGGACGCAATCTCGCGGCTCGCATCGACCATGCCGCCCGGTGTGTTGAGGCGCAGGAGAATCGCCGCGGCATTCTCGCGCGACGCCTGGTCGATCGCGTGGGAAATAATCTCTACAGTGACAGGATGAATGATGCCGTCGACGTTTACGGCGATGACCCGCTGCGCCTGTGCGCACACCGCCGAGAGGAGCAGAAGTGCGATCCGCATGCTTTCAGGTTACAGCGTCTACCCGCTCTCTGACGGCCGGCACACTAAACTAAGAGGTAGTGTCCTATCGCAAGATTCTGGTGCGCGCCACCAATTGGGTGGGCGACGCCGTCATGTCCCTGCCGGCCCTTCACGCTTTGCACGAAAAATTTCCCGACGCGGACATTTCCATCCTGGCCAAGCCGTGGGTCGCTGATCTCTACGGCCGGGAGCCGTTTTGCCATCGCGTGATTCCCTATACGGCTAACGACCTCGCTTCGAAATGGGCCGCTTCCCGATCTCTGCGGGGCGAAAATTTCGACTGTGCGATCCTGCTTCAAAACGCGTTCGAAGCCGCTGCCGTCGCCTTCGCCGCGCGAATCCCCGAACGAATCGGTTATGCGCGGGATGGGCGCAGCCTGCTGCTGACGCGCGCGATTCCTGTTCCCAAGCGTGGTGAAATTCCCGCACATGAACGTTTTTATTATCTGGAGCTGCTTCACCGCGCGGGGATTCTCGACAGATTGCCGGAGAATGATTCGATCCGCCTGGATGGAGCGCCCGCCGCGCGTCTGGCCGGGCTTGCTCGGTTCCGTGCGTTGGGAATGGGGGAAAATATCGTCGGGGTCAGTCCGGGGGCCGCGTATGGGACTGCGAAGCAATGGCTGCCGGACCGGTTCGCCGCCGCTGCCAGCCGTGTGGCTCTGGACCTCGGCGGGAAAATCGCCATCTTCGGATCGCAAGCGGAGCGCGAGCTGTGCGCTTTCGTCGAATCAGCATGCAGGGCTCCGGCGAAAAATTTTGCGGGCGATACGACGCTGGGGGAATTTATCGATCTGGCCGCGGCGTGCCGGGTCTACCTGACCAACGATTCGGGCGCCATGCACATCGCGTCCGCGCTCGGCGTGCCGACGGTCACAGTGTTCGGGGCGACCGACGAGGTGGGCACCGGCCCGACCGGTCCGCTGGCGCGTATCGTGCGGGAACCGGTGGAGTGCAGTCCTTGCCTGAAGAGAGAATGTCCGATCGATCACCGCTGCATGACGCGCGTGGAAGCCGATCGAGTGGCGCAAGTGGCGTTGGACCTGTTGAAATAGAGAGTTGATGCAAATTTTGGAACACAGACTAAAGTCTGTGCCACCTCCCAGCATAAGGTGGCACAGGCTTTAGCCTGTGAACAGCATGGACACGCGCAAGAAAATCATCGATGCTGTACAAGCTGCCGGCATCGCTGCCTCCGGAGCGATCGTGGTGAGCGGCTACTTCGACCCTTTGATCGCCTCCCACGCGGAGCGTCTCGCGGCGCTGAAAACCGATAGCACAAAGCTTCTGGTGTTGATCGCCACGCCGAAAAATGCGATTCTTCCGGCTGCTGCGAGAGCAGAACTGGTAGCGGGGTTGCGCGCCGTGGATTACGTTTCGGAATTGGCGGACGGTCTGGTCCCCCAAGTTAATCTGGAACAAGAAGACGATCGGCGCTTCGAGGCGCTGTTGCGGCACGTACACTTACGGCAAAAGGCCGCGTCTTAAGCTGATGAACCGATGCGCATCCTGGTAGTCCGTCTCAGTGCGATGGGTGACATCATTCACGCGCTCCCCGCGGTGGCGAGCTTGAAGCATAGTTTCCCTCACAGCCACTTGAGTTGGGTGATTCGCACGCGGTGGATGCCTTTGCTCGAAGGCAATCCGTTTGTCGATGAGGTAATTCCGTTCGAACGGACGCTCGGCGGGGTGCTGGGAACGAGGCGGAAGTTTCGCGAACATCGATTCGATCTGGCGGTCGATTTTCAGGGGCTGATTCAATCGGCGCTGATCGCCGCCGCCGCACGGCCTGACCGGATCGCGGGATTTCATCGCTCGCAGGTGCGCGAGAAAGCGGCTTCGTTGTTTTATTCAATGTGCGTCGAGGCGCGGGCTCCGCACGTCGTGGATCGCAATCTGGAATTGGCCGCAGCCGCCGGTGCGTCGAGTTTGCTGCACACGTTTTCGCTTCCCGAAGGATCGCCGGAGGGCGCGTTGCCCGAAGGAAGATTCGTCCTGGCGAGCCCTCTGGCAGGCTGGGGATCGAAGCAGTGGCCGGTCGAGTTCTACCAGGAACTGGCGGAACGGCTCGATGTGCCGTTGGTGGTTAACGGGCCACCTGACGCGGGGGAGATTCTATCGACCATTCGCGGGGCCCGGGTGCATCTGTCGGGGATTGCCGGGCTGATTCATGCGACGCGTCGCGCACAGGCAGTGGTCGGCGTCGATAGCGGACCGCTGCATCTGGCTGCCGCGCTGTCCAAACCCGGTGTCGCGATTTTCGGGCCGACGGACCCTTTGCGCAACGGTCCTTACGGAGGCACCATCCGGGTGTTGCGGTCGGCGGGCGTCGCGACCACCTATAAGAGAGCTGTCGACGCGCACCACAGTATGCGCGCGATTTCGCCGGACGACGTCCTTGAGGCGCTGCCCGCGTGAGTTTTCCGAAACCCTACGCTGATGCCGTCGCGAAATTACGGGTGCCTAGCGGATTCATCCTGGTCGCCGCATTTCTATGGTTGTCGGCGCCTTCGCCCGGGTCGTTGGCCGTCGGATTTCCGGTGTCGATCCTGGGGCTCGCCTTGCGCGCGTGGGCCGCGGGACATCTCGAAAAGAATACAACGCTCGCCGACGGGGGCCCGTATGCCTATGTGCGTAATCCTTTATATATAGGAACGCTACTGACGGCGGCGGGATTGGTGGTCGCGTCGCGGCGCTGGGAATTGGGCGTGCTGTTCGCGGCGGTTTTTCTGTTGATCTACCTGCCGGTGGTGGAACTGGAGGAACAGCACCTCCGAAAGCTGTTCCCCGAATATGCGAGCTATGCGCAGAAGGTTCCGAAGCTGCTCCCGAGGTTAGGCGGAAGCAGCTCGAAACGGTTTCGATGGTCTATTTACAAGAAAAATCAGGAGTTTCAAGCGCTCCTTGGATTTCTCGCCGGCGCCATCGTTCTTGTTTGGAAAGCTTTTCGATACAGGTAAAACACGCTCCGGCACACGAGAGCACTCCGCTGCTCTGTATAGCGCGAGAGGAAGGCGCGTTTTGCGGGCAACCGGCTAGATATTTCCCTGAATTCGACCTTAGAGTCGGCTAGTTACTTAACCTTAAAATCGTTGTAATGCAGGATGGCGTTGAAGAGCATGTTGAACTCGCCGAAGTTCTGCCAGCGGTAAATGGGGTTGGTCGCGAACATCAAAACCTGTCCCTGGCCGACCGGCACATCGAGAATCGCAGGGCGGCCGCGAATTTCGTTGGCGCCTTTCATCAGGCCGCTGAGCACCGCCTGATCGCCGCCCGGGAAACGCATCAGCACCTGCTGTTCGCGGTCCGCGAGGGGGACATTCAATAGCGGACCGTTGGCCCAACGCACGGGCTGAGTTTTTTCGGTGTATCCGTAGAAGACGGGATGAACCGGGCGCATAATTTCGGCTTCGACAATCGGACCGGGAGCATAGAAGGCGGCCGTCGTGCGCGCGGCTTCCACTTTGCGGGTGATGCCAAAATCGGCGGGGAAGGAACTGGCGGTGCCGAGCGTGATCATCAAGCCTCCGGCTTCGACGAACTTTTGCAGTTCGACGACGCCTTCGAGGCCCATGCCTCCAGTGATGTCGTCCGATTCGCCATAGATGCCGAGGGTTTTGAACTCGTCGGATTTCTTGTAGGGCAGCGGCTTCGCCTTGGGCTCGAGATCGTAGACCAGCCCTTTCGAAGTGCGGCCCTGATTGGGGATCACGATGACATCGTAGGCGGCACGAAGATTGCCCTGTTTGACGCGTTCCTTATAAATAAGGTCGTAGGGCACTTCGAATTTATCGAATGCGTAGCGCACCCAGCCGACTTCCTGCGTATTGCCCCAGGTCGAAAAGATAGCGAGCCGCGGCAGATCGACGTCGTGCATCGGAACCGTGGGCGCAAGGGTCAATGCGACTGCTTTCAGACCGAGCGGCTCGACGGCGGACTTTAGTTTTTCATAGGAGCTCGCCGGAAAAATCAGAGACCCGGCTGGAATCTCCTGGTCGCCGGATTTAAATGGTTGTTCTACGGCACGCACGCCGATGTCCTTCAAGCGATAGCGCAGCGTGACCAGATTATTCGATCCGTTTTCGACCACCGCATACCCGCCGGGCGCCGCCGGGCCTCCCGCGATTTCGCCATGGACCTCGAATTTTTCGACGTTGTCGGTTGGTATGTCGAGGACGGTCTTATCGAAGCTCTCCACTACTTTCGAATGCGTCATCAAACCCATGGTCCAACCAGTGTCATCGTAGGTGGTTAGAGCCGGATCCGGGAAATTTTGCTTTTCGAGCAGGATTTTCGCAAGGCGACCGTAGGGCTGATCGCGTTTGACGATAAAGGTTCCCGCTGGGTACGTTCCTTCCTTCAGCTTCACTTCGCTCTTGGCGCGACCCACTTCGATGCCTTGCATGCGCAGCGTGTTCACAACGAACGCGACCCGGGTTTGATCCGGGCCGACGGGAAGCACGTAGCCGTGGATGTCATCCTTCTTCCCGGCATCGACTGAATTTCTGCTCTTCTTGTAGAAATTTTCGAGAACGATCTGCGGGAACGCGGCGGTCAATTGGAGCGCGGAGAGCACTCCCGTCTCGCTGTAGTTGGTATTATTGCGCATTGACCAATCGACCTCGGCATACGGAGGCACCGGTCGATACCATTCGCGCGCCGTCATTCCGCCTCCGCGTCCACCGCCCGCCGGTGCGCCTCCGCGCCCGCCGCCTTCCGGTCCATTGATCCGGCGATGCATGGTGTTTGCGCCGCCGTTGCCCATGATTTCGTACATTCGCAGCATGCCGTTATGATTCGACGACATGAAGCCGAGATATCCGGGCGACCACATATCGACGAACGCGTGGGTCCAGACGCCGGGCATGCCGTACTTGATCATTTGCGCCATCTCGAAATCCGCGAACCACGGCAATTCGCCGTAAAGAATCGGATCAAGCGTGGGATTTTGCGGATCCTGGCCGCTGAACGTATACATAAAAGGTTCAGACTCGTGCAGCTCATGCATGATTGGCGGGTGCCATTGCAGATACCAGCTCAGCAGGCGCTGCGAGCTCATCTGCGAATAATTGATGTCGCGATTGTTATCGTGATAAATGTACTTGCCCCAGTACGGAGGGTTGCCCATACTGTCGTTCTCGCCGACTTCGTTGATTTTGTATTTGTAATACCAGTCGACGTAGCGGTCGCGTCCATCGGGCTCGGCGACGGGGGTCACAGAAACGATGACGTTGTCGCGAATCGTCTTGATCAGCGGCGTGTCCTCAGTGGCGAGGCGGTAGACGAGTTCCATCAGCATTTCAGGTGGACCGGTTTCAGCGCTATGGAGGCCTCCCATCAAGTGATAGATGGGTTTCGCTTTGGCGATAATCGCGCGGGCATCGGCTTCGCTGATCTTGCGCGGATCGGCGAGTTGGGCTAAATTCTGGCGCTCGGTTTCGAGGTTCTTGATCGAATCTTCAGAGCCGACGAATACGATGACGCATTCGCGGCCTTCATCGGTCTTGCCGATGTCCAGCACCTTCACGCGCGGAGATTTCGAAGCGAGGGTGCGGTAGTAACGCAGAATGTCGACGTAATAGGTGAGTTTCTTGGGCGCTCCGATGTAATAGCCGAGCACGTCCTTGGGGCTGGGAACCGCGCCGCCTTTGGGAAGATGGTCGACGAGAGGGCTCATGAATTCGGGTTTCGTGGTCCAATCTTTGACGGATTTCGCGAAGTCGTCGTCCATCTGCTGCGCTAACGCGAGGGAGCAGACGGCGAGAAAGGGGAGCAACAAGCGCATAAGAGCATATGATGGCACACTGGTCGGAATTGTGGTATTCAGTTGGGTGTGAATAGTGAGCCAGCAACCAAACAGGATCTCGCTGACGCCGTTCAGCAAGTCAACCAAAATCTTACCGATGCCGTTCGGCAGATTAATGAAAAAACGTCGCACGATATCGCCGAGGCTGTTCGGCAGGTCAACGATACGTTGACTGAAAAGATCCGCGATTCCCAAACCGAATTGCTGAGGGGATTTTATGAGTGGGCGCGTCCTGTTGACGTTCGACTTCGCCATGCGGACGAGCTGGTGGAGCGTATGGGCTGGTTGGAAAACCGGGTTTCCGAACTCGAACGCGGAAAATTACCGCCGACACACTGATTCTTCCTCCTGTGACATCCGCTGCGGATCGGCAAAGTGTTGGATTGGTCGTCGCAGGGATTTCGCACTCGCTTGCTAAGTCCGCATGGTTTTATGGAGCATATCGAGGGCCAGATCTCTGATCCTTGAGCCATCACCCTCTTCACAACCATTTTTCAGGAAGCAGGCTATCTGTTATAAGTGGCCAACGTCTGCTACTTGTTTGGTTCCCGCGTTGTTAGCTTGCCTCTTAATAATCCATCCGTCGCGGCACACGTGAGGCAAGTCTCAGCGCGTATCGAAGGCCGACTTGCGCCGAATGGGCGCGTCGGAATCCAAGTCTACTCCGAAGACTCCTTCAAACCTGACAAGTTTACCTAATGCCACGGACTCTTCCACTCCGTCCGAAAACGCAAAGGCGCCAGGTTTTTCTTTGCGAGCTTCGCGCCTTTGCGTGAAACGTGGTGCTACCGACGCTTGGTCTTCAGCACGATCGGCGTGCCCTCGAAGCCGAATTTTTCACGCAGGCGGTTGATTAGGAATCGCTCCGCGGAAAAGTGCATGTCGCCTGCTTTATCTGTAAACACGATAAACGTCGGTGGACGCACGCTTCCTTGCGTTATGTAGAAAATCTTCATTCGATATTCCCACTTCAAATCCGCCACGAACCGATTAAGTGCGCCCGTGCTGATGTGCGCGTTCGCGGAATCGTAGGCTTTTTTGATCAGTGCGAACAGGCCGCGGGTGCCTTGTTTCTTCATCGCCGAAATGAGAACCACTGGAGCGTAGTCGAGAAACTTCAAGCGGTCGTGAAGGTCTTCTAAAAACTTGCGACGATCCTTTTCCTTCGCGATGTCCCACTTATTGACGGCGATGACCACGGCGCGACCTTCCTCATGTGCGTAGCCGGCGATAGTTGCGTCGAGGGCCAGCACTCCTTCGCTCGCATCGATCACGAAGAGGGCGACGTTGCACATCCGCAGGTGGCGGCGCGCCATCACGACGCTTAGCTTCTCCGCCATCAATTTCGTTTTGCCTTTGCGGCGGATCCCGGCTGTGTCGATGAATACGTACTCGGTGCCGTTCTCGACGATCGTTTCATCCACGGCATCGCGCGTGGTTCCGGCGATTGGCGAGACGATGGATCGCTCCGATCCGGTGAGCGCGTTGAGCAGGGTCGACTTGCCGACATTCGGGCGTCCGATGATCGCAACTTTGATCTTTGGTGATTCCTTCGCATGCTCGGCCGCGGTCGATTCTTTGATAGGGTGTTCCTGCTTCGTCGCACGCGCGACATCGATTGGAAAATTCGCGGTGATGTGCTCCAGCAGGTCATCTAAGCCCAGATGATGCTCGGCGGAAACCGGAAAGAGATGCTCGAATCCCAAAGTATGAAATTCGTGCGTCAGCATTTCCCGTTTCTGGCTGTCGATCTTGTTGACCGCAAGCGAGACTGGCTTACCGAGCTTGCGCAGCATCTTCGCCAGGTCGCGATCCGCTCCGGTAATTTCGGTGCGTCCGTCGATGAGAAAGATCACCTGCGCCGCGTCTTCTAACGCCACGCGTGCTTGCTTCAAGATCTCGCGCGGGATCATTTCGGTGTCGTCGGTGATGATTCCGCCGGTGTCTATCAACTCAAACGGCCTGCCTCGATACGATCCCGCGCCCGCGATCCGATCGCGTGTGATGCCCGGCTCATCGCCGACAATCGATCGCCTTTGCCTTAAAATCGCGTTAAATAACGTCGATTTTCCGACGTTCGGGCGCCCGACAATGACCACCGACGGAAGCGCGTTGTGGGGAGCGAATTCGTCCGCTTCTATTTGTGGAGGCAAAGGCATGAGATAATCGAAAGGTGCGCCGCGCTTGCGCGCTCGTGCACGACTCAAAGATAACACCCGAATGCAATCCCACGAGAAGAACACAACTATACGCAACGTCGCCATCATTGCGCACGTCGACCACGGCAAGACTACCCTGGTTGACGCGATGCTCCGTCAAAGCGGCATTTTTCGCAAGAATGAGGCGGTCGCCGAACGGGTGATGGACTCGAATGACCTGGAGCGGGAGCGCGGCATTACCATTCTCGCTAAGGCCACGGGCGTCCACTATCACGACGTCAAAATTAACATCGTCGACACACCGGGTCACAGCGATTTCGGTGGCGAGGTGGAGCGCGCGCTCAAGATCGTCGACGGAGTGATTCTGCTGGTCGATGCCAGCGAAGGTCCTCTGCCGCAGACTCGTTACGTTTTGATGAAAGCGCTCGAGGCGCATCTGCCGCAGATCGTCGTCATTAATAAGATAGACCGGCCGGATGCGCGGATTCAGGAAGTGCTGAATGAGGTCTACGATCTGTTTATTGATTTGGACGCTACCGAGGACCAGCTTAGTTTTCCGGTGATTTACACCAACGGAAAAGAAGGATTCGCGCGGACGGATTTTACCAAGCCCGATGTGGAAGGCGAACCGGAGACGCTGCAACCTCTGTTCGAATTGATTCTCAAAAATATTCCGCCTCCCGGTGGCTATCCCGACAACATCCTGCAATTGCTGGTCGCGAATCTGGATTACAGCGATTACCTGGGGCGTTTGGCGATTGGACGCGTGTTTAACGGGACGCTGAACCTGGGAGACGAAGTAGCGATCGCGAAGCTCGACGGGTCCTTCCATAAGACGCGGATTACCAAGCTTTATTCGTTCGAGGGACTGAAGCGCGTCGACGAGACGATCGGCCGTACCGGAGATATTCTGGCGATCGCTGGCGTCGAAGGGATCACTATCGGCGAGACCGTGACCAGCGCGGAGACGCCGGATCCTTTGCCGCATATTCAGATCGACGAGCCGACCATCGCGATGACCATTTCGATCAACACTTCGCCGTTTTCGGGTCGCGAAGGGCAGTACGTGACGTCGCGCAATATTCGGGATCGGCTGGATAAGGAATTGCTGACCAACGTTTCGATCAGGGTGGAAGAAGCGGGCGGTCCGGATTCGTTCAAGGTAATGGGCCGCGGCGAATTGCAATTGGCGATCCTCATCGAGATGATGCGCCGCGAAGGCTATGAGTTGTCGGTCGGCAAGCCGGAGATTTTGACGAAGAAGATCGAAGGCGTTCTGAGTGAGCCGGTAGAGTTGCTGGTAATCGACTGTCCGGAGAATTTTGTCGGCGTGGTGATTGAGAAACTCGGGTCGCGCAAAGGCAAGATGGAGAAGATGGTGAACCACGGGTCGGGGCGCGTGCGTCTGGAATTTAAGATTCCTTCGCGCGGGCTGATCGGTCTGCGCAGCGAAATGCTCACCGATACCAAGGGGACGGCGATCATGAATTCGCTCTTCTCCGGATACATCGAATGGCAGGGAGATATTCCCTCCCGGCCCACTGGATCTTTGATCGCGGATCGGGCCGGTAAGACCACCGGTTACGCGCTGTTCAACCTTCAAGAACGCGGTGATATGTTCGTGTCCCCGGGTACGGAAGTCTATGAAGGGATGATCGTTGGTGAGAATGCCCGCGATTCGGACCTGGACGTAAATATCGTGAAAGAGAAAAAGCTCACCAACATGCGCGCGTCGAGCGCCGATGAGGCGATCCGGCTGGTTCCACCCAGGCTTCTGAACCTGGAACAGGCCATTGAATTCATTCGTGACGATGAGTTCGTGGAAGTGACTCCTGTGTCCATCCGATTGAGGAAAAAGGTCTTAAAGCAGAATCAGAGATAAACGCGAATTATTTTTGATAAGCCTTTTTGTATCAATAGGTTGGGTGGCATTTTCGGAAGCCATTGTCTTTTCATTTGTTGGTTCGCCATGCGATACTAACCGATAAGACACATGACTCAGGTCGGCGAGGCTATCGCCCGTTATCACAAGCTGATTGAGAGCGGCCCCTATATTGACCTCGGGTGGGCGCAGGCTCTTCAGGAACAGTTGAAAGCCGCTAAACTCGGCGGGCGCGCGATATCGCCGGTATTGCGCCCTCATTTTCTCAGCGGCCGGGATTATGCCGCCATGGCCAAGACGGCGGAAACCATTTCGTCGGCTATGGCTCGCGTGGAACAAATGGCGCTTTCGACGCCTTCACTGCTGGCGCGCATCCAGCTTCTTCCCGCCGAAAGAATGTTGGCGCAGGTCGATCCCGGCTACGCGTTGGTAGGGGTTACCGGGCAGCTTGACACGGTGATGAACAACGGGTCGATGAAGTTTTCCAATCATCACGGCGACGCTCCGGCGGGCGTTCTGTACGGCGATGCGCTCGCCGATGTTTATTACGAAGCTCCGCCGGTGAAAGAGTTTCGCAAGAAATATAAATTGAAAAAACTCGGCGGGACCAAATTCCTGTTGAGCGCGTTGATCAAATCGTACAAGGAATTCGGAGGCAAGCAGAAAAAGCCCCGCATTGCGATTGTCGAGTTGAAGCAGCCATTTTCCGGAGGGCCGGGCGATTTCGCGCCGCTGGCGGAATTTTTCACCAGCGAGGGATATCCGACGGAAGTCGTATCGCCGGAGCAGCTCGAATATCGGAACGGAGTCCTGCGGCGCGGCGATTTCGCGATCGATATTGTGTACCGGCGCATCCGCCTGCAGGAATTCTTGGTGCGCTTCGATCTTTCGCACCCAATGGTGCGGGCGTATAAAGAACATGCCGTGTGCATGGTGAACAGCTTCCGCGCGGAAGTGGGTGCGAAGCGCGCGATCTTCGATTTGTTGACCGACGACGCCATCACGGAGAAGTTTCCGGCCATTGAACGGCGCGCGATCAAGGAACATGTGCCGTGGACGCGCCTAGTCCAGGCCGCGAAAACCACGCACAAGGGCCACACCGTGGATCTGCCGGATTTCGTGATGAAGCATCGCGCGAAACTAATCCTCAAACCGAATGACGATTCGCCCGATCAGCATTCTTTCCGAGGTTCGGAAACCGATGACATCGGCTGGGAAAAGGCGCTTCGCCAAGCCATGCGGAGCCCCTACGTCGTGCAGGAGATTGCGGATCCCGCGAAGGTGGTGTTCCCGCTGATGCAGTACGGCAGCCTGATGATGAAGGAAATGCAGGTGGACGTGCACCCGCACTCGTTTTACGGCAAGGTGCACGGCTGTTCCAGTTGGCTGAGCATCGTCGGCTCGCAAAGCTTTTCGACGCTCACCGGGCTCGCTCCTACTTTCGTGCTTGAAGGTAAATAAGTGATACGGATTCTCTGCGCGGTTTTTGTGCTGGCACGCGTCGCGAGCGCGGTGGACGCGTGTGCCATGATTCCTACGGCGCCCATCTCCGGGATGCTGGGAACGACAAA
>DATHOJ010000100.1:0-2249 GCA_035485055.1 Bryobacteraceae bacterium
CGCATCAGGCCGTGCTCTCCGGTTTTCACCGTGTCGGTCATACGCCGGTAGCAGCGAGCCAGAAGATTGCGCACCGAGTCGCGCCCCGCGCTCTCTCCATAAAGCGTGACCACATCCGAGTCGAGGAATCCGACGTCGCGCGTGGCCAGAACATATTCGCTGACCGCCCAGATCAGCCACATCGGCATGTCGCTGGAATTGTCGCTCGTGGTCGGCATCGGCATGCCATGCCCCACAATTCCGTAAGGAATCGATCCGTCCGGCCGCACTTCCTTCAATGTATAGCGCAGTACTTCCTTCACCAGCTCAGGATCGCTGAACAAAAACGGCAGCGCATGCTGCAGCGGATCGCGCGCCGCTCCCTGAAATCCCATCACATACTGGTAGATGCTGGCCTGCGAAATGATGTGCTGCTTGAAAAAATCGTCGTAGGTAAATCCGCTCCGCAGGTAGTAGTGGTTCCACGTAACTTCGCGCTCGACCCACGGTTCTTCCGGAGTGCTGAACCGCATCCCGTGCCGCTTCCACTGATCGCAGGATTCTCGCAGCGCATTGGTTGCGCCTTTACGGTATTTCGTAACCAGAAAATCTAAATCGGTGTCCGACGTCTGGTAGCCATAAAGAAAGGTGAGCGTACGGCTCTCGCCGGGTTTGAGCGTAATCTTGCGTTCGAGCAGCAGTGCGCTTTCCGGCCCGGTTTGCGCGAGATCTCCATCGAGTTCGCGCTCCAGCCCTGCAGGATGATCGGTGCCTCCGCCTCCGAAGAACCCCTTGCCATTGGTCGTCATCGCACTCGCCGGAGCGTCCAGCGAAATCAGAAACGTCGGCGGAGGATTGAGGTCATCAAAAGCGGCCCGCTTCGGAGCCTTCGGGTCGGGCGGGGTAAGAAACACATTCGGACTCTTTTCGAAAGACGCAACCGCTCCTTGAAACCGTTGCTCCTCCGCCGGATCGCGTCCCAAAAACTCCTTGCTCTCGATCAGTCCCATGCCGCCGGCGGCCGGACGAAAGTGGTGCCCGAAGCGCGTCCCAAAATCTCGTCGCGATTCGTGCATGCTCTTCCCGGCATAGAGCTCGATGAACGACCGGAACGAGAACTGATAAACCTGGCATCCCCAATATTCGATCCAGCGCAGGTTCGCTTCTCCCGCACCCGCGTTCGTAATCGTGACCTGCGAAAGCAGCACGGGATCATCGCCGAACGGCGCAAAAACAATCTGATCCACGGCATACCCATGTCCGGAAACTTTCTTGCGGAAATATCCAATGCCAAACACCCGGTCAAAGTTGTCGGCGTTGCCCCCGTTGCCATCCCCGCGATAAAACGTGCTCAGCACCGCCGATCCGTCGGTCAAATATCCGAATCCTCCGCCAAACAAGCCGCGCTCAGGCGCGTAGTCGTTCAAAAACTTTGGAGCGCCTTCGTCCTGTCGCACCCGAACGTGGCCGTAGTTCGACGCGATCGCCACAATGCGATCATTTCCCACCTGGTGAATGTGTTCCGTCGGCGCCAGTATCCCCGGATTCACCTCGGTCACAGCCTTCGGATCTTTGAGCTGATCGCAGGTGTAATGAAACGCCGGTAGCGCGAACTCATCCTGAACCCACTCGCCGAAATAACCAGACCCGTAGGCCTTCTTCGGATCTCCGCCAGCGACGCGACCTCCAGAATTTTGCGGCACGCGTCCCCATGCAGCAGGCATGACTTTCGCAGCCGCCAGGCTCAAAGCCGCATTCTCCAGAAACCGCCGCCGGCTAACGGACATGCTTGCCCTCTCTTTCCAAAACGTCCTCTGTCATCCTGAGCGAAGCGGTCGTGCGCGAAGCGGACGACAGCGTAGTCGAAGGATCCCTTTCAGTCCAGCTCAGCGAGCGGCCTCGCGAGGAGTTCACACACAAGAGCTTTGTGGCGTGTCAAACAACGCCGGATCAACGCCCGTAGTTCATCTTCGCCTGGTTCCCTCTCCTCTCCTACAGCTTCAACTTCCTCCGCACCACTTCCACAATCCGCGTGTGCGTCTGGCCCGGCGTCCCACGCGCATCGACCACTGTCACCCGAGCATGCTCCCGCTTCGCAATCGCCACATACCCCTCGTGCACCCGCGCAAAAAATGCCCGCGTCTCCTGCTCAAACCGGTTCTCATCGCCGTGCCCGCGGCTCGCGGTTTTCGATGTACGTTTATTCCGACGTCGTGCCCGGCTCACGCTGGCCGCCGCGTCCGAATCCAGCAGAATCGTCAAATCCGGCT
>DATHOJ010000101.1:0-81344 GCA_035485055.1 Bryobacteraceae bacterium
TCGTTGTTGTTGCAGACGACCGCAAGTCATAAACGGCGCTTCTACCCTCGGCAATCGCCTGGTCGGCGCGTTCGAGTGCTTTTTCAAGTTGTTCCTTCGCCTTTCCCTCCGGCAGCAGTTTGCTTACGACTTGGAAACGGAGCATCAACCCGTGAAAGCTCTGCAACAGTGTGTCATGTAAATCGCGAGCGAGACGGGTGCGCTCACCAACACGTTCCTCAAGACGCACGTTGAATTCGCGAGCCACCTGATACAGGCGAAGCCGGTGCAGGCCCAAGAGAAGCAGAGCAAATATGGCGATCGCGGCAACGCGGAACAGATTCGTTTCGTAAAAATAAGGCTTTTGGGTGACGTTATAGAGAATCCCGATCTGGTCCCATACTCCCTCGCTATTGCACGCTCGCACATGGAATGAATGAGTACCAACGGGAATGCCGCTATACACAGCGGTAACGCTTGAATCCGCGTCCAGCCACTCGCGGTCTATATCGTCCAGCCGGTATTGCAGTCGAATCGCTTCCGGCGATGCCAATTCGATGGTATCGAAATGCAGCTCAACGTGGTGTGTGCCAGCCGGCAAGACTAGTTCCCGGCCAGGCGGCTGGACCGTCTTCCCGATTACAATTTTTTCGATAAAAATAGCTGGTTTGCGTTCGGTATGACGGAGCCGGGAGAATTCAAGCATAGCGACACCTTGCTCCATTGCTACCCAAAGCCGGCCGTCTTTAGTGATGGCCATGTTCCGAAATCCGCCGCTGCATTCCGGGGAGTTCATCCCATCCGCTCGATTGAACAGAGTGTAGTCCGGAGGCGTGTCCGGCTCGCGCTCCCACCTTTGAAGGCTGTCCGGTGTGGCCCGGTAAATGCCGTCTCCGCAAAACCACAGATGCTCCGGGGATTGCGCCATCCCTGTAATCCTAGGAGCGCTATTGACCCGGACGACGCGGTCTTCCCGAACGCGAAAGGTTGCGTTAGCGGGTCCAAAGGTGTAGAGCTCTCCCGACCGGTCTTCCCCAAACCCAAATCGTCCTTCCCCGGTGGAGCCGCTGTCGGCTGTCAAGACGGTGACGAAACGGTCCTTCTTCAAGCGGTCGACCCCCTTGGTCGTCTCGACCCAGAGCACGCCCCGGCGATCCTCATACGCAGACAATAGGCTGTTGCTCGAGAGCCCATCGGCGATAGTGAATCTGCGAACCTGGCCATCCGCTATGCGGTCGAGACCGTCGTTATAGGCGATCCACAGAGGACCATCACTGGTGGGCACAATGGCGGTAGGGATGCGGAAGGCCAGCCTGTCCGGCGCTACGACCTGAATGAAGTGTCCATCCCGGAAACGGAAAACACCGCCGCCGAATGTCCCGATCCAAATATTATGGTCGCGATCTTCGGCAAGCGAAAACACACAGGAGTTCGTAAGGCCGTCTTTCTCGGCATATGTCTGGAAGCGTTGTCCGTCAAACAATGACACTCCGCCACAATTGCTTGCGACCCACAGCTTGCCGCCGCTGGTGGCTAACACTGCCGTTGGCGCACCGGACGGCAGACCGTCCGCGGCAGTGAACATTTTCACAGCTTGGCTCTTTAGCCGAAATAGTCCCCGTCGCGTGCCCACCCACAAATCGCCGTCGCGGTCCAAAGCCAGATACTTGGCATTCAGATCGGACACGACCAGTTGCCGGCCAGCGGCGGTAACGCGATACAACGCACCGGATTGAGTGAACCAAACAGAGCCATGCTGGTCATCATACAGGCGGTAAACTACGTTGGGGTGTCCTTCTGCGCCGCTATAGGGCTTTAGCCGCTCAATTGAGCCGCCGACCTGCCGCGCCACCCCCGACTCCGTACAGTACCAACGCGTGCCTGTGTGGTCTTCAAGAACGTGAAAGATCCCATGCTGGACCACGCCCAATCGGGCTGGCAAGTCCGGATGCCGAATGATCTGCTTGCCATCCCATTCAACGAATCCCTTGGAAGTAATTATCAGGAGATTACCATTGGAGGCTTCCTCAATCCGGGACGTCCACAACTCCGGAATGATTGTTGAAAATCTGCCGTGCTCGAAGCGGTAGAGCCCGGTGTGTGTGCCCACCCAGAGATCGCCGTTCCGGCTAAAGTGAAGGCATTGGACCGAGTCGCGATCGCCGGAACCAGAATGGTAAATGGAGGAGGCCGTGCGTCCCAACTCACTGGACCGGGGGCTTGGAATTCGCGCCAAGCCAGCTCTCGTACCTACCCAAAGAGTGCCATCCGGCGCTTCTGCTAACGCGCTTACCAAGATAGGCGATGCTTGAGGCAGAAACTGGATCGGCGTGAAGTGCCGCCCGTCAAAGCGGAGGAGCCCGTCCTGGGTGCCGATCCATAGAAAGCCGTCGCGTGTTTGCAATATGACATTCACGTTATTCGATAGAAGCCCATCTTCAACAGTGAAGTTTTTGCGAACATAGCCGACCGGTTCCGGCAGGTCGATCGCACGCGCCGGACCGACGAAGCCGATCAGCAGACTCACGAACAGCCCGACCCTCCGCCGCGCGCCTCGGGCGAACGGACCGCCCCGTGCTCTTCGAAGCTTGGCCATCAAACAACCTTGAGAATCGTAGTTACAAACCACAATCTTCGCCCTCACTCGCGCCTGGGACTGAAAGGCGGATGCATTTTCACGCTGACGGCGTGATCGGGCCGGATGCTGTAAGCGTCCAGCGATGACGGGTTCGAAATGTTGGCATTGAATTGCGCCAATCCCGCTCCCGCTGCAGGCATAATCGCGTCCGTTGGGGATGCTGCCGAAACCACTCAACAGAGCTAGCGCAACCCGCATGCCAAGTCTAAGAATCGTTCAAACGCTTGATACCATTGAAACGCCAAACGGCCGGATAATCATGGAACAGCCCAGTGTCAAAACTGTCAAGGCGATGGTGACACACGGCCGTCGTCATTCTTTTGGAGTCGATTCAGAATCCGTATCTTCAGCGGCGGCCTCCCGTAGGTTATCGCGGGTCTTACGAGCCAGTTGCCTCAAGACTTCCTTCACGTACACGCCGCAGCGAAATTTGGCTTTTTCGCTCATCAACTGGAGCAGTACCTCTTCGCCCTCCGGACTGATCGCGGTTAGGCTCCTCAGATCGACAATCAATTCGCGATCTTCAAGATCTGTTCTAACCGTTTGGTAAGTCGTCGAAAGCTCAGCGGCCCAAGGTGCGATAAGCTTGCCCTCAACGATTAATCGGCGCCGGCGTTGGTCCTCCACAACCGTGATCTTCAACATGCCGCACCTATCCTTAACTTGGCAAAACGCAACCCACCCACCATCGACCAGTGGCCAGAACTGCCCTGTTTTCAAAGCAAGACGAGGGATTAAGTCTGGGAGGGTCGGGAGTGTCAAAGCGGCTTTGACGGTCTCGGTACAATCGAATATCAGGATTAATGGCGGGGATCGATACCAAGTTTCTTCATCCGGGCCACGAGAGTTGTCCGATTCATCCGCATGCGCGCGGCAGGGCCGTCCGTACCCCCTACCCGCACTTTTGTCTCGGTGACGCCGCAAAGTCAAGCCGCTCGATGCATTATCGAAAAGCGCACGAACTTATCGCTGCGCGAGACGCTGACTTCCACGCCGACGGCAAAAGAGGGGTTCACCCGGGTTCTGCTCGGACCGGCCGGCGGAATCGCGGGAGCAACATGCGTGCGGCTGCCTGCTCCTCAGCGCAGCATGGAACGCGCAGTAGATGAGGAAAAGATCGCCCGGTTCCTCGAGGACAACCAGGCAGAGGTTGAATTCATTTTCGCCGAGGCGTTGCATCAGGGGCAGCGCGGCGGCGAACTGTCCAACGGGGCGGAGGCCAGCGCGCTGGCGAAGTTCTTCGTCGGGACGATCCATGGCATGCCCGCAATGGCGAGACTGAAATCGGACCACCGGGCACTGCGGCAGGTTGCGAGGCGTCGCGTAGATGCTGCAGGATGGGCTTGATTGCCCTGCGGTGAGATCAAGTTTCTCGTTTAAGCTGCTCTTCGACCGGCAGGCTGTCTAGCGTCCTGCTGCCTGTCTTAGCAGCGAATTGTTGCGCGTCCGCGGCAATAGCAAAACATGGGAGAACATGTTGTTTCAACCTCGTTGACGGGGTATCGTTAAAAAACCCCAATGATACAAGCAAGCGCGGCAACCCGAACTGTTGAAATTCGCACTATTTCCGCCTGCGAAATAGGCGATGACGCAGCAGCCTTTTACGAACGCAATGCCTCCGAACCACTGATCGTTCGAGGCCTGTTCGGACCGGCGCACCCAATCGCGAGCCTGGATCTTGACAGGATTGCAGATATGCTTGGTGATGCTCGGATTCATGTCTACGGTTCCACTGTGCCGGGCTACCAGGAAGTGGCCGCAGCCGATGTGCTGGCTGGAATGCGGGGCGGTCACGCCGTCGGCCACAACGTCGTCGATTTTTATATCGCCGGCACGCCACTCGGTAATCTTGTCCATGTACCCCCGTTCCTGAGGCAAAACTGGTTTTTGGGCGCGCCCGCTAACCGTGACGAATTGGAAAAAAGCCTGGTACTCTCACCCGCCGGCTCTGTCACCTCGCTCCACCTGGACGCCTACGGTATGCAAGGCTGGATGTATCTGATTGCCGGGTCCAAGACCTGGCGATTTTATCGGCCGGATAGTGCGCTGGTTGCTTTCGACCCGGTCTTCAAGCAGTTCTACGATCCCCGCCTCCATTCGCTCGATCAATTTCCGCTACTGGCGCAAGTGGATTGCTACGAAGGAACCGTACGAGGCGGCGAGCTGTTATATTTCCCAGCCGGTTGGATTCACCAGGTAGTTACCACCGAGCTGAGTTTCGGTGTCGGAGGTAGCGTGCTCAATGACTACCAGATCGAGGATCATATGCGCTGGTGGCTCTGGGAGCGTACTCTTCATTTGGAGGGCACTCTCGATCTGAAAAAAGTGATAGAGCGGATGCCTCGCGCTCGGATGTCGGGACCAGCCGGATACGCCCGCGCACAGTCGGCCATCGCGTTGTGCGACAGGTGGGAAACTCGCATGAGCGAACTCGCGGGGCAACGATGACGTCCAGGCCGGGATCTTACGGGACCAACGACCCCGCCGAAGACGCGGTTGTTTGGTGTTAACTACGAAGGGGCCGCTAATGTTTGGCTCTCCGAAAAATCGGGTAGATTCCACAACCCAGACTCAACGCGGCGACCGCCACGGAACATTGGGAATGCTTGTTACCAATAGTCGATTGTAATCAACGGCCAGCCTTGAGGCCGGATCCGTATGATTGGGTTTCTGGGCGATTCGTTCGGCGACCCATAGATCCGCGTCCACCGGCTAGTCAACACTCTGTAAGCATCTCGTGCCCTATGCGTTTCCGCACGACGTCGCAGAACATTTACGGCGAATATATACGACTGCGCATGCTCGCGCGTCTCTCCACTCCGCGGCGGATGTCCGGAATCGAGGTCGAGCATAACGTTTTGTAGCCGCTGACCGTAAAGGCGTGGGCCAGATCCATGGCGGTCGTTTTCTTGCCGCTGCTCCCTTTTGCCATTCCACCGCTATGATCTTCGTGTCGGCATGCATAAGGGCGACTTGTCGATTTGCAATCGTGAAGTCATGTCGACGTGTCGACAGACGAATACACCTATCCGATGGCGGAATTTGGCGAATCTTCGTTCTGTTCCTTGACAAGAAGTGGACCGCTCCGGCCCCTTTGGCAGATGGGTTGAAAGCACGTCGAAGCCTTGGAAAGGCGCTCATCGAGCGCGCTCAGAAACAAGCGCAGACGCGGGCAGCCGAGGTCCTAGGCTCCGGGAATCCGGCCTCGAGTCGGAATGGCGCAAGTGGAGCCGCCCTTTCAACCCGATGTTTCGACTTATATTGGCCCAAACCGGCCATTCTTGACGGAAGCTGGCGTGCGGCCACCGTCGAGTGGGTCCGCTGATCTTGAGGGGCGCCCTTCGGTATCTCGCCATTCGCATCGGAGGACAGGAAGATTTTTGTACCGATTTCGTACCACGGGCCTGCTTTTGAGGCCTTTGGCGACTTCTCATGCCCTGGAGAATCAGTAAGTTCCAGATTCCAAAAAACTGTCAAGTTTGTGGTTCGGATGCCGCGGAGCCACAAAACAAACACTGATTCCACTCGAAATCGGCGCCGGAAGGTCAAATCTCGCAGTTGATCATGTGAGAACTTCGGGATCGATCGGCATTTCTTCTTGGTTTGTGCAGCTTCTTCAGGATTCCCCTTGTAATTACCCGTCGATCAAATGTCAGCGGGTCCTATCAGAAAGAGTTTTGATAAATAGTCCATATCAAGCTCCCCTTCATAAGTTTCGGCGCCGATCTTTAATGCTTCCGCCACGCGCGCTTGCGTTACCTCGTTGGCGACACTCAAATCGGACTCATGGGCTTCCACCAGGAGCCCCTCTGGGATGGAGCTGAATGTCCCAGTATCCACGGCCGTTTTGGCGTGAGCGATGGCGTGCGCAGGAAAAGAGGCGATACGGTGAGCCAGTTTCTCGACAAAAGGCGTCAGCTCATCCGCGGGCAACGCTCGATTGACATAGCCGTAACGTTCTGCCAGCTCCGCCGAGAGATCATAGCAACCCAGGAGCACCTCCAAGGCGCGTCCCCGCCCGATGAGGCGCGGCAACCTTTGCGTAGCGCCACCGCCCGGAACAAGCCCAACTGCCACTTCCGGGTGGCCGAAGATCGCTTTGCCAACGGCGGCAAAACACATGTCCATGGCAAGCGCGATCTCGCTTCCTCCGCCCCGGGCCCGTCCCTCGACTTTGGCAACGGTGACCTTAGGCATGTTCCTGAACCGCTCGCCGATCATCTGCGTCAGACGAAAGCCGCTCGTATGGGAAACGGTCTTGGGAGCGGCTCCAACCCGGCGTAAGCCCGAGTGGCACATGAAGAAGTCGGGAATCGCGCTCTGCAATACCACAACCCGGACGCTCTCATCCGTCTCGAGTTCCCTGCCGAGTCTGTCGAATTCCTTCGAAAGCGTGTCATCAAGTAGATTTATCGGCGGGTAATCGATGCTAACGAACGCAACTCCAGAATCAAACGCGAACCGGAAACACTTATAGTCGGCGTATCTCATCTACGTCTTCCCATTCGTTCCTTTACGACATCGGCCACGTGCTGACGTTGTACATTGCGGCTCCTGCCCTGCAGGCGTTTCAGCCTTCCTGCACGGGGTTGCTCAGGACACCGAGATGCTCGATCTCGACTTCGAAGATATCGCCGGGTTGCATGAAAACGGGTGGCTTGCGCGCCGCACCGACGCCACCCGGCGTTCCGGTGATGATTACATCACCCCTCTCCAGACTCATCGCAACACTGATCATTTCAATCAGCGCCGGAACATTGAAGATGAGCCGGTCTGTACGCGAATCCTGCACGACACGGCCGTTTAAACGGCCCTGGATGCGCAACCCGCTGGCACCGGGCGGCACGGCATCGGGCGTCACCAGCCACGGGCCGAACGATCCGGTTCCATCGAAATTCTTGCCGATCGTCCATTGTGGCGTACGGAGTTGAAAATCGCGGATGGTCGCGTCGTTGAACAGGGAGTAGCCCGCGACGTGATCGAGGGCGTGCCCTTGGGAGATACGGCGCCCGGGCTTGCCGATTACTACGGCCAGCTCGGCTTCATAGTCGAGTGCGACGGATTCGCGGGGCCGCCGGATCGGCTCCTGGTGGGCGATTAAACTCGTCGCGAAACGGGCGAAGATTTCGGGGTAGGCCGGCTTCTTCAGCCCGCTTTCCTGCAGATGATCATCGTAGTTAAGACCAACGCATAGAATTTTCGGCGGTACAGGTACCGGTGGCAGCAGCCGCACTGCGCTGGGGTCGATTGTCGGCGATTGCCCGAGGCTTCTGCCAATATGCAACAGATCTGCGCCTTTTGCGATCAGCTCGGGCAGAGTGCCTGGAAATCCGCTGTCCCCTTGCTTGAGCCCATGCCAGCCCGAGACTTCCTCCGTGGCAATCCCTGAGGTTTCACCTGTTTCGAAATGGATGAAGCGCATAAAGTGCTGCTCAGCTCGGAGTCAATCGAATTCTTCGCCTGGTGGAATTGGAGGAGCTCATGAGGGGCGAGAGGCCTCCTCAAGCGCGTAGATGAAAGACTCATATACTCTGCCGGTAGTCTGGCGCATGCCTAACTCGCAGGTCCGATTTGCAGAGACGAAGCAGGTGTCCTCATCGGAACTCTGGATTTGTACGACTGTGTCACGCGTGGCGGAGTGGACCAGCTCGGGATGCAGCAGGCCGCGGTCGCCCGCAGTTCCGCAACAAGTCGTTCCCAAAGGAATTTCAGCCCTGTCAGCCAACGCGCTGGCGATTTCCACGAGCGTCTCAGTGAGTCCGAGGTGTGTGGTCGAACAAGTAGGATGCACGACTATATTTGGGATCGTTTTACTAATCCTCAGTGAGGACAGAAGCTCTTTACACCAGGCGATCGAATCGATGATGGTGATTCGTTTCAAGCGATCCTTGCGTTCATCGTCGAGATGCTCTAATATGTCGTCTTTGAGACCGAGCGTGCACGAAGCTGCGTCCACCACGACGGGCAGCTTCCCTCCGTTACTCCAGCGCCACAGCGCGTCACTCATCTGTTCGGACATCCATGTCTGCCCGCGTTTGTAGCCCTTGGAACTCCAGGGCGTCGAGCAGCAAAGCCCTCTCACGTCATCGGGAATCCAGAGAGACTTGCCCGCTCGTTCCGAGAGGGTTACGAACGTCTCCGGCAGAGCGGGTGAGGCGGGCTTGGAGTTGTCCCGGCCGAAGATCCGATTGATGCACGCCGGAAAATATGCGGCCGCAGCGCCCGAGCGTTTCGTTGCGGGAAGGTTAGCAGGAGCGGCGTGCGGCATCGGGCCGGCCACGGTGGGAACCAAATCGTTGCTGACAAGGCCGCGCGCCACGTCCGTCAGGGCCTCGAGCAAATGGGGCGTGGCGATTGCTTGCACGATGTCGGCTGCATTGACGCCACGACGCGCCAGCTTCTCCACCTCGGCCCATTTGCGAGCCACATCGAGCGCAACTTCCTCGGCGCCTGTGGAGTTTTCCATCTTCCTGAGGTGTTTGATCAGAGCGCCTGTATTAATTCCGATCGGACAGACATCGGCGCAGGTTCCGTCAACTGCGCAGGTCTCAATCGCGTCGTATTCATACTCACGCTGCAGTTGGGTCAGAAGCTTCGACCATTCGGGCTGCCGGGACATCTCGCGACGAAGTACGATGCGCTGTCTGGGAGTGACTGTCACGTTGCGGCTTGGGCACACCGGTTCGCAGAAGCCGCACTCGATACAGTGAGAAGCATGATGAACGTCCTCGATCGCCGGGGTGGTCTTGAGGTTCTTCAGGTGAATCTCTGGATCGTGGCTCAGCAATATATTCGGCGCGAGAATTCCGTGCGGATCGAGAAGGCGTTTTACGCGCCACATCAGGTCAGTAAGCTTGTCGCCCCATTCGCGCCGTACAAAGGGAGCCATGTTGAGTCCCGTTCCATGCTCCGCCTTCAAAGAGCCGTCATACTTATCCACCACCAACTCGACGAGGTCTCGCATGAAGCGGTCGTACTGCTGACGGCTGGCGTCCTCACTCAGTCGTGCAATCATCACGAAGTGCAGGTTTCCGTAAGCGGCATGTCCCGCCGCCGAAGCGTTGTATCCGTGTTTGGCGAGCAGCGCGAGCAAATCACGTGTAGCATTCGCAAGGCGTGCAGGAGGAAAGTAAACGTCTTCGATTATCAGGCTCGTCCCTTGCGGACGCGCCTCACCGACGATGCCGAGGAGCCCATCACGAACGTGCCACGCAAGCTCAATTGCTTCCGCATCGCGAGTGAATTCCAACGGTTGCAGCATCGCCACATCGCGCAGGGCGTCCCCGACCCGCTTCTCGATCGCCTCAAATTCCCGGTCGCTTTCCAAGCCGAATTCGACCAGCAGCGCCGCGTTCTTCGGATCGAGATCCTTCCAATACTTTGGTGTTCCTCTTATCAGCCTGGATGCCGCGGTCAACGCTGAAGCAACCATCAGCTCGACTGCCTGCGCTCCTAGTTCGACCAGCTTAGCGACCTGCTCGACCGCTGCGTCGATTGTTTCGAATGGTAGCCATACGACCATCGTTTTGGCAGGCAAATGATAAGTCTTGTAGACGGCCTCGGCTACGAAGCCGAGCGTGCCCTCTGACCCAACCATCAAGCGACGCAAGATTTCTACCGGCGTTTTACCGTCGAGAAATGCATGAATGGCGTATCCAGTGGTGTTCCGCATCTCATATTTACGAATGATTCGGGCCGAGACGTCCTGATCCGCAAGTAGTTCGTCACGGATTTTCATCAGCCCCGCCGCCATTTCTGGCTCGGCGGCAGCGAAATGTTCCTCGGCGTGTGGGTCTTCGGTATCGACAATCGTGCCGGTGGTAAGAATAATTTTCATGGCAACGATCGAATGGTAGGAATCGATCTCCGGCCGACAACGCATACCACCAGCGTTGTTGGCCAGTACGCCACCAATTGTGGCGGCGTTAATGCTCGCCGGATCCGGGCCCATGCGGCGACCGTAGGGTTTCAATACTTCATTAATACGGCCAAGCGTCGTGCCCACATTGCAACGAATCCGTGATCCCTTGTCCTCGACTGTCCAGCCACTCCAGTGCTGCCTCACATCGATGAGAATGCCGTCGCCTTGAGCTTGGCCATTCAGGCTGGTCCCACCGGCCCGAAACGTCGCATGGCACCCGTTTCCAACGCAATATCGAAAGATAGCGGCTACGTGATCGATATTCTTTGGTTGGACAATCACGGTCGGAATGTATCGGTAAGGGCTGGCATCCGAAGCGTAACGCACCAAGTCGCTGATACGGTGCCGCACGAGATCCTCGCCAAGTATCGAGATCAGATCTGTCTTCAGCTCGTCGAGCGTTCCGCCCACCCGCTCCTCGTCGACAGCATCCGAAGTGGGTGGCACATCCGGACGGCCGATGCGTCTGGGATCTGCTGATAGGAGCTTATTCATGATCTTCTGCGACTGGTGATCCACCAGGAAAGAGCGAAATCTCCATCGGTTTGTTTGTTTTCTTAACGTATTCTTTTTTCGGCCTCCTGCTGCAACGTTCCAACGGCTGATAACCCGGAATCTTGCAATGATCGACGATCTGCTCCAGGACGGGTATGGATCAGTGGCGCACATCTGCGGCCGCTCAGTTCTGCTTCGACGCCAGACGAAGATCGTGCGGCGAAAGGGTCTCGACTGCGATTCGAACTCTGGTTAAGAGCTCCAACGTGTTCGAATCTTTGATTCGTATGGCGAAGGAGGCCTACAACCCACGTAGGCAGTAGGCGTCTTCCACCCGTTCAAGGTCGCCGAAAACCGCAGCTGGAGACCACCGGGAGACCACGTCACCGGTCCATACGGGGCGGAGAACTGGTCCGCTGGGACGAACCGAACCCATTTGGTACGACTTAGCACCAACTGAAACGAACTAGGCTGAACGCTAACGCTTTCGATTCCCGTTAGCCGGGCACTACACGAGCTCAGCCACCATTGATCCCCACGCGTCCGCCGCCCGGCAATCAATGTCCAGCAGTGTGTGGCTGTAAGAGGCTGGCGAAATTCACGCCTGCATAACCGAAGCCGCTAGATGGTAACAACTACCGAAATAATTTGGCTGCGCCTGATCGTTCGTTAGCATCTGATCGACGATGCCTAAGTTCGGGAGCGATACTCGCCTGCCGCCAGCCGAATGCTCATGCCGGCCATCTTGCATGGCTGGTCTCATGCGTGCATAAACTCCACTTTGTGCCCGGTATCCCACAGAACAGAACCGTCCTGTAACGTTTTGGAATTGAGTTGTCCGTTCTGCTTTCCGGCCGACACATCGCTTCGCCGGGTTCTTCAGTAGTAAATGATGCCGGCGTTTATAGCTCAGAAAGCGATGTTCGTGTTAAGCAGGGCTTTCTTTAAGTCGCGCAAGACCAACAAGAGTTCATTGTTGCTTTGAACTCCCATTCCAAGAATTCGGGTTCAAGAGCGAAGTCAGCAATGCGCGGGTCGCGCTGCTGTTGAAAATCTCGACGTGGCGATGTTTCGGACCCATCAACACGAAGGGCCGAAACACCTCCACAGCCAAAAGCAACTGAACGAAGTTTGAACAAAGGTTAAGAGGACCAATGCGCAACTTACTGAAAAATGGAGCGGGAGACGGGAATCGGACCCGCGACCAACAGCTTGGAAGGCTGTGACTCTACCACTGAGTTACTCCCGCGCTCCACCCAATTATAACTATTTCGCGACCAATTCCGGGAACTGTTTTTCGAGCTCGTGGATCTTCGGAAGATCGTTGTAAACGATATAAGGATAGGTCGGATTGTGTTGCAGGAAGTGCTGGTGATAGGCTTCGGCCGGATAGAAGCCGGTGAGCGGCGCGACCTGGGTTACGATCTTGTGCTTGAACGCTTTTGCGTCGGTGAGCTGCTGGATGTAGGCCTCGGCTACGCGCTTCTGGTCCTCATTGGTGTAGAAAATCGCGGAGCGGTATTGCGTGCCTTCGTCGGGACCCTGGCGATTGAGCTGGGTGGGGTCGTGGACGACGGAAAAGAAGACTTGGAGGAGTTGGCCGTAGCTAATCACCGAAGGATCGTAGGTGACCTGTACGGACTCGGCGTGGCCGGTGCGGCCAGTGCTGACCTCTTCGTAGCCACCGGAGGGCGCTTTCTTGCCACCGGCGAATCCGGAGACCGCGTTCGAGACGCCTTTGATTTTTTCGAAGACTCCTTCGACGCCCCAGAAGCAGCCGCCGGCGAATACAGCGGTGGCGGTTTTCTGGTCTGGAGCTTTTACATCGGTTGCCGGAGAGGGAAGCTTGCCGCCGGCGGACATCAGGCAGGCGGCGCAGAGCAGAGTGGTTAGAAGTTTCATAATTATCCCTTTGCTTTCGGTTCGAAATTCAGAGCGGCGGAGTTCATGCAATAGCGCAGGCCGGTGGGTTTAGGGCCGTCGTCGAAGACGTGGCCGAGGTGCGCATCGCAGCGGGCGCATTTTACTTCGGTACGAACGCCGTAGCTGTAGTCGGTCTTGGTGGTGATGTTTTCCTTGGCGATGGGAGCCCAGAAGCTCGGCCAGCCGGTGCCGGATTCGAATTTAGTATCGGAGCTGAACAGGGCAGTCGCGCAACAGATGCAGCGGTAGAGCCCGGCGTCGTGATTTTTGGCGTATTTGCCGGTGAAGGCGGGTTCGGTGCCTTCGCGGCGGGTGACGTCGAATTGCTCCGCGGTGAGCTGCTTTTTCCATTCGGCGTTGGATTTGACGACCTTCTCGACGGTTTCGGGTCCCTTCGAGTTGCCGGCGCTGTCGAATTCGACGATGCGGACGGTGGAGGCGGCTTGAAGCTCCGGGATCAGCGCCAAGGCTGTCGACGAGCCGAGGGCCATAAAGAGTTGCCGTCGCGATAAAGGCATATTTGTAATCTCCTGCTACTATTTTCGATCATATACCAAAGAAAGTTATGCTGACTCTAAGTAAATCGCGCATCGAGGCGCTGAGCGACGGCGTTTTCTCCATTACCATGACGCTCCTGGTGCTCAAACTGGAGGTGCCGGAGCATCAACATTCGAACGAGGAGATGCTGCGGCAACTGCTGGGGTTGCGGCCGCAATTCCTCACGTACGTGGTTACATTTCTGATTGCGGGCGGATTCTGGTTCCTGCATCATTTGACATTTCACTTTATCCGCCACGTGAATCCGTTCCTGGTGTGGGTGAATCTGCTGTTCCTGATGTTCGTATCCCTGCTGCCGTTTTCGGCGGGATTGATGGGGCATCTGCTGATGCACCCGGTGTCTCAGCTTTTTTATTTCGGTAATATGCTGGCGATCGCGCTGCTGCTGAATCTGCATTGGCGATATGCGCGGCGGAAGGATTTGCTGATGGAGACGGCGTCGCCCGAAGCGGATTTTCTTGGCATGCGGGTGGCGACCACCGCACTGGTGTTCGGAGTTTGCATGATCACGGCAGTACTCTCGCCGGAGTATAGTTGGGCGCCTCTCTGGCTGCTGTTCATCGGTCTGATCGTAGAAAAGGTGCGGAGGAGGAGGCGCTAAGTCCCCTTGAGGACGTCGGCGATCTCTTTTTCAGCGATGCCGCCTTCCTTAATAATGCGCCAGTACGGTTCGGTCACATCGACCGTGGTCGCACCCGTCCCGGTGGCGAGGCCTCCGTCAAGGACCAGGTCGACGCGGCCGTCCATCATGCCGAAACATTCGATGCCGCTCGAACAAGTCGGCATACCGGAAAGGTTCGCGCTGGTCGAGATTAAGGGCTGCGCGAGTCGTTCGAGCAGCGCGTTGGCGACCTTCGATTTCGATTGGCGCATGGCGATCCGGCCCGTGTTTCCCGTGACTTTCAAAGGGACTCTCGAAGACGCCGGGGCGATGATCGTGAGCGCGCCGGGCCAGAAGTAGCGCGCCAGCAGGCGGAAACGCGCGGACATTTCCTTGGCCAGTTCCTCGGCCATGATCACGTCGGCAACCAGCAGCGGCAGGGCGCGGTGGATATCGCGGCCCTTGGCGGCGAAAACGCGCCCGACGGCGTGTAGATTTAAAGGGTCGGCGACCAGCGTATAGAGAGCATCGGTCGGGATGGCGACTACCTCGCCACGGCGCACGGCAGCGGCGGCGCGTTCAATCGCGGTTTCAGAAGGACGCTCGGCGTCAATCTCGATGAGATCGGTTGCCACCGAATTAGTGTAGCCGGTTTGCGGTTCAATTCCCAATCGGAGGAATGGTGGTGTAGGCGCCGCTGGCCAAAGCGCGGATTCCGATCACGCCGATCTCGGCTCCGGGGGGCGCTTGAAACTGGATCGTGCCGCGAACGTTCCCCGTACTCGTATAGCGGGTTCCCAGCACGAACGAGGTATGACCGAGGCCAGGCAATGTGATGGTATCCGTTGCGATGGTGGTTCCCGCATCGTTTAGCACCAGAACCTGGACCGCCGTCGATGTGGTTGATGTCGCGGACAGTGCGATGCCTGTGGAAATGCCACCGGTATTATCGAACGGAAGCGTGTAAGTAGATGAATTCTGCACCTGGAGAGGCACCGCCGCTTCCTGCACCGTGGGCAGGTAACGGAAGATCAGATAGCCGCTGACGTTGCCGTCGGAAAGCAATTGCGCCGATCCCACGCTGGTGGTCGCCCCTCCCTGACTATCGATGACCAGGACTGCGCCGGGTTTAAGGACCTGTGAGTAGGTAGGGGCGCTCGTGGACGATGCGCCGCCTTGAGGGAAGTCGAGCGGCAGCGTCGCCGGGCTACCCGATTCGTTGTAAAAGTTTACCTGAGCCTGTGCATTTGCGGTGCCTTTATTGACCAGGGTGATGATCGTGTCCCATCCAGCGCCGGAGGCGAAGTGCGCGAAAGAGCCGGAGTAGGAAGGCGTCCCGACGGTGTGCGCGGATGGCGTCAGAACGGTTCCGCTCCCCGATCCTAGAACAGTGGCACCGTTCCCGGTGATGGTGGCGTTGACCGTCAGATTCGGGAACGATCCGCTCGCGTTCACGAACTCTCCCGAGCCTCCGGCGATGGTGAACGATGCGGCCGCTGACGTGGTTTGGCCCAACTGCGGAATGAAATAGCCGGCCGGCACAACGACTTGTCCGAGGAGCACATCCCCCGTGCTAAAAACCAAGACCGCGGTAGCCGCGATGGGGGTGCTAGCCACGATTCCCCCTGAGGTTGGAATCGTGAAGTTTGAAGTTAGCTGGGCGGTTCCGAAACCGGTCAAAGTAGCCGTTCCGGTGAGTAGCACCCCCTTGCCATTTGTTACCGAGGTAACCGTGCCGGTAGCGCTGATCGTGAACATGGAATTGGTCTGCGCCGGTAGGAGGGCGGAAAGGAGAATTAGCGGTAGGGTAATCCTGATCATTATTACTGATACCACTCTTCTGAGTGACTTTACAGGCGCGACCCGAGGGCCTCGGCGACTTCGATGGCCATTTGATAGCGTCCGAAGGGCGCGCTCAACTGGACGCCTGCCACCAGCGGCCGGACTCGCTCGACCATCTGCCGTGCGATCGCGATTCCTTCGGCGCGCGCCGCCTCGGCCGATTCTGCGCGTCGCATGCGGTCCATGTATTCGTCGGGCACTGGCACACGTAGCTCGTTCACCATGAATTCGGCATTGCGGAAGCTGGTCAGCGGCCAGATGCCGGCGATCAAAGGGAGCTTATGATGCTCGGTTTTCTTGAGAAAATTTTCGAGCAGGTCGAGATCGAAGACGGGTTGCGTAACCACGTATTCAGCGCCAGCGCGGACTTTCCATTCGAATCGCTTCAGCTCCTCATCCATATTGAGCGCGCCCGGATTCGCTCCGACACCGATCAGAAGGGCTGTTTGCGATCCCATGGGATTGCCGCCCAGATCGAGGCCGTGATTTAAGTTATTGGCGATGTTAGTCAAGCCGATCGCGTCGACGTCGAACACCGCGGTGGCGTCGGGGTACGTGCCCATGCGTGGAGGATCGCCGGTAATGCAGATCAGATTTTTTACGCCGACGGCATAGGCGCCCAGCAATTCGCTTTGGATGCTCAGAATATTCCGGTCCCGGCAGCAGAAGTGAAGGACGGCCTCGATCTCCGCCTGTTCTTGAATAAGCTGACAGGTGACCTGCGCGCTCATGCGGGCACTGGCCCGCGGACCGTCCGGCACGTTGATACAATCGATGCCCGCGGCCTTGCAGAGCTTCGCGCCTTCGATCTCCTTCGATGCGTCGATGCCGCGCGGGGGAAGAATCTCGACGAACGCGACGAATTTTCCAGCGGCGAGCTTTCCTCCGAGTACGCTCTTTTTCGCGATGGGAACTTTTTCGAGCGACTTGGCGTGCGTCGCGGGCTCCTGCACCTTGACGTCGAGAGTCCTGTGCCCCGGTTGCAAACTGCGCGCTTCGCTGCGAATTTCTTTGATATGCGCGGCCGTGGTGCCGCAGCATCCTCCGACGATGCGAACCCCGGCCATCAGGAACCGGCGCGCGTACTGCGCCATGTACTCGGGCGAGCACAAATAAATGTTGCGGCCCTCGACGGTCGCAGGCAAGCCCGCGTTGGGCATCGCGCTGAGCGGCTTCTTCGTGAAACCGATCATCTTCTCGATCGCCTCGAGCATCACCTTCGGACCGGACGAGCAGTTTAGGCCGATCACGTCAACAGGCCACTCATCCAGGCGGCGCGTAAAATCTTCCGTCGATGTGCCGTCGCGGAGGCGGCAATCGTCTTCAATGCTGACCTGCGCGATGATGGCGATGTCGTCTCCGGCGGCCTCGCGCGCGGCGAAAATCGCCTCACGAATTTCATTCGAATCGCGAAAAGTTTCAAGGATCAGCAGATCGACGCCAGCTTCCACCTGCGCTTCGATCTGTTCGCGGAAAATCGCTCGGGCTTCTTCAAAACTCGTCGGACCAAGGGGCTCCAAACGGATGCCTAACGGTCCCACGGTGCCGGCAACGAAAGCCTGATCCCGAGCAGCCTCGCGGGCGATCCGCACCCCAGCCTGGTTGATCAGCCGAACCTTCTCGCCGAATCCATACGCCGCGAGGCGCTTGCGGTTCGCGCCGAACGTGTTGGTTTCGAGGATCTCGGAACCAGCCTTGATGTACTCCTGATGGACGTCGCGCACCAGGGCGGGGAGCGATAGATTGAGCTCGTCGTAGCAGCGGTTGATGAAGACGCCCTTTTGATAGAGCATGGTCCCCATGGCTCCGTCCGCTACAAGGACGCGATTTTCCAGCGCCTCGCGAAATTCAGCCGACCGGGTCTGCGTCAAAGTTGCACCCATAATTGCGTAATATCTCTACAATACCGCGACCGTCAAATTGCGAGGCGCCCCACCCGCGCGTGCCTGCTATAAGGTATTCGTCTAGCGGGCGTTGTTTCTAGAAAAGACGTCGTCCGTAAAGTGTGTACCGAAGAACTCCCGCCACGCGGAAAAGTAAAGGTTAATTCCCACCCTAAATACGTCCTTGCCGTCCCGAGCAGGCCACACGGCGACGGCGAACCGCGCGGCTGGGGGGCGGTCGTTCGGATCTTGCCTCGTTAGAGCTCTTTGGCGCAATTGAGGGCTAAAGAGCGGATCGCTCGCCTTATAGATCCAAGGGTTCAAAGACGTGCCTCGCTCAGCGGCGGTGCAAGTCCATCCCTGGAGGTCCTCTCGATATTTTATTCGGGAAAGCTTGGGAAGATGGGCCTCGGCTCGAATCGAGAGGAAAGCGTTCGCGATTTGATCCTCGAGTGCGGCGTTAGAACTGCCACCTTCTACGGCGGCGGAAAATGCGAGCGCGACAAAGAAAGCTTAGAGAAAGATCCAGTCGGACGAGGCAGAAGAAGCAGCGGTTCATTTTGTTTCCTCGCCTATGTTTTCCTTCTGTCGAAGACTCCGCATTCGACCTCCTGAAAAGAGCCTGGGATAGCGTTATCGATTGCGGAAAGAATCCGCGGAATGTAGCTCTTTATGATTGGCCAGTTATTCGCGGACAGGGCTACGATAGCCACCCGACGGCTTGTAATGTTCTGCTCATCGATAAGGCTTCTATCGCCCGTCACAAAAACGTCAAAGCCGTCCTCTTCCACCGCCTTCAAGAGTTCACCGTTCTTCAGTTCGCCCCAGCCCATGTAGGATGCTGTCACGACATCATGCCCACCGAGGCAGGTCCTCAGTTTGTGTGGCAAATTGTGGTCCAGCAACACTCTCACGAAACAGATTGTCTTGATTGCGCGTGGGCAAACGAGATGAGCCGTTGAATCGTCGCGAGCGGCAGGTCGGGATAATTCTCGTGGATTTCCTCCAGCGGAGAACCAAGCTCGGCGTCTTGCACGATAGTATCCGCCAGGATGCGCGTGCCGCGTATCACCGGCCGTCCCGAGACTTTACCTGGTATTTTCTCAACCAGTTCGCATCCAGTCCAGTCGATGTAGCTGTCCCTGTTTGCCATTTGATCAACCTGCACCAATAATATCAGGCGTGAGCCTTGATTGAAGGGGATCGGGGGATTGAAGGGACAGCCAGAAGTGCCCCTTCATCCCCTCGGCTAATTCTCAGTCGGGACCTTATCCGCATGGTCGACGACCAACACGTCTAACCGAGCCTTTCCTTCGTCCAGCCTCAGGCCCAGTTGCTGCCGGAGCGCGTCGAACAGGTTCGAAGCCGTGTCGGTTTGTCCGTCTGGCAACGGCGGCGGGAATGCGCCGCCTGGTCCCCAAGAACCGGCGAACTCCAGCGTAAAGCTGTACGACCCTTCGAGCCCGGTTTTGTTCACAACCCGTCCCACCGTTAGCCCGCCCAAGCCGGTGGTGCTGAGCGGCCAGCCGAGGCGCTGGACGAAGTCCGCCATCGAACACTCTCGGAACCTCAGCCGAATATCTCGTGGCGCCGGTCGAAAAGCCCAGTTCTCGCCGGGGCGCGGCACCGGGAAGCCGGGCTCCTCGTGGAACCTCGGCCCGCCTTTGGCTACCGATAACTCGTATACAGGGAAATCCTTTTGGATGATATGGGTCTTCAAGTGAAAGCGCTCGGCGAGAAGGTTCTGCCACATGAACTTGAGCTGCTCCTTCGTAGTCCCTGGAGGGAGCTTCGCGGCGATCGTGTAAAGATTGTCTGACATCCAATCGGGCCCGGAAATCTGATCGAACTCGAACCCGTAGGCCGCGTGAAGGAGACGTATTAAGCGTTGCCGCTCGTACGTGATCCGCTCGGGATCCGGGGTTCCGGGACCACCGCGCATGAGCGAAGGCCCATCGGCGCGAAGGTCCAGTTTCACGGACGCGACTTCGAACTTGATGCTGCCCGGGTTCTGGCCCCTCACGGCGGGAAGCAACAAAAACGCGGCGGCAGTTAGCGCGATGCCAGCGGACATGTCTGGTATTGTAACGGCTTCGCCCGAAGAGAGAGACATCGCCCCGCGCAACTCTAATTTGACTCTTTTCAAGCACATTGCACTTTCAACCACCTTGGATGGAACAGCCCTCCGAGTAATTTATAGGCAAGGAGTTCATGTGCTCTGTCACCGGAGAACGGAACCCGCCAGTAGGGGCAATTCTAGAACAAGCTCTGATAGGCGTTTGTGCGGTGGATGTCCGTCGGTACACGACCGATCCCTCGCCGTTGCGGGCTAAATAAACGGACGTCTCGGCTAGGTGACGTTAAATCCTGGCTAAAGGGCGCGCCCGATACTTTTTTAAAGGTTCTTTGAAAATTTCAAATTCACGCAAGTTCCAGGCCGGGAACTCGCTCGAAGTGTCGGCGGTTCCGCGTCAGCGGGCACCGCCGTTGCTGACCACGATACCGACAATCAAACTGTCAGCCATGCCGATGGTGTTTCCCGCTCGATCGAGAGCTCTTCGAATCTCACTGGCGGCATCGGCAATGGTCATCGCCAGTCTGCGCGAATGTTCTCAGTTCGCGTCGCGAGCTCAGCGGCTTCCGTCTCCTTCATGGATCCATTTAGCGCGAAGGCGCCCCGAATCGCCTTCTTCCGGTCATTTTGAGCTTTGAGACAGAGTTCCAGCGCTTCGGTCACCGTCGAGAACCTTTCTTGCCCCGATTCGCGGCCAGTTCGAGGATTCGCGCCCGATGCTCAGGTTTCATCTCGATCGTGGTTCTCATGCATGCACATGCATGTTAGCGCCAGTTCGGGAAGGGATTCACGCGCCCACGCAAGGAATCCTCGATAAGATCCGGCACGCGCGACCGCCGTTTTAGCAGACGCGCCAGCAGCACTTCGAGCGCTTCTTCTTCTCCTTCGAGCCACACAGGCGGAATCGCTTTCACCGCCTGGTCGACAACCTCTTCGGGAAAATTCACGATGCGCGCCAGCCACGGCTCGAAATCGGCCAGGCCGCGCACGCCGCGGTAGACGTTGGGACGGAAGTACAAACCCTGGACCGCGGAGTCGGCGAATCCCCAATGTGGACCGTTGAAGACGAAGCCGTTGTCGATCATCTGCGCTACGAAGCCCATTTTGAGTCCGTGCGCTTCAGAGCCCGGAATCCATTCCTTCAAGCGCGCGCGGAAAAATACGGCTTGGCGCGAATCGGCGTTGCCCATCCATTTGTCGAACGCCAGTGCCCCGAGAAAATCCGTCGGATTTTCGATGGTGTCGAGAATGCTATCGGGCAGGAAATCGTAGACCACCGTGCGCGCGGGATCTCCCGGGTAGCGAGAACCGAAATGCCAGCCTACGGTCGGCAACTGTGTACGGGTGCCTAGTTGCAAATTCACTTCGGGATTGGCAGCGAGGAACTCTGCGGATATCCGGACGATGGCCGATGCCGGCGTCGAGATACCTAGAAAATTCAGGAATACCGACGCAATCCACTCGTTGACGAGGATTCGCCGATGCTGCGGGTTGTTGATGAACTTGACGACGTAGGCATGGCCGTCAGAGGCTTCTAGCAAATGCGCCTGTGCTCCACCGCGCATCTTGCGGATCAGCCGGCGCGCGTCAGTGGGCATGTATGGCTGAAATCAGCTACCTTAGTGATTATATGACGGACGACAAGGAAACACCTCCACGCACCGGTGCAAGCAAGGATGAGGTCGCACTGGAATTGATGCGATTTATCAGCACCACCACCGGGATGGGAAAGACATCGAGCGGAGCGGGATTCGGCGGGAAGACGCCGAAAACTCCGGAGGAGCAGGTGGACACGCTGCTCCAGTTGTTCGAAAAGTGCCGCGAGGCGGTCAATAAATAGACCCCACTTGCATCGCCTGAGCAAGTTTGTTACCTTATAGATTCATATTCCCTTGGGAGGCTCCTGGTCTAGAACTGTGACTAGGGCCGTTTGGACCATACAAAAACATGAGCCGCAAAACAGGTAAGAAGTACGCTGCTGCGTTAAAACAGGTTGAGACGAAACCATACGCTCTCAACGACGCCGTTCCCCTCGTCAAGAAAATCAAGTTCGCGAAGTTCGACGAAACCGTCGAATTGCACCTCCGGCTAGGCGTCGATCCGAAGCACGCCGACCAGATGGTGCGCGGAACCGTGGTTCTGCCGAACGGTCTAGGCAAGTCGAAGAAAGTGCTGGTCATCGCGTCGGGCGACAAGATTCGCGAGGCGCAGGAAGCCGGTGCGGACTTGGTGGGCGGCGACGATATGGTCGCCAAGATCCAGAACGAAAACTGGACCGATTTCGATGCCGTGATTGCTACGCCGGACATGATGCGCGGCGTCGGTAAGCTGGGCAAGATCCTCGGGCCGCGCGGGCTGATGCCGAACCCGAAAACCGGCACGGTGACAGTCGATGTCGCGAACGCCGTTCGAGAAGTCAAGGCCGGTAAAGTCGAGTTTCGCGTCGATAAAACGGGCGTAATTCACGTTCCGTTCGGTAAGGCGAGCTTCGATTCCGATAAATTGGTCGAGAACGCCACCACGCTGCTGAATGCCGTGATCAAAGCAAAGCCTTCCGCTGCGAAGGGCAAGTACGTGAAGAGTGTGACGGTCTGTTCGACCATGGGCCCGGGCGTGGCTCTGGATGTGACGCCGTTCAACGCGAAGACCGTATAAGGATCCCAGATGAAAAAGAAACCTGAAAAACAGAAGGACATGGAGGCGCTGCGCGAGCAGCTCGCCAAGGCGCAGAACGTGTTCCTGACCGGCTTCGAAAAACTGACGGTAAGTCAGGATTTTGAACTGCGCAAGACGATTCGCGGCGCGGGCGCCAATTATAAGGTCATCAAGAATCGCATCGGCGAGAAGGCCGGTGAGGGAATTCCCGCGGGCGACCTGTTGAAGGATTTGAAAGGCATGTGCTCGGTCGCGTACACGTCGGGCGATCCGGTGGCGCTGGCCAAGGCGCTCACGACGTACGCGAAAGCGAATCCGAGTTTTACGTTTAAGGCGGGGATGGTGGAGGGCCGGGTGGTCGACCTCGCCGGCATCCAGGCTCTGGCGAGCCTGCCTCCGAAAGAAGAGATTTACGCGAAGCTCCTGTATCTGATCCAGGCTCCGGCTCAACGGCTGGTCTCGGCGATGAGTGGGGTTGGACGGAACCTGGCCGTGGTTGTGGACCAGGGTGTGAAAGAAAACAAGTTTTCGAGCTAATTAGAACCAAAGGATAAGGGAAATGGCAGACATCAACGCGATTGCGGAACAGATTCAAGGGCTGACGCTCCTCGAGGCATCACAGCTCGTTAAGTTGCTGGAAGAGAAGCTGGGCGTTTCTGCGGCGGCAGCGACCGCGGCGGCACCGGCAGCGGGCGGCGGCGCGGCTGCGGCGGCTCCCGTCGAAGAGAAAACGGAGTTCACGGTGGTTCTGACCGCCGCGGGCGCCAATAAGATCAATGTGATCAAGGCTGTTCGCGAAGTCACCAGCTTGGGCTTGAAAGAAGCCAAGGACCTGGTCGATGGCGCGCCCAAGACCGTCAAAGAGGGCGTGACCAAGGACGAAGCGGAGACGATCAAGAAGAAATTCGTCGACGCCGGTGCCTCCGTCGAAGTGAAGTAAGGCGTTTTTGCGCGCAGCGTAAGCCAGATTTTCGCCAAATGCGCGGAAGGAGGGGATCTTCGGATTTCGTCCCGATCCGCGCGAGGCCGTTCGAGATGACGCCGTTTGACTTACGGAAACGGCGTTTGTTATGATTTGATTAACTGGAGAAGGCCCCGTACCTGGCAAAAGTGAATTTGGAACTCCGCGATCTGCACGGCAGTTCGTCTGAACTACCGCTAGGCTTTGCCCTGCGCGCACATACCTCGCCCGAAGTGTACTCACACTGTCGGGCCTTTTTGTTTTGATTTACCGGCGGCAACCTGACCGCCTGCCGGCGTCCGATCGGAACTGAGGACTTTGGATCATGCAAACCCCGGAACATGTTTCTTATCGTGAGCGAGTCGATTTTTCGAAGATTAAAACTACGATCCCGATCCCTAACCTGATCGAGGTCCAGAAAAAATCCTACGAGCGGTTCCTGCAAATGGACCTGCTGCCGAGCGAGCGCGACGACACCGGTCTCGAAAGCGTTTTTAAGAGCGTCTTTCCGATCTCCGATTTTCGCGGCCTGAGCCAGCTCGAATTTGTCGATTATGCAATCGGCAACTGGGAGTGCAAGTGCGGAAACCTGAAGGGGCTGCACCATCTGCGCTCCACCTGCCGCAATCCCGCGTGCGGCGCGACCATCAAGACGGATCCGTTTCATTTGGGCGATGTGCTCTGCCATCGCTGCGGAACGTTTAACAAAAACATCGTTACTTTCTGCAACCGCTGCGGCGATCCCGTGGGATTGCAGCTCAAATACGATGTGACCGAGTGCGAAGAGCGAGGCATGACCTATGCGGCTCCGCTGAAGGTCACCATCCGGCTCACGGTTTTCGATAAGGATCCGGAGACCGGCAACAAAACCATTCGCGACATCAAGGAACAGGAAGTTTTCTTCGGCGAAATTCCTTTGATGACGGAGAACGGCACGTTCATCATCAACGGCACGGAGCGCGTCATCGTTTCGCAGTTGCACCGTTCGCCGGGCGTGTTTTTCGAGCGCCAACAGGCGCAAGGCTACTTCCTCGGGAAGATCATTCCCTACCGCGGAAGCTGGGTGGAATTCGAATACGACGTCAAAAACCTGCTGCACGTCCGCATTGACCGTAAACGCAAGTTCTACGGCACCGTGTTCCTTCGCGCTCTCGGCCTGAAAACCGACGCGGAGATTCTGCGGGCGTTCTACAAGACCAACGACATCGTCATCAAGGACAAGAAGCTATTTTGGAGGGTCGGCGAAAAGGACGGCAAAGTTAAGGATGGCATCATCGGCCACAAGCTGTCGTTCGCGATCAATTCGAAATCGGGCGAACAGGTAGTTCCGCAGGGCCGCAAGATCACCAACAGCGTTTTCAAAGACATTCAGAAGAATAAGATCGAGCAGGTAGAGGTAGCTTCGAACGATCTCGAAGGCGCGTACGTCGCGGCCGACGTGGTGGATATGGATACCGGCGAAGTGCTGATCGAGGCCAATCACGAATTGACGGCTCCGATCATTTCGAAGCTGATGGATTCAGGAATCACCACGTTCGACATCTTCTTCCCCGAGCTCGATGACGTAGGCAACGTCATTTCCATGACGCTTAAGAAGGATGGCGTCAAGGCGCAAAACGACGCGCTGCTCGAAATCTACCGCAAGCTGCGGCCCGGCGATCCTCCGACCGTCGACACCGCCACGCAGCTATTTCAAGGGATGTTCTTCGACCCGCGCAAGTACGATTTCTCGCGCGTCGGCCGCATGAAGTTCAACATCAAGCTGCACGAAAAGGCCGACTACGCGCCGGCATCGTGGCTCAGCGATCCGGTGACGGCGAACAAGAATCCGATGGACCGCCGGGTTCTCGATCACGACGATTTTATCGGCACCATTAAGTACCTGCTGAAGCTCCGCAAAGGCATCGGCGCGGTGGACGACATCGACCACCTGGGCAATCGCCGCGTTCGCGCGGTGGGCGAGCTGCTCGAAAACCAGTTCCGTATCGGCCTGGTGCGCATGGAGCGCGCGATCAAAGAGAAAATGTCCGTCTACCAGGAAATGTCGACGGCCATGCCGCACGACCTGGTGAACGCCAAGCCGGTGATGGCCGCGATCCGCGAATTTTTCGGATCGTCGCAGCTTTCGCAGTTCATGGATCAGACCAATCCTTTGTCGGAAATCACGCACAAGCGCCGTCTTTCGGCCCTTGGACCAGGCGGTCTGTCGAGAGAGCGCGCCGGATTCGAAGTCCGCGACGTGCATCCGACTCACTACGGCCGCATCTGCCCGATTGAGACGCCGGAAGGTCCGAACATCGGACTGATCAGCTCTTTGTCGTGCTTTGCGCGGATCAACGAATACGGCTTTATTGAAAGCCCGTATCGACGCGTCAAAGACGGGCACGTAGTAGACGAAGTGCAGATCCTTAACCCCGGCGATACCGAACTCAAGGTCGGTCAGGTTCTGCTGCATCCCGAGCTTCAGAAAGCCATCAAGAACGCCGGCGGCAAGAAGGGCACGCTCGAATACGAAGCCCATTGCGACTATCTGTCGGCGTGGGAAGAAGACAAATACATCATTGCGCAGGCCAACGTGGCGATGGACGACAAAGGTTACATTACGGCCGAACTCGTCAACGCTCGGCAAGCCGGTAACTTCGTGCTGAAACATGTCGGCGAAATCGAGTATATGGATGTCAGCCCGAAGCAACTGGTATCGGTCGCGGCGAGCCTGATTCCGTTCCTTGAAAACGACGACGCCAACCGCGCGTTGATGGGATCGAACATGCAGCGGCAGGCTGTTCCTCTGCTGCGCGCCGATTCGCCTTACGTGGGAACCGGCATGGAACGCGTGACCGCACGCGATTCCGGCGCCGTGGTGCTCTGCAAACGCAGTGGAATCGTCGATTCGGTGGATAGCGAGCGCATTATCGTGCGCGTGGAAGGCAACGTCCAGGAAGGACAGCTTTCCCGCGAGGTGGGCGCCGACATCTATACGATGACCAAGTTCAAGCGCTCCAACCAAAACACCTGCATCAATCAGAAACCGATTGTCATGCAGGGAATGAAGGTCAAAAAAGGCGACGTGCTCGCCGACGGGCCTTGCACCGAACTGGGCGAGCTCGCATTAGGCCGCAACGTTCTGGTCGCCTTCATGCCCTGGCGCGGTTACAACTTCGAAGACGCGATCGTGGTCAGCGAAAAGCTGGTCAAGGAAGACTACTACACCTCGATTCACATTGAGGAATTCGAAGTCGATGCCCGCGATACCAAGCTGGGACCCGAGGAAATCACGCGCGATATTCCAAACATCGCCGAAGGTTTCCTGCGTAACCTGGACGAGAGCGGCATCATTCGAATCGGCGCCACGGTCAAACCGGGCGACATTCTGGTGGGCAAAGTGACTCCGAAGGGAGAAACGCAGCTCACGCCGGAAGAAAAACTGCTCCGCGCGATTTTCGGTGAAAAGGCCGGCGACGTGAAAGACGCGTCGCTGTACTGCCCTCCGGGAATCGAAGGTACGGTGGTGGACTGCAAAGTCTTTTCGCGCAAAGGCGCTGAATTAGACGAGCGCTCCAAACTGATTCTCGAAAATCAGGAAGAGCGTCTCCGCCGCAACCTCGAAGACGAAAAACGCATTCTCAATGACGAGCGCTCCAAGCGCCTCTCGAACATGCTCGACGGCAAACAGCTTCTCGCCGATCTGCATGATGAGAAGACCAACAAGAAACTGCTGGCCAAGGGCACCGATCTTACGCGCGACATGATCGAAAAGCTGCGCGCGCGCGACCTGAAGCGCATGAAGCTGGCGAACAAAGATCCGAGGCTCAACGAACAGGTTGACGAGATCGAAGAGATGACCTCGCGGCAGATCGCGGTGCTCGAAAAAATCACCGACGAGAAAATCGCCAAGCTGCGCAAAGGCGACGAACTGCCTCCGGGCGTCATCAAGCAGGTCAAGTGCTATATCGCCATGAAGCGCAAGCTTTCGGTCGGCGATAAGATGGCCGGCCGCCACGGAAATAAAGGCGTCATCGCCCGCATCGTTCCCGAGGAAGACATGCCGTATCTTCCGGACGGAACGCCGGTCGAGATCGTCCTGAACCCTCTCGGCGTTCCCAGCCGTATGAACGTCGGGCAGATTCTCGAAACGCACTTGGGTTGGGCGGCGCACGCATTGGGCGTCAAATTCGCCACGCCGGTATTTGACGGCGCGACCGAAAAGGACATCAAAGCCCAGCTCAAATCGGCGAACCTGCCGAGCTCCGGCAAGGTCCAGTTAGCCGACGGCATCAGCGGGCAAACGTTCGAACAGCCCGTGACGGTCGGCTACATCTATATGTTGAAGCTGTCCCACCTGGTGGACGACAAGATTCACGCGCGGTCGATCGGACCGTATTCGTTGATCACACAGCAGCCTCTGGGAGGCAAAGCGCAGTTCGGTGGACAGCGCTTCGGCGAAATGGAAGTTTGGGCTCTCGAAGCTTATGGAGCCGCTTATGTTCTACAGGAATTGTTGACAGCCAAGTCCGACGACGTCTACGGTCGCGCCAAGATTTATGAAGCGATCGTGAAGGGCGAGGCCGCCGCTGAACCGGGCGTGCCGGAAAGCTTCAACGTTCTGATTCGCGAATTGCAGTCGTTGTGCCTCGACGTCGAGTTGATGAAGAAGCAGACCGAGGAGCTGGATACAGCTCTAGCAGCGGATTAGGTGTGGCAAGCAGCCGTAGGCTGGTTTGTATTGATGAGAAATTGATCAGGCGGGTGTCCATGGGCTCCTCTCCACTGGGCACCGGCCATTTTTGGGAGACATCATGTACCGTTCTTCTCCGTATGACCGTGCAAATCTGATCGCCGATTTTGACTCGATTCGCATCTCGCTGGCGAGCCCCGAGAAAATCCGGAGCTGGTCCCATGGCGAGGTGACCAAACCCGAGACCATCAATTACCGGACTTTCAAGCCGGAACGCGATGGCTTGTTCTGCGCCCGCATTTTCGGACCGATCGCTGACTGGGAATGCCTGTGCGGCAAGTACAAGCGCATGAAGCATCGCGGAGTGATCTGCGACAAGTGCGGCGTCGAAGTGACTCTATCCGGTGTCCGCCGCGAGCGCCTGGGCCACATCGAACTGGCCAGCCCCTGCTCGCACGTGTGGTTCTTTAAAGGATTGCCCTCGCGCATCGGCTACCTGCTCGACATCACTCTGCGCGAACTGGAACGCGTCCTCTATTTCGAAGCTTTCGTCGTCGTCGATAACGGCGAAGTGCCGGACCTGAAAAAAGGCGAGGTTATTTCCGACGAGCGCAAGCGCCAGCTCGATACCGAGTACGCCGGAAAATACGTCGCCATGATGGGCGCCGAAGGCATCAAGGATCTTCTCAAGAAAGTGGATTGCGAGGGCCTGAGCCTCGACATCCGCGAGAAGATGAAGACCGAAATCTCGCAGCAGAAGAAGCTGAAATTCGCGAAGCGCCTGCGCGTTGCCGAAAGCTTCCGCAAATCGGGCAACAAGCCGGAGTGGATGATTCTCGATGTCATCCCGGTCATTCCGCCGGAACTGCGCCCGCTGGTGCCGCTGGACGGCGGCCGTTTCGCGACCTCGGATCTGAACGACCTGTACCGACGCGTCATCAATCGCAACAACCGTCTCAAGAAGCTGATCGAGCTTCACGCGCCGGACGTGATCGTCCGCAATGAAAAGCGCATGTTGCAGGAAGCCGTCGACGCTCTGTTCGACAACGGACGCCGCGGCCGTGTGCTGCGCGGAGCCAACAACCGCCCTCTCAAGTCTCTGTCCGATACGCTCAAAGGCAAGCAGGGCCGCTTCCGTCAGAACCTGCTCGGAAAGCGCGTCGATTACTCGGGCCGCTCGGTCATCGTCGTTGGACCCGAACTCAAGCTCAACCAGTGCGGGCTGCCCAAGAAAATGGCGCTCGAGCTGTTCAAGCCGTTCATCTATCATCGCCTCGAACAGCGCGGCCACTGCACGACGATCAAGCAGGCCAAAGAGCTGGTCGAGCAGCAGGATCCAGTGGTTTGGGACATCTTGGAAGAGGTCATCAAGGATCACCCGATCCTTCTGAACCGCGCTCCAACCCTTCACCGCTTGGGCATTCAGGCGTTCGAGCCCGTGCTGGTCGAAGGAAAAGCGATCAAGCTGCATCCCCTGACTTGCACCGCGTTCAACGCCGATTTCGACGGCGATCAGATGGCCGTCCACATTCCTCTCTCGCCCGAAGCGCAGATCGAAGCCTCGACTCTGATGCTCTCGTCGAACAATATTCTCTCTCCCGCGCACGGAGCGCCCATCGCGGTCCCGACGCAGGACATGGTCCTCGGCCTCTACTACTTAACGAAAGCTCGTCCGGGAACCAAGGGCGAAGGCCGTATGTTCGCGTCGATCGACGACGTTTTGATCGCGCTCGAAATGGGCGAGGTCGAAACACTCTCGCCGATCCGCCTGCGCTACACCGGCAAGGTCATCGACCTGACCAAGGCCTTCGACAGCCAGAACCTGATGCACACGGAGCCGATCGAGTTCGTGAAGCAGTACATGGACACGACGGTTGGCCGCGTCATCCTCAACGACGTTCTGCCCGATGAGATGCCGTTCATCAACGGCCTGCTCAAGAAGAAGGGCCTCGCGCAGTTGGTTCAATATTGCTACCTCAAATACGGTTTGCCGATCACCGTCACCATGCTGGATAAGGTCAAGTCGCTCGGGTTCCTGTACGCCACCCGCGCCGGCATCTCCATCGGCATCGACGACATGATCGTGCCGAGCGAAAAAGCCGGCCTGGTCCGCAACGCCGAAAAGGCCGTCATCGAAGTGGTCGCGCAGTATCAGGAAGGTGCGATTACCCACGGCGAACGCTACAACAAGATCATTGAGATCTGGTCGAAAGTCACCGAGCGCGTCTCGGAAGAAATGTTCAAAACGATGGAGGAGGACGACCGCACCGGCCGTTACCTCAATCCGATTTACATCATGGCCGATTCCGGCGCGCGCGGTTCGAAGCAGCAGATCCGCCAGCTTTCCGGTATGCGCGGCTTGATGGCCAAACCCTCGGGCGAGATCATCGAGCAGCCGATCACCGCGAATTTCCGCGAAGGCCTGGACGTGTTGCAGTACTTCATCTCTACGCACGGCGCCCGCAAGGGATTGGCCGATACCGCTCTCAAAACAGCGGATTCGGGCTACCTGACGCGCCGCCTCTGCGATGTCGCCCAGGACGTCATCGTCACCGAAACCGATTGCGGCACCAGCGACGGAATTTACGTCGAGCCGATCATCGAATCGGGCGAAATCATCGAGCCTCTGCGCGACCGCATCGTCGGCCGCGTGGCTCTCGAAGATCAGCTCGATTACGAAGGCAACCTGATCGTCGCGGTCAATTCCGAAATCACCGAGGATCTGGCCGGCGCGATTCAAGGCGCCGGTATCGATCGCGTCAAGATTCGCTCCGTGCTGACCTGCGAATCGAAGCGCGGCGTCTGCCAGCTCTGCTATGGCCGCAACCTGGCCACTGGCCGTCTGGTCGAGCGCGGAGAAGCTGTCGGTATCATCTCCGCTCAGTCCATCGGCGAACCGGGCACGCAGCTCACCATGCGTACGTTCCACATCGGTGGAACGGCCACCGGCTCGGCCGAACAATCGAAGCAGGATGCCAAGTCGGACGGGTTCGTGAAGTTCATCAACGTCGTCACGGTGAAAAATGCCAAGGGCGAATTGATCTCTATGAACCGCTCCGGCATCATCGCCATCCTCGATGAGAAGGGCCGCGAAAAAGAACGCTATCAGGTCGTCTACGGCGCGAAGATTCATTACGCCGACGGCGCGCCTGTCAAGAACAACGCCGTACTTTTGGAATGGGATCCGTACACGTTCTCGATCCTGACCGACGTCACCGGTGTGGTCCATTTCAAGGATCTGACCGACGGCCTCACCATGCAGGAACAGGTCGACGAAATCACCGGCCGCTCCCAGTGGGTGGTCATGGATTCGACCGACGAAAAGCGCGTGCCTGCCGTTCTGGTCCGGCCCGTGGGCGGAACAAAAGCTGAGGAGAAACGCTACCTCATGCCGATGAACGCTCACTTGATGGTGTCGGACGGCGACGAAGTTCATGCCGGCGACGTCATCGCGAAGATCCCTCGCGCCACCACCAAGACCAAGGACATCACGGGCGGTCTGCCGCGCGTGGTCGAATTGTTCGAAGCGCGCAAGCCGCGCGAAACGGCCGTCATCACTGAGATTGACGGCATCGTCAAATACGGCGAAATCTCCAAGGGTATGCGCAAGCTCTACATCATCGGCGATGATGGCGAGCAGAAGGAATACTCGATTCCCCGCGGTACTCACATCAACGTGCAGGAAGGCGAGCGCGTCAAACACGGCGATCCGCTAATGGATGGCCCCCGCAATCCTCACGACATCATGGCCGTCATGGGCGAAAAGGACTTGCAGAAATACCTGGTCAACGAAATCCAGGAAGTCTATCGCTTGCAGGGCGTCAACATCAACGACAAACACCTGGAAGTCATCGCACGTCAGATGATGCGCTGGGTGAAGGTCGACGACATCGGCGATACCGAATTCCTGCCGGAAGAAGTGGTCGACAAGTTTAAGTTCCGCGCGGAGAATAACCGCGTGGTTGAAGCCGGCCAGACTCCCGCGTCGGGCAAGACGGTGCTGCTTGGTATCACCAAGGCGTCGCTCTCGACCGACTCGTTCATTTCCGCCGCCAGTTTCCAGGAGACAACGCGTGTGTTGACCGAAGCCGCCATCAACGGCAAGGTCGATTATCTCCGCGGTCTCAAGGAGAACGTCATCATGGGCCGCCTCATCCCGGCCGGTACCGGAATGCTGTACTACCGGAACGTAAAAATCGCCGGCGAGGACGTGGAAGAAGAGCTGGTGGCGGAGCAGGAAGCCGCCGCGCTCGACGCGATTCCGGGCTACGACGAAGAGACGCGCGCGCTCTACGCGGGCGGACTTTCGGAAGCTCCGGAGCCGGGTCCCGAAGAAACGCTCGCCGAGTAGCAGTAGGACAGGTCCCCGACCTGTCCCTTTTTTGAGGCCGCGAAAGTGGGGCAGGTTCCCGACCTGCCCTCTTTTTTTTAACGCGGGCGCATCGTTACAAAGGCAATCACCAGCAAAGAAACAATCCCCGCAATCCGACCAGCGATCACTTCAGCCGGCGCCTCAAACACCATCCTGATCGAGTGCGTCCCGGGCGATAACGCGATCAACATATGGCCCACCGCGTCCGCCTGAACCACCTGCGGGCGACCTCCTTCATAAGCGTGCCAGTTCGGGTCGTAAGTCTCCTGCACCAATAAAGCTTCGCCCGGAGCCACGTCAGCCGTAACATCCAGCGCATCACTCCCTCGCCACTTGCACCGCGCACGATCGCCCGCCGGTCCGGATTCCACTGCCTCCGCATAAGCCTGCACCTGCGTCGTCAGACCCTCGACGCGAATTGCTGGCACCGCTTCCAGCCGAGCCCGGTCCACCACTCTCACGATCCCGGTCGAACCGCGCGGCACCCGATAATATCGATTCCCCTCGCCGTCGTCCCGTAGTAAAGGCAGCACAGCATCATACTTTTTCGGATCCTCTATGTCCTTGTACGGCTCTTGTGAATCCTTACCGGGAACCACCAGAATATCGACGCCCAGCGCCTGTAGCCACCACTTGATCACCATCGGGTCAGTCCCGTGCATCACGAGCCATTGCGCCCCCGGCAGCACCGGATTGAGAATCCCTTGCTGCGCGGCGCCATCGGCCTCCTGTTCATCGTGCCACGCGTCAAACCAGAATCGAATAGTTCCCGTGACGAACGTCCGCTCATTGGGAAAATGCTCATAAAGCCACGTCTCGGTCTTATATTCCACGCGTTCTGACCAATTGGGCTCCTTGGGGAACTCGTGATAGGCGTGCTTGAGATACCGCCGGCTCGGCCGATACGCGAAAAACAACAGCACCACCAGAGCGACGCGCGCAGCCGGCTTCCAGCGCCACAGAATTCCAGCCAGTTGCACGAAGCACAGAATCGCAAAGACGTCCATTTCCGGAACCAGCCGGATGGGATTTCCGGCGACCTGGAATCCAAACCAGCGAAAGCCCAGAATGTAAACGGCCAGCCACCACAAGCCGCTCCAAATGAAAAACGTGTACCCCGAAAAGCCAGAAAGTCGCCGAACCAGCAGGCTGACCGCGAGGTAAATTACCAAAAGAACGATCAGCGCCGGAAGCGACCACGAATTTCCCGGCGGCGAAACCAGATAGAGATTTCTCGAAGTGACCTTTATGTAAGACGGCACCAGCCACCACGCCGTCAGCCCCCATCCCAGCGCGCCGATCAACGCCGCGTCGCGAACAACTCGCCAATCAGGACGCTCCAGCAGACATGCCCACACCAGCAGTGGCATCGTGATCGAAATCGCCGTCAGACCGTAAAAATTGATGGTCACCGTAAGCGCGATGCCGATCGCGCTCAAACACAGCCAGCGTGCGCTTCCGCCGTGGAAGCGTTTCCAGGCCCCCAGCCACGCGATCGGCAGCATCGCCAAGGAAGAAATATGCGGACCCTCGCCATAAGTCATCAGGGCGTGGAGCCTCTGCGGGACGTGGAACATAGAATCGTTCCAAATGTCAGGGAGCACCAAAAACGACGGCGAGCCGACCGCAATCGACACGGTGGCGAACCACGCCGCCCCGCGCGAACCGGTCGCCATTCGAGTCCACAAATACAAGACGAGAAATCCGAAAGCGTAGCAAAACCCTATAAAGAAGTGGTACCCGCGCACTGCCGAAACACGCAGCAAAGTGGAGAAAATAGCCACTCCGTAGCGCGGTCCGGGCGGATAAACATAATCGGCCCGGGTACCGCAATACCACAGCGGCTGCCACAGATGATGCGGCCAATTCTCCGCGAGCGCGCGTCCGTCGGCAACAAATGCGCCTTCAATCGATTTCCAATTGTCGAGATATTCCAGCCGGAATACCGGAAGCACCAGCACGGCTGCCAGCGCAAATACCACCGCACCGTCGATCCACCAGCTCCACCGCGAGCTGCTACGGAACATAAAGAAACCAGGGATACCGATCCACCGGCAGGTCCGATCGTTTTCGGGCCAGACACCATGTCTGCTCGCCGCGATTCTCCGTGTCGTAGCCGTTTTCCGCGAGGAACTTCAGCAGAGGCAAGTGGGAAGCAAACTCGTCGATGAACGTCGTAAAAAGTCGCGTCACCTCGAAGCCAGCGGCCCTGACCGCCTCACCCAGCTCATGCGCCGTATACTCCCGCATGTGTCCTATCTCAAGCTCGTCACCCTCCGCCGGCCGTTTATAAAGAAAAAAGATCTGCGGATTATCATGCCCATCCAGCGTCTTCGCGACACTCGTAATACTTCCGACATTAGGCGTCGTAACCAGCAAAAACCCGCCGTCCGCGAGCACCCTTCGAGCCTCCAGCAGCATATGCATCGGATCGTAAACCAGATGCTCGATAATCTCGCCCGCGATCACCAGGTCGAAATGGCCGTCCGGATAAGGAAACGGATCTCTTTCAACGTCAAAGTGATCTATTTCGCACGTAAACTCCCCATCCGGAAACTGGATTGACTTCTGATCAACTTTGCCCGTTTGTCCGTAATAGCCCCCGCGCACCTCCCTATATCCGCAGACCCTCTGTAACAAAGGGGTGATCTGCATATAGCACCCGAGCTCCAACACCCTGCCCGTCGATTGCGGCGGAGGCACCAACGCCAATGTGCGGGCGAGCCTCGGCACGTGCTTCTCAAGATAAGCCCGAGCGCCCGCATCCGGCGCCGACAACTGGCGCAGCGCCGCTGCGTTGGCTTCGAGTTTACCCGCGTCGAACTCTTCCGCGACCTCGCCACGCGAGCTCAGATGATAGTTCAAACGTCGCAGCAGATTGCGAACCAGACGGAGAGGGAAGGGCAGCGACGGCACCAACCCTAAAGTCTAACAGGCCGCTTACGCCGCCGAAAACAGGCTTTGCTGCTCTGTATAGCCGGATCCGAACTGCTCCAGCTCCATCGGGAATTTGCGCCGCAGTTCCTTAGGCGCCGTGGCGCGCCCTCCTCCCATCGTGGCCTGCAACTGCAATGCGTTCACGACGCTTTTCCCTTGCGCGTCATTATTGAAGATCACGAAAGTCGAATCGGCAAACCGGCTGACGTGCTCGATCCGCTTTGTCCACTCCGCCAACTCGGCTTCCGAATAAAGATAGTCGTGCTGCTGCCGCCTCTGAGAATCTTTACTGAACGAACCCAAGGAATTCTGCGGATTTCTTCCATGCAGCCGGACGTATCCGACGCCGGAGGTCAGATAAGATGTTGGCGGCATTGCCCGCGTATACTCCGGCTGGTCGATATTGCAGAATCCGACCCGATAGTCCAGAAACACGCCGACCGCTTCTTCCGCCATCCAACTGCTGTGCCTCATCTCTGCAACCAGCGGAAACTCATGAAACGCTCTACGCAGCCGGATGAAGAAGTCCTTGTTCTCGGCCGTGAAACGGAACGACCAGGGAAACTGCATCAGCAGCGCACCCAGCTTCTTTGCTCTCAACATCGGCCGCAAACCCTCGGCGAACGCCGCGATTTCTGCCTCGTCCAGCACCCTTGAGTGTGTAAATCGCTGGTGCATCTTGGCCGTGAACTGAAAGCGCGGATTCGCTTCCACTTTCTTCATCCACAACCTGACGACTTCAGGCTTAAGATGCTGATAAAACGAACTGTTGATCTCGACGGTATCGAACCTGCGCGAGAGAAATTCGAGGGGATGGAAGCCGCTTCCATACACCTTGGGATAAACCAACCCGTTCCAGTGCGGATATGACCAACCTGCTGTACCAATGAATGGAGAGAGTGCCATGACAGACGTCCTGTAATTCGCTGTTTATTCGCCTGATCGATACTAGCGAAGAAGAGGCGAATCTGTCAAGGCCTATTTTTTAACGGGTTCTGCTACGAATGACGTCGTATCTTCAATCAGCTCCGCCAACCGGCGTAGGAGCCGCGATTTCAAGTGATGCAAACCTGCGATAAGCTTCACAAGATAGTAGTGAAGCCATTTTAGGATTCTTCTCCTTGGAAACTCAAACTACGGGTTTTTCTGAGCCATACAGGCTCGGGTCGTCTTCTGTCCGAGATAGGAAATAGCGCCGAATATCATCCCTTAAATTAGGCTTTTCCGAGGTGAGCTGATAAATTCCTTGCCAGTCCATGCGCAGGTCGGTCGACGGCGCGAACTGGTTCTGAACCAGGATCAGGTCCCGATGCGAATACGACCGCCTCACCTTCGAACCGTGGAAGTGATGCACCGCAAACCCGTCGACATAGCCGATATTTTTCTTTAGCTTGGCGGCATTTCTTTGCCATGCGGAGATGGCCGCCCGATAGTCCTCCGAATAGCTGCCGAGGTGCATGTCCGGAGCCTCCTCACCCACCAGGCCGAAGGTCATAAACCAATCGCCGTGCCCCAGGATGCACTTGTCGAGCAGGCCCCCTACGGTATCGAACGCGGCCCGCCGGAAGGCCCACATGCCGCCCGTTGCGCCCACTCCGCGCCGGCTCGCCTCGGGTCCGAAATGGGACTCATAATAGCACTCGGCCGTTGCGCCCTGCTTTTTCCACCCTCCGTTCGCATAGCCTTCCGGAAGCCGGTACCCGTTCTGGATGTAATTGAAGGCAAACCCACTATTGACCCGCATGGGCAGGTGCCCTGTCCCCAAGGTTTCGCCGGTAAGATCCGAATAAGAGGAGAATGGTTGGACAAAGTCGTAGTGTTGCAACTGGTGAATCGTTTCGAGCGCCCAGTCGTGGCGCGTCAAATGAAAATCGGCATCGATATAGGCCCCATATTTCCAGTTCGTAGGAAAAGTCTGAATAATCCGGTTGAGAATATTCTCCTTGTGAAATAACTCATGGTTCGTGCGAAGCTGGACATCATTTGGATTTTGTGCCGAATCCGTAATCTCGAAAGGGCGATCCCCGTAAGCGAGTTCCCCCACATGCAGGCACACGTTGGCTGACGTCCGAAGGTGACGGATACAATCGTTTGCCAATTCCCGCCGGGTCCGCCAGCGGAAAGGGTTGGAGTAACAGACCGCTATATGGAGCGTCTGTTCCTCAGACCAATTCGCCCAAGGTTGGTGCTGATCCGGATGTTGTCTTGAATTCTCAACGGCCATGTCTGTATCGCCCTCTCACCTGGACGATATAACGGACAGTTGTATAGCCACGCCGCATGAAAACGCTAACGGCTTGAGATCGCGCCACAAATCCACTACGGACTGGAGGGAATGTTCGCTTTGCGAGCCACTGAATCACAGACTAAAGTCTGTGCCACCATTCGAAGAGATCGGTTGAGTTTTCGTTTAATGTGCCGCCGCTTCCGAGCCGCGACCGCAGGAAGCGATCTGCCCGACTCTTTTCAGCAGTCTCTTTCTGAAAAACTCTGGAGGAAGCGGTTTTTCTAATTGATCGAGAAGCGCGAGCTACTGAATCGTCGCTACCCATTCGTTCCGCACAGTCGCTATCGACGGCCGCGCTGGATGATGGGTCTGCTTCTCTTTGTACATCCGGCGATCTGCCTCCGCCAATAGCTGTTCGGCGTCGCTCCCGTCGATCAGGAAATGCGCAACTCCAATGCTGATCGAGAGCATACTCTCGTGGAACAGAGTCAGGCAGACCTGCTCCACCACTTCACGGAACAGGGTGATCTTTCCTTCCACATCGGTGGGACTCAGGCCCGGGAGCAGCACGACGAATTCGTCGCCGCCCATCCGCGCCACGTAATCGTACTCGCGGCAGCAATTCCGCAGACCTGCCGCTACCTCATGCAACACGCGATTGCCTTCCAGATGGCCGAACCGGTCGTTGACCATCTTGAACCCATCCAGGTCCAGCACGCACACCGCCAGCGGAGTGTTCGTGCGCCGGCCTCGCGATAGCTCCGCGTCCAGGTGCAGGAACAGGGAACGCGCGTTCGGCAAATCGGTCAGATAGTCCGTCGTGGCCGACGATTCCGCTCTTTGGAAGCGCAGAGCATTCTCGATCGCCACCGCGATCTTCGAGCTGATCGCCAGCAAGATGCGCAGATGATCCTTGGTGAAAGCATCGATCTCGGCATGATAGAGCGTCAGCACGCCCAAAACGCCGCTTACTCCTTCAAGCGGCACCGCCACGGCCGACCGCAGCGTCGAAAATTTCGCCGGATCGTTCAAGTATCCCGGCTCTACCGAGGGATTGCCGTTCAGGATCGGCTTGCGATTTTCCGCCACCCAACCGGACAAACCTTGTCCTACAGGGATCTCCAGAGACGAGAAAAGCCGGAAGTCGTCACCGGTTACGTACTCCGGAAACAGGACGTTCTCACGGCGAATCCAGATCGCCAACGCGGAGAAAGGAATAATGCGGCGCAGCCGGACCGCCAGCACGCTGAGCGTTTCATCCAGGCTCAGGGAGTTTCCCAGGTCCTGCGAAATCTCGAATAAAGCCTGCACTTCTTGTCGGGCCGCCGCGATCGAAGTGAGGAAGTCCACCGCTCCTTCTTTGGTGCTGCGCCCCGCGGGTACCGCCGGAGTCCCTTCGAAGCCGGTGCCGGGTGAGTCACCGTTTACGATCTTTACATCCACCGATAGTTTGCCTTTGGCGCGCTCTTTCGCCTGGGCCATCTGTTCCAGTTCGACGTACCGCGCCGTCAGCACGTCGACCACTTTCGGATCGAACGCTTTGCCGGATTCCGAAACCACCACTTTCATCGCTTCTTCTAAAGGCAACGCGCGGCGGTATTGCCGGTCCGTCGCTAGCGCATCCAAGCAATCCACTACCGATAGAATGCGCGCGCCGATCGGAATGCTTTCGCCTGAAAGGCCGTAAGGATATCCGCTGCCGTCCCATTTTTCGTGATGCGCCCGCACGATCGGCACCACCGGGTAGGGAAATTTGACGCGCTCCAGGATTTCCGCGCCCACCACGGGATGGATTTTCATTTTCTCGAACTCTTCAGGGGTCAGCCTGCCGGGCTTGGAGATGATGTGCTCCGGCACTGCCAGCTTGCCGATGTCGTGCAGCAGGGATGCCGCTCGCAGGGCGTTGCATTCTTCCTCGTTCAGCCCCAGATCCTTCGCCATTTCGACGGCATAGACCTGGACGCGTTGCAGATGCCCGTGCGTGGTGTGATCCTTGGCCTCAATCGCCAACGCCAGCGCTTCGATGGTGCGCAGATGCAGGGAGGAAACTTCCTGGACGTGCTTTTTCTCGATTTCCAGGCGCTGTAGATACAGCCGGTAGGAGCGATAGATAAGATAAAGAGCCGGTCCGGTGAGCAGCACCGTGGGATATCCAATGTACTTGTTGGCGTAGCTCAGCGCCTGCGCGACGGCCGCCCCGCCCAGATAATACGGCAGAGCCCAGAAGTAGCATTCCCGCCAGACGGCGCGGAACTTGCGCTCCTCCGCCAGCGCGATCACCAACGCTACCGGTAAAGTGTTCAGGAAAAATAATGCGCTTGTGGAAACCGCAAGCCGGATCGCCGGATCGACATTCGAAGCGGAGAGCCAGGGTGAGTGATAGACCTGTTCGGTGATCGCGATGGCCACGGCCATCGCCGCGGTGTTGAAGACCACTTGCGCCGGCCGCGCCTTGCGGTCCGTGCTCCATAAGCACTGCACCAGAGTGACTGCCGCGCCCATCACGATGGTCTCCGGCGCTGACAGATCCACCAATCCGAACAGCACGAAGACGAAATTCAGGCTCAGTGTTCCCGGCATGCCCGGCACGCTGATTCGCATGCGGGAAGAGAAGATCGCCATGAGCAGGAAGCCGATATACTTCAGCAAGTCCGCAGAATCCCAGCTAAAAAGCGAGCTTGCCACCACAAACGAACCCAGGATTCCCGTGATCAACACCAGTAGCCGCGCCTTTGCTGCGAGCGGCTTGAAAATCGGCTCCGGAGCCGGGGAGGCTGTTCCGGATGGCACGACTAGTGTGAGCGAGCTCATTTGAGCTTCCTCTCGATGCACGTTGTGGTCCAGGCGATCGAGGGTCGCTTAGAGCCATGTTTATCAGATACTTAGCATCGTGCTTCCGTACGGAGGAGGACAATATGGCCCTTAGGGCCAGATAGTTTTGCGACAAACTGTCTCAATGGCCGGGGGAGTTTTCTGAGGTGTCCTAGGGTGTTCGGCTGAGGGCGCTATCACTGAAATACTGGCGAAATAGAAGCTGGCCAGTTCAACGATGATATCCGATTGCACACATATATTCTTAGGAATGAAAGCCGTGATCGCCAGTGAGACAATGCGTCAGCTTATGTCCATGGCGGAAAGAGTTGCAAGGTCCAATGCCACCGTTCTAATTCTGGGTGAGAGCGGCTCCGGTAAAGAAGTTCTGGCGAGGGCCATTCATCACTTTTCGAATCGCTGCCACAAGCCGTGGGTCGATTTGAACTGTGGCGCTCTGCCGGAACATTTGATTGAGAGTGAATTGTTCGGCTACGATCGTGGCGCGTTTAGCGGCGCCACGAACAACAAGCCGGGTTTGTTCGAGTTGGCGCATCAGGGCACCATTTTCCTGGACGAAATCGCCGAGCTCGAAATGAAGATGCAGGTCAAGCTGCTGCGCGTGCTGGATGGCGTTCCGTATTATCGCTTGGGCGGTGTTAAGAAGGTCACTGTCGATGTCCGCATCGTGGCGGCAACCAATCAGGAGCTTGAGAATGCAGTCGCGGAAGGACGTTTTCGCTCTGATCTCTATCATCGTCTGACGCAGATCACTTTGCGCGTGCCTCCTCTCCGCAAACGAGTGGAAGACATTGCGCCTTTGGCTACGCACTTCCTCGCGCTGCACGATCCGTCGCTGCATTTTTCGGCCGACGCGATCGACATTCTGCTGCGGCATTCCTGGCCGGGAAATATCCGGGAGCTGCGTAACGTCGTCATGCGCGCCGCCGTCCTTTCGCAGGATGATGAGATCGGCGCACAGGATCTTCCCCTTCATACCGCTGGCCCCGAGCCTGCGGCGGTCCAGGCTTCTACCAGCCTCGAAGGGATGGAACGCAAGATGATTTTCGATGCGTTGCACTCTACTAACGGCCATCAGCAGAAGGCTGCCGCGAAACTTGGTATCTCGCGGAGAACATTAAGCCGCAAGCTGAAAGTTTACGACTCCGGATTGACGGAGGTGCGACTATGACCGCGCCGGAAAAACGCCGTGAAGCTCGCCGCGCCGCGTCCGGAAATGTGCGTGTGAAATTCACCGATCCGGAGCCTTTAGAGATCGATGGCAAATTAATGGACGTGAGCCCAAGCGGGTTTCGGATGGCTCACGATTGCGCATCGCTTCATTCCGGCCAAGTGGTAGACTTCACGCATCTGGAAGCTACCGGCAGGGCTCGGGTGATGTGGAATCGGATCCAGGCGAGCGGCGTGGAGACGGGCTTTCTGGTTTTCACCAGCTCATGAGATAATCGCTCCATGAACGCTCGGGTGCGCTTTCGGACTGACCCTGCTGGTGTCGTCGAACTTCCTCCGCGCGATCATCCTGTGGTTGCGATTCACTTCGGACCCTCCGTTTACATTCATTGCAAGCGCGGGTCGCAGTGTCATAGGGGCCTTAGCGTTCATGGAGATATCGATATTGTTCCTGCCGGAATTCCAAGCCGCTGGGAGATGAAGGAGACCGATCGGGTGATTCTCCTCGATGTCGAGAATCAACCGGGGGTTGAGATTCTAAACCGTTTCCAGATCCGGGATCGCCGGCTGGAGGCTCTCGGGCGCATGATGAAGCTTGAGATGGACCTCGCTTATCCCAATGGGCGCTTGTATTTAGATAGCCTTGGTTCATCCGTTGCCGAGCATCTCCAAAAATGCTATTCGTTGGGGTCCGCGCCGGAGCTTTGCAAGGGCGGGTTGGGGCCGCAGCTTAAACAGGTTATCGGTTACGTAGAGGACAATTTGTCGCAGGATCTTTCTTTGAAGGAGCTGGCAGCGGTGGCGGGCGTCAGCGTATCGCATATCAAGACAACGTTCCGCGAATCAGTGGGATTGCCGCTGCACCAATACGTGATTCAACGGCGGGTCGATCGCGCACAGATGCTTCTCAGGGAAGGGAAATTACCTATCAGCCGCATTGCGGCGGAAACCGGATTTTCGCACCAGAGCCATTTGTCTTATCATGTCCGGCGTTTGCTGGGTGTTTCTCCATCCGAATCTGCTCGACGGTTTCGGGAAGCCCATCAGACAATGGCAGTTGATGATCAACGCTCTGCTTCTTCTTAGCCTCTGCGCGGATTGGAACCCCCGGCTCGCCGCGGATTATCTTGATGGCCGCGAAAAAGAATGGTTTGCCTGGAAGGCGGCGCAAACGCCGGGCGGCCCTTGTGTTTCGTGCCACACCAATGTCACCTATCTACTAGTGAGGCCGGCACTTCGGCGCGAACTGGGGGAAGCGCAGCCGACTGGTTATGAGAGTGGTTTGCGCGACGCTCTGCGCGCTCGCATCCCTCTGCACGATGTTTTTCCGGCGAAGTTTTCGAAGGAACCCCTGCATGGTCAATCGCTTGGCGTGGAGGCGATTCACGCGGCGCTGCTGTTAGGCGACGAGGATGCTCTCGAGCGCATGTGGGCGCTGCAACTCACAGAGGGGAAAGAGAAAGGGGCTTGGAACTGGTTCCACCTCGATCTGGATCCGTGGGAGACTCCGGAATCGAGTTTCTATGGCGCGGCGTTGGCGGCACTCGCGGTTAAGCACGCCCCGGCGGAACATCGGGCTCGGCATCGTGAACAAATTGCACAGCTTACTGACTATTTGAAGCGGGAACAGGCGGGACAGCCGCTGCATAACCGGTTGATGCTGCTTTGGGCTATGCCGGAGGCTGTTTTGGACAAGCGGGGTTTGGTGGATGAAGTCTGGAAGATGCAGGAGGCGGATGGGGGGTGGTCGATCGAGTCGCTGGGTCCCTGGAAGCGGCCTTCGAGGTCGGCGGGAAGCGATGCTTATGCGACTGGATTTGCGACTTACATACTCTTAATTGACCATAATCGATCGAATAAGGGGATGGACAGAGCCTTAAATTGGCTTAAATCGCATCAAAATCGGGAATATGGATTTTGGGCCTCTTCTTCGATGAATAAGGATTATCCGGCCGGGTCCATGATGACGAAGTTCATGCAGGACGCTGCTACCGGGTTCGCCGCTCTGGCGCTGCTGGAGGCAGAGCGGTAAACACATTTTCACGCAAAGGCGCGAAGCTCGCTAAGATTCTAGTTGCTGCTGCTGCCTCGGGTTTGTTGGACCTTGGGAACTGACAGGTAGCCGACTATCAGGTCCTTCTTTACGTCCATCACCACCAGTTCGTAAGGCAGGACCGACTTGGAAAGGACAAACTGGACAGGCACCAGCGCGGTGGACTTGGGTTTCGGGATGGTCTTGTCGTCGGCTACGATCTGGATGTCGAAGGTGTTCTTCTTCGGATCGGTATTCTTCAGAACTACGCGAATATCGCCGACCTTTTCTCCGGGAGGATCGCCTTTTTTCTTGTGTTTGTCTGTGGCGACTTTAAAATCGATGTAATTCCGCTCCCCTAATTGCTTCAGCGCTTGAAGTTCCTTGCCATTGGTGGCGATCAAGCCGCTCTGAATGCCCAGGTCGCCTCTCGCACTTTTTAGATCGGCGATGGTTTTTTCGATCGCGGATTTGTTGGTTGCGGTATCGGTTTTGAGGGTGCCGACTTCGTTGGTTACTTCGCCGACCTTGGTGGAGGTCGCGGCGGCTACGTCTTTGACTTGCGAAACGTCGGCGCCGAGGGCACCGATTTTCTGGCCCTGCTCGGCTTGCGCTTTTTCAAGTTTCACAGCGATTTCATCGGCGTGCTTTTCCGCTTCGATCTTCGCTTGGCCACTTAAAGCCGCAGCCTGGGCCCGCGATTGGGCCAGCGACTTCTCCATCGCCTCAATGTTGCGCTTGCTGGTTTGGACCGTCACCGACGAGGTTTCGTGGATCTTTTCAATTTCCGCTAACAGCGCTTCCTTGGTCTCGGCCACCTGGCTGCGGACTTCGCTCACCTGGTAGAACAAATAGCCGCAAGCGGCGATCAGAGCCACTACGGCTCCCATCAGGATCGACGTTTTGAGATTCGAGCCGGCCGGGGGCGGTCCATAGTTTACCGGAGCGGACTGCTGCGGTTGCGGTTGGGGTTGCGGCTGCTGAGGGGCGTAGCCCTGGGGCGGATAGTTTTGGGGCGGATAAGTCTGTTGCGGCGGATAATTCGGCGGAGGGTAGTTGGGCGGCGGATAGTTATAGCCCTGAGGTGGAGGATATTGCGGTTGCGCCTGCTGTTGAGGCTGCGGCGGCTGGATCGGCTTAATCGGTTCGTCGTCTTTTGGCAAGAGTGATTGCATGGATCTACCCCAGTTTATTGTAGCTCAATGGCTTGGACGTACAAGCGCCTTCTTTGAGTTACATGGAAGTTCGGGCGGGCTTGGCGAACTCCATAACCTCTTGTTTCGGAACACCGGGTTCGAAGCAGCGGCGGCAGCGGGCTTCGTACATTCCGGTTGCGCCGACTACGATCAGATCATCTGACTCGACGAGACGCTGCGTGTGTTTGGCGGGGTTGCCGCAGCGGATGCAGATGGCCAGGGTTTTGGTGATGGATTCGGCGAGACAGAGCAAATCCGGCATGGGTGGAAAGGGGCGGCCTAAATAGTCGGTGTCGAGGCCGGCGATGATGACCTGTTTGCCGCTGTCGGCTAGCTGGCTGGCGATATCGACCAGGTCCGGTCCGAAGAAGTTGGATTCGTCGATGCCGACGACTTGGGTGCGCCAGTCGAGTTTTTCCAGGATTTCCCTGGCGCCGTTGACGGGTTCGGATTTCATGCGCTGGTCGCCATGGGAGACGATTTCGTCGGGGGAGTAGCGGACGTCGATGGCGGGTTTAAAGACTTGCACGCGTTTGCGGGCGATGCGGGCGCGGCGGAGGCGGCGGATGAGTTCTTCGCTTTTGCCCGAAAACATAGGGCCGCAGACGATTTCGATCCATCCGATGTGGCCGGTGACGAGTTCCATGCGGGTCAGGAGTCAGGATAGCGTATCAACTTCGATTTGTGTGAATGGGACTCGCGGAGGGCAGGTCGGGAACCTGCCCCACTGAAACACTTATGGGGGACGGGAGTCTGACCGGAAGGAGGAAAAGATGCGTAGTCTTGCATTGTTATCGTTGTGTTTTGCTATTCCGGCTTTGGTTTCCGCGCAGGAACACGACTGGGACCGGGCCCATCGGGTGGTCGGGAAAGCGCAGGAAGATTTGCATCGTATTGAACATTGGGATGCGTGGGCAGAGGGGGATCGCGGACATTATCAGGCGGCGGAACGCAACCTGGCGGATGTGCGGAAGGATCTTGATCAGAACCGGTTGGATCGCGGGCGGATCGAGGCGACGATTGTGGAGATTGAACACATCACGCATGTCGACCGGCTCGACGCTCATGCGCGGGAAATTTTGACGGAGGATGTTCGGGAGCTTCGGCGGCTACGGGACGAGTGGCATTGGCGCTAATTCGAAATCTCCGGAGCGGGCGGCTGGGCGAATCGTCCAGCCTGCGTTGAGTTCCAGTTTCCAACCGGGGCCGGTTCGCGCGGCGGCATCCTGGGGTGCCACTACGCGTAGCGATTGATTGTCGGGGCTTAACAGGGCTCCGACATCTTGTACCTGTAACTTGCCCCAGCGGGCGGTGAAGGTTCCGGTGGGATAGACCGTGCCCAGGTCGCCCATACTTACCAGGTTGCAAGGATTGAAGCTGCGATAGAGTTCGTCGGTTTTGGGGAATTGAAGGGTCGGGCCGTCGAGGAACAGCGTTCGAAATTTCGCTAACTGGAGTTGGTGACGGGCTTCGCGCTCATGTTCGTCCTCGGCGACGGACTGGTAGCCGTATAGATCGCGGCGGTCGCCGGTGCGTGTGCCGACGGCTGCACTTAACAGGCCCGCGAGGCCGGTGGAAGCGGTCACGGACTTTCGCCAGTCGGGCTGGTAACGATCTAAGAGAAGACCTAAAGCGGGTCCTGTGGCGTAGGCGAAGGATCTCAGGAAGGAGGACTGGTCTTCGAAGTCTTCCGTTGCGCGAGCTACGCGATCGATGGATTCGCCGCTGTCTTTCAACGCGAGAACGGTGCCGGTGTATTCGGGTAATCCTTCCTGAATTTCTAGAGCGGCTTCCTGGACTTTTGCGTCGGGGAAGAGCTTCTGGCGGATCGCGCGGAAGGCTAACGCGTCCTGCACGGAGGCTCGGTCTCCGTTGTTGCGAAGGGCTCGGGCTAGCGCGCGCAGCTCCATGCGCATCCACACGCGGCCCGTTTCGGTGGCTAGGTGCTCGTTTTTCTGGTCGAGCGCGGTCAGGTTGAGTTGCTTCTGAAGACGATGGAAGGATTCATGCGCCAGCAGGCGAATCCTCGCGAAACGGGAGGCGGGGAGGGGGAGCATTACCATGGCCCACTGGTGTCCGCCCCAGTCGATGGAGGTGTTGGAAGAGGTGAACTGGGAGGGGAGGGTTCCGTAGAAGAGTGAATCGCGCGATTCGAATTTGCCGTCGGGGTCGGGCTGGTTGGCGATGGCGGATCGGGTGTTGGGATCGACCAGGATCAAGGGTCCCCAGAGGTTGACGCCCCAGAGAGGGGATTTATCGGCGATGCACGCGGCGTGGAATTGCTGGAGCGCGTGAGGGTCGTCGGTTTGGGCGGATAGGGACGTCGGGAGTGAGAGAAGAATATATAAGCCGCTGATGAACAGTGATGAACGCTGATAGCGCATTATTTTTTGGGCTCAAATTTCCCGTTGGGATCGTCGGTTTGGGCGGGTAGGGACGTCGAGAGTAAGAGAAGAAAATATGAGCCGCCGATGAACGCGGATGAACGCCGATAAGACATTTATTTTTTGGGGCGGGATTCTGGGGGGACCAGGCCGTTGGCTCGGTAGTAGGCTACTAGGAGTCCATAGTGTTCGGAGGAGTGTTGCAGGACCGACAGGAAGGGCTGGAGATTCTTGTCGGGGCCTTCGGGGTTCGCCTTAATTGCGGCGTTGGCGGCGGCGATGGACTTTTTCAGGAGCTCGACGCAGGCGGCTTTGGTGGGATATTTGGAGGCGTCCTGCTCCTGATCGTCCCACTTTACTTTTTCGCCCATACCGGCTTTACCCGCGTAAATATCGCCGGACGCGATGTGCACGATGACAGCTCCAAAGGTGCGCATTTCGGGCTTTAGTTTGAAATTATATTTGTCGGCCGGAAAATCCTGCGCCATTTCGAGGACCTTGTTGTTGATGTAATCGAAATTCCGCTTTAGAGATTCGGCGGGAGTTTTTGCGGGCGATTGGGCGAGCGCGGACAGAGCCGCGACCAGTGCGAAAGCTGCAATTTTCCTCATAATGCCACGAGCGTATCACGTTATAATCACATCTGGAGGCTAATGAGCAAAGAAGATAGCATTGAAGTAACCGGCACTGTTGTTGAAAAATTTCCGAGCGGCCTGTTCAGCGTACAACTGGACCAGGAACGCACCGTGCTTGCGCACTTGGCGGGCAAGCTTCGCCGCAATCGTATCCGCGTCCTGGCGGGCGATCGCGTGACGCTGGAGCTTTCGCCTTACGATTTGACCAAGGGCCGCATCACCTACCGACATAAGTAAGACCACAAATAATTTGAAAATCCTATTCGTCTTCGGCACACGTCCTGAGGCGATCAAGCTGGCTCCCGTGATTCGATGTTTACGGGAAGATTCGCGTTTCGATGCGCGCGTGGCGGTGACGGCGCAGCATCGCGCGCTGCTCGACCAGGTGCTGGAGGCGTTTTCCATACGGCCGGATCACGATCTGAATGTGATGCGGGCGGGGCAGACGCTGGGCGAATCGGCGTCCAGAATCATGGCGGCGCTGGGGCCGGTTTTGAATTTAGAAAAGCCCGATTGCGTGGTGGTTCAGGGCGATACTACGTCGACATTCTGCGGAGCGTTGGCGGCGTTTTACCAGGAGATTCCAGTGGCGCATGTCGAAGCGGGGATGCGCACGGGCGATTTGCGGCAGCCTTTTCCGGAGGAGATGAACCGTGTCCTGACGTCGCGCCTGGCGGCGCTGCATTTTGCGGCCACGGAAGGGGCGGCTGCGAATCTGCGGGGGGAAGGAGTTTCGGACGCTGATATTTTCGTCACGGGAAATACGGGGATCGACGCGGTGATGTTCGTTCGCGATTCGCTGCCTTCTTTCGACGCGGATCTTTCCAAGAAAATAATTTTGGTCACGGCGCATCGGCGGGAGAGTTTTGGCGAGGGATTTGTTCGAATCTGCCGGGCGCTGCGAAGGCTCGCCAAGAGGGCTGACGTCGAGATTGTTTATCCGGTGCATCCGAATCCTAGTGTGCAGTCCGTGGTGACGGAGCAATTGCGCGGCGTGCCGAATATCCGGTTGATGGAGCCGCTCTCGTACGTGGCGTTCGTCGATTTGATGCGGCGCGCGCATATTCTGTTGACCGATTCGGGCGGCGTTCAGGAAGAGGGTCCATCGCTGGGGAAACCGGTGCTGGTGATGCGCGAAAAGACGGAGCGGCCGGAGGCGGTGGAGGCGGGAACGGCCACGCTGGTGGGGACGGATGAGGACCGGATCGTGGCGGAAACGGCTCGGCTACTGGACGATCCGGTGGAGTACGCGCGGCGGGCGCGCATCCATAATCCTTATGGGGACGGGCGGGCGAGTGCACGAATTCGCGACGTGTTAGCTGTCCGGTTTTCAAGGCGTTAGCGGTTTCGCGCGGGTTCGACTGCGCCTGGGGGTTCTTACACTACGGGCGAATGCGGACAACGCCAGTCTCTAACAAATCCCGGCGCGCGGGCGCCGAGGATCCAGATCTGATGCGGCAGCTATCGGAGCGCGTAGTGGGTCAGCCACGCGCGCTCTCGCAGATCGTGCCTTATGTACAGATGCATGAGGCAGGGCTCGCCCCGGAGGGACGGCCCGTGGGAGTTTTCCTGTTATTGGGGCCGACGGGAACGGGGAAGACGCGGACAGTGGAAGTGCTGGCGCAGGCTTTGCATGGATCCGAGAAGAGCATGTTGAAGGTGGACTGCGGCGAGTTTCAGATGGAGCACGAGGTGGCGAAGCTGATCGGCGCGCCTCCTGGATATCTGGGGCATCGCGAGACGCAGCCGATGTTGTCGCAACAGAAACTGAACGCGGTGACCAGCGACAAATGCAGCCTGTCGCTGGTGCTGTTTGACGAGATCGAGAAGGCCGCGCCGAGCATGACGCGTCTGCTGCTGGGAGTGCTGGACAAGGCGGTGCTGCGGCTGGGCGATAATGCGTCGGTCAGTTTCGAGCGAACAATTATTTTCCTCACCAGCAATCTGGGGGCGGAAGCGATGCGCAAACAGCTTCGGCCGGATTTCGGGTTCGAGACGATGGTGGGGGTGCGGAAGGATGCGGCGAACAAGCTGGAAGGGATCGGCATGCGGGCCGTGCGGCGGAAGTTTTCCCCGGAGTTTGTGAATCGGATCGATGCGGTGATTACGTATCAGCCTCTGGGGGCGAAGGCGCTGGCGACGATTGTCGATCAACAAATTGAGGCGCTGGAGCAGCACATCGCGCATCGGCTGATGGAGAAGGCGTTCGAGATCGAGGTGAGCGATAGCGCGCGGGCTTTCCTGCTGCGGAAGGGGACGAGCGATGAATATGGGGCTCGGGAATTGAAGCGGGTGATATTGAGGAACCTGACGCAGCCGCTGGCGGCGATGGTGGCGAAGGGGTCGGTTCTACCGGGGGATGTGGTGCGGGTGGAGGGGGCGGGGGAGGGGTTGAGTTTGAAGGTGGAGGACTAGCGGGATGTGCATCGATCATGCATACTTATATGCATGAGGACGACGCTGAATCTCGACGATGAATTGATCGATAGCGCAAGGCGCTTAACGGGAATTCAGGAAAAGACCGCCCTTGTGCACGCCGCTCTTAGAGCATTGATCGAGAGAGAGAGCGCCCGGCGGTTGGCCGCGTTAGGAGGGACGATGCCAAAACTGCGGCCGATTCCGCGGAGAGGTTCACCGATCACCAAGTGAAGGTGCTGGCGGACACGTCCATATGGATCGCCCATTTTCGCAGGAGCGATCCGCGATTGCAGGGACTGCTTTACAAGAGCGAAGTATTCATCCATCCAGCGGTGGTTGGGGAACTTGCTTGCGGAAATTTAACGGGTCGCAACAAGGTTCTCTCCGACCTGCAAAAACTCCCACTTGCGTCCGTGGCGGATATCGATGACACTCTGTTCGTGATCGAATCGCGCAGGCTTTCGGGCAAAGGGATCGGCTGGATCGATGCGCAACTCGTGGCGTCGGCACTCCTTACTGGATGCGCTCTTTGGACGGACGACAAGATGCTCCATAACGTCGCGGCCGGGCTGCGCATCGCTTACTGAAGCTTGGCGATTTCGGCGTCCGTTGCGGACTTTGGGATCAGCTTCAATTCGATATTCTCGTGCGCACCTTCCGCCAACGTGACTTTCTGAGCGTCGAAGCGGGCGCGGAATTCGGGGATGCTGACGAATTGAGGATCCACTTTCTGCCAGGCGAGGATGCGATACTCGCCGGGGGCGAGATGCTCAAAACTGGCGGTTCCATTCGCCTCGGTGTCCCGGGTATGAAGGGCCGAATCGTTCCACAGGGCGACCTGTGCAGTTTTCGCGCCTTCGACGGTAATGGAGAGGCTCGCCGCATTCGGCGCGACAACGAGGTCGAGGGTCCCGCCGGCTCCTGAAGTCAGATCGATCCGTAGGTTGTTCACCGGCTGATGGTTGAACTGGATGGACTTCACGTAGTAACCTTCCGGCGGGCCGTAATCGATCACATATCCTTTGGGCGCCAGGTTCGTCCACCCGAACGTTCCGTCCTCCTTCACGACGATGAGGTTGGGCGGGAAGTTCCCGGCTAGCTGTACCGTTTGAGGCTTCGCGAAGTGTCCGTCGCCTTCCATCTTGAGCGTTCCCTCGATGGTCGGCCCGGGCGTGAGATCCACCGTAATGTCATCGATATTCTGATCGGCCACTGTGATCGGCACGCGGCTGTATAATCCCGCGGTGTCGATCATTAGCAGGTAGTTGCCAGGTGCAATGCCTGCAAACTCGAAGACTCCGTCACGAGGACTCGCTTGCGGATCATTGTTGGCACCTGGGTTGCCGTCCGGAGGCGCCAGACGGATTCGTAGAGGCTGCTTTGGCGGATAAGTCAAGCTGCCGCGGATTCGATACACGGCAGATTTTCGGATGTGAACAACCACGTTACGCAGAGCGGCGCCGGCCGTGATATCGCGGGGGACCGGATCGTCGGAACGCACGAAGTCCTCTTCGTTCCCGGGATGGCCGGGCTTCGATACCTCTCCGGGATGGCGCGAGGGCTCGGCGGACAGGTAATACCTTCCTGCCTGTAGTTCACTGAGTAGAAAGTATCCCTCGTTGTCGGTCATCGCCCAGGCTGTGCCGAGCACCACCGCACGGCCGTTTACGTGAATCGTGCGCGCCGCGTGAACCACGAGTTCGGGAACCGGATCGCCATCCTCGTCGAGGACGTGGCCCGCGATTATGCCCTGCGGCGTCATTTTAATGACGATATCTTTCACGTGGTCGCCCGGGGAGAGTTTGAACCACGAGGGCTCGTAGTCCGAGTCGAGGAAACCCTGACGGGATGCTTCCAGATGATACTCGCCGGGTTCGAGCCCCTCGAATTGAAATTTCCCTTCGCTGCTGGAGGTAACTGCGTATTGATTGCTACCCTCGTCCAGAACGACCCGCGCTTTTTTTAGCGGCTCGTTGGTGAGTGCGTTTAGGACTGTGCCTTCGACGACGGCTTTGTCCTGGATGAGTAGCAGCGCGAAAACGATTGGGATCATTGCAGCTTGGCCATTTCTTCGTCGATCGCCTTTTTCGGCACCGGTTGCAGATCGAGATTTGGCTTCGATCCTTCTTGGAGTTTCACGTCGGTCGATTTGAATCGGCCGAGGAATTCGGGAGCGGTTGCCCAATCGCGTTCAATTTCCTCCCATGCCACCACTCGGTATTCACCGGGGGCGAGGCTGCCGAAGTGGAAAGTTCCATCGGAGTTGGACGGCATCGAGCGCGGTGCTTCTTCCGGCCCCCACAGCGTGACGAGCCGGTCGGAGGCTGGCGCGCCGTCTTGATCGCGCACGATTCCGGAGATCTCCGCGGCGTTGGGAGACAAAATGACTTCGAGAGTCCCGCCGGACCCGGACGTCAGATCCCATGCAGTGGTGCTGATGGGCTGACCGTTAAAGCGAATTGACTTGAGGTACACGCCTTCCGCCGGCGCGAGCCTGATCTTGTAAACATCGAGTGGCACATCGGACCAGGTGAATGCGCCATCCTCTTTAATCGACATCGTCCGGACGGCGTGCTGGCCCGCCATGTAAAGCCAGGGCCAACTGGTAGGAGGCTTCGGTGAACTGTCCATCTTGATCAAGCCGCTGATGGTCGCGCCCGCGGTGAGGTCCACGGTCAAATCGTCGATATCCCGATCGCCGACGCTGAGGGGAATCCGGCAGAACATGGTGGAATGCACGAACGCCCGATTCTCGCGGTTGAAGGAATCGGAGGACATCATGACAATGTAGGCGCCTGGCACGATCCCTGTGAATTCGAATTTCCCATCGTGGATCTGGGCGCTGGCTTCGGGCTGATCCTTCACCTCGCCGGGCGAGGTGAGCTGAATGGAGCCGTACACCTTCGGCAAGTTGGTGATGTGCCCGCGGACATGAAAGACGCGTTCCTTGCGCAAGCGAATTTCGAGGTTGCGGTTCTCCGCGCCGGCCGCTAGAACAAGCGGGACCGCTCCCGCGACAGTGAGGCTCGCCGGATAATAGGTCCGCACATAATCGATGCGAGGGTGCGGACTCCACGCCTCGGCGCTCTCCGCATGGGGATCGGATGCGGAGACGAGGTAGCTGCCGGCGTCCAGTCCGGTCGCCGAGAAATGGCCTTCGTCGTCCGTATTCATTGATTGGGAGAATACATCGCGCCCAGCGACGCGCCGCACGATGAAGACGTCGGCATTCTCCACCGGGTCGCCATCCTCATCGACAACCTTGCCGGCGAGGACGCATTGCGGGGTGAGTTTGATTGCCAGAGTCTTCTTCAGATCTCCGGCGGCTTTAAATTTCCGGGCGTCGAAGAACTCAATAAAGCCCCGCCGGGTTGCGTGGACTTCGAATTCGTCCGGCTGGTCGCTTTCGAGGCTGAATTTTCCTTCCGCATCAGTCACGGTTGAATAGTGGGCGGCGCCTTTCAGCGTCACTGTCGCTTTCCGCAGAGGTTCGCCGGTCAGGGCGTTGATCACCGACCCCTTCACGATCCACTTTGTGTCGGCTGTCTGCGCTAGCAGCAGCGCGAAAAACAGAGGGATCATGGCAGCTTCGCCACCTCCAGGTCGACCGCTGTTTTGGGGATCAACTTCAGGTCAACGTTGTCCTGCGAGCCCTGCTGTAAGGCCACGCTTGCCGACTGCGTTGCGAAACTGGCGCGAAAAGCCTGGTTTTCGACGATTCCGCGTTCGATCGATTCCCAGGCGACGGCGTGGTATTCGCCCGGCGCCAGATTTCGTACCGTGAAGCGGCCCGCTTCGTCTGTGAGCACCTGGCGTACCTCGGGATCGTCGCCCGTCCATACATTGACGATCGCGTTCGCGGCAGGATCACCATTGGAATCGCGCACTGTTCCGGTTATGGCCGCGGGTTTTGCGGAGAGCTGAATCTCAAGCGTGCCTCCGGCGCCGGAGGTCAGGTCGAGCTCCCGGCGAACCACGTCGCGGCCGGCGAATCGCATCGATTTGATGTAGTAGCCGTCGGGCATATTGGCGATCACGATGTGATACGCCGTGGGCGCGACGGTGCGCAGTTCGAAGGCACCGTTCTTGACCTGCGCGACGTCTTCTAATCCGCCGCCATTGCCCGGTTCGAGCGTGACCTGAAAACTCTGCGAGGACGGCGCGTCGTCCAGTTTGACGATGCCGGGAATTTCCACGCCCGGACGGAGGGTTACATGAACGTCCGTTACGTCTTCCTCGCCCACGGTTACGGGAACGTGGGTGGTTACTTTATTCACGCTGTTACGCTCGGTATAAGACACCGCCTGGATCACATAATTTCCGGGCGCTACGCTGGCAAACTCGAACAGGCCGGCGGTGGTTCCGGAGTTGGACATCCAGCCGCGGGTGGTCTCATTCGCGCTAACCAGGATGAGAGGAACGCCGGTGACCGGCTCGCCGCTCAGGTTCACGGCTTTGCCGCGAATGGTGTACACGCGGGTGCTGCGGATACGAAGATTGATGCCGTGCAGCTCCGCTCCGGCAACTACATTCACGGGAGCGGCGGTGCGCGCATCGGGCGCATTGGGGAAGAAATTCTCGACCGAGGCCTCGCCCTTAGGCGCTCGCGCGACGCTCCGCGCACTCAGGTAATAGCTGCCCGTTGCGAGATTTCCCAGCACGAAGGAGCCGTCGGCCTGAGAAAACGTGTTTTGCTTCATTTGAATGTGCCGCTCTCCTCGAACCCAGGTGCGCCAGAAGACTGCGACGGTAGCGCCCGATACCGGCTCGCCATCGTCGTCGAGGACCTTGCCGTAGATCATTCCTTGCGGCGTCATTCTTATGGTCACATCGCTGGCGCCGCATGCTACCGGTGTCGAGGACATGAGGTATCCGCTGCGCTCCGTCCTCACCGAATACTTGCCGGGTGGGAGACGATCGAAGCGAAAAGCGCCATCCGCATCTGTGGTGGTTGTGTTCTCACTGGGCCGGTCGTTCACACTTGGCACGGAGAAATGCACTTGAACTTTCTTAAGCGGCGCACCCGTGGAGAGGCTATAGATATGGCCTGAAATCGAGCAGTCCTGGGCCGCGCCGGGGATCGGCAAAAGGACCGACAAGCAGAGGATCGCCTTCATGCAGTAAAATTAGCATTTTACGTTCCACGATGGATCCGCACTCCAACCTCGACGCTTTGGAACAATATGTAGACGGAAAGCTGTCGGACCAGGACTCGTCTATGGTCCGCTCACACCTTGACGGATGCGAGGAGTGCCAGCTCCGGCTGGCGGACATCGCTTTCGACGGCCAGTGGAAAGGGCCGGAGGGGCGCAGGGAGCCGCGCGTTTCGGTCAACTTCCCAGGACGGCTGAAGCTCCTGGACCCGGTAACCTCGGTGGGTCCTCCGCACGATGTTCAGGTGATCGAGATTTCGCGCGGAGGCATGAAGATCCGTACGCCGCGGTATCTGATTACCAAAACGCTGGTGCAGATTCTCATGAAGGACATCGCGGTGCTGGGGGAAGTGCGGTATTGCCTGCGCGCCGAATCCGAATATCTGGCGGGCATCCGGCTCACCGAAGACTTTCCTTCGCAGTAAACACGATAGACTTGGCAATTCATGCTGCATCGCTTGCCGTTGGTTGAAATGGCATCGCTGGCGCGGTCCGGCGCCGTGTCGTCGCAGGAATTGATCGAGGCGCATCTGGCGCGCATCGAGCAAGTGAATCCGCACTTCAACGCGTTCACGATGGTGCTGGCTGATCAGGCTCGCGCGTCGGCCCGGCGGGCGGATCAGGGACTGAAGATGGGTGCGCTGCATGGCGTGCCCGTTACGGTGAAAGACAGCTTCGAGGTCGCTGGACTGCCGACGCGGCTGGGCAGTTACTTTGCGCCGGAGGCTCCCGCGTCCGAGGATTCGGCGGTGGTCCAGCGCTTGCGGCGCGCGGGGGCGATCGTTCTGGGCAAGACCAATACGCCGGAGTTTCTCGCCTCCTACGAGACCGATAATTTTCTTACGGGGCGCACCAATAATCCGTGGAATGTGGAGCGGACGCCGGGCGGATCGTCGGGCGGGGAAGCGGCGGCGATCGCGAGCGGCTGTTCGCCCGGTGGAGTGGGCGGCGACGGAGGAGGATCCATTCGCGTGCCTGCGCACTTTTGCGGGATCGCCGGATTGAAGCCGACACCGGGACGAATTTCTCTGATCGGGCACCTGCCATCGGAAGCGGCGATGGGGATCATGGTGGCGGGTCCGATGGCAAGGTCGGTGGCCGATGTGCGGCTGCTGTTTGAGGTGCTGGCCGGATATGACGATCGCGATCCGCTGAGCGCGCCGGTGGAGATGAGGGCTCCGACGATCGATGGTGTTCGGGTCGGCGTTTTCGAAACCTTCTATGACATTCCCGTGCAGGCTGCGGTGCGTCGCGCTGTAAGGGAAGCGGCCGCATTATTGGCCGGGCTCGGATTCGCAGTTGATTCTTTTCGTCCGGAGGGGCTGGAGCGCGCCTCGAATCTATGGAGTTTCTTCTTCGCCGAGCTTCCGGCGCGTGAATCGAGGGCTCGAATCGCGGGCAGGGAATCGGAGGCGCACTGGACGTATACAGAGAATCTCGGCAAGCTGCTCGAACGTCCGCCGGCGTCCGGCTGGCAGGTGATCGAATCGCTGGCGGCGCGCGACCGGATGCGGCGGATGCTGGTCCAACAGATGCGGAACGTCCCGTTTCTGCTGATGCCGGTGTCGAGCGTCGTGGCGTTTCCACACAGGGAGCGAAGCTTCGCAACGGAGGGGAAAAAGGTCGGGCTATTTCACGCAATGATGCCCGTCACCGTATTCAACCTGCTGGGACTGCCGGCTTTGACCGTTCCCGTTACGCTGGACGAGCAGGGAATGCCGGTGGGAGTGCAAATTGTCGGGCGTCCATGGGAAGAAGAAGCTCTGCTGGAGTTAGGTGTAGCGCTGGAGACGGCGCGGGGGCCGTTTGAGGGTCCGAGGGAACCTTGATAGGCAGGCTGAAGCGCCTGCCCACCTTGGTCCTCTGCTTTTCAGCATTTACTGTAGCGGCAGCAGGACGGTCGTGCTTTGTTTGGAATTTACACTCATCGAAAGATTGACCGTGGTTCCCGAAGGAATGTCGTCGGTAATTTTCATTTGCACCAGCGTCATGCCGACCATCCCCGGCGCGGCTCCGGCGAAATCGGGGGCCTTTACAATGGACCCGATGTTCAGCATCACGGAATCCGAGAGCGTGACGGGCGGCGTGGCGGGAACGAAGAAGCCGTCGACAAGGGTGCTGGCGTACGGACCGAACCCGGTGCCATAGATCGAGATCATTTCACCGTGAATCGCCGGGCTGTCGAACGTCACCAGAGTGCCGTCCTGATGCACGGCGAGCACGAGCGGCTGTTGTTGCAGATTGGTCTGCGTGAACACGCCCGGCGCATCGCGCGAGACCGTAAGTTGACCGGTCACATCCGGCTGGCCAGTCTGTTGGACCAGGAGATTGTAATTGCCGTCAACCAGCTCGCTCGGAAGTTGCGCGTTGATCTGGCCGGGGGAGACGAACAGGAGCGGCAGAATATAGTTGCCGATGGTTACCGTTACGTTCCCGAGCGTTTGCGGCAAGGGATTCCCGGTCGCTATTTGAAGACCAGGCGCGAGGCTGTTCCCGTAGATCGATATCACCGAGCCGGGCGCCATGGTGCCATCGGGCGTCGCACCCGCCGCGCTCATAATTCCGGCCGGCGCGATAAACGGAACGGCCTGCATGTAGGCGGTGATCGCGTGCGGCCCGGTCATTGTTAGATAGCCAGTGCTGAAGGTGCCGGAAAGATCGCCGGACCATTTTATGAGTTTGTAGCCGTTGGCCGGAACCACGGTGACCGTGACTTGCGTTCCGTTCACGAAGAAGCCGTCGGACGTGCCCGGACTATAAGTAAACGAGGCCGATCCCGCGGGACTCGCCGTGGCGACAATGGCCCACTCAGATTGATAGCTCGCCGAAAACGTCTGGGAGTTCTGGTTGAACACCACGGTTCGGGTGTTGTTTGTCGATCCGTCGGACCAGGAAGTGAAATTGATCCTCGAAACCGGGCTCGATGGGAACGCCGTCGGCGCAACCACCTGCATCGAGTAACCGGACGCGCGGCTTACCGCGCACGGCGTCGTGCAAGAAGAACCGTCGACGGTGAATTGCAGGCCCTGCGGCACGCTGTTAATCGTCACCTGCGGCTGCTGCGTGAAGGTGGCCATCAATGCGAGATTCGTGGTCGTGGTCGGCATGGTCAGCGTCTGCGTCGCCGGTCCTCCATTGGACCAGCTCACGAACGTCCAGGTCCGGCCCTGGGAATCGACCTGCGTGGCCGGAGCGCTGATGGTGTGCGTCTCTCCTTGTCCCCACACAAAGTTGTAGCCCTGCCAGTTGCTGCGCCCGTCGACGGTTAACTGCAATCCCGGCTGGTTGGTCGCGAGCGTCACTCGCACTCCCGGCACGAACGATGCGGTCACCGTGGCCGCGACGTTGGTCGCGTTATCGGGAATGTAGGTTCCGTTCTGGCCGGTGCCATTGGTGAATCCTTCAAATACCCAGTAGTTCCCCGTCGAATCCGTCTGCGGCGTGTTGGCGCCGATGGTATGCGAACTGCCTGGGAGAAAATCGAAATCGCCCATACAGAGAGCTGGAAATCCCAGCGGAGGCGCCGGCGGCAGCAGGTTATACACCGGATTGCAGGTAGCTCCGTTGGCCGAAGGGATCAGAGGCGTCTGCGATGGCGAGCGGTCTACCAATACCTGAAGTCCCGGCGGATTGGTCATGAAGTGCACTCGTTTCGCGATCGAGAACAGAGGCGTAAATGTCGTTGGACCGGTCACCGTGTAGGTACCCACTACTCCGGGCACCAGGGTGTTGTTGATCGCCCATCCATAGAAAACCCAACCGGGGAAGGGAAATTCAACCAGTGGAATCGATCCAGAGGGGACAAAGATCGAAGTCGTGGACGCAATACAGCCTCCGTTGAAGTACACCACGCCATCCACAAATCCAGGAGAGGAGGGATTTCCCGGAGCCCCGGCGCAGGTGGCGCCCGGAGTGCTGTTCGGGAACAGGACAGTCGCCAGAAAATTCTCCGAGAGCGCCGCCAGCACAGAAGGAATGCTGGGATCCGCCGTGAACGTGACGCTGGCTGCGCCTCCGCCCAGCGAGATGCCGCCCGCGGTCCATCCGCCGAAGGTAAATTGCGTCAGCCCGTCGCTTGAAAGCTGGTAAGGCAGCGTCGTGCCATTGGGACCTTGCGTGAAGGGGAACTGAATAATATGCTTACTACCTTTGGGCCAGAGGAATACCTGCGTCGATAAGTACGAAACCCCGTCGACCGAGAACGCCGCGCCGATGGGAACGGTCCCCACCTGTACGCTGCTGTTCTGCGCCCACGCTCCCACACAGGAGATCAAGATAATTAAAATAAGCCACTTAGCCCTGTTCATACAGCTAAACTGCCTCCGTCGAAGCCAATCTTTCCTAGCCCATGTCATAGAACTAGGAGACACATAGTCCCAATGGGTAATCGGCCGGGATGTGGGGAAGCTTTAGCGCTACTAGTACGAAGCGGGCGGGGGATTATCCGATTGCGCCAATCGCGATGTCGGCCTTGAAATAATTCTCGGCCTTCAGGGGAGCTTCAGCGAGCCGCCGGAGCATCGCAATTTGCCCGACGTGCGTCAGCGCGTCCGCCACTGGTCCCTGGAACAATTTATAGAGCGGAGCCTGAAGCGGCGCGTCACTGGCAATAAAATCATCGAACGCGCGGAGAGCGGTAAAGAACCGTTCGACGTCCCGATCCCAAGTCTGCGGAGCCGATTCATGCCACACATGCTTGTCCTTCGCCATGATCAGTGCCCAGTCGAGTAGATCGCCGATGTGAGCCAGAATCTTGCCCGCAGTGCGGCCGTCGGGTCCGATACGAAAATCGGAAAAGTTTTCGGGGGCTCCACGGAACGCCTTCCCTCCGCGATAGGAAAGAGCGGCGAGAGTGTGACGAAATAGATCTTTGGCGGAGTCCGTAGGCATCCTACAAATGTTACCTCGATACCAGTTCCGTGGGCACCAGAGGCTGCGTTTTCTCGAGCTCTTTAAAGTCGTCGTTCTCCGACCCGGCCTCATGATACTCCGCGTCCGCATTGACCTGCCACAGATCATAGTGGCCGCCCACGATGTTCCGCGCCGCTAAAACTCCGGTCAGCATCGAATGATCCTGGTTGTTATAGCGATGCATCCCATTTCGACCTACAAGTTGCAGATTTGGAACTATTTCTAGAAAGGCTCGAATCGCAGCCACTCCCCGCGGATACGCTTCGTCGTACACCGGATACGCTTTGGGAACCCTCACGACCGTCCCGTCCACCACCTGATCGGCCTGGATCAATCCGAGCTTTGCCGTCTCCCGAATCCCTTGCGCAACTAGTTCCTCGTCCTTCATGTTCCAGAGGTTATCTCCCTCAAAACAAAAGTATTCGAGGCCCAGGCACGTCATCTCTTGATCCGGCACCATCTCCGGACTCCAATTCTTATAATTCTGGATGCGTCCGACCTTTACCGTCGAATCGTGGACATAGATCCAGTTATCAGGGAACAGAGTTTTCGACTTCACCACCAGCGCCACCGTCAGAAAATCGCGGTAATGAAAATCGTCGGCAGCCTTCGCCGTCGCCTCCGGAGGCACGGGATCCAGGCAACGGATCAGATCTTTGATCGGCATGCTGCTGATCACATGATCGGCGCGATAATACTTGCCGCCCGCCTGTACGCCGGTCACGCGGCCGGGCTCCCAAAAGATCTTCTCGACCGGCGCGTCGAACTCCACGCGCGACCCTCGTTCTTCCACGATCGCCCGAGCCTTATCCCACATCATTCCAGGACCTTTGCGCGGATAGTGAAACTTATCGATTAATGTGGTGTGCGTGGTCGATTTCTTGGATTGGAACGCATTGGTCACCGCGGACCACAGCGACAGTCCCTTGATTCGCTGCGCGCCCCATTCCGCGCTCAGCTTCTTGCAGGGAATGCCCCAGACTTTCTCCGTATAGGACTCAAAGAATATCTTGAACAGCCGTTTCCCGAACCGGTTCGAAACCCAGGTCGCGAAATCGTCCTCAGGCTTGGTCGGCAGAAGCTGCGCGCGCAGAAAGCTCAACCCACATCGCGCTGACTCCAGCAGCCCCAGCCCGCGAAGCGCGTTCATCGGCTCCAGAGGATAAGCGAAAAACGTGTTCTTATAAAAAATCCGCGACATCCGTGGACGGCTCAGAAAATCCTCGCCCAGGATCTGTTCCCACATTTTGCGCACCAGCTTCACTTTGGTGAAGAACCGATGCCCTCCGATGTCGAACAGGTAGCCTTTATATTCAACAGTGCGGGAGATCCCTCCGACCACTCCGCTCGCTTCCAGCACAGTCGACCGGACCCCCGCGTTCGCCAATTCGTAAGCGGCGCTCAAGCCGGCGGGCCCACCCCCAATAATGACGACCGGATTCTGCTGTCTCGAAAGCGCTAAAAGAGATTCGGTGGTGGTGGGTGTTTGCACAAATGTCCCTAGCTACACCATCGGTGTGAAAGCAACCGACCTTTAGCTTGAGTGGGGCAGGTTCCCGACCTGCCCTCTTCTTATCCTCGCCCGTGGTTCTTCGACCACCGGAACAGGGGCGGCGGTTTACTCGTACCGCAGCGCGCTCAGCGGATCGGCCCTCGACACCCTCATCGCCGGAACATAGCAAGCCGCCGCAGCCACGCCGATCAGCAAAAGAGAAACCGCCGTCAGCGTCCAAGGATCGTACGCCTTGACGCTAAACAGCAGCCCTTCCATGATTCTCCCCAACGCCAGCGCCCCTAGAATCCCGCAGCACAGCCCCACCACCACCGGCGCGAGCCCCTGCCTCACCACCAGGCTCCGCAAATTCCCCGCCGTAGCGCCCAGCGCCAGCCGGATTCCCATCTCCCCCCGCCTCTGCGCCACTGTGTAGGAAACCACTCCGAAGATCCCCAGACAAGCCAGCACCAGCGCGATCCCCGCAAAAACCAGCACCAGCGTCAGTTGAAACCTCCGCTCAGCGACCGATGCCGAGACGATATCCGCCATCGTTTTGAACTGCGGCACCGGCAGCTCCGGATCCAGCTTGCGCAACTCCCCTCGGATCGCTCCCGCAATCGACTTCGGATCCATTCCCGTCCGCACCACCAGCGAATTCGCGTTCCGTCCCCGATACCAGTAGGGCAGATAAACCACTTGCTGCGGAGCCTTCTGCAACCCGTTGCCACGCACATCTCCCGCCACGCCGATCACTTCGAGCAACGGCGCATTGTCCTCGCCGAAACGAAACTTCTTCCCCATCGGATTCTCGCCGCCCGGCCAAAGTTTCCTGGCTGTACTCTCACCGAGGATCGCGACTCCATGCTTCCTGTCGCTTTCTTCGAACACCCTCCCGGTTCGCAAAGCGATCCCCATCGCGCGAAAATAATCGCCGTTTACGCTCCGCATGTCCACCAGGGGCCTCTCCATGATCGGCATGCTCACGCCCTCCAAAATCAGCAGATTATTGTTTCCCTCGCCGCCCAGAGGCAGAATGTTCGCGACGCCGACCACGTTCACTCCCGGCAAAGGCCGAACCGCCTCCGCCGCCTTGCGCAGAAACTCCGTGCGATTCTCCGACGTATAGCGCGTCCCGTTCAGATACAACTCGACACTCAGCACATGCTCGGTATCGAACCCCTTATCGACATGGGTCAGCCGCACGAAACTGTTCAACAGCAGCCCCGCCGCTGCCAGACACACCGTGCTCAACCCGACCTCGATCGCCACCAGTACCGTCCGCATCCTGCCGCTATGCCGCGATTCCGTAGCACTCCGCCCGCCGGACCGCATCCCTTCCTGCGGATCGATCCTCGACGACCTCCACGCCGGCAGCATCCCGAACAACATCGCCGATAGCAGCGTCAGCCCGCACGCCACCGCCAGCACCCTCCCATCGATCCTCACCTCATCCAGCCGTGCCACATTCACCGGAGCGTTCGTCAAAATGAGATGCAGCGCCGCGTACGCGATCGCGATCCCCAGCGCCCCTCCGATCGCCGCCACCACCAGGCTCTCCGTCATCATCTGCCGCAGCAGCCGGCCCATGCTCGCGCCCACCGCCGCGCGAATCGCGAACTCCCGCCGCCGACCCGTTGCCCTAGCGAGCATCAGATTCGCGATGTTCACACACACGATCAGCAGCACCGCGCCCACCGCCGACAGCAGCACCAGCAACCCTTTGCGCGACCGTCCGGTCAACTGCTCCTGCAAAGGACTCATCCTCGCCCGCAGCTCCACCTTCTCCGGCAGTTCGCGAATCAGATCCGCTTGCAGGGCGTTCAACTCATCCAGCGCCCGCGCCGCCGTCACGCCCTTCTTCAGCCGCGCAACGCACCCGAAATTGAAATCGCCCATCAGCTCCAGTTCATCTTTCGTAATCGCGACCGGCTTCCAGATTTCTGGGTCCGCATCGTCCAGATGCATCGATTGAAGCTGGCTCGTCCGAGGCATCTTCAATCCCGCCGGCATCACGCCGATCACTTCGTACGGCTTGTCGTTCAGAATCACCTTCTGCCCCAACACGCCCGCATCGCCGTGAAAACGCCTCCGCCACAGCGAGTCGCTCAGCAGCACCACCTGATCGCGCCCCGGATGATCCTCCTCTTCAAGGAATCCCCGCCCAAGCTGCGGCTGCACACCCAGCATCGGGAACAAATTGGCCGAAACCCGCGCCGCGTTAATCCGCTCCGGCTCGCCACCCGAAGTGAGATTAAAAATCCGCCCGTCGATCAAAGCGATCTGTTCCGCCGAAGTCCACCGCTTTCTCCACTCCTGAAAGTGGAGCGCATTCACCGGAAAATCGGGCGAGATATTGGCGAACTTCGGCACCGATTCCTGTATCGCATAAAGCCGCTCCGGCTCCTGAAACGGCAGCGCCCGCAGCAAGACCCCGTCGACAATGCTGAACATCGCCGTGTTTGCACCAATCCCCGCGGCCAGAATCAAAATCACGACAGCCGCATAGCCCGGATTGCGACCCAGCGCCCGCAAAGCATAACGAAAGTCCATACCCCCTATACGTACAGGACCCCGGGGAGTTCGCAAAAATATAGGGCAGCTTCACTGAAAACTCCAGCAAGCAAAGTGGGGACAGGTCCCCGACCTGTCCTGTGTTATCCCGATGTGGATCGGGACTTATACTGAGCAGAAGTGTCGCCCCAACAACCCGTAGATGTAGACCAGCTCACCGTAGCATCCCTAGGAATCCTAGCCTACATCCTGGGCAACATCATTCACGAAGGCCTCGGACACGGAGGAGCCTGCCTCATCACCGGCGGCCGGCCTCTCTTAATCACCGCCGTCAACATGGAATGCAGCGCGGACAACCGCTTCGTCATCGCAGGCGGGTCGCTAATGAACGCAATCGCCGCCGCCGTCTTCTTTGTCCTCGGCCGCGCAATCCCCCGTAGCCGTCCTCACCTGAAATATTTCGTCTGGCTCGCAATGACGCTGAACCTGCTAAGTCCCGCGGGTTACCTCGCCTTCTCCGGAATCGGTGGCTTCGGCGATTGGGCGCAGTTCATTCAAGGATTCCAACCGCAATGGGCCTGGAGAGTCGCCCTCACCATCGCCGGAAGCGCAGCCTACATGCTATTCGTCCGCTGGAGCTTGTTCGAGTTGCGCCCGCTAATCGGCAGCGACCCAAGGGGACGTGTAGTCCAAGCCTTCCGGTTATCCATCGCCGCCTATTTCGCCGGAGGCACAGTCGAATGCATCGCCGGCGCATTCAACCCCCAAGGATGGCTATTAATCGCCTTATCTGCCGCCGCCTCGACCTTCGGAGGCTCCTCGGCCCTCCTCTGGTCGCCAAACTGGCTAAGAGGGAAGAGCATCCCCCCAGGCCCAGACGCAGCCCCGATCCCGATAGAGAGAAGCTGGCCAATAATCATCGCAGCCGCCATAGTCGCGATAACCTTCATCGCCCTACTAGGCCCCGGTCTCCACGCAGCCAGTATCTGATTTGCCGCCAAGTGGGGACAGGTTCCCGACCTGTCCCGCGCTATCGGCGTTCATCCGCGTTAATCGGCGGCCAATTATTGTCTTGGTCTTTCCCCCGCCACCCCTCACCTCCCGACCGATATGCCAAACTATGGAAGTGCCGTCAGCAACATTTGTGATCGGAATTGTTTTAGCCCTATTCCTAGGAGCCTTCCTCACAACTCTCTATTTCCGCCGCCGCCCCGAGCCTCCCATAACAGACACCCTGCACCGCCTGGAAGAAAAACTCCGCGACCTGGAATCCCAGCGCCAGCAAATGCAAGGCGGACTCAATCAGCAACTGACCTCCTTAAGCCGCGAAACCGTAGCTCTCTCCCAAGCCCTCCGAGCCCCCAACGCAAGAGGCCGCTGGGGCGAACTAACCCTCCGCCGTGTAGCCGAGCTCTCCGGCATGGCCTCGCAATGCGATTTCTTCGAACAATTCTCCTCCGACGGCCAGCGCCCGGACATGATCGTAAAACTCCCCGGCGGCCGCACCCTGGCCGTCGATGCGAAAGTCCCCCTATCCGCCTATCTCGACGCCGAAGCCGCGCAAGACGATCCCTCCCGCCGAGCCGCGCTCGATCGCCACTCCCAGCAAGTGATGCGTCACGTGATGCAGCTCAGCACCCGCGAATACTGGGCCCGCTTGCAGCCATCCCCGGAAATGGTGATCCTCTTCATGGCCGGAGACCACTTCTTAGCCGCAGCGTTAGAACGCGATCCCGACCTCTTAGAAAAAGCGTTGGCGAAAAAGGTTCTTCTGGCCACGCCAGTAACGCTGGTCAGCGTCTTGAAAGGCGTGGCCTACACCTGGCGTCAGGAAAAGCTGGCGCAAAATGCCGGCGAGCTTCGCAAGCTCGGCGCCGAACTCTACGATCGGGTCCGCGTCTTCGCCGAATCCTATTCCGACGCAGGCCGCAATCTGGCCAAAGCCGTCGACGCCTACAACCGCTCCGCCGCCTCCTACGAGTCGCGCCTGATGCCCTCGCTCAAGCGAATGCGAGAATTAGGAGTCGGAGGGAATGAAGATGCCCTTACACCTCCGCGCCTCGACGCGGTAGTGAGAGACATTCAAGGAGCCGATAGACCTACATGATGCGCCAGCTCTTCCTGTTTCTTTCCACGCAGAAAGGAATGCGGAAGTGGATGGAAACGTCGCCCGCCGCCAAAAAGCTAACCCGCCGCTTTATCGCCGGTGAAACCCTGGAGGACGAACTAGCCGTCTGCGCCCGCCTGTCTGCCAACAAAACGTTCTCCACGCTCGACCATTTGGGCGAAAACGTCACTTCCATAAAAGAAGCCGAGGCCTCGCGCGACGCATATCTTACCGCGCTCGATGAAATCTCCCAGCGAAAGCTTCCTTCAACGGTATCGATCAAGCTAACCCAATTCGGCCTGGACCTCTCACCCGAAGCCTGTTATCGAAATGTGCAGACCCTGTCGGCCCGCGCTTCTGAAACAGGCACCATCGTCGAAATCGATATGGAGTCGAGCGAATACACAGACCGCACACTGGCGATCGTAGAAAAAATCGGCACCGCCCGCGCCGTGATTCAGGCTTACCTCTATCGGAGCGCCGCCGACATTGAACATCTCAACTCTCTGAAAATTCCAGTGCGCCTCTGCAAAGGCGCTTATAACGAACCCGAATCCGCAGCCTTCCCCGCCAAGCGCGACGTCGATCAAAACTATCTGAAGTTGATGAAGCTCCTGCTCGATAAAGGAACCTATCCCGCCATCGCCTCGCACGACGAAACCATCCTGGGCGAAGCGTTCCGTTACGCCAGAGAACGCAAAATTCCTCCAGAACATTTCGAGTTCCAGATGCTCTACGGAATCCGCAACGACCTGCAACAGCGCATCATCGACCTGGGCTACCGTTTGCGCGTCTACGTCCCTTACGGCGTAGCCTGGTACCCGTATTTCATGCGTCGCTTGGCGGAAAGACCGGCAAATGCGCTATTCCTCGCAAAGAACGTTTTTAAGGGGTAATTAAGGATTCGCGGAGCCTCTTAGCGAGCGAGTTATGGCCGTTTAAGGATCGGTATCTGCTCCACAATCTCGATCCCATAAGCATCGAGCCCCAGCACTTTGCGCGGATGGTTGGTCAACAAGCGAATCGTCGACAACCCCAGATCGGCCAGAATCTGCGCCCCGATTCCCGACTCGTGCTGCGTCTGGGTGTGCTCATGGTGATGCCGGTTTCCGAAGCCGGTTTGGTGCAGATAAACGAACACGCCAGCGCCCTCTTCCGCAATGCGTCTTAGCGATAAGTCAATCATTTCACGGCAGTTGCACTTGGTGGAACCGAACACGTCCCCATACGAGCAACGCGAATGCATCCGCACCAGAACATCTTTCTTATGAGCAACATCGCCATGAATCAGCGCCAAGTGACCCTCGTTGTCGAAGGTGCTCACATATTGAATGGTCTTAAAAACACCCGACGCGGTCTCTAAGCACCCTTCCGAGCGCCGTTCGACAAAGTGCTCCGTTTCAAGCCGATAGCGTATTAACTCGGCCACCGAAATCATCTTCAATCCGTGCCGCGCGCAAAACTCCGTCAGATGAGGGACCCGAGCCATGGAGCCATCCGCGTTCATGATTTCGCAGATCACGCCGCCCGGTTCCAGGCCGCACATGCGAGCCAGATCCACCGCCGCTTCGGTCTGCCCCGCACGGACTAACACCCCGCCTTCTCTTGCTCTTAGCGGAAATATGTGACCAGGCCGAGCCAGATCCCGCGCGGTGCTTTTCGGATCGATCGCCACCCGAATCGAATGCGACCGGTCCGCCGCCGAAATGCCGGTGGTGACTCCTTCCAACGCGTCGATCGATTCGGTGAACGCAGTGCCGAACCGCGAAGTATTCTGCGCCGACATCAAAGGCAAATGCAGCGCATCGCACCGCTCGGCTGAAAGCGCTAAACAAATCAATCCACGGCCGTAAGTCGCCATGAAATTGATCGCTTCGGGCGTGACCAGCTCGGCGGCCATGGTAAGGTCGCCTTCATTTTCGCGATCTTCGTCGTCGACAACGACCACCATTTTGCCGGCGCGGAAATCTACCAGAGCTTCCGGAATCGTCGCAAAGTGCATCTACCTCAGGATAGCTTAGAGACCGAGCCGTTTATCAAGATCGGCGGTGATATCGGCGAGCTTGTGCGGGTTGTTCACAAGATTTCGGATACCGTAAGCGGCGTAATTTTCGTAGAACATATCGACCGCAGCCAGCGACAAAGCGTAGGCCGCGACGGCGTGCGCGGTATCGAGGCGCGACCAATCCTGGCGCAGATTCTCGAGCCTCGGCAATTTGCCGTCCTTGGCCATTTTTTCGAGTTTGGCGCGCATCGCCGGAGTTAATGTATCGCCTGACATTTTCTGCGCCAAACCTTCCTGGAACCACGCGGGCCAGTGGCCCATCATCGATAAACAGGCGTGCGTGGTTTCATGCGCGAAGATGCGCAGCAGAGCATCGTCCATGCCTTGGCCCCCAGCCACGGGAACACGGATACGACCGTCGAACTGACCTCCGTTCCATTCGGCGGCGTCGGTGGATTTGTGATAGGCATCACGGCTTTGAACGATCGCGACCAGACGCTCCTCCGCAGTGCAGCCGAGGGTATCGGAAATGCGCAGCAATTCGTTATCGAGCGCACTCACCATTTGCCGTGCTGTTTCGACGGGAACGAACGACGCGTCATAGCGCAGCAGCACGCGCAAACCGAATAATTTAGCGGTGCTCTGATCGCCGCTGGTTTCCTTTTCGACCCGTCTATAGAGCCGTTCGAGATCCGGATTTGGCTGCATTTCGAGCGAGTTTTTCCAATAAACGAGAGCGCGCTGCGGATCGTCGGAGCGCCACGCCGCCACGCCCGCTAGTGCGAGTGTTGTGGGATCGGATTTTTGGCGCAATTCGTTTTCCAGCAGTTCAAGCGCTTTGGCGGGCTGGCTCGATTCAATGAGTGCCGCGGCCTGACTGTTGGCGAGGGTCGCGCCTCCCAGGGACGGCATTTGCGCCGCTGCCGCTTTGATGGATCCGAGCACTTTTTCCGGGTCCGGCCAGGAGGCGTCGCGGAGGCCTTTCTCGAATTCATCGAGTCCGGAGATCATGCCGGCGGGCAAAAATCCCTCTAATGTTTTGCCTCCGGTTTCGACGGTAACTTTATAACAAGGAATGCTTTCTCCTGCCAGAGCATAGCGGATTTTGACGGGTGCTCCGGCGTCCAACGTTGCAACTACATAGTCGTCGGCGGAGCACCCATCGCGAAGAGGAGTCGCTGGTTGTTTGACGGCGGTGATCATTAAAATGAGCGAGAACAGGGCCGTCATACCATCGAGCGTAAGGCTTATGGGCCTGAAAGTCCCTCGGGCAAAGGCCCTAAAGGGTCAGGAAATCGGCATTGAGAGTTAGCGTTGATTACGGGCCGCGACCGCGGGAAGCGGTTGAGCTATTTTGTACACTGTTCCGAAGCCGTATTCGAATAGAGGGGTCAGTTCGGGGTTTTTTTGTAGGGATTGGCGGACGGCTTGGGTTTGTTCGGGGTCGTCCATCCAACGAATGGTGTCGTCGGTGTTGGAATAGAAATATTCGAAGCCCTTCTGGCGGCAGTAGTCGGCGATGTTGCGGTAGGTGGCGATGACGCTCTTATGATCGTCGGCGTACCAGGTGCGCGGAGTCATGGGGACCCAGTTGCCTCGGTGGCCGGTGTAGAGATAGAGGATTGGATCGTCGTTCGAGAGCACCTTGGCCGAATCCGGGACGTTGGCTTCAATCCAGGAATAGGCGGCACGCTCATCGACTAGTTTGGCGCGGTATTGCTGTTCAGCGGTTTCGAGATATGGAAAGGCCATGAAGGCCTGGAGCCCGAAGGTCGCGAGAATGATAATGCCGACTACGCCGGCCATCCCATAAGCGGCGACTCGCTGGGACGTGTCCTTGTGACGGAACGCGGACTTCAGCATCGCGGCTAAATGCTCGAGTTCGGTTACCAAACCGGCGAGCAACAGAGGGCAGAGCGGTAGCACGAAGCGCGAGTTGGACGGAAAATGCCACACGATGAGCATTGCCGAGGAAAGAATCGCGAAGAAAGAGTAGTCGACTCCGATTCCGCGGCGATAGAGGCGAACGCATCCGCAGATCATCGCGATGGCGACGACCTCAGTCAGAATCTTGACAGGAGGGAGAGCGAAAACGGGTGGAATCGCCAGCGAGCCCATGCCGTAGAGCAGCCCGTCGATGTTTTTCCAGAGCACGATGTGCAAATTATCGAGGCCCACGGTGAGGAACTCGTATTTCACATAATCGGTGTAATAGATGAGCGTCTGGTCGGCGGTATGGATGATGTTCTGGCGCGACCAAAGCATCCAGCCTAAGACGAATGGAATCATGCCGGTGGCAAAGCCGATGGCACGGCGAAGGTCGCGGCGCCACCAGTACCACGCGGGCATGGAGATGAGGAGGGCGATGCCGGCGGTCCGCGAAAGATAGGCGCATCCGGCGGCCGCTCCGGCGAGAATGGCCCACTGCATCCCTTGACGGCTGGCGAGGAGAAATACGGCGAGGAGCCAGCAGGTGAAGAAAACCTCCGAGAAAGCGTTGGTTCCAAAGAGAATCATGAATGGATTCAAGCCGAGAAGGGCGACCAGGAACATGGTTCTGCCTTCGGAGAAGCCTTCTTTGCGCAAGTAGAGCCAGGAAAGCGCGAGACACGCGATGAGCAGAGCCCAGTTGAGAAGACGGGCCAGCGACAAGTTTTCAGGGAAGTTCGGATTTAGCTTCCAAACAATAGAAAGATATAGGGGATAGAGGATGGGGTACTTGGTCTGCGCGGGCTGTTCCGGCAGGCTGATGATGCGGAACCCATGACCGGTTGCGAGGCTCTTGGCGGATACCATCAGCAGCCCGTCGTCGTGGAATTTGCCGAATTCCGGCATATCCAGGTTATTCCAGAGGTAGAACCCGGAAGGGATCAGCAGGAGCAGGAAAACGAGCAGGGCGCGGAAACGCATCTATTTAAGTTACGGACGTTTAGGGCGCGCACTTTAGAGACGGCCGCGCAAGCATAAGAAAATAGGAGCCTGCGGAATAGTCTAGTCCTTCAGGTTGAGGACTACAGGACTAGTTCTAAGGTACGGCTATTGGGACGAAGCCCGGTGGCCTTAGACGTTTTCCGCACCTCATTAGGCTGTTAGCCTGATTCTAACGGCGGCTAGCCGATGATAACTTCTATACAGCGGCGGGGAATCTGTCGCGGCCCCTTAAGGGAGAGGAGACAAAGGAAAACATGAAAAATCTTATTTTGAAGTTGCAGGTTTGGAAAGATAAGCGCGGTCAGGACCTCATCGAATATGCTTTGATGGCGGGTTTCGTAGCCGTCGCTGCCGGCGCGATTATGCCGGGTGTTGCCAGCAGCATCAGCACGATCTTCTCGAAGATCGCGTCGGTGATGACGGGCGCTGCTTCTCAGGGCAGCTAAGACTCACATTTTTTGCCGGATGGGGAGAGGGTTACCGCTCTCTCCCTATCCGCGTTCGTTTTTTGCCTCGTAGTTATTCCCTCCTTTTTTTGTAAAACCCCTAATGTTAGCTTGAAGTATGGCCATTGACGCAGGCGTCCGCATTGGACACGTGCACCTGAAGGTCGCGGATCTGGAACGGGCGATCGATTTCTATCACGGCGTGCTCGGATTCGACGTGGTGCAGAGGCTGGGTGACGCGGCCGCGTTCCTATCAGCAGGCGGATACCACCATCACATCGGATTGAATACTTGGGAAAGCCTAGGAGGCCAAGCACCACCCTCTGGGTCCACCGGTTTGTATCATACGGCGATCCTTTATCCGTCAAGGGCGGCGCTGGCGGATGCATTTCGGCGCGTGGTGAAAGCGGGCATCGAACTGGATGGTGCGGCGGATCACGGAGTTAGCGAGTCGTTGTACCTGCGCGATCCGGACGATAACGGGGTGGAGCTGTATTGCGATCGGCCGAAAGAGGACTGGCCTCGGCATGCGGACGGGAGTCTGGCAATGTTTACGCGGCCGCTGGATCTCAGAAGGCTGCTGACCGAATGACGCTGCGGTTGGCGGTAGCGGGGGATATCCCAATGTTGACCGAGTTAATCGCGGCGTCGGTACGGATTTTGCAGGCGCGGGACTATTCGGAATCGCAGAGGGAAGGGGCGCTGAAGTCGGTATTCGGAGTGGACACGCAATTGATCGCCGACGGGACGTATTTCGTGGCTGAGGTGGATGCGATCGCGGTGGCGTGTGGGGGATGGAGCAAGAGGAAGACCTTGTTCGGCGCGGATCATTGCGCGGGAAGGGAAGATTCGCTGTTAAATCCGGAGACGGACGCGGCGAAGATCCGGGCATTTTTCGTGCATCCGGAGTGGGCCCGGCGAGGGATCGGGACACGGGTGTTGGAAGCATGCGAATCGGCGGCGATCGAGGCGGGGTTTACACGATTCGAGATGGGGGCGACGCTGACGGGGGTCGCATTGTATAAAGCTCGGGGATATCGGGAGGTGGAGAGGATCGGGGTGCTGCTGGAAAATGGGGAGTTTTTGCCGATTGTGCGCATGGAGAAGGGGATAGAATGAGATTATGGCGACGCTGACCGATAAACGCCAGGAAGTGCACGCGCTGATCGATCATTTGCGTCCAGCGCAGCTTGCGGCGGTTCGGGAGTTGCTAGAATCCATCGTGGACCCGGTTTCGCGCGCAATCGCTCTCGCTCCGGACGATGACGAGCCACTCACACCTGAAGATTGCGCGGCGATTGATCGCGCGATGGAGTGGTTCAAACATAATGAAGGCATTCCCCACGAAGAGGTTCTGGCCGAGTTTGAGTTGACGATGGACGACTTTCCGCTTCCGGAGAATGGCGCGCCGGATTAGCTGGTCAGATGAAGCGCGCGCTGACATCCGCACGCTTGATCGCGCCACTGCAATGCGAATTTTTAACGGACTGTACAGGTTCACTCTAACCGGCGATGGAAACGTGAAAGCTCTCACGGGGAAGTTCGCCGGCCAATTGCGGCTGAGGCTGGGCGATTACCGGGTTATCTTTACAGACTCCGGCGAAATCCTTCACGTGGTGCGCGTAAGAAACCGTCGCGAGGCTTATCGTTAGTCGCAAAGGCGTCGCTTCAAGGGCAAGGCTTCACTGCCGCTGGGAGCAGCGCTCTCTTTAAAAGTGCTTGGTAGTTGGTGATCCAGTAGTAGCCGCGATCATCTTCTCCCCACACGGGAAACCAGAGCCTATCCGAGATCGCTCCGTCCTCCAGCCGCTCGATCACGATTTTGGCCGGAGCGTCCGATAAGGGATCGAAATTCCAATGGACGATCGCTTCGAACAGACCGACCCGCTGAGAAGCCATCACGTACCGAGAGTCCGGCGACCAGTGGATTCCCCACTGGATGGTCCGGCCGGCCATCAGAGGTTTCGTTTTCATTGTGGTCAGATCGATTGCGGCCGCCCTTTCCTTAAGGCGGAACGCGATCCAGTGGCCGTCCGGTGACCAGGACGGCGTCGAGCCCTCGCCGATGAGCGTGGACTGGCCTTCGCGGAGATGGAAAATCGACACATAGCCCCGGCAATCGTAAGCGAAGGCGTTGCCGTCGGGCGACCAACTGATTGAGGTTGTGCCACAAGAGCCGGCAATTCGCGTGACTTCGTTGGCCTTCGAATCGGCGTGAAAAAGGCCACTCAACCATAAGGCTGTTGCAGGGGGCTTGTAGGTTCCGTCAAACGCGACGCGGCTGCCGCCAGCCGAAACGCCGAGAGTGTCAACTCGGACGCTTCCCGGAATCTGCCATGGTTTGCTGTTCTCAGACTCTACGATCAGGCACTCTGGCAAAAAAAGGTTGCGGCTTAAATTTATGATGGCTCCACGCAACCGCGTCGCCGATAGCGCTGAACCACGCGTTCGAGAGATAGGGTGTTGTGGAAACAGTTTGAGACGCAAGGAAGGGGGAACTCCAGGTGGCTTGAGAAGCATCGTCGAACGTGACGACCCTGACGGGGACGCCATTCCAATAAATGAGCGCGAGGCCCTCCGTGGCGCTACGCCAGCTCAGTTGCTTCAGCAGATCCTCCGCTGGGACGCGGAACGCGAGCGAGAGCAACGCGGCTGCGATTCTCCAGGATTGCACAAACGTCTTAATGCCCGACCATCGCGGCTTCCATTAAATTATGCAGATTGCCGGATTCATCGAAATCCAGCGGCTCGGGGTCGCCTTCGACCTCCAGCGTTGAATTCGCGGCGATTTCACTGCGGAGATTTTCGCTTAGGCGCAATCGGGCCAGTTCCATCGAGTTGGCGATCCAGGCGATCGTTACGTCTTCCTGTTTGAACTTGCCTACGGTTGGCCAGAATTTCTCCAGGCACATTTTATCGGTCGGAAAATGGACCGGGGTACGGATCGCGGCTGGAGTGGACGCGGTTAAGGAATTGATCTGCGTCGGTGTCCAGTCGATTACTTTTAGCAGCCGGTCGTGGATCACATCCGCCATGCCTAAGCCGACTCCGTTGCCGTAGCTCTTGTTGCTCAGGCCGCGCAGAAAGATTCTGTGGATGCGCGGCGCGGTGTCCCAGGGATTGTATTCGCCGTTCACGCTGCGGTTGACGACCTTGGTATCCATGCCGGCGCCGGAATAGGTTTTGCCGATCTCGTCGATGATCAGAATATCGACTTCCTTCACGGGGATCCGCCCCATCCAGGTTTTGACGAGCGCCAGTAGCTCCTCTTCCTTCTGTTCCATTTGATTCACTGGGACCGCCGTCAATTGTGCGGTATTGTGATTCGCGTCCTCTAAGATCGCCATGCCGCCGAGAATTTTTCCGCTTTTTAAAACCTGGCGGCCGACACTGCGGATGACGTGCTCCAGGCCCAGGCTGTAGGCGAAGGTGTGATAGCGCTGCGCGCCCGCGAATTTGCCGAGGCCGATGGCCATCATCTTGAACAGGCCGCTCTCGATCTTGCCGGCGAAATCGGTGTGCCATTTCACGCGGCCGATCAGGAAGACTCCGTCCGAGTCGTAGGCGTTCTTATCCATGAAAGCTTCGATGCCATCGGGGGTCGAGCCTAACGGCACGACATCGAGCGAGCTGATGACGGGGCATCCCATGGCCGATTCGACGATGCCGTAATGCGCCAGTACATCGGCTTGCCCTTCGGCGGTGGCTGCGCCGTGGCTGCCCATTGCGGGGAAGAGAAAGGGCGAGAAGCCGCGGGACTTCCAGTAATCGACGACGGCGCGGACGATGGACGCGACGTTCGCGATGCCCCGGCTGCCGACGCCGATGGCGATGCGGGCGCCGGGCTTGAGATTCTCGCCGAAGCGGGCGGCGGCTAGCTCCTTCTGCACGGTAGAGGAAATGTCGGCGACGCGGCGATCGGGGAAGTTTTGGTGGATGTTGAGCAGGCGCGAAAAACTCATAAACCTAGAATACGGCGAAGAGCGAGGTATTTGGGAAACACCAGGGACTGAAGAACAGGATCGCCCGCGTTGTCCGGCAAAGGCCAGCGGGCGGCGAGCTTCTTCGCTTCGTCCTTCTCGCCGTTCGCCAGGAGAGCTTCGGCGTAGAGCGTGCGGAACAGGCCGTCGGCGGCGGGCTGCGACGATTCGTAGGCGTGCTTCAAGGCCGCGAGGTCCGCTGGAAACCTCGCTTCGCCGCGCCAGATGCGAGTCTCGACCGCAGCTTGTGGAATGGAGATTTTCTGAATGCGGGCGAGGGCCTGATCCCTGCGTCCGGTGGTAAATTCCCATTGCGCGTGCTGCCACTCGACTGCCTGATCCTGGAGCTTCGCGCGGAAATCGAGGTAGCGGCCGAATAGCGCGTCGGCGCCCGCGAGATCGCCCCCGAGCCAACGCGCGAAGGCGGCTTTGCGAAGATCCGCGCCGGCCAGGAAGGCCGCGTTCAGATCGTGGCCGCGGAGAAAAGCCTTTTCCGCTTCCGGAAATTTTCCGTTCATGAAGTACATCTCACCCAGCGAGTCGAGGGCATTGGGCTCCTGGCCTGGAGATTTTCCGTATTGCGCGAGAATCGATGCGGCCTCGGGGACCTTGCCCTGATAACCCAAAGCGTAGCCGAGCTTGTTGAGCGCGTCCGGATTATCGGGCTGGATGGCGAGAATCTTCTTGTAATCGCCCTCGGCGACGGCGAACTCGCGGGCGCGCACTTCGATTTCGCCGAGAGTCGCCAGCAACTGCGGATCGGCGACGCGAGCGGTCAGCTTGAGCAGCACTTCATGCTCGGCGTGCGCATCCTTCTGTAAGGTCGCGCGGACCAACTCGATGCGCAGGCCGTCGATTTCGGAATTAACGGGATGCTGTAGCGCGCGTTCAGCAACTTGAATGGCGCCTGCGGTGTCGCCCGAGCGCGCCAGCGTATCGATCCAGGCTCGCCACGCAAGGCCGAAAGACGGGTCCAGTGTGACCGCCTTTTCATATTCCCCCCGGCCCCAGGCCGCGATGGCCTCTTCGTTCGAGGTTGAAAAGGGCTTCGCTTTAGGCTCCAGGCTTTTCGCCAGGGCATTGGCGGAGGCGAGCACGGAACCGTCGATCTGCTCGGTCGAGAGCATCTTGTGAGTGGCGGAATCCTCTACTTCGACGGTCAGGCGCAACGCGTTCGCATCCTTCGTGTAGTATCCGTGAACGAAGCGGTTGGCCTTTTCAAGATAGGCTTCATCGATCGTCGCGGCAGAGCGGGCGACATCCGAAATCTCAGCGGCGGCGATGCGGGGCGCGGTGCGGGCGATCCAATCGAGCGAGGCGTCGCCGGTGAGATTATCGAACGGCAGGATCGCGTAGTGTGGAGCAGATTGCGGGGCGCGGGCGCACGCGGAGGTCAGGACCAGAAGCAGAGTGCAAAACACCCCTCTTTGAGCAAACATACTTCATGGTGGCACAGGCTCAGCCTGTGAGAGGTCAGAGGACTTTATGCTCCGCCGAGAGAATCAGCTTGAATTCGGGATTATCGCGGATGACGGCGAACTCAGGGTCCTTGGTGAATTTATCCGGTTCCTTAAACCCTTCTTCGAGAGCCTTCCGGATATAGACCAGCGCATGCTCAACGTCGCCCGCTTTCGCGTAGGTCCGGGCGAGGTAGTAATGGAATTTTGCCCGCTCGTCGACGGTGCGCTCCTGGAGCAGGATTCCCATGGTGCTGCGATGCTCAAACACCTCCGGGTCCAGGGCGAGCGCCTGCTGATAGGTCGTGAACGCCAGCTCGTAGTTCTTGCGCGCGAAATACGAGGTGCCCAGGTTGCTGAGGATCGAGGCGGAATCGGGCGTCAGCCGCAGCGCTTTCTTATACTGCGTGATGGACCGGCGATACGATTTCTTGGCGTAGTAAATCGTACCCAGGTTGTTGATCGCTTCCGCGTAGTTCCCGCGCAGCTTGATGGCCTTCTCGTAGTATTTACGGGCGTCATCCAAATCGAGCATCTGGTGATAGGCGATCCCGATCTTGTTGGCGAGCACGGCCGAATCGTCGGGGCCGGACTTGTAGGTCTCAAGCGCCTCCCGATACATTTTGCGCGCCATGAAAATATCGCCGCGCATCTCCGGCGTTACAGTTTTCGAAGCTTCGGCCTGCGGAGCGGACGACTGCTTGACGTCGACCGCGGGACGGAACCCGCTGGCGGAACTCCCCGGAACCTGAAATACCAGTGTCGTTACGAACAGAAGACTGGAAAACATGCCGGCCTCCCTTTAAAACCTTGCTAATACTTTACCACCAAAAAAACAAGGCGGCGCTGGGATAGATCGGCGCTATTTGAAAATACCTTTAAGCCGGCCGAGGAACCCTTTGCCTTTTTTGGACGGATCCTTATCGTCCTGGTTCTTTTTATCGGCGTTCCAATCGGTGATCTGCGTGCCGCCGCCATGCAGGGTGCACATTTCGATGGGCTGCGTGCCGGCCAGAAAAACCTCGCTGCGGGTCTTCGGGCAATTGGCGGTCGCGAGCAGGCCGGTCTCCGCGTCGATATCCGCGGTGACAATGCCGTCGGGCGCGGAAAACGCGTGGACGTGTTGATATTCTCGTTGCTTGTGCGCCAGGTTCATGAAGGTGGCCCAAATAGGCAGAGCGCTGCGGGCTCCTTCGAGCTTGAAATCGCGATTGTCATCGAAGCCCACCCAAACTACGCAGATCAGTTTCGAGGTGAACCCGGCGAACCACCCGTCGCGGGAGGTGCCGGTCTTTCCGGCCGCCGGGAGGGTGAAATGGAAGCGGTAGGGTACGTCGGCGCCGGTGCCGGAACGCAGAACTTCCTCCATCATATTTTCGACCAGGTAAGCGACCTTAGGATCGAGCGCTTTCGGCTTCCGCTCGCCCTGCTCCTCGAAAATGGAGGCGCCCTGCTGATCGCGGATGGTCTTGATGAACGTCGGCTTTACGCGGTCTCCGTTATTGGTGAAGACCGTGTACGCGCCGGCGATTTCGAGCGGCATCACCTCATAGGAGCCGAGGGCGATCGAAGGAGTCGGCTTGATATCGATGTTCAAACCCACGCTGTGCGCGGTCTTGGCGACGTTATCGTACCCGATCATCTCCGCAACCTTGACAGCCGGAATATTCAGCGAATGCGCCAGCGCATAGCGCAGCGTCACCGTCCCGTTGTATTTGTCGCCGTGATTATGCGGTTCATAGGGAGGCTGATCGTTGAAGTAAAACGTCGTCGGCTCGTCGACCACGGTGGAGGCCGGTGTGAGGACGTTCGCGCCGCCTTTCAATGCTTCCGTGAAGGCGGCTGCGTAGACAAACGGTTTGAAACTCGACCCGGGCTGGCGTTTGGCGAGCGCATGGTCAAGCTGGCTGACTCCGTAATTCCGTCCGCCCACCAGGGCCTTCAACTCGCCGGTTTCCGCGTCGAGGCAGATGAGCGCGACTTGTGCCAGAGGATTGTCGTCGTTGGTGCCGTATTTCTTATTGCGGCGTTTCCATTGGTCGTCGGTTTCCTTGATGCCTTCGCGAACCGCGGTCACGGCGTCGCGCTGAAGATTCATGTCGAGCGTGGTGTATACGCGATAGGAATTGGTCTGAAAATCGCGATCCTGGAAACGGCTTTGCAGCGTCTGGTTCACCAGATCGACGAAATACGGCGCGTCCGTCGATTCACCGGATTCCCGCGTGACCTTCATGGGGGCGGACAACGCGTCCTCCAGGTCCCTTTGCGAAATCTGCCCGTTTTCCCGCATCAGCTTCAGCACTACGTTGCGGCGCTCCTTGGCCGCGTCGGGATAAAAGAAAGGGTTGCGGCGGCGCGGCGAGTTGATCAGCCCGGCAAGCGTCGCCGCCTCCGGCAGGCTGATCATTTTCAGGTCCTTGCCGAAGTAGGCCTGCGCGCCTTCACCGAATCCGTTGATGCTGAAACTGCCGACGTTGCCCAGATAAATCGAGTTGGCGTAGAACTCGAAAATCTGCTGCTTGGTCAGCTTTTGCTCCAGGTAAAGCGTGATAAACGTTTCCGGAATCTTGCGCCGCAAGCCGCGCTCCGGCCCTAGCCATAAAGTGCGGGCCAATTGTTGCGATAGCGTGGACGCGCCCTGGCCTCCGCGGCGCTGCTTCACATCGACGTAAGCCGCGCGCACGATCCCCGCCGGATCAAAACCGGGATGCTGAAAGAAGTGTTTATCCTCGGCCGACAGGAGCGCATTGACCATCACGCGCGGGATCTCGTCGAACTTGACCAGGCGGCGCTTTTTGCGCTCACGATCGAACAGATTGGTCATCAACTCCGGCTCCAGCATGAACCGGGTGCGCTCGGTATGGTCGCGCAGAGAAATGATCTGCGTGACCTTGGTCTTTTCGACTTTAATCGTGGCGCCTTCCGAATCGTAGGCGTCGGGGCCGGGATTGATTTCGATGGCGTCCGGCCGCAGGTGATACCAGCCCATGCGGCTGGTATTCGATTCGGTGTAGCCGCAGCGCCGCAGATACTGGGCGATTTCTTGCAGTTGCCCCACGCCCTCGTCGCCGACCATCACCGGACGAGGAGCGGCGTAGAGCAGGGAAGTGCTGCCATAGGGTCCGGCGGCGAGCTTCTCCTCAATGATCCGAGCGTAATAGACGTAGTAATAGGCGAAGATGCCCACCCCGATCGCCAGGGTTAAAACACTGGAGACGATAAAGATTTTTCCCCATCGGCTGAGGATAAATCGGGCAAGCAGGGTTTTTCTTATGTGCAGCTTAACGGCCACGTCGCGTGTCTTCTGTCGAAAACAATTCCTTCCACATGTCTTCGTGCGGCTCCCAGTCCGGTTCCTGATGCCCGGTGATCTGTAACTCGGCTACCTTTAGGGTACCGTGTCCGTAGGTGCAAATGTATTCGGTACGGGGAGCGCCCAGCAGAACATGGGTCCAGGACCCGGTTTGAATGGGCATACGAAGGCGGCGAAGGCAGGTGCGGCAGCGGTAGCGCTGGTCCCAGATAATCAACCAGATCAGCCCGATAGCGAATAAAGCCTGGAATAACATGGCCAAGCTATAGATCAGCGCGTGCGAGGCCGGGAAAGGACCGCCGTCCATATAAGCCCTGGGAGCGGGCAGGAGCCGGTTCGTGAGCCAACCGAATCCGAAGACAATGCCGGCCGCGACAACCAGCTTGGCGATCAGGTAAGCCCAATACTTCATAGTCTGTTGGACACCCGCCAAAGGCTTAAGTTCCGAAACCTCTCCTTAGTGTTGCATATTGGTCCATCGAGGCGGCAGGAGAAACCTGCCCCAGAGCCATTAGCATCTGTGGTGCAGGCGGTTCCGCCTGCGTCTTAATCTTTTCGCCGCACGCCCGCGATCACGATTCCCGCAGCCAACAGACTCAGCGCCGCACCCAAATAAATACTCAGCGG
>DATHOJ010000102.1:0-2949 GCA_035485055.1 Bryobacteraceae bacterium
TGGCTCCGCTGGAGTTCCAAGCGAAGGCCCGGCTTTTGCCAACGTCCGCTGCTTCGCCGTATTGTGGATGTCCTCGGGGCTGACGTTACTGCCGCTGTCGTCCGTGCGCCGTGTGTCGGCGTTCAGCAGAGGTGTCACAGAGCGACTGGTGTCTGCGGCCGCTCCACTTTGTCCGCGGCCCAGGTTCGGATGGTCTACTCTCGCGGTGTTCTTTCGGCCGGTGTTGGGTGTCGAGAACATTGCAAAGAAAGTGAGCGAGAGCACGACAGTAAGTCCGGCCAGTAACAAGAAACTCTTTGTCCGATCTTCTTTGAGTTGCTGACGCTTGATATTGGTCCTGACGTCGCCCGGCCCGGAGCGCTGCATCGCTCGTCGCAAGAGCGCTGCCCATCCTTTGGGCTCGATCTGTTGGGCCTCTGCCCCCTCAATCTCAGGATCGGAACCAATATTGGTGGCTTCTCCACGATCCTCGGCGGGTTGAATTCGTCTGGTTTGCTCATCGGGCTTCATGTGCCGAACCTCCTCGAAAGCTGCTGATTCCGAAACCGATCGGGGCCAGTGCCGGCAGATCCACAGCGCCAGAATCGGCGACTTGCAAAAAGAGGGTTTCGTTTGACTCTTTGAAACCCGGCCGTTCAAAGACCACGACGCCATCCGCTCTCTGACCCGCGCCGAGACGCCGCGTACTCAGCCGGAAGTCGATCACGTGCATTTGCTCGGCGGTGGTCCATTTTTTCTTGACCTTGCCGCCCAGTTGCACTTGTGGGGGCAGAATTTCAATCGCATGGGTTGCCGGATTCACAACGGAAAACAGGACAACGACCTCCTCCCCCTCGTCGAGAACCTCGCTGACACCCGCTTTGACTCGCGGACCGGCATCGATCTGTCCGGGATGCTGCCCATACAAGACCGGAAGCGCCGCCTGTTTCTGTCTGTCGAGCAGCTTGTCCAGCACCGGGGCCGGTTTCTCATCGATGCCGCCAGATCCACCGATGGACGCTGTCTTAGTCAATGCCGCCAGCGACGCCATCGGTGTGCCATTTGATGCCGCCTCCGGCGCCTTCCCCTGCATGTCGAGCCTCTGGGTTTCGGCGATCAGCGACGCAGAGAAGGGATTCTCCTCGACGAGAAAGCTTCCCCCGGTGGGCTGACCGTATTTCAGGAGCACATCGACCGTCTGAGTACCGCCGTTCTGCTGGCCGGAACTGATCAGCAGGAGATTCACCTGGTGTCCCAGAGTGGTCGTGATCAGGAGGTTGGTCTGCACCGGCCCCATGGCAACTGGCTTCACGGTCACGAGTTCCGGCTCATGTTCCGAGTGCTCAGCCTGAAAGTTTTCCGGATCCCCCACAACAATCGAATTGACCGGTTCCGGCAGTCGGATCGACGTAGCTACCCGCGGGTTCAATCGGAGCGTGGTGACCTTCTCATCGAGACTGGCGCGCGTAAGAATCACAGGTTCGAGCTTCGTCACACTCCCTGCCGGTCCGATCGAGACAGGCGGCGTTGCCGCCGGCGGAGCTTTTTTGTTTTGCCCCGAGGCAATACCTAGTAATCCCATCGCACAGACGCAGGCTTTCAATCGGCGCATGTTAACTCCCTCCTGAGCGCCTTAATTCGGCGCGATATTGTTGTGCAATCCGTTGAACGTAGGCGTAGACTTCTTCGGAGGAGTAGCTCAATCCGCGCGCACGAATCTGCCGCTCGCCGGCGGCATAGGCGGCCATGACCAGGCGGAGGTCGCCATGAAAAAGTTGCTGAAGTTCGGCCAAATAGGCGACCCCGCCGCGCACATTTTCATGAATGTAGAAGGGATGAACGACCCCGAAATGCTGGGCGGTTCCGGGCATCAATTGCATCAGGCCCATAGCACCTTTCGGGGAAACGGCGCCCGGTTGCCATGCGGACTCAACTTGGATGACCGCTCGCACGAGGGCAGCCGAAACTCCATCCTGGCGGGCGTAATAGTTTACGCATCGTTCCTCGTACTCGCGCGCGTTGTGCGGGTCCGCTGCGAATGCAGGAATCGCCGCGACAGCGATGCTTAGTAACGTCGCCGCTCTGCGCATACTGGTTCCTGTCCGCCACCCTCCGCTCGGCAAAGATCGCTGCTGTAGCGCTGCGTGTCATAGACGAGGCTCTCGAAGCCATCCCTCAATAACAGACGTTTCCGATCGTTCTGAGTCTTCGCAATCAGGGGCAGCAATATGTCTCGCAGCTCGGCTCGGATTTCGTGAGCACCAAGTAGTTTCAGTGCCTCCGCCAGATCCAGCATTTCTGCTATTGAGGGCGGTTTCTCCATCGTGTAGCCGCGAAGGGCCTGAGCGAATCCGGCGAGTTGTCCGTGCAATTCCGGGTGTGTTCCGGCCGTTCGTTTCTCCAGGATTCGTGTCTCCCGTTCGATCGTCGGATGCTCGAAACGCAGGTATAAACTCCGGCGTCGCAGCGGGTCGCCGATACGGCGGACCTCGTTCGAGGTCAGCACAACGAAGGGCCTGCTTTTCGCTTTGATGGTGCCGATTTTGGGGATGGAGATTTGCCAGTCGCTCAGGATTTCGAGGAGTTCCGCTTCGAATTCCTCGCCCACCTTGTCTATTTCGTCGATTAGAAGGACACACGGCTTCTCGTATAGAAGCGCCCTGAGCAGGGGGCCTTCCTGGAAGAACTCGAGTGTATGGAGTTCGCGGCGCAGCGATGCCCAACCCGCATCCGAAGCGTTGCCCTGCGCGTTCAGGTAGAGGCGCTGCAAAGACTCGTCAAACTTGCCAATCGCTTTCTCCTCATTGATGCCCTCGTAGCATTGGAGACGTTCAATGGTGGTGTCCGCCGCGAGAGCGACTACTTTGGCGAGTTCGGTCTTCCCGGAGCCAGGCGGTCCCTCCGCGAGGACCGGCTTGTGCATTTGCGCGGCCAGATAGATGACCTTCAAAGTCACGGGATCGGCTACAT
>DATHOJ010000103.1:0-132415 GCA_035485055.1 Bryobacteraceae bacterium
GAAGTCGAGCGCTGTTGGAAAACGAGTAGCGTTACTGGCGGGGATCGTCACGTATTCGCGGAGCATGCCGTCGGTCTGGCACCCGCCCATAAACACGTTGTGGATGCAGTTATTGTGCTGACCCTTAAGACAATATTCGCAATGGCCGCAGGTGAGGTTGGGCTCCATCACCACGCGATCGCCCTCTTTAAAATGTTCGACGCCCTTCCCGACTGCAACCACTTCGCCCGCTGGCTCATGCCCAGGCACGCGCGGATAATACGCGGGAACTTCGCCGATGCGCCCGTCCAGATACCAGTGCAGATCGCTGCCGCAAATGCCGATAGCGCGAACCTTCACGATGACCTGCCCGTGACCCGGATCGCGCTCCTGCGGCATCTCTCGTTCTTCTAAAGTCTTGGGAGCAACAAGTTGAATGGATCTCACGCCTAAGAGGATACTACTTGGTCGCCGACGGAAAAAGCAGTCGGCATCCGATGGGGACTGACCTCTCTGTCCCGAGCCACAAAGCCTACAGCATTCTCATTTCCGCCGAGTGGACAGAGCGGTCTGTCACCGTCGGATCACTCGCAACCCGATCCCGTCTACTCCACAACTTTAGCAGTCACCACTAGTATCAAAGGGCTCTCCCCATTGTTCACATCCGACTTCCCCACCACCACCTTTTGCCCGTCGCGGATGTCGATATCGCTGCTCAGCCCGCTCGATTTGTATTGAATATTTCCCTTTTCGTCGTGATACCCCGTTGGCGTCCGGATCAGCAAGTTCAGGTTTTGAAGATTTACGATTTTAGGTGTTCCATCCAGCACCGACGCTCGGCCATAACGGAAGGAATAGGTTGCGCCCTTAATCGTCCCCTCCGCGCTCCCGCCCTGCCCCATGTCACGGCCGCGCAGTATGAAGGACTCAATCATTTGGTAGCTCTTGTAGGCAAATACTCCATGCAGTTGCTTCGCGGTTCCGGCGAGAGCCTCCGGCAACTGATCGCCCGCTTGCGCCCCGGCCGAAATAAGATAAACGGTCAACTCGAAATCAAGCGGAGCCACGTCGATCTTCTTTACCGCTTCCTCAGCGGCCGCCACTGCTTCCGCCGGACCGCGCACAGCGAGCACATGGAGGCGATCGTCATCTGCCACATACAGATCACCGCGTCCACCGGCAAATGTGTTCACCAGGTTTCGAGCTCTCGACGCTTCCACGTATTTGAGCTGAATTAACCTCCGCTCTATCTTCGGGGGAGCGTCCTGCCCCAACGCCAGCAGCGACATCGCGACAAGTCCACATAAAATTTTCATTCAGAGCCTTCCTTTTTGTCGACAATCCAATAAATCACCACATCCGGATCGGACGTAAACATTTTTACTCGCAGAGTTTCCGCCGGCACCCGTTTCCTCTGCTTACGTTTCACCACAGGAACGCTCGCAACCACGGGCTGCTCTTGTTTTGTGGGGCGGCCAATCTTGGCGGCGGCCGCCCTTTCAGGCGGCTTCACGGCGGTCGTCCGCCAAACTCCAATCGCCACAACCATCGCCGCCGCAGCCGTAGCCAGCGTCCAATACATTCTCGGCCGAACCCGCATCTCGCACATTGCATAGGAGTTCAGCCGCAGTTCTTTCGCCAACAACCGGCACTCGTTGCACGACTTCAAATGCTCTTCTGCGCTTTCACCCATTCCTAATTTGATTTCGCATTCCTGACAGGTCATGAGTGTTTCCTCACATATTTCGCTAATTTCACTCTCGCCACGCTGATCTGGCTGCGCACCGTCACTTCTTCGATGCCCAATATTTTTGCGACTTCCTGTGTCGAGCGCCCTTCGATGTCGCGCAGTACCACTGCCCGTCGTTCGCGCTCGCCGAGCGTCTTTAAAGCCTCTTTTAACAGCCTCTTACGTTCTTCAAGCGTGATCGCCGTTAAGGCATCGGCCGAAGGATCGGCTGCGTGTTCATTTGGTTCCGCGACCGCGATTCGTTTGCGATACCAATCGTTGCAGACGTTTACCGTTACTCGGTAGAGCCACGGCTTTGCGTCGCCTTCGATTTGATCGTGTTTCTGAAAGAGCTTGAGAAAAACTTCCTGAGCGGCATCCTGCGCGTCTTCCATCCGCCCCAGCAGACGGTAGGCGACACCCAATACCATGCGTTCATGCAGGCGCACGAGCCGCTCGAAAAACGCCAATGGAATCTCCTCGGTCACTCACCAGGAGATACGTTTGAAAGTGCTAAAGCGTTGATCTGAATCCGACTGCCGACAGGATCTTCTCGCGAATTGCACTGACTTCTTCCGAGGTCAGTGTCCGGTCCGCCGCCCCGAGCGTGAAGCGGTAGGTCAAGCTTCGCTGTGCGTCCGGCAGTTTGAACTCGCGCAGAAATTCGACTGACAAAATTTCAGGCAGCTCCGGTACCGCGGCTTTGACTTCGGAGATTAGCGTGCGTTCCGGGACGATGAACGAGAGATCGAAGGAGCTTTCCGGGAAACGCCGAAGTGGTTGATAACGCACCTCGTGAGGTTGATTGAGAAGATTCAAATTGAGGTCGAGAACGGCGGCTCGGCCGTTCTCTACCAGCTTAGGATGAAACTCGAAAAGGCGGCCTATGTTACCCACCAGTGCCGCGCGTTGCGGATGTTCATAGGAGCGCGCGGTAGTGGGGCGGACTTGGACTCCGGGGAGCAGGCATTCGGCAAGACGTTTTAATTCAAGTATTTCCGTCTCTTTCGAGAAGATCACCGCCACGAAATGCGGAGTTTCGTGGTCCATGTGAATCTCGTTGCCGATTTCGAAGAAGCGGAAATGATCGAAGTGGCGGGAGTTGTCTTCGATGTTTTTCAGGATGCCTGGTAAGAGGCTCGGGCGCAGGTAGTTTTGGTCGGTTTGCACCAGTTCGGCGGGATTGAATCCGAAGGCGCGCGCCGATTCTTCGGTGACGAAAGAGTAGTTGTAGACTTCGGTAAACCCTTGCGCAGCAGCCATTTCCCGGACTTTGTGATGGAAGACTCGCTCGGGATTTCCGGGCGGAACGCGGGCCGGGGAAAGTGGCGCGACGGGGGTGATATTGTCGTAGCCGATCATGCGGCCGATTTCTTCCACCAGGTCCTCTTTAATAGAGATGTCTTTCGTCGCTCGCCAGCTTGGGACTGTAACCGTAAACGATTCGTCGACCTCGAATTGGAGCGATTCCAGGATCCTTCGCACTTCGGCCGGAAGCACTTCGCAGCCGAGTTTGCGGTTCAACCAATCGAGGGGTAAGTAGATTGGTTCCAGTGGTTTGAGCGGTTGATAGGCGTCTGCCAAACCGCCCACTAAGCGGATTCCGGGCGAGACTTCTTTTAATAGTTCCAGCGCTCTCGCCAAGCCACGCACTGTGTTGACCGGGTCCTGCGATTTCTCGAAGCGCATGGACGCGTCGGTGCGGAGCTTCAATTTTGAAGACGTTTTGCGGATGCTCGATGCGCTAAAGCACGCGCTTTCAAGCACTATGCGGGTTGTTGCGCTCGAAATGGCGCTCCCGGCTCCTCCGATGACACCGGCCAGGGCAACGGCTCCTTTGGGATCGGCGATTACCAGGTTCGACGGGTCGAGCTCGTAGGTTTCGCCGTTCAGGGCTGCCAGTTTTTCACCCGCATGTGCTGGTCTTACAATGATTTGGCGGTCATGCAGCTTGTCGGCATCGAAGGCATGCATGGGCTGAGCCAACTCAGCCATCACGAAGTTGGTCACGTCGACGATATTCGAAATCGGGTTCAGGCCGATCGCTTCCAGGCGGTATTGCAGCCATAACGGGGATTCCTGGACGGTCACGTTCTCGAAAACCAGGGCGGAGTAGCGCGGGCAGAGGGAGTAATCTTCAATGGTTACTTTGACTTGCGGATCGACCGTCAGCGTCTCGTGGACGGGATCGATCAGCTTTTTGCCGGTGATCGCCGCGACTTCTCTGGCCATGCCGTAATGGCCCCACAGATCGGGTCTATGGGTCAGGGATTTGTTGTCGACTTCGACGATCCAATCGGGCTTAAGTATCAGGTTTTCTTTTAGTTCCACGATGCCGGAGTGGTCGCGATTGATACCCAGTTCCGACGTGCTGGCCAGCATACCGTCGCTTTCTATTCCCTCGATGACTTTCTTGCCGAGCGGAACATAAACGGTGCGCAGACCGGGGCGGCAATTGGCGGCTCCGCAAACTACCGTTTTGATGCCGTAGTTAGCGGTTGCAACCACGGTTTTCACGTTCTTGCCTAAAGGCTCGACCGTGACGATTCGGGCTTCGCAGGCTTCGGCCAGCATGAGGCCGGTTTGTTCGAGGCCTTCGCACTCGGCCGTTTTGAGCGTGATGAGGTGCATCAGCTCTTTGGGCGACTCGTGGAGTCCGTCGACTAGTTCTTGAAGCCAGGAATACGAAAATTTCATGCCTTAAATGACCTTAAATGTTCTCATAGTGCGGTGTGCGATGCCTTAGATTGCCATAATTGCGGGTCGTTTTGAGACCGGCGGCGAAGATCTGTGGACGGGGCGAAAAATGGGGACAGCCCGTTCTGTCGACACGGCGCCGAAGGGATGACCGCGTTCGCTGATTTGCGGACCGCCTTGGGACAGGGTGGACTGTCCCCATTTTTCGCAATGTGGATTCCGTGGGGAGATCATATTTACGAAAACTGGTTTAGGAAGCGCAGGTCTCCGCTGTTCAGCAATCTTATGTCGTCGATGCCGTAGCGCATCATGGCCAGGCGGGTTAATCCTAAGCCGAAGGCGAAGCCTCCCCAGATTTCGGGGTCGGCGCCGCCGGCCCGCAGGACGGCCGGATGCACCAAGCCGCAGGGTAGGAGCTCTACCCAGCCGGAGTACTTACATACGGGACAGCCGGGGCCGCCGCAGATCAGACATTGGATGTCCAGTTCGAAGCCGGGTTCGACGAAAGGGAAAAATCCGGGGCGCAGGCGGACGGTTACGTCTTTCTTGAAGATGGCGCTGAGTAGCGTCTTCATGAAGTAGATCAGGTGCGCGACCGAGACGTCGCGATCGACCATCATGCCTTCCAATTGATAGAAGGTGTGCTCATGAGACGGATCGACTTCTTCGTTGCGGAAGACTCTTCCTGGGGCGATCATTTTCAGGGGCGGACCTAGTTTTTCTAGAGCGCGGATTTGCACCGGTGAGGTGTGGGTGCGGAGCAGGCGGCCGTCTTTTAGCCAGAAGGTGTCCTGCATGTCTCTCGCGGGATGGTCGGCGGGGATGTTGAGGGCGTCGAAATTGTAGTGCTCGGTTTCTACTTCGGGGCCGTCTACTACGGCGAAGCCTAGCGATAGGAAGAGTTGTTCCAACTCCTGCTGGACTTGGGTTACCGGATGCAGTGCGCCGGGTAGGATGCCGGGGGCGGGGGTGGTCAGGTCGATCCACTCGGATTCCAGGCGTTTGTTTAGGGCTTCGTTTTCTAACGCTCCTAGCTTTTCTGTGATCCTCGATTCGAGGTCTTGTTTGGCGGAGTTTAGAATTTTGCCTTGGGAGCCCCTTTGGTCCGGTGGGAGTTTGCCTAGCTCTTTGCTTAGGTCGGCAAGCTTGCCTTTGCGGCCCAGGGCTTCTATTCTTATCGCTTCTACGGCTTCCTTGGTTGTTGCTTCAGAGAGCTGGTTTAAAGCTGACGCGTGTAGAGCTTCGATTTTTTCTTCTAGCACTTGTTGTGCTCCGAAGGGCGCGGTGTCGGCGTTGTGTCCGGGGCGAAAAAGTGGGGACAGTCCGCTCTGTCCACGCGGCGCCGAAGCACGTAGCGTTTTAGCGGATTTTGGTTGCGCCTTGGGACAGAGTGGGCAGTCCCCAATTTTTCGCGAGTCGCGGATGGCATTAGAGTTTGGCTCCGTTGGATTCCAAGTAGTCCACCATTGCTTGTTGGCCTTTGGTCAGGGCCAGGTCCAGCGGCATTTGATTGTTTTCGGCTCTGGCGTTGATGTCGGCTCCGGCGGCTACCAGGGCTTTGGCCAGGTCCAGATCGCCATTTTGGGCGGCTGCGTGCAACGGGGACCAGCCTCCGTGCTGGCGGGCGTTGACGGGGGCTCCGTGATCGATCAGGAGTTTCGATACCTCCAAATGGCGGCCCGCGGCGGCGGCGTGAAGGGGCATATTTTCCATCTGGTTCGTCGAGCGGGCGTTGACGATCGCTCCCTTATTCAATAACAGGCGGGCGGCTTCGGTCTTGCCGAAGAAGGCGGCCAGGTGCAGAGGGGTCCAGCCGTCCGTCGAAAGCAGGCCTACCAGCGATCGGTTGGCGGTCAGGAGGTTCTCGATCTGTTCGGTGTCACCTTGGATAGCGGCGGCGAAAATTGCCAGCGACGGATCGGAGGCTAATAGTTCTTTGATGCGCGCATGGTCGCCTGCGCGGACGGCTTCGAAGAGTTCTTTCATTGCTTGCTGGTGGGGGCGGCGAGGTCGGTGGGCGTGAAGACGGTTTCGGACTTGGCGATTTCCCAGGCCAGATGGTTGATATAGAATAGCAGCGCGGCTGGTGAGAAAGTGCCCTGGAATTTGGTCCAGACTTCCTGCTGCCAGCCCTCCTTTAGATAGCCCGACACGTCGGCGTCCTTGGCGAAAAAGCCGTCTTCGTGCGGGACACCCAGATGATCCAGAACAGCTTTGATCATATCGAGATGCGAGACGAGGATGGCTTGCGCCAGGTCTGTGGCGTAGTCTTCGTCATGTTCTTCCTTGAGCCGCTCCCAGAGGCGGGGGGAGGCTTTGCGCAAGGTCTCCGAGCTTAATTTGTGGAGATGCAGGCGGGTCTTGATCCGGTCAAAGAGCTGATAGGTGCGAAGGCGGCCCATGGAGACGGAACGCATCAATTGCTGGAACGTCTCCTCGCCCAGGCCGAGGAAGATATCGGAAAGCTGCATGCAAGATCAATTGTAACGGATCAGAATTTTCAGAGGGGTCAAGAGGCATTAATAAAGTGTAATGGCGTGAAGCTGGTGGTAAACTGAAACCAGAATGAGTTCGCTTTCACCGAGACTGCAAGTTCGGGTCCAGCAGAAGCAAATACTCACGCCCGGGCTGGTCCAGATGGTCAGCCTGCTCCAACTGAACCGTTTGGAGCTGAAAGAGATGATCTCGGCCGAGGTCGCTCAGAATCCGGTGTTGGAAGAATCACTGGATGGCGGGGAGGAATTGAGCGCGGATGAGTTGCGGCCGCTGCTGGAAGCCGAGAGGGTGGCTGATCCGGCGGATCAGGCCATCTTGGATAACAGCCGGATTGCCGCCGGCGACATGGAGCCCGTGGAATCGGACCGGGGGGACTTTGAAGCGGCGAACATGGGGAATCCGGAGCCGGCGTCCTTGTCGGAAATGGGGCCGGAAACGCTAACGGCACCTGACGCGGCCGAGGTTAAACCCACCGATCCTTTCGACGAAATTGATTTCGGCAGTTACTTCGACGACTATTTGGACCCTGGCTATAAGAGTCCGGCGTCGGAGAACGTGGAGAAACCGTCGTTCGAGACTTTCCTATCGTCCCCGGTGACGTTGAGCGACCATTTGCGTTCGCAACTGGCGCTGGTGTCATTAACCGAAGCGGTGCGGGACGCGGCAGAGAGCATCATCGGGAATCTGAACGAAAACGGCTACCTGACGACGACCCCGGAGGAAATGGCGGCGGCGGAGGGTCACAAGCTGGAAGATGTGCAGGAAGCTCTGCGGGTGGTCCATACGCTGGATCCGGCGGGCGTGGGATGCTGCGATGTCCGGGAATGCCTGCTGTTGCAAATCGACAGCCGCAACGGCCGGGGCGGCGTGGCGTGGCAGATCGTGCACGATCATCTGAAGCTGGTGGAGTTGCGCCAGATCAAAGAAATCGCGCGCCTGCTTCATCGGCCTCTGCAACACATTGAGATCGCGGTGGATGTGATCCGTCATCTGGACCCGCGTCCGGGGCTGCGCTATTCGGGGGCGAATGCGCGGGTGGTGGAACCGGACGTTTACATCACCAAGGACGGCGAAGATTATCTGATTTCGGTGAACGACGACGATATTCCGCAGTTGCGGCTGAGCTCGCAGTACCGCAAGATGCTGGACCGGAATGAGGAGCCGAACAAGGACGTTCGAAATTACGTGAAAGAACGTTACGCTTCGGCGATCCAACTGATGAAGAACATCGAGCAGCGCAAGCAGACGATCATGAGGGTCTGCCAGAGCGTGGTGCGGCGTCAGATGGAATTTTTGGAGCATGGCATCGACTTTTTAAAGCCGATGATGATCAAGGAAATCGCGGAGGAGATCGGCGTGCATCCATCGACGGTCAGCCGCGCGGTTTCGAGCAAATACGCGCACACGCCGCAGGGCGTATTCGAACTACGGTACTTCTTTTCAGAGGCGGTGCAAGGGCCCAGCGGAGGCGTCCTGCCGCTGCTGATCCTGAAGCGGCGCGTCAAAAAAATGATTGAAGAGGAGGACCCGTCCCATCCGCTTACCGACGAACACATTACGGAGCGTCTGCAAGGGGAGGGAATTCAAGTGACTCGCCGTACCGTCGCAAAATATCGCGAAGATATGCGCATCCCGTCGACGCATCAGAGACGGGTTCGCAGCTAGCCGCCCCAGGTTAGTTCAAAAGACGGATCCGCACGGAGGTTTTCCATGAACGTCAGTTATCGAGGCATCAAAAAAGAGTTGTCGCCCAAGCTACAGGAGAAGCTGGACGCGAAATTTGCGAAGATTTCGAAGCTGGTGGAGAAGCGCGGCGAGAAGGAGGCACACGTTGTGGTGACCTCTGAGAATCGCATGCACAAAGCGGAGATTACGATGCAGATGTACGGACATCCGCTGGTGGGCATCGCGTCCGATCCGGACCTGTTCACGGCGTTGAACGGAGCGCTCGACAAGCTGGATAAACAGGCGGTAAAGAACGGCGAGAAGTGGCGCGCGAAGGTGCGGCGGTCTTCGGACAAGGAATCGGCGAACGGAGCGGGGGAGCTGGTAGGCGTGGTGGCGACGAGCGACGGCTCGAAGACGGCGCAGAGGGTTTATCGGGTGAATCACCTGGATCAGCGGAAGCCGATGACGCTCGAAGAAGCCCTGCTCGAGATGGGCAAGGAGGACGATTACGTGGTGTATCGCGACGCCGACAAAGAATGCGTGTCGGTGCTGGTGCGGAGGCGGGACGGGCATTTCGATTTGATCGAGTCGTAGCGGCGTTGAAAAAGGGGACAGACCGCTCTGTCCACCTCTTCGACTTTCTCGTCGAAATCGGCAGTGAGAGACTGGGGACAGAGTAGTCTGTCTCCTTTTTCAGAGTCGTAAAATCATTAAAGTAATAGGATGGCCAAGCAGACCGCTGTTGCTCCTTCCGCGCAAACCGAGGTGGTGATCATCACGGGCTTGAGCGGGTCAGGGAAGGGCACGGTTCTGAAGGCGTTCGAGGACCTGGGATATTATTCGGTCGACAACCTGCCGATCGATTTGATTCCCAAGTTCGCGGAGTTGACCAAGGACGCGCCGAACGCGCGACGCGCGGCGTTGGTGGTGGACATTCGCGAAGGAGTCGCGCTGGAGCGGTTTCCGGCGTTATACAAAAAAATCCGTCGGCTGATTCCCACGCGGCTGCTGTTTCTGGAAGCGGACGACGCGGCTTTGATCCGGCGGTTCAGTGAAACGCGGCGTCCGCACCCGCTGGGGACGGAGCAGAGTGTCGAGGCAAGCATCCGCAACGAGCGCGAGCGGATGGCGCCGATTCGCGCACTGGCCGATCCGATCATTAATACGACGAAGTTCAATGTTCACGAACTGCGGGATACGATTCGGGGGTTGTTTCAGGGGCAGAAGAAGTCGCCGGGGATCCTGGTGCAGTTGAACAGCTTCGGGTATCGCCACGGCGTGCCGGCCGATAGCGACCTGGTGTTCGACGTACGATTCCTTCCGAATCCGAACTACATTCCCGCGTTCAAACATCTGACCGGCAAGCATCCGAGCGTGGCGCGATACATCCGGTCGTTTCCGCAGACGGTGGAGTTTATCACGCGTATTACCGATCTGCTGGTCTACCTGCTGCCGCACTACATCGCCGAGGGGAAAAGCTATCTCACGATTTCGTTCGGGTGCACGGGCGGGCATCATCGGAGCGTGATGATCGCGAGCGAGATCTGCAAGCGTCTGGCGAAGGCGGGGTATCGGGCCAAGGAAACGCATCGCGACGTTAAGAAATAAATGTTAAAAGGTGAGTGGCTCGAGACCAATGGGACCGGGGCGTTCGCGATGGGGACTGCCGAGGGGCTGAACACGCGGCGGTATCATGCGCTACTAGTGGCGTCGCTGCGGCCTCCGGTGGAGCGATATGTGCTGCTTTCGCGGCTGGAAGAAGCAATCGCGGTGGACGGGCGAACGTTCGTGCTCGGCTGCTGCCAGTATCCGGGGGTTGCGCCGTCGACCGAATTTCTGAGGGAGTTTCATCCGGCGCCTTGCGCGACGTGGGTTTTCGATTGCGGCGGCGCTCGGTTTGAAAAACAGGTTTATCTGATTTCGGGCAAGCAGGCGGTGGTGGTGCGATACCGTTGCGATCGCGTGGCGACGTTGCGCGCGCGGGTGTTCACGGCTTATCGGGACTATCATTCGCTGCGGAAGGCGAGTGCCGATCCATCGTCATGGCCGCCCTACGGGCTCTTGCCACCGCTACATTTCCAGCATGGGGGCCGGTTCGAAGCAGACCCGAAGTGGTATTACAACATCGAGTATCTGGCGGAGCTTGAACGCGGCTTGGATTTTCGCGAGGACCTGTTTACGCCCGGCGTGATCGTGCTGGAGTTGAAAGCGAACGAATGGTCGCCGGTTCTTGCGGGAATTGAGCCGGCGGAAATAGCCGAGCCCGCGCCGAGAGCGGAGCCGTTTACGGTGTGTCGCGTGGACGGGAAGCCGACAATCATCGCGGGTTATCCCTGGTTCACCGATTGGGGCCGCGATACGATGATCAGCTTGCCGGGGCTCCTGATCGGCGCGGGACGGCTTGATGAGGCGCGGGAAATTATCGAAGGATTTCTGGCGCATCTGGATCGGGGGCTGATTCCAAACCGGTTTCCCGACTCGGGCGAATCGCCGGAATACAACACCGCTGACGCGACCCTGTGGATGTTTCAGGCGATGCGGCACTGGCTGGCTGCGGGCGGGTCTCAAACATTTCTGAAGGATACGTTTTATCCGGCGGCGAAGGAAATCATCGCGTGGCACCGGCGCGGAACATATAACGATATCGCGGTGGACGCGGAAGATCATTTATTGAGCGCGGGAAAAGCCGGATCGCAGCTTACGTGGATGGACGCGAAGATCGGCGATTGGGTGGTGACGCCTCGCCACGGGAAACCAGTCGAGATCAATGCGCTGTGGCATGGAGTGCTGACGCTGACGGCGGAATGGGCGGAGCTGCTGGGCGATCGGGTTGATTTCCGTGACGAGGCGCAACGGGCGCAGGAGAGTTTTCGCGCGAAGTTTTGGAACGCGAAGCGTGAATGTCTCTATGACGTTCTGGCGCCGGAAGGACCGGTCGAAAAGTTGCGGCCGAATCAGATCTTCGCGGTGAGCCTGCCGCATGGGCTGCTCGAAACGCCACAGCAGCAGGCGATTGTGCGCGTAGTAGAACGCGAGCTACTGACAAACGTGGGATTGCGGACGCTCGAACGCGGCGATCCCGATTATCAACCTCGCTATGAGGGCTCGCCCGCGAAACGGGACGCGGCGTATCATCAGGGCACGGTGTGGCCTTGGCTGTTGGGGGCTTACGCCGATGCTTATTTCCGAGCTTTTGGGCGCGTGGATTTAGAAATTCCCGACTTGACCGCGGAGATTTACGATGGCGACGAGCCTCGCGAGCCGCGCGGGTGTCCGTTCCAGGCGTGGACGGTGGCGGAGATCGCGCGAGTCCGCAGGGTTCATTTCCGCGATTCGAAGTAGCGAAGCGCTTGGTCGACGCCATCGGCGTACAGAGCGGCCAGCTTAGGGTCAACGCCGCGAATGGTATCCAGGTCGCGGGCAATCGACAGGCGCAGGCGATCCGCAGCAGCGGGACTCCAGGCTTTCGAACCCGCTTTAGAATAGGCGCGCAGCGCACGATTTCCCAAGGCGTTGGCCACATGCGTGGCTTCGACGCGCGACAAACCGGCGTCGCGGAGGCTTTCGACCGAAGCGGCGATCCAGGGCAGCAGCAGGTGCGTCGCCAGATGGACCCCGGAAAAATAAAGAGCCTTAGAGGCCGCGCGCAGTTCGATCAGCTTGCGCCGTTCGGCTGCGATTACACGGCGCAGTTCGCGCATCGCGGCGGGATCGCCCTCCGCCACAAACACCCGTTCGCCCGATTCTTCGACGCTGTTGAGCGTGGCCACGCGCGCTCCTCCGGCGAGCAGGGGTCCAGGCCAAAAGCTATCGCGCGTGGACCCGCACAGCACGGCGACCTTTCCGGCGAGCGGCGTTGCCGCGGCCAAATCGCGGGACACGCGGTCGATTCCCGCTTCCGGCACCGCGATCCAGATCAGATCGCAGGGTTCCAGCGCGGCGTAGTTCATCACCGCGTTGCCCGCGCGCAAAGTGTTTGCAATACGGCGCGCCACGCGGAACGAGGCGGCCTTCACGGGACCCATTCGGCCCAGCAACACCGGCATTCGCGAGAGGAACGACCGGCTGACTCCTCCGGCCGCGATCATGCCCATGAGCGGGCCGCTCTTGTTCATGTCACCGTGTCGCTCAGCACGGCCTTCGCCCGCAATTCTTTAATCCGGTCTCGAAACGCCGCGGCTTCCTTGAAGTCGAATTTGCGCGCGGCTTCACGCATCCGCTCTTCGAGCTCCGCCAGATATCTATCCATCTGGTCGGGGGGAATCGCGGCGGTTTCTTCGTCCGTTTCGAGAGGCACGGTTACGTAGTCCGCTTCCGCCACCGCCACCAGCATCATGTCGATCGGTTTGATAATCGACTGTGGCGTGATATCGTTCGCTACGTTGTACGCGGATTGAATCGTGCGGCGGCGCGTGGTCTCATCGATCGCGCGCTTCATGGAAGCGGTCATCACGTCGGCATATAGGATCGCACGTCCATTCAAGTGGCGCGCCGCGCGGCCCATGGTCTGGATCAGCGATCCGGCGGAGCGCAGAAAACCTTCTTTGTCGGCGTCGAGAATCGCAACCAGCGAAACCTCCGGCAAATCGAGCCCTTCGCGCAGCAGATTCACTCCGATCAACACATCGTAAGTGCCGCGGCGCAGATCGCGCAGGATTTTGATGCGGTCGAGCGTCGATACTTCGGAGTGCAAGTACGCGCACTTCACGCCGGCTTCGGTGTAATGCTCCGCCAGATCCTCAGACATGCGTTTGGTGAGCGTGGTTACCAGAACGCGCTCGTTTTGCTCCGCGCGCAGCCGGATCTCATGCAGCAAATTGTCCACCTGCCCGCGAATCGGCCGTACCTCCACTTGCGGATCGATCAGGCCCGTTGGACGGATAATCTGTTCGATGACCACTCCGGATGTTTTCGTCAGCTCGTACGGTCCCGGGGTCGCCGAGACGTACATTACCTGATGCACACGATTCTCGAACTCCTCAAAAGTGAGAGGCCGGTTATCGAGCGCGCTGGGCAGGCGGAATCCGTACTTCACCAGGTTCTCTTTGCGGGAGCGATCGCCGTGATACATGCCCTGCAATTGCGGAACGGTCTGGTGGCTCTCGTCCAAGAACATCAGCGCGTCATGCGGCAGATAATCGAGCAGCGTCGGCGGAGCCTGTCCCGGCAGGCGTCCGGAAAAATGCCGAGAATAATTTTCGATCCCGTGGCAATAGCCGATCTGCTTGATCATTTCGAGATCGAACATGGTGCGCTGCCACAGCCTCTGCCCCTCAATCCGCTTGCCCTCTTTATCGAGCTCGCCTTTCCACCAGTGCAGTTCGTTCTCGATGCTGCGCAGCGCGTCATCGCGTGTTTCGGGCCGCATCACGTAGTGCGATTTCGGATAGATCGGCAGGCGTAGATAGGTCTGCTTGACCTGTCCGGTGAGTGGATCGATCTGTTCCAGCGATTCGATCTCATCGCCCCATAAACCGATGCGATACGCGAAATCGTCATAGGTGGGATGCAGCTCAATCACATCGCCGCGCACGCGAAACGTGCCGCGTTTGAAGTCGATGTCGTTGCGTTCGTAGAGAATATTCACCAGCTTCGAGGTGATCTCCTCACGCGCGATATGCTGCCCTTTTTCGAGCATCAGCAGCATGCCGTAATACGCTTCGGGCGAGCCTAGGCCGTAAATGCAACTGACGCTCGCGACGATCACGCAATCGCGGCGCTCGAACAAAGACCGCGTCGCCGAAAGACGCATCCGGTCGAGGTCCTGATTAATGGTTGCCTCTTTTTCGATGTACACGTCGCCCGCCGGAATGTAGGCTTCGGGCTGGTAATAATCGTAATAACTGACGAAATATTCGACCGCGTTGGACGGGAAAAACGTCGAAAATTCCTGATAAAGCTGCGCGGCGAGCGTTTTATTGTGCGCCAGAATCAGCGCGGGACGGCCAGTGTGTTCAATCACTTTGGCCATGGTGAAGGTTTTTCCGGAGCCGGTGACGCCGAGCAGAACCTGGTGCTGTTCACCCTGCTTCAGCCCGTCCAGCAGCGATGCGATGGCAGTTTCCTGATCGCCGCGGGGCTTATAGTCGATTCCGAGGCGGAAAGACATCTCTTTATTATAAATTCTTACAACACCCGCTCGAATTCGTAACCCGCCTTGGTCAGCGCATCCATCAACTCGACGATGTGATCCGGTCCGCGCGTCTCCATCGTGATGTCGATGATAGTATCGCCGAGATGAACGCCGAAGTACGCGCGGTCGTGCGTCACCGTGACTACATTTGCACGCTGCTGGGCGACCAGCGTCGTTAGCCGGTTCAGGCCTCCAGGATGATCTGGCAGAGGAACACGCAGGCGGACCAGGCGGCCGTCCTTTACCAGACCACGCTCGATGATCCGCGCGAGCACGGTCACATCGATGTTGCCTCCGCAGATCAGGACGACGACTTTCTTTCCTTTGAGCGACGTCTTTTTGTTCAGCATGGCGGCCATGCCCGCCGCGCCCGCGCCTTCGGCGAGGGTCTTTTCTTTTTCGAGGAGCCAGAGGATCGCCATCGCAATCTCCTCCTCTTCCACGGTGACGATTTCATCGACGTATTTTTCGAATAGAGGATAGGTCAGCGCGCCCACCTGCCGCACCGCGATGCCGTCGGCGATGGTCGATGCGGGCGGCACCAGCACGGGATGATGCTGTAATAGCGCCGCTTGCATCGATGGCACGCGCGATGTTTCCACGCCGACCATATGGACATCTGGACGCTGTTCCTTGATCGCGCAAGCGATGCCGCCGATCAAACCGCCGCCGCCTACCGGCACCACCACGGCTTCCAGATCCGGGACCTGTTCCAGCAATTCGAGGCCGATGGTTCCTTGACCGGCAATCACCGCGTCGTCGTTGAAGGCGTGCAGGAAAACGAGGCCTTCCGCATCGCAGCGACGGCGTGCTTCGTCCACCGCTTCGTCGAAATTGTTGCCGTGGAGGATGACCTCGGCGCCGTAGCCGCGCGTGGCTGTGACTTTCACCAGAGGCGTGAGCACGGGCATGCAGATCTGCACGCGGATGCCGCGCTTCGACGCATGATACGCTACCGCCTGCGCATGATTGCCGGCCGACGCGGTGATGACGCCGCGAGCGCGTTCGTCATCGGTCATCAGAAGGATGCGATTCAGCGCGCCGCGCTCCTTGAAGGAGCCGGTCATGTGAAGATTTTCCATCTTCAGGTACAGCGTGTTGTCGGCGTGGCGTGATAACGTTTCCGAATACGGTGCCGGAGTGAACAGAATGCTGTCGCGGATTCGCGCACGGGCGGCTTGAATGTCGGCGAGTGAGATCATGCCTTCTCAAGGTACATCGACCTTCGATCTGTTTGCACTGCGCCTGCACTGCGCTGCGACGGAGCCGGTACATTTTCCGGCGGGCGAGACGGCCAATCTGTTTCGCGGCCAGTTGGGAAAAATGCTGCATCGCTACAGTCACGCGATGTACGACCGGTTCTTCGCGCCGGTGCGCGAGACCGGAGTTCCCAGCGGTCTGCACGATCCTCCGCGGCCCTTCGTGCTGCGCGTGCGCCATCTGGACGGAGCAACTCTGAAGAGTTTTCACATTGGGCTGAATGTGTTTGAAACAAATGAGTCGGATCTTGTAGCAATCTATCAGGCGATTGACGACTTGGCGCGGGAGATCTTGCGCGCCGAACTTATTCACATCGCGGGCAGGGATATTTTGCGGCTTCCGTTAGCAGGTTCGCCACCGGCCGAACGCGTGCGCGTGACATTTCTCTCGCCTACGGAGTTAAAGAATCAGAAGAGCCCGGAATTTGGGCCGCTGTTTTCGCGTATCCGCGATCGCATCAGCACCCTGCGGGCGCTCTACGGACCTGGACCCCTGGAGATCGATTTCAAGGCGCTGGGCGAGCGCGCGGCGGCGATTCGGATGACGCATTGCGAGATGTATCCGGTTGCGGCGGAACGCGTCAGCCGGGGCACGGGCCAGCGTCACGCGCTCAGCGGATTCGTCGGTTTCGCCGAGTATGAGGGCGACTTGACCGAATTTATCCCGTATCTTGAAATCGCCGGCTACACCGGCGTCGGGCGCCAAACCGTCTGGGGAAAAGGAGAAATATCTGTTGAAACATTTTGAGCGAGAATTGGTGCGGGGCTTTCTTCACGAAGCAGAGCACCCCACGGGCGACGGCTTGGTTATCACGCACGGCGCGGGGAGCAATAGCGACACCACTCTGCTGAAGGCAGTAGCGGACGCCTTCGCAAAAGCGGGGGTGGTCACATTGCGCTGCGATCTTCCATTTCGCCAGCAGCGTCCGAAGGGTCCGCCGTTTCCCGCGCAAGCCGAGCTCGATCGCGAGGGATTGCGCCGCGCGGTCGAAGCGTTGCGGGAAATCGCTGGTTCAAATAAAAGTGACGGGAAGGTTTTTCTCGGAGGCCATTCCTATGGGGGCCGGCAAGCGACCATGCTCGCGGCGGAGGAACCGGGCGTCGCCGATGCTTTGCTGTTGCTCTCCTATCCGCTGCATCCGCCGCACAAGCCCCAGGCATTGCGCACGGGACACTTCGGCTCAATCCAGATTCCGGCGTTATTCGTCCACGGAACGCGCGATACGTTTGGAACTATCGAAGAAATGCGCGCCGCTCTCACGCTGATTCCCGCGCGAACGGACCTGGCGATCGTGGAAGGCGCAGGCCACTCTCTGAATCCGGGTGTCGCGGCGATGTGCGTTCAGCGCCTTTCGGTATTGTAAAGAGGATGGGTTCGTTCGCCGTTGTTAACTGCGCTGAATTAGTGACGCTTGCCGGTCCTGCGCGTCCCCGCGTGCGTGCGGAGATGCGGGAACTGGGCGTGATCCGCGACGGCGTCATGATCGTCCGCGACGGTGTGATTACGTACGCAGGTCCAGCGCGCGGAGTCGATTCTAATATCGACGTCATCGATGCGGGCAATCGAGTGGTCATGCCCGGGTTTGTCGACGCTCACACGCATCCCGTTTTCGCAGGGAACCGCGCCGACGAGTTCGAGAAGCGCTCAAGCGGCGTAACCTATAAGGAGATTTCCGCGGCCGGTGGAGGCATTCGATCCACCGTCCGCAAGACTCGAGCTGCCAGCGAGGACGAATTGTTCTGCGCCGCCTCGCGCTACGCCCAGTGGTTTTTGCGCGGAGGCACGACCACCATCGAGGCGAAATCGGGCTACGGCTTGATGCTGGAAGATGAGCTGAAGATGCTGCGCGTCATTCACCGGCTCGGCCCGCTGCGCACAGTGCCGACATTTCTCGGCGCTCACGAAATTCCCGATGAATATCGCAGCAATCGCCAAGAATACATACGACTGGTGATCGATGAGATGCTTCCCGCCGCGAAGAAACTCGCCGGCTATTGCGACATCTTCGTCGAGCCTCACGTATTTCCCATCGACGATGCCCGCCGCATTCTGCTCGCGGCGAAAGGGCATGGCTTCAAATTGCGCATGCACGTCGATCAGCTTGAAAATTCCGGCGGCGCGCAACTCGCAGCCGAGCTTGACGCGGTCACCGCGGATCATCTGGAACATACAGGTGCCGCGGGAATCGACGCGATGGCCGCAAAAAATGTCCAACCCGTGCTGCTTCCCGGTTCGGTCTACGCGCTGGGATCGAAGCGGTATCCGGACGCGCGCGCGATGATTGAAGCAGGGCTCGCCGTCGTGCTCGCCACCGATTTCAATCCCGGCTCCTCTCCGACGCCCTCCATGCCGATGATTCTCTCGCTCGCTTCGACGCAAATGAAAATGACCCCAGCCGAAGCCATCACGGCAGCCACCATCAACGCCGCGTACAGCCTTGAGCTTGGCGCAGAAATCGGATCGCTCGAGCCGGGCAAGCGCGCCGATTTCGTGATCCACGATTGCACGGACTATCGCGAACTCGCGTACTTCTTCGGCGTCCAGTCGGCGAAAGCGGTGTATATAGGAGGCGTTCCATGTTAGCGGAACGTCTCGCCAAAGTCGAGGAGCGAATCCAGAACGCCGCCAATCGCGCGGGACGCAAACGCGACGAAATCACGCTAGTCGCGGTAACAAAAAAATTCCCCGCGGAGGTGACGCGGGAAGCGTATGAGCTCGGTCTGCGAGTCTTCGGCGAGAATTACGTGCAGGAATTCGAGCGCAAACATCCCTCGCTAAGCGATCTCGTGAACGTCGAGTTTCATCTGATCGGGCATCTGCAATCGAACAAGTCCCGTATCGCGGGCGACATCTTTCAGGTAATCGAGACCGTCGATTCCGAAAAACTTGCCAGGCGTTTGGATCAGCTAAACCGCCCTCTCGAAGTCATGATCGAGGTCAAGCTCTCGCACGAAGAATCGAAGGAGGGCGCGCCGCCGGAATCTCTCCCTGGCCTGATTGCCGCGATTCGCACCTGCCCGAACCTGCGCCTCACCGGCCTGATGACTATGCCTCCCTGGTGCGACGATCCCGAAGTCACACGGCCGTATTTTCGTACGTTAGCAACGCTCGCGCGCGAACACGGACTCCCGAAATTATCGATGGGTATGTCGCACGACCTGGAAGCGGCGATCGAAGAGGGCTCCACGCACGTGCGCGTCGGAACCGCGCTATTCGGCCCCCGCAAAAAGGACTAATTTTGACGGTCGGCTTTTACTCGCCTCTTCCGCCCGCAAAAACTGGCGTCGCGGATTACGCCGAGGCTCTGCTCGGCGCGCTTCGCAAACACGGCGATGTGAAGATCGACACGCCCGCCGACATCGCTCTCTATCACATCGGCAATAACCAACTGCACTCCGCGATCTATGACTGGGCGCTCTCGCACCCTGGAGTGGTGGTTCTGCATGACGCGGTATTGCAGCATTTTTTCCTGGGGCGATTCTCCGCGCAGCAGTACGTCGACGAATTTGTTTTCAATTACGGAGAGTGGACCCGTTCGCTCGCCGAGGATTTGTGGAAGCATCGCGCGCGCTCCGCCGCCGATCCCCGGTACTTCGCGTGGCCCATGCTGAAGCGCGTTGCGGCCACGGCGCGCGCGATCGTCGTCCACAATCCAGCCGCGGCGGCAATCGTAGAGCGCCACGCCCCCGATGCGCGCATCACCGAAATTCCACATCTCTTCGTCCAGCCGGAAACGCCTTCCGAAATCGATACTTTGCGCTTCCGCGACCAGCTTGGGCTCGGCCCACGCACGCTGCTCGTTGGCGTCTTCGGGCACCAGCGCGAATCGAAACGCCTGCCAGTCGTGTTGCGCGCGATGGAAAGCGCTTGGGCCTCCGGGGCCGATGCGCGCTTACTGATCGCCGGCTCGTTTGCATCGTCCGATTTAGAACGATCCCTCGCCGGCCAATTGTCGAATCCGCGCATCCTTCAGGTAGGCTATTTGTCCGAGCCCGATTTCTGGCGCTACGCCGCCGCGGTCGATCTCTGCGTCAACCTGCGCTACCCGACTGCCGCCGAAACCTCCGGCATCGCGATCCGTCTGATGGGGATCGGAAAGCCAGTCGCGTTTTCAGACGGCCCGGAGATCGCACGTATCCCCGAAAACGCTTGCCTGCGTATAGAACCAGGTCCCGCAGAGGAAGAAATGTTGGCCGCCTACATCACCTGGCTCGCGCGCGATCGTGAGGCGGCGGAAGCGATTGGAGGCCGCGCAGCAGCGCACATTGCTTCTCATCATGCGCTCGATGCCGTGGCCGAGCGGTACTGGGATGCTCTTACCGCAAACACAGGCTGAAACGATCCGCTGCGGGTGGCACAGGCTTTAGCCGGTGAGCCTTCTCCTAAAACAAAGTAAGCGGCTTCGTCTCCGTCCCCAGCCAGATCGCCGTCGATCCGAATTCCCATGGCGGCACGTTCAACAACCGCGGACGCAGCACCAGCAGCACCTGATCGAAACTCTTGTTGATGTTGTTGGTGCGCAGAATCCGGCCGATGACCGGGATGCTCGACACTCCGAAAATTCCGTTGACCGTGGTCCCGTCCGAAGATCCCACCAGTCCCGCGACCACCGCCGATTCGTCCATCCGCAGTCTCACTTTGCCTTCGTATTTGCGATTCGATATCGTAGGATTCCCGTTCCCGTCCGTCGCCCCCAGCACCTTGAACTCGGTGCTGATTTCGAGCGTTACCTCGCCCTGATCGTGCACCGAAGGCGTCACTTTCAACACCAGCCCGAGATCCTCGAAATTGATGGTCGGCGGCGCGTTCAATCCGGAAGCCAGACCGGAGCCGATTGCGCTCGTGCTTCCTCCAGAGTAGGTCGCCGTGACGAGCGGATATCGCTCACCGACATGCAGCGTCGCCGCCTGGCCGTCTAGCGTTACGATCTGCGACTTCAGAACCGTGCTGGAGTCGGATTTGGTAAACGTCGCCAGCACGGCCGAGCTGGCAATGCCGATTCCGAAAAATGTCGCGCCTCCGCCGAACGTCAAAAACTGCGTCAATCCGTTCACTGACGTCGGCACGTTGCCCAGAAAGGAGCTGAAATTCACCAAGCCCGTTGAATTCGGCAACTGGAGCCCGTAACCCAGCGCCGAAGTCTTTGTCACTTCCACAAACTCGATGTCCAGTTCCACCTGCGCCCGCAGCCGCGACAGATCGCTGAACATCGACCGCGCCGCAACAATCTTCGACACCTGGTCCCGCAGATAGACCACTCGCTTCACCGGGTCCAGGCTGAACTTACGAATCTCCAGCGTCTGCGCGACCGCCGTCATCATCTCCTGCGCATCCGTCACCGAAATTCGCTCCGGAATCGGAATCGCGATCGCCATCGCCGGCGCCATCTCCGTTCGCTTCTGCGCCGTATCCCTCACTATCAGCGCCAGACGGTCGTTTACCGGGACCAGAAACGAATTCGACAGCGTCTCCAGCGCCCGCATCGCCTCTTCGAAGCGCACGTCGTTCAGCCGAAACCGAAACGTGGGCGGCGGCTGGTAATCTCCTTCGAACACCACCATCAGGCCGTAGACGCCCATTACCTTCTCGATGACCGATTTCGGATCGCCGCTGAAGTCGAAACTCTTGAGTCCTTCCGGTCCCTTGAGCCGTGGCGGCGGCCGCGAAATGCGGGCCTCCACCACCTCGCTATCGGTCAGCGGTTCCGCGGAAATTTCCTCATGCTCCGCCGGACCCTTATCGATCTCAGTCTTGGCCGACATCGCCGCATCCGCTTGCAGAGCCGCTTTGCGCATCGCGTACTCCACGTTTCCCGGCTCCAGCCGCGCCGCCTGCGAATACAAGAGGAACGCATGCAAAGTGTCGCCCGCCTTCTCCGCCCTCTGCCCCGCCTTGAAAAGCCTCTCCGCGAAATCGTCGCCCAGGCACACGAAACTCACTACGCACAAGAAGGCGAATGTTTGGAGAAACCGCACTATAAATAATGACGCCCCGCCGCCCCGTCCCGTGCAGTTTAAACTTCGGCTGGATTCCGGCCGATAGATTCTTGGGAAGGAACGTTCCCCCAAAATCATGGCTACACTCGCCCCCGTCCGCTCCGCTTTTAATCCGTCCATCCCCCAGGACTTCAAGGACTTAGGCATCTCCGAATCGCTCGTGCTGGACCTCGTGCTCCGCCGCATGCTGATCGAAGGTTATTCGAGCATCGCCGGCCTGGGCCGCTCCCTGCGCCTCTCGCACCAGGTGGTTGACCTCATGTTCAAGCACATGCGGTCTATGCAACTGGTCGAGATCAAGGGAATGATCGGGAACGATTACAACTTCACCCTCTCGGCCGCGGGCAAGCAGCTTGCCGGCGAACGATTCCAGATCTCGCAATACGCCGGCGCGTGCCCGGTCTCGCTCAAGGATTATCACAAGGCGAACCAGATTCAGGCGGCGAAAGTCCACGTTGACCGTCAGGTGCTCCGCTCCTGCTTTTCGGACCTCATCGTCACGGACCGCATGCTCGATCAACTCGGCCCAGCCATCATTTCCCAGAACTCGATCTTCGTCTACGGCCCCACCGGCAACGGAAAAACCAGCCTGGCAGAACGCATGTTGCGCGTCTACAAGGATGCGGTCCTGATTCCCTACGCCGTCGAAGTCGATAACCAGATCATCAGTTTGTACGATCCGGTGGTCCACCAGCCGATTGAAGGCGACGATAATGACGACGTCGATCCGCGCTGGCTGTTGTGCAAACGCCCCTGCATCGTGGTGGGCGGCGAATTGATTCCCAGCATGCTGGAGCTGCGCCTCGATGAAGCCTCGGGAATCTACGCCGCGCCTCTGCAAATGAAGGCCAACAACGGCATCCTGATCATCGACGATTTCGGCCGCCAGCTCATGTCCCCGCGCGATCTGTTAAACCGCTGGATCGTGCCTCTGGACCGCCATGTCGATTACCTCACGCTCCGCTACGGCGTGAAATTCCAGATCCCCTTTGAGCTGATGGTGGTCTTTTCCACCAACCTCGAACCATCGGACCTGGCCGACGAAGCCTTCCTGCGCCGCATTCACAACAAGATTTTCGTCGAAGCCGTGGACGCTTCGAGCTTCGATCAGATCTTCACCCGCGTGGTCGCTGCCCGCAACATTCAAGCCGAGCCCGATAGCGCCGAATACCTGCGCAAGCTTTGTCTTCGTGAAGGCCGCACGGAACTGCGTGCGTGCTACCCGGCCGATATCTGCAACATCCTGCTCTCCATCGGCCGCTACGAAGGCCGAGGCCCGATCATGACCAAATCAGAAATGGAACGCGCCGCGTCCTTGTATTTCGCGAAGAGCTAGCGCTTTCTGGTTTCCAGAATGTCAGTTCGATCGTGGTCGTGCTTCAACTGCACTTCGCCGTTCCGGCTACGCACTTCGCGATCGAACTTGATGATCAAATGTTTGCCGTCAACGGCAAACTGAGCCTTCGCGCCGTCCTGGAAGTGGAGTCCTCCATCAAGGCTGGTGCGCCGGATGACGTAAATCACGTCTGCCGCATCGATTTCCAGGATTTGGCTAAACGGAGTCGCGGTCCGAGCCCCGTGACTGTCGTTAAAAAGCGCGGTCGCGTCACCTCGCGGAGGTCCGCAGATCTCTGGATAGTCCGGGATACCAGGCCGTCCACACCACTCGTTCGTGTCCAGGACTTTGATGGAGCCCGAACTCCAGGAGTCCTTGCCAAATGCGAGAATCGGTAGCGCAAAGAGAAGGAATGCAAACCGTCTCATAAATCGAGCCTATCACGGGACGAAGCGGCTGCCACTTCGCAATTCTGTCGTTTGTCATCTTTAGTAGGACAGGTCCCCGACCTGTCCTCTTTTTCTCACTTTCGCCTGGTCGCCTGGGGGTCGCCTGGGGACGGACGAGACTGTCCCAACCTCCTGGATGGGGCGCCTGGGGACGGACGAGACTGTCCCAACCTCCTTGAGAAACCTCCGGCCCGCTCCACACTAAACGTATATGCCAAGGGAGCCTCGAGTCGTGGCCATCGGTGCGCCGCACCACATTACCCAACGTGGAAACGCCCGTCAAGACGTCTTCACCTCAGACCCGATCCGTCGCGCTTATCTACGGCTGCTCGAATTGCACGCCGCCGCCAACCGCCTCCGCATTCTCGCGTACTGCCTGATGACGAATCATGTCCACCTCGTCGCCATCCCGGAGACGGATACGTCCATGGCGAACACCTTGCGCCACGCACACGGCCGATTTTCGCAATATTGGAACACCGAGCGGAACCGCATTGGGCACCTGTGGCAGAACCGCTACTATTCCTGCCCGGTGGACGAATCGGTAGTGGGGCGCGTGATTGCCTACGTAGAACACAACCCCGCGCGTGCCGGTCTTGTCGAAAGCGCCGAGGATTTCAAGTGGTCCAGTGCGCGAGCCCATGCCGGCCTGGAGGACTTCCCAGGCTGGCTGGATCGTGAATGGTGGCATCCCCGCTGGTCGCCAGCCGAGTGGCTTGTCATCTTAAAGGACCGGATCGAGGTGCCGGGGGAATTGCGAGCGATCCGTCGAGCCACCTTTTCGGGCCGCCCCTTTGGCTCGAAGCAGTTCATCGCTGAGCTGGAGAAAAAACTTGGCAGAAAGCTGGAGTTTCACGCGCGAGGACAGTCGAAGCCGGAACCGCGTGCCAACGATCAATTAGCGTTCTGGACCACGGAATGAAAGCTGGGACAGTCTCGTCCGTCACGTTTGTTACGTTTGTTTGTGCCGAAATAAGCATCGATTTATGGTCAATTAAGGCTCCACGCAGCCGCAAATTGGACGATTTATGCTCCGTTAAGCGTAGCTAGAGACGCTCAATCGGTTCTTTTCCGCCCGGTCCCGGGTTGCCCGTTCCAAATATCCACTCGCCCGAAACGCCGCGAGCGGATCTTCCGCCAGACCCTTCGACCGGCGCCATTCCCGAATCGCTGGACGGACGTCGGTCGAGAACGCGCTTTTTAGACACTCCTCGGCGTCAATCAACCTAGCATGTTCTTGAAAATAAGTGAGTTTACCGTGATCCACTAGCGCCGCCTTGGCGTAAAGCTCCTGCGCGACCGACGCCGTCTGAATCATTTCCTCGATTTTCGGCTTCAGATTGTGGCTCTGATCGACCATGTAAACGACGTCCGCCCGTGTCCCGATTTCCCACTCGAACTGCCTGATTTCATGGAAGATACGGAAGATCTGGTATGGATCGATTGAGCCCAGCGTCAAGTCATCGTCCGCATAACGCCGGTCGTTGAAATGAAACCCTCCCAGCATCCCCTCCGCCAGCAGCCACGCGACGATTTGTTCAATGTTTTGAGCCTGATAGTGATGCCCGGTATCCACCAACACCCGAGCCTGCGGCCCTGCCGCCCGCGCCAGTAGCAAAGCCATCCCCCAATCGGCGATATCGGTATGGTAAAACGCCGGCTCAAACGGCTTATATTCCAATAATATGCGCTGATTTGGATCGAGCCGCCCATGCATCGCCTTTAGCCCTTCTTCAAACCAAGCCCGCCGCTGCCGGATGTTCGCCGTGCCGGGATAATTCGAGCCGTCGGCGAACCACAAAGACAAATCGCGGCTCCCGGTTTGGCGCGCAATCTCCACCGAATCAATCAGATGCCGCAACGCTTCCGCCCGAACCGCCGCAGCCGGATTTCCGAGGGACCCATGTTTGTAAATCTGATCCTCAAAGAGATTCGGATTCATCGATCCGATCGCGACGCCATACTTCGAAGCAAGGCTGGGGTCACAAGGAAAATCCCACTTCACGTGCATCGCCACAGTGGGGCAACACCCTGTGAATGCTTGGACTTGCCCGGCGTCGGCGAATTTTTCCTCGGTAGTAGTTGCCGCGGATTCCTGAATGAATTTCCCGAACCGCGTACCGGTATTCGCAAAGCCCCAGCTAGGGAGCTCGATCGCGAAAGTATCTAAAGCGTCAAAGACTTCCATGGCTTGCCTTGCGACTCAGCGACCGCCTGATAGACGATGTGCCCTTCGTAAGTATTGACGCCCTCGCGAAGCGCGGCGGATGCGCCTTTGATTCCGCGGTTTGCCAGTTCCAGAAGGTACGGAAATGTGGCGTTATTCAAAGCAAACGTCGAAGTGTGCGGCACCGCGGCCGGCATGTTCGAGACGCAGTAATGGAGAACGCCGTCGACGAAATAAATCGGGTCGGTGTGGGTGGTTGCGTGGGAGGTTTCGAAACAGCCGCCTTGATCGATCGCAACATCCACCATTACCGCGCCTTTTTTCATTAACGGCAGCATTTCGCGGCGGACTAATCGAGGGGCGCTCGCGCCGGGGATCAGCACCGCTCCGATCACCAGATCGGCAAGGCGCAGGGATTCGCGGATGGTGTAGATGTTCGAAGCGAGCGTGACTACCTGGCTGGAATAGATGTCGTCGAGTTCGCGCAGACGGTTTAGATTTCTATCGATGATGGTGACGTGGGCGCCCAGGCCGACGGCCATTTTTGCGGCGTTATGGCCGACCACGCCTCCGCCCAAAATCACCACGTTGGCCGGTGCCACGCCGGGAACGCCTCCGAGCAAGATTCCGCGGCCGCCCATTGGGGCTTCCAGATATTGCGCGCCCACCTGCACGGCCATGCGTCCGGCGACTTCGCTCATCGGAGTGAGCAGGGGCAGGGAATTGTCTTGCTCCCGGATCGTTTCGTAGGCGACCGCGTTCACTTTGGCTTGGAGCAAGGCGTCTGTCAGGTCCGGAAGAGGAGCTAAATGCAGATACGTAAAAAGGGTCAGGCCGGGGCGCAGGAACGGATATTCGGAGGGCTGCGGCTCCTTCACTTTGACGACCAGATCGCTGCCGGACCAAAGAGCTTCGGCGGTGGGGACAATCTCAGCGCCCGCTTCACGGTATTCTTCGTCGGGCAGAGAACTGCCTAAGCCGGCTCCGGCTTGTGCCAGGACTTTATGGCCGGATTCGACCAGGGCCTTCGCGCCGCTGGGCAGGAGGCCAACGCGGGCCTCGTGATCTTTAACTTCCTTGGGGACTCCGATGATCATGGTGTTTTTTGTTCTATTTCCGCCACTTCCCGTTTCGGGCCGAGGCCTAAGGCGATGAGCGAGAGCGATCCGATTTTTCCGTCCTCCACCAGTTTTTGATCGTGCTGGAAGCGCTTCAGAGCGTCGATGGAAGCGGGACCCCAGGTGCCGTCGGGCTCGGCGTTGAAATATCCGCGGCTGGCTAAGGCTTGCTGAATTTCTTTCAATCGTTCGGTACTTGGCTGCTGCGGGCGGTGGGCTACCACCGGGGCTTTTTTCTTTGCTGTTTTGGTGGTGCTGCGAGACGCGGTTTTCGCGGCGGAGGGTTTTTTCTTGGTGGTAGAGGTTTGAGGAGAGGCCCACACACCGATGGTGAGGGCTGCGCACAGGGCAACTGGGAACGGAAGAAGCCGCAAGAATCCAGTGTACACGAGGCAGTGGCGGGTTTCGTTCTGGTGAGAGCGCTGAGAAGAGTGGACTGGGCGAAAATCGGGACAGACCGCTCTGTCCACGCGGCTTCGAGGCTCAAGTGTTTGTGCGGGAGCTGGTGGCGCCTTGGGACAGAGTGGTCAGTCCCGTTTTTGCGAGATTCAATCTCTTCGCAGGGCTGTTGCCGGATCGATGGTGGCGGCGCGGGCGGAGGGGATCAGGCTGGCCAGCAGCGCGATTACGATCAAGGCTCCGGCGGACAGCGCGATGGTCGAGGGGTCGTGGCCGGTGAGGCCGTAGAGGAGAGCAGTCGCGCCGCGTGCTCCGGCGAGAGCGATGGCCAAGCCGGCGGCCAGTCCGATGCCCAGCAAGACGGCTACTTCTCTCACGATCATCCACGCGATGCCGCCGCGCGTTGCGCCCAGCGCGACGCGAATCCCGATTTCGGGCGTGCGGCGTGAGACGGTGTAGGAGAGCAAGCCGTATAAGCCGACCGCGGCGAGCAGCAGAGCGAGCGCGCCGAAGAATCCGGCCAGGAGGGCGAGCGTGCGTTCGGGAGTCAGGGAGCGGTCGAGCTCGTCGCGCACCATTTCGATTTGCAGAGGATATTCGCGCCCGAGCGATTCGATCTGCCGGCGCAGGGCCTGAGTTAGAAGCGTGGGGTCTCCGGAGGCGCGCAGGACCGCGCCGTTGTACCCAAGAAATTTCGGCTGCTGGAAAATCGCCGCGTAAACCGACGGCAGGTTGGAAGCGTGGGGATCGCGCGTGGCGTCCCCGGTGACACCGACGATTTCAAACTCGTCGAACTTGCCAGACGGGTCGCCGACTTTCACGCGCTGTCCAATGGGATCGCCATTAAGAAGATGGGCGAGGCTCGCGCTCACAATCGCGATTTTTGGATGGCCTTCGGTGTCGTTGCTGTCGAAATCGCGGCCGCGCAGGATGCGCATGCCTAAGGTATCGAAATAACCAGGCGCGACGAGGCGGAAATCGGCGGTCACGTTGACGGGCAGAACCGTTCGCTTCCAAATGAAGCCGATGGGACGGCCATGCTCGATGGACGCGGAAGCTGCGCCGGGGATCTCCTGGAGCGCCAGCAGAAGCTGGCGGAAATAGGCCGGTTTGTCGATCCCTGTATAGCTGGTGCGTGGGAAAAGCTGGGCGACCAGCAGCCGGTCGGACGCGAAGCCGGGATCGTGCCGCAGAAAATTTACGAGACTGCGGCTGAACAAGAACGCGGCGCAAACGATGGCGAAAGACAGCGCGATCTGCACGGTTACCAGAACTTTCCCCGCACGGCCCAGGCTTCCGGAGACGCGGGCTCCGGAATCCTTCCGGAACTCGCGGCCTGCGCGGAGGGCGGGAAAGAAGCCAAACAATATTGCGGCGAGCGAAGCGACGGCGGCGGTGAAGAGCACGATGCGGAGATCGGGCTCGAGCGAAAGAGCCATGCGGCCATACCCGGTCCACATGAAATCGGCGAGGTAGCGGCTGCTCCAAACGGCGAAGGCTAATCCGGGAATGGCGCCCAGGACCGCGAGAACGACGGACTCGGCCAGGGAGGCTTGCGCGAGGCGCCAGCGGCCGGCTCCGAGAGCCGCGCGGATCCGGTATTCGGCGGCGCGTCCGTGGGCGCGTGCCAGCGCGACATTCGCCAGGTTCACACATGCGAGCAGCAGCAGAATGCCGACGATGACGGACAACGCATAGAGAGGACGTGTGAAGCGCTCCCGCAAGTAGGAAACGCCTTGCGCTGCGGGCTCATCCTGAATGCGCCGCGCCAGAAACGCGTCGTGCTCGGGAGCCGTTTCGGGCGCGGTCAGCTCGCGGACGGAAGGCCAAATCGTCTGAAGTTGCGCGCGAGCCAGAGCGGGGTCTACGTTGTCGCGGAGGCGTCCGATCACGGTGTAGTAGGAACTTTTGGGGTCCGTCGCGGTGACGGGAATGGTTGCGTTCGCTTCCACTTCACGGATCAGTCCGGTGAAGGATTGGGGATGCACTCCCACGATGGTGTAGGGCTTGCCGTCGATCAAAACGGTCTGACCCAGGACGTCGGCGCTGCCGTGATAAAACCGCTGCCACGCGCTGTAGCCCAAAACTGCGACACCGGTGTCTTCGCGCGCGATCAATCGGCCGAGTGCAGGGTGGATGCCGAGCACCTGATAGTAATCACCGGAAACTTGATCGACTGAGGCGGCGGTCGGCGTACCGTTCAGCTCCAGGTTCTGCATTCCACCGCCGATCCAGGCGAAGATGCCGGAGAAGCAATCAGCGCGGGCGGCGATTGATTGAAGCGCGGGGATCGAGAGGCCGTGCTTGGCGTCCTTCGGATCGAAGGTCGAGATTTCGAGCAGGCGTTCGGGATGAGCAACGGGGAGGCTGGCGAGGAGCAGGGCGTTTACGACGTTGAAGATCGCGGAATTGGCTCCGATGCCGAGGGCCAGGGTGAGGATCGCGGTGAGGGTAAAACCGGGGCTTTTCCGGAGGGTGCGGAGGGCGTGGCGGAGATCGCCGAGGATGCCGGGGAGCATGGGGATAGCTTACAAGAAAGATACCACCAGTAAGCCGCCTTGATAGGCGGCTGCCGCCAAGATTGGCCGCCCCACAAGAAGAGGGCAGGCCGGGAACCTGCCCCACTGTGGTTTGCGGATTATTCGGGCAGGGTGCCGGGGAGCAGCAGGACTTGCGTGGCTGGCGTTCCTGTGCCGTGGCCCCGGGCTACTGTTCCGGCGGTGCGGACTACGCGGAAGACCACTGGGTCGCCTGGCTTCAGGGTCGCCTGGATCTTCTTCACATCTTCAATCGAGTTGACCGGGTGACGATCGACCGACGTGATGATGTCGTGCTCCAGCATGCCGATGTCGGCGGCGAAGGAATTCGCTTCGACTCGGGTGACCATCATGCCGTGCTTATCGGTGGTCAGGGCCCGTTCATCGTCGGTCAGAGGCCGCACCCCGATGCCGAAGGTGACCAGCTTGCTGACTTCCGGCTTCTCCTCCTCGGAGTTCGCCGTGGGCAGGTTCTTGACCTCGCCAACCACGCGCGGATCATCCCAGAACACCTTCAGGCGATCCATCACGACCAGTTTGAACTCCATCTTCTTGCCGTCGCGGTCGACATTCAGGACGCAGGCGGTTCCGACGGGCATATCGGCTACGCGGCTCATCAAATCGTCGCCGTCTTTGAGCGGTTTGCCGTTGATGCCGAGCACGACGTCCTCGGCTTTGACGCCCGCTTTATCGGCCGGTCCGTCCTTATGAACGTCTTCGATAATCACGCCGTGATCGAAGCCCATCGCCTTCAAAGCTTCGGGCTTGGTGGTCTGCCAGGTGATGCCGATGGAGCCGCGGGTGACGTGGCCGTCGCGGATGATGTCGTTATAGACGCGCACCATCATGTTTACAGGGAGCGCGAAGCCGATTCCTTCATAGGCTCCACTGCGGGTGGCAATCATGGTGTTGATGCCGATCACTTCGCCGCGGATGTTGAGCAAAGGTCCGCCGCTGTTGCCGGGGTTGATGGCGGCGTCGGTCTGGATGAAGCGCTGGAACTGGCCGTCGCCGATGTTAGCGCGGTTCAGAGCGCTGACGATGCCGGCGGTGACGGTCTCCTGAAGCCCGAACGGGGAGCCGATGGCGACTGCCCAATCCCCGACCTGTACGGCCTCGGAATTGGCGATGGTGACCGGCTGGAGAGGGCGGTGGGCGTCGATTTTGAGCACGGCGACATCGGTTTCGCGGTCGAAGCCGATCAGCTTGGCGCGATACTCGGCGTCTTCCCCGTGAACCTTAACTTTAATGTGGTCGACGGGATTGCCGTTTTCGTCCGAAACGACGTGTTTGTTGGTGACCACGTACCCGTTCTTATCCACCACGAAGCCAGTGCCGGACTGTTCATGCTTGGAACTGTCCTGAGGAGGCACGATCAGGCCGGGACTCTGGTTACCGAAGAAGCGGCGGAACAGATCGGTGGAAGGGTCCTCACCATTGCCCTCCTGATCGTCGCCCTGCTGCGGGCGAGCGCGGCGATTGTGAGTGGTCTGGGGCGCCTTTGGCAGGTAATCGGCCGTGATATTGACCACGCTCGGGCTGATTTTCTTGGCCAGCTTGGAGAACTCATTGCCGGTCTCCACGGCCTGGGGCACTACCAGCGGCGTAGCATCGGGCGCGACGTTCTGCGCCTTGGCCGCATTCACTCCCGTATTGACCAGCGTTCCGATCACGATCCCGATCGAAAGCGTGAACAGCATTAACGTGGTCGACAAAAGCTTTTGCTGTCTCATTCTATCTAGCAGCTTCATTTGTTTTTCTTAACCTCAATCATCGAAGTTTGCGGGCACACTGCCGCCGGTCCGTCCACTTCCATCCTAATAGATGTACGCCCGCGACGGGGGGTTTCAGCAGCCTCGGGTGTTACCGCTATGAGCTTATAGACGAGGATTCGAAAAAAAGGTCACTGGCGGGCACGCACCGCCGGGGATTTGTGTTATTGTTTGCCCCCAGTGGCCGCCGGCCGTTTTGGGAGGCACGCGGCACAAGGAGACAACGATGCGAATGCTGATGAAGGTCAAATTACCGCTGGAGCCGTTCAACACGGCGGTTAAAGACGGAACTGCCGGACAGAAGATGCAGAAAATCCTGGAGGCGATCAAGCCGGAGGCTGCTTACTTTTGCGAGCACGATGGACATCGCGGAGGGATTCTCGTGGTGGATATGAAAGAAGCGTCGGAGATTCCGAGTCTGGCGGAGCCGTGGTTCCTGACCTTCCACGCGGAGGTGGAGTTTCAGGTCGCGATGACGCCGGAGGATTTGGCAAAGGCGGGGCTGCCGGAGTTGGGGAAGAAGTGGGGGTAAGTGGAACGGGGGGCAGCCCTACTGACCGGCATAGCGCTTTTTGAGCAATCTTTCTATGTCGGAGGGCAGTGCGAAGATCGCGTCGGGGATTGGCTGGTTGTATTTTACGTCGTCGACGACAGTGGTAAAGGACAGGCCGTTCACCCCGGTATTGACGACACGCGCGATTTTGATTCCTCCGGGCTCGAAATATTCGACTGTCGTCGCTTCTCCGTCGAGGCCTTCGCGGAGCGGCGCGACCTCCTTCACCGCCATCCCGGTCTTCTGGTTAAACCAGAGCGTGTGCGGCGCACCCACAAAAGGGACAACTTCAAGCACGTAGCACGGCGCGTCATCCAATGCGTCGGTCCGGACGGTTTTCGTGAACTTATAGTATTGGCGCCAGTGCCCGTCGGAGAGCAGGTCTGCGGCTTGGAGCGCCTGGGCCAGTTCTTCGCCGGTTTCGAGGACGTGAGCAACGTCGCCGGCGCGGCTCCAGGCAATGCCGTTCTTGACGCCCAGTTCGGTTTTTCCATTGGGGCCGTTGGCGATCTGGTGCATTTCGCCGGAACGGCTGCGGTAGACCAGGATTTGCGTGGACTGGCCGGACACGGTTACGGTCATGTGCCGGATTTCGTTCTGGACCCGATCGTAGCGAGCCTGGCCGCCGGTGGCCTCGATGTAACGGTCGAGGATGGTCTCGGCCGAGGGGAGCGTTTCCTGCGCGGAGGCAGTTCCCAGAATGACGAGCGAGACGAGCAAGCGCCGCATGATTCCTGAATAACATCGGCGGCACGCGGCGTCGATGAGGGAAAGACCTTAAGGGCTATCCTTTATGACCGGGAAGGCCGATCTCACGATGGTGCGAGTGCTTTCAGCCATCCTATTCACCGGCCTGCTGCGGGCCGACATCGCGTTCGATCTGCGGGAGACGATCAGCGGGCATCCATCGATGGTGCGCAAGACTACCGAAATCACATCGCACATCTTTATAAAAGGTGGAAGAGTGGCGAGGCTCGAGAATCAGATCGTGCAGATCGTGGACAACGAGAACAGCCAGCTCACGCTGATCGATTACCGCGATAAGAAATTTGCGACCGAGGATCTCAGCGAGGCCAAACGCAATCGCGATTTCCATTTCGACCAGGAGTTCCCGCAGGACATTCGAATCGAGCTAATCTCCTCCGAGCAGCCTGCCGAATGGGAGGGACGTAAGACAAGGCGCGACGTGTTTCGCATCAAGATCAACACCGACCCCGGACCTGGGGAGGTGATTCTTACCGTGGATAAGAGCGCGGAGCCGCCTCGGGATTTTCAATCGACGATCGAGGCTTCGAAATCGGCCGAGAGCCGCTACGACCAGGAACTGGACGCGGAGATTCAGACGCTGGCGTTCATCAACATGGACCGGTTTAAGGACATTCAAAAGGCGCGGCAGGGGGAGGGTCCGGCGGGAGGACTGACGCTCCACTCGATGGCGGAGTTTCGATTGAAAAAGGGCTCGCCGTTGCTTGAAACGATTGGCGAGCAGTTTGCGGACCAGGTGCTGATGACGAAAGAAATGGAAGTGGTGGACTTCAGTTTCGGGAACGTCGATTTTAACGTGTTCATGGTTCCGCAGGGATTTGAGAAAGTCGAGATGCACCAGCTTCTCGTCCAGCAGAATATCCGGCAGAATCAATAACGGTCCCTGCGGTGTAGCCCAAAGTTGGGCCGGCTGGGCGGGAGGCAAGGTGCACGACGCCGTTCATCTTTACTGCGCGCAGAAGGCCGGGTGCGATCGGGTGTCCACATTCAGTGTGAGGGGTTTCCGCGCCCGGGCCCAAGCGGATTTTGTCGATCGAAGCACGGCTCCATGAGAGCGATTAATCGCCGGTGCCGAATTGCAGGTAGGGGCGGGAAATCTTGGTAACGATGTCGCGGGGATCTTCGTTCGGACTGGTTCTGCCGGTTGCGTCGAAGACCACGTCAACCTTGAAGTAGGGGCATTCGCGGCTCACGTAAGTACGCTGAAAGCGGCTCGATATGCCGCCTTCGGTGTTGAAGACCTTTAGCAGAGTCTCTCGCGTAGCGCCGGTTTTAATCGTCTCCATCCTCTTAAGGATATCGGCGACCCAGGTGACGTGATCCGAGGACTGGGCATGAACGGTAGCGGCGGCTAGCAGGGCGAGCGCTGCGCGTCGATCGATCACTGGAACCTCCTTACTCGTTGGTCAGGAGCAGGCAGAGGGCTAACAGAATTCTTCGCAGGCCCAGTTCGCGGCCTTCGGGTTGATACCACTCAGCTGCGGTATGCGCGCCGGCGCCTTGGCCTCCGGTGCCGATGGAAATCGCCGGGATGCCGAGCGACAGGGGAATGTTCGCATCGGTCGAGGAGCAATCGAGATGGCTGCGGATGCCCAGGTGCGCGTCGACGGCGCGCATATATTCGAGGATCGGCGCGTCCGGCGAAAGTCCTCCTCCGGGCCGCGACCCGATTTCCTTGACCTTGGCGGCCACGCGTCCGGTGCCGCGGCTATTCTCCACGGCGATCGCTTCGTCGACCGCAGCCGTCAGGAGGGCAGCCATCTCATCGATGCGCGCGGCGCTTTCCGAACGGAGGTCGACCTTGGCGCGGGCTTCGCTGGGAATGGAATTGATGCTCGATCCTCCTTCGATCAACCCAAAATTGAAAGACGAGCGGGGGCCGGCTGAAGGGACGCGGTCGGTGAACAGAGTGACGGCGCGGGCCAGTGCGTGGACCGGATTGCCGACGCCGTAATCGGACCAGGAATGGCCTCCGGGTCCGGTAATGGAGACGTCGAAACGGCGGCTGGCCAAGGCTTGGGAGGTGATGCGGTCCGTACCGGGGCCGTCGAGGACCAGGAAAGCCTTAATGCGGGCTGCCGCGCCGTTGCGGCACACGTAGCGCATCCCGGAGAGATTTCCTTCGCCCTCTTCGCCGACGTTGGCGATCAGGATCGGGGCGACGCCCAGATCGTGAAGCGGTTTCGCGGCTTGCCAGACGGCGGCCAGAGCGAGCAGCGCCGAGAGGCCGGCTCCATTATCGGAGACGCCTGGACCGAACAATTTTCCGTCGGGGGAATGGCGGATATCTTCGGGAGTGCGGGGCGCGAGTACCGTATCGAGGTGGGCGGTGACGGCGATGATGGGCGCGTCGCGGCGCCGTTCCAGAGTAGCGACGACGTTGCCGGCGCGATCGATTTTGGCGTCCCATTCGAGGTCGCGGAAACGGGCGGCCATCCACTCGGCGCGCTTCTGTTCGAAAAACGTGGCGGCGGGGATGCGGCAGAGCTTGAGGTGCTGTTCCTGAATCCAGAGGCGTTCGCGGCGGAACCAGTCGAGGGCGGCGCGCACACCGGGAGCCGCGCAAAGATCGGCGACGGATTGGGCGAGCGCGGTCAAGTCTCAGTGTACACGCTCGCAGGATGAAGAAACCGCTTCCGAGGACTAGTCGGTACGAATAGGGCTCGACTTTTGTCGTAGAATTTCAGGAGCTTGTAACGGTTCGGGAGATCCATGCCAACTATCCTCACCGCCTTCCTTGAATTCCCGCGCACCGCCTTGTCGATGTCCGTCGCCGGTCTCGCGCTGCTCGTGGTTGGCCTGTTGGCAGCGAAGAACGATATTGCACAGGCTCGGGGGATGGACAAGATTGTCGCGTTGACCTACTTGTGCTTCGCCATCCCGTTGGCGATGTTTGGCGCGGAACATCTTGCAAGCGGAAAGCTCATGGTGAACGCGGTGCCGGCGTACATGCCGTGGCGTTTGTTTTGGATCTATTTCGTCGGCTTTGCCCTGATCGCCGCGTCATTGAGCATCGCCACAAAGATTCAAGTCCAGTGGTCCGGCCTGTTGTTCGGGGCCATGATGTTGCTCTTCGTGGCGATGGTGCATCTTCCGGGCGCGGTCGCCGCCGGCGGGCGACTTCCATGGACGATCGTGGTCAGGGAAATGTCGTTCGGTGGCGGCGGCTGGGTTTTGGCTGGAATAGCCATGGGCGGGAACAGCGATCGGCGGGGCGGGAGTCTGGTCGCTGTGGGCCGCGTGCTGATCGCGATCGCCGCGATCTTTTTCGGTATTCAGCATTTTCTGCATCCGCTGGGACTTCCCGGAGTTCCGCTTCAGAAAGAGATGCCCACGTGGATTCCCGCTCGTGCCATGATCGACTATCTGACGGGCGCATTTCTCATCGTTGCCGGAGTATGCTTTCTGCTGGCGCGCCGGAAGCGCGTGGCTGCCGCATATGTCGGCGCCTGGATTGTGCTCCTCGTTGTGGTTATCTACGGGCCCGTCCTGTTCGGGGCGCTCGCGAATCCGAGTGCCGATGTGAAAATCGAAGGGCTCAACTATTTCGCCGACACGCTGCTATTTGGCGGAGTGATTCTTTCGGTGGCCCGCGCCGGCACGGGCTCGTCACTGCTTTCAGACTGAGTCCGCGGAATCGTGTCCCTTTCTTACTCGGGCTGCGACGCTGAGAGTTTCAGAATATTGGGTAAATCCCGGTTGCCCTCATGGCATGCGTACTCGAAGGGCGGGTTTAACACCCGGGTCATCGTGAGTTCGCCCTTCCAAGGCTTCGTGTAGGCGGTAGGGTCCTCCACTTCAAAGCGGTAGAGGATGGTATTGGCGTCGAGCAAACTAAAGCGTTCGACAACGTGCATGTTGCGGTCCCAGCCATACATTCCTCCGGCGTCCCCGTAGAAGCCCCCGGCGTCGTTGAAGTTGGTGGTCTCCACGATGAGCGTCGCACCCTCCCAGTGCCCCACGGAATCGCCCAGCCATTGCCTGACATTTGATGGCAGATGCGAACGGCGATCGAGCCGGATGATTCTCGCCTCGTGGATCATTTCCGCCTGCACCATGACCGCATCCCCTGTCTGGACGATTTGATAGTTGCTGTTGTAGCGATAGGGAATCATGGGCGGCACGGAAGTTGGGAAGACCAGGCATCGATCCTGGAGACCCATATCTTTCGCCTCGGCCGGATTGTGAAGCCGCTCCAAACGAACCTCCTTGGCGGCGGCCGCTGAAGGAGTGAGGCTGGGAAGCAAACCATCGGGAGGATCCGTGATGATCGACGTCCGGCGGCTGGGCAGCATCAGTGAACCGGTCTCCAAACGGCTCAGCGGATCGTCGTCCGCGCCGCGTATCTTTTTTTGCAATTGGGCCGCTTGTTCCGGGGTGTAGAACGGTTGGTCCTTCAGCTTCTCGGGGCGTTCGAGTGGAATGGCGGTCGCGGAACTCCAGGCGCCGCTAAAGTCCGGATGTACGCCCGCGGCTCGCTGCGGCGTTTGCGCGACCACGCTCAGTGCTGCAGAAAAAGCCAGAACCCGGAAGAAACCCCCGGTCATCCAGCAGCGGCTCAATAGAATTCTATCCACACCCTATTATGCCGCGATGGCCCATGCCGACGTAATTTATGGTTCCCGTCGGACGGTGGTCGGACGGCACCCCTGCTCAGTAACGATTCCGTTCGTCGTGCCCGGTGAAAATAGCGCGACTGAGCACCGTGGCGCGTCTCCAGCGGCGGATTTGTTGGCGGCATTTTTTGCCTCCGCGATTCCGGCTTGGCGAGCGGCCGCCGTGGAACCGATGGTGGCGCTGCGCACCGAATAAACGAAGGACTCCGCGAGATCGGACCAAGCGGATAGTGGCATGCAGAGGAGCAGGCAAAGGCCGCGCATACCTTGTACCATAGCGGCTATGAAATGGGTATTGCCATGGTTCGCGATGGCCGCGTTGGGGATCGGCCAGACAGTGCAGGATGCGAAGAAATTCCTCGACGAGGCGGAGGCCAAGCTGCTGACGCTCAGCAATGAATCCGGGCGCGCCGATTGGGTCCACTCGAACTTCATTACCGACGATACGGAAGCCATCGCTTCGCAAGCGGACGAAAAATTCATCGCCGAAGGAGTGCGGCTGGCCAAAGCCTCCACGCGATTCGATGGACTGACGCTGCCTCCGGATATGGCGCGGAAAATGAAGCTCCTCAAAGTCGGGCTCACGCTGGCTGCCCCCGGCGATCCGAAAGAAAGTGCGGAAGTGACGCGGCTGGGTTCGTCGCTCGAAGGCACCTACGGAAAGGGCAAGTACTGTAAGCCGGGACAAAGCGAAAAATGTCTGGACATTGAGGACATCACGCGCATCCTGGCCAACAGCACGAACGCCCGGGAACTCGCCGACGCGTGGCAGGGATGGCACGGAATCTCGCCTCCTATGCGCGGAGATTTTACGCGTTTTGTCGCGCTGGCCAATAAAGGCGCGCGCGAGCTGGGTTTCAAAGATACGGGCGCGATGTGGCGCGCGAAATACGACATGGCCCCCGACGATTTCGCCCGCGAGCTCGACCGCCTGTGGGAGCAGGTGCGTCCTCTTTATGTATCGCTGCACGCTTATGTGCGCACCAAGCTGCGCGAAAAGTATGGCGACGTCGTGCCCGCGAACGGTCCGATCCCGGCGCATCTGCTCGGCAACGTGTGGGCGCAGGATTGGTCGAACATTTATAAATTGGTCGCGCCAGCCGACGCCGATCCGGGTTACGATCTCACCGCAATTCTCAAATCGCGCGAAACCAAGCCGCTCGATATGGTTCATTACGGCGAGAATTTCTTCAAATCGCTAGGCTTTGCGCCCCTGCCGCCGACCTTTTGGGAAAGAAGTTTGTTCGTCAAGCCGCGCGATCGCGAGGTGGTCTGCCATGCCAGCGCCTGGGACGTCGATAACGAGAACGACCTGCGCGTGAAGGTCTGCCTCGATATCTCCGCCGAGGATTTCTCGACCATCCACCACGAACTGGGGCACAATTTTTATCAGCGGGCCTACAACAAACAGCCGTTTTTGTTCCGCGACAGTGCCAACGACGGATTTCATGAAGCGATCGGCGATACCATCGCCCTTTCCATCACTCCCGAATATCTGGTGAAGCTCGGATTCATCGACAAAGCGCCGGATACCTCCAAGGACATCGGACTGCTGCTTGATAAGGCTCTCGAAAAGATCGCGTTTCTCCCCTTCGGTCTGCTGATCGATCAATGGCGGTGGAAAGTCTTCTCCGGCGAAATTTCGCCGGAGAAGTATAACGAAGCATGGTGGGCTCTGAGGCTGAAATATCAGGGCATCGCGCCTCCCGTTTCGCGCTCCGAAAAGGATTTCGATCCGGGCGCGAAGTACCATGTCGCGGCGAATGTACCGTACACCCGGTACTTTCTGGCGGACATTTTGCAGTTTCAGTTTCACCGCGCGCTTGCGCACATCGCCGGTTGCACGGGACCGCTCAACCGCTGCTCGATTTACGGGAATCAGGACGCGGGAAAAAGGCTGAACGCGATGCTCGAAATGGGCGCCAGCCGGCCCTGGCAGGACGCGCTTTTCGAGTTGACGGGCCAGCGCCAGATGGACGCTACCGCGATCCGCGATTACTTCGCGCCGCTGCAAAAATGGCTCGACGAACAGAATCGCGGGAAGCCCGTCGGCTGGTAATTGTGACGCTAAATTAACCCGCTATTGGTTACTCGTAAACATTGACAGGCTGTGCGGATTCGTGTATACCAGATAGAACCGGTTCCGCTACCACGAAGTCGCTGCCGACTTTTGAAAAGGGGTTGCTAGCAAATGAACAGATTGGTATTTGTATTTCTGCTCCTGGCCTGTTTCGGAGTGGGTCTTTTCGGACAGAGTTCTTCGATCACGGGGAATGTGACCGATCCGACGGGGGCCGTTATTCCCGGCGCGACAATTACGATGCGCAACATCGACACGGGTGCGGATCGTACCACGGTCGCCGACACACAGGGCCGCTATAACATTCAGCAGCTCCCTCCTGGATTCTATAAAATCACCGCGAAGGCTCCCGGATTTTCCGACGTCGTCATTGAGCGGGTCGAGTTACTGGTGAATCAGCCGGCGACGGTGGAGCTCCAGTTTGAAAAAGTCGGTGGCACCGCAACCACCGTGGTGGTAGAGAGCACCGCGACTCAGGTGAACACCACCGACGCTTCGCTCGGCAACGCGATCGACACGAACGTGGTCACGCAGATGCCGTCGTTCGCCCGCAACGTGGTCACCTTGCTGGCGTTTCAGCCCGGCGTAACCAGCTATAGCTCGGGTGGCACGATCGGCTCCAACGACGGCGCGGTGAATGGCGGCAAGCCGGACCAAGGCAACGTCTCGCTCGACGGCGCCGATGTGAACGACCAGAATGCGCGCGCGGCGTTTACCAGTGTTCTGCGCGTCACGCTCGACTCGGTAGAGGAATTTCGCACCACGACCACCAACGGCGATGCTTCGACCGGGCGCGGTTCGGGCGCAGATGTGCAGCTAGTCACGAAGTCCGGGAGCAACACCTTTCACGGCTCGCTATATGAATATCGCCGTGGAACGGAGACGGCCGCCAATACGTTCTTCAATAATCAGAACGGTATCCCGGTCCCCCCGCTGCTGATCAATGTATTTGGCGGATCGGCCGGCGGAGCCATCAAGAAGAACAAGCTGTTTTACTTCATCAACTATGAAGGACGGCGCGACGCCAGCGCCAACAATGTGAATCGAACCGTACCCACGGCGACCCTGAGGGCGGGGAGCGTCGGTTATTTGAACAGCGCCGGCCAGACCATCTACCTCACGCCCGCGCAGGCCATGGCCATCGATCCCGCCGGCATCGGCGTCAACGCGGCGGGCCTTAAGCAGATGTCCACCATGCCTTTGCCGAACAATAACCTTCTCGGCGACGCGATCAATACCGAGGGGTATCAGTTCAACGCACCCGGATACAACGTTCAGAATACCTATATCTCGAAGTTCGATTATCAGGCGAACCAGAATAACCGGCTGTTCATCCGAGGCAACCTTCAGAACGACTGGGCGGACAACGGGACCACCAATGTTCCTCAATTTCCCGGACTTCCGCCAAACTCGGTGAGTCTGGCGAACAGCAAAGGCCTGGCAGCCGGCTGGACCGATGTGATTACCCCGAACCTGGTAAGCACGCTCCATTACGGATTCACCCGGGCCGGAAATCAGACCACGGGCGTCCTGACCAGCAACTACGAGTGGTTCCGCAATGTCAGCACCCCCTATGGCACCAGCACCGGCACAACCCGCATTATCCCGGTGAATCTGGTTGCCGAGGATCTGTCCTGGAATCATGGCGCGCACGACATCCGCTTTGGCGGCTCCTTCCGCAGCATTAACAATGAGTCGCAGAGCTTCGCCAACTCCTACAGCAGTTCCAGTTCAAATCCTTCCTGGCTCACCGGCTCCGGAGGCGACCTGCTCCCCGCTTCCCTCGGCGTTTCGAGCAGTTTCAAGCAGAACTACGAATACGCGATGGCGGACGTGCTGGGACTCCAGGCGCAAGGCAATGCGGACTATAACTATCTGGTGAACGGCACTGTGCTCCCGAGCGGGGCTCCGGTGTCCCGCAATTTCGCAAATCGGGAAACCGAGATGTACGTTCAGGACACCTGGAAGGTCACGCGGCAATTTACGATCACGGCGGGCATCCGCTTGGGCCTGGAGCCGCCGGTGCACGAAGTTAACGGGCAGCAGGCCTCGACCAATATTCCCCTCGCATCATGGCTGGGTTCACGCGCGAATCTGGCCGCTCAAGGTCTCTCCCAACAGGGTGCAGGTCTCATCGATTTCATTCCGTTGAGCCAGGGAAGTGAGATGTATCCCTTCCACAAGAACTGGGCCCCACGCCTGGGCCTCGCATATTCGCCCAAAGCGGAAAGCGGGATTTCGAAGTGGCTGTTCGGCGGACCGGGCAAAACCTCCATCCGCGCGGGCGCTGGAATGTATTACGATCTGATCGGCCAGCCGCTGGCCCAGCAATTCAGCTCCTCCACGCCGGGATTGTCGCAAAGCTTCTCCAATCCGGCGAATCTCTTGAACTCGGCGCAAGTGCCCCGCTACACCACGTTCTATACGGTTCCGACTGCCCTGGTGCCGCCGCCTCCGGCCGGCGGATTGCCGCTGGTTTATCCGTCCGCGGCCGGTGCCTCGGGCGCATTCGCGATCACCAACAGCATCGACCAGCAGTTGGCCGCGCCGTACACGATGAATCTGGATTTCACCATCGGCCGTGAGTTGGGGCATGGGTTCTTTGTGCAGGGTTCCTACGTCGGCCGCCTCTCGCGGCACTCGCTGGTCCAACGCGATTTGGCGATGCCAACGAATCTGGTCGATCCCAAGTCAGGCCAAACCTATTTCCAGGCCATGACGAATCTAATGAGCTCGATCGATCTTCACGGCGCCTCCATCACCACTGTTCCACAACAACCGTTCTTCAATAACCTGTGGTCGAATGCCGCCGTGAATGGACTCACCCCGACGCAGGTCTGGGCCAACGATTACATCAACAACAGCAATGTCGGCGATGCCACCAACACTCTGAATAACGCCGATAATGGCGCCAACTGTAACGCGGCGGGTAAAACCACATTAAGTGCGAAGGGCGCCGTCACGCAAATCGGTTGTTCGAATTTGGGCCCGTACGCTATCTTCAATCCGCAGTTCTCCGCTCTTGAAGCCGACAGTTCGATCGGAATAGGCGATTATCACGCCATGCAGTGGACCATCCGCAAGCGCTACAGCTACGGCTTGCAGTTCGACCTGAATTACACCTGGTCCAAGTCCATCGATCTGGGATCGGCACAGGAAGCAGCCGGTACCTACACGGGATTCATTCAGAACACCTGGAACCCGAGCCAGATGAGAGCCGTTTCCACCTACGATACAACGCAGCAGGTGAACCTCTATGGCATCTATGAGCTGCCGTTCGGCCGCGGCCGGATGTTCGGCTCCCACATGAACAAGTTCGCCGACGCGATCGTTGGTGGCTGGCAAGTTACCGGCAATTACCGTCAGACTTCGGGTCTCCCCGTGACCGTCGGCAATGGCTCGCGCTGGCCGACCGACTGGAACGAGAGCGCGAACGCCACTCCCATTGGGCCGGTTCCTGTCAGCATCACCGGCAATGCGACCGCGGCCCCCGGCGTCGACAAGGGCGGCGGTCCAAACCTCTTCCAGAATCCCGCCGCCATCGTGACGGCGGCCGGAGAGCCGCAAGGTCAATACGGCCTGTTCGAGGAGACCTTCGCCGGCCAATCCGGACTGCGCGACAATATTCGCGGACCCGGCCTGTTCAATATCGATAGCGGTCTGTATAAGACCTTCAGCATGCCTTATAAAGAAAGCCACAAGCTGCAAGTCCGGTGGGAGTCGTTCAACCTGACCAACTCGGTGAGGTTCACCAGCGCGTCGCTCACAGACAATTCGTCGACCACCTTCGGGCGGTTCACGAACACGCTGACTTCGCCGCGGCAAATGCAGTTCGCAATGCGCTACACCTGGTAGGCATAATAGGCAAAGCAATATCGGCCGCTGATGAACGCGAATAAACGCTGATAAGAAGCGAAGAGTCCTTTTTCTTATCAACGTTTATTCGCGTTCATCAGCGGCCATTGTCGTCTTTCATGCCACAATGAAATTACCCAATGACCGGTTCCCAGACACGCCAGAAGTTTCTCGATTACTTTGCCCAGCGCGGCCATCGCATCGTGCGCAGTTCTTCGCTCGTTCCCGCCAACGATCCCACTCTGCTGTTTACCAACGCCGGGATGAACCAGTTCAAAGACGTGTTCCTCGGCCAGGAGAAGCGCGACTACTCGCGCGCCACCACCTCTCAGAAATGCGTCCGCGCCGGCGGCAAGCATAACGATCTCGATAATGTCGGCTACACCCGCCGCCATCACACCTTCTTCGAAATGCTGGGGAATTTTTCCTTCGGCGATTACTTCAAGCGCGATGCCATCGATTTCGCCTGGGATCTGGTCACCCGGGAATACGGGCTCGCCAAGGATCGTCTCTACGTCACCGTTTTTCGCGAGGACGACGATGCCGAAAACCTGTGGCAGGAAGTCACCGGCATCCCGAAGTCCCGCATCTTCCGCCTCGATGAGAAGGATAATTTCTGGCAGATGGGTGAAACCGGCCCCTGCGGACCATGCTCGGAACTTCACTACGATTTCGGAGAAATCGCCGGCCCAGGCGAATTTCCTCACAATCCCGGTGAGCGCTTTGTCGAAATCTGGAACCTGGTCTTCATGCAGTTCGACCGCGACGCGTCCGGTAAAATGACGCCGCTGCCGAAGCCCTCGATCGATACCGGCTTGGGCCTGGAGCGCACCGCCGCCGTCTTGCAAGGCGTTATTTCGAATTACGACACGGACCTCATCCGCCCCATCATTCACCGCGCCGGCGAGCTGTTCGGCAAGATTTATGGCGATGATGAACGTGCCGATACCGTGCTCCGCATCAACGCTGACCACGCCCGCGCCACCGCGTTCCTGATCAACGACGGAGTCCTCCCGTCTAACGAGGGCCGCGGCTACGTGCTCAGAAAAATCATGCGCCGAGCCTTGCGCAACGCCCGCATGCTGGGCACCGTCGATCCCTATCTCCACAAGTTAACCGGCTTCGTCGCCGAACATATGAGCGACGCCTACCCCGAGATGATCGAAAGCATCCCGCGCGTCGCCCGCGTGGTGAAGGATGAAGAGCACCGCTACGCGACCACGTTCCAAGTCGCCGAGAAAGTGTTTCACGACGAAGCAAAAACAGCCGTTGGCGGAGTACTGCCCGGCGCGTCGGCGTTCAAGCTCTACGATACTTACGGTCTCGCGCTCGATGAGCAGGAAGAAATGGCTCGCGAGTTCGATTTAATCATCGATCGCGAAGGTTTCTCCGCGGAAATGGAGAAGCAGCGGACCCGCGCCCGCGCGTCATGGAAAGGCGCAGAAAAATCGCAGGTCAATCCTGTCTATCAAGCCCTCCCGCGCACCGAATTCGTCGGCCGCGAAACGCTGGAAGCACCTGCGACGGTCACCGCCGTTCTCGAAGGCGAAATTGCGCTCGACAAAACCCCCTTCTACGCGGAAGCCGGAGGCCAGGTCGGCGATACCGGCGTCCTCCTCTCGAAAGAAACCGGCGAGCCTGTAGCCATCATCGAATCCACCTATTCCGCCGCTCCCGGCAAGAGCGTCCACAAAGCGAAAATCGTCGGCCCTGTCAAGGAAGGCGAAACGGTAATCGCTCATGTCGACCCGCAGGCGCGCTATTCGACCATGCGCAATCACACCGGCACCCATCTTCTCCACGCCGCCCTGCGCACGGTATTAGGAACCCATGTAAAGCAAGCCGGCAGCGTAGTCGAGCCCTCGCGCCTCCGCTTCGACTTCACCCATTACACCGCCATGGACGCCGACGAGATCGCCGAAGTCGAGCGCCTCATGAACCAGCAGATTCTTCTCAATCGCGAAGTCACCACCAACGTTATGGACCTCGATCAGGCGCTCTCCACCGGCGCGATGGCCTTGTTCGGCGAAAAATATGGCGATAAAGTCCGCGTCGTCTCCATCGCCGATTTCAGCAAGGAGCTCTGCGGGGGCACGCACGTAGCCCGTACTGGCGACATCGGCATCTCCAAGATCGTCTACGAAGGATCGATCTCCGCCGGAGTCCGCCGGATCGAAGCCATCACCGGCGAAGGTGCGTTGCGCCGCTTCCAGGACGCACAAAAGGACTTGGCTCGCGTAGCGAACCTGATCCACGCTCCCGAATCCGAATTGGTCGAGCAAGTGGAAAAGCTTCTAGCCAAAGAAAAATCGCTAGAGAATCAACTGGCCCAGCTAAAAAACAAGGCCGCCCAAGCCGAAGCCGCTACGCTCGAAACACAGGCCCGCGAAATCAAAGGCGTAAAAGTCCTGGCCGCCCAAGTCGATGGATTTGATCGCCAGCAGCTCCGCACCCTGGTCGATTCGCTGCGCAATAAATGGAAGACCGCCGTAGTCGTCTTAGCGACCACCGAAGAAGGCAACGTAGCCATCGTCAGCGGCGTCACCAAGGACCTGACGTCCAAAGTTCATGCTGGAAAATTAGCAGGCTCCGTGGCCCAATCCGTCGGAGGCAAAGGCGGGGGACGCCCGGACATGGCCGAAGCCGGCGGCAAAGACGTCTCCGCGTTGCCGTCCGCGCTGGCGCAGGTCTACACCACAGTAGAAGGAATGCTTTGAACAAAATTGTTTGGAATCAGGCGGCCTGCTCAACCGACCAATGTCTCCAATAGAAAACTTCGACGTAGTAGTCTGCGGAGCCGGCCCCACCGGCCTAGCCTGCGGAATCGAGCTAAAACGGCGCGGCATCAACGCCGTTCTCGTCGACAAAGGCTGCGTCGTCAACTCGCTCTATCACTACCCCACCAACATGGTGTTCTTCACCACGCCGGAGCTGCTCGAAATCGGCGACATCCCCATGACCTCTCTGAACGACAAGCCCGTCCGCACGGAGGCTCTGAAATACTACCGCCGAGTCGCCGACCATTACCAGCTCGACATCCGCCAGTATCAGCACGTCAGCCACGTCTCCGGAAATGACGGAGCCTTCGTCACTCACTCCACCGACATCAACGGGTGCCCGCACGAATACGGCTCCAGGAAAGTCGTCTTCTCCACCGGTTACTACGACGTCCCGAACATGCTGAACGTCCCCGGTGAGGATCTGCCGAAAGTCATCCACTATTACAAGGAAGCGCATCCTTATTACAACCACGATGTTCTCGTCGTCGGCGCGAAAAATTCGGCGGCCATCGCGGCGCTGGAACTCCTCTGGACCGGAGCCCGCGTCACCATGGTCCATCGCGGCCCCGGCATCCATCAAAATGTCAAGTATTGGATCAAACCGAATATCGAAAACCGCATAAAGAGCGGCGAGATTAAGGCGTTCTTCCGCTCCAAAGTGGTCAAAATCGATGAATTAAGTGTGACCATCGACACGCCCGAGGGCGAAGTCACCCTCAAAAACGATTTCGTGTTCGCCATGATCGGCTATCGCCCCGACCTCACGTTCCTCGAAGCCCACGGCATCCGTCTGGACCCCGAAACGCAGCGTCCCTATACCAATCCCGAAACGCTGGAGAGCGATCGCAAAGGAATCTATTTAGCGGGAGTCTTGGTGGCAGGGATGCACACCAACGAAATTTTCATCGAAAACGGCCGCTTCCACGGCAAAATCATCGCCGAAGCCATCGCCGCAATCTGATTCTATTTGGTTGCGCGAGCTCTAGCCTTGCAGTCGGCTTCAGCCGGCGTTACCGAAGATCGCGAAAAAATGGGGACTGCCTACTCTGTCCCAAGGCGCCACGATATTCCAGAAATAACTGAACCTGCGCCGCCGGCGGACAGAGCGGGCTGTCCCCATTTTTTCGCCCGTCCCAAAAATCGTTCCGCCTACCGCTCCTTCAACAACTTCTCAATCTCCGGCCGCAGCCCCACCACGTCCTGCAATTCCGGCGAGCCCTTCACATCGCTCTGCGCCCGAATCATCCCCTTGCGGTCGATCAACACCACCTGCGGATACACCCACCGCTCCATCACCGAAATCTGTAAGAAGCTCAGCGCATTGTCCGGCTTCGACAAGCCCACCGGAAAAGACGGTGCGTAGAGACGCTTGAACTCCGTCACCTTGGCAGCATCCGCCTCCGGATTGATCGCAATTCCGATCGCCTGCAATCCTTCCGATCCGAACGCCTCCTGCAAACCGTTAAACACCTTCGCCGTGTTCTGGCAATGCTGGCACCATGTCGCGAAAAATCCCAGCAAGACAACCTTGCCGCGATAGCTCGACAGTAACGTTTCCTTGCCGCCTGGAGGCGAAATCGTAAACTCAGGTGACTTGCGCGGCAGAGGCGGAATCGCCAGCGCAACCGTCGCGAAAGTGGTCGCGGCAAAAATGACGATCGCGCAGAACTTCCGCATTAGTGCCCCACCTTCTTCTTAGCGCCAGCGGGCGCGGCCAGCAGATCGCTAATCTTCTTGCGCAACGAATTCTCTTCCTGCAACTCCTCGGAACCCTTAGGCCCGCTCTGCGCCACAATCATTCCTTTTCGATCGATCAGCACCATCTGCGGCACGTTCCAACCCTTACTAGGATCTTTATCGTCGAGCTGCAAATAGTCAGTCACCGTCAGCCGAGCCGCATATCCCACCGGGAACGTCGGATGGAAGTTCTGCACGAAGCCGCTCACCAGCATTCCCGCGTTGTCGTTGAACGCCACCGCCACAGGCTGAAAACCCTTCGGGCCCAACTCCGCTTGCAGCTTGTTCATAACTCCGGTTTCCGCCTGGCAGTGTGGACAGGTAGTGAAGATGAACGCCAGCAGCACCACCTTTCCCTTATAACTCGATAGCAGAGTCTGCTTGCCGGACGGCTCGACGATCGTTAATTCAGGAGCCTTCCTGGGCATCGGCGGCTGCGCCAGCAGCGAAAACGAGATGAGAGATGCAGCCAGAAACAGTCTGGAAATGCGCATAATCCGATCTTACCTCAGACCTTCGATGGACGTCACCGTAGTTCCTGAAATTCGCAGCTCGAATCTGCCCGAATCGCCCGTTCCATATACATGATCCGCCGCACGCTCGGTGACTTTCATGGTCTTCCATTTCCCCTTCATCACTCGTTGATACAACGTAAAAACCTGCCGCGCCGCCTCCGGTGACGACCATTCCGACGCATACGTCAGCACCGGATGCTTGTCGTGCTTACTCTCATACAAGCGAAACCCTCCGCCGCGCCAATGGCTCGCCGCCAGACGGCCTTCCTTCTCGGGGACGAACTGCCGCAGCAGCATCGAATGATCGAACTCCCCGACGCTGCCGTCATTTATCACCTTAAATTCCTTCTTATCCATCGTGGGAGGGTCCACGTCCACCGGCTTCTCATCCTCTATATAGGTCTTCGGATGCAGGATCTGCTGCGTGCTGCGCGGCGGACGCACGAAAATTTCGTCGAAGCTCTTGCGTCCCAGTTGCTTGTACACCGCATCCTGAAATTTCATCCCTTCGTCGTACGGAAATACCAAAGATTCCCGCAGATACAAAGGCTCCTTCGCGAACACCGGAAAATCCGTGCCCTCGCTGCCGGAATTATCGGTCAGCTTCTCAATCATCTCTTTCGAAACCTCGGCCCTGCCTCCGTTACGCCTGGAAACATAAGCCCAGGTCAGCCACGTGGCTTGCCCTTCCATCACCGCCTCGCGCGCAGTCGACCCATCGTCGTCGGGCGAATCTTTCTTCAGATATTTTCCCAGCGGATGCTGTTGATCGGCCAGCGCATGGGCCAGTTCATGCACCAGCGCGACCCTCTGTTCCGTGCCTTCGGCCGTCGAATCGAGCACAAACAGCCGCTTTTTCGAATAATCGTAGAACGCCGCGGCCTGTTCGCTCACCAGGTCCACGGTCTCTTTGGCCAAGTCGAAATCCTGAGGGATAAAGCCGAACATCTTGAGCGTCAACTCCTCGGCGTGCACTTCCTTATTAGTGGAGGAGCCCTTCATGCGCGATTCCACCTGGTGGCGAAACTCTTCCTTGGTTATGATTTTCGCGGGTACTTTTCGTTTGACCGGCCAGCCCGTGATCTCCGACAGCGACGCGGTCATTTCATCGACTTCCTGAAATAAAGCGGAGGGTTTCTGTTGAGCCGGCGCAAGCGAGGCCAGCAGCGCCAGCAAAACAAAACGGACAAGCATCCACTTTCACAGTAACATTACGCTAAACTGGGATCTACATGGCAGACGAAAAACTCTACAAAGCCGAGTACATGGGTAGCGGCACCTTCATCATCAGCAAACCGAAGCGCAAGTCAGCAAAACTGCGCCAATCGAGACTAAAGCACCCCAGGCGCGGCGCCCGCAAGTAATCAACGTTTTTGCAGCGTCACTGCTAGGACGATGATCAGCGCTTTCAGCATCATCTCCACGTTGCTATCGACATTATTCAGCCGCAGCATGTTCGTCAGCACTCCGATGGTCAGCGTCCCGACAATCGTTCCGCCGATCGATCCGCTGCCGCCTGATAACTTTGTACCACCGATCACCACGGCGGCGATCGCGTCTAACTCGTAAGCTACTCCAGCGTTTGGGTTTCCTTGATGGTTTTCGGCGGCATACAAAACTCCCGCCACTCCGGAAAGCAGTCCTGCCAGTGTGTAAACCCAGATCTTTACGCCCCTAATCGGCAATCCGGCGTAAAGCGCGGCATGTTCATTATCGCCGACGGCTCGAACATGGCGGCCGAAGACCGTTCTTTGCAATAACATCCAGAAAACAATCGATAGAACAATCCAGGCTCCAATCACAACTGCCTTCGTGCGGAACATTTCGGCGAACCGCGCGGCAGTGTCCTGGCCGAATCCGATGTCGATATTCGCATTTCCCGTCAACCATTTAGCGAGTCCACGGATTCCGATCATCGTCGCCAGAGTGACCACAAACGGCTGGATTTTAAGGAGCGCTACGCAGGTTCCATTGATGGCACCGACCGCGGCCGAGGCGACTAGCGCGACTAGAATCGCTATCGCGATGTTGGCATTCGGTTTAACCAACTCCATCGCGACCACCGAGGTCGCCAGAGCCAGCGTGCTGCCGACGCTCAGGTCAATCCCCGCCGTCAGGATCACGAACGTCATCGCCAGCGCGATAATTCCCGTCACGGAGACTTGCCGGAGGATGTCGGTGAGGTTGCCTGGGTCCAGAAAAATGCGCGTCGGAGTGACGAGGATCGCTAGTAAAACGATGCTAATGAGGCTTAAAGTGCCGTTTTTGCCGCTCAGCAGATCCTTATTTGACCATAATTTCATCGTTCCAGCGTTTTGCGCCAGAATAGCATCATGAGACTCCTGCCCGTTCTTCTCGCCGCCAGTGTCCTGTATGCGCAGCGCGCGGAACATCCCCGTCCGGATTTTGAGCGATCCCAATGGATGACCCTGAACGGCAAGTGGGATTTCGGATTCGATAATAAATTCGGCCGCTCCATCACCGTTCCGTTTTGCTGGGAGAGCGAGCTCTCAGGCATCGCGAAAAAAGGCGAGACCACCGGCTGGTATCGAAGGACATTCACGATCCCCGCGGATTGGAAAGGGAAACACGCGTGGCTGCATTTCGATGCCGTCGATGAAGAGGCGCAGGTTTGGGTGAATGGAAAAGAGCTCGGCACGCATCATGGCGGATATTCGCCGTTCGAATTCGATTTAAATGATGTCGCGAAGCCGGGCGATTCCGCGACGATAATGGTCCGCGCGTTCGATCCGACGGATCAGGAATTGCCGGTCGGCAAACAAACTCCGGGTTGGTACACCTATACCAGCGGGATCTGGCAGACGGTCTGGCTGGAGGCTCGGCCGGAGCATTATATAAAGACATTCGCGCTGACGCCGCGGAAAGACGGCGATCGATGGCTGCTTGACGTCGATGCTACGGGCGATGTCAATGAGCCGCTTCTCATCTCCGGAATCATTTCCATCCCTTTCAAATTCGAAAACGGGCGAGCGCACGGGTCGATTGAAATCAGGAATCCGCAGACCTGGACTCCCGATTCGCCGCATCTTTACGATATTGTTTTGCAAGCCGGAGAGGATCGCGTCAAAACCTACTTCGGCCTCCGCACCATCTCGCGCGGAAAATTTGGCAATCTCCCTTACGAGTCGATTTTCCTCAACGGACAACCTGTCTATTGGCGCGGCGCTCTCGATCAATCCTTCAATCCGAAAGGAATTTATACCGCGCCCACCGACGAGTTTTTGAAGCACGATATGGAACTGGCGAAAGCCGCCGGGATTCAGTTCCTCCGCATCCATATTAAAGCCGACGAGCCGCGCCGTCTTTACTGGGCCGACAAACTGGGCATGCTGATCATGCAGGATATGCCCAGCGCGTCTTATCAGAATCCCAGCAAGCGTTCCGCGTGGGAAGAAACCATGCGCGCCGAAATTGCCCGTGACCGGAATCATCCGTCGATTTTCGCGTGGGTCGCGTTTAATGAAACTTGGGGATTGTCGTATTTCAAAAATTCGCAGCCCGCGTATCCACAGAATCCGGATACGCAGAAGTGGGTTGAATCGATGTGGCAGGAGATGAAGCGCTTGGATCCTTCGCGCCTGGTGGAAGACAATTCCGCGGACAAGCGCGATCACGTGGCCACCGATATCAACTCCTGGCATTTTTATATCGACGACTATCAGCGCGCCAAGACGGCGATCGCGGATGTGGTCGCCGGCACGATGTCAGGGTCGAATTTTAATTTCGTGAAGGGCCGCCAGCAGGATACCGCGCCGCTGATCAACTCAGAGTACGGTTCGGTGAGCGCCGGCGGAGGCGACCGCGATGTCTCCTGGGGATTTCATTACCTGACCAACGAGCTGCGGCGCCACGAAAAAGTGCAGGGCTACATTTACACCGAACTGACCGACGTCGAGTGGGAGCACAACGGCTTCTACGACTACGACCGCTCCGCGAAAGAGTTCGGGTATGACGCGTTTGTGCCGGGGATGACCACACGCGATTTGCAGGGCGAGGATTTTATCGGGTATGACGATCCTCCGATGATCAAGGCTCCAGTGTTTTCGCTGCCGGTATTCGTCAGCCATTTTTCCGCGCGAACGGATTCGCCGACCCTGCGCTGGTGGTTAACCGGAACAGACGATCTCGGCGCCCCGGTGAACACTCCTCCGCAGACTTTGCCGGTGAAGTGGGAAAGGCTGCGGGTCACTGACCAGGCTCCGCTCGAAGTGCGTGTGCCGGGGAACCGTCCGTTCACGGGCGCCGTGGCTCTCGAACTGATCGATGCCGGCGGCAAACGGATCGCTGCGAATTTCGTCAACGTGGCCACGCGATCGTCGTTATCGCCGCGCATCGAAGTGATCAATCCGCACTTGATCGCCCTGCGCTTTTCGCCGATTGAGACCAGAGAATCCGGCCCAGACAGCGGCATCCATCCGGGAAAATTTTGGGCCGCCGGCCAGGCCGAGGTCGCTTATCGCGTGGTCCTGCCGGACTGGGTGGCAGCGGCCGGCCCTGAAAAAGTCGAGCTGATTGCCGAGATGGCGACCCACGCGGGGACGGCGAAGCTCGATTGGCCGTGGAGACAGAAGCCGGTCGATTATCCGCAGACCGACGTTCACAAATACCCAGGAAAAGCGCACATCGCGATCGCCGGAGTGGATGCGGGCGAAGTCGAATTCGCGGACGATCCAGCGGATATTCGCGGATTCTTATCCAGCGCCGCGGCGTTTCATCACGCGAGTTACGGATATTTAACGCGAGTGTCGGCAACGCCGCCGAAAGGCGCGACGGAGATGCTGATCCGCATCGAGGCAGATAAGGGAATCTCGATTTATGGCGAAGGGATGGGCCGGTATGGATTCGATCCGGTACTGCTGGTGCATACCGGGCGGGATGTGAGGGAGGAGAAGTAAGGAGAGTCGATGGCGAGGGCGGATTAACGTTGTTATGTCTCATATTTGATACGCTAAATCGTGAGGCTAATTCATCTTCCATCCGAAAGCCAGGGGGGTGGTTCACCGGTTTCCCGAGGCTGCGAGGGCGCGACTTGGTCGTGAGCTATTCCAGCTCCAGATGGAAGAAGTGTTGCCAATGCCGCGCTCGCGGCCCATGCCGGTTGTGGCGACGGGAGTATCGGAGCTTCGTGTGCGGGATGAGAATGGAATCTATCGAGTGTTCTACTATACGGCTTCTCCGCGAGGGATTTTGGTGTTTCATGCTTTCGTGAAGAAGACTCAGCGTACGCCGCCGCTTGAAATTGAACTAGCGAGAAAACGGTTAAAGGAGGTTCTCGATGAAGAAAATTAAACCGATTGTTGCCAGGACCCCGGAGGATCTCGCCAGGAATATGGGCCTTCCGGCGGCGGTTGCGAAGGAATGGCAGGTTCAATACGCCCTCTTAAACCGACTTAAAGAAATTGTTCAACGCGAAAAGATCACCCATGCTCAAATCGCCGCGAAGGCCGGCACCTCACGAACAAGAGTGACAGCAATTCTCAATGGCGACCTCGATCACGTCTCAACCGATTTACTGATCCGTATTTTGGCGTCGCTTGGATATCGCGTGAAAGTATCGGTGACTCGGGCCGCCTGACACGAAAAATAGCTCCTTCCCATAGTCTCGGCTTAGATCGCGCCACTCACCACTTTGCCGACGGCAGAAACTCGTGGAGATGCCGGTTGAAGCGATCCTCATCTTCCAGGTTTGGCATATGCCCGATCCCCGGAAAAATCTCCAGCCTCGAGCCTTGCATCGCCGCCTGCATCGCCTTTGCTTCTTCTACCGTGGTGTACGAATCATCGGTGCCGATCGCGATCATGCATGGAAATTTGAACTGCGTCACCGACTCGCGATAGTCGCGGCGCATCGCACGGCCCCGAACGGCGGCTGCGGCTCCCACTGGATCGGTGGAGCAGATCATCTCATACACAAACGATGCGATCGCAGGCTTCTTTCTGAGAGACGCCGGGCCGATCAGCTTGGGAATCATCTCACAGCCAGTAGGCGCCATTCCTTCGGCGATGAGACGGTCAGCCATTTTGTTGCGCCGCTCGACGCCTTCGGGAGTTTCCCCTTGCGGAAAGGTAGCCGCAAACACGGCTGCGGCGGTTCGATCCGGAAATGCCCTGGCGAACTCCATCGCGATTTGTCCGCCCATGGAGAGGCCGACGACGCAGACGCGCTCTACCCCCAGATGATCCAGCAACGCGACCAAATCGCCGGCCATGGTTTCGAGAGGGATCGCAGGCTCCGCCGGTACACTGGTTTCTCCATAACCCCGCAAATCCGGCGCGATGGTCCGATACTTCCAGCGAAGCGACTGGATCTGCGGCCTCCACATGGTCCGATTGAAAGGATGACCGTGAATGAACAACACCGCGTTGCCGGAGCCGGCATCGTCGTAGGAAATACGCAGCCCCTGATGACCGAAGATCAAGCTTCCTCCACAGAAATAGTCTAGCGTGGGGTGTATGAAGATCCTCCAATGGCTGCTGCTCGCCGCCGCCGTGATTCAATTGATCCCCTACGGCCACGATCACTCGAATCCTCCGGTGACGAAGGAGCCTTCCTGGGCTTCGCCCGAAACCAGGGAGTTGTTCCGTCGCGCGTGCTTCGATTGCCACAGCAATCAAACCGGGTGGCGTTTCTATTCCTACCTTGCGCCGGCATCGTGGCTGGTGGAGAACGATGTGCATGGCGGACGCCGGCATTTGAATTTTTCCGAATGGGACAAACCGCAGAGGCATGCCGAAGATGTCGCCCACCAGGTGAAGGGCGGCGATATGCCCCTCTGGTATTACCTGCCTCTGCATCCCTCGGCCAAGTTGACTGACGCTGAGAAGCAGGCGCTGATCCTGGGCGCCGAAAAATCCTTGGGTCCGCAAAAATAAGTGTTGACAAGAACACTGTGTAACACATAGTATGTGGTACATACGATGTTGTGCACGGTATCGTTTGAAAATCTTCGATTGGAGCTTCGCAGAGGCTGCCTGGTGCTGGCCGTTCTGGCCGCGCTGCGCGACGAACAGTGTGGTTATACTCTACGCAAAGCCTTGGCGGAGAATGGTTTAGCCATCGACGAAGGCACGCTTTATCCCTTGCTCCGGCGGCTGGAAAGCCAACGTCTCCTGGCCAGTGAGTGGCGGCAGCACGACAAGCGAAACAAGCGCTTTTACCGGCTCACCGGCGATGGCACGGAGATTTTAGAGCAGCTTCTGGCCGAGTGGCGGGACATTGATGCGTCCATACGGGCGATTTTAGAAAAGCAAGGAGCAGGGTCATGGAATTAGTCGAGCGTTACTTGCAGGCGGTCCAATTCTGGCTGCCGCGCGGACAAAAGGACGACATTATCGCGGAGTTGTCGGAAGACCTGCACGCGCAGATCGAGGAGAAAGAAGCGGGCCTCGGACGCAAACTGACCGACGTTGAGGTCGAAGCGATTCTGCGCCAGCGCGGCCGTCCGGTGCTGGTGGCGAACCGTTTTCTGCCGCGCGATTACCTGATCGGACCGGTGTTGTTTCCGATTTATATGTTCGTTCTGAAGATCGTCATGCTGGGCTATGTGGTGCCGTGGATTCTGGTGTGGATCGGAATGATGATCTATAGCCCTGGGTATCGCGTCCAGCACGCCGCGCACTCCTGGCTGGAGGCATTCGGATACGTCTGGAGTTCCTTGTGGGGCACGGCGTTCCTCGCCGCGGGCACGGTAACGGTGGTTTTCGCGGTGCTCGAAAGGGTGCAGAAGAAGTCGGGGTTCCTGGAGAAGTGGGACCCGCACAAGCTTCCTCCGCTGCGAAATCCGAATGTGATCACCCGGCCCAGCGCGTTTTTTGAACTCGTCATTAACGCGCTCGGCGTCGTCGTGTGGGTGACTAACATGTACTCCCCGGTGACCATGATCTCCGAGGTCCGGATTTCCGTGTCCCCGTTGTGGCCCTGGTTTTTCTGGGGATTCTTGCTGGTTTCGTTGGTGAACACCGCGTTGGCGGCCGTTAATCTGACGCGTCCTTTTTGGACCACGCAAAGGGCGATCGTCCGCCTCCTCAGCGATGCCACCGGATCGGCCCTGTTCTGCTGGCTGCTGAAAGCGAACATCCTCACCGGATTCGCAGTGGCTGGCATGTCGCTCGAAAGAACCGCCGAAATCACGCAGCTTATTAATTACTGGGTGGGGAGGGCATTCCCAATCGCTGTCGCCATTGGTGTCGCAGTTCTGTGCGGGAACATTTACAGGCTCGTTCGGCTGAAAACGGGGAGGACGCATCCTGCGCTCCAGGCGATCGCGCATTAGCAAGGCGGTTTCCACGCGGAAGTGAAAGTGTATAGAATCGAACAATGCCCATCCTCCACGCTTGCGGAGGGCGTTGACCGCCTTGCCGCGACAACTAACAACCGCGTTCCTGGAACAGTTACAGCGCGAGCACGGCGCAGCACTGGTCCATGTCTGCTGTAAGTGCGACAACAATAGCGCCCTCGATTCCAACGCTCTGATCCTCGTAAACGAAGAATGCTCGATTCATGGCCGATCCTGGCATCGGCTGATGTTGAGGCAGTCCGACGGCTCGCTCACTCTGGCGATGCCACTCGATAAGAACCGAACTATTGAGTGACACTACCGCGCGAGTCCTCTTTGTGGTGAAATAGAAGTTACCCCCATCCCTGGAGGAATCAGCACACTTGCATACAGCAGTCCTCGCTCTGGAAGACGGCACGGTCTTCGAGGGCAGTAGTTTTGGTGCGCCCGTCGAACACGCGGGAGAAGTTGTTTTCAATACCTCCCTCACCGGCTATCAGGAAATCTTCACCGATCCTTCGTATGCCGGGCAAATTGTGGTCCTGACCAATCCTCAAATCGGCAACTATGGCGCCAATGATTCGGATAACGAATCCGTGAAGCCGTTCATTGAAGGGCTGGTGGTGCGCGAGTTTTCTCCCCTCTCTTCGAATTGGCGCGCCGATGAGACCGCTCAGCAGTTTCTGACAGGAAACAGCGTTCCGGTGATCGCCGGGATCGATACGCGGGCCCTGGTCCGGCATCTGCGGTCGCGCGGAGTGATGCGCGGGGTGCTGTCGGCGTCCGGTGGCACAAAGGAAGAATTAGTCGCCCGCGCGAAAAACTCTCCGTCGATGGCAGGACTCGATCTCGCGACGCGCGTCACCACGCCGAAGATTTACGAGTGGTCGAAGCCCGTCGATCTGTGTTCGCCCTCCGACCTTGCCGGTACCCCTGCCGAACCGCGATTCCACGTCGTCGCCTACGATTACGGCATGAAGCGGAACATTCTGCGAAGGCTGGTCCAAGTCGGCTGCCGCCTCACCGTGGTTCCCGCCGGTACGTCCGCCGAAGACGTGCTTGGCTTGAAACCGGATGGCGTGTTTCTCTCGAACGGCCCTGGCGATCCCGAGCCTCTCGAATATCCCGCGGCGCAAGTCGCGAAGCTGGTTGGCCACGTGCCGATTTTCGGCATCTGCCTGGGCCATCAGATTCTCGGCCTCGCGCTCGGAGGAAAAACGTTCAAGCTGAAATTCGGCCATCGCGGCGGGAATCATCCAGTCATGAACAGCGTCACCGGCAAGGTCGAGATCACGTCGCACAACCACGGCTTCGCGGTCGATCCCGATTCGCTCAATCTCAACGAAATCGAAATCACCCACACCAATTTGAACGACGATACGCTCGAAGGCTTCCGCCATCGCAATCATCCCGTCTTCTGCGTGCAGTATCATCCGGAAGCCGCGCCGGGCCCCCATGATTCGCTCTACCTGTTCGAAGATTTCATCAAGCTGATGGAGCAGAATGCCTAGACGCAACGACATCCATCGCATCCTGATCGTAGGCTCCGGCCCGATCATTATCGGGCAGGCCTGCGAGTTCGATTACTCCGGCGCGCAGGCGTGCAAAGCCCTCCGCGGCGACGGATATGAAGTGGTTCTGATCAACTCCAACCCGGCGACCATCATGACCGATCCCGATCTGGCCGACCGCACTTATATCGAGCCCTTGAGCGTCGAGTTTGCCGCCGAAGTGATTCGCCGAGAGCGTCCCGACGCGCTTCTATCGACCGTCGGCGGCCAAACCGGCCTGAATCTCTCCATCGCCTTGGCCGAAGCAGGCGTGCTCGAAAAATATGGCGTGGAACTGATCGGCGCGAAAGTCGATTCCATCAAGAAAGCCGAAGACCGTCTCCTGTTCAAAGACGCGATGCGGAAAATCGGCCTCGAAACACCGACTTCACAGCTCGTCAACAGCGTCGAAAAAGGCCTGGACTTCGCGAATCGCATCGGCTATCCCGTCATCCTGCGGCCGAGCTTCACCATGGGCGGAACCGGCGGAGGCATCGCCTACAATCGCGAGGAATGCGAGGAAATCCTGGAGCGCGGCCTCGACCTTTCCCCCGTTCACGAAACCCTCATCGAGCAAAGCGTCCTCGGCTGGAAAGAGTACGAGCTCGAAGTAATGCGCGATGTCGCCGGCAATGCGATCATCGTCTGCTCCATTGAAAATTTCGATCCCATGGGTGTCCACACCGGCGACTCCATCACCGTCGCGCCCGCCCAAACGCTCACCGATCGCGAATATCAGATGATGCGCGACGCGGCGCTCGCCTGCCTGCGCGAAATCGGCGTCGATACCGGCGGCTCGAACGTCCAGTTTGCCATCGATCCGGTTACCGGCCGCATGGTGATCGTCGAGATGAACCCGCGCGTGTCGAGAAGCTCCGCGCTCGCATCGAAAGCCACCGGCTTCCCGATCGCGAAAATCGCCGCAAAGCTCGCCGTCGGCTATCATCTGAACGAAATCAAGAACGACATCACCCGCAAGACGCCCGCCTGTTTTGAGCCGACCATCGATTACGTCGTCGTGAAAATCCCCCGTTGGCAGTTCGAAAAATTCCCCGGCGCGGAGCCGGTGCTCGGCACGCAGATGAAAAGCGTCGGCGAAGTCATGGCCATCGGACGCACCTTCAAACAGGCTCTGGGCAAAGGAATGCGCAGCCTGGAAACCGGCAAAGCCGACGGCGCTGCGAAGTTCGTCGAAGAACTGATCGAGCCGCGCCTGATCACGCCCAACCCCGACCGCCTCGGTTACATCCGCTTCGCGTTCGAAAAAGGCTACACCGAAGAGCAGGTCCACGCCTTCACCGCCATCGACCCCTGGTTCCTGCGCAACGTCCGCGAGCAGGTTGATCTGGAAAAACAGATGGCCCAGGTGCCGTTTGAATCCGTCACCCGCGAACAGATGCTCACCGCCAAGCGCGACGGACTTTCCGACTCGACGTTAGCGCGCGGCTGGGGACTCAAGCCTCTCGAAGTCCGCGCGAAACGAAAAGAACTGGGTGTAACCGCGGTCTTCAACCGCGTCGATACCTGCGCCGCCGAGTTTGAAAGCTTCACGCCCTACATGTATTCGAGCTATGAGTCAGAGTGCGAATCGCACCCGACCAACCGCAAAAAAGTCATGATTCTCGGCAGCGGCCCGAATCGCATCGGGCAAGGAATCGAGTTCGATTACTGCTGCTGCCATGCATCCTTCGCCTTGCAGGAATTCGGCATCGAATCGATCATGGTGAACTGCAATCCGGAAACGGTCTCCACCGATTACGACACCAGCGACCGCCTTTACTTCGAGCCGCTCACTCTCGAAGAGGTCCTCAACATCGTCGACACCGAAAAACCCGACGGAGTCATCGTCCAGTTCGGCGGCCAGACTCCGCTCACTCTCGCCTTGCCTCTAAAGGCCGCGGGCGTGCCGATCATCGGCACCGATCCTGAAAATATCGACCTCGCCGAGGACCGCAAGCGCTTCGGCAAACTCCTCGACGATCTGAAAATTCCGTCGCCCGAAAACGGCTCCGCCACCAGCGCCGAAGAAGCCTGCAACGTCGCGCGAGCCATCGGATTCCCTGTTCTCGTTCGTCCCAGCTACGTGCTGGGCGGCCGCGCAATGGTGATCGCCTACGACGAAGACACCGTCCGCCGCTACATGCAGGAAGCCATCGGCTTCTCGCAGGATCGCCCCGTGCTGATCGACCGTTTCTTAGAAGACGCCACCGAAATAGACGTCGACGCCCTGGCCGATATGCACGGCAGCGTATTGATCGCGGGAATTATGGAGCATATCGAAGAAGCCGGCATCCACTCCGGCGATTCGAGCTGCGTCCTGCCCGCAACCTCGCTTGCGCCCGAAGTGATCGCGACCATCCGTTCCTACACCGAAAGCCTGGCCCGAGCCCTGAACGTAATCGGCCTCATGAACGTCCAGTACGCGGTCAAGGACGGCAAAGTCTACGTCCTCGAAGTAAATCCGCGAGCCTCTCGAACCGCTCCGTACGTCAGCAAAGCCACCGGAATCGCGCTCCCGAAAATCGCCGTCGGCCTGATGCTAGGCAAGAAGATCGAAGAATTCACCGACCAAACCGGCGTCCTGAGAGTCCCACAGTTCTTCGTGAAATCCCCGGTATTCCCCTTCAACAAATTCCCCGGCGTCGACCCCACGCTGGGACCCGAAATGCGTTCCACCGGCGAAGTCATGGGAGTCGGCGAAAATTTCGGAGAAGCGTTCGCAAAAGCTCAATTAGCCGCCGGCCAGCCCCTTCCCGATAAAGGCCGGGTCTTCATCAGCGTGAACGATCGCGACAAAACAGTCGCCGTCGCGCTGGCGAAACGCCTGAACGAACTGGGCTTCGAAATCACGGCCACGCGAGGCACCGCCGCCGCCATCCGAGCCGCCGGGGTGCAATCCAAAACCGTTTTCAAAGTAAACGAAGGCCGCCCAAACGCCGTAGATCTCTTGAAAGCCGGCTCCCTCGACCTGATCATCTACACCGCAACCAGCGGCGCCCATGCCTTCTCCGATGAAAAATCGATCCGTCGAAACGCCGTCGTCTACCGGGTCCCCTGCATCACGACGATGAGCGGCGCCAAAGCCGCAGTAGAAGCAATCCAATCCCGCCGCCGCGACCCCATCCGAGTTTGGAGCCTCCAGGAAATCCACGGAGCCCCGGTGGCGAAGACGACAGCATGAGCGAGGGATTAGCCTCCGAACGCAGGCGGAACCGCCTGCGCCACCTCAAAGCCAACCAACCAACCTGAAAGCAAGGTGGGGCAGGCGGTTTCGCCTGCCGCCAAACTCTACATTCAACACAACAGCCTCGGTGATTATTCGAACCGGTAGCCCGAAATTCTGGTATCCAAAATAAAAACTCCCCGCCGCCGTCAGCTCCAACCGAGCCGCGACCGCAGGGAGTCGATCTTTTAAAACCTTATAAAGCCTTAGCCAGCTCTTCCGCAAACGCGCTCTGCGGACCACCCGAAGCCCGTTTAGCCCCCGCCGCGCTCCGCTTGCCTCGCCTCGGCGGACGCTGATCGGCCACCGGAGCCGCCGTCGCCGTCGAGCTTTGATTCGAAACGGCTGCACTGGCAGCAGGCTGGGAAGCGCCGTGACTCGCCGGGCTAGGCGCATGATAAGGCGCCCGTTCCGGACGATGCTCAGGACGACTGTCAGGCCCCCGCTCTGGTCGATCCCCCGGCCGCGTTGCGCCTTTCGGCTTGGGCGGTTGCGCGGGATTGGCGCGGAGCAGACGGTCCTCAAGAGGCGCCCGATCGAAACGGCGGATTATGGAGTTCATTTCCTCGGTATTCGGCGCTTCTATGAACGCGAATCCCTTGGACTCCTGTGTTTCCGGATTGCGGATAACCTTGATCGCGTCTGCAACCAGGTTTTCGGCTGTCAGCCAGCCCTTAATATCGTCCGCGGTTACCCAAACGGGCAAGTTGCCCAAAAAGACCGTAAAACTCATTCAGTGGTTGTCTTCGACTCCATTGGTGGGGGTTTGGCTCGAGGTCGATGGTCCCTCGGGCACTACCAGCGTATCACACTATGCAAAAAGGGTAAATAAAAATGTGAATGAAAATCGCCGCTCCCGTATCTACCTAGGCTAGGAGATCCCAGTGAAAACCACTCTGTTGCTTGCACTTGCCGTTTTCAGCGCCGCTCAGCCGAACCAGGACAAAATTATCAAAGAAGTTCGTCATGAGTTGGTGATGCTCCCATATTATGGCGTATTCGACAACCTCGCCTACCGCGTGGATGGTACCAAAGTCACCCTATTCGGCCAGGTCACCAAGCCCACCCTCAAGTCCGACGCCGAAAGAGCGGTGAAAAAGATCGAAGGCGTAGAAAACGTCGACAACGAAATCGAAGTCCTCCCCCTCTCCCCGATGGACGACCGCATCCGCCTCGCCACCTATCGCGCCATCTTCTCCAAGCCGCCTCTCCAGCGCTACCAGATGGGAGCCGTCCCTCCGATTCACATCATCGTCAAGAACGGGAACGTCACCCTCATCGGCTTTATCGACAACGAGACCGATAAAAACCTCGCCGGCCTCGCCGCCAACGGAGTCCCCGGAGTCTTCAAAGTCACCAACGACCTGGTCGTCAGCAAATCATGATCGACACCAGCAAACTCCCCGTAATCGAGCGCCTCCCCGGCTGGCGCGGCCGCTATTTCGATTCCCCCAACATGACCTTCGCGCATTACGAATTCGACCGGGACGCCGCCATTCATGAACATTCGCACCCTCAGGAAGAGGTTTACGAAATCCTCGAAGGTGAAGTGGAGATCACCATCGACGGAGTCCCCCAGCGCTATGGCCCCGGCTTCGCAGCCATCGTTCCAGCCGACACGCCCCATTCCGTCAAAGCGATTTCAAGCGGAAAGTTGATCGTCGTAGATTACCCCCGCCGCGAATCCTCTTTCTTCCAACCTCATTACTAATCGAAGCAAGTGGGGCAGGTTCCCCACCTGCCCCCTACTCCGCCCGCAACACCTCCGCCGGATCGATCCTCACCGCGCGAATCACCGCCGGCAAAGCCGCCACCACGGCGACCCCGATCATCACCGCCCCAGGCGCCAGCACCATCCCCAACTCCGTACCTCGAACCTCAAAAAACAGCCCCTGAATAAATCGAACCGACCCCATTCCGATCCCGAACCCCGCCGCCGCCCCCACCAGCACCATCGCGAAAATATCCAAGGTCACCAGCCGGGCAATCCTACCAGCCTGCGCCCCGATCGCCATCCGGATCCCGATCTCCCGGCGCCTCCGCACTACGGAATAATTGAGCACTCCGTACAGCCCCACCCCCGCCAGCACCAGCGCCACCCCCGCGAAAAACATCGCAAGCACCGCCAACAACCGTTCGCGCACCGTCTGCGATTCAAGAAGTTCCTGCTGCGTCCGAACGTTGCTCACCCGAAACTCCGGCCGAGCCTTCCGTATCTCCTCCCGCAAAATCGACGCCATCGCCATCGGATTCGCGCCCACCGTCCGCACGATAAACGTCCCCCGGTCCAACCCGCCGTCTCTGCGAAATGGAATATACGCCACCGGCAAAAATCCCTCGCGCAAATATCGATACCGCGCATCCCGAACCAGCCCCACCACCTGAAACCGCCGCGGACCCGAGTTCGTAGGGCTCCCCTCGAACCACTTGCCCACCGGATTCGCGCCCCCAAAATATTGCCGCGCAAACGCACTATTGACGATCGCCACACCGCCCGAGTCGTTCTCCGTGAAATCCCGCCCTTCAAGCAGAGGCATCTTCATCACCTCCTGCAGCGCCGGCGAAATATTCAGAAACCACCCGCCCTCCAGCGGACGCCCTCCGTCCACCGCAATCGAGCTCGACCGATACCCCCACCCATCCAAAATCGGCCAATCCGCGAGCGCGACTTTCTCAACCCCCGGCACCTCCCGCAAATGCTCCATCACCTGAGTCCAAAAAGCCGGCGGCTGATCCTTCCGCGTAACCGTATAGAGAGTAAGAATCCGTTCCGAAGAAATCCCAGTAGCCCGATTCGACAACCGCTCAAACGTAGCCACAAAAAGTCCCGCCACAAACAAAACCAAAAAACAAAAAGCCGCCTGCCCGACAATCAACAACCGTGGCGCAAAGTGGGGCAGGTTCCCGACCTGCCCGCCTTTCGTGACCCTCAAAGCCGGCCCCAACCCAAACAAAAACGTCACCCCGACCGTCAACGCCACCCCAAACCCCAAAACCCTCCAGTCCGACGAAAGAAACAACCGGGCCGGATCGTCCGGAGCACTAATCATCCGCACCACAAACGGCGCAGCCCACCACGCAAACAACACACCGCCCGCCGTGGCCAGAACGGCAATCCACGCGCTCTCGACCAATACCATCTGCCCCAATCGAAATCGCCCCGCGCCCACCGAAACCCGGATCGCCATCTCCCGAGCCCTGGCCATCCCCTGCGCTGTCATCAGATTCGCGACGTTCGCGCAAGCGATCAGCAGCACCAACGCCACCAACACGCAGAGCGCCGCCAGCGCCAGCCGGTAATTCCTTTGCAACCCCGACGCGCCCGCCGCCGCCGGCTCCATCGTCAGGACCTGCCGATTCCTTCTCCGCTCCGAATTCAGAGCCCCCAGCGCCGCGTCCAATCGGTCGCGCACCGGCCCCGCCTCCATGCCCGGCTCCAACTGCGCGAACGCCCGGAACACAGACCATTCGTGCCCCACTCCCCAATGCATCGCCGCCGGCATGAAAATGTCGACGGCCGTTCCAGGCTCGGTTCCCGTGAACCCCGCGTTGGCGACGCCAACGATCTCGTAAATCCGATCAGCCAGCCGAAAGGTATGTCCCACCACGCGAGGGTCCCGTCCAAACCGCCGCGACCAGTAATCGTGCGACAACACCGCCACCGGAGCATCCTCATTCTCCCCAAGCAATCGTCCCGCCGCCGGCCGCAATCCGAACGAGGAAAACATGCGCCCCGAAACATACTGCACATGCCCCTTCTCCATCGCATCATCGGACCCATAAGTCAGATCCACCCGCTCCGCAAAAGAGATCGCGATCACCGCAGCCTGCTGCGCAACCGAATCCCGCAGCCGCGTGAACTCCCCATATTCCCAACTGTCCCGTGTCGGCAGGCGCCCCAACCCGTAAAGCCTCTCAGGATGCGCCACCGGCAAAGGCCGCAACAGCAGCGCATCGATCAACCGGAACGCCGAAGTGCAAGCCCCAATCGCCAGCGCCAAAGACAAAATCGCCGCCGCCGAAGTAACCGCATTGTTCCGCAGCCTCCTCCACCCCAGCCGCGCATCATCCCGCAGCGACTCGACCCAATTCATCACGCGTCTCTTTTCCCCCAGCACAAAAACCTGCGAAAGCAATGCTTTCGCATCTGATCCGCTGCCGAAAAAACGCAACACATCGCGAAAACCGGGACTGACTACTCTGTCCCAAGGCGCCACAATCTCCCGGGAAAGCACTCTAACCTAGACGCCGCGTGGACAGAGCGGTCTGTCCCGATTTTCGCCCCGTCCGCAATTCCTATCCTTGGCTTTCGCCCCGCGCCAATCCCCAGCCGAGCATCATCCCGCAGCGACTCAACCCAATTCATCACGCGTCCCTTTTCCCCAGCACAAAAACCTGCGAAAGCAATGCTTTCGCCCCGTCCACCCATCTGACCCGCTGCCGAAAAAACGCAACACATCGCGAAAACCGGGACTGACTACTCTGTCCCAAGGCGCCACAATCTCCCGGGAGAGCACTCTAACCTGGACGCCGCGTGGACAGAGCGGTCTGTCCCGATTTTCGCCCCGTCCGCAATTCCTATCCTTGGCTTTCGCCCCGCCGCCAATCCCCATGTCTGTTCATTGCTCCGCGACCACAACTCCCCTAGCCTTCCCCATCAAAGGCCTATTCAAAAACTCCACCATCGGAGCCACCGCCCGAAACCTCTTCGCAATCTCCCCCTTCAACTTCGGCGATGTCGCCAGCGCCAGATCCAGCTCCACCCACCAATACCACTGCTTCATCTTGATCAACTCCGCCGCCGGATGCTCCGCGTCAAACCCCTTCGGCACCCTCGTCAACGTCGAACCTTGCAGCGAACCCATCCCCTTAATCTCCCGCCGCAGCAGCTTGTGATTCTCAGCAATATGCCGGCGTACCTTCAACAACTGCTCCGGCCCCGGAGCATACGCGCCGCACGCCACGCCAACTCCCTTTGACGACACGTGAAAATAAAACCCCGCCGCCGCGTCTTTCCCCAGCCCTCGCCGCGGAAAAATCGCCCCCAGATGCGTCTTGTACGGAGTCTTGTCCTTGCTGAACCGCGTGTCGCGATAAATCCGGTACACCGCCTTCTTCGGCTCCGTGATATGCTCCGGCGCAAACTTCAGCAGCTCCCCGTTGATCGCTTCCACGAACGCGAGCATCGGCTCTTTCAACTTGGTATCGAAAATTTCCTTGCGCGGCTGGAACCAGTCCCGCGTATTATGCTTCTCGAGACCTTTCAAAAATGTAATGGCTTCCGGTGGGAACATATAATCAGAAGAGATGCTTTTTCGCCTCTCGGCGATTCCCAATGTACAGCTTTTCGTGAACGCCCCGCTAGCACGCTACACGCGCTTCGAAATCGGAGGCCCGGCGCGAATGCTAGCCAACGTTTCTACCTCCGAAGCGCTCGCGGAAACCTTGCAACTCGCTAAATCCACGTCCACCCCGCACGCCATCATCGGCGGAGGCACCAACCTCATCGTTGACGATAAAGGCTTCCCCGGGGTCGTCATCCGCTACGTGGCCAAGCACATCGAAATCCTCGGCACGGAAGTCCGTGTCGAAGCCGGAGCGCTGCTTCAGGATCTGGTCGATAAAACCATCGAGGCCGGTTTAAAAGGCCTCGAAACCATGACCGGAATTCCCGGCTGGGTCGGCGGCGCGATTTACGGCAACGCCGGCGCCTACGGACATTCCATCCAGGAATCGATCGTGCGCGTGCGCTTTTTCGATGGCACCGCCATCCGCGAATTGGAGTCGAATCAACTGGATTTCAGCTACCGGTCAAGCATATTTAAGTCCTGTAAGGCGTGGGTCGTGCTCGATGCCGTCCTAAAGCTGAAGGAAGCCGATCCCGCCGAACTTCGCGCCACGGCCGAAGGAATCCTCAAAATCCGCAATGAAAAGTACCCTCCCACCATGAGATGCGCGGGCAGTATTTTCAAAAATCTAATGCTGGCCGACTTGCCACAAGGCGTAACGGTTCCCGATAAAGTAGTCCGCGAAGGCAAAGTTCCATCGGCATATTTTCTAGAAGCCGCAGGCGCAAAAGGCCTGGCCATCGGAGGCCTGCGAGTCGCCGATTATCACGCCAACCTGATCTACAACGAAGGCGGCGGAACAGCCCGCGACCTGTGGCATCTGATCGAAACCCTAAAAGCCGGAGTCCAGGAAAAATTCGGCGTAAAGCTAGAAGAAGAAGTCCAATCCATCGGCCCCCAGTGAACATTGTCAGGATTTCGGACGCAGACCACTAGTATTCAAGACATGTCTGACTATTTCTTTGTCTCCGCGCGAAAAATCCTCAGCCTTTTGTAGCGCGCGCACTCATGCGTGCCGCGTCGACACTCGTGTCGCCGCTCCCCTAGCATGGCCCCCAAAATCCGCAAGACATGTCCTGCCTATTTCTTTGCGTTCCTCTGCGTCCTCTGCGCCTCTGCGTGAAAAATCTTCAGCCTTGTAGCTCATCAGTCCGAGCTAATACACGCTAACCGTCAACCCGGCCTGCGTAGGAAACACCCCCACGTTGGCCACCACCGAAAACGTACCAGCCGGCAAAAATCCACCCGGCACCGTAGCATTAATTTGAAACATTCCCGGGTAACTCCCCGCAGGCCCCGCATAAAGAATCGAGGCCACATAACCTCCGATCGTCAATGAAAACGGCAGCCCCGTAACCCCTTCCCCAGTTCCAAACAAAGTCACAATGCTACCCCGCGCCGCCGGATTCGAAGAACTATTCAGCGTCCCATCCTGATTCACCACCGACGCCTGTCCGTTGGCGCCCGCAAACAGCGCCGGAGCCGCATCCACAATATTCGCAGTGATCTGCGCGACCCCATTAATGGAAATCTGAGCGCTCTGCACCCCTTCAAGCGAAATCGGAACCCGAACCAGCACTTCCTCCGCGGTATTAGAAAGAATCCCCGCCGGAGTCGAATTGAAACTCACCGCAGTGACCCCCGATCCTGCCCCAAGCAGAGCTATCAGCATCCCCGGCGCGATCGGCCCAGGCGTTAAGCTAGCCGCGTTCACGGCGCTAATCACTGTAATCGGTGCAACGGTAGTCTGCGCCCCCGAACCCACCAGTTCGCGAATGCGACCGTTCCCGGAATCCGTCACATAGACACCCGCCGAGCCCACCAGAACATCGCAAGGCCCGTTCAACTCCGCCAAAGCCGCGGCATCGCCGTCGCCCGCGAATCCCGGCGATCCGTTCCCCGAAACCGGAATCGAGTTCCCAAACGAGTTCACGCTCACAACCTGGTTCAGTCCGCTGTCGGCGACCAAAAGATTCCCAGACCCGTCGATCGCGATCCCTTGCGGATTGCTCCACGTCCCCGCCGCCACCAGCGAATGAGCACCCGATGGAGTGAACATCCAGACCTGCTTCAGCGCCGGCTCGGAAAAATAAAAATTGCCGCTCGAATCGAGAACCATCCCTCGCGGCGACAGCAATCCCGTGAACAGAGGCGCCATGATCCCATTCGGAGTGACCTTGAAAATCGCCCCCACATCGGCAATGTACAGGTTTTGAACACTGTCGAACATCATGTAAGCCGGAGCCGACAACGCCCCCGTCGGAACCGAAACAATGATGCCGCCAGGAGTCACCATGCGCAGCCGACCGTTGCCGGTGTCGGCGATGTAAAGATTGCCGAACGCGTCGAAGGTAACCGAAGTTGGAGCGTTCAGCGTGGCCAGCATCGCCGCTCCTCCATCGCCGTTATTACCAGCCGCTCCGGTTCCCGCAAACGTGGTAATGGTGCCGTTCAATCCCACGCGGCGGATGCGGTTGTTGCTTTTATCGGCGATATACATGTTCCCAATGGAGTCAAGCGCGACATTGGTCGGCTGATTCAGCCGAGCCGTCGTCGCAGGTCCTCCGTCGCCCTCCGCCAAGCTGCCTCCGCCCGCGATCACCGACGATGCGCCGAAAATATTTGCGCGCCGCGCAACAGCGATGTCGGCGGCGTACAGATTCCCGTCGTTCCCGCAAGCGACATCGGCGGCCGAAACATTCATCGCCGTCGTGGCTCCGGAAGGAAGAGGAATTTCGAGGATCTGCCCGGCTGTATGATCGGCAACGTACAAAGTCGCCACCCCGTCGAAAGCCAGCCCGGTCGGCAGCGTCGATCGTGCAATCGAAGTCAGCAGCCCGCCCGATACTTTGCGGATCAAATGATTGCCGCTATCGGCGATATACACCGTTCCCACATGATCGACCGCGAGCGCAGTCGGATAGTTCAAATACGAGGAGTCCGCCACGCCGTCGCCCGAATATCCCGGACCGCCCATCCCGGCAAGAGTAGTGAGCGTCCCGTCGGCAGCCATTTTATAAACCCTGTGCCCTCCAAAATCGGAAATGTAAACCACGCCCGTCCCGTCGATCGCGATGTTGCGAGGCGCAATAAACGCCAGCACCGTCGCCATGCTGCCTTCGTTCTTCCCGCCCGCCGGAAGACTGCCTCCTCCCGCAACAGTCGAAATAACACCAGCCGGAGTAATGCGCCGGATTCGTGCGTTGCCCAAATCGGCGATATAAAGATTCCCCGCAAAATCGAGCGCCAGCCCGTAGGGCGAATTGAGCTGCGAAGACGAAGCGCTCCCGCCGTCGCCTGCGAATCCGGCGATTCCGTTCCCGGCAATCGTTCGAATGATCCCGTTCGGAGCAACACACCGGACCCGATGATTGCTCGCATCGGAAATATAAACGTTGCCATAAGGATCGGCCGCCACTCCTTCCGCCTGGAAAAGAAGCGCCGAAGTTGCGGGAACATTCTCACCCACCCAATCGCTGCCGGCGATCGTCGAAATATTGTAAGAACCAGCCTGGAGCGAGAGGCAAATTAAAAAAAGAAGCCGCATATACCCCTGACCAACTAAGTGCTATCAGCCGGGGTATATTCTCACTCAGATTTTCGTTAGAACGACGTGCATCGCCTTTTCGGTCAGGACGTGCTCGGAGCATTGAAAACCGAGCTTCAGGGTGTCGATCCCGCTAAAAAGGTGTTCGCCCGAGCCAAGCAGGACCGGCGATATGGCCAGATGCATCTCATCGATCAACCCGGCCTGAAGATACTGCCGAATCGTCGCGACTCCGCCGCCGACCCGCACGTCTTGCCCGTTCGCAGCCTCCCGGGCTCGATTGAGAGCCGCGTGAATCCCTTCGGTGACAAAGTGAAATACGGTGCCGCCCTTCATTGTGATCGAAGCGCGCGGATGATTGGTGAGCACGAAGACGGGAACATGGTAAGGCGGTTCGTCGCCCCACCATCCTTTCCACGCTTCGTCGGGCCATGGTCCGCGAACGGGACCGAACATGTTTCGGCCCAGAATCCAGGCTCCGACATTCGCGAAACCGCGCCTTGCAAACTCGTCGTCGACGCCCGTCGAGCCGCCGTCGCCGCCGTGCATTTTTTGAAATGTGTGGGTGCCGAAGAACCACCCGTGCAATCCCAGCCCTCCGACTCCGAGCGGATTGGCGCGGTCCTGATGTGGACCGGCGCCGAAGCCGTCGATCGATAAGGAGAAGCTTTGAACGCGCAACTTAGACATGCTTACTGCTGCGGACTCCCCGCTCCGGTTGTTGCCGGACGCATGGGCTGTTTTCTTTCGCCCCAGGTTGGAGGAGCGGGTTCTTTGGTCATTCTTGTGACCGGTTTTTCTTTGAGCATCCGCAGCGCTTCCTGAACGGCGCGTTCCAACTGCGGATCGTGGCCGGCGATGACATCTTTGGGCCAGTTTTCGACGTCTACGTCAGGCGAAGTGCCTTCGTTTTCGACGGCCCATTTGCCCTCGGTGGTAAAGAAGCCGCCGCGAGGCGCGATCATGGACCCTCCGTCGACGAACACAGGCGTGTCCGCGGTGTGAACTAATCCGCCCCAGGTTCGTTTGCCGACCAGTTCGCCGACTTTGCGGTACTTGAACATCCACGGCATCAGGTCTCCGCCGCTGCCGGCCATTTCGTTGATCACCATTACTTTCGGTCCCCAGATTCCGGCCGAGGGGCTGGTGAACGGATAGCGATCGCCGGCGACGTTGTTGAAATAGCCGTCGAATTTTCGCTGCAACACGTCGATGATGTAATCGGCCGCTGAGCCTCCGCTGTTGAAACGCTCATCGACCACCACGCCGAGCTTATCCTGCTGCGCGAAGAAGTAGCGATTGAAGCTGGCGTAGCCGGGTTGGCCCGTCGAAGGCACGTAGACGTAAGCGATTTTCCCTCCGGAGAGTTTGTCGACTAAACGGCGATTCTCTTCGACCCACGCTCTTGTGCGAAGAGTTTGTTCATTAGCGATGGGCACGACCGTGATCTGGTGTGCGCCTTCCATTTGCGGGCTTCGATTGATGCTGAGCGCGGTTTGCAGATTTGCGGTGCCGTCCAGCAAACGATAGATACTATCGGGAGCTTTCAGTTCTTCGCCGTTGACGGCGACGATGTAATCGCCCACCGAGACGTCGACTCCCGGCTCGGCTAAGGGCGCATGAAGCTCAGGATTCCAGCTCTCGTTATCGTAGATTTTGGCGATTTTGTAGCGGCCGTTTTCAATGGTGAAATCGGCGCCGAGCAGGCCTCCGCGGGAGTTGGGGACCGAAGGCATGTCGCCCCCGCGGACGAAGGAGTGGCCGATGGCGATTTCCGCGCCCATCATATCGAGCAGGTAATTCAGGTCGGCGCGGTGATTCACGTACGGCAGCATCTGGCCGTAAACTTCCTTCATGCGCGGCCAATCGGCTCCGTGCATGTTGGGGACATAGAGGTAGTCGCGCTGATTGCGCCAGCCTTCGTAGAAGATTTGTTTGAACTCTTCCTTGGGCTCGAGGTACATGCGCAATGTCGCGTTCAGGCGGCCCGTTCCGGCGGTAGGAACCGCGCGATCGGCATCAACCAAGAAGAGAGATGGAGGGGCTGCTTCTCCGCCGGCTGCTCCGCCGCGGCCTCTTCCGCCGCCACCTCCGCCTCCGGCTGCGCGATAGACGAGTTTGTGTCCGTCGGCGCTGACGCTATATTCCTGGACTCCGGTTGCGAACGGAGTGGAGCGTTTTTCGCTGATCCGGTAGCGGATGAGCGAGTTGCCTCCGCCACCGCCGCGGCCTCCGCCGCCGCCTCCTCCGTTGGCGCGGGCGCTTTCTAAAAAGTAGACAGTACCGGCTGCTCCGGAGCGGAGCTGGGAATATTGATGTTCGGCTACGCCGGGTATGGCGATGATGCGATTTTGGATGCCGTCGAAATCGATTTGCACTGTGACGGGAGTTCGCGGGGTTCTAGCCGGCGGGGCGTCGCCTTCGGCGCCGGCACCGCCTCTACCTCCGCGGCCTCCCCCGGCGGCGGGTGCGTTGCCGACTCCTTTATCTTCGTCGCTCTCTGGAAGTACGGGACTCGGTTCGCCCTTTTTTAGAACTGCCAGATAGAGGCCGAAATTTTCGTCGTGATCGTAGGACGTCATGTCCAACCACTGCGATTTCAAGCCGAAATCGGTGGACGCGAAAAACCACAGATATTTGCCGCTGGCATCCCACGCGGGCCACACGGAATCGGCCAGATTGTCGGTGACTTGCTTGGTCTCGCCGGTTTCCACATTGCTGATGAAGATGGCGTGGTAGAGAGACTTCAAACGGCTGGCATAGGCGACCCATTTCGAATCGGGCGACCATGTCGGGTTCAGCGTGCGGGTGGGGACCATCCACGGATCGTTGCCGACGATCTTGGCTTGGCCCGACGCGATGTCGAGCACCCAGACTTTCAGATTCGTATCGGTGTAGAGGAGCTTTTTCGAATCGGGCGACCAGGAAGAGGTGTAGTAGTGGGTCGGATTCGGCAGAGTGATGCTGCGCGCGGGCGTCAGGCCGTCTTGCGATTCGATCACGACTTTGTATTCGCCCGATTTGTCGCTGAAGTAGGAGATCCATTTGCCGTCGGGGGACCAGGACGGGTCGCGCTCGGCGGAACCGCTCGATTTGCTTAGATTGCGAACGTCGCCTTTTTCAGCGGGGATGGTGAAGATTTCGCCGCGGGCTTCGACCAGGACTCTTGCGCCGGTGGGCGAGAGAGCCAGCGTGCTCATGCGGCTGGTCACGTCTTCCCATTTGGGCATCATCCAGGGGAAATCGCCGGTCGCGGTGATGTTGACTACGTGGGTTTTGCCGGTCTTCGGATCGAGCTCATGGACGTAGCCGGCTTGTTCGAAGACGATCGCGCCGGCGCCGGAGTCCAGAGTTTTCACGTCGAAATCGGTGAACTTGGTGACTTGCGCCAGCTTCTTGGTCTTGGTTTCGTAGGACCAGATGTTGGCTACGCTATCGCGGTCCGAGATGAAGAACACGGTATCGCCGATCCAGACGGGGTCCATGTCTTTGGAGTCGGTCCAAGGCGGGGAGACTAGGTCGTAATTCTTGGTGTCTACGATCCAGATGGGGCGGTTCTGGCCTCCGCGATAATTGCGGCGCTCCTCGTCCCAGGAGGAGTTCATGCGGTACGCGATGTGCGATCCGTCGGGGGAGAATTTTCCTTGATAGGCGCGAGGCAAAGGGAGCGGCTGTTCGATTCCCCCTTCAACGGGGACGGTCCAGAAGCGCGGAGTGGCGTTGGGAGCAGAGGTTGCTCTCGCCGATGCGAACAGGACGGATTTGCCGTCAGGGGTCCAGCCTTCGACCGTGTCTGCGCCGGGATGAAAGGTGAGCCGCTTGGGCTCGCCGCCCTCCGCGGGGACGATATAGACGTCGGTGTTGCCGGCGTAGTCGCCGCTGAAGGCGATGGTCTTTCCATCGGGAGAGAAATGAGGATTCGAGGTGGGGCCGGCGAAGCTGGTTAGGCGGCGCGCGTTGCCTCCGGAGCGTTCGACGATCCAGATATTGTTGGCGTAAGCGAAGGCGATTTGGGTCGAACTCACGGTTGGCGTGCGCAAGAGGCGGGTCGAGGGGCCGGGGGCGGCGAGGAGGGTCGACACCAGGGCGAGAGAGGCGAGAAAGAGTTTAGCGTCAGGTTTAGTCACAGTGGAGCTCCAGGATTCGGAATTGAACCAGTTTACACCCTCTCGCGTCAGAATAACGCTTCGCAGACGCAGGGGAAGCCTCCTTGGAATCAACGATTTCCTGTTTTGCGCCGATGAGGGCGCCGGGTGAGGCGTGGCAAAGTGTATCCGGGAAGCTGTCACGCCACATTTTTGCACTCGCGGCGGGGCGGCGGACCTGGGTGGGATTCATATCTATATTATTTGGGGTGAGTTATCAAGTTTATGCCAAGGGGACGACCGTTCGAGATGGGGAATAAGGCGGGGAAGGGAAGGCCGGTGGGGAGCCGAAACAAGAAGACTGTATTTCAGATCGCTCTCGAAAGCGACGGGGAAAGAATCATCGAGTTGATCAAGGAGAGAGCGTTGCAATCCGATCCGACGGCGATGCGGCTGTGCATCGAGCGGCTGGTTCCGGTGCTGCGGCCTCCGCTAAGGCGCTTCATGCTGCCGCCGGTGGATACGGCGGAGCAGTTAAAAGGGGCGATTTCGGCGGTGACGCAGGCGGTTGCGGAGGGGGTGTTGAGCGCGCAGGAGGGGGAGAGCGTGGCTCGGATTATTGAGACGCAAAGGAAGAACATCGAGATTGGGGAGTTCGAGGCGCGGCTGAAGTTGTTGGAGGATGGGCCTGCATGAGTTTGCGAATGCTCAGGCGGCTGGAGAAGTTGGAGGCGGCCAAGGTGCGGCTTCGGGTTTACTGGGTGGATGCGGATACCGGGGTTTGGACGCTGATTTCGGGGTGATTTAACGCGGGATTTGCGTTTTTTAGGGGTGTTGAACGCTGGTTGGGATGGGTGACGTTCCAAGACAGTTTTTGAAAGATTATATGGCCGCTGATGAACGCAGATGAAGAAAATGACGTGTGACTTTATCGATTCGCGTTTACGCTACGCGATTGGCAGAGGAAACAATGTGCCGCCGGAGGGGGTGTTGAACGCTGTGGGACGGGTGGCGTTCCCGGAGAGTTTCTGAAAGATTATATGGCCGCTGATGAACGCGGATAAAGAAGATGACATGTGACTTTATCGATTCGCGTGTACGCTGCGCGATTGGCAGAGGGCAGGTCGGGAACCTGCCCCACTGGCTGATTCACAAAAGCGTTTTGCCAAACCTGCCCCGGTACGATAGACTACCTTCACTTCGCGCGCTTCGCGCCGAAATCGAAAAGGGGGATTTAATGAAGATTCTATCCAGACACACACTGACTATAGTTTTGGCCATCTTGGCAGGATCAGCGGCCTACGCGGACACTTTGAACACCGGGGGTGGATTCAATACCAGCACCGGGAATTTTTCTGCTTTTAACCTGGGTACGCAAGGATTCTGCACCGGTGGTGTTTGCACTGACGGAACACCGTTTTTCAACAACACATCCGGAGACACAGTGAATGGGAGTAACGCGGCGAACGCGGGCAACTTTCTGAGCGCTACGGGAGGGTTTGGGAGTTCCGTTGCAGGATGCCCCACTTGCGGCGTGAACTACATGGCCAGCGGCGGTCAGATGTATACGCAGTCTGGCAACAGCCCGAATTTCGCGAGCGCGTTTAGTTTCATTAGTCAGACCTCCTCAATTTCCATGACTCTGCTTTATGCGAACAGCGGGATGAACAACAACGCCGAATTCGGCCTTTACGATGCCAGCAGCCAGGCGAATGCATTGAGCAATCACGAGATTGTGCAACCGGGCGGTGTTAACAACCTGAATAACGACATCGGGACGACCTACTTCGTCACCAATAACTACGCGACCTACGGTATTTATGCCCTCACCTGCGATGCGAGCGCGCCAACCGGCGCGTGCCCTAACGCGGACATTGTTACGTTCTACAGCAATGTCGCTATGAATGGAGTGGACGGCGACACGCCCGCCGCCGATGCAAACCATATGCACTGGGCATTGTTTCAGTCGGGAACCAATACCTCCATCTACTACCTCGCGCTGGAAGACTTCGCGATACAGACCGGGACGCGGAACCCTGTCGAAGGCTATGGCGACTATAACGACATCATCCTGGAGCTGAACACCAGTCCGGGCCAGACCCCTGAGCCGGCGACCTTCTCGATCGTCGCTCTGAGTCTTGCCGGTCTCGGCTGGCTGCGTAGTCGCAAGATGGTGAAGTAAGAGAAGCCGCGGAAACGTGACTAAAGCGGTCCGCAGGCTGAAGCACACGCGCGCGCGAGTGCTAGTTCGCGGAGAGTTCGCGGAGGGCTTGGATTACCAGGTCGGGTTGGTCGATGTGGACGAAGTGGCCGCTTTGTTCGGCCAGGCGGTATTGGCCTTGGGGCGAGCGCTTGGCCAGGTCGTGCTGAAGGTCGTTCCAGATGCGGGCGAAGGCGGCGTTGGTTTCTGCGCTCAAGTTCGGCTGCGGGGTGGTTTTTCCTTGCGCCAGCACGATGACGGCGTGGTCGGTATGCCAGTCGAGGCGCTGGCCTGGTTTGACCAGGAATGCTCCGCCTAGATCGCCGGGGTTGGGGCCGGTGGGATCGACTTCGTGGAGGCGCAAGAATTGTTCCTCATGAGAAGAGTCGACGAAGAGGAAGGCGGCGACTTCGTTGGGGAAGGCGTCGGAGAAGCGGCGGGCGTAAATGCCGGCGATGGAATGGCCGGCCAGCACGTAGGGAGGCTTTTCGCCGGCGGCTTTGAGGAGGGCGTGGAGGTCGGTGACGATTTCGGCGGTGGTTTGAGGGGTCGCGGGTTTGTCGCTTTGACCCAGGCCGGCTCGATCGTAGCTACAGACGCGGGTGAAGGTGGAGATAGAGGGTTGGGTCTTGGACCAGTCGGCGGCGGTGCGGCCTCCGCCGGCCAGGAGGATGACGGTGGATTTGGAAGGGTTGCCGGTGCAATCGATGGAGAGGCTGCGGTCGCCGATGCTGACTAAGCGCGAGTCGGCGTAGGCGAGGAGGGAGAGGAGGAAGAGGGCTGGGCGCATGAGTGCATGTTATCGCGAGTTGTCCGGTGGTCGCGGCTCGTCGGAGGGCAGGTCGGGAACCTGCCCCACTGGGTGCTCGGGCCTCGCTCGGGGGCGGATAACATTCTCGGAGCCAGTGCAGATGAAAAATAGTTGGCCGCTGATAAACGCCGATGAACGCTGATAAGAATTTGATGATTGTATTCTAGGAGATTTTTTTTAGCCAGATGTTGCGGACGCTTACTTTGCAGGGGGCGCCTTCTATTTCTATGCCGACCATGCCGGATTTGTTGTTTGAGGAATCGGGGTCGTCGTCGATGTAGACCGCCATTAGCTGGCCGTTGATGATGTGGATGAAGGTTCCGCCTCTCGTCATGACCAGGTATTGGTTCCAGTCGTTGATTTTTACGTAACCTCCCAGGGCGGATCGGTCGCCGATGTTTCCTACTAACGTTTGAGGTTTGCCGGGGACGCCTTGGACTACTTGGCCTCGCCAGGCCAGGATGCCTAAGGGAGTGTTTTCGGAGTAGAACTGGCCGGTGTAGACGAAGCTGCGGGGGTTGACGGGGAACCAGTAGTCGGCTTGGGGGCCGGTCATCATCCAGTCGAGGTTGAAGGTCTGGCCTTCGCGGGCGCGGCGCCAGGGGATGCCGGTTTGGCTGCGGTATTGGATGCCGCTACCTCCGCCGTATTCGACTTTGATTTCGAATTTTAGGTCGAAATCCTTGGCGGTTAGGCCGTGGTAGGAGATGTAGCTGTTGCCGGAGGGTTTTTCTTTGGTCGATTCGCCGACGATGGCTCCGTTTTCTACGCGCCAGATTTCGGGGTTGCCGACCCAGTTTTTGAGGGAGACTCCGTCGAAGAGCTGGGTGTAGCCTTTGTGGTCGTCGAAGGCGATGGGGTCGGGTTCGCGGAAGCCTTGGGCGGAGAGGTATGTGGTAGCGAAGAGAAACACGAGGATTCTTGGGTTCATTGTGGCAGTACTCCAGAGATTAGCCAGGGGCGAAACGAGGGGACAGCCCGCTCTGTCCACGCGGCGCCGAGGGTGTGCCATGCTCCCGGGAAGGGTTGACGCCTTGGGACAGAGTAGGCAGTCCCCACGTTTCGCGCGATGAGCCAGGGGCGAAACGAGGGGACAGCCCGCTCTGTCCACGCGGCGCTGACGGGGTGGCATGCTCCCGGGAAGGGTGACGCCTTGGGACAGAGTAGGCAGTCCCCACGTTTCGCGCGATTAGGGTGGGCATGGGAATGTCAATTGGTGATGTCGTGGGTGTGGCTTTCTTCGCGGATGGGCATGTACAGCTCGTACCACCATTTTTGGGCGGGGCTGTCGGCGTATTTGGTCAGGGCGGCTGGGGATTCGAACTCCATTACGATCGCCTGTTTATAGCCTTCCTGGCCTTGATATTTGAGATTTTTGGTCCACACGCGCTTGATTCCGGGGAATTTCGCGGGCAATTGGTGGACGGCGTCGACGGCGGCTTTGATCTGTTCGGGGGTGGCGTCGGCTTTCCACTTCACATTGATAATGTGGAGGACGGTGGTCGGCGACTGGGCGACGGCGATGCCCACGGTCAGCAGGGCGGCGAGGAGTATTTTCATAGCGAACTCGATTATCTCAGATGGAACCGGGGGGCAGGGTTTTGCGTAGACTAACGCTGAGGAGATCTAAATGCGCGCCATACTTCTGCCGTTAATGGCTATTTTCCTGGCTGGGTGTGACGATATCGACCTGGGCAGCATGGGGGTGTCGGACCGGTACCGGGAGGATTTTCACTTCAGCTATCCGGTGAGCACGGGGGGATCGCTGCGGCTGGAGACATTTAACGGGTCGGTGGAAATTTCGGGGTGGGATAAGAATACCGTCGACATCGACGGGACGAAGTACGCGAGCACGGAGTATCGGCTGAAAGAGATGAAGCTGGATATCGCGCCGTCGGCGAACTCGGTGAACATCCGGGTGCTGCCTCCGCTCGATCATCGTGGGAATGCGGGGGCGCGGTTTACGATTCATGTGCCGAGGCGGATGGAGCTGGGGTCGATTGTGAGCTCGAACGGGAAGGTTACGGTGGAGTCGATTGAGGGGGCGGCTCATTTGCGGACATCGAATGGGAGCGTGCATGTTACCAATCTGGTGGGTCCGCTGGAGGTGCAGACTTCGAACGGAACGGTGGAGGTTGCGGATATTACGGGCGACACGACACTACGCACATCGAATGGCACGATCCGGGCGGATGTTCGCAAAGGCCGGTTCGGGGCTACGACTTCGAACGGCAGTATCAATGTCCGGTTGATGCAGGCGGATTCGAATCCGGTGCGGTTGGAGAGCTCCAACGGGCATATCGAGCTGACCATGGACGCGGTGCGCGAGGTGAAGGCGAGCACTTCCAATTCGTCGATCACGGTGCGGCTGCCTTCGGCGGCGGATGCGACGTTAGATGCGCATACTTCGAATTCGTCGATCACCTGCGATTTCGATGTTAGCGTGCATGGGGGTCAGATCTCGAAGCATCGGCTGGAGGGGCAGATCGGGAAGGGCGGGCCGGTGCTGGATTTGGGGACTTCGAATGGGAGTATTAAGATTTTGAAGATGTAGCGGCCACCTACACGAAATGATAGGTGGACGCGGGGTCGTCCCAGACTATTTTTTTCCCGGCTTTGAAGGAAAGGGTCGCCATGTGGCCGGAGATTGCTGCTTGCTGGCCTACACTCGGCGGGGCGATTACGGTGCCTTTTCCGCGGACTGCATCGAGGAAATTGGTGATGTGGGCTTCCACCGCTTTGTTGTCGTTGCCGGGGAGGTTGATGCTCATCTCCTTGCGGCTCGGGTAGATTTTTTCGGGGTAGAAATTTAACGTTTGGCGGTTCAGGACTTCGATGGTGCCTTCGTTGCCCATGAACTGTTCGCCGTAGCCGAAATGGTCGTTGCCGAAGTAGCAACTATAGTTGATGTGGAATTTATCCTTGTACTCGTAGATGGCGCTGAGGGTATCGGCGACGTCGCGGTCGTCCTGATTGACCCAGCGGTAGATTCCGCCTGAGGCCATGCAGGTGGCGGGGACGGTTTTTCCACAGACGAAGTTGGTGATGTCGGTCTGGTGGACCAGGAGGTCGGTCGAAATGCCGCCGGAGTAATCCCAATAGAGGCGCCATTGATAGAATCGGCGGGTGTCGAAGTCGTGAGCCGGGGCGCCTTCCAGGAATCTTGCCCAGTCGGTGTTGGCGGGCGAGGCATCGGCGGGGATTTTGTAGCGCCAGGCCGGATTGTCTTCTAGCGAGTTGCGATACCAGAAGGCCCGGACGTAGTGGATGTCGCCGATCATTCCTTGGGCGACCATTTCCTTGGCTTTTATGTAGAGAGAATTGCTGCGGTTCTGGGTGCCGACTTGCACCACTTTGCCGGCTTTGTTGGCGGCGGCGACCATTTCGAAGCCTTGTTCGATAGTGTGGGCCAGAGGCTTCTCGACGTAGATATTTTTTCCGGCGGCGATGGCGGCCATGAACATCGGGTAGTGAAGATGTTCGGGGGTGGAGATGAAGACGACGTCGATGGAGGGGTCGGCCAGCAGTTCCTTGTAGTCGGCGTAGGTTTTCGGGGTGTTGCCGCCGAGGGTGACTACGCGATCTTTGGCTCGGGCGAGGTTGCCGGTGTAGGCGTCGCAGACGGCGGTTACCTGGGCGACGTTTTTGTTGTCGACGTACATGCGCTGCATGAGGTAGTCGCCTCGGCTGCCGGTGCCGATCCAGCCGATGGTGAGTTTGCTGTTCGAATTTTGGGCTTGGAGAAGGGCGGGGGCGGCGGCTAGGGCGGCGGAGGATTTTATGAAGTCGCGACGGGAGAAATCGTGGGACATGGGGACTCCTTTGAGAGGGTCTGAAAGGTCAGAATAGCAGAGGGTTGGGAACGTTGGCGGAGTGGTCGCCGTTTTTTCATCGGCTGCGATACAGATCTGTGGCAGGTAGGGGACAGACAGCCTTTTTCGCCGCGTGAGCTTGTTGACTACCGTGAAGTGAGGGGCGGAAAAGGTAGTCAGTCCCCGACTTTTGATCGCTGCCGACACTAAGGAGCGCTGATTTCATTGAAACGCCCCCAATCTTTGGGGCGTCATGTATACTAGAGATAGCTGTCGAGCGAATGGAGTGGGCGAAAGCCCACTTTTTTATTGGGTTTAGAGAAATATGAGTCGCGAGGACGTTACGGCGAAAGTGCTGGAAATTGCGGAAAGAGTCGGTCGAAGCGAAGGCCTCGAAATTGTCGAGGTTCAATTGCTTGGCGGGGGCGGGGCTCGAGTTTTGCGCATTTTTATCGACAAACCCGAGGGCGTGACCCACGCAGACTGCGAGATGATTTCGCAGAATGTCGGCACCATTCTGGACGTCGAGGACGTGATTCCCGGCGCGCACTATACGCTCGAAGTGAGTTCGCCGGGGGTCGAGCGGAAGCTCACCAAGCCTCGCGATTTCGAGCGGTTTGTGGGGAAAAAGGTCAAGGTTGCCCTGCGCGAGCCGGTCGACAATCAGCGCTCCTGGACAGGCACTCTGACCAGCTTCGCCGAAGGCGTTTTGACACTCGAACCTTCGCCCGGCCGGAGCGTGCAGTTTCCGCTGGATCAAGTGGAAAAGGCGAATCTTAAGTTCGAGTGGTAGTTTGAATACCCGGAAAAACGAGACAGATTTTATATGAGCATGGGAACGATTTATCAGTCCATCGAGATCCTCAGCAAAGAGAAGGGCATCGAGCCAAAAGTCATCCTGGACGCGGTGAAAGACGCGATGCTGGTGGCGGCGCGGAAGCACTTCCATACCACCGAGGACCTGGTGGCCGAGTTCGACGAAAAGACCGGCGCCATTCAGATTTACGGTGTCCGCAAAGTGGTGCCGGAAGTGTTGGACACGGACAAGGAAATTTCGCTGGACGCGGCGCGGAGGATCGATCCGGACGCGCAGATGGATGCGGAAGTCCGCTTCGCCAAGCCGACCGAAGCGCTGGGCCGCATATCGGCGCAGACGGCGAAGCAGGTGATTTTACAGAAGGTCCGCGAGGCGGAGCGGGAGAATATTTTTTCGGAATATTCGGGCCGCGTGGGCGAGCTGGTGACTTGCGTGGTGAAGCGCATCGAAGGACAGGACCTGGTGGCGGATCTGGGCAAGACCGAGGCGCGGATTCCTAAGAAAGAACAATCGAAGCTGGAAAGTTTCAGCGTGGGCGACCGGATCCGCTGCGTGATCAAGAGCGTGGAGAAGGCGGGCAAGAACGCGGGCGTGATTGTTTCGCGGGCCGCTCCGGAGCTGGTGATGCGGCTGTTCGAACAGGAAGTGCCGGAGATTTACGACAACACGGTGGTGATCAAGGGCTGCGCGCGGGAGGCGGGCGAGCGGACCAAGATCGCGGTATCGAGCCGGGACCGCGACGTGGATAGCGTGGGCGCTTGCGTGGGCATGAAGGGGATGCGCGTGCAATCGATTATTCGCGAATTGCGCGGCGAAAAGATCGACATTATCGAGTTCAACGACGATCCGGTGAGTTTCGCGACGCACGCGTTGAGTCCGGCAAAGATTTCGCGGGTTTCGATTATCGATTCCGTGGAAAAACACATGGAAGTGATCGTCGACGATACGCAATTGTCGCTCGCGATCGGCAAGAAGGGGCAGAACGTTCGCCTGGCGGCGAAGCTGCTGGGCTGGCGGATCGATATCAAGAGCGAAGAAGAGAAGCGGCAGGAAGTGGAGTCGCAGATGGCTGCGCTGGTGGTTCCAGGGGCGCCGGTGGCGGTGCTGATGGATCACGGCCTGGTGCAAGAAGTTGCCGACAAGCTGATGGCGGCGGGGGTCGGGACGGTGGAGAAGCTGGGCGCGATGACTCCGGAGCAGCTTGAGGAAATTCCGGGTATTGATCAGGAAATGGTCGAGAATATTCAGACGGCGGTGGTGGGATATTACGGCCAGTTCGAGGAACAAAGCGAACTGGAAACAGGCGTTGCCGAGACAGCGGGAGAAGCAGAGGCGGCCGATGAGACCGAAGGGCCTGTTGAAACATCAAATGATAAAGCGATTGAAAACGAATCTGATAGGATAGAGAGCACGGAAGTCCCAGCAGCCGCACTGGGGTCCGGAAAAGGAGAAGCCGAAATTTCGTGAAAATCCGTTCGCGCAGACGAAAACCTGCGACGCACGGAACGTTATCGTATGAGTAAAATTCGTATCAATGAGCTGGCCCGCGAGCTCGAAGTAAAGCCCAACGTAATTCTTGAGACGTTGGCAGAGCTGGGTATTGCCGACAAGAAGACGCACTCCAGCTCGCTCGACGACGACGTCGCTCTCCAGGTCCGTTTCCGTGTGACCGGGGAGAGCCCGAGCGCTGCGCCGGCAGTTTCGCGTCACGCAGAAACCAGGACGGAGAGCGCCGCCCAACCGGAACCCGCGCGGGAGCAGCCGTCTCCGAAAGCGCCCGCGGCGAAGACGGAATCGCCGGCTGCCGAGACTGGCACGGCCAGCGTGAAAGAAGCTCCGCAAGCGAAGACGGCGGAAGAAGCGCCGGCAGCTCCGGTGCGTCTGGCTCCGCCACTGCGGCCTCCATTGTCGAGTGGACAGTTCTCGGCGCCGACCATTCCACACTCGCCTCCGTCTATTCCACACTCGCCTCCGTCTATACCTCTGCCGCATCCGACGACGCCGCGCGCGGCGCCACAGGCTCCTCCTCCGGCGCCGGCTCATGCGCCAGCGCCTCCGGTGGCTCACGCGCCGGCAGCTCCGTCGATGCCTGTACCGGCGAGTCCGGCGCCGGCAGCTCCGCGGGGTTCCGCGATTCCCGCTAGACCGATGCCTGCTCCCAGGCCGGGTCAGATTTTATCGGGACCACGGCAGCCGCTTCCGGCAGGGGTAGGCGACGCTCCCAGAATTGTCACGCCTGGAGTTACCAGCGCTTCGCCGGGTGCGCCGCGGCCCGCGGCTCCCAGCGTTCCGAGCATTCCCGCGCCTCCGCGTCCGCAGACTATGCGGCCCGGTGCGCCGTCGCAAGCTTCGCCTTCGCAGCCTTTGCGTCCGCCGGCTAAACCGAATCTTGCGGGTCAACCGCAGGCGCGGCCGGTGGTTCCTCCTCGTCCCGATATGGTGGCGAGATTGAGCACTCGTCCGCCGACTCCCGGCGCTCCGCCGCCTCCGCGGCCGGGTATGCCGACCCGTCCGGCGAGCCCAGTTCCGGGGCGTCCTATTTATACCGGTCCGGTGCGTCCAGGGCAGCCTTTGATGCGTGGTCCCGGTGGACCTCCGAGTCCTGGCGGCTACAATCAGGGCGGATATAATCGAGGACCCGGAGGTCCGGGAGCTCCCGGTGGTTACAATCGCGGACCTGGCGGTCCCGGCGGACCCGCCCAGCGCGGCCGTCCGATGCATCCGACTTCGCCATTGCGGGCTGAGCCGGCAACATTACCGACCGATCCAGGCCGCAGGCATGCGACGAAACCTGGGACACGCACTCCGGCGGACCGGCGGCGCGATCAGGATGAAGGGCGGATGCGCGGGCCGATTTCGCGGCGCGAGCAGTCGTTTGAACCGCCTCCGATCGATCGCGAAGTGACGATCGCGGAAGGGATCACGGTCAAGGAGCTTTCTGAAAAGCTGGGCGTGAAGGGCAACCTGGTGGTTAAGAGGTTGTTCGATAAGAAGATCTCCGCGACCATCAATCAGACGCTGGACGTCAAGGTGGCCGAAGAGCTGGCGCGCGATTTTGGCGCGTCTACCAATAAGGTCAGCTACGAGCAGGAGACGACGCACGAGATCGAGACTACGGAAGTGGATCTCGACCGTGAGCGGCGTCCGCCGGTGGTGACCATCATGGGCCACGTCGATCACGGCAAGACGAGTTTGCTCGATGCGATCCGCGAGGCGCATGTCGCCGATCATGAAGCGGGCGGGATTACGCAGCACATCGGCGCGTATCACGTCGAGAAGAACGGCCGCAAAATTGTATTCATCGATACGCCGGGTCACGAAGCGTTCACCCGCATGCGTGCCCGCGGAGCCAAAGTCACCGACATCGTGATTCTCGTGGTAGCCGCCGACGACGGCGTCATGCCGCAGACCTTGGAAGCCATCGATCACGCCAAGGCGGCGAAGGTTCCGATCATCGTCGCGATTAACAAAATCGACAAGCCCGGCGCTCAGCCGGAGCGCATCAAGCAGCAACTCGCCGATCGAGGGCTACAACCTGAGGACTGGGGTGGCGATGTCGTCATGGTTCCGGTCTCGGCCCGAGCCAAAACGAATCTCGATCTGCTCCTCGAAATGATTCTGCTCGTTGCCGACATGCTGGACCTTAAAGCGAATCCGGCGCGGCCCGCGATGGGCACGGTGCTCGAAGCGAAACTCGATCGCGGCCGTGGCCCGGTCGCTACCGTGCTGGTCCGCAACGGCACCTTGCGTGTCGGCGATTATATGATCTGCGGCTCTGTATTCGGCCGCGTGCGCGCCATGGTCGACGATCATGGCGAAAACACCCGTGAAGTCGGCCCATCCATGCCCGCCGAGGTCCAGGGACTCGAGTCTCTTCCGGATGTTGGCGACACCATGCAGGTCGTCACCGACACCGCCAAGGCCAAACAGATCGTTATCTATCGCGAGTCCAAGGCTCGCGAGGTGGCCATGGCCAAAAATAAACGCCTCACGCTCGATCAGTTCCACGATCAGCTCAAGGAAGGCGAGGTCAAGGATCTCAACATCATCCTGAAGACCGACGTCGGCGGCACTGCTGAAGTGATCGCCGATACGCTGACCAAGCTCTCGACCGACAAGGTGAGGGTCCGCGTGATGCGCGCGGGGGTGGGCGCGATTACCGAGACCGACGTGCTGCTGGCGTCGGCGTCGAACGCGATTATCATCGGCTTCAATGTACGGCCGGATCGGACGGCGCAGTCGGTCGCCGAGCAGGAGAAGGTGGACATCCGCCTGCACTCGATCATTTACGAACTGGTCGATCAGATCAAGAAAGCCATGAGCGGCATGCTGGACCCGGTGTTCAGGGATGTGTACAAGGGCCGGGCGGTGGTGCAGAACGTGTTCCGCATTTCGAAGGTTGGCGCGGTGGCCGGGTGCGTGGTGCAGGATGGCGTGATCACGCGCAACAGCGAGGTCCGGGTGCTGCGCGACAACGTGCTGGTTCACACCGGCAAGATCGAAGGGCTGAAGCGCTTCAAAAACGACGCGAGCGAAGTGAAGGCCGGCTTCGAGTGCGGTATTTCCCTGGCGAACTTCAACGACGTGAAGGAAGGCGACGTGTTCGAGTGCTTCGCCACGGAACGTGTGGCGCAAGAAGCGCTCGTATAAACGGCAATGCCGGCGATCGGCGTCATCACGTTCGAGTTGCGGCTCGACGAATCGCATTCCTTGAAAGATAAGCGGCACTTCGTGAAGAGCCTGAAGGACCGGCTACGCGCGAAGTTCAACGTCGCGGTGGCGGAGATCGATTATCAGGACCTTTGGCAGCGCGGATTGATCGCCTGCGTGACCGTTTCTCCGGATCAGAGCCATGCCGAGCTGGTCCTGCAATCGGTGGAGCGGGAGGCCGCGTCTCTTTTAGGTCCTTTACTCGTTGGCGCGACCGTCGAATGGCTCGCGTGACGATGAAAATAAAGCAGTTATAAAATATTTGTGTGTTTCGAGCGAACACGCGGTATAATTGTATCTTCTCTTTATATTCGCCTTACGAAGGACGGCAAATGATCGACGAAAAAGAACGCTCCCGCGCCCTCGGCGCCACGCTCACTCAGATCGAAAAGCAGTTTGGCAAAGGCTCGATCATTCGCCTCGGAACTAAGGCCGTTCAGGACGTCCCGTCTATTTCGAGCGGTTCTATCTCCATCGATTTCGCACTCGGCATTGGTGGCTTTCCGCGCGGGCGCATTACCGAGATTTTCGGCCCGGAATCGTCGGGCAAAACCACGGTGGCGCTACAAGTGGTTGCGGAGGCGCAGAAAATCGGAGGCATGGCGGCGTTTATCGACGTAGAACATGCGCTGGATCCGGCCTATGCCCGGAAGCTCGGCGTGGACGTGGATAATCTGCTGGTTTCGCAGCCGGATTATGGCGAACAGGCGCTGGAGATTACCAACGCGCTGATCACTTCCGGATCGATCGACGTGCTGGTGGTCGATTCGGTGGCAGCGCTGGTCCCTAAGGCCGAGCTCGACGGCGAAATGGGCGACAGCTTCATGGGCGTCCACGCGCGGCTGATGTCGCAGGCCATGCGCAAACTTACCGGGATTGTCTCGAAATCGAATACCTGCCTGATTTTCATCAACCAGATCCGCGAGAAGATCGGCGTGATGTTCGGCAGCCCGGAAACCACCACCGGCGGACGGGCGTTGAAATTTTATTCGAGCGTGCGCGCCGATATTCGCCGCATTGCCGCCATTAAAGACGGCGAGGTGGTCACCGGAAACCGCACGAAAATCAAGGTCGTAAAAAATAAAATGGCGCCGCCTTTCCGGGAAGCGGAGTTCGACATTATTTATGGCGAGGGCATTTCCAAGGAAGGCGACCTGCTGGACCTGGGAACGGCGCAAAATATCATCGAAAAGAGCGGCTCCTGGTATGGGTATAAAGGCGAACGCATCGGCCAGGGACGCGAAAACGCCCGCCAGTTCCTGAAGGATAATCCGGACGTGAAGAAGAAGATCGATACGGAGCTCCGGAAGCATTTGGGTTTGACCAAGGATGCGGCGGTGGCGCCCGTGGCTCCTTTGCCGGCGCCCGCTCCGGCGGCGGCTGCCCGCGCCAAGGGCTGATCCGTAGTACTTCCTCTAGTCCTTTTCCCTGGATTTCCGCGCGCAGACGCCTATTTTTTCGATAAAAAACGGTCTTTAAACCCTAGCCTCGCAAGAACTAAAGAAATACAGGTTATTATTCGATAGTAATTCTTGAATCGCTTCACGCTTTCCGAAGCCGAAATGGGAGACGAGCCTGTGCACATGCAAACGGATCATCTGGAGCTGTACGCCCTGGGAGAACTACCGGAGGATCTTTCGGCCGCGGTGGAGTCTCATCTCAAAAGTTGCGTCGACTGCGGCATCCAGTTCGAGGAGTCGCGCGTGGCCATCGGACAATGGGTGGCTTTAGCGGATGAGCCGGGGTACATTGGTCTGGAAAACAGGAAAAGTCCCCGCGTCGAGACCGACGACCCCGCTGTGCTGACAATTTTGAGGCCTGAGAAGACCTCTCGGGTCAAGATTCGAATCTTAAACGCCTCAAAGGAAGGGCTGAAGCTTCAGGTTCCCACCGAGTTAATGACGGGCGCGTTCGTCCAGGTTCACGTTCGCGAGCTGTTCATCCTGGCGGAAGTGCGGTACTGCAACAAAGTGGGCAAATTATTCCATGCCGGTGTCATGATCCACGACGTGTTTCCGGCGTGCGGCTGAAGATGTGTTGGCCGCTGATAAACGCTGATTAGCAGCCGGAGATTTTGCTTCAATCAGCGTTTATCCGCATTCATCAGCGGCAAAATGTTTTTAATTGCAATCAGCCGGGGTCCCCGAGCCATTTGAACTTGGCGTTCAGCACGTACAGCAGCCACACCAGCAGGGCGAGGATGAACGGGATCGGTAAATACTAGAACGGTTCGGTAGCTCCGCCAAAAAGAAATCCCAGTGCCCCCAGTCCGCCCGCCAAAGTCGTAGCCGCAATCACACTTGGTGGTGTTTGGTGGATTTAGCAGGCCGCAAACCGGACATTTCATTATTTCTCCAACAAGAAATTCCCTACGAACAACACGTCGATTCCCGAGGAGTAGAAACTTCGCACGGCATCTCTGGGCGTCGATACCAGCGGATCGCCGAATAAGTTGAAACTGGTGTTGTAGAGCACCGGCAGCCCCGAGGTTTTTCCCGCTTCCAGCAGCAGCCGGTGAAACAGGGGATTCTCGGCCTCGTCCACCGCGTGAACCCTGACCATGTCCTCGCCTAGAATCGCCGGGGCGAAGGTTTTTTTATACGCCGGCCGGACGCGGCCTACCGTGGAAATTGTCCGGGCGTTCGGGCCTGCGTCGAAATATTCGGCGGCCAGCTCCGCTGGAACCGACGCGGCGAATTTGCGGAATGGCTCGCGATGCTTGATAAATACGTTCAGGTTTTCGGTCGAATAGAGGTCGAGAGGCGACGCCAGAATGCTGCGATTGCCCAAGGCGCGCGGCCCAAATTCCATGCGCCCCTGCATCCACGCGACGATCTTGTGATCGCCGAGCAGGCTCACCGCTCTCGATAGAACGTCGTCGGTCGAGCGGAGATACGAGAAACCCAGTTTGCAATTTTCCAGCACCTGTTTGATCTCGTCGACGCTATAGCTCGGACCCAGCAACAGGGTGCCGGCACTCGGGTGGCGCGGACGCTTCTTCAGTTGATGCCATACGTGATAGACCGCGCCGAGCGCGGTTCCCGCGTTGCCTGCCGCGGCCTGCACGAACACGTTTTTCCAGCGCCCGCTGCGCTCCACGAATTCGACGAGCAGCGCGTTGAAAAATAACCCGCCCGCCAGGCACAGATTTTCGCCCTCGCCGGCCAGCGTCAATACCGTTTCTTCCACAGTTTTCTGCAAGCCGCGCGCGATGGACGGAGCCAGCACGGGCGGAATCTTCGCTCCATCGGCCAGGCCCAGTGCGTCGAAAAATTTGCGGCTGAATCCTCCCGCGGCCAGACGGTTGCCATCGAAATAAGCCGAGTCGATCCTCGCCGCGTCGGACACCATTTCGCGAAACGCCGGCGCGAATCGATCGTCGCCCGATGCCGATAGCCACTGCACTTTATGCTCGTCGGCGCGCGCGCGGAATCCGAGCAGCTCCGTGATTGCTCCGTAGAGTCGGCCGAGCGAATCCGGGAAATACCATTCCCTTTCGAGCTCGATCTGGCCCGAGGCGGAATGCGCCTTCCAGCGCGCGCCGCAGCGGAAATCCCCGGCGTGGTCGAGCGTGAGCACCGTCGCTTCTTCGAAAGGCGACGCGAAAAATGCCGACGCCGCGTGCGCCATATGATGCTCCACGACGACGATCTCAGCGTGCGGAAACTGATCGCGCAGGGCCATGTGCAGCTCCGCTTCCGGGCCGCGCGCAATGGGGCGTACCAGCGCAACGCAATCCACTTGATCGCGCGTCGCATTCGATAGCCGGAGGCATTCCTCGATCGCCGCTTGCGGAAGACCTCCAGGCCTCTGCGAGCGCATCATCTTCGCCTCTTCCACTGCCGCGAGGATTTCGCCGTCCTTCAGCAAAGCGCACGCGGCATCGTTGAGCAGACCACCTAAACCAATTACGATCATTTCGATTTCTTCTCGATCTTGCCCCAGGTATCGCGCAGGGCCACGGTGCGATTGAACACCGGCTTCTCCCGGGTTGAATCTTTATCGGCGCAGAAATAGCCGAGCCGTTCAAATTGGAAGCGGCTCCCGGGCGCGGCATTTGCGAGGCTCGGCTCCAGCTTGCCGGTTACGACTTCGAGAGATTTTGGATTTAGATTCGCGGTGAAATCCTGGCCATCTTCCACCTCATTAGGATTCTCGCGCGTGAACAGAGTTTCGTAAATGCGCACTTCCGCGTCGATCGCTTGTTCGGCCGACACCCAGTGGATGGTCGATTTCACCTTGCGCCCATCCGGCGAATCGCCTCCGCGCGTGGCGGGGTCGTAGGTGCAATGCACCTCAGTCACGTTGCCCTGAGCATCTTTCACCACGCTGGTCGCGGTGATGAAGTATCCGTAGCGCAGTCGCACTTCCTTGCCCGGCGAGAGGCGGTAATACTTCGGTGGAGGAACTTCGCGGAAGTCGTCTTCTTCAATATAGAGGACCTTCGAAAATGGAACCGTCCGCGAGCCGGCTGAGGGATCTTCGGGATTGTTCACCGCCTCCATCTGCTCGACCTGGCCCTCGGGGTAATTGTCGATAACAACTTTAAGAGGCCGCAGCACGGCCATCACCCGCGCCGCGGTCTTGTTCAAATCCTCGCGGACGTGATATTCGAGCAGCGACAATTCAGTGGTCCCGTTGGTCTTTGAAACTCCCAGGCTTTTCGCGAAATTCCGCAAAGCTTCGGGAGAATATCCGCGCCGCCTCATGCCGGAAATGGTCGGCATCCGCGGATCGTCCCAGCCGCTGACCAGGCCTTGCTGAACAAGCTGCAAGAGCTTCCGTTTGCTCAGCAGCGTGTAAGTAAGGTTGAGCCGGTCAAACTCGATTTGCTGCGGATGATAGATGCCCAGTTGCTCCACATACCAGTCGTAGAGCGGACGGTGGTCTTCAAATTCGAGGGTGCAGATCGAATGGGTGATTCTTTCGATGGAATCCGATTCGCCGTGCGCGAAATCGTACATGGGATAGATGCACCAGGTGTCGCCGGTGCGATGATGCTCGGCGTGGAGGATGCGGTACATGATGGGATCGCGCAGATTTAGGTTGGCGGAAGCCATATCGATTTTGGCGCGTAGAGACCGGGCGCCGTCGGGAAATTCGCCGGCGCGCATGCGCTCGAACAGGTCGAGATTCTCCTCGACGGAACGGTTGCGGTACGGGCTCTCCGTTCCCGGTTCGGTCAGCGTCCCGCGCTGCTTGCGAACTTCTTCGGCCGAGAGGTCGCAGACAAAAGCTTTGCCGGTCTTGATCAGTTGCACGGCCCAGGCGTAGAGCTGGTCGAAATAATCGGACGCATAATAGACGCCGGCCCATTCGCCGCCCAGCCAGCGAACGTCTTCCATGATGGAATCGACGTATTCGGTGTCTTCCTTGGTCGGATTTGTATCGTCGAACCGCAGATTGCATTTGCCGCCGAATTCCTGAGCGAATCCGAAGTTGATGGCGATCGATTTGGCATGGCCGACATGCAGATATCCGTTCGGCTCTGGAGGAAAGCGCGTATGCACGCGTCCCCCGTATTTATTGGTCTCCAGATCTTTGACAATGATGTCGTGGATGAAATTAGATGGAGCGTCGGGTGTACTCATAGTTTATTTTTTGCCGCTGATGAACGCTGATAAACGCTGATTCAAAACAAAACGAATCTTATCAGCGTTCATCCGCGTTCATCAGCGGCCAGCATCGTTTTTGCAATTGCTTCTTCTATTCTCTTCAGTGTGGCTTCCCGGCCCAGCACTACCAGCGTTTCAAACAGAGGAGGGCTGTTTTTGCGGCCGCACACTGCTACGCGGATCGGCTGAAACATTTGTCCGGGCTTGATTTTCAATTCCTGCGAGGCTGCGCGCAACGCTGCATCCAGCGAATCGTGATTGAACTCCGCAGCCGCCAGGACTTCGAGCGATTTTTGCAGCGCCAGCTTTGCCATCGCCAGGTCGCCCTTCTGCGGAATTAGCTCCGCGGTGTCGTACGGTGGCAGCGTGTCGACGAAAAAGAAATCGGCTACCGTGACAACGTCGCGCAGCAACTTGATTCGCTCCCGGATCAACGGAGTTACTTGCAGCATCTTTTCGGCGGTGACGTGGAAACCCGCGGCCTCGGCGAAGGGGATCAGCATCGCCGACAATTCCTCGACCGGCAAGGTTTTTATGTGCTCCGCATTCAGCCAGATCGCTTTCGGGTCGAACGGATCTTCCTCGGTAAAATTCACCGTGGCGTTCGATTTGTTTACCCCTTCTAGCGTGAACACATCGACCAGTTCTTCCCGCGACATCTTCTCGCGGTCATTCTTCGGCGACCAGCCCAGCAGGCAGAGAAAATTCACGAAGCTCTGCGCCAGGAATCCGGCGTCGCGATAGGTGGTGACGCTGACCACGGGGCCGTGTTTGCGCTTCGATAACTTCGAGCCATCGGGAGCGATCAACAGCGGCAAGTGGGCGAACTTCGGAGGCTCGACGCCGAGCGCTTCGAAGATCAGCACGTGCTTGAAGGTATTCGTCAGGTGATCCTGTCCGCGGATGATGTGGCTGATCTTCAGATCCGCGTCGTCGGCACAGGAGGCCATATGATAGGTGGGCACTCCGTTCGAGCGGAGGAGCGCGAAGTCTTCAATATCTACAGTCGCCTTGGATTGATGTCCGTAGACCAGGTCGGTAAACTCGACCTCCGAGCGGGTCTCGCGGGGGACTTTAAAACGCACCACTCCTTCGTCGTCGCGATAGGCGAAGCCTTTTGCCAGAATCGCCTCCGCCGCTTGCTTATGCTGATCGAGCCGGTCGCTTTGGCGGTAGAACTCGTCCCACCCCAAATCGAGCCATTTGAGGCCGTCGAAGATGGAATCGAGCGATTCCTGGGTGTTACGCTCGACGTCGGTGTCGTCGATGCGGAGGATCATGGTGCCCGAATTGTGGCGGGCGTACAACCAGTTGAAGATAAATGTCCTGGCGCTGCCGATGTGGAGATAGCCGGTCGGCGACGGGGCAAAACGCACTCTAAGCATGGGGAACTTTTAGGATAACATTATGGTCATTTAAGGCCTTGCGCAACGCGTAAAATGATCGATTATGGTCGAAGAAGCGTGGCTAAGAGGCCCGATTCCGGGCGTTGATCCCCTGACGGCGCCGGTTTTGTATGCTTTCACACAAGCTCGGGAGGACTTGGCGAAGTATAGCGAGGGGCTGACGGCAGAGCAGTTATGGGCGTCCGGGGTAGGGTTCCATATTCGCCATATTTCGCGCAGCACGGATCGGCTGATCGCCTATCTCAAGGGCCGGATGCCCGAGAAACTCGGCGACGGAGAGCCCGGCGCATCGCGCGAAGAGCTGCTGGCTGAGTTAGATAGCGCTTTCAAGGATGCAGAGATCGTGGTGCGCTCGATTGATCCGGCGACGTTGCGCGAGCCGCGCGAGGTGGGTCGTAAACGGCTGCCGACCACAGTCATCGGGCTTTTGACGCATATCGCCGAACACACGCAAAGGCACGTAGGGCAGGCGATTGCGGCCGCAAAGGTATATTATTCACTCTAATGCCCGACGAAACGGATGCGAAGCCGCCCCAGGAGAGACTGGCCCAGGCGGTTCGCGACCTAATCCAGGAAGAGCTCCACCGGCCCGCTCCGAAGGGTGAAGAGCTGCCTTCGTTCGAGAAGGTGCTTTGGATCGGAGTGATCCTGGCCAACATTGTCCTACTGATCACGCAGGTGCCGGACCAGATTCTGAAAGACACCTCTTTTGAATTTGCTTCGAAGCTGATTGGATACGTTTTTGGCGGCTTGCTCCTGGTGTATTCGTCCTGGGCGCGCGAACAGATTATGAAACTGGTTCGAGTGCGCTGGTTTCAGGCGTGCCAGATCACTCTGTTAATTCTTCTGTTGTTTTTGCGAGTACATGTGGTCTTTATCCATCCGAATGTAGAACCGGCGGGTGCGCAGTTATGGGTTGACGGAGAGGCGGTGAGGTTTAAGCGGGGAGGGAGTCTGGGGTTGTCTTTTCGGACGCATGATATTAAAGTGGTGCCTCCGGCGGAGTCCAAGGATAAACCTTATCAATTCACTATCCGGCGTTGGGACCTCGTCCGCGGAGCTTTCGGCAATCGAGACACGGCGCGGTGGACGCCTTTGTACCAGTTTAGTTTTAAGCGACGATTCATAGAGTCTTCGGTCGAGTTGCTACGCGATGGAAGCTTATTTGAGGGCATTCTGGAATCGCAACCAGCCAACGTAGAGTTTGACCCTAAGGGCTACCTGAAGGTATTGAGCGACCCCACGACCGAACTCGGGACTGTGTATCTGCCTCTGGGTACTTATACAGTTCGGGAAGTGATGAAAGATGGAAAGGCCTGCCGGGCGCTGCGTGTTAACATTCAAGACATAGTTAACGAGCTGCAGAATCAACTATGTCCCGCGCAATGAGACGAGCTTTTCCCGCGCGCACCGCAGTTCTCGCAGCTTGTCTGGCGGTACTCCTTCCGGTGACCACTCAGTCGCCGGAGCTTCGAGCAGCGCCGCCGCCGTTTGCGGAGCCACCGGCACATTTTTATGAAATCGCCGAGATCACGTTCATAAGTCAAGAGGACCGTATCTTCCGCGCTCAACAGATCTCGCGTCGCGTTTCGAGTAAGACGCACTGTTCGGCTCTCAATCACTCCTACGAGGTCCTGATTCAAAAGAACGATCCCGCGATGGAGATTATTTATCTACGCGCAGCCAACAACACCATGTATCTCCACACACACTGGGGAGATGTTGAGGATATGGAAGTGAATCACTACTCCTGTTCGACTACGCCAATTCCACAATGCCTGTCGTTACTTCGCGACGACATCGCGGCGGACATTCTCCGACACGACGAGTGTGTCCATCAAGGAGGTAAGTCATGCTCTCCCGGATCGCACTGACGCTGCTGGCATGCACCACAATTTCCTTGGCGCCGGGCGAGGACATTTCGGCGTCCTCGAAACCAATCGTCTATGTAAGCGGGTTCGATCCAACGCCGACGGCGAGCGGGAGCGGTCCGAGCATCTATACCTCGTTCCTGCGGATGTACTTGACGCTGCGGCTGGAACAGACAGGCAAATTACTGGTGAGCGAGCAAGAAGCGCCACCCTGTTCGCCGGTGCGCGGGACGGCGGCCCAAGCGACGCCGTCCAGCGACTCCAGCGATGCCGACCGGACGCGGTCCCAGTCGATTCCGTATATCAAAGTGAGCGGCTCCATCCATGAACGGCGCGATCCCAGCGGCAACGTCCTGGATATTGCGCTCAGCTACGACGCTATCGCTGTTTCGAACTGCGAACCAACGCCGATCGCGCACGATGCACGCTCGTTCTCCGCACAAACGGCACTCAGCGAAATCCGGCTGGCGTCGGAGGGCATCGCGAATTCCATCAAACAGGTGACTACCGAGAAGCTGCACGTTTACGTTAATCCACCGAGCACGAACGGGACCAGAGAGGGTAGCGATAGTTTCGTGCGCGCGGTCCGTTTCGCGCTGACGGATGCGAACGACGAATACCAGTTTCTATTCGAAACAAACGAAAAGGCCGCCGACTATCGAGTGTTCTGCACGCTTCAGATGACTCCGCCGAAAAAGAAGGAAGCGGGAAAGGCGGAACTGACGGTCCTGATTCGTTCTAAGAACGGACAGGACGACTACCCAATACCGATGCCGGCCTACGACTACTCAACCGACACGGACTTACTCAAGATCTATTTCGATGCGGGAATGACGGTTGCGAACTCCATCGCAGAACTTCACGACCGGGAGTTAGCGAAACTCGCCGGGGATCCGAAGGAAGTAACCACGGCGATGAAGGTGCGGCTGGCGCGAACGTTTCTCTGCGGCGGGCCGAATCCGGCGAAGGACTGCGATCCCCGGCCCAAGCTGGCCATCGCCCTGCTGAACGAGTTGCGCCCAGCCGATCCACAGCAATACGATGTGTTGAAGGTCCTCGGCGAAGCGTACCTGGCAGACCACGCTTATGCAGCGGCGGAGGCGCACTTCGAAAAGGCCTTGGAACTGCCTCCCGCGCAAGATCGTTTGGAACGCGCGCATCTTCTCCATGAATCAGCCGGCGCCTTATATCAGGCCAGAGTATACGATAAAGCGGCGCTTCGCTTCGCAGAAGACCTTCATTGGCGTCAACTGCACAAAAACGATTTGGCGCTATCGGAGGGACCCGCGGCCGACGAATATATCGACCTGATTCGCGCGTATCGCGCGATCAAGCAATTCGACCGCGCCATCGACACCTGGATTGAAGGGCTGTCGACGCTTCCAGCAACCGCGGCATTTGAGGCGGAATTGCGTCCTACCTTCGATTCACTGACGGGAGACAGTCTGCAGCGCAGCGCGGCAAAAATCCTCAAGACGCCGGGGGTGAAGCCAGCGCAGTTGATGGATGTGCACAACCGGTTGGGCGATTCTTTGAGGGACCAGAAACAGTACCTGAAGGCGGCGGACGAGTATGTTCAAGCGTACGATATCAGGGTCTCCCTCCCGGGGCAGGATGACCGCTCGATCATGCTCGCTGCGAATAGGACTGGGCTTACTTTCGAAAGCGGCTTTCAATATGAGAACGCTCTCAAATACCATTTACTGGCTTTGAATCGAGGGGCGCAGAACTGGCCGCCGCCGGACCTGGCGACGCTCACCCGCAATGTTGGCCTCGCCTACCTGCGGCTGGGGCAACCGAAGCGGGCAGAGCAAGTCGTGCGGAAGGCAGTCCTCATATTGGAAGCGGCGAAGCCTCCCCAGAACGAGGAACTCGTATCGGTTCTGTATCTGCTGGCGTCGGCCTTGGAGCAAGAGAGGGAGTACCCGCAAGCACGGCAAGTGTTCGATCGACTCGCAGAGCTTCAGCTTGCCGGTCACGGTGCAGCGAGCAAGGAGTACGCAAACGTTTTAATCACCATGGGTGAAATGTACGAAAATAACTTGCAATACAAGGAGAGCGAGCAGATTCTTTTGAAAGTTCTGCCGCTTACCATCAGCGCGTACGGACCCCAGGATGTGGCGGTGGCAAACCTGCTCGAGAATATTGGCGTCAATTATCACAACCAAAGGGCCTATCAGTCGGCCTTGAATTATTATGAGAGGGCTTTGCCGATTTACAAGAAGCAATCAAACTGGGAAGGACAGGCTGCAACACTGGTGGCTATCTCCGGTGTGCAGGAGGCGCTGGGGCAGATCAGCCAGGGCGAGGCTTCGGCTCGCGATGCTTTGAAGATCGCGAAGCCACATGAAGACGAAGCTCCCTTTTGGAGCGGGGTCGGCTGGGGGCAGTTGGGAGACACGCTTTACAGCGATGGGCGATACGATGAATCTCTTGACGCATACCGGCAGTGCCTGAGCGTGTATAGCAAAGTCACTCTGGATATGCGGTGGTACAGCGCAGACTGCTACGGCGGGATCGCCGATACGGAGATCGACCGCGGACGGTATCGTTCCGCGCTGGAGCAGACCGCGATCGTGGAAGAAATCCTCAACGCCCGCTGGGGTTCCGATGACTCACGGCATGTTTCCCTGCTTGAGCGGAAGGGCCGGATCGCAATGTACCAGAAGCGCTTCGCGGAGGCGAAGGCTTTGCTGAAGCAGGCTTCTGAGCTGGCCGGCAAATCGGCTGGAGAAGATCTCTCGATGGATGTGAGCGCCACGTTAGCTCTGCTGGCACTGGATGAGAACGATCTGGCGCGGGCGGAAACGTTTGCCCGGAGCCGGTACGAATACCGCACGAGGAAGAACGGTCCCGATTCGTTGACGACTTTTCGGGCTCGTCTTCTTCTGGCGCGAGTGCTGGCAAAGAAGGGCGACCGAGCCGGGACGGAGCGGCTGACGGCGAGGGGAGGCAATTCATGGCCAGCGATCAACGAACGAAGTATTGAAGCGGGCACAATGAATTATGTGCTGGCGTTGGCGGCGGCCTTCGATCCTTCACGGGCAGAAGAGGCCAAGGTCTTGTTCGATAAGGCTGCACGTATCTATTCAGAATCGGCAGGCGACGCCTGTCCGTACCTGGTAGTGGTTCTCCGTGACGAGGCCGCATTCCTCACTTCGAACGGAAGGCAAGCGGAGGCGAGTGCAAAACTAGCCGAAGCGGAAGCGGCGGAGAAAAAGAGTCAATAAGGCGAGACAGCCACGTTGCGCCCGGCGCAGATCCTCTTCTCGATCGGCCGGGCTCGGTTTCGAAGGAAGCCAGGAAATGGTGCCCAGGGCGGGACTTGAACCCGCACTCCCGTTGCCGGAAAACGGATTTTAAGTCCGTTGCGTCTGCCGATTTCGCCACCCGGGCACATCCAAAATATGGTTGAAAAAGGGGACAGACCCCTCTGGCCAGGCCGCTGCGGATTAACGAGGGCGCGGACATCGGGAGGGACAGAGGGGTCTGTCCCCTTTTTCAGCAACCTCTCACATCATGACATAGCTGGTATCCTAAAACTAATAACGTCATGCGCCGTACCCGGTGGCTTTTTCTTTTCGCCATCATCTTCATTGTCGTCGCGGTTGGCGCTACCTACCTTAAGCGCAAAGGGACTCTCGAACGAGATGCGCCGGCGCGGCCTAAGCCGCTCGCCAAGAACTTCGACGGGAGTTTCGATAAGTGGACGTACTCCGATCAGAAGGGAACCACGCCGCACGTCACAATTACGGCCGACAAGATGCGCGAATCGGCGGGATCCACGGCGCTCGATCTCGACGGTGTCGAGCTAAAGCTCTATAACAAAGACGGCACGAATTACGACCTGGTGAAGACGGCGAGCGCGGTCTGCGATCCGTCGGCGAAGACGCTTTATGCCGAGGGAAAAGTGGATATCACGATGAGCGTGCCGGTGGATGGGCCGCAGCATGGACGCATTGTCAAGATTCAAAGCTCCGGGGTGAAGTTCGATACGCAATCCGGCAAAGCGAATACCGATCGCGCGGTGCAGTTCGAGTTCGACCAGGGCGGAGGGACTTCGATGGGCGCGGAGTACGATCCGCAGACGCGGGAGCTGCACATGAAGTCGCAGATTGCGCTCGATTGGCGCGGGAAGACGGCGGAGTCGGTTCCGATGCACATCGAATCGGGCGAGGCGTTCTATCTCGAAAAGCAGTCGAAGGTCATTTTGATACCGTGGTCGAAACTTACGCGTGACACGCTGCGTCTCGAAGGAGGTATGTCGGTGGTCACGCTCGATAAAGGCGAGGTCAGGCTGGCCGAGGTGGAGAAGGGGCACGGGGTTAAAGAAGATCCGGATCGCAAAGTGGAGTTCGGTTCGGAACAGTTGACCATCAATTTCGCGGACGGGATGCTGGTGACGAAGATCAGCGGCGACCGGAACGCGCATCTCATTTCGACGACCGAGGCGGCGAAGACTACGGTGACGGGAACCCGGATGGAGATGGGCTTCGACGCGGCGGATAAAGAGAGCACACTCTCGACGGCGATCGCGATGGGCAAGAGCACGGCGGAGAATGTGCCGATCCCGAAGCCGGGGGTGCAGCCGGCCGATACGCGCATCCTGCATAGCGAAGTGATCCATCTGAAGATGCGGCCGGGCGGGAAGGACATCGATTCCGTGGAGACGGATGGGACTGCGTCGATGGATTTTGTTCCGAATCGTCCGGGGCTGCCGAAGCGCATCGTTACGGGCGACAAGATCTGGATCAAATATGGAGAGGACAATCGGATTGAGAGTTTCCGCACGGTGAACGTGACGACGCGGACCGATAAGCCTCCGACGGAAAAGGACATCAAAGAAAAGACGATTCCGCCGCCCGCGATTACCACGAGCAGAGAGATGTTGGCGATATTCGATCCGAAGACTAGCGAAATGAGCCACCTGGATCAGAAGACGGATTTCAAGTACGACGAGGGCGATCGTCATGCCCGGGCGGATCACGCCACGCTCGACCAGACGAACGATTTGATGACGCTCGAGAAGGGTGCGAGGGTGTGGGATTCGACGGGGTCGGCGGCGGCGGAGACCATCGTGATGAATCAGAAATCGGGCGATTTTAAGGCGGACGGGCACGTGGCTTCGACGCGCATGCCGGATCCGAAGGGAAAATCGAGCTCGATGCTGAATACCGATGAGATCATGCAGGCTCGGGCGCAGCACATGGTTTCGACCGATCAGAACGCGAAGATCCACTACGAGGGGAACGCGGTGGCGTGGCAGGGATCGAACCGGGTGGAAGCGGAGCGTCTGGACATCGACCGCGATGCGGGCATCATGGCGGCGGACGGCAAAGTGGTGAGCTACTTCGTCGATAAAGACAAGGATAAGGACAAGGACAATAAGAAAACGGACGGGAAGACGGCTCCGAAAGGGAACACGAAGACTTCGACGACGGCTCCGATCTTTACAGTGGTGCGCGCGCCGCATCTGCTGTATACCGAAGAGACGAGGATTGCGATCTATAGCGGCGGCGTGCAGTTGGAACGACCGGATCTGGCGGTGACGGCCAAGGAGATCAAGGCGTATCTGAACGACGCGAACGCGGATTCGTCACTGGACCGGACGGTGGGCGATGGAGCGGTGAAGATCGTCAGCAGGGCGCACGCGAAAGTCCGCACGGGAACGGCGGAGCATTCGGAATATTACGCCGATGAAGGCAAAGTGTTTCTCAGCGGAGGGAGTCCTCTGCTGGTCGACAGCAAATCCGGCAAGACGCAAGCCGATCAATTGACGTGGTGGGCGAACGATGATAGGCTGCTGGGTAACGGCGCGCCCATCACCCCGGTGAAGAGCATCGTCCGCAAGAAATAGTCCCTGTGCATACCCTGGAAACCAACGATCTTACGAAGTCCTATCGCGGCCGAAAAGTAGTCGACAACGTATCGGTGTGGGTGAAGCAGGGCGAAGTGGTGGGCTTGCTGGGTCCGAACGGGGCGGGGAAGACGACGTCGTTCTACATGATTGTCGGGCTGATTACGCCGGATTCGGGACGGGTACTGCTCGACGGGCAGGATATTACGCCGCTCGAGATGTATAAGAGGGCGCATAAAGGGATCAGCTATTTGCCGCAGGAAGCGTCGGTGTTCCGGAAGCTTTCGGTGGAAGACAACCTGATGGCGATTCTGCAAACCCTGCCGCTGAACCGGCGCGAGAGGCATGACCGGATGGACCGCCTGATCGCACAGTTGGGCCTGGAAACGGTGCGGCACAGCAAGGGGTACGTTTTATCGGGCGGGGAACGGAGGCGCGTGGAGATCGCGCGGTCCCTGGTGATCGAGCCGAGCTTTTTGCTGCTGGACGAACCTTTTTCGGGGATCGACCCGATTCAGGTTTTGGAGCTGCAAAAGATTATTTTCGATTTGAAGAACTCGGGGATCGGGATTCTGGTAACGGATCACAATGTGCGGGAGACGCTGGCGGTGACGGATCGCGCTTACATCATCAATAACGGGCGCATTTTCCGGTCGGGGTCGCCGGAGGCGCTGGGGAACGATCCTGAGGTGCGACGGGTATATCTGGGCGAGAATTTCAACCTGGAGTGGCAGAGCGGGCGCTGGCAGGTTCCGACGGAAAGCTAGAAAAGAAAAGAAGATTCCCGTAAAGGCGCTGAGCTGGCTAACATTATGCTGCGGCGGAGGCGGCTTGTTCGCCCATGACGTTCGCGAAGTGGGCCACTACCATGGACATCTCGCCCAGTGCGCGGGCGGCGGTGGATTCGGAGAAATGACGCGTTACCTGATACCAGGCGCCCATCAGCCGGTAATTGATTGCTAGCATTTGGGTTTCGAGAGGCGAGGGTCCTTCTTCGGCCTTGGGCATGTACTTCAGTAACTGGCGTACCACGCGGTAATCGCTATCGAGCGCGGCGCGAAGTTGGTCGAGGTCGGCGGAACCTGCCTGATTCAGTTGCGCTTGCACCGCAGCGAAGCCAAGTTTATTAGAACAGGCCACTTCGGAGGTGTAATCGCGAGCTGTCTTGGCGCTCAAAATCAGTAGACAGGTGTATCGGAACCAATACGCGAACAGCAGTATCGAGCTGACCGTAATGACGACGGTTGCAATGAGTTCGATCATGCGCGCACTTGCCTCTGTGTCGTCTTGGTCATTGAACTAGATGAAGCATACCATTGGGGATACTGACAATCAATAGAACTCGTGGTACTAAGTGCATTTTCTCCTTTTCTAGGGCGCATCACGTGTGCTAAACACCATATTCGCCGGAATACCCTGGTGCGAACGGGCATATTCCCGGTAAAGCGCGGCATAACTCGCAGTGCAGTACTCGGAGGGCGAGAAGCCTAGTCGCGAGGCGGTCACGTCGATCCAATCCATAGGCCCTTCCAGTTCGAGGAACACGCCGATAGGGGTTTCGTCGATGGTGATGAGGCCGGGTGCGGCTGCGAATTTAGTGCGGTACTTTTCGTAGCGGAAGCCGGGCGTGTAGCCGAGGCGGGCGAGGACGAGCTCGAAGTTGGCGGGATCGGAGACGTCGAACTCGATCTCCTCGCGGCTTTTGTATCGCTCCCGGGTGGCGGGACCTTTATAAGTGACGGTGGAGACGACGCCAGACCGGCGGAGGCGCAGTAGTTGATCGGCGGATTTCAGTTCCGACGCGCCGCGATCGAAGAGCTGATCGCTTTCGAGCGTTCGGGGACCGGAGGCAGCGTAGCCGTGACTCTCAATAAGGTCGCGGGCACTCCGGGGATCGCCGTGGAAAGGGATTTTAACCTCAGTTTCGACCATGGCTCCGCTTTATAAATGATACGATAAGCGAAGGCGCCCGTAGCTCAGCTGGATAGAGCATCTGGCTTCGAACCAGAGGGTCGGCCGTTCGAGTCGGTCCGGGCGCACCACTTTCTCTTTATTTATCAGACCTTTGGAGCGGTATCCCCTGTAGGTTCATTCGCAGCTACCGACGCGGTATGCCCAGAAGTATGCCCACCATTTGCACATCGGGCCTTTTCGATGGCGTCCTTCAGCGTCCCTTGTTGCGGGTGAATATAGCGCTTCGTTATGCTCATATCGCGGTGCCCAGCGAGGTAGGCGAGCGCCCATGGGTCCATATGTGGTGCCCATCTCGTCAGGCAGGTGTGGCGTAGCGTGTAGAGCGGGAACGGCTCAACACTCCACTTTTTGGGTTCACCGTCCTTCCGCTTGGCGTTCGCGATTTTGTTTTCCGGCCCTTCGCAGGCATGCCAATGCTGCCTCTTCACACTAGCTGACTCGATGTGGCCGCTATGGGTTGCCGCTGGGAAAACCCACTCCCCGGCTTGAGTGCCTCTGCGCATTTCTAGAACCGCCGCAACACGCGGCGAAAAGGGAATCCGACGCCGCGCGTTATCAGTCTTGCCGTACTGGATTTCGATAACGCCGTCGCTGGCGCTCTCCCACTTGAGGCGGAAGCATTCCTCCGGGCGAAGGCCGCAATCAAGCAGGATCGTCGCCACGTCGCGCAGCAGCGGCCCCGCCGCATCCAGGTAGCGCCTCTCTTCCTCCCCGGTTAGAACGCGTTCGCGATGACGTTCACCAGAGAGCATGCGAATACGGGGCAGCACCTTCTCAACTTTGCCCCATTCCTGCGCAAGATGCATCATTCGCCTGAGCACTTGAAGCTCACGATTGATGCTCGCAACCTGGAGGTTTGCTTCCTGCCTTTTGGCAACGTAACCCGCCACCTTTTCGGACGTGATGGCGTCCAAGGGTTCAGCCGCCAACTTATCGAACGCCAGCAGGTTCTTGACTCCGTTTTCGTAATAGACCTTCGTCTTCAGTTTTGCGGCGAATGTCGAGCGCACATACGGCAGGAAGTCGTTAGTAGCGAACTCCCGAAGTGAAGGAATTGCCTTACGTTCGCGGATGCCAACTTCACCTTGTGCGAGTCTGGCGCGGTGCGTGGCTTCCATCTGGCGAGCGATACGCTGATTCGTCTGCTTGGTGCTCTCGCGGATCGCTTCGCCGTTCCACGTGAACTTGTACCACCAATTTTTACTCTTCGGTTGCTTGTAGACCGCCATCACTTGCCGTCTTTCTTCGTTGCCGTCTTCCGTTTCTTGCCGTCGCCCTTCGGACGCCCGCCCAGCTTGGCCCACTCGCTCAACTGCTTCTTGGAGTGACTCTCCGCGCGGGCCTTGCCGCCCTGCGCGCCGGTCTTGCGGAAGTATTCCAGCACGTCTTCCGGTATGGTTGGCTTCTTCACGTTCACATCATAACTTAGGCCCTAAGATGTTTCAAGAGGAAAAGGTCCGTCTCCGCTGTGCGGCTTTGATTTCGTTATTTTCGTAAGTGTGCCATGCTCGAATTGTCTTCGTTAAATTCGTTGATTTCGTGGAAGCCTTCATTTCGATGCTCCCTCCGTGACGGTCTTGGCCCAAACGAACTTAACGAGAGTAACGAAGTTCATCAGCATCCTCCGACGGCATACCATCGTTGCGTGGGCTTCTTCTGACCCGGTGTTTCGACCACGTTCGCGACGCGCGCCATTCCCGTCTTTTGTAAGATGGCAAGCGCCGCTTCGATTTGTTCCTTGTTCGCGTTCCGCTGGCACAGATTGCTAATTTCCGTGCGGCTAAGCCCTCCGTTTCCTCTGTCCCTAATGCCCTTCAGGAGTTGGTCTGCTACAACGTTGCCGAGCGAGTCCCCAAAAATGAACCTGGCGGAATCCTCGCAGTATTTCCATACGGCGAGTGCAGCCTTCAGGTGTGCCGGTTCAACTACGTCCGACAGGTCCAGCAGAGCGTAGATGCACGCCAAGCGCATGACCTGAGCCTCAGCCCTTGCCGTTGCGGAACCAAACGGTCCGGGCTTGCCCTCTGTGAGCTGGGGGTAGACTACGTGCCAAAGTTTGCTAGCGCCAGCATCCCGTTGCATCAGGCCCACGGAACGCGCGTAGTCGAGCTGCGTCGTCAACGCCGCACACAGTCCGTCCATGTCCTCTTGTGGCATCGGACCGCCATCTGGAAGGAGTTTCGAGCGATTGGCACACACCCATAGGTAACGGTTGAAGACGCCGTTCAAAGTGGGGATTTCTGACATGAGGCTTCTCAATTCCCCCACGGTGATATGGGCCACCATTGAAATGAACGCATCCTTTACGTCGAGCGGGTTATTCTTCGTGAGCACGGCAAGGTCGCCGCCATCCCACGCTTGCCTGATGACATCGTAGAGGGTACTGCCGGAGCGTTCCGCCGTCCTCAGCACGCGCGAAAACTCCGGCTCATAGATCAGGAGGGTTTTGTTCGGGTCTTCCTTAAGCGCGAAAATCAAGCCCTCTCCGCTTGCAAGGCCGCTCTTGACGCGCTTCTCTGCCCACGTAGGATCTACGCGTCTCAGTACGTCCTTGGCCTGCCCCCACGACATGCCCTTGCGGGCCTTCGCCGTTGCACCCACGAGAACGGTGAACAGATTCGTGAAGTGTTGATCGGCTCCCGCGACGAAATGTGGCCACCGTCCGGTCAGGCTCCCGAACCCAACGAGGAATTGCACCAAGAGCGCGGCGGTATCGGCTTCGGAGTAAGGCTCAATCGCTTCGATGAAATATCCTGCGAGTCCGTAAAACGCTTCACGCGCGAGGGGTGCTGGCCAATTGGGAGTATCGCTTGCGTTGTTGCTCTCGACACAGTCCAGTGTCTTTTCAGATGCTTCAAGCTCACAGTCTTGCTGTTCACTAACGGAGGTCCCGCATCTAGGCATTGCGCACATCCGTCCCGCCCGTGGGCCTGGAAGCGAGCCATGCGTCTACATCCTCACGCCTGTAGCGAACCGCCGAACCCAGCTTCAGAAATCGCGGTCCTTGGCGAAGGAGACGCCAGCGCCGGATAGTCGCCAACGAAACGCCGGTGATCCTCTGCAAATCGCGTTCCTTCAGTAGCGCTTCAGGAACGTTGTTTATGGTTGTCATTTGATCCTCTCTTGGGCGGCTCTATTGGCCGCCTAAGAGAAGAATCACTCAGCCCGCAACGCAGTAAGCAAGACCCTCACGATGCGGTATTTGCGGTATTTGCGGGGGAAATCTTTACCTTATTCGGCCAAAGGGTGGCAGGATCTTTGTCTAGAACTGCTCTGATTCTCTTGTCGTGCGTCGGCTTGCACCTCGGATCATTCGCCTTCCACCAAGTGACCATCGTGCGTGTGTTCCATTTCCCGGGCTTGGCGGCCTTGGCGACCATCTCATGCGTGACCTTGATACCGTGTTCCATTGCCTTCGTTTTAAACCGTGTGAGTAAAGCGTCACGTTCGGTTGCCACTGGGTCCGCACCTGCGCGGCTTACAGTCTCCGATTGCACCGTCAGCGTGGCGAGCGTATTCGCGCCCATGTCGCCATCCATCGAATCGCTTGCCGCTGCGCGCATCATCACGACGGCCTGCCAATGTGCGATTGGGCTTCCGAGGTAGTATTTCTTGAACTGCGCCGCGTATCCCGCCGGCACCTTGTGGCTGCCGAACGTTTCGGTCAATTCCTTCTGGGGGATGTCCACGTACCGAGAGGAATAACGAACATCCTTTCGAAAGCTCATGACAGTCAAGAGACCCCCGACCGTTCGGCGCGGCGGATACCCTACCCATCTATGATCTACCGCCGCATCAAAAACGATTGCAGGAATGCGTTCCGTGAGTAGTCCATCCGTCAGCTGCTTAGCATCGTCAAACACTTTTGCGCACACTTCGTACGCCTCTCTCAGACACTCCAACGGCTTGACACCGGCGAGTCTTTTGGAATGAACTTCGAGTAAGGCGGCGCGGATTCGCCTTTGAACCTGATCAGAAGATGGTGGTTCGGCCATCGCTCCCTTTGCGATTCCCTGAAATGGAATTGCCGCCAACCGGGCAGGGTCCCCGGCTTGTTGCCCCGTCGAGCTAGGCGGCTAACAGCTATTTTACGATTCGGCCGCTTTATCTTGGCCCGAGTTTGGCCTGGAGGTCCTGGAATAGATTCTGGAGAACCTCCGTATCGTATCCCTTCAAGTAGTGCTTGAGCCTACCGTTCTTGGTCTCAGCAACAATACCGGCGGCTTGAATACGGAGCTTTTCTACGGTTCCCTGCGTCGGCGGATTCGCCTTGGAGTCCGCCGGTAAATATGAAAACTTCACGCTCACCTGAACCTTGTAACCCCAATCTCCTTTCAGGATGACCACGCCCGTATTCTCGGTCGTTCTGATGTAGCCGCTGTCCTTGTCGGTTGAAGCCAAATCAAAGTGGTTATCGAGCAGCGTGTTAATCGCAGATTGCCAACACTTTTCGTATTGATTCTGAAGATCGGGCCTAACGGGAATCTCCTTCCAGACCGGGTCGCCGAGAACGAATCTGGATCTCAGCGGACTAGGGACGTCGTCCGCGCTTAGAGAAATTGAAGCAACCGCGAGGAACAGGCAGAGCTGGAGATTGATTTTCATTGTGGAGCCTCGCATTGCATCATACACGTTCGCCACATTACGCGCCCAACGTCCGGGCCAAGTCGGGCAATCCTGGCCGTTGTGTCTCCTTGGACCTATCGCACTCCCGTTGTGTCTCGGGTTCTTCCCAGGGTGGAATGCAATATACTTGTTTCGATCCGCTACAGACTCGAAATTGCAGGCTCAATGAGACTCAGCGTTGGAACTTGGTCGAATGGAGCGGTCCCTACCTTGGCCTTGACCGAATTTCTCGCCACTTTGCCTTGTATTCGTTGTGCATTTTGGATCTTGCTTATCGCAGCAGCGGGAGCGGCGCAGCCGCAAGGGTCGAACAGAAATCCGGAGCGAATAAAAGCCGGGCAAACCAAACTTGAAGTCTCCTCAATCATGGGCCAGCCGCCTCAGACGAAGGGTCACGGGCATAAGGAAACCTGGTTTTACGAGATCGGACCGGATGAAGCCCGCTATGTGCTTGTCGTGGAGTTTGTTGACGGCAAAGTCACGCGCTCACATCCGTTGTTGAACGACGCAAAGAGGCAGAAAGAAGCAGAGAAAAAAGCCGCGAACGCAGCCCTGGAAGCGTCCGACCACCTGACGGTTCCTCTTAGCGGTTGGAATAGCCAGACCGCTTCCGGCGAGCCCGGCTGTCTTTCCCTCCACGAGATGGCGTTTCGTCGTGATGCCATACGGGGATGGGGTGGTTTGCTTGGCGGGGGCAGAAACGCCTATCTTGGTGTCTCTTCAAGCCTCGTCGGCGTCGTCAGTAACGAGTGCGCGCGGGAGGTCCTCGTCAGTATCTACAGCACATTTTTCAACGGCTCAGGGCTTCGCCTAGGAGAGAATAGCGTCGATATTTTGGTCCCGGCGTCTGAGTCGAGAGCCTTTCAGGTGCCCTGGGCGTGCTCTGATGGAGCGAACTACATCGGAGGCGCATCGACGACTTGGATACCTAATTGTCCGGCGGATACGGCGCGATATGTAGTGAGGTACGAATGAAAGCTGACTCGCGCGCTGAAATCGTATTCTTGACCGGCCCCCCATCGGCTCGCTGCATGAAAGTAACAACTATGCACCCAACTTTTGGGTTGCGAAAACTCAAGACCCCGCGCAGTGGCGCAGCCTGCGGCTCGGGGTGGTCGGGAGGAGGGACCCGGAAAACATTGCGGCGCAGGATAAGAACTATCAGTTGTGCGCGCTGGCCTCGATGTAAGCAATCACACGCCGGGTGAATCGACGGGTCGCCGGGCTCAATTGTGCGAGCCCCGCGCCCCAACCGAGTGCGCGCCATTGAAAGGGTATCCTTCCTCCATGGGGTACTACGCGTTGTTCATAGACAGAGACGGTCGGCGTTTTCGGTTCGATACGCGAATCTACCTGTGCGACTGTGAGGATCACAAGCAGGAGGATGGAAAGGGCATATGCCTAGGTGCATTTGTCGGACTGAACCCTGGGTCTGCGGAGCCATGGAAGGAGAGCGATGTCGGCACCTGGAACAGGATATGCGAGGATGGGACGCTCAGACTGATCCGCCGTTGCTTTCTTGAAGCGGGCGGGAGGGAGATGTCTCCATGCGCGTTTGTGCAGGTGTGGAACCTTTTCTATCTATGTGACCCAGAATCGAAGAAGGCGATCCGCGACGCGCGGAAGCTTGGACCACCGCGAACGTGTCCTCGCGAGGGACCACTTCCGCTAAAAATGGTTTGGTACGGCTGGGGCAGCAGTGTACCGTGGTTAGAAAACCGCACGAAATACTTCGTAGACATAGGTCCCGAGAAGGGCGTCTATTATGAAAGCAAGGATGGCTCGCCGAAAATAGGGAAGCCCGGAACTGGGAGCTATGCGGGACATCCTGCACGTAAGCCCAAAGCGTCTGAACGCGAAATGCAAGACCTAATCAGAGGTCTGCTGAGGCGCGCGTAGTGACCCCCTTCCGCCGCATCCCCTTCCCTTGCCGGTCAGAATGCGATTCACGACCAGACCGTGCCAGCGCGCGCCTGTACGCGTCTTGAGCCCTTCCGCGTTCAGTTGTGCGGCTACGCGGTCAAAGCCCAACCCGGACGCCTTTAACGCCGTCATGCGCTCGATTACAGCCCCTTCACCGTCAAAGAACCCGTAGGGCTTGCGGCCTTCGCAACGGCCTTCCTTCGCCCGCATCCGCATCCGCGCGCCTCGGAGCTTGAGCACGATCTGGCTTTTGTCGTACTGCGCAACCGCGCCCATCAGTTGCCGCATCAAGATCCGCGTCGGATCGTTGGCCATCAGGTCCGGTTCGGCGACGCTGACCAGCTCGAAGCCGTTCCGGCGAAGGTCCGCGATGATCGTTTCCTGAATCATCAGGTCGCGCGCGAGACGGTCCAGTTTCTCAATCAGGATCGTCCGCACGCCGTTCGCGTGCAGCGCCGTCATCAGTTCGGCCCACGCCGCGCGGTCCGCTGACTCCGTGGCCCCGCTCACGCCTTCCTCGCGGAATACCCGGACGATTTTGATATCGTGCGACGCGGAGTATTCCTTGATGGCCTTCAACTGGCGCGTGAAGCCGTCGCCCTCAACCTGTCCTTTACCGGAAACCCTGAGGTATGCGTGAGCCTTTGTCATGCTTCGATTATGGGGCCTTTCGGCTCCGGAGTCAATACTTATTCTGTAGAAAATGTATTATTGCTGATTCTAAGCAGCTTACGCGCATCCAACTGAAACAAGAGTCAAGCATAGATCCTACGGCGTGCGCCGATTAACGGTATGCCCAAAAGTATGCCCACCCCGTGCATAGAAGCAATGCTCAGCATTACCTGACCCACGGCAGAGCGTACTGGAAATGCAACAACTTGGGCAAAGCATAGCAAACCTGCAACTAATTGATTTCCCGTGCCTGCTTGACTTCGAACCAGAGGGTCGGCCGTTCGAATCGGTCCGGGCGCACCACTAACCCCAAATATATTGGTTACTTGCAGCTCACGATTTGGTTTTCCTCGGTCCTATTCGTGTCTCTGATTTTGTTTTGCGTGACCATGTGGTTCACTCTGGACCACACCTTGATCGCAGGGCGAACGCGGACGCTGGAGCGGCGCGCGGACCGGCTGGGCGATCTGCTGCGGTCCACGGAATCGGCGCCCGCCTTGACGCGCGCCAACAAATTCCTGGCCTTCGCCGATGCGACCGGCGGAGGGCTCATCCAAATCCTCCATGCGGACGGGACCTTCGCGCTTCCCTCTCCTGCCACCGCCGAATCGTTTCCGTGGCCGGGCCTTGAAAACTCCGATCGCGACCGGCTGGAGGAAGTCACATTTTCCGATCAGCCTTATCTCGTGTTAACGCTCCTCTCCGGGCATCATTCTTCGCATGGCGATCTTGCGGGCTTTCACGCAAGGGCTTACCTGGACGATACCGGCACTGCTGCTGATTTCGGCTCTGGGAGGCTATATTCTCAGCCGGAGAGCGTTGAAACCCGTGGATCAGATTACCGCTGCGGCGAGGTCCATCACGGTTTCGAATCTTGCCGAGAGGCTTCCGGTGCCGCAGACGGCCGACGAATTGCAGCGTCTGTCGGAGACGCACAACGCGATGCTTGCGCGGCTGGAGACTGCGGTGAACGAGCTCAAGCGTTTCACCTCCGATGCGTCTCATGAGCTTCGCAGTCCTCTTTCGTTTATCCGAACTGTCGCTGAGGTTGCGGCCCGGAACGCGAAGCCAGATTCGGCAAGCCGACGCGCCTTCGAGGAAATCGTCGAAGAATGCGGGAAGGCCGGACGCCTGCTCGAAGATATGCTGACGTTAGCCCGCGCCGATGCGGGCAGTGTGCAGTTCGCGTTTGAACCAGTCGATCTGACGCAACTGGTCTCCGCTGTATGCGACAAAGCCCGCGTGGTGGCCGCCGCCCGCGACCATACCCTGACATTTTCCGCTCACGGCGCGCGTCCGCTGCAGTGTGGGCGGATTACGCGAGCGTCCGCCGGCTGACTTGGATTCTCCTCGACGCCATCAAATACACGTCTTCTCCCGGCATGATTCAGGTTTGCGTAAAGGCCAAGGATCAGGGAGTATTCGTTACGGTCGAGGACAGCGGAATCGGTGTCTCCGCGTCGGACCTGCCGCATATCTTCGACGATTTTACCGGGCGGATCCGTCCAGAAGCAACGTAGAAGGTGCTGGGCTGGGGTTGTCCATTGCAAAGTGGATCGCGGACGCGCACCACGCGCAGGTTCAAGTCGAGACCAAGGAACACGTTGGATCGGCATTCCAGATCGGATTTCCTTTCATGGCAGCAGAACACGTGCCGGCGATGATCGCAACAACATGCAATCCCGTAGGTCGATGAACGTCGACCGCGCTGGAAAAACAAGCGCTTGGGGTTAACGCTACTATATTCTTTTGCACATGCGAGGCTACAAGGGAACGGAAGGACGGGAACGCTCGCCGTCAATCGTATCCGCCTCACAGTGCGGAGGACATATATGAAGTCCGTCGCGTTCGCGCTCGTCGCCGCAATCATGCTTCACGCCCAAAACGCCCCTGGTGAACTTCGCGACATCGCCGAGCGCGCCTACATCTACGCTTATCCGCTCGTCCTTATGGAGACGACGCGAGGCGCGATGCCTGTCAATCGCTTCACGCACGTTCCGCAGTTTCCACGCCCCGACTCCCGGCAAGTGATCCGTCCCAATGCCGATACCCTGTATTCCACGGCGTGGCTGGACTTGTCTCAAGAGCCGATTCTGATCCGCGTTCCCGACTCCGGCGGCCGCTTTTACTTGCTTCAATTTATGGATGCATGGACCGAAACGTTCGCGGATCCTGGCAAACGAACGACTGGAACCGCAGAGGCCTGGTTCGCTATCGCCGGACCCAAGTGGACTGGCAAACTGCCGGAACACGTTACTCGATTAGATGCAGCGACGAACATCGTCTGGCTCCTCGGCCGCACTCAGACCAACGGCGCGGCCGATTATGCGAACGTCCGCGCTTTTCAACAGGGCATGCGCATGATGCCGCTCAGCGCGTATCCCGATGGAGTACAAGAGATCGGGTCGGCACGCGCGTTTGGAACCGTCGCGGGAGGCACGCCACCCGACCGGGTCAAAGCCATGGACCCTGTGGCCTTTTTCGCCGCCTTCGCCACAGCCATGAAGGCTAACCCGCCGCATGCGGCCGACGCTCCAACGGTTCGCGAGCTGGCTCGATTGGGAATTGTCCCCGGCCAGGATTTCGATGCGTCAAAACTGAGCGCCGATCAACGGCAGGCACTTGAGAAAGGAGCGCGGGCCGCCTCCGCCCGCGTCGAGGGATTCATTACAGCAGCCGCTTCCACCAAGCCAGGTTGGGGAGGCTTCAACAGCACCATCGGTCGCTATGGAACCAACTACCTTGCCCGGGCCGCGATCGCGCGATTCGGCCTTGGTGCAAACCCACCCGAGGATGCGGTCTATCTCAACAGCAGCGCCGACGGCGCGGGGCAACGATTGAATGGGTCAATGCACTATCGCATGCACTTCGATAAGGCCGGCTTGCCTCCCGTGCGCGCCTTCTGGTCGATTACCGCATACGATCAGGACGGTTATTTCATCGCAAATCCGGCCAACCGTTACGCCATCGGTGATCGCGATTCACTCAAATTGAACCCGGATGGCTCACTGGATCTCTACATTCAGAGCCAGAACCCCGGTCCCGACCGCGAGTCGAACTGGCTCCCCGCAGCAGCCGGACCTTTTAATCTCACCATCCGGCTGTATTGGCCGGAACAACCTATCCTGAACGGGACCTGGCGCCCGCCGGCGCTCCAACGCTTGCCATAACCTGGCGGAGCGGCTATCTTCATCGCGCGACTTCTATGAGCAGCACCCAGGAGTTGAACAATCCTGCGACAAACGAAAAGCAGAACCCAGGAACTGACCAATACAGAGCGCTATTAAGACCCAGAAGCAGACCGAGGGCAACCACGAAAAAAGGGATGGTCGACAAGTGGGTCACGGCCAAGCGGAGACCCAACCACCAATGAGGATTGCCCAAGCGTGCGCGGTGGTACCGGAGGAAGCCCAGGATCTGCATTGTCCACGAAATGAAGCTGACCACCAGAATTTCGATGCCGAGCGTGAAAAACGACTGGTGCGGCACGACCATCAACGAGCACACGAAGAAGACCTGGAGAAACTGCACGAGGGACTCGACCACGCGAACCGTCAGCAGCCGGGTCCCGACGATTTTCGTAAGGTTGATCGAGGCTGCGACGAACACCAGCCCAGTGAGAGTCGCCGCGGCGCCGGCTTGCATAGAAAGAAGCGTTTGCCAGCCGGAAAGAGAGTCTGGAGACATGAGAACAGCATATACATTCAGTCTGCCGGTCGCAGCGCCGCAAGGCGAAACGCAGAGGAAAAGAATTCCCGGCCAGGATCTCATCGTGAAGGTTCCTCGCCCAGCGAACGGCCATATTCGAGCGACCTCTGGCTGACTTTTGAAAATTCCTCGCATAAGCAGTTCCGATCCGGATCGGAACCAGCCGCAGTCAACTAGCCCGTCACCAACCGGTCTACGAGACTCGCCGATTCGACTATCGCCTGCGTGCATAGCGAGGCCGACGGAGTGCCTGGCAGAGAAAGGCTCAAGGTCTTCGCCACCTTGTTACCGAGAGCTTCAATGTCGTTATTTAACAGAGCGATGTCGCGGGCTCGAATCTCCCACAGCGTTCTGCGATCCAGCAGGGTCAACCCGCGCCTCGTATCCAAGCGCATCGACGGCGAGATTGTGAGCGACACGATAAACCCACGCCCGCGGAGCATCTATTTTCGAGCCGTTCCGTAACGCCGCGTAGAGCCGAAGGAACGCTTCCAGCGTTGATTCCTCCGCTTTCGCCCTGCTCAAGCCGACGACGATCAAGGAACGGAAGACCCCATCCCGTTCCGCGGAGTAGAGGTAAGTAACCTGCAGTCTTTGAAGGCCCTTACCAAAACTTTCGTCTAGCATCAGGAGCGATCCTGACAGCACTTGGCCCCGGCTTCGAATCCCATCACTGTATTAGACTGTTATCGCCACACTACATGTTGCGGGCCATTTTCGGTTGGCAGTTATAGGCCGCTAATGATATCAGCTTCCACATAACCGCCGCAGTGGGTGTCTAGCCGGTGATTCCGGCGAGCCGACGATGTTGCACAATGATACGCCGTTATACAGCAGGGGCATCACGTCCGTGGCAAGGCCCGGATTCGGGAGCGGAGGCGCATGGAAGAGTGAACGGTTTTTATTACGTGAGATCTCTGTAGCCCGCCTGTCATTCATTCCCATTGGCGGATCGGCATCACCAGGTATAATTCGGTGCGATTGGGCAGATGTGAGACGTATGCGGAAATATCGGGTCGAAGCACCCTGGCTCATCATGGTGATATCCGAGAATTGCCGGAAGACAAGTCCATTCGTTTGATCCTTTGCGCAGGAGCCTGTAGTCACCTGCAGACTCCGATGGTCAATCGAGCTCAGTCGCGTCCTTGGTGATGAATGCGGAGCCGGCGCGTAGCGCATCCGCGATCTTCTTCGTGTCAGTCACTGGCAATCGATTCGACGACTGAGGGAAGGCAGTGACTGCGGTCAAAAGAACACTTGTGAGTAGCTTCATCCCCTCTGGTACGGATCATGTGTTTCCCCTTGCCATGTCCTGGCCGCCTCCTGAGGGCGTTGCTTTTTCGAGCCGTTCCAGGCGCCGAGAGAGATGTTTCGCGATCATCTCAGGTCCTCCGGGCGTTTTAGCTGTTTAAACCGTCGCGTGATTGCTTCTGCTTGGTCATTTCCGGCGCCTGCAGATCTCCGCGCCGTGTTTCCGCAGAAACTGTTTGCAGTTCCTTCGCATTTATGTTGGCCGGGCAACTGTCACTCAATGGTCCACGACTTCGTCGCTGGCGAGAGATCCACGTTGCCTGCACTGTCGACCGCACGAACGAGGAACGTATGAGGGCCGACAGCAAGATCGTCCAGAAACACCTGTCCCGAACAGGACGCCCAGGCCGCATAATCGAGGCTGCATTGGAAATCGGCCCCATGCTTCGATTGGAACGAAAACGATGCCGTGCGGCCTGTTGTCGTTTTGACGTCCGCTTCCGGAAAGCCGGTGAGCAGCACTGTCTCAAAGGGAAGGGGGTCGACCGAGACGCCCCTCCTGGCCGGTCCGGGGTTTCCATTCCCGTCAAGATCCCTGGCCGCTACCACCAATCTCTTCATGGCGGCGGGCAGTGCAGTCGAGGAATCTGCCGAAGCACATGCGGTCCAGCCCGCGGTCGCGTTCCTGGTGCACTCCAAGGTCGAATCCTCGTCGGTGAGGACGCTGGTAGAGCCCGTATGTAGAAGGCTCTTCGGCTGAAGAGGGCCATAGTGGGGAAGGAAGTCAAAATGCAATGCCAACGGGGTCGGATCGCGAAATCCGCTGTAGTGCGCGGTGATGTCCACCGAATATATGCCTGTCGAGAGTGCGGTGTAGGTCACGACTCCGCCATCGCACGTGCTGGCATACGCCGAAGTGCTGAGGTGGCAGTCGAACTGCGCGGAGGGAGCCGGCTCGGTGGAGTGAAAATGGATCGTCAGATTTGTTGCTCCATTGACGGTCGATACCTGATAACTGTCGAGAAGCGTATCGATGCCGACGGTGAAGGTGGATGTGCTGGTAGCCGTGCCGTCCGGCGTCGTCACCGAGACGGTCCCTGTCTGGAATGCGATGTTGGGAACGGCGAAGGTGACGGCGCTCGCGGTCTTGCTGGTAATCCCAGCTGATACTGGACCTTGGCTTCCCTGGATTGACACTGAAGTCGCTCCCGCCAGGTTGTTGCCAATAATCGTGACACTATCGCCGGGCAGCGCCATGGCGGGCGAAATCGAGGTGATTTGCGGTGGCGAACCGGGGGTGCGGAACGACTGCGTGGCGCCAATATACGTCGTGCTGCCGGTGCTGTAGCACATCCGCCAGTAGCGATAAGCCCCCGACGGAAGATTCGAGAAGGTAATCGTCACCGGGCTCACCGTTGGCGAGGACTGAATAACTGACACATTATTTGTATTCGACTGGCATGTAGAGGCAGACGGCGGTGTGGCCGAGTGTTGGGCGAATACGGTTCCGGTAGTATTTTGGCGGTCGAGAGTTGCCGTGCCGGTCGCAGTTGTGCTTGTCACGTTGGTTGTCGAAGGCGACGGATACGTTATCGTCGGCATCCCGGACGAACCGCTGATTCGTACTCCAACGCGCGGATACGCCCATGGGCTCTCCACTCCATCAATGGACCAGACGGCCGCGGTAAGGCAAGAGAAACACGCGACCGTCGGATCCGAACTGGTCACGGTACCCGATAAGGGAACGGTGGAAATCAGTGGGACTTGGATTTGCCAGCCGAAGCCCTGAGCGGTCGGCCACGCGGCGTTGGTCCCACCGGTCGGATAGAATCCCAGACCCCCAAGCAACCCGGTCGATGGCGCCTGAGGACACTGGGCTGTCTCCGGTGAGGTCGCAAAGGTAGAAAGGTTCACGGCGAGACACTTCACCGGAAATGCGGCGCTAATCGCAAGCGAGGTGCCATCGGGCAGAAACAATTCTGGGGCCACCTGCGCGCCGCCGGCGCAGGGTTTGCCTGTCACTCCCCAACTTACGCGGGCATAGTAGACCGTATTCACCTGGGGCGGAGAGTTCGGGTCACCGAACCAGGCAACGGAAGAGAGGCTCAAGGTTTCAGCCTGCTGGGTGATGCAGTTGATGGTATCCACCGGCATGGCGGTAGCTTCATTCCATCCCGGCGCTGCATTGACTGGGGCGATCGACCAAAGCACGGCGAGAAATAAAACGCCACGCATCAGCGAAGCCAGCGACATTCGAGTGATACTTTTCATTGTTATTTCCTCCGAAACGAACGGGACGGGAAGGTTTACCATGCTTCTCCCGCTCATGCCGCTCTCATTCGAAGTACGCGCAAAGGAAGGACAAACCGGTTCACTGCCGCAAGAAATACTTTCTGGGCAGCGGAGCGTTGGCTGTGTTTTGGGGCGGGCGTCGCGGTTCTGCCTTAGTTAGCAGAATCCAGGAATCTGTTAACTTAGCCAGTCTGTTTTAGCGCGACGTATCCGGTAGTTGGGACTCGCTGGCTAGAAACTTGACTAACGGCGTGGCGTTAAGCAACGGGTATACATTGAAGACCTCGAAGCGTTTAGAGACGCGGCTGACCTAGCGAAGGCCCGATAAAGCATCCGCCAGTCAACTCCCATTATCCGTAGCAACTCCGAGGGCAGGACTCACTCTGAAAGGTGTCGACCGGATTAGGTGACGGCCATACTATTTCCCTGACTTGCTCCCGCCTGCCATCGGGATGTACGATCACGACCTGCCACACTTTCCGCACGATCATGGGTGCGATAGATTGTTCCAATCGTTCCAAGCGCCGAGAAAGATTTTTGCTGATCACTTCACTTTTCGGCCTTGACCAAGGTCGACGGGTCGGGCGCCGCGGAGACCGCACAGCTCCGCCCCGTTTTCCCGCAAGAACCGGAACCAACGATGGGGAGCCTGGAGAAAGCCAATGCTCGCGCCGGCATTATTTGCGTGACGTCCAGTTTCGCAAAAAATCGCGTTTGCGTCAGGGTGGCCCGTTCGTCTGGCGCGCCAAGCGAATCGCGAATTTTTCTACCTTGGCTTGCTCATCGTCCCGTCAGGGCGCCTCTTGCACTGCGCTGTTTGGAACCAATAGTCGTTTGTAATCAGCAGTGCGGCTGCGAGCTAGCCACAGATGGGATAGGGTTCGCTGATTCGTTTGGGGACCCAGTAAACCGGGGCCACAGCGTAGTTAACATCGAAAAGATGGGTCTGAAGTCGAAACGTAATTGAATTCCCTGAGCCGTAGTCGGTTCGAACTAGAAGTTTCGGGCCAGCGCGGTCGATCGCGAATCGACCGTGCTTGGCTTTACAAATGACCGCTCAAGAAGTTCGCACATACATTGGATATTCAGGCTGGGCCTCGCGCAAGGTGCTAGAGTCCGCGCTCGCCCTGCTGCCCGAGGACCGAACGAAGCCGATGAGCGTCTCCCACGGAAGCATCGCGAACACGCTGGCTCACATTTACTTCGGAGACGCGATCTGGTTTTCGCGAATTGCCGATCCTGACTTTCCGGTGCCGCCCCGTAATGCACTCCCATCGCTCGATCTTGTTATCGAAGAATGGCCTCAATTGCAGGCCAAGTGGGAAGCCTGGGCAAATTCGGCCACTGCCTCAGACCTCGCCCGTGAGGTTCCCTTCAAGTCACGCTTTGTCGGCAACGCCGGCCTTCCTGCGTGGCAGATCGTGGTGCATGTAGTGAACCACGCCTCGCTACACCGCGGCCAAATCGTCGGCATGCTGCGCCAGCTTGGCATGAAGCCCCCCGCGACGGACATCGTTGTTTTACTATTTCGATCGAGCCGCGCCTGTTGCCCACTAGCGAGATTCGGCGCACCCCTCAAATTCGGCGTTCTGGGCAGCAGCCGATAATGCTACTTATCAGGCGCCGGTCCGAAGCTTACCTGGGCCCTCCCCCGAAAAGCTTCATCGTACCTCGGCCAGAACTGCGCTCGGCGTGGGAACCGCCCGCAGCAGAGCCTGCCGCTCGGCCGCTCTGAAACCGAGCTTTTCGCAAGTGATGTATCGCTCTGTTTCGCAGGATTTCGCTCAACCGCTACAGTTTCGCTACATCAGGATGTTGCTGCGTCGTCTAATAGGACGCAACCACGCTTAAATCCGAGGTATCACGCCACATGAACTTCCCACACCGCAGACTAGAGAGGGCTTCCTGTTCGGGCGATTGCACGCTGGTCAACAGAATATGCAATGGTCTCAGAATTACGCCGGTAGCGCGTTTAGAATCCAGCTCGCCTCAAAGGCGGAGAGCTTTGGCGCCTGGAGCGCTAATTGCCGTAGGCGTGCGCCGAGCGAAGTGACCGTGTCATTCGGTGCATAAAATCTCTCGGATATTTGAATGGGAACGCCTTGCTCTTCGAGATTTTAATTCCTCAGGTCGAAACCAACGCGGCAACTCGGCGAAGAAAAATGGCTGGAGGCGCATCCGCCGGGTACGCGGATTCTGGTGCGTTACGATCCCGCCAGACACACGACGGCGGTGACGACCGACCGGCTGGTCGGAGGACCTCACACGCAAGGCAATGTCAGATCGCTTCAAGTTTGCACAGGAAGCTTCGCGTCCTGCTGACCTTATACTTGCGGTCTCAGACACGCCGCCATTGCCTTCAGGATTGAAGGCAGCAAAGTCTGCCAGGACATAAATCGACCGGCGCTGGCTTGAGGGAGCACACGGTAGTAGGCCCGCAAATAGTCCTCTCGGTACACCCAAGCGATCGCCATAAAGTGCGGGAACTGCCATAAAAACATGATGAGATAAAGGAACCACGCCGAATGCGTCAAACCTCCGGTGGCCACAGCCCACCCGATCAGCGGCGGCATCGCACCGGGAACAGCGCCGGCCAATGTGCATAGGGGGGTCTTTCATTTTAGAGGAGTATACAAACCCAGGTAGCCGGCGAGTGTGGCGACAGCGAGCGACGCCGCGAATCCATTGACTTCCACGGCGAGAACGATGACGCCGGCGAGTGATGCCAGAATCCCGAACGCTAGGGCGGACGAGGGTTCCACCCTGCCGCTGGGGAGCGGCCGCCGGGCGGTCCTTTTCATTCGCGCATCGAATCCGCGTTCTAAATACTGATTCAGGGTGCCCGCGCCGCCGGCGACCAACAGAGTCCCGAGCAGGGTATGAGTCAGAAGCAACAACCGTGGACCTTTGATTTGCGCGGGCGCGCCTAAGTAGAAGCCCGTAAACGTCGCGATCAAAACCAGAAGATTGATTTCCGGTTTTGTTAAAGCCCAGAAGTCCGCTAAGACTGCCGGAAATCGCGCAGCCACCGGCTTCGGCGGGACTGGCGGTGCTTCCAATATGAGCGTTGAATCTATTGTCACGTCAGACAACCTGCTTCTCCATGAAACGCTTCTCAGGCGATAGCAGGCGGAATGCCAGCGCCGCCACCGGACAGAGGTAAGCAAATGAGACCCAGAGCCACATTAGGGCGCCGGCGCAGGCCTGGTCGTTCAGTGCCGAGGCGTCGAGCAACTGTGGAGCAGGCAGATAGTGAGAATAAACGACGCAGTTACAAAAACAGAGAAACGCGGAACGAGCGTCGCATGGAAAGGCGGCGAGGAAAAGATAAAGCGGAATTGACCAAACGGGCCACTCGGCCTAGGTGGGCCAGGGGCGGATGACTGGCCACCAAAACAGGATACCGGCGATCAAAAAGCAGCTCTGCTCTATCACATGCCCGAGTTCCGATCGCATTCCCACATCGAACACGGCCGGAACATGCCAACCGATCACAACGGCAGTGCAAGTGAGCCAGCAGAAAACAGGATGAGTGATCACTGGGCCAAGCCGATGCGGAACGGGGCGCCGATAAAACCACTCAGAGAGACTCGGCGGAAGTCCGTAGAGCAAGGTGATTACCGGAGCCCCCAACAGAATCAGCGGAGCTGCCACAGTGATTATAAGAAGATGCTGTGCCATATGTGCCGCGAGGTAATGGTGATCGAGCATCGCCAGAGGAGACCCTGTAGGCGCTAACAACATAAACACCCCCGCTACAAATGCCGCAGGTCTCCATACCAGCACCACCCCTGGGAAAGCCGTGCGTAGTTTATCCCACCCCCACAAATATACGAGCGCAATCAAAGTCAAAACAGGCAGTGACCAGGAATGCATAGGTAGCCCTAGCGGTTCGCTCCGAACGGGTCACGAGACGCGTCGCGCGCCGGCGCCTGCCCGGCCGGATGCAAGGTTTCCAAAAAGGCGACCAAAGCCGTGGTCTCCGCCGGATTCAAGCTGTTCCCATGCGCGGGCATGTTTCCGCGGCCTTGCAGAACCTGGCGGATCAACTGGTCCTCGGTAAGCCGCGCGGCGACCGAGTTCAGCGCCGGACCTCGCTCGCCGCCTTTCTCACCGAGCATGTGGCAGTTGTGACATTGCTTGCCCTGAAATACTAGCGCTCCTTGACGTTCGAGAGCGGTTCTCCCCTTAAGCATGTTTTTCGGAATGGGCTCTGCGCTCCAGGCATTCATTTCCGGGCTCCAGGGGCTGTAGCCGGCCAGATGTGTCAACGATCGCAGCGCGACCGCGATCAGAAGCACGGTCAGCACGGCAATCGGTCGCCGCCGCCACCTCTTTTCTCCTTCGCCGAACAGAAAAGGAAGTAGTAGAAGTCCGCCGATCGCAAGCGGGGGGACGATCAGCAGCACCGGCGTCTCCATTGAAGGCGGCAATAGCGCGAGCAAAGCGTAGAGCCACGGGAAAAAGTAATCGGGCTTGGGAACGGTCTGAATGATGGTCGGATCCGGCTGCCCGGAGGGGCCGAAAGGACCGAAATAGGCCGCGCACAAGCCGACCGCGGTCAGCACGGCGGCACCGAAGAGCAAGTCTTTCCAGGCTCCGTAGGAGAAGAAAGGTACGCCATCCGCTTTAATCAGCGCGTGATATTCGGATTCGTAGGTCGCCTTCTTCACCAGGCGACCGGGCATGGGCCAGTCATTGATGCCGAGCTTCAACACCATGAGAAGGTGCACGCCAGCAAACGCGATCAGCATTCCGGGGATGACGAAAACATGTAACACACGAAGAAGCGAGAGGGGGTGGCACCGGCGATGATGGGCCCTCCGAGCATCAGCTTGACGATGGCCGGGCCTGCCACCGGGATGCGGCTTGCAATCGACGCCCCGATGCCCAAGCCCCAAAAAGCGTCCTGATCGAAACGCAGCACTTGTCCGGTGAACGCCATGCCCAGCGTCATCAGCAGAAGAAAAACGCCTACGATCCATGTCAGCTCGCGCGGGAACTTGTAGGCTCCGAACAGAAACACCTGCACCATGTGGATCAGCACGATGGCGATCATGAAGTTCGCGCCCAAGCCGTGCAATGCGCGGATGAACCACCCCAAAACTACATCGTGGTTCAAAGCCTGCAAGCTGTTCCACGCTTCGGCGGCGGACGGAATGTAGCAGACCGCCAGGAGAATGCCGGTGACCACTTGAAGGGTGAACACAACCAGCGCGACGCTTCCGAACACGTACCACCAACCGGACGTGCTGCGTGGAATCTGATGCTCCGCCATTTCGCGCACCGGCGCGGCGAGCTGCAAGCGGTGATCAAACCTCTTTTCGCATCCCTGGCAATTCCCGACCCGCGCCGTGCTCGCCCCCGGCGTGGGAAGTTCACCGGCTTGAATCAGAACGCCGCCGCTTTCGATTTTATGCGGATACTCGAACAACCCCCGTTCCGGCGGACCGGCCGCGCGCGCCTTCGCGATAAGGGCCTATGGAGAGCTGTGCCCGGGTGCTGCCCTGGAGGCACAATAGGCTACCTGGCCGCCGATCTTAGAACAGAGCTTTCAAGCCGAACTGCAACTGCCTCGGGGCTCCGGCGGCAGTGGTCTGGCCGAAACCGTTGGTGCCCACTGTCGCATCGGGAGCGGTTGTGAACGGCGGAGTATTGGTCGAGTTGAACACCTCGAATCGCGCCTGAAGACGGACACGTTCCGTGAGGGGAAAAATCTTCGACAGAATCAGATCGAGGTCGGAGACTCGCGGCATCGCCATCGTGTTCCTCCCCAAGCTACCGTACATGTACGCAGGCTGGATCGCGAAAGCCGCGGTGTTAAACGCCCGATTGACGCTCCACGGCGCCGAATACGGGTCACCGACTAAATTTGGCCGGTCTACGATCGAAATGGTGCCGTCGTTGGCGGGGTTGCCGGTGTCGACGATGGTGTAGGGCAGGCCGGAGTGTCGGCTAAAAATCCCTCCGATGCCCCATCCGCCCAAGAATCCATTCACAACCGCCGGCATCTGCGAGCCGAAGCGGCGTCCGCGCCCCACGGGAATATCGTAGAGCATGCTGGTGACAAACCTCTGCCCTTCGTCCTGGTTGTCGAGCGATTTTTCCGCGCGCATATTCAGCGGATCCTGAAAACCACAGTTGGTGGAACTACCGTCGGCTGAGTCCGAGCAGATGTCGCCCATCGTCTTCGAATACGTATAGGAAGCCAATACCGTCAGGCCTTTCGTGAGCTGCTTCTCCAGCTTGACCACGAGGGCCTGATAATTGGAATTGCCGTTGAAATTGTATTGATTGATTCCACCGAGCGGGGAAACCACGTCGCCGGACGGAGGAATGATCGCGCTTTGGATCGGCCGGTTCGCGTTAATATTCCCCGGCTCGGGCGGAGCGAAGTTGCCGTCGTAGCGATTGATTAAGTGCACGCCTTTTTCAGCCGAGTAGCCGACTTCAAACAGCCATTTCGCCGCAAGCTGCCGCTGAATATTGAAATTCCACTGCTGCGCGTAGGCACGGTGCGGATTAGTCGGGTATTGGGCGAACGTCACGCCCGTCGCGTGCGCCAGCGAAAGGGCGCCCGCGGGCGGACCTTGTGACAAAACGACCGCGGGAGTCGTCTGGCTGCTGGAGATGTTCACCGTGTAAGCAAACGGCGGATTAACGGTCAGAAACTGAGCGTCGCCCATAGGCTCAAAGTATGTGCGATAGATGCCGTAGCCAGTGCGAATGACTGTTTTCGAGTCGAGCTGATAAGCGAGGCCGACGCGCGGCTCCCAGCCGTCGCTATTCGGATTGACCAGAGACCGGTTCTCGTAGCCGCCGGAGTTGCTCGCAAGGATCAACGTCGCCATGGTAGGGTTCAACAGAGTCAGATTGGACATGCGATTCTGCGTGTCGTAATAAGGCAGGCCGACTTCATAACGCATCCCCAGATTTACCGTCAGCTTCCGGCTGATCTTCCAATCGTCCTGCACGTAGGCGGCGGGAAGCCACCCGCGCAAGTTCACGTTTTCTATTGTCGAGCCGGTCCACTGGCTGGAATAACCCAGCAGGAAATCCGCCATGCCGTCTCCGGTGAACTGGCCGTTGAAGGTCCAGTTGCCGATCGTTGTGTTGTCGTTGAGAATGTTGTTCTGAATGCGGATCAGGTTCACTCCAAACTTGATATTGTGCGCGCCATGCGCCCAGTTGAAGTCGCTGACCACCTGGCGATTCTGAGAATTGCGCTGGGTCGGATTGTTCGCGCCGATGCCCAGTTGCGTGTAGCCGGTGATACCAAAAGCGGAAAAACCTCCGGGAATACTGTCGTCTCCGCCTGGGACGCCGTAGGTGGCATTGTAATTTGGCGTACCCCCAACGGCCGGATTCGCGCGAGTAAATTCGTTATAGCTATAAGATGCGCGCGTAATGGCGACCAGCGAGGGCGAGAAAATGTGAGTCCATCCCAGGAACGCGTTATACCCGTTGATCGTTTCATCGAAAGCATTGGCGCCAAAAGCCGGCGGCGGTAAATTCAAAATGCCGGGAATTTTGACGCCGTAATTGCTGACGCGCGCATAGACAGTGTCCTTCTGGCTTAGCGTGTGATCGACACGTACATCCCAGCGGTGATCGTTTTCATCGTCCGGCCCGCCGTACAGGTAATTCGACGACAGATTGCCGTTGCCCGGTGCCGGGTACAGATTAATCAGCTTTGCCGCCAGTGGATCTATCAGATTTGCCGGAATAATATTTCCTGGAAAGGCCTGACCGGTGATCGGATTCTTCAGAATCTTCGTCTCTTGGGAGAAATTGCCGGTCCTTTCCGCCGCCGTGGGTATAGTGTCGACGGCGCTTTGCGCCTGCCGGATATTCGTTGCTTCCCAATCGCCGAAAATGAAGGTCTTATTCTTAATGATTGGACCACCCGCCGCGAATCCGTATTCATTCCGCTGATATTGTGGCTTGGCCGCCGTGGGGCTCGCAAAGAAATTCTTGGCGTCCACGTCATCGTTTCGCAGGAATTCATAGGCAGCTCCGTGGATCTGATTGGTTCCTGATTTAATGGTGACGTTGATGGTCGCACCCGTGCCGCGGCCGTATTCGGCGGAGTAGGAATTCGTTTGCACCTTAAACTCCTGAATCGCATCGATCGAAGGCGCGACCATTCCGCCCATCCGGCCCGCATCGGCCAACTCATAGCTGTTGTTATCAGTGCCATCCAGCAGATAGTTATTCGCCGACAGCCTCTGGCCTCCGGAACTGAACCCCTGATCCCGGCTGCCTGCGATCGGATCCGAGGTCCCAACCGACAGCAAACCGAGGGTAATGTAATTGCGCCCGTTCAGCGGCATCTCGACCACCTGCCGGTTCTCGATCACCTGCCCGACACTGGCCTCTGTGGCATCCAGCAGCAGCGCGCCGGCCTCGACCGAAATCCCTTGATTCAACTGCCCCACTTGCATCGTGAAATCGATGGCCGCCCGCTGATCGACCAGCAACTCAATCCCAGTCTGCTCGCGAGTCGAGAAACCCTGCTTCTCAGCGATTAACTTGTAATGACCCGGATCGAGCAACGGCACTGTGTAGTAGCCCAGATCGTTGGTTCTCGTCTCGCGCGTGATCCCGTTGTCTGCATTAGTGACGGTAACCTTCACATCAGGAAGCACCGCCCCCGTGCTATCCGTTACCCGTCCGGTGATCTGCGCCTCCTGGGCGAAGCAGATCCCTGCAAAGAACAGTCCAAATACGTAAACCACGCTGAGCCGTTTGATTGTCATGAAATGACTCCAACTTTGAGTTGTGGACGCCATACGGCGCGCAAAGATTCACCAGACGCAATACTTTTGAAATCATACCTCGTATGGAAGAGAAATAGCGCGATCGGCGGAAAAGGAACCTACGGCTCTTTAATAGGTTTGGGCGGCCCCATCAACTGGGGCGGAAAATCCGCTGGCTTGGAGCCGTCCGGATTGCGTTTGTTCGACTGTCCCCCGGAATCACGAAACAGAGGGATATACATAGCTCCGCTTGATTCCATCGCGTCGAACAATTGCTTATTCATGTCCTTGATGATCTGCTGATGCTTCACGCTGAAGATCAGATTATTTGTCTCGCGCGGATCCTCCTGCAGGTCGTAAAGTTCATCGACGTCCCAGATGCCGTAGTAGTGGACATATTTGTAGCGCGCGCCGCGCAAGGCGTGCATCGTGGGAGTCTGCGGGAAATTTCGCTCCCAGTAATACTCATAAAGCAGCCCCTCGCGCCAGGGTATCGATTTTCCCTGCAACAGAGGCAGAAAATTGCGTCCTGGGATATCGGCGGGCGGCTCCAGTCCGGCGGCGGCAAAGAACGTGGGCAGGATATCGATACCCGCAACCACCTCTTTCACCTTGCGTCCTCCCGGGAACAGCTCCGGACACCGCGCCAGCATCGGCACCCGCATCGATTCCTCATAAGCTGTGCGCTTGTCGATCAGACCGTGTTCGCCAAACTGGAAGCCGTTGTCGCCCATATACACGATCAGCGTGGAATCGAGCTCGCCGCGCGCTTTCAGAGCAGCGAACACTCTACCGATCGATTCATCGACGCCGAGCAGCGTCTCGGCGTATTGCTGATAGTACTCCGCCAGAGGTAAATCGCTGTGATAAGGATAATCGACCCCGTGCCAACTGTTACGCTGATTCTGCACCCACATCGGACGATTTCGCGCCATGTCGCCGCTGACATCCATGGTCGGCGGCGGAACGAACTTGGCGTTCGCATACCTCCCTTTGTGGCGCTCCGCCGGAATGAACGGCGAATGCACGGCCTTATGGGACAGGTATATGAACCAAGGCTGTTCCCGCGAACGCTGCGCCAGCCAGTCGAGCGCGTAGTCCGTAAGTTCGTCCGTAATGTAGCCCTTTTGCGGCACGTGCTTCCCATCGACATTCAATCCGTCCGGCACCGGCAGATAAGAACCTTGGCCTTTAAAGCTCACCCAGCGATCGAACCCCGGCTGCGGTTGATCCCCGGTATTGCCCATATGCCATTTTCCGAAGAACCCCGTCGCGTAACCTGCCTTCTGAAGATCCTCGGAAAAGAAATGCGTGCCCGGCGGAATCGCAGTATTGTTGTCGACGATTCGGTGCTGGTGTGCATATTTTCCAGTGAGAATGGAGGCACGGCTGGGGGAACAAAGCGCAGTTGTGACGAAAGCGTTTTGGCAGTGCACGCCGTCGCGCGCCATCGCGTCCATATTTGGGGTCACCGGGAACGTTTGCGCCCCCATGAAGCTCATGGCGTCATAACGATGGTCGTCGGTCAGAATAAAAAGTATGTTCCGAGGCTTGGCGGACTGCGCTGGCGGGGATTGCGCCTGAGCCACGGCCGCTCCGCCGAGTGCGCCGCCCAAAAAAGTCCTGCGACTGTAGTCCATTGTTAAATTCCCTGCCCTCTAAGATACTACCGGGAGGCGCGTGCGGCACAAGCACGTCGAGCTCCAGGAAATTCAGTAGAACTACGGATGGCCGTCTGCCCGAAGCTTGGCCGATAATGCGACGCAACAGGGAGTTGTCCGAATCGGGTTCTCCGGCACATTGTGCAGGAGATGATTTGTCCCGCCTGTCATCTGGATCGGTTTCCAACCGGGCCGGCCACAATCGGCGGTTTTCTCGCGAGACCGCGCGGGAGGCGTGAGCCTGATTATTTGCGGTGATAGAACAACGCGAGCAGTTCGGGATGAACATGGGGGCTGTTTCAAATTCCAATGGTGACTCATGAGCCGCATGAGAACACTCACGATCGGTTGCCTGTTTTGTTGCCCGCTCAGTTTCCATGGTCAGACTCCGGGCGGGCCGGGCACGGTCACCGCTGTTCGGAGTGCACGCATGCTCGATGTAAAAACAGGCGAGTGTGTTCTCACGCCGCACTGGTTCCTTCCTCAAAAGTGATGCATAACGCTGCAGGCGAAGATGAACTTGATCCTCATTGAGACGCGGACGAATCCTCAAAACCTTCCCGAGCGGCATCCCGGCACGACTGTTTGAAGTTAATACAACATATCGGCAACCATCATGTGGGCGCAATCGGCAACAGTAGGTTCAGAGAAGCCTGGGGTGCCGGTCGCCTGACCCGCGCGGCGAAGGGATTCTCCCCGGAGAGCTTCGTTGAACCTGCGACTTCCACGGCACGCACGTCAGCCTGCCCGAACGCGGCCGGATCAAGATCAAGGTGAACAGCGCGCGCCAGATTGCTCAGGTCCTGGAGACAGACTCGCGGGGTTTGTTCCGTGGCGTGGAACAGGGCGCGTTAAGTACCTTCCCCATCGGAAGGCGCCGTCACAGGAGCGGTCTCCTAGTACGCCGTTTCTGGACTACGAATCAAAGAATTTCGGATCAATTCCTTGACGCCTATGACGCCGGAACCGGGGGCGGCCTGTTCGGGGATGGCTCCGCAGGGGCGAATTGCATGGCGGGAGCTTCATCGACCCCTGCGGATTGGGAACCCTAATGCCTGAAGAAGAGACTGAAAATCCGGAGGAGGTTCGCAGTCAACGCAGACACTCTCTCCTGAACGTGGATGAATGAATTGAAGGCGCGCCGCGTGGAGAGCGACGCGAGTAATTCGCCGTTCCAGCTTTTCTGATGGATTGTACTTTCTATCGCCGATGACCGGGTGGCCGATCGCTGAAAGCTGAACACGGATTTGATTTTTTAATCCTGTCACCAGCGAGACTCGGACGAGCGATGCGCCTCTAAGGCGATGTTCCAGGGAATAGCGAAGTTCAGCGCGAGCCGATTTTGGATCGCCTTCTGTGGTCACCTTTTGAAACATTCCTTCTTCCCGAAAGTGGTGAACGAGAGTCCCTTCTTTAACCCGGAGATGACCACGAACTGCCGCGAGATATTCCCGCACCGGGGTGTGTCGGATAAACTGTTGCACGAGTGCTTCTCGATCTGGCCAGGTTTTTGCGAAGAGCAGAATCCCAGACGTGTCACGATCGATGCGATGTACGACAAAGGCCCGTTGCCTCCTCGATTTCAGTTCTGCCGAAAGAATAGAAAGCGCAGATGGGGCATCGGACTCATCCGCGGGCACCGCGAGCAGTTTGGCCCGCTTATTGAGGACTACAACGGCATCGTCTTCGTAAAGCACGTGAAGCTGCCGCCGATCCTGCTTTCCTAAACGGCGATCGCCCTTGGGTTGAAATCTCTTCATTGCTGAATGGCAGATTGCTCCTTTCCAGGGCTGCTCGTGAACGAGTGGTGACGCAACGCTCGATGATCCATCGCTATGCTACCAAGATCCCGGTCGGTTGACGGGTAAGCTTGAAAATACTCACTGCCGGAGAGGTCCGGTTCGAGGAGATCACCTTCCTGACTGCGGCGTGCCGTCCTGATGGACGCGAACGCCGTTTGGGGTCAATGTACGAGAAGCCCACTCTGTCATTGGCCGAACAGATGATAGCCAGCGCACCGCGGAGAGATTCTTCTTGCATCTAAGATGAACTACCGAGGGCAGAAATCCGCGCCTCAAAGCTGCCCGGCCCGAAGTTCGAAACCCGCTGCCTCCATACTGGCACTGCGCTTTCCGCGCGGACGCCATTGGCCCTTCAGATGGAGCTTAGCCTTCCCGCGGGAGCAGTTCGTCGAGCTTCGCTGCGAATGCCTTGGGACGGAGAACGTATCCTGTGTGACCGCCCGGGAACTCAGCCGGCTTGCGCTCCAGGATGCCGGACAGCCTGCCGGTGCTGCGATAGGGAAACGTAGAAGGAGAGCTACTGCCGATAGCCGGCACGATTTTCGATCTCGCGCTCTTCAAGGCGGCAATGTTTGGTTGATAACGAGCGACCGCCGGGGCGTCCCACGTCAGGAAATGCTGAAGATCGGCCACGCGCTGCGCCGCAGATTTTGGATCAACTGGGGGAACGAGGGGCATCGCAACTTCGGGTTCGCGGTCGTTGAAGTCAACGCCGCTGCGAGCGATCATGAGTTTCATCGCCGCGGGTAGCCCGTCCCGCCGAAACGTTTCGAGCAATTCCGTGTGAGTCCGCAGTGCTTCGTCCTGCTCCGCGCCTTCGAGCAGCCTGTAAACGGGCGGCTCATGAGCTATCAGCAGGCGTACAAGAGTAGAGTGCTCCGCGGCGAGTTCAAGACCGATCAGTGCCCCCATACTACTGCCAAAGACAAATGCCGGGGCGGGAGAGAGCGCAGCAAGCAGCCGCGCCGCATCGTTGGCGTGTATCGCGATCTCGTGTCCCTCTGCCCGGACAGGCGTGCTGCGAGACAGGCCGCGGCGGTCGTACGTGACGACAGTGAACTGGCCGGCAAGCTGATCGGCCAGAGCCTCCGAGCCCTCAGCGTTACCGGCGCCGCCTTGGAGGATCAGCAAGATCGGCCCTGAGCCTCGGAGCGTGTAGTAAAGATTCACCTGGGGTGTTTCAAGTTGCGACATTATAATCTCAGGCATCCTGATATAAGGTTACCTGATACAATAAGTCCGTGTCAAGAAAAATGATCAAACCAGCGCTTAAGCCGATTACAGTCCTATTGCGGCAACTCCAAGGCGCGATGAGGCGCGCGATGGAAGACGCTCTTAAAGACAGCGGTCTGACCGCTGCCCAAGCGAACGTTCTCACGGAGCTCGCTTATAGCCCCGCTCAATCCAATGCAGAGCTAGCTCGCGTTCACTCAGTGACCCCACAGACGATGGTTGAGATCTTAGCGTTGTTGGAACATCGCGGCCTGATTTCGCGAACGGCGAAACCTGAAGGCGGTAGGGCGATGCCGGCAGAACTAACCAAAGTGGGGGGCGCTAAAGTGCTAACCGTACACTTGGCGATGCGGCAGGTCGAGGGGCGCCTGCTAAGCTCGCTCTCCAAGGAGGAAATTTCGAGTCTGCGGCGACTGCTGGAATACTGTCTGATCGCTATCGAAACACAGCAGCCGGGAAGTGATTCTGGCCAATGAAGCGCTGCGCCGAAATCGTTCAATGAGGGTCGCCGACATGGGGGTGGCGGGTTTCGGCGGGAAGCCGGTATCTCGGAAAGTGGCGACACTGGCCCCAAGTCCCGTTAGGGGAAGTTGCGCCCAAAGGCGGCCAGCGAAGCTGCATCGCCTAAACACTCCAAGCGAATGGCCTCATTTTAACGCCTATGTCTGGGCCCCGCGGATTGCCAATCCGCCAACTGTAGCGTTCATACCGCCACTACGGCAATAGGA
>DATHOJ010000104.1:0-96519 GCA_035485055.1 Bryobacteraceae bacterium
ATCGGCGGTGTTTCCGGATGGCGCGAGGCTGCCGAGTTTTTCCTTTTGGGCTGCGGCACCGTCCAGGTGTGTACCGCCGCCATGCACTACGGTTTTCGCATCGTGGAAGATATGATCGACGGACTGAGCCAGTGGATGGACGAAAAGGGCTTGCGCACCATCGACGATTTCCGCGGCGCCAGCCTGCCGAAAGTCACCGAGTGGAAGCACCTCGACCTGAACTATAAGATTGTGGCGCGCATCAATCGCCAGACCTGCATCGGATGCGATCTCTGCTACATCGCCTGCTGGGACGGCGCGCACCAGTGCATCCACATCGACGGCCACGCCAAACCCGCCGCTCTGGAAGCGGCGCGCAACGCGCGGATGTCGACGACCCCCATCGCCAAGCTCGACGCGGCGGAGTTGACTCCCCACGTCACGCCCGCGGTGCGCATCCCGCGCGTCGACGAGGAGGAGTGCGTAGGCTGCAATCTCTGCTGGCTGGTCTGCCCGGTGGAGAATTGCATCACTATGGAGCAGGTGGAGACCGGCAAGTCTTTCCAGTCCTGGGCAATGCGGAGCGGGCCCGCCTAAGGAGAGCATGAACACACTCATTCGCAACGGCACGGTAGTCACCGCCAAAGAGACGCGCGCCGCCGATGTCCTGATCTCCGGCGAGCGCATTCTCGAGGTGCGCGCCGGCATCTCCGAGTCTTCCGCGGATAGGACGATCGACGCGGCCGGCATGTACGTGATCCCCGGCGGCGTGGATGCGCACACCCATCTCGACATGCCTTTCGGCGGCACCACATCGGCCGACGATTTCGAAACCGGCACCCGCGCGGCGGCTTTCGGCGGCACCACCAGCATTGTCGATTTCGCCATCCAGGCCCGCGGTACGCGCATGCGCGACGCTCTCGACACCTGGTGGAAAAAGGCCGAAGGCCGCGCCACCATCGACTACGGCCTGCATATGATTGTCACCGACCTGGGAGTGTGCGGCCTCGAAGACATGGACGACATGGTCCGCGAAGGCGTGGCCAGCTTCAAGCTCTTCATGGCCTACCCCAACGTCCTGATGGTGGACGACGCGACCATTTTCAAAGCGCTCTCGCAGACCGCCAGGAACGGCGCCCTCATCTGCATGCACGCCGAGAACGGCAGCGTGATCGACGTGCTGATTGCGCGCGCGCTGGCCGAAGGCAAGACCGCGCCGGTGTACCACGCGCTCACCCGACCGCCGCGCGCCGAGGCGGAAGCCGTGCACCGCGCCATTGCCATGGCGGAAATCGCCGGCGTTCCGGTGTACATCGTGCATCTCTCGTCGGAAGACGCGCTCAACCAGGTGCGCGAGGCGCGCGACCGTGGCGTCCCAGCCTTCGCCGAAACCTGCCCGCAGTATCTCCTGCTCTCTATCGAGGACCTCGCGCGCCCCAATTTCGAAGGCGCCAAGTACGTTTTCACGCCGCCGCTGCGACCCAAGGAGCACCAGCCGAAGCTGTGGGATGGGCTAAAGCACGATCACCTGCAGGTGGTCTCCACCGACCATTGCCCCTTCTGTTTCGAAGACCAAAAGATCCTGGGTAAAGACGACTTCACGAAAATCCCCAACGGAGGCCCCGGCGTAGAAAATCGCTTACAGCTTCTGTACCACCATGGCGTCAACGCCGGCCAGATATCTCTCAACCGCTTCGTCGAACTTGTATCCACCACGCCCGCGAAGCTCTTCGGACTCTATCCCAAGAAAGGCGAGCTAGCTCCCGGCAGCGACGCCGACATCGTCGTATGGGACCCCAACGCCGAGCATATAATCAGTTCCAAAACCCACCATATGCGCTGCGACTATTCCATGTTCGAAGGCTTTCAAGTGAAAGGCAACGCCAAAATGGTCCTCTCGAGGGGCGAAGTCATCGTAGAGCAGGGAAAATTCCAAGGCCGAACCGGCCGCGGCAATTTCCTCCGCCGGGAAGCCCGCGGCGGCGCATGGAAGTGAATCGCGAAAAATGGGGACTGACCATTCTGTCCCAAGGCGCCAAGCTCTTCCGCTCAACTGCTTCCCACTACGTCGCCAGTAGACAGAACGGTCTGTCCCCATTTTTCGCCCCGTCCGCACCATCGCGACGAAGCACCTTCATCGGAGCGTCCCCCGGTCAGCGCTCATGCCCATAGACCCCTCCCTCTATAACGACGACCTCGCGCCCATCCCTCTAGCCCGCCGCACTTGGGGCCTCTACAATTACGCGTCGCTGTGGGTAGCCATGAGCGTCTGCATCCCGACGTACATGCTCGCCTCCGGGCTGATCGCGGGAGGCATGGCTTGGTGGCAAGCCATCGGAACAATTCTCCTGGGCAATTTAATCGTGCTGATCCCGATGCTCCTCAATGCCCACGCTGGAACGAAATACGGCATCCCATTTCCGGTTTTCGTTCGAGCCTCCTTTGGAGTCCGCGGCGCCAACGTGCCCGCCGTCCTCCGCGCCCTGGTGGCCTGCGGGTGGTTCGGAATCCAGACCTGGATCGGCGGCCAGGCTATCGCTGCAATGTTGTCGATATTATGGTCGATTAAGGTATCGCAGAGCATAGTTTTTGTGTGCTTTATGGTCTTTTTTGCCCTCAATATCGCTGTTATTTTGCGCGGAATCGAGACCATCAAGTTTCTGGAAGGCATCGCCGCGCCTTTCATGCTCGCCGTCGGCCTGCTCCTTTTATGGTGGGTGACCAGCCAGGCCGGAGGCTTAGGACCGGTTCTCAGCACACCCAGCAAATTCAAATCGATCGGCGAATTCATGAAGTTTTTCGTCCCGTCTTTGACCGGGATGGTCGGCTTCTGGGCGACGGTCGCGCTCAATATTCCGGACTTCACACGATATGCTAAGTCCCAAAGGGATCAAGCACTTGGACAAGCCATTGGCCTTCCGGCCGCGATGACTTTGTACTCCTTTATCGGCGTGGCTGTGACCTCCGCGTCGGTGGTGATCTTCGGCCAGCCCATTTGGGATCCGGTGGTGCTGCTAACCCGTTTCAACCGCCCGGTTGTAGCCTTCATCGCGTTGATAGCATTGCTGATAGCAACGCTAAATACCAACGTCGCCGCGAATGTCGTTTCGCCGTCCAATGACTTTTCCAATTTAAATCCGCGCCGAATATCGTTTCGCACTGGAGGATTAATCACGGGTGTAATCGGCATCGCGATGATGCCGTGGAAGTTATTAAGCAATTTCAGCGATTATATTTTTGGCTGGCTGGTAGGATATTCCGGCCTGCTGGGACCGATTGCCGGCATCATGATCGCGGATTACTTCATCCTGCGCAAATGCGATCTCGACGTAGATGCGCTCTATCACTCTGAAGGCAAATACTCTTACACCCGCGGAGTAAACTGGAATGCGATCGTCGCCCTCGCCGCAGGCATCGCGGTTGCACTGATCGGACTGATCGTGCCCGCGCTGCGCTGGCTCTACGATTACGCCTGGTTCGTCGGATTTCTCGTTGCGGGAATTTTGTACTTATTATTGATGAAGAAGGAGAAATAAAATGGTAGCCACGGAAACGTTGCAGTTTTACGTGAACGGTAAATGGGAAGACTCGACGAGCGCGACGCATCCGGTGATGAATCCCTCTGTTGGAGAAGTCATTGCGCAAGTACCTTATGCGACTGCTGCGGAAGTAGATCGCGTTGCGAAGCTCGCCCACGCAGCGTTTCTGAAATGGCGCGAAGTGCCGGTCGTCGAACGCGTGCAGGTGCTGTATCGCTATAAAACGCTGCTCGATAAGAACGTAGACGATGTGGCCCGGATTCTATCCACGGAGAACGGGAAAACTTTCAGCGACGCGCAGCTTTCGGTGCGCCGGGCGATCCAAATGGTGGAGGTCGCGTGCGGGATGCCGACGTTGATGATGGGCGATTCGCTCGAAAACGTTTCGCGCGGCATCGATAGCCAGTCGATCCGTCAACCACTTGGCGTTTGCGCCGGGATCAGCCCGTTCAATTTTCCGGCGATGGTTCCGATGTGGATGTTCCCGTTTGCGATCGCCTGCGGGAACAGCTTTATCTTGAAACCCTCTGAAAAGGTCCCGCTGACGCCGACGCGCACTTGCGAATTGCTGCATGACGCTGGAGTGCCGGAAGGCGTTTACAACCTGATTCACGGCGATAAAGTAGCCGTCGATGCGCTGCTGGCGCACCCGCTGGTGCGGGCGATTTCTTTCGTCGGATCGAGCCCGGTTGCCAAGTACGTGTACGAAACCGCGGCGAAGCACGGCAAGCGGGTGCAAGCGCTGGGAGGGGCGAAGAATCACCTGGTGGTCACGCCGGGAGCGGATCTGGAAAAGACGGTGGAGGCGATTATCAGCTCCGCTTTCGGGGCGGCGGGCGAACGATGTTTAGCGGGCAGCGTTCTGGTTCCGGTCGGCGATGTGGCGCAGCCTTTGCTCGACTTGCTGGTGGAAACCACCAATAAAATAAAGCTCGGCGTCGATATGGGGCCGGTGGTGACGGACGATCATCGCAAGAAGATTGTCGGCTACATCGAGAAGGGAGTCGCGGAAGGCGCGAAGCCGCTCTGTGACGGAAGAGACCTGAATTGTGAAGGCTATTACGTGGGGCCAACCATCTTCGACAACGTGACGCCGGAGATGACTATCGCGAAAGAAGAGATTTTTGGGCCGGTGCTGTCGGTGATCCGAGTGAAGACGCTCGATGATGCAATCGATCTAGTGAACAGCTCGAGGTTTGGGAACACGACTTCGATTTTCACTAGTGACGGAAAGTCGGCCAGAGAGTATGCGTCGCGGATCGAGTGCGGGATGGTGGGGGTGAATATCGGAGTGGCGGCGCCGATGGCGTTTTTCCCGTTTTCCGGCTGGAAGAATTCGTTTTTTGGCGATTTGCATGCGCATGGGAAGGATGCGGTGGCGTTCTATACGGAACAGAAAGTGATTATGTCAAGATGGTTCTAAGATACCCAGATGCTGATCAGCCTTGAGGAGAGTGACAGGCTTTGGCTTGAGCGAAGGGCTCAGGAGTCCGGGGTTTCGATGGCTGAGATCGTTCGTCGTGTGATTCGACAGGCGCGAGTAGCGGAATTACTCCAGTCGACAAAGGGCGTTTGGCATCATGGCGACGGGCTCCGCTATCAGGGGAGGATTCGCGAGGACTGGCGCTGAGTGTTCTGCTCGGTTCAGTAGTGTCCGCCCAAAACACGCAGGACGGCTGGTTTGACCGAAATACCCTCAGAGAGGATGAGCGATCAGGCCGCAGCGGCCGTTTGGATTTTCAGCGGGGTGAACAGGCATTTTCTTGGAGGCGTGTTTACTCGGCGTGATGCGGCAGAACGTTGGATCAGCAAGAATTGCCTCAGCGGGACCCTGACTCTCTATCCCCTCGATGTCGGTGCTTACGAATGGGCGATTGAGAAGGGGCTATTCCATCCCCGAAAGCCTCACGAGACCGAACCTGAGTTCATCGGCGGATTCTCAGACGCCGGAATGGAGCGCTAAATGTCTTCTGGTTGCAGGGCTGCACAACTGCTGAGGTGCGGGACAAGAAAAGTGGCTGCGACACCACCCTGACGAAGGCTAGGGGACAGACAGCCTTTTTCGCCTCGATGTCAGCCATGTCCATCGCTGGCTGAGGGGCGAAAAAGGTAGTCAGTCCCCAGGCTTTGTTCATCACACACCAAGCTACTTAGATGAAGGCCATGGTTTTTATGCCGGAGATGTCGAAGCGTTTTCGGCAGCGCAGGTTTTTGCACATCGCTTTGTCGTCCATCAGCACCATGTAGCTTAGGAATTTTGCGAATCTGGCGCGGTCGCGTTCGTCGGCTCCTCGGGGGACTTGGTCCAGTTTTTTGCGGACCATCCAGCGGAGGTCGTACGTTTCCTGGGTGCGGCAGTAGGGGCAGTTGAGCAGTGCCGGTTTCGTTGTCGGCGATTCGCGGTAAAAGGATTTTTCTTCCATCAGGCTGTGGCCATTTGTTTTTGGGTTACCTGTTTGAGACTTGCGTCCAGGCGGTCGGCGAAATCGTCCACGTCGGATTTCGAAATGTTCAGAGGGGGCGAGAGGCGGATGCAGTTGCCGAAAGTTCCGCCTTTGCCGATCAGGAGGCGGTTTTCGCGGGCCATTTCCATGACGGCTAGCGTCGCTTCGACGGCGGGTTTTTTCGATTCTCGATCTTCCACGAGTTCTAACGCCTGCATTAAACCCATGCCGCGAACGTCGCCGATGATGGAGTATTTTCCTTTCATCTCTTCCAGCTTTCCGCGCAAGTAGGCGCCGGTTTCGGCGGCGTTGATCATTAGATTATTGTCGTCGATGTAATCGATCACTGCTTTCGCTGCCGTTGCCGTGACGGGATTGCCGCCGAAGGTGGAGATGGTGGCGCCTTTCAGTGCGTCGGCGATTTCGGGGCGCGCAACCGTCAAACCGACGGGCGAGCCATTGCCCAGGCCTTTCGCGCTGGTCATGATATCGGGCGTGACACCCCACTGTTCGATGCCGAACCATTTTCCGCCGGTGCGGCCCCAGCCGGTTTGGACTTCGTCGCTGATGAAGAGGCCTCCGAATTTCTTAACGATGCCGTAGACGATTTCAAAATATTCTTTGGGAGGAACGATGAAGCCGCCGACGCCTTGGATGGGCTCGGCAATGAAGGCGGCGATGCGGCCGGAGGTGGAGGTGCGAATCATGTCGTCCATGTCGCGGGCGCATTGGACATTGCACGAGGGATATTTGAGATTCAGAGGACAGCGGTAGCAGTTGGCGTTGATGGCGTGGACGAAGCCGGACGGTGCGGCTCCGCCGAGCCGCCAAGTGGACTGGCCGCTGGCGGCCATCGCGACTGCGGAACGGCCGTGATAGCTGTGGCGCAGGGCGACCACTTCATGCGAACCGGTATAGCAGCGGGCGGTCAGGATAGCGGTTTCATTGGCTTCGGTTCCGCTATTGGTGAAGAAACTTTTGGTTAGCTTGCCGCCGGGGGTGATGCCGGCGATGCGTTTGGCGAGCGCGGCTTGCGGCTCATTGGCGAAGACCGTAGAGACGTGCTGGAGTTTGTCGATCTGCTCGTGCACCTTCTTATTCACGGTTTCATTGCAGTGGCCGACGCTGACAGTGACGATGCCACCGAAGAAGTCGAGATACTTGTTGCCGTCGGCGTCCCAGACGAATTGATCCTTGGCGTGCGTTACGACCAGAGGGTCCTTATAGTAGTGGAAGACGCTGGGGAACAGAAATTGCTGGTTGGCGAGAATGATTTCTTCTTTCGTCATCGATTCGTTTATAACACAGGAGTCAGAAGACAGGAGTCAGGAGTCAGGAGTCAGAATGATTCGGTATTGCATCACGGATCGGGAGTTGAGCTTCGTCGGGATGGCCGATTGGGTTCAGATTCGCGACAAGGAACTGGCCGCGCGTGAATTGATTGCGGTGGTGCGGCGAGCCGTTCATGCAATGGGCAGGGTGTTGGTCAATTCGCGAGTTGATGTTGCCATTGCCGCTGGGGCGGCGGGGGTTCATTTGCCTTCGGGATCGATTGCGGCATCGGAGTGGCGGGCGATTACTCCTCCGGGATTCTTGATTGGGGTCTCGTGCCACTACTTCGAAGAGGTTGCGCAGGCAGAAGAGGAGGGGGCGGATTATGTTTTGTTTGGGCCGGTGTTTGCTCCCTTGTCGAAGACTTCGGATTTGGCGCCCCGGGGGGTGGAGGAATTACGGAGAGTTTGTGGCAGGGTGAGGATTCCGGTGTTGGCTTTGGGTGGGATTACCTGGGAGAATTCGCAGTCTTGCGTGGAGGCGGGCGCGGCGGGGGTGGCGGGGATTACTTTGTTTCGGGGTTGACATGTTGGGACGGGGCGAAAACCGGGACAGCCCGCTCTGTCCACTCGGCGCAGCGTCGATAGGATCGTCCGGGGACCGAGGGCGCCTTGGGACAGAGTAGGCTGTCCCGGTTTTCGCGCTCTTCGGTTATTTGTAGTCTTGATCACCACACGAATTGATAAGATTTATTATCAGTGTCCGGTCCTGTGGCCAAACAAGCGTATACGCGGGAGGAAGCGCGGCGGCTTGTCGGCATTTCTGAGCGGCAATTGAAGGGCTGGGAAGAGAAGAAGCTGGTTGCTCATCATTCCGCTTACTCCTTTCTGGAATTGCTGGAACTACAGACGTTGTTCAAGCTGCGCGGCGATCGGGTGCCTCCTTTGCAGATCCGGCGCGCGCTGACGGCTCTTTCGAAAAAGCTGAAGCATATTGAGAATCCTCTTACCGAGCTGAAGCTCTACGCGGACGGGAAAAAAGTTCGGGTGGAGATCGACGGCAAGGCCATGGATGCCGAGTCCGGGCAACTGATCCTCAATTTCGATCAAGTGGAGCTGCGGCGGATGCTGGAGTTTCCGGCGAAAGATCCGGCGGCCGAGGATCGCGAGCGGAGGGCGAATGCGGAGCGCTGGTTTCAACGCGGCCTGGAGCTGGAGCAGACTGGATCGGCAATGGAGAACGTGATCGAGGCGTATGAGAAGGCGATCGAGCTGGATCCGAATTCGGCAGGGGCGCTGGTGAACCTGGGGACGATTCATTTCAACGGGCGCGATTTCGCGAAGGCGAAAAAGTTTTACGAGAAAGCCCTGGAGGTGGATCCGGAATACGCGCTGGCGCATTTCGATCTGGCGAATTTATACGACGAGCGGGGCGATCGGGCGAAGGCGGTGGAGCATTATCAGGCCGCGCTGCGGGTGGCTCCGCACTACGCGGACGCGCATTACAATCTGGCGCTGCTGTACCAGGGCACGAATCAACCGATGCGGGCGGTGCGGCACTGGACCAGCTATTTGAAGCTGGATCCGGGGAGCCATTGGGCGAATATCGCGCGGAGGGAGCTGGCAAAGCTGCGCGAGGCGGCGGTGGTGCCAGGGTCGAGGGGATAGCAGGATGCGTTTGTCCAACCGATTTGGCATTCCGTTGGCTGCGGCCGGATGGATTTGTTTCGCAAACGCGCAACCCGGGCCTAGCTACGTGCCTTGTCTCGACACGATGGCGATTAATTCGGCGGAGGTTTTCGTGGTCAGGATCGCGGATTTCTGCACGCCGGCGCATTGCAGCCAGGAAAACAACGTGATTGTGAAGGTCGAGGAACATCTGAAGGGCGACCCGGGTGATCGATTCCAATTTCGAATCGATGCTCCGGTGGCTACGCTCAACGACTGGAAGGATCGAGGGAGCCGCTTACTTATTTTCGATCACCTGGGCAGTGATCGGTCCTGGGGCAACCTGAAGGTTAAGACCATCGATCTTTCGGCTCGCGATTTGAAGATTCTTACGGCCGACATGAGCGTGCTGGTGGACCCGGAGGAGATCCTTCGGGCCGCGAAAGAAGCTATCGGCCGCCATCGCAACGTGTACGGGATGGTTTCGTTCTCCAAAAGCATTCCCGCCGCGATCGCCGGGCAGCTGGGCGCGAATGTTTGGCCGAAGACGACGGTTCCCGCGGATTCCGAGCTTGAGCGATGGGCGCTATCGGCTTTGGATTCGAAGGTGGACAGTGAACGTTCGGAGGCCGCGGAGGCGATGGGGTACTTCCCGTCCGAGGCTAACGCGGCACGGCTGCGGCCTTTAATCGACGATCCTGCGCTCTCTAATAATGGATACGGCAATGTGAATATCTATTTTGTCCGGCAAAGTGCGTATCGATCGTTGGTGCGCATGGGCGTGTCGGTTCCGAAACCGGTGCTTCAAACGGAATCCGGTAAGCCATAGAATAGGAACAGGTACTCTCATTTGAATCGAATTTCACAGGCATTTCGTAGTTTTTTCTCCATTCTCTTCAGCGGCGTGCTGCCGGCGGACATTGCACAGGCGTTTGGGTATTCGAAAGTTATCCCTATTAAAGTGACGCCTCCGCCGAAGCCGGAGCCGGTGTCGGGGGCGAACGACGGGGCGGTGCAGATCCTTTCGGTGCTGCAACGCGATGCGCGGCTGGTGGATTTCTTGATGGAAGATATTTCCGCGTATTCGGATGAGCAGGTAGGCGCCGCGGTGCGCGATGTGCAGCAGCAATCGCGGACGACGCTGGAGCGATATTTGAAATTGCAGCCGGTGATCGACGGCGTGGAGGGAGACTTCACGAAGACGGACGGGCTTGTGGCGGCGCAGGTGAAGCTGGTGGGGAATGTTCCGCCGAGCGGCAAGGCTCCGGGCGGGCTTTTGCGGCATAAGGGATGGAAGGCGGAGAAGGTGGAACTGCCGACCTTGCCTCCGGGAAATGTTTTGGCGCCGGCTGAGATTGAAGTCGAATGAACGTCGGCATCGATCTCGGCACTACCAATTCAGCATTGGCGTTCATCGATACGAAAGAAGCGGCGGAGACCGATTTCCCAGAGATCCGCGTTCTGGATGTACCGCAGACCGTCGCGCAGGGGCGCATCGAGGCTCGGCGAACGCTGCCTTCGTTTCTCTATTTGGGCGATCAGGAATATGTCGGCGTGTACGCGCGGGAGCAGGGCGCGCTGGTGCCGACGAAATCGATTCATTCGGCGAAGAGCTGGCTGTCGAATCCGGAGGTGGATCGGACGGCGAAGATTCTGCCGTGGGATGCGCAGGAGGGCGGCCGGGTTTTATCGCCGGTGGATGTGTCAGCGAAAATTCTGAAGCATCTGGCGGATGCGTGGGAGAAAGAGCAGGGATCGAAACTGGGCGCGCAGAACGTGGTTCTAACTGTGCCGGCGAGTTTCGACGAAGAGGCTCGTGAATTGACGGTTGCGGCGGCGCGGGAGGCGGGGATCGAGCAGTTGACGCTGCTGGAGGAACCGGCGGCGGCGTTCTATTCGTGGATCGCGAACGACCTGGCGCGATCGCAAAAGAGCTTGTTCGACGGGCAGATCGTGTTGGTCTGTGACGTCGGCGGAGGAACCAGCGACTTCACGCTGATTCGCGTTTCGCGCGAGAACGATCGCGTGGATTTTACGCGCACAGCGGTGGGGAAACATCTGCTGCTGGGCGGAGACAATCTCGACTTGACGCTGGCGTGGCTGGTGGAGGCGAAGCTCGGGAAGACGCTTTCAATTCGGCAGAGGAGCGGGTTGCGAAGGCAGTGTTCGGCGGCGAAGGAGCGGCTGCTATCTGAGGGCAATTTGAAGAGCGTCGAGATCACCGTGCTGGGCGGAGGATCGTCGTTGGTGGGCGGGACGCTGAAAACGGAGATTACTCGCGAGGAAGTGCTGGAGCTGGCGCTCGACGGGTTTTTGCCGGGCTGCGAATTGCATGACAAGCCGAAGGATGAGGATAAGAGCTTGTATCGCGAGCTGGGGCTGCCGCTGGTGAGCGATCCGGCGGTGACGCGTCATCTGGCGGCGTTTCTCGAAAGCGCGGGCGATGCGCGGCCGGACGCGATTCTATTCAACGGCGGTTTTTTTATTCCGGAGATTCTGCGGGAGCGCGTCGCCGATGTGATGGAGCATTGGTACGGCAAGCGTCCGGTGATTTTCGAGAATCGCGATTTGGATCTGGCGGTTGCCGTGGGCGCGGCGTATTATTCCTACGTTCGCAAGACGGGCGCTGGACTGCTGGTTCGCGGAGGATTGCCGCGGGCTTATTTTATCGGGTTGGGCGATGGCCGTGCGATGTGCCTGGTTCCGCGCGGGACAGAGGAAGGCTCGACCATCGAGATTGATCCGGGCAGTTTGCATTTATTGGCGAATAAGCCGGTGTCGTTTCAGTTGTACAGTTCGCGGACCAGGACGGAGGACAAGGCGGGCGAGGTTGTAGAGTTTTCGCCTGAGGAGCGCGAGGAGTTGCATCTGCACGCGCCGTTGCATGCGGTGTTGCGATTCGGAAAAGCGGGCGAGCGGCTGGTGCCGATTAAGCTAGGCGCGAAATTGACTGAGGTCGGAACACTGGAGATTTGGGCGGATTCGAAAGAGACGGATCATCGGTGGCGTTTGCAGTTCGAACTGAGGAAGACTTCGGCTGCGAAGCCTGCCGCGCGACCGGCCGCAGTGATCACGGAAGACGCTTTGTCGAACGCGCTGGCTTTGATTCCCGCGACATTTACCGGAGCTTCTGCGCCGGAGGAGCTGCCGGCGAAGCTCGAACAGGCGCTGGGATTGGGAAGAAATTCGTGGCCGTTATCGGCGATCCGAAAGCTGGGGGATGCGCTGATCGAGTTGGCGGATGGGCGGAAGAAAAGCGCGGCGCATGAGGCCCGGTGGTTGAACTTGTGCGGATTTTGTTTGCGGCCGGGATTCGGATTCCCGGGCGACGATTACCGGATCGAGCAGGCTCGGCGAGTTTATGCGAGCGGGTTGCAATTTTCGAATCAGGTGCAAAACGAAATCGAGTGGTGGATCTTCTGGGGACGCGTGGCGGGCGGGCTGAACAAGAATCAGCAGACGGATGTGTTTCAGAGATTGTCGCCGACGCTGCTGCCGAGGTCAGCGAAGCGGCCGCGAGTGAATCCGAGTTTGCTTCGCGAAATGTGGAGGGCGGCGGCGAGCCTGGAATTCCTGCCGATCCAGACCAAGACGCAGTTGGGAGATGAGCAGATCGCACGAATCGCGAAGGGCGAATTTGTCGATACGGCGTTGTGGTGTCTGGCACGTCTGGGGGCGCGGAAGTTATTTTATGGGCCCATTAATCAAGTGCTGCCGGCATCGACGGCGTCGCGATGGCTGGAGCCTCTGCTGAAAATCTCGAAGGCGGAGGATACGGTGGGCGCTCTGGCTCGGCGTACCGGAGATTCGACGCGAGACTTGCCGGCGGCGACGCTGGACTTGGTGCGGCGCGCATTCCCGGGGCTCGATCTGGATGCGGCGCCGAGCGACGATCTGGCGGCAATGAACAAGATTTTCGGCGAAGAGCTGCCGTCCGGTCTTGTCTTCCATGAATGAGCTGGAACTTGTCGAGCGTCTCCGGCGCCTTTCGTCGCCGTCAAGAGATCTGGTGCTTGGGATCGGCGACGATTGCGCGATTTACCGGCCTCGGGCGGGGGAAGAGCTTCTTTTTACGACCGATCAGATGATCGAGAATGTCCATTTTACGCGTGCGCAAAGTGCCGCGTCGATTGGTGAGAGAGCGCTGGCACGGAGTTTAAGCGACATCGCGGCCATGGGCGGCGAACCGCGATTTTGTCTGGTGGCGTTGGCGGCATCGCAAACAAAATGGATTGAGGATTTCTATCGTGGGCTGCTGCGGTTGGCCAAGCGGACGGGTGTTACGCTTGCGGGTGGGGATCTGGCGCGCGATGAGAAATTTCATTGCGACGTGATGGTTTGCGGGTCGGTGCCGCGTGGTACCGCTCTACGTCGGGATGGAGCGCACGCGGGAGACCTGATTTTCGTGTCGGGTCGGCTTGGGAGACTGTGGGATCGAAAAATTCAGCCGCGGCTTGCGCTCGGCCAGAGCTTGTGCGGCATGGCGACGTCTTGCATAGATTTGAGCGACGGCCTTTCACTCGATCTGCACCGGTTGTGCATGGCTTCAGGTGTCGCGGCGGAGATCGATCGCTTGCCGGTGTTGCGAGGGTCGACGGAAGAGCGGGCGCTGCATGGCGGCGAGGATTACGAGTTGTTATTTACTCTGCCCGAAGGTGTGAAGGCTCCGCGCGGTGTCACTCGGATTGGACGCGCAGTGCGCGGCGTGGCGGGACAAATTCATTTTAAAGGGCGCTTGCTGAAGCCGCGCGGGTACGATCATTTTAGGAATAAAGCATGAGCGACCCGGCACCGATTCTCGAGCTGATCGACGCATTTCGGCGATCGAAGACAATGTTCACGGCCGTGAGCCTCGGGATATTCGATGGGGAACGTCCGCAGGGTGCCGCGATCGATCGGCTGCTCGACGCGTGCGTCGGGCTTGGTTTGTTGATGAAAAGCGGAGACGCGTACGTCAACACACCCCTGGCGGATGAGTATCTGACGCGCCGGAGTCCACGGACGCTGTCAGGTTATATTCGTTATTCGAATGAGGCGCTGTATCGCTTGTGGGAACATCTGGACGACGCGGTGATGGAAGGAACGAATCGCTGGCGGCAGACGTTTGGAACCGAGGGAGGAGTATTTACTCATCTGTTCAGGACTCCCGAGGCGCAGCGCGATTTTCTGATGGGGATGCACGGGTTCGGAATGATCAGCTCTCCAGCGGTGATCGCGGCCTTCGATCTTTCCCGATTCGCTTCCTTCGTGGATCTGGGTGGAGCAACCGGGCATCTGGCGCTCGCGGCTCGCGAGAAGTATACGGTGATGAAGGCCACGCTGTTCGATCTGCCTTCGGTGATTGGCGTCGCCAGAGAGTTCGCCGGCGATCGCGTTGCATTGGTCGCGGGGGATTTCTTCATCGATCCATTGCCGAAGGGAGACCTTTACGCCGTTGGACGGATTTTGCATGATTGGAGCGAAGAGAAGATCGTCGCGCTGCTCGAAAAAATTTACGCTGCGCTGCCGGATGGCGGCGGATTGCTGATCGCGGAGAAGCTCATGAAGGAAGATCGGAGCGGATCTGTTACGACTCATATGCAGTCGCTCAATATGCTGATTTGTACGGAAGGGCGGGAGCGGACGCTCGGGGAATATTCGGTATTGTTGCAAGGCGCGGGATTTCGCGAGATTAAAGGGTCCGTCACGGGAGCTCCGCTGGATGCGGTGCTGGCGATAAAGTAAGACCTGCCTAAAAAGGGGCGGCTGCCGCCAACATTGGCGGCCTCACAAAATCACTCTAGAATGATACTGATGACTCGTTTTTGTTGTTTTGTTTTGACGGCGACCGCTGTTTTCGCGCAGTACAAGGCTCAACCTGCCGGCGATCCGCCGGCGGAGGCCGCTGTCCTTAATAAGGCCGGGAACAAGATTGTTGCCGATAATGGGTCCGTGTATGCCGAAATTTGGCTGCGCTCCACTATGCCATCGGGTCCGAACACCGGCGAGTCGAGCGTGACTTTGCCGACGATTCCTCTGGGCGCGCTGCTCGGCGTGATGCGATTCACCGCCAAGGGCAGTGACCGGCGCGGCCAGAACATCGCGCCCGGCGTCTACAAGTTGCGCTATGGAAACTATCCGGTGAACGGGAACCACCAGGGAGTCGCGCCGCAAAGGGATTTTCTGGTGCTGGTGCCCGCGGCGCTCGACAAATCAGCGGATCCGATTTCGGACTTCGATGCATTGATCGAATTATCCCGAAAGGCCTCGGGGACGCCGCATCCGGCGGTGCTCAGTTTCTGGAAGGCGGACGCTGGAGACAAAGCAGGGTTCGAAAAACAGGGTGAAAAGGACTGGGTGCTGACCACCAACCTTGGCGATACCAAGGTGTCGATCATACTGATCGGGAAGGTGGAAGAGTAGCGCGCATGTTTTTCGTCGCGCGCGTCAGGCTCGCCGTCTGATCGCCGATGGGAAGATATTCCATCGTGACGTACCCTTTGTATCCGAGCGACGCGATGGCTTTGTAGATGTTTTCGTAATTCATTTCTCCGGTGCCGGGATCGTTGCGGCCGGGGTTGTCGGCGATGTGGAATACGGCCACATGGGGCGCGGCTTCGCGCATCGTGCGGATCACATTTCCCACTTGCACCTGCTCATGATAGATATCGAACAAGAGCTTCACATGCGGGTTTTGCGATTCCTTTACGAGCTTGAGACCCTCGCCGCAGGTCGATAGAAAAAATCCTTTGTGATCGACCTTGTTGTTGAGAGGTTCGATGATCAGCGTGAGATTCGCTTTCGCCGCGAGGTCGCCGGCACGCTTGACCGATTCGAGCATGCATGCATACTGCTCCTCATGCGTACGGCCCGCGACATCGTCACCGCTCATCAGGATGATTTGCGGGATCTCTAGCTTCTGCGCGAACACGATAGATTGTCGGACGTCAGCCAGAAATCCTTCGCGATCCTCCGGTTTCACCATCGTGACGGGACGATGCTTCCAATCGGATTGGGCGAGGATTGTGTCCATCTTGAGATGAAGAGACGCGGCGAGCTTCTTCATGTCGCGGATCTGCGCGTCGGTCCAATCGATATGTTCCGATACGAGCTCGACCGATTCGACGCCGGCTTGTGAGGCGACTTCGAGGCGTTTCTCAAAGGGGCCCTTGAGGGTCCAGATCATTACGGAGCTGGTGATTACGGTGCTTTGTGCCTGCACCGCCTGGGCGAGCGCTACGGCTCCAGTCGATTTTAGAAATGCGCGACGGTCCATGGGAAACCTCCCGAACACAGACTAAAGTCTGTGCCCCCTAAGCACCAGGGTGGCACAGGCTTCAGCCTGTGAATAGTTTACTTCGGAATTTCCATGAGGTAGTTGGTCAGCCGGTCCAGGTCGTGCGAACTGAGTTTGAACGGGGGCATGGTTGAGCCGGGAGAGAATTTTACGGGATCGGCAAAGTGTCCTTCGATCCATTCGCGATTGTGATGATCCGCGACGCCGTTGAGCGGCGGACCCGTTTCCATCCCGGCGCCGTTCAGCTTGTGGCATGCTCCGCATTGATTCGCCTGGTAGACCATCGCGCCTTCCACGGCCGCCACAGGCGCGCCAGTCCAGGCTTTCACGGCAACGTCGTTGCGCTTGGTCACGAAGTTGAGGAGGCCGCGAAGCTCGGGTCCTTTCAATTGCGTCGCGACGTTCGGCGCGGGCTGTTTGAAATGTTGCAACAACCAGTCGGCGGGGCGTTGAGAAGCTGCGCGCGTCAGATCCGGTCCCGCGCCGGACCCTCCCAGCACGTGGCAGGTCGCGCAGTTGTCTTTTCGAAACGCACCGATGGCCGCGAGCTGATCGGGGGGTACCTGCTGCCAGGGCTCGACCTGCGCGAAACCGGCGTCGGGAGATTCGGTACTTGGCGGCGTGGTTTGAATGGCCCGGGCGGTCAGGGCGCTCCATCCCAGGACTCCGAGGACAATCACCGCGATGGCGCCAGTGCGCTCCCGAATGCGCAACACCTTGCCACGATCAATAAAGGGAACCAGAAACAGGACCAGGATCGCCAGCGTTGGAATCACCACGGCGCCGACCACTTCGAGCGGCCCGTTGAAAAGTTTCACGAATTGAAAAAGAAACAGGAAGTACCATTCGGGGCGCGGGATAAAGCTGGTGTCAGTGGGGTCAGCCACATGGCCCAGGGGAACGCGCACTGCGATCGCCATGATGACGAGAATCGCAAACCACGCGAAGGTCGCGACAGTATCCTTGAAAACCTGCTCCGGATAGAACTTTTTCTTGGGAAGCGTCGCATCAACCTCGATCGGCGTGACACCGTGCCGGCGGACCAGATACACGTGAATCGCAATCAGCAGGAAGGTCAGCGGCGGCAGCAGCAGCACGTGCGCCGCGTAAAATCGCGCGAACGTCACCGCGCCGATCGATCCTCCGTCGCTACCGAGCAATCGCAAAACATAGGGACCCGCGCCGGGTGGAAGCGCTGAGATGTGAACGGTCACCGTGGTGGCCCAATAAGCGCGATTGTCCCAGGGCAACAGATACCCGGTGAGACCGTAGGCCAGCGTCAAGAGGAGGAGCAATGCGCCGACCATCCACGTGGCTTCCCGCGGCTTCTTATACGCGCCCCATAAGAACGTCTGGGCCATGTGCAACACCACGACAATAATCATGAGGCTGGCGCCCCAGTGATGAAGTCCGCGGATCATCTGACCGCCGGTCACCTCCGTCACGATGTACCGCAGGCTGTTGTAGGCCTCGCCCGGAGTGGGCGCATAATTGAGCGCGAGCAGAATTCCTGTGAAGACCTGGGTCAGAAAGGCGAAGAGGGCCACGCTGCCCAGCACCTGGTGCCATCCGGCCGATGCGGGCACGTCCTCGTACAGGAAATGATGAATGGCGGACTCGATACCGGTGCGCTCTTCGAGCCAGTCGATGACACCCCTTAGCATCTTCATCCCAGTTGAATCTCAGAGCTGATCAGAACTTTTCCTTGATCGATTTTCGTGACGTAACGGTCGAGCGGCCGTGGCGCCGGGCCGCTAACCACCTTGCCGTCGATGGCAAACACCGAGTTGTGGCAGGGACAGAAAAACTTAGCGTCCTTCTCTTCCCAGTGGTAGGCGCAGGCGAGGTGAGTGCACTGCGGCGTGAACGCAACCACGTTCTGATCGTCTTTCCGGACCACCCAGGCGGTGGATTTCTCGTTCAGTACGCGCCATCCATCGACGCGTGTGCGGTGAAAGACGACCTCCTCCGGTTTCCCAATGGTCAATTGGCTGAGGTCCGCGGCGGGAACAAAATCGCCTTGTTTCTGGGACCGCGGCTTCAAAAGAAGATAGGCGGCGGCGGGTGCCGCAAGTGCCGCAGTCATAATTCCGCCGAGCCCCGCGATCACGGCCGAGTAAAAGGATCTACGTGTAGTACTTTCCATCGATTTTCCAGTATATGCGGAGAAGGCTTCGTCGCGCCTGTCCCCACCTGACGTTTTACAGACTGTTTACTCTGTAACGGGCGGCCGGCGGCGATGCCAGTCGGTGTGGCTCTGAAACGACTTGCCGATGGCGATCAACTGGTTTTCGTAAAACGGCCGTCCGACGATGGATATTGCGATGGGCAGGCCCCCGGCGAATCCGCACGGCAGGGAAATTGCAGGGAGTCCCGCAAGATTGCCGGCCGGAATCAATCCGTTCAGTCCGCGGGATTTCGGGGACGTGGACGCGGGTGCCGCTGCGCGATCCAGCGGCTCGGTGATTTTCGATGCGGTCGTGGGACGTGTGGGAGCGAGCAGGAAATCGACGTTGAAAAACAAATCTTTAAACGCCTGCTGCACCCGCGCGCGGACCCGCATCGCGCGAAGATAATCGGTCGCGGAAATCTCAAGGCCCGTCTTGAGTCCCTGCGCCTGCCGATGATCGGCGAGCTCATCCACTTTCCCGCTCCGTATCAGATCCTCGAAAATCGACGCCGCCTCCGCCCCGATAATGGTGCTGACCAGCGCGCCGTACGGAAAATCGGGGATCTCCACTTCCTTTAGATCCATGCCGAGCGACTTGACCAGCTTCAATGCTTCCTGGAAACCGGCTCGCGCGGCTGGGTCTGCGGACTCGTCGAAATCCGAAGGCGCGTAGCCGATCGTAATTTCCTCCGCCTTCCGCGCATACTGCGGCGCGTAGCGGAACGGTTTCCCGGCCGAGCCTGGGTCCTCATAATCAACTCCGGCGATAACGCTCAATACCAGCGCGCAATCTTCGGCGGAGCGGCACATCGGGCCGATCTTATCGAGCGTCCACGAAAGAGCCATCGCGCCGCGGCGGCTGACCAGTCCGTAAGTGGGCCGCAATCCGGTGATGCCGCAATAAGCGCTGGGCGTCAGGATCGATCCCGACGTTTCCGATCCGATCGAGAACGTGACCAGCCCCGCGGCGGTCGCGGATCCCGGGCCGCTTGACGATCCGCCGCTCCAGCGCGTGCGATCCCACGGATTTAATCCCGGTCCGGTCAGCGACGCCGACGGGAAACGATACCCTCCGCCGCCCGCCAGCTCGACCATCGATAATTTGCCGATCAAAATCGCGCCGGCTTTATCCAGCAGCTCGATCACCTGCGCATCTTCGTCGAAGATCTGGGCCGCGTACGGTTTCGCGCCCCAAGCCGTGATTTTGCCCTTGACGGCGAGCAGATCCTTCGCGCCGTACGGGATGCCTTGCAGAGGGCTGCGCACTCGATCGATTTTGAAATCGCGGTCGACATCCTTCGCCTTGCGCAACGCAGGTTCGCGCAGCGATAACGCCAGCGCGTTATACCGCGGACCCAGCTTCTCCAGTCGATCGGTGAATGCTCGCGTCAGCTCGACGGTCGAGAATTCTTTCTTGTGCAAAGCCTCGCCCAGCTCGGAAATCGAGGCGAAGAAAATATCGTCGGTGAAACTGAACTTCGCCATTTTGTTACGCCTTGAAATGGCAGGCCGGCTCGGTGGCCATCGGCAATTTTACTTTGGCGATCTGCTGTAAGTTGGTGCGCAGCAGCTCGCGCGCCGATTCCAGGTCCGCGTCTGCCGCTGTTTGTGGCGTTGCAGCCTGTGGAGCAGCGGCCGCTACCGCCAACATACGCGCCAACGATCTCCGAGTCACGTCCTGATTGACAGCCATGAAGCCATTATCATGCACCAGCCGCATAGTGCGCTTCGAGCGCTTCCGTCGCCGCCTTCTCCATCACCGCCCGCGGAGCCGTCTCGCCCGTCCAGATCTCGAACTGCGCCGACGCCTGCTCAAGAAACATCTCCAGGCCGCGGATCACCGTCGCGCCCTGATCCCTCGCCATCCTCACCAGCAGCGTGTCCAGCGGATTGTAAACCATGTCGAAAACCAGCTTCGCCGGAATCTTCGCGTCGAAAAAACATTGCTCGACCTTGGGAAACATGCCGAGCGGCGTCGAATGCACCAGGACGTCGAACATTCGCGCGCCGGCCTGTTCCCGCGTCAAAGGCTCCGCATCGCACGCTTTTGCCAGCGCCCGCACCCGATCGATATTGCGTCCTGTAATCGCGAGCTTCACGCCCGCGTTCCTCAGCGCATATGCCGCTCCACGGCCCGCGCCGCCATTCCCCGCCAGCAGCACGGTTGTTTTGCCCAGCCGCACATGACGCTCCAAGGGCCTGATCACGCCGTCCGCGTCCGTATTCGTGCCCCGCCATTTCCCTGCCTTGCGCCACACCGTATTCACCGCGCCGATGCGCCGCGCCAGGGGATCTACCAGATCCAGATAGCGAAGAATCTTCTGCTTGTGCGGAATCGTCACGCTAAACCCCGCCAGCGGCAGCTTCTCCGCGAGGATGAAAAAATCCTTCAGCTGCGCGGGCTTCACCAGAAACGGAAGATACACCGCGTCGGCGCGCCGCGCCTGAAACGCCCGATTGTGCACCGCGGGCGAGATCGAATGCCGCACCGGATCCGCCACCACTCCATAAATCCGGGCGTCTCGCGTGAACTTCTCCACCCGGTAAAGATGGCGAAGCTGGTGCGCGCTGATCTGTCCCGTCGCGGTTCCTTCGGCCGAGTTCGGAGCCGCATACGTGAACAGCCCTCCGGCCGCGGGAGAAAGTACGCGCGTCGGGAAACCGGTTTCGCCCATCGCCAGCACGATGGTCGGCGTCTTGGCGTAGCTTTTCGCCAGCGCCAGCACGCGCGCGTTATCCGAAGGCTTCTTCGCCGTCGTCACGATCTTGTACCCGTCGGCGGGAACGCGCAACATGCGCCGCATCACCGAATCGAGCGGAGGCGTTCCTCCGTAATTGTGATAGGAAATCACCAGCCGCGCCCGCGCCCGCAGCGCGGCCAGGCTCTCTACGCAATTTTCCGCGCTCTCAATTTCAATATCCACCGCCTGCGCGCCGGCCTCGATCGCCGCATCCAGAATTTTCAGTTGCTGCTCAATGCTGCCGTTGAAGTGTCCGTGGTTTTGATGCCGCCGGCAGGTTGCCAGCACGGTGCAGTCGCTCGATCGCCCCAGAAACTTGCGCATCGCAGTAATGCCGTGTTCTGGTATCGGCAAATAATCAAGCCGAAACTCAAAAAAACGCTCGCCCGCATTGTATTCCTCCCGCGCATGGGCCAGTAGCGATTCAATCTCGCGGAATCCGAGAGCGATGCAAATGCGAGGAAGTGCGGCTCGCCGTGTCATGAAGCGTGATCAGGATAACACGGCCCTCTTAAACATCCATCTCGTAAGCCTGTTTTAACCATTTCCGGACTTCCTTGTCGATCTCCTCGACCGAGCCTACGGGTATGCGGTGCGTAATGCGATCGCCCTTTTCAAAGCCGCCCGTGGATAACAATTTCCCTGACGGCTTCATATCCTTGAACGCAAATCCGAGGTCGACGCGTGCGTTCGTCGCCGGCTTCACCTGCGCGAATACGTGCTTGCGATAGAACGGCACAATGGTCTTGCAAGGTGATACGCGCACGTCCTTGCCCAGCCCGAATGCCAATTCCAGCATCTGATCGTAGATCGGACGCAGCCCGGCTTTCTTTCCCGCGAACATCTCCTCCACCATCGCGTCCGGATCGTAGCTCGCGGCGTCCCCGCCGCCGTCCGCGCGCTTGGCGATCCAGCCGGCGTAGTTGGTGGTGATGCCGTGCGCCGACTTCAGCCACGCCGTCCGCTCTTTCTCGGTAGGCGGGCCGGACTTCTTGACCATGCGAATCCACTCCTCGATCGTCCTCCCCGTGCGTTCCTTCAGGTTCGCCACAGACGATTCTTCCATCGCGAACCCGGGATGAATTGTATACACCGAATTCTTCCGCATGGAGCCATAATAGGCGATATGAACATTAAAAGCGCGGCATTTCTGGCCCTGATCGGAACCATCCTGACCACGGTGCTGCTGGTCTATAATCTGGTCTCGGCGATCCTGAATGTGACGCAAGGTCTGGTCCCGGCGGTGACCATATTCCCGCTGCTGATTTATTCTTTTGCCAGCTTGACCCTGGCCGTTTTCTTCTTCGTCTTCCACCGGCAGCAGAGTTGATAAACTTCCAGTGGGAGCCAATCTTGCCCGGTGGTAGGCGCGGTCTTCAAAACCGTTGAACGGTCCTTTGGGCTGTTGGTCGATTCGACTTCGACTGGTTCCCGCCACGGAACGGTGGGACAGGCCGTTTCGCCTGTCAAACGACTTTTCACACAGACTCTCACGCCAGGGGTTATAACCCCGTCCGTAAGGGCTGGGATTTTGGATCTGAAAATCAGAAAAAACAGTTCCCCGCAACCCGCGTCTAACCTTAAAACATGTCCTCCCTCCTCGCTGACCTCAAACATTCCCTCCGCACTTTCCTGCGCAACCCGGCGTTCACCCTCACCGCCCTCGCCGCACTCACCCTCGGCATCGGCGCCGACACCGCCATCTTCTCCGTCGTCAACCGAGTGCTCCTCAAACCCGTCGCCGCCCCTGATCCCGACAAAATAGTCGTCCTCGGTTCCACACGCGCCAACGGGCTGGCTCTCGGCGGCCCCATCGGAGGCTCCCCCACCCGTTTCAATCTCTGGCGCAAGCAAACCGTGCTCTTTGAGGACATCTCCGCCTACCGCTTCGGCTCCATGAATCTCACCGGTGTCGACGCGCCGGAGCAAGTCCAGATCGCGCAGGTCTCCGTGGATTATTTCCACCTCTTCGGAGTCTCCATAGCGCAGGGCCGAGCCTTTTCCGCAGCCGAGGATCGCCCTCACGCCGGAAACTTCGTCATCCTCAGCAATGCCTTCTGGCACCGCGCGTTCTCTGCTGCGCCGCTCCTGGGTAAAACGGTCTCTCTGAACGGCAGTCCCTACGTCGTGGTCGGAATCACCGCTCCGAACACCGAAACCGAATCCCCGAAGCCCATTGATGTCTGGGTTCCTTTTCAAATCGACCCCGCCAGCTCCGAACAAAACCATTACTTCGCCGTCGCCGGCCGCATCCGTCCGGGCGTTACGGCCGCCATGATCAAGACCCAGCTCCAGCTCGCCACAGACGATTTTCGGCGCCAATGGCCTGGCGTCAGCACCACTCTTCCCGGCGTCACCTTTATCGCCGAACCCATTCAGACCGTCCTCGACCGCAACATCCGTCCTTCGCTGTTGATCCTCGCCGTCGCCGTCAGCTTTGTCCTCCTAATCGCCTGCGCCAACGTCGCCAATCTTCTTCTCGTCCGCGCCGCCGGCAGAAAACGGGAGATCGCCATCCGCATCGCTGTCGGAGCCAGCCGCGCCCGTCTGATCCGTCAACTGCTGACCGAAAGCGTGGCGCTCTCCTTAGCGGGAGGAATCCTCGGGCTCCTTCTAGGAATCGCCGGAATCCGCGCGTTGCTCGCCTTAAACCCCGGCGACATTCCTCGCATTGGCCCATCCGGCATCTCCGCCGACTGGCGCATTGTGACCTTCACTCTGCTTCTCTCGATCGCCACCGGACTTCTGTTCGGCCTGATCCCCGCCTTGCAAGCTTCCCGCATCGAACTAAGCGCCGCGCCGCGTAAGAACAGAGTCCGGGCGTTCTTGGTCGTAAGCGAGGTATCGCTCGCCTTGATCCTTTTAGTCGGCTCCGGCCTGCTGATCCGCAGCTTCGTCTCCATGCGCTCCGTCGATCCGGGCTTCGATACCCACAATGTCCTGACCCTACAGATGTCCCTGACCGGCGATCAATATCAAAAAACCGCGGGCCTCGCGCGTCTGATCGACGACAGCATGGAGCGCATTCGCGCCATCCCCGGAGTGGAAACCGCCGCCGCCGGCTGTTGCATGCCCATCGGACCCGCCCCCAACGCACCATTCGTCATCGCAAACCGTCCGCTCACCGGAACCTTCCATGCCCGCGCGAACATGCCGACCATCTCCCGCGATTTCTTCGACGTCTTCAAAATCCCGATCCTTCGCGGCCGCAAATTCACTGAACGCGACACAGCCGGCGCGCCTTTAGTCGCGATCATCAATGAAGCCATGGCTCGTGAGTTCTGGCCGAACGGCGACGCTATCGGTGCTCGCGTCAGCCTCGGCTCCAAGACAGCAACGGAATCCTCCGCCAATCCGGAAACATTCGAAATCGTCGGGGTTGCTGGAGGTGTACGGGAGCGTACGGATCGCACCACCGATCCGGAAGGCAACACAATCTACATGCCGCTTCCGCAAACCTCCAACGGCTACACCTCCTACATTGTGCGCATGCCCACCGTTTGGATGATCCGCACGCGCGTAGAGCCGCATTCCCTAAGCGCCGCCATCAGGAACGAATTGATCCAGGCAAGCCGCGGCCTCGCGGTCGTGAATATCCGTTCGATGGACGAAATCGAATCGGCTTCTACCGCGCGCGAGGATTTCAATATGGTGTTGATGCTGATCTTCGGAGTCTCCGCTCTATTGTTAGCGGCAATCGGCATCTACGGATTGATGGCCTTCAGCGTAGAGCAGCGCACCAAAGAAATTGGAATCCGCATCGCCCTGGGCGCCGCATCCGCCAGTGTGCAAACCATGGTGATCGCGCAAGGCATGCTGCTGGTCCTGATCGGAGCGGCAATCGGCATCGCCGCATCCGTAGGTCTGACCAGATTCCTAAGCAGCTTCCTCTATGGAGTAACCCCGCTCGACCCGACGGTCTTCATCGCAGTCCCAATCCTGCTGAGCGCAGTAGCCCTGGCCGCCGTCTGGCTCCCCGCCCGCCGAGCCAGCCAAGTAGATCCCATCCAAGCCCTCCGCTGCGATTAAGTAGGGCAGGTCCCCGACCTGCCCACCGCAGTGCGCGAAAACCCGCATTTTCTCTCCCCGCAGTGGGGCAGGTTCCCGACCTGCCGACCGCCGTGTCCCTGTAGATGCTCCTAATTGCATTCAATCAACCGGGAGCTTCGAGAAAAACTCCCGCATCGATGCTTCGAGCCCCGGCGTGCAAGCCACACAGTTGCCTTCGTAAATCGACCGCTTCCCGTTGAACGCAAAAAACACCGCGCCCGCTTCCTCGACAATCACCTGAGTGGCCGCCATGTCCCAGGGAGCGACCTTCGGTTCCACCCAGGCGTCCATCTGACCCTCGGCCAGCATAATCGCGTCCGGAGTTCCGCCTAAACATCGGAAGGCCCAAAATAAGGTCAAATAAGACATCATAGAGGCCCCAATCGATGCACTTTTTAGTCGATTAAGGCTGTTTAGCGAAATCACTGCGTTCTCTGGTTTGTCGATTTGCGACACCCGCAGCCGCACGTCGTTGCGAAACGACCCCTCGCCGCGAGCCCCCCAACAGGTACTTCCCATCAACGGCAGGTGCACCACGCCGGCCTCGACTTCGCCGTCTTTTTCGAGGGCGATCAGCACACTCCAAAGTGGATTTCCGCGAACGAAATCCCTAGTCCCATCAATAGGATCGATGATCCAGCGGCGTCCGTTTTTCGACTCTTTCCGCGACCCTTCTTCCCCCAAAATCCCGTCATCGGGGAAGGACTCGTCAAGCATTTTAGCAATCAGTTTTTCGCACTCTTTATCAGCGATCGTAACCGGCGAATCGTCGGCCTTATTTTCGGCTGTAATTCCCGTTTTTTGATGGCGTAAAGCGAGTTCAGCCGAGAGTCGCGCGATCCGGCGGGCTGTTTCAATCTCTTGACTATAAGGCATTTGGAAGCATGGTAGCATTGTCCCGATGAAGCCCCGGACCGTCTACACGGTGCTCGAAGAAACCGCCGCAGTTTACCCCGATAAACCGGCTTTGCACCAACCCCTGGGGGGTGGAAAATACCGTACCTGGACCTGGCGCGAATATCGCGAAACCGTTCAGCAGATTGCAGTTGGCATCCGCGAGCTGGGCGTACCCAAAGGCGGAATGGTCGCCCTGCAATCGGAAACCCGAGCCGAGTTCTATCTAACCGATATCGGCGTCATGACGGCGGGCGCGATTTCGGCGGCGCTCTATACCAGTTTGCCGTATGCCGATCAGGCGAAAACTTTGCGGGCTTCGGATGCGAAGGTGGTTTTTGTCGAGAACGAAAAAGTGATGAAGGCGCTGCAAAGTCAGGGGCCTTTGGATGTGCAGTGGATTCTGCTTACCGACGATTCGGTGCGGGCGCTGGGCGAAAAGAAGATGCGCGAAGATCCGGGGGTGTTTGAACGGATTCGCGCCGAAGTAAGCGAGGGCGACGACGCGGTATTGTACATGACCTCAGGAGCGACGGGCGAGCCGAAGATGGGGCTGGTTTCGCATCGCGCGCTGGTCGCGAATATGGATATGTCTCCGGTTGCATTTCCTTTATCGCCGGACGATTGCACGATTGCGTTTTTGCCTTCGGCGCATATCGCGCAACGCGTGGTGGTGGAGCTGCTCCCGATCCGCGAAGGCGGTGTCATCTGGTTTTCCGAAGGACTAACGAAGATGCCGCACGAGCTGCGCACCATTCGTCCAACATTTTTCCTGGCGCCTCCGCGGGTGTGGGAACGAATTTATGCGACGGTGGCCGCCGAGATAAAAAAGCGTCCGGCGGCGGTGCGAAGGCTGTTCTACACGGCGATTGGATTGGGTTCCGAGGCTAGCCGGCGGAAGCAACAAGGAAAAGAAGTACCCCGGTGGATGCGAACTTCCCTGCGGATATTCGACCGGCTGGTATTTTCAAAAATCCGGGAACGCTTGGGCGGCCGGCTGCGCCTCGCGGCCAGCGGAGCGGCTCCGCTGAGCAAGGATCTGGCGGAATTCTATGGCGCAATCGGGATGCCTCTGGTGGAAGGCTACGGATTAACCGAAGGCGGCGTGACGTTGCTGAATCCTTTCGACCGGCCAAAGGCGGGCAGCATCGGGAAACTATTGCCGGGCGTCGAGGCGCGCATCGAAGAAGACGGCGAACTGATGCTGCGGTGCGGGTCGCTTTTTTCGGGCTATTACAAAGATCCCGAGGCGACAGCGGCGGTACTGCGCGAGGGGTGGCTGGCGACGGGCGACATCGCGGAGGTCGATGCGGATGGGTATTACTACATTACAGGCCGCAAGAAGGAATTGATCGTTTCCTCGAACGGAAAGAAGATTTATCCGTCGCGGATCGAAGGGATGCTGAAGAAAGAACCGGCGATTAATCAGGTGCTGTTAATCGGGGACCGCATGCCCTACGTGACCGCCCTGTTCACCGTGAATGGGACGCCGGAGGACGCTCGAATTCCGGTCGAGCGGGCGGTGAAAGAGGTTAATAAACAACTCGCGTCATTTGAACAGGTGCGGAAATTCAAAATCCTCGAAAGGGATTTTTCTATTGAGCAGGGCGAGTTGACGCCGACGATGAAGGTGCGGCGAAATCGGGTTCTTGAAAATCACCGCACTCTGGTAAGCGAGATGTATATGGGAAAAGAAGTGGAGTCATGATGGAACTGAAGGCTAAGCGCTCCCGGTCACGAGTCTGTTTGCAGTAGAGGGCGCCGCCCGCCGCGGCGGTTGGCAAAGCTGTGAGCGCAAGCGCGATGGGGTACCAGGCTGGGCCGAGGTTGAAAGTGATGCTTATGATCGCGCCGATTGCGCTCAAAACGGAACCGACCATCCCTAAAATAACCGCGTGGTGGATAGGCGCATACGGCGCGAGCCTAGCAGTGACATAGCCGCCGGCCACGGCGTAAGCCAGCCGATACGACAAGGCAAGTGCGTTCAGCCCGGGTGATTGCAGAGGTCCCCAGGGCGGGTAGATCCTGAGGACGTGCAAGAGTTCATCGGTGCCGAGCGACAGAGCAGTGAGCGTGAGGAATCCGGCGAGCACCGCGCCGGTGCGCCGCCAAGGTTGCCGAGGACGCGCGTTCATGACCCGGCCTCCGCAGCGAACGTCGGCAGCAGTTCGGCCAGACGGTCGTAACTCACGGACGCGCCGCCCTCCATGCCGGATTTGAGGACGGTGTCGCGAACCTCTTTCGAATCGTACAGGCACGTGATGGTCATCGTGGTCTTTCCGCCTGACTCAACGAAGGTCGAGGTGTTCAATCCCTCGCCGGGATACCAGGGCTGCTCGAACCGCTCGGTTTGCACGATGCGCTCCGGGACCACGATCTCCCGAAAGACGCCACACATGACCATCGTCTCGCCGGTATTCTTGGTGGTCACGAAACGCCACGCGCCGCCGACCCTCAGATCGACGTCGCACTCGGTGAGCGCCCAGGCGCGCGGTCCCAGGCCCCAACGTTGGAGCAGTTCACACTTGGTGAAGCAGTCGAAGACCAGTTTGCGGGGTGCGTTGAAGACCCGGATCAGAGCGATCTCCCGATCGCTGGGGGTGGTTACTTCCAGTGTTGCTGTCGACATTCTTATCTCCTCTTTTTTCGTTTGGCTCGTTTCTCTTCGGCTTTCAGTTCTTCGAGCAGTGTGTCTAATCGCTCGAACGCAGCTTCCCAATGCTGCCGGTAATTTTCGAGCCACTTCGCGGCCTCGGCAAGAGGCTTGGCTTCCAAGCGGCGCGGACGCCGCTGGGCGTCGCGGCCATGGGAAATCAGGCCAGCGCGCTCCAACACCTTGAGGTGTTTGGAGATGGCGGGCTGGGTCATGGCGAAAGGCTCGGCGAGTTGCGTGACGGAGGACTCACCGGAGGCGAGTCTGGCTAAGATGGCTCGACGAGTGGGATCGGCCAAGGCCATAAAAACGGCGTTCAACTGATCCGGGCTCGATTGTTCATAACCAAACGGTTGCATAACCTAATGGTAATGTACAACAGATCGGAAAAGCAGTCAAGCTCTCTATGCGAGATTATTTTGAAGTAATGCTTTTTAAAGGATTCCGGGCCCACGCGCTCCAGCAAAAGAAAACCGCAAGTAACGCGAGCGCGGCTACGCTCAGCAAATGGCAAATCAGTAGCTCGGCGCCAGCGGTGTATTCCAGCTGGACATCGCAGAGGCCGTTGCATCCAGGAGCAATCCACATTAACCCAAGGCCATCGGATTTGACGTCACGGGATATTCCGTTGGCCTTGGCATGCCAACCGGGATGATGAGTCACCTGGATTGAGATGGCTTGGCCAAGGGTCGCGATGGTGCGGATATGAATCCGATTCGCGTCCAGCCACTGGAACTCTGCTTTCGGGAGTACAGGATCTTCGAGTGCGTCGACGTACTTTTCCACGCTTCCTGTGTCCCGCGGCGAGGAAGGTGTGGAACGAACTAACGCCGGCTCAGGAAGTACATGCGCATATGAGCTGGTTCGCAGAGGGACGCGATAAATGGTTACCTCATCCTCGCTCCACAGTGCGGGGAGCAGTCCGTCAAATTTGGCTGGATGAGCGAAACTTTTCCAAAACTCTTGGCTTTTCGCACCTGGGACAGCGATGGCGCCGGCGCCGAAGGCCTTCAACCACAGGATCGAAACGCGTGCGTCGTCTTCGACTGTCTCGCCTCCGTTGTAAATTCCGGCCTTGGCGCGCTGTTGGACCGGGTTGTAGGCGAGGCTCCAGGAACCGCCGCCCAATTGCTCGACATCGGTGAATGCGTTGGCCCACTGGCCGATCGAGCCTGGCAGCATGACGCGCACCCCTGGAAGATGATCGTGGGCCCAGAATGCCGCCCGATATTCAATCGTCCGGGTCACGTCCACGGGCGCCAGAACTTCTTTGGCATACTTGCGTACGACGGCCACCTGTTCGGCGGCGATCGCAACCGCTAAAAGCAATAGACAAACTTGCAGTGGACGGGGAATTTTCGCGAAGAGAGGACGAAGCGAGAAGACGATCAAGAGTGCCAGCGAGAAATCCATTTCAACCGTGTAACGGTCCGGCTGCGGCAGGAACCGGCGGCCGAAATGCATGGCGATCAGCGGAACACTGCCCGCCAACCACGCAAAAAGTGCGAGAAAATGGAAACGCCAATCGGGAGTCCAACGGGGCAAGTAGTTCCACAGTAACGCCCAGCCGGTGGCGATAATTGCCAGCGCGGTAAACGATCCAATGGTCCAGAACGTCCCATCGCCGGCGGCCGTAGCGGAATGAATCGCACGAATATTCGTCGGGGAAAGGAATGGAGAGGCGATGGCATACGCGAACGAACCGATCCCGGCGGTCACCAGCAAGTTTTGGACGAAATCACGGCGGCGCAGCACAAACAGGAGGCATAGGCTCGCCATTATGGTCATCACGGGGCCGAAATCGCTGGCTAACGCACTCACGGCAATCGCGAGCGCAGCGGCGGCGTAGTAGACGCGGCTCCGCGTTTGAATAGAACGAACGAGGAACAGAATCACCAGGGGCAGAATCGCCAATGCAGCCATATGCGGTGTGTCGTCCCAAACGGACATCAGATAGATACGCCGGGAATCCCAAAAATGGTGGATGGAGAACTGACCGTCGGGCACCAGGAGTTGCGACGGCGCGGTGAGTGAGTAAAGAACCGCGGCAGCAAAGGAATAACCCGGGGCCCGGGTCAAGAACCACGCGATCACGAATAGAGTGACCGGACCCAGACAGTAGATAACGGCGGTGACAGTTTGAAATGCGACGTCGTGAGGAATTCCGCGCAACGCTGCTGTCCATCGAATGGATGCGGGCAGCAGGGGCGCGTAAACGAACTCACTGGGCGCACCGCAATCCCAGTAGCGCCACCATTGCGAGTGGAACCATCCGGGGTTTTCCAGCCTGGACATGGCAATCCAAAAGCCATGCATCGAATTCATTCGCGGAGTGTACCGCGTGAACATTTCGCGGCAGATGTAGGCATTCATCCAGATGAGCAGAGTTGCGTAGACGACAACGAGAAACGACTCGCGCAGGCGCAACCGGGGCTGCTCTTCCGCTGGGTTCATATTTCGATTCTTCAGTATAGTTGTGGTCCGGGCCCTTACCGGATGAGAAAAGGCCACGCTGCGTGATACTTTTGCGCGGCCCACGCTATCGCGCCGACGAAGAGCAATGCGGCGATGGTCCACGCCGCTGCTCTTAACCACGGGAACCGGCGCCGCTCGCGATGAAGGAACAGGAGGTAGCCTGCGAATACGCCGACGAAGAAGAGCAGGCACATCGGGACTGCGAATAACGACATATTCACAACGTCCGTAGTGGGTGTGATGAACGAGGCGATGATAATGATTGCGAGGATCGCGTAGCGGGAGTGCTCCAGCAGGAATTTTGGCGTTGCGATTCGCAGCAGCACCAGGAAGAAGATTACGACCGGCAGTTCGAACATCATGGAGACGCCTAGCATCACATCGACGAATAAATCGAAGTAGCTGTCGATTGAAAGGGTGGTGGTGATGCCTGCGAATTTGCCAATGCCGAGCAGGAAGGTCAGGCCATAGCGAAAGGCCAGGAAGTAGGCAAAGAGGCCACCGAGCAGGAACAGACCTGCGGTGGTCAGCACGAATGGGATCGCCCATTTGCGTTCTCGTTGGTAAAGACCTGGGGCGATGAAGGCCCAGATTTGGTAGACGATCCAGGGCGAGCCCAGGAAGAGTGATGCGACCAGGGGCGTCCACATCCAGATGATTTCGAATTGCTCCATCGCGTTGATGCCGACCAGGCCTCCGGTACCTAATTTGCGGAAGGCTTCGACAGCCGGGGCTTGGACGATCAGCCAGAGCTTATCGGAGAATGCCAGGCAGGCGAGGAAGACTACGCCGAAGCCGACTAAAGCTCGGATGAGGCGGGAACGGAGTTCTTCCAGGTGCTCTAGGAAAGACATGCGGAGAAGGCTGTCTTCTTGGTCCATAGTTTTTCCTTGACTACGTTCACAGGCTGAAGCCTGTGCTACCTAAGCACAAGACTCGAGTCGGTGGGTTTTGGAAATTCGGCGCTGGGAAATGCTGTAGCGCTTACCGTGGAAGGATGGAAGCGAAACGATTCGCCTTGGTTAACGAAGAGCCATCATACCATTTGATCGAGCAAGGAGATGGGATCGCCTGGACGCACTCTGCCCGGTTGCACTATGCTCGCGTAGAACCCGCTCATCGCCCAGCGCGGCGAGGATGGGTCGCCGGCTCTCACCTGGTCGTCGTAGATTGCGTGTCGGATTCCGGGTCCGTACACGCTGAGTTGGCTGCACGGGACGCGGACTTCCGTGAACTCGACGATGGCTTGGCCGATGCGCCAGCGTTGGCCGGCTCGCCATTGCCTGCGATCGAGGCCGGCGGTGGTGATGTTTTCTCCTAACGCGCCCGGATATAAAGGATAGCCTTGCGCGGTCAGTTCGGTGATCGCTTCGGAAGAAATCAAAAGGACCGCTTGGTGCGGTCCTCCGTGAATTTGGGGATGGTTGTAGGCGTCGCCCTCTATGCCGAGGGGTCCAACATCGCCCCGCGGGATTGCGAGTTTGGGGACGCCACCGCGGGAGATGCTGACTTGCAAAATCGTGCCGGATGGCATGGTAGAAATCGCTCCCTGCGGTCGCGGCTCGGTAGAGCGGTTCTAAATATCGTAGTAGAGCGCGAATTCGTAGGGATGCGGGCGGAGACGAATGGCGTCCGCTTCGCTCTTCCTCTTGTATCCGATGAAGGTTTCGATCAGCTCTTCGCTGAAGACGTCGCCCTTCAATAGGAAGGCGTGATCGTCTTCGAGGCAGCTTAAGGCTTCTTCGAGAGACGAAGGCATGGACGGGACGGCCTTCATTTCTTCCGGGGTCAGATCGTAGATGTCTTTATCGAGGGACTCGCCGGGGTCGGTCTTGTTCAACACGCCGTCGAGGCCGGCCATCATCATCGCGGCGAAGGCGAGGTAGGGATTCGCGGACGGATCGGGCGGACGGAATTCGACGCGCTTGGCTTTGGGCGACGCCGAGTACATCGGAATGCGGACGGCGGCGGAGCGATTGCGACGCGAATAAGCCAGATTAACGGGCGCTTCGTAGCCGGGGACCAGACGCTTGTAGCTGTTGGTGGTCGGGGCGATGATCGCGGACAGAGCGCGTGCATGCTTTAGAAGTCCGCCGATGTAATGGAGAGCCATCTGGCTCAGGCCGGCGTACATGTCGCCCGCGAACAAGGGCGATTTTCCGTTCCACAGGCTCTGGTGGGTGTGCATACCGCTGCCGTTATCGCCGAACAGAGGCTTGGGCATGAAGGTCACGCTCTTGCCATATTGATAAGCGACGTTGCGGATGACGTACTTGTACATCATCATGTTGTCGGCCGATTTGAGGAGCGTGTCGAAGCGCTGATCGATTTCGCACTGGCCGGCGGTGGCGACCTCATGGTGATGGCACTCGATATCGAGGCCGACTTTGATCATGGTCTCGACCATTTCGGCGCGCAGGTCCTGATAATGATCGGTGGGAGGGACGGGGAAGTATCCTTCTTTAAAGCGCGGGCGGTAGCCGAGGTTATTATGCTCCCGGCCGGAGTTCCAGCGGCCTTCCTCGGCGTCGATGAAGTAATAGCCGGAGTGGGCGTTCTGATCGAAGCGGACGTTATCGAAGATGAAGAACTCGGCTTCGGCGCCGAAATAGGCGGTGTCGGCGATGCCGGAGTTTTTGAGATAGAGCTCGGCCTTCTGAGCGATCCAGCGGGGATCGCGATCATAGTGCTGGCGGGTGATCGGGTCGATGACGTCGCAGACCATGACCAAGGTGCGGGTTTCGTAGAAAGGATCGATGACCGCAGTGGAGGGGTCGGGGATCAACAACATGTCGCTTTCGTTGATGGCGGCCCAACCGCGGATACTGGAGCCGTCGATACCGAACCCCTCTTCGAAGGTCTCTTCCTTCAACTGGCTGAGGGGGTAGGAGATGTGCTGCTGCAATCCAGGCAGGTCAGTGAAGCGCAAATCCAATTGCTTGGCGTCATGCTTTTTCGCATACTCCAAGACGTCTTTCGGGGTTCGTCCGGCTGTGCTCATCACTACATAATACTTTAGTGACCTTCTGTGTGCTCGATAAATAATTTGGATGAGGGCGATAATTTAACTTGGAACAAATCGACATCAACTGGGGACTGGCGCCGGCGTTTTATTCCGTCAGCGAACTCACCGGAGCGATTCGGGGGCTGCTGACGGAGCAGTTTACGGACATCTGGGTGGCGGGCGAGATTTCCGGGACGCGGGTTCCGGGAAGCGGTCATTATTATTTCACTTTAAAGGATGAAGGGGCGCAGTTAAAGGCGGTCTGTTATAAGATGACCGCGCGGTACCTGAAATTCAAGCCGCAGGATGGGATCGCGGTGCTGGCGCGGGGGCGCATCGATGTGTACGATGCGCGGGGCGAAGTGCAGTTCGTGGTGGAGGCGATCGAGCCGCAGGGACATGGGGCGCTGCAACTGGCGTTCGAACAATTGAAGAAGAAGCTGGCGGCAGAAGGGTTGTTCGAGGGCGCGCGGAAGCGGACTCTGCCGGCGCTTCCGGTGCGGATCGGCATCGTGACGTCGCCCACCGGCGCGGTGATTCGCGACATTTTGCAGATTCTCGAGAGGCGGTTTCCGGGGAGGCATATTCGGATTTATCCGGCGCAGGTGCAGGGGGAAGGCTCGATTGAGCAGGTAGTGGCGGGGCTCGAATACTTTAGCAAGTCGAAATGGGCGGAAGTGGTGATTGTCGCGCGCGGCGGAGGGTCGCTTGAGGACTTGTGGACTTTTAACGAAGAGCGGGTGGCGAGGGCGATTGCGACAAGCTCGGTACCGGTTATCTCGGCGATCGGGCACGAGACGGATTTCACGATTGCGGACTTTGCGGCGGATCTGAGGGCTCCGACACCATCGGCGGCGGCGGAGCTGGTCATTCGCAGCAGGCAAAGTTTGTTCGAGGCGCTGAGCGCATGCAGGGCTAAGCTGACGCAGACGGCTCGGCTGAATATCGCGATGCGGGCGCGGGCGCTGCACCGGATTTCCGTGGATCAATCGACGCTGCATCGAGCGATCGGGCGAAGGATGCAGCGCGTGGACGAGCTGGAGTATCGGGTGCGCGATCTGGTTCGCGAGACGCTTGAACGGCGGAAGAAGACGCTCGCGCGTCTTCGTGCGGGGTTGACACAATTGGATGTGCGACTTAAATTCGTAGCGGCGCATAGGAGAATCGAATCGTCGGAGGCAAAGATACTTCAGTCGATCCGATTAAGGGTGATTGGGGACCGTGGAAAATTGTCCTTTCTTGATGGCCATCTGGCTCAATTGAGTCCTCTGAAAGTGCTGGAGAGGGGCTACGCGATCGTGGAAAAAGACGGGAAGATCGTCAAGGCGCCGGAGGATGCTCCGAAAGATTCGGAGGTAAACATCCGTGTAGCAGAGGGGAAGTTGCGGGGCCGGATATTGTAAGAATCCGTTAACTGGAAGTCTCCTTGGGAATACCCGAATAGCCTGGGAGCGAAGATGATGTTAACAAAGACGGATTCGACATTACAGATTTCATATTATCTTCATCCGTAAAACCAGAACTGAGGTGTGACGGATTAAGCCATTGTAATCAAACGTTTGGTACTTAAAGTACTACCCGAAATGCCTTGACAAGAAGATCTCTTCGGCATAATATGATTGACATTATTCACCCGAGTGATGTGACGCCACGTTTGCGTGAATTGCGACTTGAGTGGTATTAGCCGAGGGGTCCAAGGGGGTAACAACATGAATCTGAGTTCGAAACCAAGCTTGACGTCCGCTTTTATACTCGCGTGGCTGATCGCCGCCGGGGTTCTGCTGGTAGGGGTTTCCCCACTGGCGATTGCGCAAACCGCCTCGCAGGGCACGTTGACGGGTCAAATAACAGACCAGCAAGGCGCAGTGATCCCAAACGCCCAGATCAAGATGGTGGACCCGAGCACCAACAGCACGCTCGAGGCTGTGACGAATGAAAATGGCCGATACACGATCCCTAATATTCAGCCGGGCACCTACAATGTCACGGTCACGAAGCAGGGGTTCACGACCGCGAAGCTCACGGGCCAGGTCATTGAAGTCGGTCAGGTACTGACACTGGATGTTCCGATGGCTGTCGGGGCCACCTCGACCACGGTCGAAGTGCAGGCGTCCGCGGGTGCGGAACTCCAGACCTTGAACGCCACTGTCGGCAGCACGATCAACAATGAGACGATGAATTTGGTCCCGAATCTGGGGCGCGACGCATCGTATCTAGCGGTGCTGCAAGTCGGCGTCTCGCTCGACGGCAACGTGGCCGGGGCGGCGACTGACCAGAACAAGTTCCAGCTCGACGGCGGCAATAACAGTGACGATATGGCGGGCGGCAACGCCACCTATACGCCCGGCAACGGTTACGCTGGCACAACCGGGACGGGCGGCACGCCGACGGGTGTGATGCCGACTCCAGTCGAAAGTATCGAAGAGTTCAAGGTGGGCACGCTGGGCCAGGGCGCAGATTTCGGCGGATCGGCCGGAAGCCAGGTCCAGATGGTGACCAAACGCGGAACCAACTCATTCCATGGCGCGGCCTACGAATACTACTTCAGCACGGACGTGGGCGCCGCGAACACGTGGAAGAACAATCACGTGGCGGACGCAGCGACCAACACTCTCGATACGCCGCTTCCTTCCGCGCATCGCAATCACTACGGTGGCGCGTTAGGTGGCCCGCTTACCCCCAAGCCTTTCCTGGGCGGCAAGTGGTATTTCTTCTCCAACTATGAGGCTGTGGCGTTCCCTAACAACATCACGTTCGAAAGAGGTACTCCCAGCGCAGCGTACCGGGCGGGCGTCATCCAGATGCCGAACGCCGCAGGCGTGCTGACGGCATACAACATTAATACGAACGCGGTTACTGTTAATGGCGTCACTTACGCCGGTTGCAATGCCACGGCGTCCTGCGATCCTCGCGGCCTCGGCGTCAACCCGCTGATTCAGAAAATCTGGTCGACCATGCCCCTCCCCAACGACCCGAGCTACACCGGCGGCACTCCGGGAGACGGCTACGGACCAGGGGCCAATTCGGGTGGGTATCTGGCTCCTCTGTCGATCCCGCAGAACTCGAAGTTCATTGTGGGCAAAATCGACCATGACTTCGGGGCCAAGAACAGGTTCTTCGTCAGCTACCGGTATTACGATTTCGGCCAGCTGGTGAACGTACAAACAGACATGGGCGGATTGCTGCCGGGCGCGAAGGAGGGACAGTACACGGCTTATGGTAATCGTCCCCAGAAGCCGGGCTACTGGGTGACGGGTCTCACGACGAACCTCACTCCCAACATGACCAACGATTTCCATTTTAGTTATCTGCGCAACTATTGGAATTGGCAGTCGCAGGCGGGTCCGCCGCAGGTTGCCGGGCTCGGCGGCGTAATTGAGGTCGGCGGCGAATCCTCAAACGCGCTGATTCCCTACAACGTCGATTCGCAGGACGCCCGGCAGCGCTACTGGCGCGGGCACGACTATTTCCTGAACGACCAGCTTACCCATCTGCATGGAAATCACGTGTTGCAGTACGGCGCCACCTATCAACGGAACCACGATATTCATGGGCGCAATGACAACGGAGTGGGAATCGACACGTCGCCCGCCTACATCGCTGGTAGCACTACCTTGGGCACCGGCATCAGCTCTTCCGCGTATACGCTGCCGGCCGGCGCGGCCACGGGCGATCTCTCCAACTACCAAGTCCTGTTCGACCAGGTGACAGGAACCCTTACTCAAACTCAGGTCATGTATACGCGCAGCGGTAAGGCCCTGACCTTGAATCCGCTGGGCACTCCCGGGTTCGACGACAGCATTATTCCGAGCTACAACTTCTATGCCACCGACACCTGGCACGTGAAACCGCACGTGACCATCTCTTATGGCATCACCTACGATCTCTCGATGCCGCCATACGAACTCAACGGCAAGCAGGTGCAAATGGTAGACGACGCCGGGACTCCGATCGGCGTCAAGTCCTACCTGGTCCAAAAAGAGACTGCGGCCCTAGCTGGAGGGACGTACGAGCCGCAAATCGGCTTCGATCTCATCGGGAACGCCGCGGGCGGCGCCAACAAATATCCCTACTCTCCGTTCTATGGCGGATTCAGCCCGCACGCTTCCGTCGCCTGGAATCCGAACTTCAGCGGCGGGTTGGGGGAGAAAATATTCGGGAAGAACAATACCGTGATTCGCGGCGGGTACGGCCGCATCTACGGCCGGCTAAATGGCGTGGATCTTATGCTGGTTCCGCTGCTCGGCCCGGGACTGCTCCAGGCCGTGGCGTGCGTCGGTCCGACCACTTCGGGTACTTGCGCCGGACCCGGCGGAGCCACGCTTACCTCGGCGTACCGCATCGGCGTGGACGGCATGAACGCGCCGCTGCCTTCCGTGACTCAAACTTTCCCGCAGCCGTTCGTTCCAGGTTCGGTCCAGAACGGAATCTTGAATGCGGCGGCCGCTGACGGATCGCAGCTCGACCCGAACCTGAGGCCGAATCATTCCGACGAATTCACTCTCACACTACAGCGATCCTTCTCATCGAAGCTGATGATGGAAGTCGGCTATATCGGCCGTAAGATCAGCAATGAATTCCAGGAGATCAACATCGATGCCCTGCCCTACATGACCACGCTCGGCGGGCAGAGCTTCGCACAGGCATACGCAGCGGTCTACACGGAGTATTGCGGGTTGCAAGGGGCAGGCGCATCAGCCACCTGCAACAAAAACACTGGAGCCGTGACGAATCAGCCGTTCTTCGAAGCGGCACTGGGTGGAGCAAGCTCGCCCTATTGCGCGGCGGCCGGAAGCTGCACCAAGGCTGTGATCGCCGCTGAGGGGTCCAACGTTGCTACCACCAACGTCTACAGCCTGTGGACCGACATCGGCAAGTCGTCGAGCTTTGTTTTGCCCCGGACGCTGCTCAACCAAGTGCAGGGCCCGGGTCTCAACGCACAACTCGCCGGCTCCTTCGACTTCATCAGCTCCTACGGACACGGAAGCTACAACGCGTTGTTCGGGGTCTTCAAAACCACCAACTGGCATGGATGGACGACCCAGAACAACTTCACCTGGGGGCGCGCTCTGGGAACCGGCAGCGTAGTGCAGGCGAGCAGTTCGATCACGGTGCCGAATCCTTACGATTTCCAGAACTTCGGGTCGTACGGCGTACAGCCCTTTGACGTGAAGTTCACCTACACCTTAGTGGCCGCCTACCAGGAGCCTTGGTTCAAGGGCCAGAAAGGTATTCTAGGCCGTGTTCTGGGCGGCTGGACGATCGCTCCGCTGTTCAGTGCGCGATCGGGTCAACCACAGCGCGTCACCTGCGACAGCTCCAGCACCTGCTCCGGAATGACTTCGGATCAGTCCGAGCAATATTCAGAGGCAGCGGGAGCCGCGCCGTTCACTGGCGGCTATGCCGGGGAAGGCTATTACAACTTCAAAAATGGAGTCGCGTCAGGTCCCGGATCGTCGGGCAATCCGGCCAAGGGTGGTTCGGGGATCAACCTGTTCAACAATCCGGCCGAAGTTGCCTCCGAATTCCGGCCGTACGTTCTGGGTCTCGATGGACAGTCCGGCGGCGCCGGCGTTATTCGAGGCTTCCCTTACTGGAATCTGGACGCGACACTCACCAAGGACTTCAGAATCCGGGAGAGCATCGGTGCGACGGTGATTATTCAAACCGTGAATACCCTGAACCACTTCGTGCCGGCAAACCCGACCACGGCGATTCAATCCACCAGTTCGTTTGGTGTGGTGACGGGTCAGTACACCAGCGGCAACGGCATCGCGGCTCGCTGGATGGAGTTTGGCCTCCGGTTGCGCTTCTAAACTTCCTCGGTACGATCGTGCAGAAGGGGGGCTGGGAAACCAGTCCCCCTTTTTATTTAGATCGGAAGCCGTCTGGTGGCAGCCAGGCGCTCGGTAGCTTTCGCGATCGCTCTCTTCTCGGCTTCGTCGCGGTTCGCACCCGTGCTGCGCGCTATTGTCGCACCGGGCGAAATATTCTCGGCCTTGCAGTAGAAGGTTTCTCCTATTTGGTAGGTACGCAGGTTCACTTCCCAGCCGCCGATTTCGAGGCTCCGCTCGCTATGATTTTCGACCTTCATACTTTCGCAGCGATTGCTCCGCGTTCCACCGGAACACCAACCAGGTTGCCCCACTCCGTCCACGATCCATCGTAGTTGGAGACGCGGTCGAACCCGAGAAGATATTTCAATACGAACCAGGTGTGGCTGGATCGCTCTCCGATGCGGCAGTAAGCGATCACTGGTTTCGACCCGTCGATGCCCTCGGCGGTGTAGAGGGCTTTCAACTCGTCGGCGGACTTGAAGGTCCCGTCTTCATTGCAGGCCATCCCCCAGGGAATATTCCGAGCATGAGGAATGTGGCCGCCTCGCTGACAGGTCTCGGGAAGTCCGGGAGGGGCCAGAATTTCTCCGGCAAACTCGGCCGGACTGCGGACATCCACCATCTGATGCGAGCGTCCCTCGTAAGCGGCCATCACCTGATCGAGAAATGCGCGCATGGAATTGTCAGGTCCCGTCGCGGAATAGCTTGCTGAACCCGTCGCAGGAATTTCCGTTGTAACGTCACGCCCTTCGGCGAGCCATTTCTTACGTCCGCCATTCATGATCCGCACATCAGCATGGCCGTACATCTTCATTTGCCAGAGAGCCCACGCCGCGAACCAATTATTCGAGTCGCCATACAGGATCACGGTAGTGCTGTTGGAAATACCGGTCTCCGACATGAGCGTTTCGAAATGACGCCTGGTCAGAATATCGCGGCGTACCGTGTCGCACAGTTGTGTATTCCAAGACCAGCCATAGGCTCCGGGGACATGGCCTTCTTTATACGCGTTCGTGTCGACGTCGACTTCGACGATACGGACGTTCGCGTCCGCAAGATGCTGAGCGACCCAGTCAGTCGAGACCAGGGAATCGGGATGTGCATAGTCGGACATGGCTTATTCACCTCCACGCCTAGTTAGATTATTTCACGTAGCGGCTGATTCCGAAAAAACGGCAGCTAGGCTAAATCGAACTTTTCGTGATGCAGCAGCGGATCGCTTTTCACCAGAACGGGACGCCGAAGAATCTCTTCCAACTCCTCGAGGAATTTGTTCTGATGCGACTTCAGCACTTTCGCGACATCCGGGTGAACACGCAGCATCACATCTTTGCTGTCGATGCTGCGCGCCATCTTGCGGGCTTCGGTGAGGATCTCGCTCACCACTGTCTGGACGCTCTTGACGTATCCCGCGCCTTCGCAGTGCGGGCACGGCGAGCATAAGGTCCGTTCAAGAGATTGCTTCACCCGCTTCCGGGTAATGGCGACCAAACCGAAATCGTTGAACTGAAGAATCTTGTAGGGCGCACGGTCGGCGCGCATGGCCTCTTCAAGAGCCTGCATCACCTTCTGTCGATTCTTGCGCTCATCCATATCGATGAAGTCGATCACGATGATGCCGCCCAAATCGCGCAGCCTCATCTGGCGGACGATTTCTTTGATGGCTTCCGTATTGGTCTTGACGATGGTGTCTTCGAGACGATTCGACTTGCCGACGTATTTGCCGGTGTTGACGTCGATCGCTACCAGCGCTTCCGTCTGATTAATCACGATGTAACCGCCGGATTTTAGCCAGACCTTAGGGCGCAGGGCCTTTTCAAGTTCCGCGGTTACGCCGAACGCGTCGAAAATGGGGGCATCGCGCGTGTACAGCTTGACTTTCGGAACCAGGGCGGGCTGGAAGCGCTCGACGAAGCGCAGCACGCTTTCGTAGTGTTCTTCGTTGTCGATCCAGATGGCCTTGAAGCTGTCGGCTAACTGATCGCGGAGGATGCGCTGGACGATGTCGAGATCGTGGTGCAGCAGCATCGGCGCGGGACGCTTTTCCGCACGGGTGCGAATATCCTGCCACAGATTGTAGAGGAACTGCATATCGCTGGCGATATCCTCTTCACTGCGGCCCTCCGCTGCAGTACGGGTGATGAAGCCGCCGACGGGACCCGGGCGCTTCCCTTGCAGGATGCGCTTCAGCCGGAGGCGTTCCTCATCACTGCCTATTTTTCTTGAAACACCCATGTGTTCGAGGGTGGGCATGTAAACCACATAACGGCCAGGAAGGGCGATATGCGAGGTGATGCGCGCTCCCTTTTGTCCCAAAGGCTCCTTCGCGATCTGGACGATAATCTCCTGGCCTTCCTTGAGCAGGTCAGTGATGGAGGGCTGGCCTTGGGTCGGCCTGGAAACGACCTGTTGCTGCGGACGAGTGGACTCGGGACGCACGTATTCGGGAGCGGCTTGTTCGGACCGTGGCGCGTCCTCTGATGCTGAAACAGGTCCGATTTGACCCGGGCCAGCCTGACCCGGGCCGGACCCTCCGGGCCCTCCACGCCGACGGCGATTGCGGCGCGACGCGCGGTGCGGATAACGGCCTCCCCGTTCGCGGACTGACGCTGTGCCACTCTCCTGGGCAGGGGTTGCCTCGCCGGCCGTCTCCTCGCCCGGTGCCTCCTCGCCGCCTTCCTCGACGGCATCAAGGTCTTCGATATCTCCCAGAATCATGGCCTGAATGTCGCGATCCTCTTCGTCGTCGAGCATTGGCGCAATGGCCGGGCCACCTTCGTTATCCTCCGCATTCTCCTGCGCAACCGCCTCCTCGGCCTCGGGTTCCTTGTCCTCCGGCGAAACCTCAATGCTATGCGCAGCGACGTATTCTTCGGGCAGAGGCGGCGGAGCCACCGCGACGATAGACTCTGGAATCTCCGGAGTAGTTTCCGGCAGAACCGACTCCGCGGCAGGGTGATGAACCGGAGCATCCGGTAAAGCGTTCTCGGCGGGATAATGAATCGGCTCGTCGTACTCCTCGATCGCCTCGCCCTCGGACTCTGTTTCGATGGCTGCTTTGGCGACTGGCGGAGCTTCTCTGTATTTCTTGAGGGATTCCCCCGGCAAAATCAGGGGCGTGACTTCTTCCACAGGTTCCGATGCTGCCGATAAGATCTCGGGAGGCCCGGCCGGCTCCGCCTGAGGCTCGGCCTCCAAGGGTGGACCGGAGCGCCTCTGCTCGCCACCGCTGGGCGCGTATTTCGAATCGGGAAAACCGCGGCCGTTATTTCTGCGGCGCCGGGAGCGGCGTCCACGCCGTTCTCCACGATCGGCTCCTCGATCAGCGCCTCTATCGTCGGGCCTGGACTCCCCTATGGGAGTGAACGAAGAAATCGCCGGAGGTCCTTCGTGCGCGGCTTGGATCGACTCGGGGAGAGAAGCCAACGGCTGCACAACCGGAGGGGGACCCTGAGGGGGTCGGCGATCCCGATCGCGGTCTCGATCACGAGGTTCACGAGGTTCGCGCACCGGGCGTTCATCGCCGACCTTGTCGAAATCCTCGTGTTCTTCGAGGAAATCGGACACGTACAGAAACGTGTCGCGTTCCAGGCCGAGATCGACAAACGCCGATTGCATTCCGGGCAGAACGCGGGTTACGCGTCCTTTATGGATGCTCCCCGCCAGTGAGTATTCGTTGGCGCGCTGGAAGTAAACTTCACAGAGCTGATCGTCCTCGATCAGCGCCACTTTGGTCTCGTGCCGGTTGGCCGAGATCACCAATTCCTTGCTCATACAGTCCTCCTGCCCCGCGGCATTCCGCGAGGCGCTTCGAGGACCTCAGCGCCCATCAGAGGCGGGAGATGGCGAAGGCGGTTCGGATCGGAATGGCCGGTCAAAGCACCGGAGTGGAGCCGTCCCTCATACACCCCGGATCAGACGACATCGCTCTGACCAGCACTGCGGAAACCATCCACCGGAAGGGCCAAATGGACGGGCGCTCTGGCGACCCGTCGCTCCCGAAAAACAGTTTCCGAAAACTTGTTGTACCGAAATCCGCTTTCACGTTACCCGCGCCGGCTAACTTGCGCCAGGCCCGGTCTCAAATCTTAACTAACGAATCGCCGGAGCCGCACGTTATTTACCAGCCCCAGCATCACAAATACCGACATCGTAATGGACCCGCCCGCGCTCATCAGCGGCAATGGAATCCCGGTCAGCGGCATCTCGCCCGCCACCATCCCAACGTTCACAAGCAGGTGGCACAATAGCAGCGCACCCACCCCCATACAAATGTACATCCCAGCGCGATCTGGCGCCGTTTGCGCGTTCTGCACGATCTGCATCAACAGCAAAAAATATAATGCCAGCGCGACGACGACACCCACGAAACCATGCTCTTCTGCAAACCCGGAGAAGATCAGATCGTTGTGCGCCGCCGGGAGGAACCGAAGCTGTGTCTGCGTACCTTTCGTCAGGCCCGCGCCCCAAACTCCTCCATGACCAATCGCGATCTTGGATTGGATCACCTGATAACCCGCGCCACGCTGGTCGAGAGACGGATCGAGGTAAGTCAGAAACCGCGCCCGCTGATAATCCTTGATCAGATACCAGCCCACCGGCAGCGCGAGCGCTCCGGCCAAGGCGATCCCCGCCACATACTGCCATCGCAGACCAGCCAGCAAAATTCCGGCCGCCAGAACCGACACGCACGTGATCGCCGTGCCGAGATCCGGCTGGTAATACACCAGAGCCACCGGAATCGCGACCAACCCCCCTAATTTCAATAAGTCCCGAGGGCTCACTTCGTCGCTTTTCAGCTCCGAGAGATAACGAGCCACCAACAATATTATCACCAATTTGACAAATTCAGAGATCTGAAAACTGACCCCAAACAAATGGATCCAGCGTCGCGCATGAAACACTACATTGCCGACCGCCACGGTCGCAAGCAATCCAAGAACCGATAACGTATACAAAATCGGCACCTGTCCGAGCAACGTATGATAATCGACGGAAGTTGTCAACCACATAAGCCCGAGTCCAATCACGATGTAGATGATCTGCTTCCACCACGCATTATGCCAGGGAGTATCGCCATGCGTTGCCGAATAAATCTGGAGCACACCGAGCGAGCAGATAATCAGGCTGATGATCAGCAGGGGCCAGTCGAGGTCGCGAAAACTACGGTAGCGGGCCAAGTTGCTTTCTATTCTAGCGCTTCGGATCCGTGAATAAGGAGAGCACCGGAAGGCCCGGCTTGGCGAGGCGCGCTTTCTTGTCGAAATAAGCCTTAATCACATCCCGAACGATGGGCGCGGAGAATGCACCTTTCCCGCCCCCTTCCCAGAGCGCGACCACGACGATCTCCGGATTCTCCCTGGGCGCAAATCCGACGAACCAGCCGTTGTCCCGCATAGCCAACGCCAGCGCTTTATTGGATTTCGCCAGCTCGTTTGAAATTCGCTGCGCGGTACCGGTCTTTCCGCAAATTTCCAGGCCCGGAATCGCCGCCCCGGCGCCCGTGCCACCTTCATTCACTACGCCGCACATCCCTGAGACGACGGTGGCCACATTCTCCGGATGAAAATCGGCCCGCCGCGGCGGATCGATATGGGCGTTCTTCACCAGGTGCGGCCTGTACCACACACCGCCCGAAACCAGTCCGCCGAGCACCGATGCGAGCTGGATCGGAGTCACCGTCAGCGGCCCTTGCCCAATCGCGACGGAAATGGTTTCGCCCGCGTACCACTTCTCCCGCTGGACGCGGAGTTTCCAATGCGGAGAAGGCACCAAGCCCTCTCTTTCGTTCGGCAAGTCGATTCCTGTCTTTTTGCCAAGTCCCGCGAGTTCCGCGTATTCAGCGATCCGGTCGATCCCCATGCGATTCCCCACCGTGAAGAAAAAAACATCGCAGGAATGCACGATCGCCCGATGCAGATCGACCGTTCCATGCACTTCGTCGCAGTTGAATTTGTGACCGTAAAAAGTGGCGTAGCCGGGACAGAGCACCGACGTCGATGGTTCCAGCATGCCGGTTTCAAGACCGGCAATGGTCACGATCGGTTTGAAGGTCGACCCGGGCGCGAACTGTGCTTGAATGGCCCGGTTCATCAGCGGGTTGTCCGGATTGTCACTCAGCTCCTTCCAATCGCTCTTGCTGATCCGGCGGGTAAACAGGTTCGGATCGAAGGCAGGCCGGCTCACCATGGCAAGCACTTCACCGTTTCGTGGATCGAGCGCCACCAACGCCCCGCGGCGGCCTTCCATCGCCAACTCACCCACCGTCTGTAAGTCCAGATCGAGCGTCAATTGGAGATTACTTCCCGGCGTAAAGTCAATTTTTTCGACTTTCTGGCGCTCCCGCCCCATGCTATCCACCACCTCGCGAAGCTGGCCGTTTACACCCATGAGTTGATCGTTATATTGGCGCTCCAGTCCTTCTTTCCCGATGATCTCACCCTGGGAATACTTGGCGAACTCCGGGGTGTTCAGCTCCTGTTCCGAAACCTCCCCCACATAGCCGATGACGTGGGCGGCCAAGCCTCCCTGTGGGTAAAGACGGCTCTGTTTGGGAGCCAGATCCATCTCCGGAAACGTGTCGGCGTCGCGATGGGATTCGACGAACGAGAGTTCGGCCGGCGTCAGATCCTGCTTGATCACCAGGGGAACATATTTAGCCACGCGCCGCGATTCCGCTCGTGCCACCAGGCCGCGAATCTCCTCCGCTTTGATGTTCTGCAATCCGTCGGCGATGGCGGCAATATGCTCCGGCCTCAGCGTTTCGCGCGACAAGGTAAGCGCGAACGCGGAGTGATTGTCGACGATCACCCGTCCATCGCGGTCCAGGATCTTTCCACGCGGCGCCAGCAGAGGAACAGTTTTAATGCGGTTCCGCTCCGCCAATTCTGTGTTGGTTTTTTCGTCGCGGATTTGCAGTACCCAAAAGCCGCCAATCAGAAACAGAAATACCGCGACCGCCAGATACTGAAAGACAGCAATGCGACCCAGCGCGAAACGGGTATCGTCGCGAAACAGACGGCTGGGAGCGGCGTTCCGCTGTTGCGCGCGTTCGGGCTCAACAGGAGGCATTGGAGGTCAACCCGTAATCCTCAGTCTATCCAAGAACTGATAGAGAAACACCGCAACAATCGCGTTGAGGATCGCCACCACCAGAACCTGTACCAGCTCGAGTTGAAGAGTTTGCCCTAACAGCGCCCGAGTCAGCACCCAGTAGAGAAGCGCGTGAAAAAAGAAAAAGACGAATCCCAGCACCAGCCGCAGCAAAGGATTTCCGACATCGACCCGCAGGCTCATGGAGGCGGCGAAGTAACCCACCAGCGTCTTCACTATTCCGAACATCCCCAGCGGATTATGGGAAAGAGAATCCTGCGCCAGGCCGATCGCCGCGCCGAACAGCAGTCCCGCGATCGGAGATCGCCACATCAGCGAAAAATAGACCGTCACCAACAGCGGAAGCTCCAGGTATTGCAGGTAGGGAACGAACCTGGAAACATAAACCCGGAACAAAATCGCAAGCAGAGAAATTCCGATGATCACCGCAACGTTGAAGACCGAACTGCGCTCCTTGCGCAATGGCTCACGGTATTCGGAAAAACCGGTCATGGCTTGTTTTCAGGCCGAGCTTCGGTCTTCGCGGGGGCGTTGTAGTTCGGCGCGCCGTTGCCGCGCTCTCCGTATACGTGGTTTTGTTGCTCCCCGACCTTGCGCCAGTGCTCCTTAATCCGATCCGCGTCCGTTGAGAGCGGACCTGTTTGCGATGGCTGAAGCGCCGGCGTGGCATCGGGATCGGCGGGCGGAGGCGCCAGCAGATGTACCGCCTGGTTGGTGACCGGGGCATCCGGAATCGGCATATGGACGCCTTCGACGATGATGAGAACTTCTTCCAAGCCATTCTTAAAGCCGCTCAGCGAGACGTAAATTTCCTTCTCCGTTTTCCCTTGATGGACCGTAGTCACCTCGCCCACGGGCAGGCCCTTGGGGAAGATGCGATCGTCGCCGGAGGTGTAAAACCACTCGCCCTGATCGATCTTCTGCTCGTTCTGAATGTGCTCTATTTTCGCTGCGCCTTCGTAGCCTTGCCCTTTTAAAGTTCCGTGCACCCGATTATTCTGGGAGATCACCCCGGCCGCGAAAGTCTGATCCGTCACCAGCAATATGAAGGAGGATATGGCAAACACTTTGGTCACTTTACCCGCGATGCCATCCGGCGTAATTACTGCCATCCCGGGCTCGATGCCGCTGTTGCTCCCGCGGTCGATGATCACGACTTTGGCGCCCGCGCCCGTGGTGTTTCCGATGATGTGCGCTGCCACAGTCTTCGAAGGCGACTGTTTTTGAAATATCGCCAGCGATTGGGCGCGGTCCGCGGTGGAGAGCTCGGCCCGCAGATACTGGTTGTCGATCTTGATGCGGTCGAGCTCCGCTTTCATGCGCTTGTTATCCTCGCGCACCTCCAGTAGCACGAAGTAATCGCTGAAAAAGTGAGATACGCCGCTACGCCCCGTTTCGATCCAGCGGGCCAGAGGAGTAACCGCGCCGACCGCCCACACCCGAATCAGCCGGACATCTCCGTTGGTTTTCACCTGGTAGGCCAGCAGGACCAACTGCGCGAGAATCGCCGCCACAAGGATCGAAAGGTTGCGGTAACGATTGAGAAAAAACTCCATAGGAACGCCCCGCTGATTCTATTCGATAGCGATTCTCCGCAGCAGCTTGAACTCGGTTAACATCTTTCCCGTTCCCAACACCACCGACGCCAGGGGATCTTCGGCGATCGAAACCGGCAGTCCAGTCTCCTGGCGGATGCGCTTGTCCAGATTCTTGAGGAGCGCCCCTCCCCCGGTTAGCACGATCCCCCGGTCGCTGATGTCGGCCGACAGCTCGGGCGGCGTCCGTTCGAGCGCTACTCGAATTGCATTCATAATCATCGCAACACATTCCGAAAGCGCCTCGCGAATTTCGCTGTCGTCTACCGTGATCGTCCTCGGCACGCCTTCAATCAGGTTACGGCCCTTGATCTCCATCGTGAGCGGCTTATCGAGCACGAATGCCGAGCCAATCGAAATCTTTACCTTCTCCGCCGTGGTTTCGCCGATCAGCAGGTTGTACTTGCGTTTCATGTACTGCATGATGGCGTCATCCATCTCGTTGCCGGCCACGCGCACGGAGCGCGAATACACAATACCGGAGAGCGAAATCACCGCGACATCGCTAGTGCCTCCGCCGATATCAACCACCATGTTGCCCGAAGGCTCCGTGATCGGCAAGCCCGCGCCGATGGCCGCCACCATGGCCTGTTCCACCAGGTAAACTTCGCTCGCCTTGGCGTGGTAGGCCGAATCGATGACTGCGCGCTTTTCCACCTGTGTGATCTCGCTGGGAACACCGATAATAATGCGCGGATGCACCAGCATCTTGCGCCCGTGCGCCTTCTGAATAAAATAATTCAGCATGCGCTCAGTGACCTTGAAGTCGGCGATCACGCCATCCTTCATAGGCCGAATCGCAACGATGTTGCCCGGCGTGCGTCCCAGCATTTCCTTTGCCTCGCGCCCTACCGCCTCCACTTCCCCCGTTGTTTTGTTGATGGCGACGATGGAAGGCTCGTTCACCACAATCCCCTTGCCCTTGGCAAAAACCAGAGTGTTGGCCGTACCGAGATCGATGGCGAGGTCGGACGAAAAAAGACTGAACAACGACCGCAGATTCATATGAATTGTTCTACTTGGGTAAGGCTGAGGGTGGGGTCCTAAGCGCCCAACTTGAACAGTAGCACAGCCGCAACGCGGCGGCAAGATTTTGTTTTATTTTCAGTAGACTACACTAATCTTGTGAGCTGTCGTACGGTGACACGTCGCGCTGTTTTTGCGCTGCCGTTTGGCGCAGTTTTAAATAATGGATGCACCGCCCGGCGCCGCGCGCTCTTCCCCGGGTATGCGTTCATCGCGAATGAGGAAGGGCAAGCCGTGGCTGCCGTGGATTTGCAGGCTCTGGCGGTTGTCCGTCACATCCCTCTCGATGGTGCACCCTCAGAAGTACTGGCGTTGAGCACGCGGCCATTTGTCTACGCCCTGACGCCACAAAACGGCACGATTCACGAGATTCGAGCCGACCGATTGACTTTCGCGCGTAAACTTGCCGTCGCTTCGCATGCGATCGCGATGCATGTTTCACCAGACGAACGCGCTATTTACGTATTGGCAACCGAGCCGAAAACGTTGGTGCGCGTAGCGCTCGATCGGTTCGCGGTTGACTGGAACTTGCCTCTTTCCGAAGATCCGCACGAATTTGACGTTTCGCCGGATGGAAAGACGGCGGCGGTGAGCGCCGGAGAATCGGTGCGGTTGGTCGATCTAGGGGCGCAAAACGTTGGTGCTCCCCTGGGGTCACCCGCCGATATCGGCGCTGTCCGGTTCATTTCCGATAGCAAGAGATTGATTGCCGCCAATCGGAGTGAACGGATGCTGTCCCTCTATGACGTCGGCTCCTCCAGGCTGATCGCGCACCTGCCGCTCGCCGTCCGTCCCGACAATCTGTGCTTCAATCTGAGCACCGAACCGGGAAATACCGACGGAGGCCAACTGTTCGTGACCGGCGAAGGTGTGGACGGCGTCGTGATCGTCTACCCTTATCACACGCCGGATGTCGACAAGACGGTACTCGCCGGACATGCTCCAGGCGCAATGGCGGCTTCAAGCGAGTTCCTGTTTGTGGCCAGCCCGCAATCGGGCGATGTCAGTGTCCTCAAGATCGCCTCCCAGAGAGTCATCGCTGTTCTGCCCGTGGGCAACGATCCCGGTTTTATCGCGGTCACCCCGGACGATCAATACGCCCTGGTTCTGAACCGCAAATCGGGCGACGTGGCTGTTCTCTATGTCGATCTGATTGCGCCGAATCGTTATAAAGAGAGAGCGGCTCCGTTGCTCACCGTAATTCCGGTAGGGTCGAGGCCGGTCAGCGCGGCGATCCGCCGGGTATGATGCGAAACCATCGCCGCGTCATCCTCCTGCTTTGCCGCTGAATCTCGCGAAGATACATATCGCCGGCGGCGAGCGCTCCCGCGGATCAAGCGCCAGGACCGCTTTGAGAAATATCACGAAACCTGCAAAACGGGGCTTTAAGGTTTCTCTACTTTATCGTCGGCCTTATCGCGACTCCGGCTCTTACCTGCGCGAAGCTGTGCATCTTCCAACCGCTCAGCCTCCTGCCAGGTGAAGATCATGCGATGGATCACCGTCAGGTTGCCCAACACGGCGATGACCCATAACACCGGAGCCATGCGGTCGAACAGTGCGCCGATAATGACCAGCACGACGCGTTCCGGCCGCTCCATGAATCCGACTTTGCACATCGGAATTGAGTTCTCAGCGCGCGCCCGGACATAGCTCACCATGACGCAGGCGATCATCGCGACCGCCGTCAGTACCACGTACGAAAATCGGCCGATCGATCCGTACCAGACTAGCAAGCCGATCAATAATCCTAAATCCGAGTACCGGTCCAGCACCGAGTCAAAAAATCCGCCGAAACGCGTCACGCGATTCGTTTCGCGAGCCACCCGGCCGTCCACCATATCGAACAGCCCCGCTCCGATAATCACCGCTCCGGCCCAGCGGAATTGACCCACGGCCAACAACCACGCCGCACCCACGTTGATCAATAGGCCGAGAAAGGTTAGAACGTTGGGATGGATTTTAGAAAGTGCGAGCATGCGCACAATCAGCAGGATGACCTTATTGCAGGCCAGCCCAATTGCGCGCGTAAACGTTAACTTCTGCTCCAAGTGTTATTCCTTGGCTAGATCGCCCGGCGCCAAATCATGAATCGTTTTCAACTCCACGATCTCCATCACCCGTAGACCGCCAGGAATCTGGATACGAACCTCGTCGCCAACCTGCTTGCCCAGCAGACTGCGCCCGATCGGAGAACTGGTCGAGATCAACCCCTTGGCCACGTCCACTTCCTCGCTGGTGACCAAAGTGTACTTTACCTTGATATCTTTGTCCACGTCCAGAACGATCACTTCTGAGCAAAGGCCCACTTTATCGCGCGGGAGCTTCGTCATGTCGATCATCGAAATTTCGCGCAACCGTCCGTTCAGCTGGTTAAGGCGGGCATTTACGATGCCCTGCCGTTCCTTGGCCGCGTGATATTCGGCGTTCTCCTTCAGGTCGCCATGGGCCCGTGCCTTGAGGATTTCACGTGGAAGCTCGACCCGGAACTCGACCTCGAGCGCCGCGATTTCTTCTTTGAGCTTTTTGATCAGTTCCTGCATCGCCTACATCTGCGATTATAGCGCGCCGTTATTTCCCAAAGAACTTGTGGCGCATATCGGGCCAGAATTCTTTGAGGATGTTGAAGCCCGCATCGCTCCCCACGTTCAAAGCCCACTTCTCGCACACCTCTTCTGGATGCCGGCTCGAAGGTGGATAGTAAGCGGCAGAAATTCCTGCGGCAACGCCATTGCCCACGATCTCAGAGAAATTAAACTGCCGTTTCCCGGAATCGCCGCGCGTGACAATCACCCTGCTCGCCGAGTATCCCACTCTCTTCCAGAACCCATACTCCGGTCCCATGCGGAAATAGCGAGGGTCCTGACGCAACAGCGCTGGAAATACGGCCTCTGTCATATAATTTCCGACTGCATTATCCGCGAACGCTCCCGCATACCGTTTGGCATAGCCAGCCACGCCTTGGCCGAACTCACGGTATTGATTGGTCAGTTGAGAACCACCCGCGTAAAAACCGGTGATCAAAAACGAAAAAGGATCGAACACGTCCTCGGTCGCCAGCCAGAACTTGGTGCGTGTGCTGATCGGCAGGATGACGCCGCTTGAATTCCTCACCGTGTCATAATCCGGCACGATGCCTAAAATATGAGTCTCTTCTCTTGTGGACTCGGGCTTCTTTGCAGCTTCTGTTTCATCAGCTTGCGCCCAGGCAGACCCCAAGCAGGCTGTTAGGGACAGAAGGAGGACACGCCCGCTTGTCATGCTAAACACACAAACCCGACTGTTGGTAAGACGACGCGGCCACCGAAGCGCGTACAAGTTATTTTGACAGTTCGCGCCGCATATTGTCGAGCGACTGCTGCATGGACGTATTGCCCGGCCAAGGGGTCGCGTCAGGGTTGCCGTTTTGTGAAACGTGGTGCTGCGAAACCTCTGCAAACAATGGAACCAGCTCCGGGTCCCTCCACCCGCGGCGCGCCTCTTCGACCATAATCTCGATGGCATGCTGATGAGAAAACGCCGGCTTATATGGTCGGGCCGTGGTCAGAGCGTCATAGATATCTGCCACTTGCAGAATCCGCGCCAAAAGCGGAATATCCTCGCCGCTCAACCCGTCCGGATAGCCCGACCCGTCCCATCGCTCGTGATGGCTGCGGATAATCGGCAACACCGGAGCCAATGTTTTCATCGGTTTACAAATTTCCTCGCCACGAATCGTATGCAACCGCATGGTCTGCCATTCTTCGTCAGTCAACAATCCGCGTTTAAATAAAATCCCGTCCGGAATCCCGATCTTCCCGATATCGTGCAGGTAGCTTCCGCGGTATAGCGCTAACTGTTCCTGACGCGGCAAACCTAGCGCTTGCCCAAGAGCCAAGCTATACGTGGTCAGACGCTCGCAGTGCATCCCCGTGTACTTATCGCGGCGCTCCACAGCCTGCGCCAGTGCGAACAGAATCGTTTCCGCTTCTTCGAGAGAATCCGTCAGCGCCTTATTTCGCAGCATCGCCCGAATACGCGTTCGTGCCACGGCCGGCTGAAGCGGCTTGATCAGGAATTCGTCCGCACCCGATTCGATGCCCGTTACCTCATTTTCAGTGCCCTGCACACTCGTGGTCATAAGGATCGGAATAAGCTGCGTCCGCCGCTCGCTCTTGAGCAAATGGCAAAACTCCGGACCGCTCATTTCCGGCATCACCAAGTCGACCACTACCAAGTCCACTTTCTCCCGTTCCAAAATGGCGATGGCCGCCGAGGGCCGCGCCGCCTCCAGAATCCGGTACGCCGCCGTCTTCAGCATGGCCTTTAACAGCCTTCGATTCAACTCGATATCGTCGACAATCAGGATCGTAGGAGCCTGGGCCGCATCCTCGAGGACGCTCTCCCACCGGGGCAGATGCATCTCCGGACGCAACACAATACCCTCGGTCGCCGCGATTACTCTGGCCTGTTTGGACACGTGTGCGTACCTGTTCAGGTATCTATCGGACTTACCTTAGGAAACGTTTAGCCGGAAGGCAGGAAACAGTACTAAGATAAGTAGCGTTATGCCGCAACTCACGCCCGAAGATCGCGCGCTCCTGGCCGGGCATCTCACCCGGACCCGCAACCTTCTGCTGAGCGAAATCGCAAATCTCCGCGCCGATCAGTGGATTTTTCGTCCGGACGAAGAAACCTGGTCAATCCAGGATTGTGCCGAACATATCGCCACCATCGAGCGGCGGATATTTTCGATGGTCTCTAAGCATATGCAGGCTACTCCACCTGACCCGGAGCGGGCCGCACAAGTTCAGAAAAAGACCCCCTGGATCCTCGAAGCCGTCCCCTCGCGCCATGAGCGTATCAAAGTTCCCGCGGGGATCGAAAACACCACGCATTGCGCGACCCCGGGACAATTCACAGACCTTTTTGAGGAGCGCCGCGCCGCATTACTCAAATATGTTAGTGAGACGCAGGATCTGATGCACGACCGCGTCGCCCCTCACCCTGTCTTTAAGGACCTCGACGCTTGCCAATGGCTCCTGATGATTTCCCTCCACAGCCAGCGCCACGCTGCCCAGATCGCCGAAGTAAAAGCGCACCCAGGATATCCGAAGTAGATAGATCGCCTGCGCCGCCCGAAGCGGATGCCTTCAGCCTGAACGGGCTCAACGCCTTTGAAATGACCAGCCGCGAGGACTGGCCCTTCTGAAGCAGCTTGTGGCGTGCGCCTCCAGGCGTGCCGACGGGTCTTCTCCAGAACGTGAAATAATGTCACATGCCCCGACTCTGCCTCTTCCTCTGCGCCGCTTTCCTCGCCGCCCAGACCAGCCCTCCCGAACCGGACCGCCAGTTAGCCCGATCCATCTATAAGGAGTTCGTGGAAATTCAATCCGGATTCTCGACAGGCTCCACCACCCCCGTGGCCGAAGCCGCCGCGCGATACCTCAAATCAGCCGGGTTCCCGGAATCCGACGTCTTCCTCGGCGGAGCTTCCCCCAAAAAAGCGAATCTGGTCGTCCGCTACCACGGTACCGGCGCCCGCAAGCCGATTCTCCTCTTGGCCCATACCGATGTAGTCGAGGCGAAGCGCGAAGACTGGTCCATGGACCCGTTTCAGTTCATTGAAAAGGATGGCTTCTTCTACGGCCGAGGCACCGGTGACGACAAAGCGCAAGCCTCGGTGTGGATCGCGAATCTGATCCGCTATAAAAAGGAAGGCTTCAAGCCCGACCGCGACATCATCGTCGCCCTGACCGCCGATGAAGAAGGCGGCGGACCCTACAACGGCGTCGATTGGCTGATCAAAACCCACCGCGATCTGATCGACGCCGAATTCTGCATCAACGAAGGGGGCTGGGGCGAAGAAGCCGGCGGTAAGAAAATCGCCAACGACATCCAGGTCAGCGAAAAATACGTCGTCGAGATCCGCTTCGAGGTCCGCAATAAAGGCGGGCATAGCTCTATGCCCGTCCCCGACAACGCGATCTATCATCTTGCAGCCGCGCTCGACCGCCTGGCGAAATTCGGATTCCCTCTTAAGATCAACGAAGTTACCGCAGCCTACTTCAAGCAAATGGCGACCCTCAACAAAGAGCCCGTCAAAACCGACCTCGCGAACGCCGCCGAAGGCGACCAGCGAGCGATGCAGCGGGTGGCCAACGTGTCTCCTGCCTGGAACGCGACCCTTCGCACCACCTGCGTCGCCACGCAGCTCGAAGGCGGACACGCTCGCAACGCTCTCCCGCAACTGGCCGCCGCCGGAGTAAACTGCCGCGTCCTCCCGGAGGATTCCGTCGATTACGTGAAGTCCACTCTCGAAAAAGTAGTGGCCGACCCTGAAGTAAAAGTCAGCGTTGTCGGCGATGTCCCTAAAGGACCTGCCTCCCCGATGCGACCCGACATCATGAAGGCCGTCGGCCGCATCACCGATACCATGTGGCCCGGCGTCCCCTCGATTCCGATCATGGTGATGGGCGCAACGGACGGGAGATCCCTCCGCCTAGCCGGCATCCCGACGTACGGAATCCAAGGCTTCTTCATGGACCGCGACGACATCCGCTTCCATGGCCGCGACGAACGCATGGGCGTCCAGGCATTCTACGAAGGCCAGCAATTCCTCTACGAGCTCGTAAAAACCCTGGCGAAATGATCCCAAGCTGACACTCGTGTCTGCGCCCAAGCGATTCCACTGGAGCAACCGGCACAATAACCCGCGCCCGGTGTCTAAGTAGGGCAGGTCCCCGACCTGCCCACCGACGAATGCGCCGACTCAACAACTGGCTCCCGCAAACCCTCGGACTTCTGGCCTCTGCCTTCGTCGCGATTCTCGCAACCGCCCCACACGCTCTAACCTGGCCCCGCCTGCTAGCCACATCCGCATTCATTGTGATCCTGACCTCCGCAGTCTGTGCCGTCACGATGCTTCTGACCTACGTTGCCCTCCCCAAACCCACTCCCGGACCGACCATCGCCCGCACCTCCGCAACCGCAGCCTGCCTCGGACCACTAATCATCTTCCTTCGACAGCCCTCAATCTGGGCGCCGATAGTAGCCGCATTCCTGGTCTGGACCATCCTCCCCGCCAACGTAACCCCGAAAGCCCAGTGGAAAAAATTCACCGGAGCCTTCTGCGCCGCCGTCCTCCTGCAAATCGGAGCCGCCTCCGCACTCGGCCGCGAATCGATCGTCTCCGCCCTGGCGCTCGGGCTAGCCACCGCACCCATTCTGTGGCGAATTCGCCAGGAGCGAACCCTGCGCGGCCCCTTCAAACCACGCCTGACCATCATGATCGCCGCGCTGTTCGCGATCATCGCCCTAACCCACTACCTCCCCGGAGGCGGCAACTCGAACGAAAGCACCCCGTCCGCCGGCAACAAATCCAACACACCATCCCGAGGTCTCACCCGTGGAGGCAAATACCGAGGCGTGATCTTAACACCGGAAGAAGCGCAACACACCATCCTCGTCGTCCCCCTCGCACTGATGAGCCACGACCCCTTCGTGCTCCACAAAGACCCCATCGGCATCCCCTTCTACGGCGTTTATTGGTTCTTTCAGTCACCAGACAAAGCTCCAGACGAGGATGCCTATCGCGTGAAAGGCAGTCCCGATAACGTGTCCTTCCATTCCGCCGACAACAGCGGTCTAAGAATGGAAGCCCACCAAAACCTCGGCCGCCTGATCGACCTCGGCGTATGTAGCCGCATCGATATCGCTGTCCGCAACGCCGATGTCCCCGATTCCACCGATGTCTTCGTCGGATCGTTAGCCTTGGAACTGATCCTCGTCAACACTGCGCTACCCGGTCGCGCCTCCCAATCGTTAGGCCGGATCCCCATCACCTCAAAGCCTCCGTCAGCGGAAACTTTAAGCTTCAAAATTCCACCGGCTCCGGCCATCCAGCAATTTGACGAACTAACCATCCGCTTCCACCGCAGCGGCTTCCGGTCAATCAGAAGCGCCCGGGTAGCCATCGACCGTTTCTTCCTCGTCCCGAGGTAACTGCCGCCGCGACCACAGGAAGCGGTTTCAGCGCGTCTGCAATCTCCGCCATCTCCCGATCACCAACAAACCCGCCCCCAGCAAGCACCACGAAGCCGGTTCCGGTACACCCGAAGATGATGGGATGGGGGCAAGCCCATTGATATCCCCCGCAGCGCCGGTCACCGCCGGACCCAGCGTAACCGCGCCATTCGCAGTGTTGATCGTATCGACAGCAACGGGATCTGGAGAATCCTGCACCCCATACAAAACCGATGCGCCATCCCACATAAGCGCTCCGATCGGTGTCGACGTGGTCCCCACTAGGGTCGCCGCGCCCGTACTCGTGTTGATCGTGTATAACTGATACGCTCCGCCGTTGAACTCGGTGAAGTACAGGGTGCTCGAATTTGTGGATAACGACGCAGTTCCGGGCTCAGCCAGCCCAGTCGATCCAATCAGCGTCAACGCTCCGTTAGAAGGATTGACGGAATAAAGGTTGGCGGCGGCATCAATGGTATACATCGCCGTCAGGGTCGACCCCAAGTCGTGATATTCCGTCGTGACATTCGTTCCAATAGTAGTCAAAGCTCCGTTAGTTTCATTAATCTCGTATAACGTAGCGGTGCCGGCTTGGGCTCCATAGAGGAGCCCGCCGATTTCTCCCAGCCCCGCGCTCAGAGACTCCGGTGTACTGCCCAACTCCGTGCTACCCAGTAAAGTGAAAGCCCCCGTGCTCAGATTCGTCGTTCCGAACTCCGTGCCTGTGGTCGCATAGGCATTCGTCGCCCATGCCTGAATCGAGGAACAAAGCAATAGTCCCAAAACAGTCTTAAGAAACATGAGTCTTCCTTTCAAAGTCGCGTCTCATGAATCTTGCCCCTCTCTCAGTACTCAATCCAAGAAGAATACGGTAGCCTACGCATGTTAACTCACTGATTCTTCATATATTTTAGATTTGACCCTGCGGTGGGAAATCACGGATAATCACAAGGTATCGCGAGGTTGTGATTGCCGAACGTGTCTGAGGCGCAACGCCGGGAAGGCGCGCTTTCTCCCACCGTCGTTGCCCAGGAGCTTGAGCGGATTGCCGCGTCCGCCTGTTTCCGCAAAGCAGCCCGATGTGTCCTCTTGCTGAGACATGTGACTACCCTGACGCTCGACGGCCGCAGCGGGGAGCTCAAAGAGTACGCTCTGGGCGTCACCGTCTTTGAGCGTCCTCCATCTTACGATCCCCGCATTGATCCGATCGTGCGCCTCGAGGCTCGCCGGCTGCGCCTGAAGCTCTCGGAATATTATCAGCACGAAGGACTGGCGAATCCGGTCATCATCGATCTTCCCAAGGGCGCCTATGTCCCCGATTTTCGATTGCGCCCGGGCTTCGAATTACCCCCTCCCATCGCCAGCACGCCGAAGCCCCGGTTCCCGTCATTCCTGGTCCCAGCAGCCGCCGTTGCCATCATTTTAATTGCCAGCATCCTGATCGCGACCCGATTCATGCCCCACAGGAGCGGCGCAGCTTCTGCCGTCCGTCCATCGATAGCCGTGCTCGGCTTTCGCGATCTCGATTCCGGGCCGGAAAACTCCTGGGTCGCCACCGCTCTGGCGGAAGCCATGAACGTGAATTTGCGCTCTGGCCGCCAATTGCGTATCGTGCCGCCCGACAACGTCGCGCAGATGCGAGTCGATCTCCAGCTCGATCAGAGCCACCGTTATTCAGCCCTCGATTTCGAGCGCATCCAAAGAAACCTGGGAACCGACTACGTTGTAACTGGTTCCTATTCGCGCCAAAACCAGCAGGTGCGCCTTGAAGTGCAGTTGGTCGACGCTCGCTCCGGCAAACAAGTGGCGAACGTCGTCGACACTGGCGCCCAAGCAAACTTGCCGGATTTGATTGAACGTTGCGCGGCGCCTATCCGGGCCCGTTTGGCTCCGCGAGTTCGCTCGTTAGAGGACGACGGGCGCTATCCCCCCATGGAGGCTGCCGCGACCGAATCTTACGCCCGTGGCATGGAGCGGATTCGCCAATCTGACGCCTTGGGAGCGCGTGCCTACCTTGAGAAGGCCGTCTCTGACGCGCCTTCAAGTCCGTTGGCCCATTCTGCCCTCGCCGCCGCCTGGTCGATGCTCGGACAAGATGCGAAGGCCCAGCAGGAAGCAAAACTCGCATTCGATGCGGCCTCGGACCTGGGCCGCCTGGAGCAACTCGAAATCGAGGGCCGCTATCGGACCACCGCGCATGACTGGCCACGTGCGATTCAAATCTATCAGGCAGTCTTCACGTTACTTCCCGACGATCTGGAGAGCGGCCTCCTTCTGGCCTCGGTTCAAAGCCGTGGCGGAGAAGCCCAAAACGCGATGCATACCGTCTCTGCATTACGAAAACTGCCTGCGCCGCTTGGAGAAGATCCACGGATCGACCTCGCCGAAGCGCAGGCGGCCGGCGCAATGAGCGATTTTGATCGAACGCGAAAAGCAGCACACATCGCTGCCGAAAAGGCCTTGAAAAAAGGGGCGAGACTCCAGTACGCGCGAGCCCGCCTGCTCGAATCAGGCGCCATGCAGACCCTGGCTGTTCCCGGATTTTCCGAGGTTCGAACCGAAGCCCGTCGAATCTGCACGGAACTCGGAGACCGCGCCTGCGTCGCCGCGGCCCTTCGCATCGAAGCGAATTACACGGCGGTCTCGGGCGATCTCTCGACCGCGCGCCGCCTGTACCAGGGAGTGCTCGAAACAGCGGATGAAATCGGGAATTCTCTTGAACGGCTGAACGCCCTGAATGGATTGGGATATACCGCGAAAATGCAAGGCGACTTGCGTACGGCGGAGAGGGAATACCGTTCGGCACTTGCGACGGCCTCGGAAATGGGTTCCATGAAGCGCTCTCCAATAGAGCTGGACCTGGGCGCGGTGCTCATAAGCCAGGGTCGCATTTCCGACGCTCAGCCTTTGATCGCGGACGCCCTCGAAATTGCCACCGCCGCGAGCGAGAAGGAAGGAATCGCCTCCAGCCTCGACGCATCGGCCCACGCCCTGGCTTTGAAAGGGAACTTCTCTGCAGCGCAGGCGAAATACAACGAAGCGATTTCCATCCTCCGCGAAGTGAACGAGCCTTACGAACTCTGTATGGTCTTCCTCGCGCTTGGCGATACTTTCGTCGAACAGGGAAACATCGAGGCTGCAAGTAGGAACTACGAAGAAGCACAAGGTTTTGCCCGCCGCTTCCCCGGCGGTTTTGCGGATCCGGAGATTAAGATGGCCTTCGCGCGCGTCAGTTTGGCCAGAGATCGTTTTGACGAGGCGGAAACCGGCGCGCGAGCCGCCCTCGGCGAATTCACCAGGTCCGGCCGCGAAGGCGATCGAATCATAGCCGCCTCGATTCTCGCACGGGCCCTGGTGGCGCAAGGAAAGATCCAACAGGCCTCCGAAGCCCTGACCCAAACCTCACCGCCTGACGCCAAAGACTTGCCTGTCTGGGTGCCTCTGGAATTTCAGATTGCAAAAGCCGACTGTCTGGCGCATTCAGGACAACGAGCAGAAGCCGCAGTGATGATGGACGCCGCTGCATCCACTATGCTGCGCCTAGGCCTGCCCGGCCTCGAAAAAGAAGCCCAAACGGCAAAACGATCCTTTCAGAAGTAGGACAGGTCCCCGACCTGTCCCTCTGTTAATCGGACCAAACCACGCGCCCGGAAGCATCCAGGTCGATGTCCACTGACTCCGCGCACCGCAGAAAAAAGGTGCTCGGATTCTTCATCCCCCACGCAACATAAGGAACAACGAAGTGTACCTTAGCCTGCATTCGATCCCCGGCCACCGTGATCACGGCCGCAGCCGTCAACGGATGACTCGCTCCATGAACTGTAAACGTCCCGTCGATCTCCACCTTGGACTCTCCATTCGCATTCACCATGCCGCGCACGCGCGACGGCACAAATGCGATTTCCGGAAACTTTGAACTCTCCAGAATGTTCTGATGCATCCGTTTATCGCGAGCCCCGTTCCCGCTATCGCCGCTCGTAGCGTCGACAATAATTTCTCCGGTCGCCTCGCCACTCGATGGATCGAATTGAATCGATCCGCGTTTGAGCTTGAACGACCCGTGAACTGTGTGAAGCACATCGGGTAACGTGAATCCCGCCTTACTCTGCGTTGCGTCGAGTTTGAAAACCGCTTGCGCCTGCGCCGCCCAGGCGAGCATCGCGAACAAACAAAACTTCATACCATAAGAAACCGCCAGCCGAGAGCCAGAGGAGCCCGCAGTGCAAAGGAGAGCGCCGACGAAGTCCCCGTATGCACTGAGAGCAGGCTCGAAAAATGGGCCGGCTCCGCTTCCAGCGTGCGAATCGCGCGCCGCCTGAGTTTATCGCGCTGGTCCATCGCCAGCATCACGGATTCCATCACGCGCGGACGCTTCGCCAGCCGATGGTGCTGGGTCTCGTACAACGCGAGATCTTCTTTAGCGAGCGCTTCGCCCAATGCCACCGCTTGTTGAAACGACATACACAGTCCCAGCCCCGTGACGGAATCGACCGAACCGGAAGCGTCACCAAGAAGGGCGAGGTCACGCGTTGCCACCTGGTCCAGCCGCCGGGACGCAGTTACCGCGCCTCGAACATTCGATACGGCCGCCGCCCCTTCGAGACGCATCAGCAGCTCGGGGAACAACTCGAGCGCAGCCTGATAACGAAGACGAGGGTTGCTCGATAAGACCGCCACGCCGACTTCGTTTTCAGCCACCGGCGTCACGAAAGCCTGTACGCCATGCGCCCAGTACGCTTCCACCAGGTCTGACCATGGCTCCGTTCGAAAATGGCGCCGCAAACCGAAACGGCGCGGGCATGAAAAACGTGACTCGAGCCTCGCAATCCTCCGCATCCCCGATTGCGACCCATCCGCGCCCACGATCCAGCGGCACTGCACCTCTTCATCGCCCGCTAATATTCCGCCGCGCGCAAGCCCGCGGACCGGCTGCCCGAAAAATATCTCCGCCCCAGCGTCCCGTGCATGTTCCAGGAGGACGGAAGAAAGCGTCGTGCGCCGCACTCCCGCGCCGATCGGACCGTTGAATCTGGCCTCGGCCGCATGGCCGCATTCGATGAACCGGACCCCCAATACCGGCATCCGCGCGGACTTCGGCAGCTTAACCCCTAACGCGCCCAGCGCCTCGAGCGCGTCCGGCATCAAGCCTTCGCCGCAGCATTTATCGATCGCCTTGGTCGGCGCAACGCCCTCAAAGACTGCGACGCTCAGTCCCTTCCTGCGCGCGGCAATCGCCGCCGCCAGACCCGCGGGTCCTCCTCCGGCAATGGCGACATCGGTTTTTACCATCGCAGCAAAACCAGTTCCGAACAGAAACCAGGACCCATCGCCGCCAGCAGCGCGTACGTTCCCCGCTCCGGTTTTCGACGCTCCAGAAATTCCTCAAGCACGAACAACACCGACGATGAAGAGAGATTGCCGACGCGCCGCAGGCAATCCCACGATGCATCGAGCGCCCCATCCGGCAGATCGAGCGCATTTTCCGTAGCCGTGAGAATCGCCGGACCACCCGTGTGCATCACCCATGCGCCGATATCGTCGCGCTTCAATCCGTGATCCGCAAGAAATAGATCGATATCGCCCGCCAGGTGTTTATACACCATGTTCGGAACTTCTTTGGACAACACGATGCGGAAACCACGCTCGCCGATATCCCAACCCATGACATCTTCGGAATCGGGATAAAAAACAGAGCGTGTCCCAAGGATTTCCGGACCCGCCGCCGGATGCTGATCGCCCACCACAATCACCGCCGCGGCGCCGTCTCCGAATAATCCGGACGAAATCAGATTCGCGATCGACAAATCGTCGCGTTGAATCGTCAGCGAGCACAATTCGACCGAAAGCAGCAGCGCCGCTTGATCGGGGAAAGCCCGTACGTAATCCGCAGCCCTTGCAATCCCCGTCGCGCCCGCTACGCATCCCAACCCGAATATCGGAACCCGCTTGATGTTGCGGTTCAGCCCCATCTGGTTCACCAGCTTGGCGTCGATCGAAGGACTCGCCACACCGCTGATCGAGACGAAAAAAAACGCGGCTGGATCTTGCACCGAAAGTCCCGCGCGGGTTAGTGCGTGGCAAATCGCATTTTGGCCGAGCTCGCAAGCCGCATCGATCCAGATTTGGTTCGCCTCGCCCCAGCTCTTAAGCTCCGGATAAGCCTCAATCGGCAGTGCCAGCCACCGCGTCTCGACGCCCGTGCGCGAATGCAGCCGGTCTAACATGTCAGGCTGATCCAGTTTATCCGCCCAATGAAATTTCAGCGCCTGAAGAATCGTTTGCTGATCGTAGCGATGCTTCGGCAAAGCCGTCGCCGCACTGGCTATTCGCATTTAAACCCGCCCTTCACTAGTGTAGTGAGAAATTTTTAGCCCTCTCGTGGGGCGGACCCCCTGGTCCGCGGTCGACGCCCTGTCGGCCCTTATTATTTTGCGCTCCTCACTCGCGCCAGTTCGGCCGCGTACAGCCGGTTGTGGGGAAATTCACGAACCAGCCCCTCCAGAATTTGCGCCGCGTGCTCCTTATCGTTGTCGCGAAGCGCAGCGACGGCCAGCAGCATCTTTGCGTAAGGTTGCAAAAGATTTCCTTTTTCAGCAGTCAGCCGCAACTTGGCGATTCCTTCCTGTTTACTGGTTTGCGCCCCGCCCCAGCTGAGAATCCATCTCACCGGCGCGGGCTTCAGACTGAGCAGGTAATTCTCAACCCCGATCGCCAGATACGCGTCATAACAATCCGGATGAGTATTCAGAAGATGCAGCGCGAGTGCGCGCCCCTCCTTTACCACGCCCAGCGCCGCCAGGTCGCGATGCTCGATCAGCGACAGATAATCCGCCTCCAGCCCATGCGCCAGCACGTCCGCCAGCAGCGCATTCTGATCGTCAGGCGTGTTGCTGCGCACGCGCCGCGCTGATTCGCGGCCCTTCGAAAGCTCCTCGTCGAACGCGCGCTTCGTCTCCGGACTCGGAGTCAGGCGCTGCCGCAGCTTGAACTTGTCGTCATCGACGAACAGCTCCGAATCCAACACATGCAATCGCTCCAGCTCCGAAAAAAGATACGCCGCCGCATTCGATATCGGACCCATCGGATCTTCCGGATTCGCTTGCTTAAAAGACGCGAATTTCTGATGGGCTCCTCCAAAATCGAGATCGTACATCGACCGGTATCCCGCGTCCAGATTGATGGCGGCCGGATCGGCGGCGATGAGAGACAACGGAAATACAGCTAAAATCAGGTGTCGCACCACTACCTATATATTGATCACGCCGCGGGCCAATGCAAGGGCCTCGGTCCACAGCGAACCCGAAGACCCCAGTCCCTCCGCAGCCGCCGTCACTCCCTCGACAAATTGATCCACCTGTGCTTGCGTAACCACCAGAGGCGGAGACGCCTTGAGCGCAACGAAGTTATTTCCACTGATCTGCGTCAGGATGTGCGCCTCGCGGAACATTCGCCGGACCAGCATCTGCCCGAACGCAGCCGGATGGATCTTCTGGAACGTCTCGAAATACAACCGCAAATCGAGCCTTCCTGGTGCCTGAAATTCGATCCCGTTCATCAATCCGATCCCGCGGACTTCTTTCACCACATCGCAATCCGCGAGCGAAGCGCGCAGCGAAGACCGCAGATATTCGCCCATCTCGACCGCGCGATCGCCGAGCTTTTCTTCCTCTAACACATCGAGCGTAGCGAGCCCCGCACGCATAGCCAGCCCATTCTCGCTGAACGTCGATGTGTGAACAATCGACCGCTTTAGCGACCCATAAACCGCGTCATAAACCGCGTCCGTCATCACGACCGCGCCCACGGGAACCAATCCCCCGCTCAGCGCTTTAGCGAGGACCACAATATCGGGCTCGATATTAAAAGAATGACTGGCAAGAAACCGTCCTGTCCGGAACATCCCCGTTTGCACTTCATCGGCGACCAGTAGCGATCCATAGCGCCGGCACAGGGCCTGAGCTTTCTCCAGATATCCGGCGGGCGGCAGGATCACGCCCGCTTCGCCCTGCACCGGCTCCACGATAAACGCCGCGAATTTCTTGGTCGCCAGCGCCGTTTCGAGTGAAGTAACGTCTCCGAACGGCACCTGCTCCGCAGCCGGAAGCATCGGCCCGAATCCCTTGCTCCAGAATGGATCCGACATCAGCGACATCGCGCCGCAAGTGAGTCCGTGAAACGCGCCGCGCGCCGAAAGTAATCCGATCCGCCCGGTTCGAGCGCGGGAAAACTTGATCGCAGCCTCCACGCCCTCACTTCCGGAACTGCAAAAAAACACCTTGTTCAGCTCACCGCCCGCTAGCTTCGAAAGACGCGCCGCCAACTCGCCCGCCGAATCCGGAACATGGCTTTGCAGCATCGCCGGCCCTCTGTGCTCCAGTTCCTTTTGCAGGGCTGCGATGATCCGCGGATGATTGTGCCCCGCATTATGCACGCCGTATCCGGAAAGAAAATCGAGAATCGTGCGTCCGTCCTCGACATGCAGCTCGATGCCTTCGCAGCGGTCGTACTGCACATTCATCTCGAGCAAATCGAGAAGCTTCGCCCACTGCGGATTGACATGCGACGTATATGAAGCTGTAGAGAATTCGGAGGTGATCGCGGCAGTCATCGCTGACATGAGTATATTCATATGACGTCAACCTTTTTGCACCGGTTCCTGCGAACATCCCTCGGATTATGATGAATGGATGGGTGATGATTCGACTCCGAAGGTTTCCGGAACGTCCGGCGACACGATGCCGTCCAGTAGTAGTGTCGAGATGTCGGAAGATCTAAAGGCCCGCGTAATCAAGGTCATCGCGAAAACCCAGCGCATCCCCCTCGAAACTGTTTCCATCGATAGCACCTTTGAAGAATTGAAGATCGATTCGCTCGACGGCATCAATCTGATCTTCGCGCTCGAAAGCGAATTCAACGTCGATATCCCCGATGACGACGCGCGCGCGATTCGTTCCGTACGCCAGATGGCACAGGGAATCGCGCAGCTATTGGCGCAGAAAGCTCCCGAACAAGGAGCCGCTTGAAGCGAGTCGCCGTCACCGGCATCGGCGTAATCTCCGCCCTCGGCCCGAATCGCGAATCGTTTTGGAAAGCGCTCGCCGCGGGCGAAAGTGGCATCCGCCCGATGGAATTGGTCGAGCCCGGAACCGTCCGCTTCCCCAATGCCGCCGAAGCCCGCGGTTATCGCATCGCCGATCACTTCGATGAAAAAGAAGTCGTCCTCCTAGACCGCTTCGCCCAATTCGCCGCCGTAGCCGCGCGAGAAGCTATCCTCGACGCCGGTATCGAATTCACACCCGAACTGCGCCACCGTACCGCCATCGTAACCGGTTCCTCCACGGGAGGCCAGACCAGCGAGGACGAATCCTTCCGCGATTACTATGAGCGCAAGCAGACCCGCTTCTCGCCCTTCGCGATTCCCAAAGCCATGGCCAACGCGGGCGCGAGCCGCATCTCCTTCGAACACGGCGTAGCGGGACCCGTCTACACCGTATCCACCGCCTGCTCCTCCGCCAATCACGCTATTGGCCAAGCGTTCTGGATGATTCGCAACGGCGTAGCCGACTTGGCCATCGCCGGTGGCAGCGAAGCCCCGTTCTCCCCAGGCATGCTGAAAGCCTGGGAGGGAATGCGAGTAGTCTCCCCAGACACCTGCCGACCTTTTTCCCGTGACCGAAAAGGCCTGATCCTCGGCGAAGGCGCGGCCATGCTCATTCTCGAGCCTCTAGACCAAGCAAAATCTCGTGGCGCAAATATCTACGGCGAAATCGCCGGCTTCGGCATGTCCAGCGACGCCCATCACCTGACGCAGCCTTTAGCCGAAGGCGCAGCCCGAGCCATGTGTGCGGCTCTGCACGACGCCTCCGCGAAACCCGAAGCAATTGGCTACATCAACGCCCACGGCACAGGCACTCTAGCCAATGACCCCACTGAAACCGAAGCCATCCGCGCAGTCTTCGGCACACACCAACCAATGATCAGCTCCACCAAATCGATGCACGGCCACGCCCTGGGCGCAGCCGGGGCCTTGGAAGCCGCCGCGACCCTCCTGGCGATCTCCCGCAAAATCATCCCCCCGACAGCAAATTTCTTGGCCCCCGACCCAGTCTGCGACCTCGACGTCATCCCCAACACCGCCCGCGCAGCCGAAATCGAGTGGGCCCTCTCCAACTCCTTCGCCTTCGGCGGCCTGAACGCAGTCCTTGCATTCCGTCGCGTCTAGTCAGATCATGATCCACATGCGCATCCTGATCCCCGTCGCTCTATGCGCGACTCTCCTGGCGCAGCCCAAAGAATGGCTCGACCCCGACACCGGCCATCGCGTAGTCCGCCTAACCGACGAGCCCGGCAGCGCCAGCCTCTATTTCAATCAGAACGGCTACACCCCCGACGGCAAGAAGCTCGTCTACACCACTCCCGACGGCATCTCGATCTTCAACCTCGAAACCCACGCCGTAAAGCCGGTAGTCGAAGGCCGCGTGCGCATCGTCGAGGTCGGCCACAAGACCGGAAACATCTTCTACACCAAGGAAAGCTCTGTCTTCGTCATCACCATCGATACCGGCGCAACCCGCGAAATCGCGAAACTCCCCGAACGCGGCTCCGTCGTAACCGTAAACGCCGACGAAACGCTGCTGGCCGGAACGTACACCGAAGCCCAAGGCCCCTCCGGCAACGCTTATGCTTCGCCCGTCCGATCCGCGCAATCCGAGCAATCCCACCCCCTCGATCAGCCCCCCAACAAAGGACAAATGATGGAGGAGCGCTTAGCCGCCCGCATCCCCATGGGCATGTTCGTCATGAACACCCAGACCGGCGAAGTGAAGACCATTCACAGAAGCACGGATTGGCTGAACCATCTCCTCTTCTCTCCCACCGATCCCACGCTCCTGATGTTCTGCCACGAAGGCCCTTGGCACAAAGTCAACCGCATCTGGACCATCCGCACCGACGGTTCGCAACTCACCAAGGTCCACACTCGCACCATGAGCATGGAAATCTTCGGCCACGAATTCTGGTCCGCCGACGGTAAAACCATTTGGTACGATCTGCAAACTCCACGCGGCGAAGATTTCTGGCTAGCCGCCTATCAAGTCGACACCGGCGAGCGCGCCCGGTATCACCTCCAGCGCAACGAATGGTCCATCCACTTCAACGTCACCCGCGACGGCAAACTCATCTGCGGCGATGGGGGCGACCCCGGCCAGGTAGCCCACGCACCGGACGGCCAGTGGATCTATCTGTTCCGCCCCGAACGCGGCCCCCAACAGCCCGGCCTGATCACACCCGGTGTCCTCCACTCCGAAAAATTGGTCAACATGGCTAAACACCAATACAAACTGGAACCCAACGTAACCTTCACTCCGGATGGCAACTGGGTAATTTTCCGCTCCAATATCCAAGGCCCCACCTACGTATTCGCTGTCGAAGTAGGCAAGTAGGGCAGGTCCCGATTTACCCTCTTTCCATTTTCTGTCGCGCAAAACAGACAACGCCCACCACACACGACACGCGCAGACGCGCCCATAAACTGAGAAGGAACAAGCTGTTAAGCTGGTCGTTATCAGGAGCAAAAAGCATGGCATATAAACTCACCGTGAACGGCCAACCGGCCACCGTGGACGCCCCCGCAGACATGCCACTCTTGTGGGTCCTCCGCGACATCCTTAAACTCCAAGGCACCAAATATGGCTGCGGCATCGGCCAATGCGGCGCCTGCACCGTGCATCTGAACGGCAAGCCCACACGCTCCTGCCTTACGCCGGTCTCCACCGCCGCCAACCAAACCGTCATGACCATCGAAGGCCTCTCGCCCGATGGCAAACACCCCGTGCAAGTCGCCTGGGAAGAAATCGACGTCCCCCAATGCGGCTACTGCCAAGCCGGACAAATCATGGCCGCCGCCGCGCTCATCGCGAAGACCCCCAAGCCCACCGATAAAGATATCGATGGCGCTATGAACGGGAACCTCTGCCGCTGTGGAACCTATTTAAGAATCCGCGCCGCCGTCCACAAAGCAGCGGACCTGGCCGCAACAAAAGCCCCTCACAAATCAACCGGCGCAGCCGTTCTGGAGGAGGTGTAACATGATCGGCCGTCGCTCATTCCTCAAAGTGTCCGCGTTAGCCGCCGGCGGAGTCCTCATCGGCCTCCAAACCGAACCCGAAGCCAAAGCCCAAGGCAGGGGAGCCCCAGCCGCACCGCCCGATCCTCACGTCTATATTAAGGTCGCCCCCGATGGTGCCATCACCATCATGGCGAAAAATCCCGAAGTCGGCCAAGGCATCAAGACCATGCTCCCCATGCTGATTGCCGAGGAACTCGATGTCGATTGGAAGTCCGTAAAAATCGAGCAGACCGATTTCAATGACAAGCTCTACGCCCTCCAAAACGCCGGAGGCAGCACCGGAACGCCGAACAACTGGATCCCCATGCGCCAGGTCGGCGCAGCCGCGCGAGCCATGTTCATCACCGCCGCCGCTGACACCTGGAAAGTCCCCGAAGCGGAATGCACCACCGCCTCCGGACGCGTGCTGCACAACGGCCAATCGCTGGGCTATGGGGAATTAGCCGCGAAAGTAGCGACCCTCCCCGCGCCTAATCCGGCAAGCCTGAAATTCAAAGATCCGAAAGACTACAAAATCATCGGCGTCTCCCAGCCCGGCGTCGACGTACCCGCCATCGTTACCGGCAAGCCGATCTTCAATATCGACGTCACCGTTCCCGGCATGGTCTACGCCGTCTTCGAAAAGTGCGGCGTCTTCGGCGGAAAAGTCGTCACGTCGAATGTTGACGAAATCAAGAAACTCCCCGGTATCAAGGACGCCTTCGTCATCGATCGCCCCGACGTAACCGACGTCGTCCTTCCAGGCGAACCCGGCCTGGAAAACGGCATCGCGATCCTGGCCGATACCTGGTGGCACGCGCAGTCCGCGCGCAAACAATTGAAAGTCACCTGGAACGAAGGCCCTCGCGCCCAATACAGCAGCGTAGCCTACGCGCAGAAAGCCGAGGAGCTGAGCAAACAGCCTCCGCAGCGCCCGATCCGCACGGACGGCGATGCCGAAGGCACACTCAAAAACGCAGCCAAGGTGGTTGAAGCCGCCTATTCTTATCCCTTCATCTCCCACGCGCCACTTGAACCGCAGAACTGCACCGCTCATTTCAAGGACGGCAAAGTAGAAATCTGGACCAACAGCCAGACCCCCGCCAACGGCCGCAGAATGGTCATGCAAACGCTGGGCTTGAAGGACGACGAAATCACCGTCCACATGGTTCGCGGCGGAGGCGGATTCGGTCGTCGCCTGAACAACGATTACATGGTGGAGGCCGCTTTCATCTCCAAGCAATCCGGCATGCCAGTAAAACTTCTCTGGTCGCGTGAAGACGATTTCACTCACGACTACTATCGTCCCGGAGGCTTCCAATACCTGAAAGCCGGCCTCGACCCATCGGGAAAAATCATCGCCTGGCGCAATCACTTCATCAGCTACGGAGAAGGCGAGCGCTTCGTCGCCTCTGGAGCCATGGGCCCAACCGAGTTCCCCCAGCGCTTCATTCCCAACTATTCGCTCTACACCTCGGTAATGCCCCTCGGCATCCGCACCGGAGCCCTCCGCGCCCCCAGCAGCAACGCCTTCGCGTTTGTAATTCAAAGCTTCATCGATGAGCTGGCCCACGCGGCCGGTAAGGACCCCGTCGAATTTCGTCTGGCTCTTCTAGATTCTGCGATTCCCGTCGCCGCAGAGCCGGCCGCAGCCGGTGGCCGAGGCGGTGGCGCGCCCGGTATGGACCCGGAGCGCATGAAGGGCGTCACCAAACTGGTCGCCGAAAAATCCGGTTGGGGCAAGACGTTGCCCAAGGGCACCGCCATGGGCGTGGCGTTCCACTTCAGCCATCGAGGCTATTTTGCCGAGGTCGCGGAAGTTACCGTCAGCCCCGCGAACAAAGTGAAAATCAACAAAATCTGGGTCGCCGCCGACGTGGGCAGCCACATCATCAACCCCAGCGCCGCCGATAACATCGTCCAAGGCGGCATCATCGACGGCCTCAGCGAGATGATGAACCAGGAAATCACGATCGAAAAAGGCCGCGTAGTCCAAACCAACTACGATAAACACGGCATGGTCCGCCTGGTCCAAGCGCCTCCGGTGATCGAGGTTCACTACCTCAAATCAACCAATCCGCCAACCGGTTTGGGCGAGCCCGCATTGCCGCCCGCTCTACCGGCAGTATCCAACGCAATCTTCACCGCTACCGGAAAACGAGTCCGCCAACTGCCTTTGTCCAAGTCCGGCTTCAGTTGGGCGTAAAAGAAATTGTCACACAGCGCGAAAAATGGGGACTGCCTACTCTGTCCCAAGGCGCGTTCTCAATTCGCGAAGGCGCTCCAGCGTTTCTGCGCCGCGTGGACAGAGCGGCCTGTCACCATTTTTCGCCCCGTCCGCATAACTCTTGTTGTGTTCGCGTTGTTCGCATCTCTAGCCTTCGCGCAAGACGAACGCCGCGTAAAGTCCCCCAACGGACAACTGGAATTCCGTCTCTTCATTGCAACCCAGCCAACCAGCAGTCTCTCCAGATTGGCTTACGAAGTATTTCTGAAGGGCAAGCCCTTGGTGAACGAATCGTTCCTTGGCCTCGACGTTCAAGATCAGGAACCTCTGCTCGGCGAAAACGTAGGCCTGACGTCCTCGACCTCTTCCACGTCGCCCACATACAATTCGCTAATCGCGAAGTACATGCAAAACGGTTCACTGGGGCGTCTGATCGACGTCGAAGTCCGCGCCTACAATGAAGGAGCGGCCTTCCGCTATGTGATCCCCCCATCGACTCCGCTCATGGAGATTCTGATAGCGGAAGAAGCCACCGAGTTCCACGTGGTCGACCCCAAAGAAGTGGCCATCACCGAATCCAAATCGGAAACCTATCCTCCGATGCGCATCGATAGAGCCACCACGCTGACGCGTCTGGTCCGCCCGTACAAAGGCGCAACTCCTTTAACCACTCCCTGGCGAATCATATCCATCCGCCCGGCGAACCTCACCAACCTCGATCATTAGGAGGCCCCGACCAGCCCTCGTCTTGTGGGGCGGCCAATTTTGGCGGCAGCCGCCTACCCAGGCGGCTTGTTGTTCGGGAGCATCGAAGCAGGCCGTCCTCGACGCCCCTCAGCACCGCACGCTCTCCACAGCATCAGTCTGAACCACCCACTTCCCGATCACTCCCGACAAATCTTCGAGCTTCACCGGCTTCGTAATGTAGTCGTCCATCCCGGCTTCCAGGCACCGTTCCCGCGCGCCTGCCAGCGCTTCTGCCGTCATCGCGATAATCGCAATGTGCTCGCCGGATCGTTCTGCGCGGCGGATTTCCGCTGTCGCCGCATATCCGTCCATCTCCGGCATCTGGCAGTCCATCAGCACCGCATCGTACGGAAGCTCGGTCACCATCCGCACTGCCTCTAGTCCGTTGGCCGCAACATCCGCGCGAATCCCGAGCCGCTCCAGCATCCGCACCGCAACCCTTTGGTTCACCGTGTTGTCGTCCGCCACCAGCACCCGGCAAAGAACATTCGAAGACCGCGGCTCCATACCCGGCCGTTTTTTCCTTGAATCCAGTAGCGACTCCGGCAGTGCGTCCATCGGGTTTGCACCGCCCAGACCCAACCTGTTTGTGCGGGCCCTCGCCAGCGCATGCATCAATTGAGATTGCCGCACCGGCTTCATTAGGGACGCGTCCGCCTGCGCGCTTTCGTTTGCCGCGTTGTCCGCGCGCCCGTTGCGGGAACTGGCCGGGGTCAACATGATGATAGGGGTGTCGCAGATTGCGGGAATCAACCTCACCAGCGCCGTCACCGCCGCCCCGTTCATCACCGGCATTCCATAATCGAGGATCAGGAATCGGTAGGGATCCCCCTGCTCGCTAGCTTGGCGCAACGCGGCAATCGCATCCGCGCCTGATTCGATTCCCGTGCTGCGTATTCCGTAGGCCGAGATCTGTTCCCCTAGAACCCTCCGGGTCGCTTCGTTGTCGTCGACAATCAGTGCCCGCAATCCGCTCAATTCTTCCAGCAGTCCGTCTGTCGGATCCGGCGCCCGATTCAACAGCAGAGGCACTTCAAACCAGAAAGTCGATCCCGCGCCCAACACGCTCTCGACGCCAATCGAGCCTCCCATCAACTCCACCAGCTGTTTTGAGATCGCAAGACCCAGTCCTGTGCCTCCATGTTTGCGAGTGATGGACCCGTCCACTTGGCTGAACTCTTGAAACAGCAACCCGATCTTGGCTGCAGGGATGCCGAACCCCGTGTCCTGCACCGAGACCCGTACGTTGACTCTTTCGTCTCCCAGCGTCTCGCACGCCACCGTGACCATCACTTGGCCGCTTGCCGTGAATTTGATGGCGTTGCCAACCAGGTTCGTCACCACTTGCCGCAAGCGTCCGCCGGCGCCGATGAACCTTTTGGGCAGACTCGCCGGATAGTCCAGAACTAAATCCAGATCGCGCCCGTCAACTACCGGCGCCAGGATCTCGTTCACGTCTTCGATAACGTCTCGGAGATGAAACGGCATCGACTCGATCAGCAGCTTGCCCGCTTCCAGCTTCGAGAAGTCCAGAATGTCGTTGATCACCGTCAGCAGCGATTCGCCGGAACGCCGGACAATCTCTGCGCACTCCCTCTGTTCCGCGTCCAGTTCCGTGTCCAGCAGCAGGCCCGTCATGCCGATTACCCCGTTCATCGGAGTGCGAATCTCATGGCTCATCTTCGCCAGGAATTCCGACTTTGCAGCCGTTGCCGCGTCGGCCAGCTTCCACGCCGCTCGTGTCCTGCGGTATTGCCAATAAACCACCCCGAGAATCAAAAACAGCGCTCCTACTGCCGCACTTAGCAGCACGCTTCGTCTCTTGGCCTCTTCCGTCAGATCGATCATCAATGCATCGTTGTTCGATTGGTGGAACCACAGGAAATACGTGCCCGTCATCGTGCCGTCGCGCGCCATCTCGCTGATCTCGTTGCGCAGCGCCATCGCGGCCCACCGGGCGTCTGGATTTTTGATCGTCGCCGCTACTCCGGCATTCCCGTAACCGTTCGGAACGGGCAAGTAGCGAAACGTGCGCCCGTTGCACGGGCCGGTTTGATCCACCGGGATGGGCTGTTCCACCCGTTCTGCCACCAGGCCGGCCTCCGCTTCTCCGCTGCAAACGGCGTGAAAAATTTTGGTGACACTCTGCAGCCGCTTGGTCGGAGAACCGGGGAGAAACCACCCCAGCACCGTCTCTTGTGTGCTCGGGTACCGGATCGCAACAGTGTGGCCGCGCATTTGGCTGGCGTCAGTCAGCGGGCTCTTCTGGTCGACCACCAGCCAATACCGCACGTAGGCGTAAGGACGGCTCACAAAAAAGCGCGACGCGCGCCACGGAAAATCGCTGAAAATCGGCCATAAATCCACCTCGCCGCTGCCAAGTGAAACCTCTGCTCCTTTGTAGCTGCGCACCCAGATCAGCTTGATGCCGCGCCGTCGCGCCGCTTCCCGCACGATATCGATCGTTGCTCCCGCAGGCGATCCATCCGCCGCGATAAACTGCGTTGGTGGCGACGATTCATAGCCTACGCGGAAGCTTCTTCCGCGCAAATCAGGACTGCGGAATTTCAACGCGATTGGGACCGCAATCAGCGTCGCCAGAACGGCCGCTGCCCAACTGTATTTGCGCGGAAATCTCACCTTGCGCTTATCGGCCCTGAAGTTGCTATTTTGAGATTGTTATGGCTCTTTCCCGCCGCAATTTTCTCTATCTCAGCGCCGGAGCACTCCTGCGCGGACAAACTGCGGCGACCGTTACCGTTTCTTCGGCGGTCACCGGCGTCATCGGTCCGGGATTTGCGGGGCTTAGCTACGAAAAAAGCCAGATGGCGAATCCGTTTTTTTCGCCGCAAAACACTGATGCTATTGGGCTTTTCAAGCTTATCGGACCCAGCCTGCTGCGTATCGGCGGCAACTCCGTCGATAAGACCACCTGGACGCCCAACGGCAAAGGCCGCACCTCCGGACAGGTCGCACCTTCGGACATTGATGCGCTGGCCGGTTTTCTCAGGGCTACTGGCTGGCAAGTCCTTTATGGTACTAATCTTGCGCAATCTACCCCGGCGCTCGCGGCGGCGGAAATTGCTTATGCTGTGCAATCTCTCGGTTCGTCGCTTTACGGGATCGAGATTGGCAACGAAGTCGATCTTTATCATTCCAATGGTTATTTTCCTTCCACATGGGGTTTTTCCGACTATTTGACGCTGTGGCAATCGTTTGCGACGGCAATCCGTCAACTCTCGCCGAATGTGCCGCTTACGGGGCCAGTGGCGGCTTCGAACATCTCCGGATATGTCGCGCCATTCGCCAAAGCCGAAGGCCGGAACGTGATTTTGCTGAGCGACCATTACTATCGCGGCAACGGCCAATCCGCCAGCAGCACGGTGGATCTGTTGGTATCGCCGGATGCGAACATAGTAACGCAAGCTAAAGAAATGCTTGCAGTTAGCCAATCCATCGATGTGCCGTACCGCTTCGCCGAAACCAATTCCTTTTATAACGGTGGCGCTCCGAATGTGAGCGATTCCTACGCTTCGGCCTTGTGGGTAATTGACCATTTGTTCGCGTGCGCCTCGAACGGTGCGCAGGGCATCAATTTGCATGGCGGCGGCAACTCGACCGGGTACACGCCGATCGCTGATTCTGATGGAGTTGTCGTCGAGGCGCGGCCGGAATTCTATGGGGTGCTGCTGTTCACTTTGGCTGGACAGGGTACGCTTCAGCAAACTACCATTAACGCGGGCGGAATCAACGCGACGGCTTATGCGATCAAGGCTGTTAACGGCGCTTTGAGCATTATTATCAATAATAAAGATCAAGCTCAGACGCTGAATGTCACTCTTCAGGTTCCGCAACCGGTGCCAGGGGCGATGGTGATCCAAATGACCGGTCCCGCGTTGGATTCCACCGTCGGTATGGCTATTCAAGGCGCCTCGATTCAAGCAGATGGGACTTTTTCGCCCGGGTCGTCGACGGTGCTTTCGAGCTTGTTGTCTTTGGGCGTTGCGCCCCTGACGGCGGCGCTGGTTCAGATCCCCCCACCGACAACCGCGCCTCTGACTATCGCTGGCCCGGCGGCTCCGGCATCGCTGACTTCGGCATATGGAAGTGGTCTGGGATCAACGGTTTCGGTGCAGGATTCGGCCGGCGTACCGCACTCTGCCACGATTCTCTACAGTTCGCCTTCGCAGGTCAATTTCGAGATCCCCGATAGCGCAAGCATCGGAGCGGCGGTGGTAACGATCGGGAGCCAAACGGCGATGGTCCTGATTCAGGCGATTGCTCCTAGCTTATACATTCTAAACAGCTCCGGTCTTGCCGCGGCGTATGTTGTCCAAGTAAGCGCCAGTGGTGTTCAAACAGATTTACCGGTTACGATGCCGATCAACCTCAGTTCAGGCCAGGTTTACCTGGTTCTTTACGGGACTGGAATTCGCGGAGCGGGTAATAACGTCAGCGTCACGATTGGGGGTCTGAATGCGCCGGTTGCATATGCCGGTCCGGCGGGTTCGACTCCGGGACTCGACCAGGTGAACGTGCTGATTCCCCCGCAACTCGCGGGGGCGGGAACCGTGAAGGTGATCCTTAGCGCGGCCTTAATCGACGCTAATGTGGTCAATATTACGGTCCAATGAGGGCTTAAACGACCATAAAAAAGGCGTACACTCTTCTAATACGGTCGCGTTCGACGGGCCTGTTTGTTGGAGGAGGTTCGAGGCAATGAAGAATGTGCTGGGAATCACAGCGGTCCTGATTGTGCTCGGGGTCGTCGCGTATTACTCCGCTTACAACTCAAAACATCCGGCGGATGACCCGGCGCTTAGCAGTCTGGTGAAGGCTGCGCCGGTGGTGAAATCGATCTGCGTTACGCCCATCCAGAATCTTAGCCACAAGCCGGTGGCGATGGATGGAGTGGACGATGAACTGGTGGCGCAACTGCACAAGGTGGGTTTTGAATCGCGCAAAATTTCCGATGGCGGGGCGCAATGCGATGCCACTACGAACGCCGAGGTCGTGGATATCACAGGGCGCGGACGAAAGACCGCTCGGGTGGATTTTCGATTGACGTTGACTAGCGAGCCCGCGCCTCGGCTATCGTCTTCGGTGGAGGGGAAGAGCGGAGGAGGCTCGCTCGAAAAGAGTGTGAGTGAGTTTACCGTGAATCCCGATCCGAAGGAAACTGCCGGAGCGGAGAGAGAAGCGGTAGTGGCGGCGCTGGGAAAGACGGCGGCCCAGATCGATGCTGCGAATAAACGCGGATTGCCCGGGTGGCAGGCTAAGGAGCAGTAGGTTAGCTAACCGGCGGGCGGATTTTGACGTCTGTCCGATGGAATGGGCATCTCTTTATTCGCGGCTCTGCTGGTTGCGCAGCAGTTCGAGGCTGCTTCGATCAAGCCCAATAATCAGGGCAAGCCGGGAAGCGGCATCAGTTTATATCCGAACCGAATCAAGGTGATTAAATTCGACGCTGAAGTTCTGCGTGCAGGTGGCCTGGGACGTGAAGGATTTCCAGGTTTCGGGCGGCGCAGGTTGGATGGATACGGAACGGTACGACATCGATGCGGTTGCGGCGAACCCGTTTACACGGGAGGAATCGAGGAAGATGATCCAAGCTCTTCTGGCCGACCGTTTCGGATTGGTGGTGCACAAAGAAACCCAGGACCGACCGGGCTATGCGCTGGTGCCCGCGCGAAATGGCCCCAAGTTGCCGCCGCCGATCGAAGATCCGAGCGTGATGTTCAGCCGCACAGTCTCAGGCGACCGGACTCTGAAGGCTACCAATTTATCGATGAAGCGGTTTGCGGATGCGCTTTCGGCTGCGCTGGGCAAAATTGTGGTTGACCAGACTGGGATTGAAGGGCAATTTGACGTGTCCTTCCAGTGGACTCCGGATCCTACCAGCGAGCCGCGCCTGACGAAAAACGGCGAACCGGCGCCTCCGCCTCCCGTAGACGCGGTGCCGGGGCCGAGCATCTTTACCGCATTGCAGGAAAAGCTGGGGCTGAGGCTGGAGTCTAAGAAAGTGCCGGTGGAGGTGATGGTGATCGAGGGCGCGCACCGGCCTTCTGAGAATTGATTCGTAGGCGCGTGGATTGCACGCGCGATTATGCGACAGGGCGAAAACATGGACAGACCGCTCGGTCCACGCGGCGAGGGAGGGGGCGTGGTTTTGCAGGATGAGATGGCGCCTTGGGACAGAGTAGTCAGTCCCCATGTTTTCGCAAGTGGCGCGTTGGTTCCGCACCGGCCTTTTTGAGAACCAAGGGAACGTTTTCGGCGGAAAAGAAACGGCCTCCTGCGGTCGCGGGTCGCCGCCGCGGAATTTTTGTGAATCTTCGGTTTCAACTGTAGATCCGCCTTCCAAAACCGTCTTATAATCTTCAAATCAAGGCCACGGCGCCGCTTTACACATCCGGAGAATATGGGGCTTCGGGTGCGCTCGTAAAAAAGTCTGTTTTGAGGAGTCCTGCATGAGAAGTCGGAGTCTCACGATTTTAGTTATCGCGTGTATCAGCCTGGTGTTTTCCATCCCAGCCGGCGCGCAAGCGATTTTAGGATCTATCACTGGAACGGTTAAAGACGCAACAGGCGCAGCGGTTCCAGGCGCGGCGGTGCTCGCGGAAAACATTGCGACGGGTCTAGCCGTCAAGGCGACTTCGGACAACAACGGGTCATACCTGATTCCCAATCTGCCGGCCGGCACATACAAGGTCACATTCAAAAAAGAAGGGTTCGACGCTGAAGCGCATACGGAAGTGCTGGTGAACGGCGATCGCACGACGACGGTGGATTCGAGCTTGAAAGTTGGCCAGATGAGCACCTCCGTGGAGGTGACCTCGGTTCCGTTGATGAACCAGGTGGACACGACAGTGGGCTACATCGTGGATCAACTGACGCTGGAGCAGACGCCGCTCGGGACAGGGAGCTTCACGCAACTGGCGATTATGAGCCCCGGTGTCCATGCCGATTTTCTGTCGGGGGCGGGCGCTAACGCGGGGTTGGGGAATCAGGCGATTTTTGCCAATGGCCAGCGCGATACGAGCAACAGTTTTTCCTTGAACGGCATCGACACCAACAATTTGTTCAACGGAAATTCGACCAGCAACGTGGGCGAGAACCGCTTCGTGTTGAACACCGGAGAGACGTTCGGCGCGGGCGGTACGATTGTCACCAGCACATCGGTCTATACCGCGATCGGGCAATCGCTGCCGACGCCGCCGGTGGAGGCGATTCAGGAAATCGCCGTGAATACCGCGATGTACGACGCGACGCAGGGAGCGCATAGCGGAGCCCACATCAGCATCGTGACCAAATCCGGCGCCAACCAGATCCACGGAGGGCTTTCGGAAACCTGGAGCAACAGCGATATGAGCGCGGCGGCGTTCTTCTATAACGCGTCGCCCGCGCTGACGACGAAGGTGCCCTTTTACAATCGCAATCAGTTCGTGGGAGCCGTGGGCGGCCCGATCAAGAAAGACAAGCTGTTTTACTTCCTGACCTATCAGGGAATTCGCGTGGTGGACGCTTATAGCGCGACGCAAACCCTTACCGTGCCGCTGGCGCTTACCAACGATCGCAGCACCCAGGGAATCCTGAATACACTGCAAGCGACGTATCCGACAGTCACGTTCAACGCCTCGCAGCTCAGCGCGCCGGCGGTGGCGCTGTTGCAGCAGAAGCTTCCGAACGGAAGTTATTTCATTCCCACGCCATCGTTCACGAGTCCGTCACTGGCGAAGTCGCTAGGCTACGATGCGGTTCTGCAAGGCGCAAATTCGACCGCGAACGCGGATGAGGGGATTGCGAATATCGATTACGTGGTGAACGACCGGGACCGGTTGTCCGCGAAGTACTATGTTCAGCAGAACCCGACCACCAATCCGTTCGCGCCTTCCGACAGCCTGGTGGGTTTCGGCCAGAATATTAACGCCGGGAGCCAGGTGGAGACGATCGCCAATACTGTGATCGTGACGCCCGCAATCACCTGGCAGCAGAAGGTCGGCTTCACGAGGATGCTGGCGTACGCTAACAACGGCCAAGCCTATACCCCCAGCCAGTTCGGAATCAATCAGTTTGGAGGGCAGACTTTCCCGGAGATCGAAATTGGCAGCGCCGATCCTTCGAATGCCAAAGGCTTCAGCTTCGGCAACAGCCAGGCGTTCGGAAACGAGGGAATGTTCCAGAATCAACTGGAGTATGGCACGACGCTCAATTGGGTCAAAGGGCGGCACACCATGTCGTTCGGCGTACAGATCGATCAGGCGCAGTTGAATGTTCTCAACCACAACACCAACACGGACACGATCGATTTCACGACCTTCGAGAATTTCGCACTGGGCGCCGTGAGGACCGGGAAGTACTCGGAGGAGTTCGCAGGATCGGCCTCGCGGTATTATCGCTCCAACTCGGCGGGATTATTTGTGAACGACAACTGGAAGCTGCGGAGCAATTTGACGGTGACGGCCGGTCTGCGGTGGGATTATGAAGGCCCACTGTCAGAGAAGAATGGGCTGCTGACCAGCTTTAACCCAAGCCTCTATTCATACAACTCAGCCACGGATACGGTCACCAATTCGGGATTGGAGATCGCGTCGAACAATGCGCAGTACGGAACTTCGGGAGCGGGAAAATCGCTGATGAAGGCGAATCAGTGGGGATTTGCGCCCCGCTTGGGAATCGCGTACACGCCCAAACCGAAGTGGACGATCCGCACCGGATTCGGCATGTACTACGATCGCGGAGAGCTATTCAGCGAGTTTTCGCCGAGCGCGGGCGGAGGATACAACGGGCCGTTCGGTGTGACGCTGGCTCCGCCGTTTGTGCAGCCGGTAGAGGCAGTGTCGGGTGCGACTCTGGCCAATCCATTCGGCGCAGCGCCTCCGCCGACGCCTCCGGGAAGCGCGGCGGCATTCACTGCATTGCTGCCAGGCATCGGAGAGACGATCTCCGGGAAATTCCCAACGAACAATTTGTTCGGTCCGTTCCTGTTTGGCGGCTATGACATTTACAACAAGCTGCCCTATACCGTGAACTGGAGCTTCGACGTGCAGTATCAGCTCTCCAATAGCTGGCTTTTCACTGTCGGCTATGTGGGCAACCATGGCAACCACGAAATCCTACCGATTCCGTTCAATCAGCCTCTGATTGCCACTGCGTCGAATCCGGTGAACGGGCAGACCAGTTCGTATGGCGCGGTATCGGGAACGCCCACGACGCCGATCTCAACGAGCGAGTTTTCGGGGAACGCTCCGGTGCGCGTCCCTTATATCGGGTACGACATGAACTCAGTGCTGTACGAAGCGGAGGGAATTTCGAATTACAATGCGCTTCAGGTGCAAGTCCGAAAGCGTTTCTCGTATGGATTGGCGTTGACCGGTACCTACACCTGGTCGCATTCGCTCGATGAGCAGAGCGGGCTGGGATTGTTCTTCACGGGGAACAATGCCACCAGTCCGAAGAGCAATTACGCATCGTCGGATTTCGATCAGACGCACGTGTTCCTGGTGAACTACAGCTATCAATTCCCGAAAGCCCCGGTCAGCAAAGCGCTGGGGTATCTGGTCAATGGTTGGATGCTGAGCGGCCAGACGGTGCTACAGAGCGGACAGCCGTATAGCGTTTACGACTATACGGGGTCAGTGGGCAGCCTGTTTTACGGGACTGACGATGAGATCACCAATCCGATTGTCCCTCTGGCTCCCGGCGTGACGGCCAAGCAGGCGCAGCTCCAGGGAACCACGGGGGTGAACGCCGGGAAGCCGGTCCTCAACGCGAACGATTTCGCTCCGCAGTTCGTACAGCCGGGCCAGAGCGGCGTACCGGCGGGCGATATTTACGAATCGTTGTTCGCGGGCAATGGACGAAATATGTTCCGCGGTCCGTTCCAGACGAGGTTCGACATGTCGTTGGCTAAGGAGTTTCTCTTTGCCGAGAAGTATCGTCTGCGGCTGAATTTCAACGTCTACAACATATTCAATCATCCGGATTTCGATGCTCCGAATAACGATGTGACGTTCTTCGCCAACTATGAGCCGCCGCCGGTATTTCCTCCGGAGGGAAGCTTGGGAATTATCCAGCACACGATCGGGAGCCCGAGGTTCGTGGAACTCGCCCTGCACTTCACGTTCTGATTTAGCGTCCTCTGACGAACTCGTACCGCTCCAGCGTGGCGGCGAATTTCAGTTCCGGATCTTCGCGCAGGACGGTGCCGACGCAGCGCAGGCGCACATCGAGGCGGGAGCCGGCGGGCCTCGGGAAGGTGATCAGGTATTCGATCGGCTCGCCCACAGCGATGGACGCGTCCGAGGTGAATAACACACCCGAAGAACTGACGTTCTTTGTCTCTCCCACCATTTTGGTGTTTGTCCCGGTGCGAATAATTTCGAAGGGGAGCTTCAATTCGAACCGTTGATTCTTGCGTTGTTCATTCACGTTTATCACCGTAATTCGACTTTATAGGCAGAAAGAGCTAAGGTCAATAGGCGCGGGCCTAAGTTGAAGCTCCTATTGCTATAGTACCTGTACCAAATCAGTCCAGGACGAAAGTTAGGGTCATTTCGAGACAAGCGCACTTGACGGGGTGTGGGAAAATGAGAGCTTGCTTGATCGCATCACCGTTCACGGCGCACGCCAGCACAATTTGAGAAACATCGATGTGGAGATTCCCCGTAACAGCTTTACGGTTATTACGGGGTTGAGCGGCTCCGGTAAGTCTTCGCTCGCCTTCGACACGATTTACGCGGAGGGCCAGCGGCGCTATGTCGAAACGCTCTCGCCGTATGCGCGGCAGTTTCTGGATCAGATGGAGCGGCCGGAGGTGGATTCGATCGACGGGCTAAGTCCGGCGATTTCGATTGAACAGAAGACGACGTCGCGGAGTCCGCGGTCCACGGTCGGCACGATCACGGAGATTTACGACTATTTGCGTGTGCTCTACGCGTCGATCGGGGTGCCGCATTGTCCGAACTGCGGGCACGAGATTTCGCGGCAGACGACCGATCAGATTTTGGAACAGGTGCTGGCGCTGGGGACGGCGGAACGAGTCATGATCCTGGCGCCGATCGTGCGGGGGCGCAAGGGCGAGTATAAAAAGGAACTGGAGAAGCTCGCACGGCAGGGATTTTTGCGGGCGCGGATCGACGGCGTGCTGCGATCGCTGGACGAAGAGATCACGCTCGACAAAAGGAAGAATCACACGATCGAGGTAGTGGTGGACCGGTTGTTGATCAAGCCGGAGGTGGTGAAACGGCTGGAAGCGTCGATTATCACGGCGACGCGGCTCGCCGATGGGCTGGTGTTGATCGCGGTGGTGAACGGCGAGGAGCGTCTGTACTCCCAGAAACTGGCATGTCCTGATTGCGGCACCAGTGTTCCGCAGTTGGAGCCGAGGTCGTTCTCGTTTAACAGTCCGTTTGGAGCGTGCGAAACGTGCGCGGGACTGGGGAGTAAGTGGAGCTTCGATCCGATGAAGGTATTGGCGGATCCTTCGCGGCCGATTTTGGACGGAGGGCTCGCGGTGAGCGGGAACTCCAGTTACATGACGCATGCTCTGACGGCTGCGGCGTTGAAGTTGCGGGTGACGCTTACGAAACCCTTCGATTCGCTGCCGCAGAAGGCGCAGAACACGCTGCTCGAAACGGCCATCGGCGTTTTGGACAAGCTTTATCAGGACGAAAATGCGACCGATGCATGGCGCGAATGGTACATGCAGTACATGTCGTCCGCTCCTTGTCCGGCATGTCATGGAAAAAGACTTAAACCATCGAGCCTCGCCGTTCGTATACACGGAGTGGCGATTTCGGAACTCACGGAGATGTCCCTTGCACGCGCTCTGGATACGGCGAAAAACTGGACCCTCACGGAGCGCGAGCGATTGATCGGCGGGCGGGCGGTTGAGGAGATTCGCAATCGGCTTGAATTTTTGCTCGCCGTCGGCTTGGAATATCTGAGCCTGGAGCGATCTTCGGCAACGCTTTCGGGCGGTGAGGCGCAGCGTATCCGGCTTGCAACGCAGATCGGCTCGAAGCTGCGCGGCGTTTTGTACGTCCTTGATGAGCCTTCGATCGGGCTGCATCCGCGGGATAACGATCGCTTGCTGGATTCGCTGGCGCGGCTGCGAGATCTGGGCAATACGGTGCTGGTGGTGGAGCATGACGCCGACACCATTGAGCGCGCCGATTATGTGATCGACCTGGGACCGGGCGCCGGGCGGCTTGGCGGGCACCTGGTGGCACAAGGGACTCCTCGCGACATCGAACAGAATCCCGATTCGCTTACCGGGCAGTATCTGACGGGGGCGCGGCGCATCGCGATGCCGAAAAGCCGCCGGGCCGCGGGCGGGGATCGGATCGTGATCAAAGGTGCGGCCGAGCATAACCTGAAGAAAATCGATGTCGAGTTTCCGCTGGGTACGTTTATTCTGGTGACGGGCGTTTCAGGCAGCGGGAAATCGTCGCTGGTGAACGACATTCTCTATCCGGCGGCTGCGAAGCAGGTTTATAAATCGCGCACGGAACCCGGCGCGCATACTTCGATCACCGGCCTGGAACTACTCGATAAAGTGATCGAGATCGACCAATCTGCGATCGGGCGGACGCCGCGTTCGAATCCGGCGACTTATACGCAAGTGTTTTCTCCGATTCGCGATTTATACGCGATGCTGCCGGAATCGCGGGAGCGCGGGTACAAGCCCGGCCGGTTCAGTTTCAATGTAAAGGGCGGACGGTGCGAGGCGTGTCAGGGCGACGGACTCAAGCGAATTGAGATGAATTTCCTGCCGGATGTTTATGTCACCTGCGATGTGTGCCGTGGACGCCGGTATAATCATGAGACTTTACAAGTAAAATACAAAGGACATTCCATCGCGGACCTATTAGAATTGCCAGTGGAACAGGCATTGGGATTGTTGGAAAATATCCCCACCATCAAGCCGAAGCTGGCGACACTGGTAGACGTTGGCCTGGGCTATCTGCATCTCGGACAGTCCTCCACCACCCTCTCGGGAGGCGAAGCGCAGCGCATCAAACTGGCCAAGGAGTTGAGCCGGCGCCAAACCGGAAAGACGCTGTATATCCTCGACGAACCCACGACAGGACTGCATTTTGAGGATGTTCGCCGGCTGCTAGACGTATTGACCAGCCTGGTGGAACTCGGCAACACCGTGGTGGTGATCGAGCACAATCTGGACGTCATCAAGACCGCGGATTGGATCATCGATCTGGGACCGGAAGGAGGCGAGCGCGGCGGCCAGTTGATCGCCAGCGGAACGCCGGAGGAGATCGTCCGCAATCCCAAAAGTTACACCGCACAAGCATTAAAGAAATTCCTGAAAAAAGGGCGTGCGGCATGAGTCGTTATTCGGAAAAACCTTTGATATTTGAGGGATTAAAGACAGTTCCGATTGACGCTCGCGGTGGAAAAGTCCGGGTGACCGACTTTGCGCGTCCTTATACGAAGGGCGCGGGGATTTCAGGGTTGCTCGACTCGCTGCCGAAGATCATCGCGGGTGACCACCTTCGAGGCGTAGTGGAGGCGCTGCGTCGGGCGAGACAGCAAAAACGCGCGATTTTATGGGGCATGGGCGGCCACGTGGTCAAGTGTGGCCTCGCCGACGTGTTGCTGGACCTGATGCGGCGGGAATGGGTCACGGGATTTGTCATGAACGGCGCGACATCGATTCACGATTTCGAAATTGCGATTGCGGGCCAGACCAGTGAAGACGTGGAAGCCGTGCTGCCCGACGGACGCTTCGGCGCCGCCGAGGAAACCGGCCGCGAGATGAACCTCGCTATCGTCGAAGGGGATCGCGAAGGGCTCGGCATGGGGGAGGCGCTGGGTAAGCGCCTGGAATCGCTTGCGAAACCGGAATTTGCTCCGCACAGCCTGTTATGCGGCGCGTATAAGGCATCGACGCCCGTCACGGTTCACGTCGCGGTCGGCACCGATACTCCGCACACGCACCCTCAAGCGGACGGAGCCGCGATCGGCGCATCGACGCATCGGGATTTTCGCTTGCTGTGCTCGCTGGTGCGCGGCCTTGATCGGGGCGGCGTTTATTTAAACGTCGGCTCCGCTGTCATATTGCCCGAAGTGTTTCTCAAAGCCGTGTCGGTGGTGCGAAACCTCGGCCATCCTCTGGCGGAATTTACGACCGTAAATTTCGATTTCCTCCAGCACTACCGGCCGACCGTGAACGTGGTGCAGAGGCCGCACGCGAAATCCGGGGGCCGGGGATTCGCGATCACCGGGCATCACGAATTGATGATCCCCCTACTGGCAGCGACCCTGATCGAATCTGAATGACACCAGCAGCCGAGCCGCGCGAGAATCCTTTTTGGACGTATGAGGATCTCGGTCTGTTCGTCGGGTCGTTGATTCCGGTGTTCCTGCTGGCGGTTCTGGTCGTGCAAGTGATCCCCCTCCACGGAGGCGCGGTTGTCGCGTTGATTTATCAATCGCTGATTTACGCGCTGCTTATGGGCGTGCTGTATCTGCTGGTGGCTTGGCGATATCAGAGGCCGTTTTGGCAATCGTTGGGATGGACCGTGTTTCGGCTCCCTTTCCTCTGCGCCGCCGTAGGTCCTGTCCTCGCGATCGTTACGTCAACACTGGGAGTCCTCCTAAAGGCTCCCCCGACGCCTGCGATCGAAGATCTGATCTCGGACCGGCGCTCGCTGTTCATCATGATGCTGTTCCTGACGGTCTTCGGCCCGGTATTCGAAGAACTTGTCTTCCGAGGCTTCCTGTTCCCGCTGCTCGCCAAATCGGTGGGGCCATGGCTGGGTATTCTGCTGGCTGCCACACCGTTTGCGTTGGTCCACGGCTCGCAGTATCAATGGCATTGGCAGCATCTGATCCTAATCGGACTGGCGGGCGGGGTGTTCGGGTTCGTTCGTTACAAAACTGGCTCGACTGCGGCGGCGACGCTGGCTCATATGGGTTACAACGCGACGCTTTTCGTGGGATTTTTGGTACTGCGTTCGGTTTGACGTTGACAAATCGCCGCAACCTCTCATACACTTAACGGTGTTAAGTCTTATGGGAGTTCAAGAACGCCGGGCGCGCGAAAAGAAGGAGCTTCGCCAGGAGATTCTCGATGCCGCGCGCGATATGTTTGTGCGCGAAGGCTTTGAGAACGTCTCCATGCGGAAAATCGCGGAGAAGATCGAGTATTCGCCTACTACGATCTATCTCTATTTCAAGGACAAAGCGGACCTGCTGGACTGCATCTGCGAAGAGACTTTTGCCCGCCTTGTCCGCAAGCAGAACGCCATCGATCAGGCCGTCACCGACCCGATTGACCGGCTCAAGAAAGGCCTGCGCGCCTACATCGAATTTGGGCTGAAATATCCGAATCATTACAAGGTCGCCTTGATGATGACCGAGGATTTTGAGGAACGGCTTCAGTGCGAACGTTCGCGCGAGATGGGCAAGAAAGCTTACGTACACCTGCGGAACGAGCTGGGCCGTCTCGCGGAACTTCGGCTGATTCAAGTCGCCGACGTCGACGCCTCCGCGCAAGTGCTGTGGGCGAATATTCACGGACTTACTTCTCTGCTGATCGCGCATCCGCGGTTTCCGTGGCTGGATCGGAATCTACTGATCGATACGCTGATTGAAAATTCGCTCGCAGGCTTGCAGGTGAAGCAAACCGCGCTCGCCAGCTAACTGGCAGGCGAGACCGCCTGCCCCACCCTTAGAGCTCCCGGTACGTCACCAGTTCCACGCCCGATTCGCGCACAGCCTCGCGCACTTCCCGCGCCGTCAGCGCGCGCAACTCGTCCTCGCGCGATTCCTTCAATCGGGTGCTTGCCGCGCGCAGTTCCGCCGAGCAAATCCCGGGGTGACACATGAACTCGGTCGAGCCTTGCGGCAGGGAACGAATCATGCGCGCCACGTCCGAGGCGTCGAATTTTCCGGTAATCTGAAACCCCGCGAAATGATCGGTGGACCGGCAGCCGTGCCGGGCCAGCACGCGCTCAAATCGGCCGCGCACAACGCCAAAGGCTCGGCTCACCGTGCGCTTCTGCCAGGGGATCCCATTCGGCTCCAGGGGAAAATCGAACGGTCGGCGGACCCAGGGAATCTTGAACTCCTCTGAGATCCTGGCCACCGCGCTCAACACGGGAGGCAGCAGATGCGTGTGCTTATGCGTATCGAGATGGGACGGGTTGAGGCCCGCGTCCAGCACGCGCTGCACCTGTGCGGACAGTTCCTCGTAGATCCGAATCTTCCGAAGGGTTACCGCTTGGATCAACTGTGGGACGGTCATCGGAAAGGGAGGCTGGCCCACCAATACCAGGTGAACTCCGATATCGAGCGTGGGATTTTCCCGCGCCAGCCGCACCGCATCGTCGAACGCCGCGCCGGTGCTCATAATCGTAGTCGCGGTGAGGATGCCGGTGCGATGCGCCTCGATGATTCCCTGGTTCACGTCGCGCGTGAAACCGAAATCGTCGGCGTTGACAACCAACTTCCTCACTAGAAAATTTTCAATTGAATGGTCAGGAATTTCTTCGGATTCGCGCGGAAATCTTTGAGCAGTGCGCGAACCTCACGGGACGTTCCGTCGAGATTCTCATAAAGCGCCGGGTTATTCAACAGTTGCCCCACCGTGCCGTCGCCCTTGTTGATCTTGTCGAGCGTTACGTCGATGCGCGCGATGGTGCCTTTGATCTGATCGTGCAATTCGTCGGACTTGAGGATCTTGCCCACGGTGCCCTTGCCATCGTTGATATCGGTGAGGATCTGCTTGAAACCCGCCAGCGTCTTGTTCAATTCGTTAAAGAGCGATGGGTCCTGCATAAACTTGCCGATCGTGCCGGGACCCTTGTCGATGTCGTCGATCAAGCCGTTCACTTTGGTGATGGTCCCGCGGACATCGTTGTACAGTTCGTTGTTGTCATGCAGCACCTTGCCCAGCGAATTGTTGTCGGAGTTGATGATGGCGTTGATTGAATCGGTGGCCTTCTGCACGCCGTCGACGATGCCCATCGCTTTGTTGTAGAGCGTCTCATCCTCCAGCAGCTTGCCGATCGTGCCCTTGCCGTTTTGCACGTCGTCTACAATGGCGCCAGCCTTGGTCACGATACCCTGCAAAGCGGTTAATGTAGTGTTGCCCTGTTGCACGAAATCGTCGATGGTGGTGGTGTTCTGGCTGGGCAGAGTGGCGCCCTTCGCAATGACCAGCGCGTTATGCCCCTTCTTGATGTTGATGTACTTGGTGCCCAACAGGTTTCCCGCGGTGATCACGGCTTGCGAATCCACGGGGATCGACTTCAGGTAATCGTCCTGGATCTGCATCGTTACCTTGATGATCTTCCCAGGTTCGCTCGAACCGGACAAACCGACGTGGTTGACCTTTCCTACCGTGATGCCGTTCAAGGTGACTTGTGCGGCCATCGCGATGTTCGCTGAATCGTCGAAGTAGGTATAGACGTCGGACGTGCTCTTAAACAGGCCGTTGGTGCCGGTCATCAGGAAGACCAGGACGCCGAAAATTCCCAGCGCGAAGGCCGCCATCACGCCCACCCGCAACTGCGACCATTTTGCTTTGCTCGAAACCGGCATAGGTTAATATTTCACAAACTTGCGCACGTACGAATCCTGAGACGCTCTCAATTCGGTCTCCGATCCATCGAATACCAGGCGCCCTTCATTCATCACCAAAAATTTGGTTCGCACCCCGCCAGGCCCCTCTCCCGAATGTGCCGGTTCGATCTGCCCACTGTCAGGATTGTAGCGAAAATTCGCCATCAGATGCCCGTCCTGATAACGATGGGTCACCAGAATCGCGGCCGTGTTGCGGGAATCGCGCTCTTTAATCAGCAGGTGGATGATTAAATTGGCGGTAATCGGATCGAGTCCCGCAGTGGGCGAATCGTAGAGCACCAGAGGCGGCTCGGTCACGACCGCGCGGGCAATACCGACGCGTCGGCGCATGCCTCCGGAGAGTTCGCTGGGAAATTTTTCAAGGGTGTTGCCGAGCTCGACGAAATTCAGTGTTTGAAGGACCTTCTCATCCACTTGTTGGGCTGACAGAGGCCCATCGCCGTTTCGGCGGCTCTGCTGATTCAGCAGGGGGTAGGCGACATTCTCCGCGATGGTCAACGAATCGAACAGTCCGCCTTCCTGAAACAGGATGCCCACCTTGCTGCGAATCGGATACAACGCGGACTCCGTGAAATTGGTAACGTCCTCGCCGAACAGAATCACGTGTCCGGAATCCGCCTTTTGTAGTCCCAATGCGGTTTTCAACATCATCGTTTTGCCGCTGCCCGCGGCGCCGAATACCACTCGGGTTTCGCCGGCGTTCATGGCGAAGGAGACGTGATCCAAGGCGGGAGTCTTATCGAAGTGCAAGCTCACATCGTCGAACCGGAGCACTTCAGATGTAGCGGGATCGGCCATGGCGCTAAGTGAAGAACAGCGGATCGATGAACGAAGTGATGACGAAGATCCAGATGGAGGAGATGACCACCGCTTTGGTGGTCGAGAGTCCCACGCCTTGCGTTCCGCCGGTGGTCCGCATGCCGTAGAGGCAGCCCACCAGAGAGATAATAATCGCGAACAGAAACGGCTTGATCAATCCCTGAAGCAGATCCGAGTAAACCAGCGCGCGCCAAGCCGTGCTCCAATACTCGGCCCAGGTCATGTTCAGAAGGCCGTAGGCGATCAGGGCGCCGCCGAACAGGCCGATAAAATCCGCGATGATCGTCAAAAGAGGCAGCACGAACATCATGGCGATCAGCCGGGGAGTCACCAGCTTCTGAATCGGATCGGTCCCCAGGGCGCGCATGGCGTCGATCTGTTCAGTCACCTTCATGGATCCAAGCTCGCTCGCGATGCCGCTGGCGTTGCGCCCGGCGACGAGGAGCGCCGTTAACACGGGTCCAAATTCGCGGACCAGAGCGATGGATACAATTTGCCCAATCTGCCCTTGCGCGCCGTACGTGGTCAACGCGCGCCCCATCTGCAGACCCATGATGATGCCGCTGAAAAATCCGATCAGAATGACGATTGGCAGCGAGCCCACGCCGATGACGTCCATCTGGATAGCGATGTCGTCGGCGTAGTGCGGAGTGCGGACGATGTTGCGGAATGCCCGAGCCGCCAAGTAAAGAAATTCCTGAAACGTCTCTATTGGCGATTTTATGAAATCGAGCAATCGTCCCCCAGAAAAGTCGATGACAATGTCGATGCTAACATGAGGCGATGAAGGGACTGACGGATATCCCCGGAATTCTCGTCGGCCATGCCTCCGATTATGACGGATTGACGGGGTGCACCGTAATCCTGTGTGAGCGGGGCGCAGTAGCGGGCGGCGAGATTCGAGGTTTCGCCACCGGCACCGGCGAATGGGACCTGCTGAGTCCCTATCACGTCACGGAGAGAATCCATGCTGTAGTTTTCGCCGGAGGCAGCGCCTTCGGTCTCGAAGCGGCATCGGGCGTGCGGCGCTTTCTGGCCCATAAAAACATCGGCGTCGAGACACCCGCCGCCCGCGTGCCTCTGGTGGTGTCGGCAATCCTCTACGACCTTTCGATTGGCAAATCCACCGCGCATCCAACCAGAGAAATGGGCGAAGTAGCCGCCGCGGCAGCGACGGACAAACCGGTAGTCGAAGGCGCAGTCGGTGCAGGCACCGGTGCAACGGTCGGGAAACTTCTGGGGATGAAGGGCGCGATGAAGAGCGGCATCGGATCGTTCACCGTTACGCTACCGTCGGGCGTGATGGTTTCAGCCTTGGCAGCCGTCAATGCAGTCGGCGATGTGATCGACCCGGCGACGGGAAAAATAATCGCGGGCGCGCGTAATGCCAACGGAGAATTCGCAAACGGCGCGGAAATTATCAAACGAGGCTCGGGCCAAGGGCTTGTTCGTAATACGACGCTGGTAGTAGTCGCGACCAACGCCGCATTGACCAAGGTCGATGCCAACCGCTTGGCGCACGTGGCGCAGGCCGGGATGGTGAGAACGATCAGCCCGGTAAACACCACGTCGGACGGAGACGTGGTGATCGCACTATCGTTCGGAACCGAGAAAGCTCCGATCGACGCGTTAGGAGTAGCCGCCTCCGAAGCCGTCGCCGAATCGATCCTGCGAGCCGTACGACTAGCTCCAACGCTCGGCGGTGTGCCGGGGTTGAAGAACTACTAAGCGCAGGGGCCCATCTTCCTGCAAAAGCTGGCATGTACTCCGTTTAATTTCCTCCAGATCGGCTCTTGCCGGGAAAGAGGTCCAATTCTTACTGATCGCGGTTGTTTTTGAGTTTTTGGCGAGCCGCTGTAATGCATTCCTCGATTTGCGCGTCGGATAATTCCACTTTCAAGCCCAACTGGGTCTCGTAGGCTACTCGCACCTCCGTTTCTGTCAGGTCTGGCAAACAAAGGAAGGCGCGGGCCTCTGGGTCATCAGGATCAATTTTCAGGAAATTAAAGTTGCCGGTCGGTAGAGCGTGAAGCTCAAAACTATACAGCTTTTCCGCAGTCTTATTGCTGGTCATAATCACCTTTCGAAATTGTGAATTAGGCGGTGCCCGGGGGCGCCGTTGCCATCACTTTTCGTTGCGGCCCAAGTTTTACGGCCAAGGTCAACGGCGCGATAGCGGTTGCTTATAGCGGATCTCGAAAGGCGGCTGAAAAGGACGATTTCAGTCTAGCATGTCACCATTCCTCGTTTCTTCTACCCTCGGCTGCTCTCGATGTGATGAGACGATACGCGGGCGCAAGGCAATTGCAAGCAACGTGGGACTTAGGATGTTTCATTGTCCGATTTTTCAGATGGTATCGGCAGCGGAGGAGGTGTTGGCAGCGGGGGTGCTGGGTCGGCGTAGGCGAAGACGGTTTTTATTATGTAATCGGTGGTGCCAGCGTCGATTTCGTCATCGTGCAGTGCCGTGTACATAGCATCCGATATTATTTTGTCCTTCTCTTCTTTCGATGACGCGTGCTGAAGCGCTGGCTCCAGAGACTGCCTTATCACGTACATACGCACATCATGTGGGAGTGGTCTGTCTGGCCAAATGCGAAGATACCACCACGCTTGCACATGTAGCCAACCCATTTCAAAATCCTTTCGGAGCATTAAATCACGACCCCCTGCATTCGGCAACTTGTGCAGCGTCGACTTCAGCCGACGTTTTGTTCAAATAGCGCGCGACATCAGAGGATCGGCAACCCATGCCGATGCAGCACCGACTCTACATCCGATTTCATCATCCGCGATGCATCGTAATCCACGATGATCTTGTCCAGCCCAGGAGCCATCTGCACCCGGGCGATGCCGTAGGTGCTCGTCAGATCCGCAACGCTCCCCAATTCGGGCTCTGTCAAAGGACGCTCCAAACTATAGTGCAAAGTCACTTTGGTCATAGAAGCCTCAGTTTAACAACTTCCATTTGATCTGCCGCAGCATTCCGAGCCATACCTCCGCATCGTGCGCGTTCAACCCCATGCGCCGGATTAATCGCCGGATTTTCATCTTCGTCGAACCCTCCACCCGCGCGTGGACGTAGCCGGAATGTTCCAGCACTTCTTCGAGCAGAGCCGTCACTCGCTCCATCTCTTCCGCGGTCGCTGGGCGTTTGGGTTCAGGCTTCGCGCGAACCGCCGCGGGATCGCGCATGATCTCATAAAGACAAACCGCAACCGCTTGACCGAGGTTCATCGAGCCATGTTCTTCGCGCGTCGGAATCCGCATCAGCCAGTGGCAGTAGCTCATGTCTTCATTGGAGAGTCCAAATTTCTCCGAACCGAACAATAGAGCGACAGGCTCCGACGCGAGCTTCTTCGCGATGATCTTTCCGCCAGTTTCGAGACGGCGCAAGGGATGTTCCAGCGCGCGGTTGCCGATCGAAGTGGTGCCGACCACCAGGGAACAGTCTGCGACCGCCTCCGTGACGGTCGAAAATTCACGCGCATTTATGAGTACTTTAGAGGCATTTACAGCACTTTTCGCCTCCTTAAACGCGACATTATAGGCGTTTATGAGCCTTAGCTCAAAAACCCCGAAATTGCTCATCGCGCGGGCCGCAGCGCCTATATTTAAAGGGTTTCGAGGCGAAACCAGCACTACGCGGAGGTTCATTTTTCGCGGCTGACGGCATCCAGCACGCCGTTGATAAAAGCCACCGATTCGTCGCCTGAAAACTGGCGCGCCAGGTCGAGCGCCTCGTCGATCGCCACCGCCGCCGGCGTCTTCAAATCGCTCATTTCATAAACGGCCAGCCGCAGGATATTTCGGTCCACAGCCGGCATCCGTTCAATGCGCCAATTCGCTGATTTATCGGAGATTATCTTGTCGATAGAGACAGCATTTTCAACCGCGCCCCGTACTAAGGTTTCCATGAACTCGTCGGGATCGGTCGGTTTCGGATCGTCTTCTTCGGAGCCCAGCGTGTCGTAAAACGAAGCGATGGCCGCGCCGATGTCCTGCTTGCGTAAGTCCCATAGAAACAGCACTTGCAATGCGCGGGCACGGGAGCGATGACGGGCGGGCATATCAGTTGGCCACGCTGATCGCGAAGCGCGCCATTTCAATAGCGGTCATCGCGGCATCAAACCCTTTATTTGCCCGCGCTTCCGCCTGCTCCATAGTATCGGTGGTGAGCACTCCGAACGCGACAGGAATGCCAGTTTGCAGTGCTACATCCTGCAATCCGCGTGCCGTCTCGCCGGCAACATAATCGAAATGCGGAGTACCTCCGCGAATCACCGCGCCAAGGGCGATTATGCCGTGGTAACGATGCGTTTGCGCCAGCATTTTGGCCGCTAAGGGTAGTTCGAACGCGCCGGGAACATAAAATACGTCGACCTCGGCTGTCAGCAGGGCCTTGCGTGCGCCGTCAAGAAGTTTCTCTGTAATCATGGAGTTGAAGCGTGCAACCACGATTGCGAACCGCAAGCCGGTTGGGTCTAAATTGCTCCAATTGAGAGAATCCTCTGACATCGTGGGATAATTGGGGGTTTCCAGGTTCATCATACCGCATGCTCCCCGAGTTCATCCGAAATTTTAGTATCATCGCGCACATCGACCACGGCAAGTCGACGCTGGCCGACCGTCTTCTTGAAGCGACTCACGCACTGGCGCAGCGCGAGATGATGGCCCAGGTGCTCGACACTATGGACTTGGAGCGGGAGCGCGGCATCACCATCAAGGCGCACGCGGTCCGGCTGACTTACATTGCGAAGAACGGAATCGAGTATCAGCTCAACCTGATCGACACGCCGGGGCACGTGGATTTCACGTACGAAGTGTCGCGCAGCCTGCAAGCTTGCGAAGGCGCATTACTGGTCGTCGATGCGTCGCAGGGCGTCGAGGCCCAGACGCTGGCCAACACTTATCTGGCGCTGCATCACAACCTGGAAATTATTCCGGTCATCAATAAAATCGACCTGCCCTCGGCGGAGCCGGAGAGGATTCGCGAACAGATCGAGTCGCTGATCGGCCTGGATGCGAGCGGCGCGATTCTTGCCAGCGCCAAGAACGGCATCGGTATTCAGGAAATTCTCGAAGCTGTCGTGGAGCTGGTTCCGCATCCCAAAGGCTCGCCCGAGGCACCTTTACGCGCTCTGATTTTCGATTCGTGGTTCGATCCCTATCGAGGCGTCATCATCCTGGCGCGCGTGATGGATGGGACCATGCGCAAGGGGCAGAAGATTCGCCTCTGGTCGAACAACAGCCTCCATGAAATTGAGGGCG
>DATHOJ010000105.1:0-253792 GCA_035485055.1 Bryobacteraceae bacterium
TGTCCCTTTCGATCCCTTTCGATCCGGCTGAAAATCAGTTTCGAACCAGAGCGGACGCATGGGTAGGGTAGGTCCCCGACCTGCCCTTTCTTACCGCCGTACATCCAGATGGTGGCCGTGTTACACAAGAAAGAAATATTCGGCGCATCCGCGGAAAATGCGTCTGTCACCTTTCCCCCCTGCTTTGTTGGCTCGAACTTGCCCGCATTGATGTTCTGGTTATTGACGACTGGGCGATGGCATCTCTGAGTGAGCCCGAGCGCCGGGACTTCTGGGAGATCTGCGAAGACCGCTACCAGGTACGCTCTACGATCCTAACCTCGCAACTGCCGGTCTCGCGGTGGCTTGACAGATAGCTGGCCCGACCTTGGCCGATGGTATCCTCGACCGGCTCGTACATAACGCACATCGCGCTGAGATGCGTGGCGATTCGATGCGTTAGAATCGTGCGAAGTCGAACCCGTAACGATCCGTCATTGCAGTTTGCTGCGCCGCAGTAGACCGCTTATCGGCTCTCTAGTGCTTTGGCTTGTTATTCGCTGCTTCGATTTGATCCATCAACGAGCTTGCGATCTGCAATAAGCTATTCGCCCGCACCAGAGGTGCATCTTGGCTCTTCGATAATGCAAGGGCGGCGTCTTTCTTGCCTACGCTAATCATCGCTTGAGCGAGGACTGCGAGGGGCCACGCTTTGTCTTGGAGATCCGGGCCATTGATGATTTCGAGCGCTCCGGTGAAGTCGTCAAGTCTGGCTCGTGTGGCGGCGACGAATTTCACAGCATTTTGAAACATGAAGGGTTGCGCTTGGTGGCGTTCTTCCTGGGCTAGTTTCCAAGCCAAAGTGACATTAAGATTGGCACCCACAGGGTCTTTATCACACTGCTCAAATGCCAAGCTTGCAAGCCCATACGCGCGCTCCCCCGGCCCCTTCATCTTGTCAACGACGGCGCGCGCCCCGGAATAGTTGCCAAGATCGGAAAGTGTTCGTGACATCGCCTGTAGCGTACCCACGTTCGACCCTTGGGGTATACCCGCCAGAGTCACAAGAGCTTCAGTTACGTCGCCTTGTCGAGCTTGCTCGGTCGCAATCGCTGCAATGACAGTCTGCTGAGCGAAGAAGTCGGATTTTATTGGCTCAACTGTGCGCAGCGCGACGGTGAAGTCTCCAACATCGGCTTGTGCGGCCGCCAATGGCCCCAGAATGCCCTTCTTCTTTTCGGAGTCCTGCTCCTGAACTGCCATGGTGGAAATACGTGCAATGACGGTTCGTGCGGCTTCTGGATTCCCAGCTAACACCAGCGCGTGCACAATGCTCCGGAACATACCAGGCCGGTACGAGTAGACAAGAATCGTGGGCATCGGCTTAGACATCCCTGGGGGAATCTCTGGCTCCCGCTCCACCGCGGCCAGAGCTTCGCTCAGGGTAGCCGACGCCCCCTGCCGGTCACCAGCTTTCGACTGCGCGGCGTAAATCTGCAGTAAGCAGTCTAGGAATCGACCGGTTTCCCTCGGATCTTTTGAGATGAGTCGCGCTACTGTAAGTGCGTCGTCATACTTGGCAGTCTTCAGGAGTGCTTGCGTAACCTGCCAATACGCGACTGCCTTTTCCTGTCCATCCGCCATGGCTGCGATAGGCTGAAGTGCCTGCGGCAAGCGACCCTCGGCCGCTAAGCTGTAAGCGACACCGCCGCCGGTCCGAGTTCGATTTGGACCCTTCACAAGGGTGCGCGTTGCCAGTGCTCCCTCATCATCGCCCGCCTCTGTTTGCTTGGCCGCGATATTTGCCGCAATGGTCCATGCCTGGGATGCGTCGATCATTGGGATCAGAGCACTGGCTTCGCGCAGAATTGACTTCACTTCAATCATCGACGGGGTTTCCTGCGAGAATCCAAGCCCCGGCCGACCAAGAGTGAGGACGAACAGCGAGGCCATTAGTCTGGCAGATCTCCAGTTCATGTCAAAAAGCAACTTCAGTCTAACAGTTTGTTTTCTTCGCTTCTCTCAGTGACCGCAGTCTTGAGGAGAGTTGGTATTGCCAATCCGATCCTTCTGCCAACCGAAATTGATTCCTCAAGCTTTCGAGCGGAAAGGGGGAATCAGGGGGGAATCAGGGGGGAATCAGGGGGGGAATCAGGGGGGGAATCAGGGGGGGGAATCAGGGACGGACGAGACCGTCCCTGGGCTTCGATCAAACTTTCGCTACTTCTTGTGAATCAAAATACTCCCGTTATAAGTCACAAACTGCATCTCCGGTCCGCCTCCATTGATCGTTCCATACATCGCCCGATCCAGCCGCACCTTGTACTTGCCATTCGAGCTCCGGCTATCCTCCACCACCGGAGGCTTCCCGCCTGCCGTCAGCTTGATGTCGAAATCGCTCCAGATTTCGCCGTTATTCGTCTTCATCATCACGTTGGCTTTCACATCCTGCGGCAGCGTCACGTCTACCCGGCCGTTGAACGAAGTGAAGCTCATCGCCTTATCCCCTACAACTTTGTTCAGCGACACCGTGACATTCCCGTTCGTCGTATTCGCCAGCACCGATCCCGACACATTCGTGACCGTGATCCCACCATTGGTATGGTTCGCGTCGATCGATCCCGAGATATTCTCCACCGTGATCGCCCCTCCGTTCACTGACCGCAGCACCAGGTTGGTCTGCACCGGGACCTCAATCGTCAGGTGCGCCGAGCTGTTGGTCCCGATCACCGTAATGACGTTATTCTCTTCCGTTACATCGAGGCCCATGCTGTCGTTGTCGATCCTGTGCATCCCCTCCGGTACGTGCGACGGACGGCGCTCGCGGCCGGTAATACGCGCCCTCGTGTCGATCAGCGCGTCCTTGCCGTCGTAGCCCTTCACCGTCACGCTGCCGTTTTGCAGCGAAACCTTCAAGGTCTTCGGAGCCGATGCGTCGCGAAAAGGAATCGTGACCTTGTCGCCCGAATCCTGCGCGGCCAGCATCACTCCGGCGGCCGCAAATAACATCACTTGTCTCAACATTGCTACTTCTCCCGATTCTTGATCATGACATTTCCGTTCAGCGTTTCGAACTGTAGTTCCGGCCCGCCGCGGCCGATCCGCACGCCGGTCATTCTCCGGCTACTCCACACAAATTTCCCGTTACGATTCTCCGCTGTCGACATCGCCGCCACCGGCAGCGCCGAGACATCGAAATCCGTATATAACCCGCCGTTCAGCGTCTTCATCTTCACGTCCGCATTCAACCCCGCCCGGAACGAAATGTCCAGTGACCCGTTCACAGTCCGGTACGAAGTCGGCCCCGTCGGATTCTTCGCGTACAGCACCTTCACCCCGCCGTTCACCGTGCGAACGCTCCCGGACCCTTCCACATCCTTCATCTCGATCGGCCCATTCACATTGCTGATGGTGTAATCGCCCGCCGTGCCATCCACCGTAATGTGCGAGTCGTTCACCGTCCGCAATTCCAGCTTCACGTCGCGCGGCACCCGGACTTTAAAGTTGTAACTGAAGTCATAAACCTGGTGCCCATGAAAGCTGACCGAGTTCTCGGAGCAATGGCAGCGGAATGGCCCATCCACTAACAGCCGGACCAGCCCGCCTTCCTGCGTCGTGCTCAGGCTGATCTCTTTCCGCGCGAGCGACAGCCGGTCTGCCGATTCGCCGCTCAGCGTCTTCTCGATATCCATCTCCACCGAATTCCCACTCGACGCCGTGACCTCGATATACCCCGTGATGTTATCGATCACCAGCTCATGCACGCCCGAAAACGCTTTATGCTCGGTGGTCTTTTCCTCCGCGGCGTTCAGTGCCACCGCCAGCAGGACCCCCAGGATCAGCCGTTTCATTGGACGAGCTTCCCGAGAGCCCACTTCGCTCTCTCTCTCACGCTGACATCGACCGTCGCATCAGCGCCAAGCCGCTTCAACTCCGGCGCCGCGTCCGTTACCTTCAAGTCCACCAGCAGCTCGATCAAAGCGATCTGCACCAGAGGCGAGGTCTGTTTCGGGATCGATTGGACGATCGCCGTCCGCGTTACCGGACTGGCGCCGAATGCGTGCAGCGCATCCACGGCCGCGATTCTTACATTGATACTCGGATCGTTATTCACCGTCGACAACAGAGCCGACAAAACTTCGGTATCGGACGATTCCACACGGTACGCCCAGCTCACTCCGCGCAACCTCTCGCCGGCCGATTGCTGCTGCATTAATGACAAAGCCACCATCTGTCTCATGTTGCTAACCTCTCCACGTAATTGCGCCACATCGGGCTGTTGAAGTTCCTGTTTCGCCGGCCGGATCGAATAACCTGCCCCGACACCCAGCACCAGCAATGCAAAACTGATTCCCATCTGCCAAGCCGGCTGCTTCGGCCACAGCGCGGCCAGTCTTTCTCTGAACCCATATTTGGGAGCCGATTCCATCCCATGCCGGTACGCCGCCAGCGATTCGTAAAACCGGTCCCGCACCGCCGCGCTCGGCTCCGGCATCGAAGCCGGCAACAGAGCGAGCCCGCGCCACAACGATCCCAGCCTCTCAGCCTCCGTGCGGCAGCTTTCGCAGGCCGACAGGTGGGCCAGGAACTCCAGTTCCTGCTCCTGGCTCAAGGATTCGTTCAAATATTCGGGCAGAATATGGCTCGCTAAGGTACAGTTCATGCTGTTTTCTCCCCACTTATGGTCAAATAAGCCTGCTCAAGAGCACGCATCGCACGATAAACCCGCACTTTTACTGTCCCGACCTCGCATCCCAGAACCCCTGCAAGCTCGTCGTACTTCATGCCCTGGAACCGGCTAAGTACCAGTATTTCCTTCTTATCCGCCGGCAGACGGTCGAGCGCCAGCCGGAGCAGCCTCAAATCCTGGGTCTGGACCGCGGATTCCTCCGGACCCGCCGCCGGATCGGCCTTGTGATCCGTAAACTCATCAATCCCAATCACTTCGCCCCTCCGCTTTTGCGCCGAATCGACGCTCGCATTGCGTGCAATTTGATACATCCAAGCCGTAAAAGACTGCTGAGCATCGTAGCTGGCTCGGTATCGCAACATGCGGAAGAATACATCCTGCACCAAATCCTCAGATAATTCGCGGTTCCGGTTCATCGACACAAAATAACGGAACAACCCCCGGTGATGGCGCTCGAAAAGCACGGCGAGTTTCTGCACTTCGCCCGCCCCCACCGCTGCCATCAGTGCGTTGTCCGTTGCGTTCACGTTCACAGGAGGATACCGTAATACTGGGAGAAAGTTACAGTTGATCTGGGCCCTCGCGCTGCCGGCATTTGTTCTGGAAGCTATTTTCTACGCATCACTGGCGTCGGAACGAATCCGCGCGCGTTTTGAGCGGCTTCCGCCCTACCTGTTTGCGACTATGCTGACAATTGCGGCCGTCCTTCCTTATTGTCTCGCGACGCTGGCTTTCGGGACATTTCAATGGCGGGCTTTGGCCTCGATCGCAGGGTTAGCGGGTGCGGTTTCTTTCTGGTATATCTTGTTGCCTAAGAAGCCGGCGGAGGATCTCCTGCTGCTGGTTTTCATGACTGTGGTTTGGTTGGGGAAGCTGTTTCCGATGTGGTATGTCTGCCCGTACCCGAAGCTTTATCTTCCGGTGCTGGGGCAGTTGATGTGGTTCCGGACCGGGTTGTTCGCAATGCTGAGTATTCGTCGCGTGAAGGGGGTTGGATTCGGGTTCTGGCCATTGACACGGGAGTGGAAAATCGGAGTCGCGCACTTCGCGATTTTCCTGCCGCTGGCTGCGGTGCTCGCGTGGGCGATTGGATTCGCGGCGCCGCGCGTTCCGCCTCTGGGGTGGGAGAAAACGTCGCTATTGGCGATCGGAACGTTCTTCGGAATTTTATGGGTGGTTGCGCTGGCCGAGGAGTTTTTCTTCCGGGGACTGCTTCAGCAATGGCTGGTGGCTTGGACACGCAGCGAATGGGCGGGACTGATTTTTGCTTCTCTTGTATTCGGGGCGGTACACGTTTTTTACCGGCTCTTTCCGAACTGGCGGCTCGCCGCGTTAGCTGCGCTGGCAGGGGTTTGTTACGGGCTCGCGTTCCGGCGAGCCCGCAGCATCCGGGCGTCGATGGTGACGCACGCTCTAGTGGTCACCACCTGGAAGATTTTCTTTGCTTAGAAAACGATCTTCGCGCCGATCTGAATATTCCGGTTGCCTTCATACGTGCCGGTGATCAAGCCTTGGCCGCCGGCGATATAGGCGGAGCCCGTGTTGACTACAAAATTCGCGTGGTTGATCGCATTGTAGGCTTCCAGGCGAAGTTGCAGGGTCGCACGTTCGGTAATGCGCGTGTTCTTGTAAATTCCCAAATCGAGATTGAAGGTTCCGGGAGTGTGGAATACGTTGCGGCCGGTCATACCGGCTGGGAACGGTCCAAAATCGGCATCGCCGGTGATGGGATTGAGGTAGTTTTCGTTGACGTCGATTTTGCTGAAGTCGAAAATGCCGAAAGTGTTGGTTCCCTCTGACGGCCGTCCAGAGAGATTGCCGTTGACCGGAACCGCCTGGTTCACGATGACGCGGGTATAGAGGGCATTGTCATTGGTGAGGTCGTAAATGGAGTAAGGTGCGCCGGTGCGCGCCGTAAAGACGGGCGCGAACTCCCAACCATCCAGCGCCTCCTTAGCGAATCCGTGCATGTGCCGCGCGAAGGGTACGTCATAAACCGCGGTCAACGCGACGCGGTGACGGTTATCGAAATAGGCGTTGCCATAGTCGACCATCGGATGGAACGGATCTGTATATCCGAGGTTGAATTGGTTCGCGCCCGCGCTGAACGTGTCACTCAATTCGTCGATGGCGTGGCTCCAGGTGTAGTTCATGCGCAAAGTTAGCCCGCTGTGCCGGATGTCCTGGATGTCGTACCGGACGTTCAACGCATTGTAGTTCGAACTCCCGCCGGAGCCGCGGCGGTTTATGCCGCCGTATTGCGTGTTCAGGGGCGCATCGCAGGGATTCGGTCCGCCCGACAGAGTGTCGCCAGGGGTGCAGGGAACGCCCAGATAGAGGTTGCCTAACCCTACGGTGTTGGTGGCGGCGATGTCGTATTGATTGACTCCGATGGAAGCGGAATAATCGACTTCCAAATGGGTGTGTCCGCCGAACTGATGTTCGACCGACGCGCTGATCAGATGGGCGTACGCCTGCGCGATATTCGGCTGCACGGCCCGCAGCTCCGAGGGGGGTAGCGCGGCTGATCCGCTACCGCCGCTGAGCGGTCCAAAGTTCTGGGTTGAGATCGGAATGCTGGGAACATTGCTGCCGGCAATCAGATCGACCACCGCGTAATTCGGCGGGTTGAAGAGCACGTTATAGGTCACATTGCCGAAGTTGCGTTCATAGCCGATTCCATAGCCGCCCCGGAAACTGGTTTTGCCATCGCCAAAAACATCCCAGGCGAAACCCACGCGAGGCGCGAAATTCTTCTTGCTGGGCGTCCACAACTCACCGATCGGGCTGTTGGGTGCGGTATCGACCATGCCCTGCGCGATGGCCTGATAGGGATTCGCGACTGCGGGATAGAAATTAGAGTCGAGATTGGCGTTCACATTGTGTTGGACGCCGAAGTATTCCCAGCGGACGCCGTAATTTACAGTCAGACGCCGGGTGACCTTCCAGGAATCCTGGACGTAAAGAGCGCCTTCGTGATAACGGTTGCTGCGCTCGAACGTAGGCGGGCCGAGAGGCAGCGTGACGGTGCAAGCCGGAGTCTGAACTCCATTGACGCAGGGGAATTTTCCCTGGGGGTAAATCGCGCCCTGAAACTCGTAAGCCTGGCCGGCGAGCAGGTTGTCCAAACCCTTCCCATTCGTATTTCCGAGGATTTGCTCGCCTTCCTCATAGGCGCCGAAGGTCCGATTGTCCCGCAAATATTCGATCGTTCCTCCGAAGCGAACCTCATGCTTGCCCTTGATCCAACTCAAATCCTGATAGGCCTCGCCGAAGTTCTGCGGGCCGCCAAAGGGGATCGCACCGGCCGGGTCGTAGGGATTGTAGCCCGGCATGGCGATGTTATAGGGCCCGAGAGTAGAAGCGCTCTCCGCGCTTCCCAAGTAGTAGATAGGCGTAACTCCTCCCGCCGCCAACGGCTGATCCGTGTTGAAGCGGTTGAAATCGAGCTTCGACTGTGAAATGAAACCAGGCGTGAAGGTATGCGTTGCCGAGACGATCAGGCTGTTGTTGAAAATTGTCTGTCCGGTATTGTAGCCCGCGTACGGACTGTTGGAAATGGTCCCGGCGAAATCGTTTTCGCTGTACAGCGCATAGCGGGTATAAATCTGCGTTTTCTCATTCAGATTGTAATCGACGCGCCCTACCAGATTATAGGTATTTTGCGGACTGCCCGCGCCCGAAGCGCTTGGCACACTGTAGTTCACCAGGTCGAACATAGGAGCGGTTGAGCCGTAGCTTACGCAAGGGCCGTTCTTGGCGGCGCCGGCGCAGGGGTCGCCTCCGATATTTTCCAGTTGGGAGCGGTTGAAGGTCTGCAAAACCGAGGCGTTGGAGCCCAGCTTGCCGTACTGCGAAAAGACCGCTTGCGTCAGGGGATTGGATGCAGCGATAAACGCGGGATCCAGAACCAGGGCCTGGATATTGGCGCTGCTGCGGATGCGCGTCCATTCCGTATTATTGAAAAAGAACAGCTTGTTTTTCTTGATGGGACCGCCAAGGGAATAGCCGAACTGGTTCCGGTCATATTCCGATTTCGGCAGACCGTACGCGTCATTGTTGAAGCCGTTCGACGCCAGCGCGGAAACGCGATTGAATTCATACGCCGTGCCATGGAAAGCGTTGGTTCCGGCCTTGGTGGTCACGTTGATGACCCCCGCGGAAGCCCGGCCCATCTCGGCTGTGAAATTGTTGGTAATGATGCCGATTTCCTGGACCGAATCAAGAGGCGTCATCTGTCCGACGCCGGCGACGAACTCGTCGTTATTCGCGACGCCATCCAGCAGGACATTCGTGCTTTGGGAACGCAAGCCGTTGATCGACACTCCGACGCCTCGCCCGGCTGGATCGTCCTCGCTGACCGTGCCGGCCGAGACGATCAGGTTGTAAGGATTGCGGGTGCTGGTGGGCAACTCCGTAATTGCCCTGGTATCAAGTACCTGGTTTAGCGTCTGCGTCTCCGTATTCACCGTGACCGCAGCCGCAACTTCATTCACCTCTACCGTAGTCGCGGACGTTCCAACGGCTAGCTTGGCGTCCACGCCAATTTTCGCTCCCACGGTCAGGACTATGTTTTGTTTGAAACTAGTGAAGCCGGTAGCGGTAACGGTGATCTCGTAGTTACCCGGTTGGATGTTCGTAACCGTGTAATTTCCGATATCCGATGAAACCGTCGATCGAATCGCGCCGGTGTCCGTATTTCTGACCGTCACGGTGGCTTTTGGAATCGCGGCGCCTGTGGCGTCGATTACGGTTCCGGTTATCTGGGCTGTTTCCGCTTGCGCCCAAATGGTTACGGCACAAAGCAAGAGACTTAGAAAAACGACAAAAGTTCTATTATTCACGTGAGAACCCCCAACAAGTTCAAAAGAATCTCAGACGCAGTTACATATAGACCCGCGAACCGCGCGGACCATTACAAATAAATTTTTCAGTAAACTCCCAACAAACGAAACCCTACGAAGTCAGGCAACCCCTGCCGCTATTCGCACGAGTAAACATTTTGTATTGCCGAAGCAAACACAATTACCCTTAGACTATTCCCATGTCTATCGTGTGTCAATACGGCATTAAGGCAATACTTGAAGTAATTTAGCTGTCCCTGATAATTCAATTTCTCGTACGCCTGCTTCCAGATACCATACATCTCCGGCCGCGGTGGGATGTCCTCCAAGTGTCGCGGAACCATCGATTAAGACAAGGAGTTCCAGGGAATTCGGGGCTGAAATGTGTTTCACCGGATTCGCAATATAGGAAGTAGTGAAATAAGGGCAGGAGACCAGGACCCTGCCTTTTGGCAGCGAACGAGCGTCGCAAGGACCGAGGTGACTGACTTCTATTGCGCGGTCAAGATGTAGTTCCCGGGCTCTTCCGTAATCATATAAACGATAAGTGATGTCGGAATGTTGTTGAATCTCACACAGAGTGAGTCCGGCGCCGATAGCGTGGACGGTTCCGGAGGGGATGAAAAAGGTGTCGCCGGGAGCCGCGTCGAACCACTGGAGGAGACTTTCAATCTCGCCGGAAAGCGCGGCTTCGCGCAGTTTTTGCGGAGTGATCGTTTCGCGAAAGCCGGCAGCGATCTGCGCGCCGGGCTCAGCCTGGAGCACGTACCACATTTCGGTTTTCCCGCGGGAATGGTGATGCTTCCTGGCGTACTCGTCGCCGGGATGGACCTGGACGGAGAGTTTTTCTGTGGTGAAGAGGAACTTGACCAGCAGGGGAAGGTTGTCGATGCCTTCAAACCAGACCTCGCCGATTTTTTGATTTGAGTTGGGGAAAAGGGGCTCGAGATGAGTGGAGCCCCAGGGCTTTTCTTTGAAGATCGGAGTGAGACGGGTCACAGTCAGGCTTGTCCCCTTCCTTACGAGTCTGTGGGAGAAGTCAGTTTAGACCGCTCCTGCTAGTCGCGGCTCTGTTTCGAGCCTTGAGAATCACACGGACTCTCACGGTCGGGCTCAGTCAGCAAGGCTTAGAGTGCTCTCACCCGCGCGGCGACGAATTTTGCCAGACGGTCCAGGCCCTTTTCGAGCTCCTTCATCGACGTCGCGTAGGAGATTCGGACATGTTCGTTGGTCCCGAAGGCTTCACCCGGCACCACGGCGACAAACTCCTCCGCGAGCAGTTTTTCAGCGAACTGAAGCGAGTTGGTGATTCCGCCGGTGTACGCCGCACTCACGTTGGGATAGGCGTAAAACGCGCCCTGCGGAACCTGCGTCGTCACACCGGGCATGGCGCGCAGCCGGTTGATGACGTAATCGCGCCGCTTTTTATATTCCGTCAGCATGATCGCGACCGATTCCTGAGGTCCTTTGAGCGCTTCGAGCGCGGCCCTTTGCGCGATCGAGGTGGGGTTCGAAGTGGAGTGCGACTGGAGCTTGGTGATCCCGGTGGCAACGGCCGCGGGCGCGAGCACGAACCCGATGCGCCAACCGGTCATCGCGTAGGTTTTGGACAGAGATCCGGCGACGACCATGATGTCTTTCACGCCGGGAATCGACGCGAGCGACACTGGAGCGCTGTCATAAAGGAAGCGGTGGTAGCACTCGTCGGTGAGAATCCAGATGCCGCGATCCTTCGCCATGGCGACGATTTTTTCCAGCTCGCTCCAGGCAAACACCGCGCCGCTGGGATTGGACGGCGAGTTGATGAGAATCATCTTGGTTTTCGGCGTAAGCGCGCGCTCAATCATGGACGCGCGGAGGTCGAAGCCTTCGCTCTCGACGGTATCGACGAAAACGCACTTGCCGCCGGCGTAATTCACGACATCCTTATAAGTGACCCAATAGGGAACGGGGATGACGACTTCGTCGCCGTCTTCGACCAGAGCCTGCATCAGATTGAAGATGGCGTGCTTGCCGCCGACGGTGACGACGCATTCGTTCGCGGCGTAAGACGTCCCGTAGTCGATTTTGTGACGCTCGCAGATGGCGTTCTTCAGCTCGATGGTGCCGGCGGCATTGGTGTACTTGGTGAAATTTTGAGTAATTGCTTCGATGCCGGCGAGCTTGATGTTGTCGGGAGTGGGAAAATCCGGCTCGCCCGCGCCAAAATCCACGACATCCGCGCCTTCCCGGCGAAGCTTTTCAGCATCGGCGGCGACCTTCATGGTGGACGATACGCTGATCGTCGAAATTCTCTCAGCCAAGCCTCGCTTTACTTCAATGGGTAGTGTTTGCATAGTTAGTTCTTCCGTTCAAATCTGGCCTTCAACCTTGCCTCGACCGTCGGCGGGACGAGGCCGGAAACATTGCCGCCGAGCGAAACCACTTCCTTCACCAGGTGCGAGCTCAGGAAGGAGTACGCTTCCCCGGCCAGAAGGAACGCGGTTTCCAGTTCCGGCCGCAGACGCCGGTTCATCAGCGCCATTTGCAGCTCATATTCGTAATCCGAGACGGCTCGGATGCCGCGTAAAATAAGGTTCGCGCCGCGCGACGCCGCGTAGTCTACCAGCAGTCCGTCGAAGGACGCGACTTCCACGTTCGCGAACGGCCGGGCGACTTCCCGGACGATCTCCATACGCTCTTCGACGGAGAATAGCGCCTGCTTCGAATCATTCCTGAGAACGGCGACGATCAACCGTTCCACCATCCGGCTGCCCCGCGAAATCAGGTCCAGGTGCCCGTTGGTAATCGGGTCAAACGAACCTGGATAAATGGCGAGGATGGATTGCAATGTTAATCTTTAATCTTACCAGCCCTAATGGATCTTTTACACGGCTCCTCGGCGTTTGCATCCGCGTTCGCGGCGGGAGCCATTAATTCCGTCGCGGGCGGCGGCACGCTGCTTTCTTTCCCGACGCTGATCTGGCTGGGGCTCAATTCGGTGGCTGCGAATGCCACCAGCACGGTCGCGATCTGGCCGGGATCGCTTGGCGGGATGTGGGGATATCGCAAGGAACTGCGCGCGGCTGACCGGAGGATGCTCGCGCTGACCGCGCCAAGCCTGTTGGGAGGCATCTCCGGCGCACTGCTGCTGCGGTTCACGCCGCCTTCGATTTTCGATGCGGTGGTCCCGTTTCTGATCCTGTTCGCGACGATTTTATTTATGGTCCAGGAGACGGTGCAGAGGGTGTTCAAGACGGGCGAGGCTCGGCACGAGTCGACAAAATGGCTGGCGGGGGCGATACTGTTTCAATTTTTCGTCGCGCTATACGGGGGATATTTCGGTGCGGGGATCGGGATTTTGATGCTGGCGGCGCTCAGCATTCTGGGGCTCACCGATATTCATCAGATGAACGGACTCAAGAATTTTTTCGCGCTGTGCATTAACGGCGTGGCGGCGATTTATTTCATCGCTGCGCGGATGGTGGAATGGCCGTACGTGCTGGTGATGGCGGTTGGCGCGATCGCGGGAGGATATGGGGGCGCGGGACTAGCCCGGCGGCTGGGCCGAACGGCGGTGCGGCGAGTCGTGATCGGAATCGGGTTCGCGATGGCGGTGTCGTTGTTCGTGAAGTGGCTTGCGAAGCGTTAGTGTAGGGCGGAGATTGCGGGTTGGACCCAGGAGAAGAGGAATCGCCCGACGGAGGGGAAGTGCGATGCAACGACGGCGAGCACCGGCAATGTGCCAACGGAAATCACGCGGGTGTAAAAGCCGGCGTCAAGTGAACCGGCCTTGGTGTCGGTGATCCGGCTGAGGATCTCATTGCGGCTCATTTCCTGGAAGGCGTAGACGAGGACCGCTGCGATCAGCGCGAAGACGATGGTGATCGACCAGCGAATGAGGTTGAGCATCTGGAATGGATAGCAGTTGAGGGCGAGCGTCATCAAAATAAAGCCGGTCGTGATAAAGGACAGCAGGTTGCGGAGGTGGCGGATCACGTAGCGGATGTATGCCAGGTAGCGAAGTGCGATAACCTCGGCCGCCAGCATTTCGGGTTTGTCGCAGGGGTCGGTATCCTCGGGCGCTGAGGTGATTTCCACCTTGGACGGTTTTCCCCAGAGGAACCAGCTCGCGACGCCCTTATGTACGATTTTGTCTGCGGATGCTTTTCTAAGTTTCTCAAGCGATTCAGAGTGGTTCAACTTCCAGTCTTTCGTGCGCTGGGCGTTGGACAGTCTTTCCGCGATCCTATAGAGGACATCTTGTGCAGCGTCGACGTCCGCAATCTTTTCCTCGATGCCCTGATTTACCGAAGTCAGAATCTTTTTTACAGCGTCATCCAGGCTCGAAATATCGCCGGCCAAGGTCGGATAATATTCGCTTGCGCATTCTCGGAGAGCCCGGAGCGATTCGAGCGAGCGCACCAGCGTCGAGTAGGTTTTCTTCCGCGTGCCGTATTGCCACAAGGGCGACCATGATACGTCGCTGGGCAAGTTGGAGAATGCGAAGCGGATCGGTTGCGTCTCCAGCGCTCCGAGAAACCGGTCAAGCGCGCGCCAGATGCGCGCGAATCCATAGGCCGTCAGGAACAACAGTGTCGATAGGGGGATTAACAGCGCGCAAACGGCCGAATCAAACAGGAGACCATCGACGGAAATAACATGAGGAATCGCAACTGCGGCTGCGACGGAGGCACCCCCCGCAGCGACCACCCAGCCGAAGCCGTCGATATGTAAGAACGGCTGTCTCAGCCACTTGTTCAGATTCGCGAGATTCGTCGCGGCGCTGTTGGCCGCGATGTCCGGAATACGCGGCTGCTGCTCGACCACCATGCGCGCACGCTGTATTTGAATGGATGCCCACCACGCCAGCGCCAGGAACAGGAAGAACAGCGGCAAGTCCGGTCCGACGCCGCTTCCGATCTGAACGGAGCGTAGTGCCCTGAAAAACGTCTCTTCGTTGAGAAAGCCCTCTGTCCGGAAAGCGATTAGAAATTTGATGAAATAGGCCGCCACGGCGCATCCAAACCCAGCCGCCGGAATTACAACCCAGGCTGACAGAAACGCCAATCCACGAACGAGCGCTGTCAGAAATCCGGCCATGCAGAAAATACCAACAACGAGCATGAACACCCATTCTTTATGAGGAGTCGGAAACACGAGCCTGAAAACAGGGACTACAAAACTCAAAGACGCGGCCGCAAGGAAGAACGTCATGAGAATCGAGTAACCGGGTCGCCAAGGGGTGGGAGCATCGGCATCTGCGCGGACAAAAGCCCGCCATCGCAGCTTGCTCCCCGGCGGGTTGCTCGGAATGTGAGGACTCGGATGGAGAAAAGAGCACCAACGCGGCAAACTGTCCAGCGGCTGACACAAAACATAGAAATAAACGCCCACATAGAGGAATGCCAGCAGACTACAGAAATAGAACAAAGAACTCCATGCTCTGGTGGGCCTACCGGGATCGAGCGACGAGGATTCGTCGCCTGAGACACCTGGCATAGAATCCATACCCGTATCTTCCACGAACCCTAACGGCCAATACGCATCGTGTCCAATGATCGACAACCACGCTGGCGGCCATTCCGGCTTCGGCGAGACTATGTTTCCCGGGGAGACGAGCGGCGCAAAGAACTCTCGCACGTTCGGTGGGTGTGTCGCGTCAGCGCCGGAGAGAAGGAGCACGCAGGCGTTGTAAACCCCTTGCGTCATGTTGCTGGCGAAATATAAATACGGCAAATCGCGATTTGTCCAAGCATGGTTGGCCGGGATCAGGGGATAAGTGCTAAGCGTCAGCATCCCGGAAAAATCTAAAGTATCCGTGCCGTGAACAAGCAGTAGATCGGAGTCCCATATTAATAGCCGGACGTCCGGACTTAGTTCCCGCAGGTGCCTGCTCAAGAAAAGGACGTCAAGGACGTCGGTTCCCGTAACTACCACTAGCCCAACGTGATCCCGCCGGAGGGTCTCCGAGATCTGCAGCAAAACGGTCTCCTGGGTCAGAGGCGTCTGATCTGAAAATTGGGGGAGCGTTTCTTCACCGAGGCGAGAATCGCGCAAACGCAATGAGAGTTGCTGCTGGAGGTTGGCGACTTGTGCCGCCGCGGAGTTCGTCTGCTCCGGATAAACATTTCTCAACCGCGAAATTTCGCGAGGATAGTAGATGTCGGAAGAAGGACTATTGGGAGGACGATAGATATCAAAGGATGTTATTCCAAAGTCCGTGGTCGCTTCCCGCAGATAAACGACTTCTCCAGTGATTCGTAGTTGCCTTGCGAGGAATGTCTTCAGTGCGGTCCATAAGAATACATCGCTGTGTACCGTGCTGCTCCCCAGCCCGTCGGCACTGTTGACCCCCGATGCAGAGCCTGAAATAACGAGAGATCCCTGGTCTCCGTTTGGAAACCGCTGGAGTGCGGCGCGAAGCGAGGTAAAGGAGCCGGAGAAAGTTGGACCGAGGACACCCAAGGCATATCCGCAGTCCTCAAAAGAGCGAACGTAATCCGCAGCACGCTGGAATTGGTACCGGTTAATCCCAGCCGTTGGAGTCTCGCCAACCAGAAAAATCACGAGGGCCCAGTTCTTGCTCACCTGCAAACGACGCTTGCTCTCTTTTTGGCCTTCTTTCATGGCGGTTTCGATATCAACGGCAACTTTGGGCTTGTCTTGGGCCGGCGGCCTGCGGCGTAGAATAATGACACCTGGTTTGCGATGTCGCGCTTCCGCTCGACCATCCAGGATGTCCTGTTTGCGAGGGTCAGGATTTGCCTGATCGTGGTTGACGTGCCACGGGAGCCAGTAGCGGTCGTAACTGAAGCCCTGGTCTTCCGCCGCATTAATGATCGTCTCCAGAGCCCTGTCAAAGTAAAGGCTCAAGTGCGTCCGTTCGGGATCTGGAATCGTGGCGATGATGAAGCTCAAGTTGAGCGGCGCATCCTTGAATTCGCGGTTCGCCTTGCAATTCAATCCGGGAGCGTCCTTCTTGGGATTGCGAACCTCTTGCGCCACGCAGGGCCGCGACTTCGAATTGAGAAGCTCACGCAATCCATCAATCGGATCCTGACACGTTTCTATCTGGGTGGGAGGCGGATCGTACGTTGGATCCAAAAAATTCTTCAACAGATCCAATGGATCGTCGATCGGCTGTGGGAGAGCCCCTTCCATGAGAGGAGTCTTGCCCTTCGCCATTGCCTCCGTGGCATTGTCCGAGCCTCCCGTCCGGTTGACGTAACTCGACGAAACACCCGCCGCCACCAGCATCGCTGCCATTACGACATTGCGCATTTTTTACACCCTGATTTAGGTAGTCTTGTGACTACAGGGGCAAAATCATATCACAATATTCAGTAAATCTTTGTGATCTTAAACGCGGTCCATGGCCAGAAATTCCTGGATGTGCGGATGGGGGCAATTTTCCAGCTCGGACACTGGGCCGAAGTAAATTGCGTGGCCTTCGAACAGGAACACCACTCGGTCCGCGACCTTGCGCATCAGGTCCAGATCGTGCGTCACCACCACGCTGGTCAGGCGCAACTGGGTCTTGAGGCGCAGCATCAGGTTGCCGACATGGTCGCTCATGATCGGATCCACCATCGTGGTCGGTTCGTCATAAAGAATGCATTCGGGCTGCGCGGCCAGAGCACGCGCGATGGCTACCGCCCGTTTGTGTCCGGTCGATAAATCCGCCGGATACTCGTCTTTGTGCTCGATCAAGTCCACCATTTGCAGCAGACCTTTGACGACATCCTCTTTGTTTTTTTCGTCGTAATCCTCGCGCAATTCCAGGGAAAAGAGGATATTTTCGCCCACCGTCAGCGAATCGAACAGTGCTCCGGACTGAAACACCATGGTCACTTTCTTGCGGATCCGCCGCCATTCGGCATCGCTTTCATCGGTCATGTCGGTATAAGCGACGTGAATGCGGCCGGCATCTGGTTTGATAAATCCCATGATGTGCCCGAGGCTCACGGACTTACCTACGCCGCTGCGTCCGATGACCGCCAGCGTCTCGCCGGCATCGACGTGAAAATTGACATCGACTAAAACAGGGCGATCGAACGTCTTATAGATGTGCTCAAACTCAATGTAATGGGAGTGCCGGGGTGTCAACGCGCACTCCATTCGACCGGAGTGTTGACGTTGAGCAGCGGACGCGGATCGGTCACGGGCAAGTGAAGAGTCCGAAGGGTAGATACAAAATCTTGCATTTTGAACAGTTTGCGATGGACCGCAGATTCAGCGGCCGTGACGACCCGGCGATGGTAAACAGCACAAAGCGGATCGAGCTTTCCTCCAATTTCCGGCAAGACGCAGTCGGCATCGGACCGTCCGGCAGCCTCGATCAGTTGTTGCAGAAAAGACACGGTCACTTCCGGCATGTCGCAGGCGACAAGGACGTTCCAGTCCGCGTTCGTCGCACGAAGCGCGGCGTAGAGACCCCCGAGCGGCCCGCAATTCTCGATTTCGTCAGGAATGACCGGCAGGCCGAGATGGCCGTATTTTTCGGGCGACCCAATCAGGGTGACGCTACCGGCGGCGATGCGAACACGCGCAGCTATTTCCTCAACCATGGTGGCATGGCCGAGGGGCAGCAGGGCCTTATCCCGGCCCATCCTACGGCTGGCTCCGCCTACCAGAACGAACCCGGATCGACTCATGAGATGATATTAGCAACGTCGGGACATATAGTGTTGTCAAACAAAAAGGTGTATATTTGTTTCTTAATGGCTTTTGCCATGATGGCCGCCTCCCCCAGTCGCGCCGCAGAGGTGATCCCTGCTACCACTGCGCCTGCGCCGGTCATCCATAAAACTCAAGTGGTTCGGGCGGATCCGCGGACGGGAAAACTGGTGCGCAGCGTGGTGGTTTCCTCGAAACCGGTGATGACCAAGATCCAGCCGCCCGCGAACAACAGCACTGCCGATGTGAACGCGATCGTCGAAAAGTCCGCCCGCGCGCATGAAGTGGATCCGCTGCTGGTGCATTCGATCATTAAAGTGGAGAGCAACTATAACGTCCACGCTGTCTCGAATAAAGGCGCGGAGGGATTGATGCAGTTGACTCCTTCCACCGCCCGTATGCTGGGCGTTAGCAACAGCTTCGATCCGCAGCAGAACATTGAAGCGGGCGTGAAGTATTTGAAGTACCTCAAAGATCTATATAAGGACGACCGGCTGGCGCTGGCCGCCTATAACGCTGGTCCGGGCGCGGTGGATAAGTATAAGTGGATTCCGCCGTATGCGGAGACGCAGAATTACGTTTACCAGGTGGGGAAGCGATACGGCGAAGCGCGGCGTGCGGCGGATGCCGCGAAACAGGACGCGCCGGCGGTGGAAGTGAGAGCGCCCGAAGTCAAAATAGTGGACGTAACGCCTGCCGAAGTTAAGCCGGCGCCGGTTCAGACCTTCATCGACGAGAATGGCAGGCTACATCTCAGGACCACGCAGTAGGTCGAAACTCCTCACGAGTTTTTTGCTGCTGGCCGTAGTGTCGTTTGCCGCGACCTCCAAGAATTCCAACAAGGTAAGCGCTGTCCGGTTCTGGTCCCTGGGCGACCTGACCCGCGTCGCGATCGACGTCTCGGCGGACTTCAAATTCAGGTCGGAGCGCCTCACCAATCCCGACCGGCTCTTTTTCGACATCCAGGGCGCCAGGCCCGATTTGACCGCGAAGGGCTTGCACACCATTCCGGTGGGCGATGGAATTCTCAAGCAGATCCGGATCGCGGAAACGCAGCCGGGCGTGACGCGCATCGTGCTGGATCTGGAAAAGAACGTGGAGTTCACGGCTTCGCAGCTTACCAGTCCCGATCGGTTGATGATTGAATTGCGCGGCAAGGATCGGCCCGCGCCGGTAACCGGGAAAGCTACACAGACGACTGCTCCCGCCCCGGTCCCGCCTCCTTCCGTTACGCATCCTATCGTTGTGGATGACGCGTCCGCTCCGATTCCTGCGATCGTCAAGAAGTTGGAACCCAAGAAGTTTGAGCCGCCTCCGCACACCGTCGTTGCCGAAGCTTCGGTTGCATCGCTGCCCCCCGAACTGATTCCTCCACCGCCTATGCCGGTGCTGGCGAAGCCTCCGGGGAGTTCCTTTTCCATCGCGAAAAGCGATCTTCCTCCGCCCCCCGGCTCGACCGCCGCAGCCCTGCCCGAGTTGAAACCCGTTGAAGTAAAGCCGGGACCTATCGGCGTCGCGGCTGAACCGGCGAGGCGCAACTCGAATGGCGATCGTTCACTGACCCGCGTGCTCGGGTTGAAACTCGGGCGTGTGGTGATCGATCCCGGGCACGGCGGTAAAGACATCGGCACGCATGGGCCTTCGGGGCTCTACGAAAAAGAGGTGGTGCTGGACGTTGCGCGTCGCCTCGGCGCGCTGATTGAGGATCGTCTCGGAAGCGAGGTGGTCTACACGCGGTCGGACGATACGTTCGTTCCCCTCGAAGCCCGAACGCGCCTCGCCAACGACCGCAAGGCCGATCTGTTCCTCTCGATTCACGCCAACTCCTCGCCGCTGCGCACGGCGGCCGGCGTCGAGATGTATTATCTGAATTTCACCACGTCCAAGGCCGCGCTGGATGTTGCGGCGCGGGAAAATGCGGGCTCCTCCAGTTCTATTTACGACCTCAAAGGACTGCTCGAAAAGATCGCTCTACGGGATAAAATCGACGAATCGCGTGAATTTGCCACGCGTCTTCAGACTTCGCTCAGCACTCTGGAGACGAAGGGAAATACGGGCGCGAAGAACCGCGGCTTGAAGAAGGCGCCATTCGTCGTTTTGATCGGTGCATCGATGCCGAGCGTGCTGGCGGAGATCGGCTTCCTCACCAACGCGGGTGACGAAGCACTGCTGCGCAAGACGGAGTATCGGCAGAAGATCGCCGACGCGCTCTATAAGGGCATCGCGAATTACGCCGAAACGCTGAGCCATTTCCAGGTCGCGCAGAAACACGACTAGCCGTGCCCCGCGTCCGATTGGTTTGCTGGAACGAAGATCTGGCCGCGGAGCGTGCGCGCGTTCTCAAAAAAGCCGGTCTCGAAGTCGATGCATCGCCGTTCGATCCCGCGGGCATGATTACGCGGCTACGCGAGAATCCACCTTCATTGATCTTGATCGACCTGGATCGCCTGCCCTCCCACGGACGCGCCGTGGCGATCATGCTGCGCACCAGCAAATCGATGCGCGATATTCCGATCGTCTTCGCGGGTGGAGTCGAAGAAAAGGTCGCGCGCGTTCGCGCCGAAGTGCCCGACGCTTTGTTCACGGACTGGGCGAAAGCTCCCGCGGCCGTGAAAAAGGCGATCAGGAATCCGCCCGTTGTGTTCGCCAAACCGGTCCCGTACATGCAGCAGTATGCGGGCTCGCGCCTGGCGAAAAAGCTCGATCTCAAAACTGGCGTGAAGGCCGCGTTGATCGGGGCGGAGGATGGATTTGTCGAACTGCTCGGCGATCTTCCGGAAGGCGTCGAATTTGAGACGCGCATCACGAAGGATACAAAGCTGGTGTTGTGGTTCGTCCGCGCCAGCCATGAAATTGCCTCCGCGTTCGAGCTAGCCTGCGCGCGCATGCCGGAGGGCTGTTCCATCTGGATCATCTATCCCAAAAAGGCCGGCCGCTACCGGGTCGACTTCAATCAGAACGACATTCGCCTGACCGGCCTCGAAGCGGGGGTGGTCGATTACAAGATTTGCGCCGTGGACGCCGATTGGTCCGGCATGAAATTCGCGCGGCGCCGAACCGTTACGTCGTGAGAGGCTCTCTATCTCAATGAATCCCCAAGACCCGAAACAGAGCCGTGACTTGTGCACACAACCTCGGAAGGAATGAGACAACCAGCGCTTCTCACCGAAGCGGCGGAGTCGAGGCTGGCGCGTGACGATGATGCGTCGCTTGTTCATACGCATACGCGAGCTTGATCAACGTAGGCTCGGACCACGCGCGGCCGAAGATCGTCATGCCGATGGGAAGCGTACCGCCTCGCGTGAATCCCATAGGAACGTTGATCGCCGGGAAGCCGGTGGTAGGCGAATAGAATTGGCTGTTGTCCCCGGCGGGCGTGTTGAGATCCCCAATGAGCCGCGGGATATTGCTCCAAGTCGGATACACGAACGCATCGAGCTTGAGCGTGTCCATAGCCTTGTTGACCGCGTCGCGGACCTGATCGCGATAGGCCGTTTCAGCCTTGCAAGCCGGTGAATCGGGACCATTCTCCGGACCCTGCTCAGCTTGCTCCAAGCGCCTCTGCACCGAGGGATGAAACCCGCCCGACTTGATAATTTCAGCGAGCGTTTTCACGGGCACCTGGTCGCCCCGAGCGGCGAGGTAGTGATTAATGTCGTACTTGAAACCCATGCAAGGTCCGCTGCCGCGCTCGCGCCGCACGGCCTCTACGGGCGCCGGGTCGACGATAGTCGCTCCCGCGCGGCGCAGCTCGTCGATCGCACTCATGAAAATGCTGATGATCTCGGGGTCCGCCGACTCGCGCTCGTACGCTTGCCGCAAAATTCCGATATTGGCTCCATGCAGCCCGTCGCGATCCAGAGAAGCCGCGTAATTCTGCGGAAGATGCGCGGGTGCTGCGGCAGTGACCGCATCGTTGGGATCTTCTCCGACGATCGCTTGAAAAACTTTCGTCGCATCTTCCACGGATCGCGCGATCGGGCCGGCGATATCGGCGAGAAGGCTCAGCGGGAAAACGCCCGCGCGGCTGGTGAGTCCCATGGTGGAGCGAATGCCGATCAGCGATTGATGTGACGACGGTCCACGAATGGAATTGCCCGTATCGCTGCCAAGTCCGACCAAACCCAAGCTGGCGGCGATCGCCGCGGCGGTCCCTCCGCTCGAACCCGCGGTGACACGATTGAGCGCATATGGATTTCTGGTGTAGCCCGGTAGAATCGAGCTGACGGTTTCATAAGGACTGAAAGCCCACTCGGCCATGTTGGACTTCGCGAGCACCAGGGCCCCCGCATCCTTCACACGTTTGACTAAGAACGCGTCTTGATTCGGAATGAACTTCGCCAGAGCGAGCGCGCCGTTGGTGGTTCGAAGGCCTTTGGTTTCGAAGTTGTCCTTAACGATCATCGGAACGCAGTGGAGAGCTCCGGTCAACCCGGACTGGGCGAAACGGCGGTCCAATTCGTCGGCCTGTTTCTCTACATCGGGGTTTACCAGAACAATCGCATTGATCTCCGGGCCGTTCTTGTCGTACGCTTCGATGCGCTTCAGGTATTGATCCACCAAAGCACGACAGGTCAGCCGCCCGGCCTTCATCGCGTCATGGACTTGCGATATCGTGGCCTCCTCGACTTCGAAAGGCGCGGGCAGAGCCTGCGAGAAGAGGGGAACGGCCGCCAGAAAAAATAACGATGAGCGGATCACTTGAATCAGGATACGAAATCCAGCCGCTGTGAAAACCTCGGCGCTGACCGCTCCTTGTAGTAGCGGCTCCTTTATCTCAATGAATCTGAAACGGAGCCGCGACTAGCAGGAGCGGTTTAAACTGACTTTTCGCGGGTCACTGCGGCGTTGCAACGACGCTCGGCACGCTTGCGGCGTGACCCAATACCACCAGCGTCCGCCCACTCACCGTGTCGAGCATTTCCAGTGTCGGGATCACTTTACAAGCAGGCGTCGCCGCCGTCGTGGCCGTTGTTGCCGTGGCAGGGACCGCCGGTATGGAAATGGTTGCGCGAATCTCGCGCCTTGCGCCTGCGGCCAGGTTAAGATCGGTGTCGCTCCGTAGAATGAACGCCATGCTTTGGCCTGGATTCACGCTGAGTGTGGCCGACTTTAGAACCGTTCCACTCGCATCCACAAAAGAAACCGCCGCTGTGCAAATGGTTCCCACGGCGGGAGGAAGAACTCCCGGATTTAGCAGATTCAACTGCGCGGTTTGCGCATCCGCGATCCCAACCATCCCTGTGGTCCGCACCGTTTGCAGACCAGGAGAAACCTGCGCAGTGAGAGCCACAGCGCCAAGAACCGTCAAAACACACGTCGAGCGAAAGTATTTGAGCATACACTTCTCCACTGATGATTAGATTTGATCTACCGCGGCTGCGCGGGCGATCTGCCTTGTTGAACCCCGCCCAGCCGGCAAGAGTTTTCCTGGTTAATAAGATTTAAAATCTTTCCAGGAAAAGGTACGCTCCAGATCTTCTACCGGTTTCCCATCTACCTCGGCGTATGGATAAACAAAATAGTTCAGCGGATTCGATTCCTGCCGCGGCAAAAGTTCCAGGTCCCGTCCGCGTGTGAACTCCACGCGATTCTCATCATGAGCCCCAAAAAAATATTCCCGCATCGCCGGATTCTTCCCCGCTTCCGAAGCGTCAATCGGGATCCAGCCGATTCCGTTCGCGTAAAATTCAGCCCAGCAATGATAACCGGCAATGGTGCCCGCGCCTCGCTCGGTTGGAATCGGAAAGCCAATCGAGAATCGCGCTGGAATTCCCATGGCGCGCGCATAGCCAATGAAAATCGCGTGAAAATCCGTGCAGTTTCCGCGCCGCGCGTCGCACGCATAATAGATGTCGCCGCGACCCCAGCCTTTTCCAGTCTTGTCGTATTTCACCGTGGCCACCACGTGATCGTAAATCGCGCGCGCCATTTCGAGGTCCGTATGCGCATGCGCCGCGGCCACCACGTCGCCGGCCCATTTACGAATCGTATCGTCCAGCGGGACCAGACGATCCGGAGCCAGCCAGCGCACCCGTTCCGCGTCGCTCAACGAAGCTGCGGCCCCAGCGGCAGTCGACGGCCGCAGATGCTCCTTCCTTACGCAATCGAACTTCACGGTGATGGAAGGCGCGCTGCTGGACTCGATGCTCAGTATCCGATTCCCCAGCTCGTCCGTCGCAACATGATAAGGCTCGCTCGCTTCGATTCGCAAATTGCTGATCCGTTGGGAATCGTCATCGTGCGGAATCGGAACCCAAAGACGAAAACTCCGTCCCGCAGCCGTGGACGGCACACCTGTCTGATATTCGAAATGAAAAAGCCGTTCCCGCGGCTGAGCTGAGAGCGTCAGACCGATGATGAACATTGAGTAAGACCGCCACGCCGTCATGAAACGATGATACAGACGTTTGACATCGGGGAAACAAGGAAATAGACTGCTGTTAAGTTCGTAAGAGGAGAAAACCTCATGACAAACGCCATGTTGCAGCGGAACCTCCAGGTGTTCTGTGTTGTCGTGATTTTCGAAGCCGCGCTCGCCGGGGCTGATTCCAGCAACAATAAGCCGGTCACCTTCGCGAAAGATATCGCGCCCATTTTCCAAGCCAAGTGCGAAGAGTGCCATCGCGTCGGATCTATGGCCCCGATGTCGCTGGTGACCTATCAGGAAACGCGCCCTTGGGTGAAAGCGATCCGCGAACGCGTGATCACTCGAAACATGCCTCCCTGGCACCTCGATAAAACGGTCGGAATCCAGCACTTCGCGAACGACCGGTCGCTGAGCGAAGACCAGATTGCGACTATCGTTCGCTGGGCTGACACCGGCGCTCCACTCGGAGACCCCAAGGATCTGCCTGCCGCCAAGCAATGGCCCACCGACGACGGCTGGCAACTCGCCAAGCAGTTCGGCCCGCCTGATTTCATTGTCAAATCGGAGCCTTACACCATGCCCGCCCACGGTCAGGACGTATGGTTCAAGCCGCTCACCGATATCGGCATCACGGAAGAACGCTGGGTGCGGGCGGTCGAGATTCATCCTTCCACGCCCGCTGGGCGCAGAATCGTTCATCACGCGCTCGCCAATCTGCGGCAGGATGATCCCGGCGCCGACGCGACTGGACCGGGCCTCTTAATGGAATGGGCGGTCGGGAAAAGTTATGACGTCTACCGCCCCGGCACCGGAAAGCTGCTGCTGCCCGGCGCGCAGATTCGCTGGGAACTTCACCTTCACGCGGTCGGCGAACAAATCCGCGATCATGTGGAACTCGCCATTTATCTTTATCCGAAGGGCGAAGTCCCGAAATACCGCACGCGACTCAGCCTGTTCGGTGCGTCGCCCGGCAACCCCGGACCCTTCGACATTCCCCCGAATACCGTGGTCGCGAATCAGACTTACCAAGTGTTGCGACAGCCCGCTCGCCTCGAAAACTTTCAGCCGCACATGCACTGGCGCGGCAAGGCAATGTCGATGGAGGCCATCCTGCCGGACGGCACCACGCAAATGCTCAGCTACGTCGATCATTTCAATTTTAATTGGATGAACAATTACATCTACACCGACGATGCGGCGCCGGTGCTCCCGAAGGGGACGGTCATCCACGTGACCGCCTGGTACGACAATACCGTCAACAATCCCAATAACCCGGATCACGATCAGTGGGTCGGCTATGGCGATCGCACAGTGGATGAAATGGGACACGCCTGGGTCAACGTAACCTACATCTCCGACGACGATTATAATCAGTGGCTCGCGAATCACAAGCCGGCCCGGTCTGCGGTTCGACGATAGTGATGCAGCGAATCTTTCTGGCCGGGATCGCGCTCCTCAGCGCGGCATGGGCGCAGCCGTCGTTGCCTTTCGAGCCCGTCCACGACGTGGGCCAAAGCATCACCGGAGCTTTTGAAGGATGGTTCCCCAACCCCGATGGAACCTTCTGCCTTCTGCTCGGTTACTACAATCGCAATCAGAAACAAGTCCTCGAAATTCCCATCGGACCCGCGAATCGCATCGAGCCCGGTGGTCCCGACCTCGGTCAGCCGACCCATTTTCTTCCAGGCCGGCAATGGGGAGTCTTTACCATCACGGTCCCCAAGCTCTTCGGCGAAAAGAAACTCACCTGGACCCTCACCGCGAACGGGAAAACAACCGTGATCCCCGTAAGTCTGCATCCTCAATATGAAGTCGAGCCATTCAAGGAGGCCAGCGGCAACACGCCGCCGTTCATCGCTTTTTCGGAAGCCGGTCCCTTCGTGCAGGGACCGCGCGGTCAGAGCAGGGAACTCGCGGCGACCGTCTCGAATCCCTTGACGCTTGCGTTATGGCTCTCCGACGATGCGCAGTCGACTCTAGCCGTGCGTCTTCCGGGACCGCCGGTCACCGTAGCATGGAGCAAATTCCGTGGACCCGGCGCTGTAAAATTCTCGAACGAACGTCCGCCCGTGGAAAAAGCCGAATTCAAGGCTCCCGCCGTTTTCGCCGGCACAGCGGCCACTACCGCGACCTTCAGCGAACCCGGCGAATACATCCTGCGCGTAGTAGCCAACGATTGGTCCGGCGACGGAGGCCGTGGCTTCCAGTGCTGCTGGTCCAATGCGCAAGTGAAAGTCACCGTAAAATAGAAAACCCAACGTAGAAAACGTTATTGTCCACGCCCGGATTGAACGCGCTCGTGAATCCGTTGGAGATGTGCAGGAACTTGTAACCCAGGCTGATCGCATGCCGTTCATTGGTCTTGACGCGCACTCCTCCACCCACATCGATCACAAAATTCAGACCGGTCGCCCCCAGCGCATTGATCGGAATGGGTTCGCTCGAGGCAATGATCCCTTCGTTGGTTTGAAGGTACGGATACACGCGATGGTGTCGCCCAAACTCCGCCGTGAACCCTAGAGGCGTCACCGCAAATCCATAAACCGTATGCGAAGGCTCGAACAAAACAGCCGCCGGCATCAGCTCCCCGGAGTAAGAAATCGAAACCGGCGCCCAAAACCAGCAGCGGTAGCTATAAGCAAACCCCGCCAGGAAGAATTGTCGATCGGTCGTAGTTCCGATCAGAGTAGCGGAGACCGGCGAGTACCCGGCAAAAAACTGAAAATCGTGCCTGGTTTCCGACGAGTCTGCCGAACAAATTCCCGCCCAAGCACTGGTCGTAGCGACGAGAAACATCAGAGCTGCCTGTGGCGCGCGCCTCCAGGCGTGCCGCATCGACATTCGTGTCGACGTCACCCGACCTCCACCACATAAACCTGAGCAACTCCCGTTCGATCGCTGGCAAACGCGACCCTCGTCTCATCCGTCGACCACGAAGGATGCGGATGACTCCACTGCGGCCCGTACACAGTATCGCCCGCCGCCTCCATCCAACTCAGTTCCTTCCGCGCCCGCGCGAAATCCTCAGCAAGCGCATAGCGCGAGCACCGCCACTGCGTACCCTGATTGCTCGATTCACTCAAACAAAGCTGCCGCCGCGCTCCCGTAGCGACATCGATAATCTGCAACCCCTCGTCCGGATGATTCGTATCGCACAGCACCCTCCGGCCCGCCCGATCCGGCGCAATATGCCATGCGTTATACTCCACGATATTGCGAATCTCCCGCGTACTCCAATCCATCCGGCACAAAGCCCGCGGCCAAATCGTGAATACCAGATCCCCAGTGTCGCCCAGAAAAGTCTCATGCACCAGGAACTCGTCGTTGCTATGTTGATATAGGCATTCAAGACCCGTCCCATCGCGCCGCACCCGATGCATCCGCGGAGCCGGATCGCCCGCAAACTCGATCCACTCCGGTTCCAGAGGATGGAACTGGGGATGAATCACCGTTCGCGGAAATGGAATCGTGTGCCAGCCCGACCCGTCGAATCGTCCGGCAACCAGCCCGCACTCCGATCCCGATTTAAACGCCGCGGTGATCCACTCGCCGTCGCGGCTGATGGAGCACTCGCCCAACTGCGCGGCCGCATGGTCCGCGATACACCGCTCTGCTAAGGTCCGCCGGTCGATGGCCCACAGCCCGCCGCCGCGCGTAAACACCAGCGTCCTTCCGTCAGGATGCTGAGCCGCCGAAAACGGATGAATCGCCTCGCCGCTGGTTATCTGCCGAGGCGAACCCGTATCGAGAGAAGCCTCGAACAACTGCGCCGCGCCCGTCCGATAAGACGTAAAGAACATCTCGCGTCCACCCGGGAAAAACGAGCTCTGCAAAAAATAGCTCGGATGGTTGATAGCCGCTCCATCCGTTATCTGCCAGACGAGCGCTCCCGTGGCTCGATCGCGATAAGAAATCATCCCCGCCCCAAATACAGGTCGCGCCCCTTCGAGAGCGCCTCGATCTTCCGGTCGGCAACCGATCTCTTCAACATCCAGAATCCGCAATCCGGATGAATCCACGCCACGCGTCCGTGTCCCAACACCCCTTCGACTCGCTCGAGCGTACCCGCAATCTCCTCCGGCGTCTCCACATGGTTGACCTTCACATCCACCACGCCGATTCCCAGGCGAATTTGAGGGTCCACATCCTTAAGGGCCTCCAAATCCGCGGCAGAGCGATGCGCCATCTCCAGAACCAGGTGGTCGACATGCAAACGATTCAAAAAATCCGTCAGGGCCTTCCACTCGCCTTTCTGAATCGTCTGCCCACCATAGTTCCCAAAACATAAATGCACGGCGCGCGTGCCCGTGAAGCAATCGAGAACTCGATTGATCGCCGCCGCCGCCATCGGGCCGTCTGACGGATTGCCTGGAATATTTGCCTCGTCAACTTGCAGGCAACTGCAAGGAAGTCCCGCCACCTGCTGCGCGAGCACGCCTGCGATGGCCATCAAAAGCTCTTCAAATCCCTCATAATGCCGGTCCAGCAGCGTCCGCGCCAGCATGTACGGACTCGTGACCGTGAACTTAAACGGCCCTCCCGCCACGCTCGACGCCAGCTCGCAATCCGCCATCAAATTCAGCGAGCCCTCGCCCAAAGCGCCCTCCACGACCCCTGCTGCCTTCCGCCGGAATCGCATTGCGTTCATCCCCGCGAACGCTTCATGATCGCTGCGGCCCACCTGCGCCCGAATGCCCGCCATCGGACGAATGAAATACTCGATCATCCCGTTCGTATCGGGATGATTCACGTCGAAGCGGTACAACTCGCCATCGGTAGGCAAGTCGATTCCCGCCTGCCTCTGAATGTCGAACACCACCCGCGTCGCATCCAGCCGAGCTTGTTCGCTGGGCAGCGCCGCCAGCCATTCAGGAACCGGATAAGAGCCAACAGTAGTAGTAAGAATTGATAATTCAGACATGATCTAGAGCCATCCTACCAACTACCCCACATGTATTCGAGTAATCTGACCTCTTGTGGGGCGTCCAATTTTGCCGGCAGCCGACCTTTCAGGCGGCTCTACTCCTCCTCGTGAATCTCATAGCCGGTAACAATCTCCGCGGTAGGCCGCAGCGTAGCCGCGACGCCGCAATATTTCTCGTCCGACAGTTGAATCGCGTGCGCCACGGACTTCTCATTAATCCCATGCCCCACGAAAATATGCCGCACTTCAATCCGCCGAAAGCTCTTCGGATGCTCCTCCCGCCGCTCGCCGTGAACCTCCACGCGATACTCCGTCACCTTCTCTCGTTTCTTGCGCAGAATGTCGATCACGTCCGCTCCCGTGCATCCTCCCAGAGCAACCAGTAGAAGCTCCGCAGGACTCGCCCCACTCGACCGTTCTCCATTAATGTCGAGCGTCAGCGAGTGCCCACTGGGCGGAATCGCAACAAAGAAATCGTCGCCGGCATAGCGAACCGTGGCTTTGGTGTCTTTCATACCTTCATAGTACTTGGGCGACTCGTTCTACACTGATAGTTCATGGCTGAAACGCTCTCGTTGTCGCACATTCAAACTGCCCGCAAACGAATTGCGCCCTGCATTCGCCGCACCCCTCTGACTCCCAGCGTCACGCTAAGTGAGCGGCTGAAATCGAACGTTTACGTAAAGCTGGAGCTGTTTCAGAAAACCGGCTCCTTCAAGGTCCGGGGAGCCTTCAACAAAACTCTCAGCCTCAAACCCGAGGAGCGCGGCCGCGGAATCGTCGCAGTAAGCGGCGGGAACCATGCGCAAGCCGTGGCTTATGTAGCTCGCGCCCTGGGCCTGCGAGCCCTGGTGCTGATGCCGGAATCGACGCCGCGAAATTACGTCGAAGCCACGCGCGGGTACGGCGCCGAAGTGAAATTCGCCGCTACGGCAGCAGCCGCGTTTGCCGAGGTCGCGGCGTTTGAGAACGAAGGCTGGGCCTATGTCCATCCTTTCGATGATCTTCTCGTGATGGCCGGCCAAGGCACCGTCGGACTCGAAATTTTAGAAGACGTGCCCCAGGTAACCGACGTCGTCATCAGCATCGGCGGCGGAGGATTCGCATCCGGCGTCGCCACCGCGATTAAATCCCTAAAGCCCGCCGTTCGCATCTGGGGCGTCGAGACCGAAGGCGCCGATTGCATGTCGAAATCCCTTGCCGCCGGCGAAATCGTGACCCTCGATGCGATCACCTCCATCGCCCGAACGCTAGGCGCGCCCGCTCCAAGTCAAGCAACGTTCGCGATGGCCAGGGAACTGTTCCAAAGTGTAACCGTAGTTTCCGATGCCGAAGCCATGGACGCTCTGCGGTTCATCCTGGAACGCCTCAAAGTAATGACCGAGCCCGCCGCCGCCTGCACCCTCGCCGCCGCAGATCGCCTGCATATGAAATTCACGCCGGAACAGCACGTGGTATTGATTTTCTGCGGAGGGAATATGTCGGTCGAGGATCTGGTGCGCTTAAATTCCCTAACGCTTGCCCAGCCCGAGTAACACGCAGCCCACCAGAATCAAGCCGAGCCCCGCGAACTTGGCCCGCGTCATCGACTCGCCGAAAAACAGCTTGGACCACAGCATGGTCCACGCATAGCCGATCGAAACCATCGGAAACAGGACGCTGATTTCGCCCTTCGAAATCCCCGTCATGTAAAACAGAACCGAGATCAGATAGCCTCCGATCCCCAGCGCCAGTTTCCAGTTGGTCAGCAGCGCTTTTAGATTTAACTCGACGTGCTTGGACCCAGCCTTCAATCCCACCGCACCCAAGCTCCCGATAAACGACCCCACGGAAACCCAAACGATCGCCGACACAGGAGTGTTCACGCTCGCGATCCTCGTCCCAGCACCGCGACTCCAGTCACGATCACGCAAATCCCCGCGATCTTCAGCGGGTTCATCGTCTCGTGAAACAGCAGAACGGAAAGGATCGCCACCCAAACATAGCTCAACGAAATCAGCGGATACAGCAAAGACAACTCGCCATGCTTCAACGCCACGATCATCATGCCGGTCCCAATTCCATAGAGCGCAAGGCCAGCGATAAGGGGAACGTCGGTCGCCATACCGATCGCCCATCCCAGCAGAGTGGAGTGCGATCCCATGTGGTTCGTCCCGACTTTCATGAGCATCTGCGCCGTCGCCGCCAGCAGCGTGAACGCGATGACCAGCAGCACAGACCGGCGTTTCTGCTCAGGAGTGGAAGGCTGTTCTATAGACGGAGTCAAAGTATCAGAATACCTTTACTCGCCACTCTGTTGCAGCAGTTTCGCCACCAGCGCGGTCCATCCCGTCTGATGATTCGCGCCGATCCCCGCCCCGTTATCCCCGTGGAAATATTCGTAGAACAGAATGTTGTCCTTAAAATACGGATCGCTCTGAAATTTCTCAGAGCCGCCGAACACCGCGCGCTTCCCCTCGGCATCGCGCAAAAAAATATGCGACAGCCGCCGCGATATTTGACACGCCACCTCGCTCAAATTCATCTGTTGACCCGAACCCGTGGGAAACTCAACCTTCAAATCGTCGCCGAAATAATAGTGGTACCGTTGCAAACTCTCGATCAATAGATAGTTGAGTGGAAACCACACCGGCCCGCGCCAGTTCGAATTTCCGCCGAACAGCCCTGTGCGAGATTCAGCCGGCTCGTAATCCACCCGGTATTCGTGCCCATCGACCCGCAATATGTACGGATTGCCTTCATGAAATTTCGACAGCGAGCGGACTCCGTACGGCGAAAGAAATTCCGCTTCGGCCAGCATCTTTTGGATGATCCGCACCAAGCGCGGCCTGGTCACCACGCTGAGCAGCCGCCTCTGTTCCACGCCCTGCCTCGAAAGCGACGCCAAATTCCCGCACAGGTCCGGACGATTTGTGGTGAACCAATCCATCCGCCGCTTGAACCCCGGCAGTTTCTCGATATTCTCCCGCTCCATCGTGTCCACCGCGAACAGAGGAATGAGCCCCACCATCGTCCGCACCCGCATCCGCATCGACGCGCCATTTGGGAGATGCAGAGAGTCGTAGAAAAAACCATCTTCCTCGTCCCACAGACCTCCCTCGCCAATTTCGTTCATCGCGTGGGCGATATAGAGGAAGTGCTCAAAAAACTTGCTCGCGACGTCCTCATACAGAGGATCCACTTTCGTCGCCAGCTCGATCGCGATCTTCATCATGTTGAGGCAGTACATCGCCATCCAACTGGTGCCGTCGGATTGTTCGATGTGCCCTCCCGTGGGCAGCGGCGCAGACCGGTCGAACACGCCGATATTATCGAGCCCCAGAAATCCGCCCTCAAAAATGTTGCTGCCCTCCGAGTCTTTCCGGTTGACCCACCACGTAAAATTCAGCAGCAGTTTATGGAAAATCGTCTCCAGAAACGCGTAATCCGGCCGTCCTGAAAGCTTCCGGTCGATCTGGAAAACGCGCCAGCACGCCCACGCGTGCACCGGAGGATTCACGTCGCCGAACGCCCATTCGTACGCTGGTATCTGTCCGTTCGGATGCATGTACCATTCGCGCAAAAATAATTTCAACTGGCTCTTCGCGTTATCCGGATCCACCATCGCCATGGCGATCATGTGGAAGGATAAATCCCACGCCGCATACCACGGATACTCCCAGGTGTCCGGCATTGCGAGCACATCCTCATTGAATAAATGGACCCACTGCGAATCTCGCCCCCGCAGGCGCTCGCGCGGCGGAGTAGGTTGTGTGGGGTCGCCCTTCAGCCAGTCGTTTACCACGAAATGATAATACTGCTTGGACCACAGAAGTCCCGCAAAAGCCTGCCTCTGGACCTGTTTCGCGTCTTCTGAAAGCGTCGATGGGCAGAAAGTATAAAACTCGTCTGCCTCCGCCATCCGCCGCGCAAAAATCCCGTCGAAGTCATGTACCAGCGTCGACGGCTGAGACTTTTGCGCCAGCCTCAGCCGTACGATTTGACTCTCTCCCGGCAGCACGTCGAGCTGATACCACGCGCACGCCTTCGTCCCGGCGTCCGCCGGATTCACCGCGTCGATTTCGTTGTGAATCACCCGCCGGTGAAACCCGTCCTTTGCGAACCCCTTGCCGTCTCCCAATCCCCACAAAGCCTTGGCATTGGATTCGTTTTCGGTGAACAGCATCGGCCGCAGACTGTCCAGCGTAAATTGATAGGAACCCAGCGTCTGCTCCTCGATATCGATCGTGGTCCCTCCGGATCGCTTCATCGATGGACGCGGCGCATTCGGCGTCCAGGACCACGTGTTGCGAAACCACAGCGTCGGCAGCAAATGCAAGCACGCAGGCGCCGGCCCGCGATTCGTCACCGTGATCCGAATCAGGATATCTTCGACGTCCGCTTTCGCGTACTCAATCTGAATATCGAAATAGCGGTCGCCGTCGAAGATGCCAGTGTCGATCAGTTCGAACTCTGCATCCGCGCGGGTGCGCCGCCGGTTCTCGCCGTACAATCGCGCGTACGGAAACTCGGCCTGCGGATATTTATACAGAAACTTCATGTACGAATGCGTCGGCGTCGAGTCCAGGTAATAGTAAATCTCCTTCACGTCCTCGCCATGATTCCCCTGGTTGCCCGTCAGGCCGTAGAACCGCTCTTTGAGAATCGAATCGTACCCGTTCCAGAACGCCGGAGCAAAACACAGCCGCTGATGGTTATCGCAAATGCCGCCGATGCCGTCTTCGCCCCAGCGGTAAGCCCGCATATGCGCGTGTTCGAAAGGAAAATATTCCCACGCTGAGCCGTCCGCGCTGTAGTCCTCCCGCACCGTGCCCCACTCGCGGTCCGATAGAAATGGTCCCCAACGCCTCCAATGTTGTGAGCGGCGGGAGGCGTCTAGAAGTCGTGTTTTTTCGGCGTCCAAGACTTCATTATCCTCTTGCGCGCCCGCCCGCCGTCGGCAGGGCGTCGCGATACAACTCGATCGCGGGCGGTTTCGTCAGCACCACGCTCACCACGTCGAACCGTATCCCCTCCCACGGCGTGCCGGTCTTTCGAGCATATTCGCGAGCCACCCGCAGCAGATGTCTGCGCTTTTCCTCTCCAATCGCTCGCTCCGGAGGCCCGAAATCAGCCGTCTCCCGCGATTTCACTTCGACGAACACCAGAGTGTCGCCGTCCCACGCAATCAAATCCACCTCGCCGTCGCCGGAGGACAGCCGGTAATTGCGCGCAACAATAACGAATCCCTTCCGCCGCAAGTAGCGATGCGCCAGATCCTCGCCGCGCCGCCCCAGCGCCTGCGTGGGCGTCCACTTCCGCCGCCGCGCCACATCCCGGAGCCAGTCTGAAAATTCCAGAATCACTTGATCGCCCGCAACCGCCACTCGATCACTTTTCCCCGCACCACGTAACACAAATAATGCTCCCAGAACCGCCGGTAACGGGGAAACGCATTGACCAGAAATTCAAATCCGAGCCACCTCCAAAATGCTAGTAGCTTTACCCGGACGGAAATCTCCTCAAATCGGACATTGGAATAATAACCGTAACCGGCGTTGTCCTCGCCGAAATAGCGAAGCGAGAAGCTGTTGAGATGCCAGCGATGCGTAGGATCGCAAAAGGAGCTGAAATCCGTGTAGTGCGGCGTAACGATCAACACCTCGCCCCCCGCCCGCACCAGCCGGTGAAATTCCTCCATCGTCTTCATCACATCACCGACATGCTCGATCACATGCACTGCCTGCAAAGCATCGAACGAGGAATCGCGAAACGGGTAAGGAAATTGATCGAGCTCGCAAATCACATCCGCCCGGCTGGCCGGATTCCGATCGATGCCGATCGATCCCGCAAGCTTGTTGATCCCGCACCCAACGTCAACCGTTCGCATGTCAGGATTTCATCAGACCCGGAACCCACCGCTCCGCCAATGTTCGTGCCAATACCACGAGCTCAGCGAACGCGCGAGCTTCGAACACCGTCGATGCGCCAGTTCTTTCAAGAATTAACGACGCCGCGTCTTCCTTGAGATTTTCAAAAATATCCGTCATCTGGGTAGCAGTTGGTTGTATGTCATGTCGCGCGAGTGCATTGCGAATCTCGCGTAGAATACCGTCCGGTTCGGATCCATAAATAAATGGATCTGTGCCATTGAGGTCGCTCAAGGATTTCTGGAGTCGGTGGCGGGAGGATTCGAAAACAAACCAATCATGACCCGAGGGCTTTGCATGCTGCCACCCAACCACTATGCCTAGCTCGAATGGCATATTAAATCGCGGCGTTGCCGGGTGTGTTCGATCTAGTTTCACTTGAGACAAGTCGTGGAACGAATATTTGCCGGCTGAGATCAGCCTCACGATCCGATCCAGTCTGCGGTCGCCACTCGTCAATTCGAGGGTTGCCCTGGGATCAAGCCCGAACGCTGCTACCCCAGCGATATAAGCGAGAAAATGATCTTCATAATTGGGATCGTAGGAAATGTTGAGAAACGCGCTGTCACGCTCCACGCCAGGCATCTCAAGCCGTTTTCAGTCGCCTCTTTCGGGCGAGCGCCTGCTCGGTCTTCCGCTTCAGCTTCCGGCGGGCCACGATTTCATCCGCCATCTTTATAAGCTCCAGTGTGCGTTTCCTGGAAACCCCCATCTTCTTCGCCGTCTCCCAAACCGTAGGATACGGCGTATAGACAATAACAGGAGCTCTCATGCCTTCACTTTATCATTTCCCGTAAACACGCCTCGATCGTATCCACTGCGAAATCCGCCTGGTCCTTCGTAATCACTAGAGGAGGACAAATCCGCAAAGTATTCGGACCCGCGCCCAAAACCAGCACCCCTCGCCGGAAACACATCTCCTCCAGCCGGTCCCGCAACTCCGGCGCCCGTTCCTTCGTCGCCTGATCCCGCACCAACTCGATCCCGATCATCAACCCCAGTCCCCGCACATCGCCGACGATTGGAAACCGCTTCGGCAGTTCGTCCAAACGGCTCTTCATATGCGCGCCGACCTTCGCCGCGTTGTCGATCAACTCCTGTTCCAGCAATTCAATCGTCGCCAGCGCCGATGCGACACACACCGGATTGCCCCCAAATGTCGACGCATGTGCGCCCGGCGTCCAGTTCATCACCTCTGCCCGAGCGATCATCGCACCCAGCGGCATCCCACTCGCAATGCCCTTCGCGAGCGTCATGATGTCCGCCGAAACGCCGAAATGCTCCGCCGCAAACATCTTGCCCGTCCGACCCATCCCCGACTGGATCTCGTCGAAAATCAACAAAATTCCGTGCCGATCCGCCACCCTCCGCAGTTCCTCCAAAAACTTCTGCGGAGGCACGACATACCCTCCTTCTCCCTGCACCGGTTCCACCACAATTCCCGCGACCTCTTCCGCCGGCAGCGTGTGGCGGAACAACGTCTCCTCAATCGCCTTCACGCACTCCACAGCGCAGGAATCCGGCGTCTTCCCATACGCGCAGCGATAACAATACGCGTAAGGAACGTGATGCGCTCCCTGCACCACTGGGAAAAATCCCTTCTTCTGCACGCTTTTCGATCCCGTCAGCGCCAGCGACCCCATCGTCCGCCCATGAAACGCCCCGAAAAACGCCACAAACTGCCCTCGACCCGTACGATAACGAGCCAGTTTCAGCGCCGCTTCCACCGCCTCCGTTCCCGAATTGCCGAAATAGACCCTCTTTGGCCCCTCGCCCACCGGAGCCAGCGCCGCCAGTTTTTCCGCCAGTTGCACCATGTTTTCATAATAAAAATCGGTGCCCGACATGTGAATCAGCTTCCCGGCCTGCTCCCGGATCGCCTCCACCACCTTCGGATGGCAATGTCCCGCCGCAACCACCGCGATCCCCGCGTTGCAGTCCAGGAACCGGTTGCCGTCCACGTCTTCGATCATCGCCCCCTCGCCACGCTTTACCACCAGCGGATAGCAGCGCGTATAGGACGGCGAAAGAACAGCATCGTCCCGATCGATGATCGCTTGTGCCTTGGGACCAGGCAAATTTGTAACTAAATGTGGAAAGTCCGGACGGACTTCGGCTAGGGTTGTCATCAGAAAGCTCCTTCTTAGTTGCAGGCTGAGGGAAAGGGCCGACGAGAAGGCAATCTTAGTCGGAGCCAAACAACGAAGGACGAGATGCAGAAGGTGTCATCATACTAACTGCTTCGAGGGTGCTTGTGGCGCACGCACTCATGCGTGCTGCGTCGCCACTCGTGGCGACGCCCAAGGCCGTCAATTCCCCCACTCCTCATTCTGAACCATCCACTTCCCATCTTCAAGATGCAGACGGATTTTACCCTTCTGCTCCCCCTCCGGTGTCTTCCCGGCAACCCACAGCGTAGCCTCGCCGTTCTTCTCCACTGCCTTGCGGATCCGAACCGCGCTTGGCTCCATCGATTGGATCATCTTGAGGATCTCAGGAAAATGCTCGTTGTCGATTTTCGCGCGCTTATCCGGCGGCAGCATCGCCATGATCCCCGCCTTGTCGCCATTCTGAATCGCCTCCGCGAAACCGAGATACGCGATCGCAGCAGGATCCTTCTTCGCCGCCTCCGCATCGGCCGCAGTCGGCTCCACTTCGGGAACAAATTTCTCAATAGGAGCCGAATACTTCAGGGCAACCTCGACCGCAATCTCAATGTTGGACTCGGCCTTCTGGCTCATTGTCATGGTACCGCTGGCTTTCCCGTTCAAGATCCTCGCGGGAAAAGGGTTAGGACTCTGGCGGTGCGAATAACTCGCCTGGCTGTCGGAGCTGCGTAGCAGCCAAACCAGCCCATCCCCATGAAAATCGAGCTGTACCCCGTTCAGTTTCCCATCCGACGCGAGGGTCAACAGGTCCACATCGTGGAACATTGCGTCGCTCGGAAATGGCACATCTGACACCATCACCCGCAACATCTCTTTCCCTTTATCCATCTCATCAGGGAGCGTGGCCGCACGCGCATACTTCAACTCATGTCGCTTCCCGTTCACAGTCAGGGCGCCTTCACCGGTCCCAACCGTTTGTCCCCAAACGGCCGTCGCCATCCCCGCGATCGTGAGAAGCCGGTGCATGCCTCCTTTACGCTATCACGAAAACTTGAATCCCTTGTGGATGCTTGGCAATCCAAAACATGACAACATAGCACTAATATTATTGCACTGTATTGCACTAACATGCTATACTCCATTTGAAAGAGGTCGCTGAATATGGACTTCAACCGCTTCACCGAAAAACTTCAAGAGGCCGTTCGCTCGGCCCAATCCCTTGCCAGCCGTAAAGGCCAACAACAGCTTGATGTGGATCATCTCCTGATAGCCTTGCTCGAGCAACCGGGTGGTCTGGCTCCATCTATCTTATTGAAAGCAGAAGTAAATCCAGAAATTTTGCATCGCCGTTTGATGCAGGACCTGGACAAGCTCCCTCGCGTCTCCGGCACGGCCACCGGGATCGACCAGATTTACGTCACGCCGCGCCTCCAGTCCCTCCTCACCAACGCCGAACGCGAAGCGAAGAGACTTAAGGATGAGTACGTTTCGGTCGAGCATATTCTCCTCGCGGCTACCGACGAGAAGGCGTTTAAAGATCTGGGACTTACCCGTGAGCGTCTGATGAAGACCCTCCAAGAGGTCCGAGGCAGCCAGCGCGTCACTACCCAGAATCCCGAAGCGACCTACGAAGCCCTTGAAAAATATGGACGCGATCTCACGAAGCTGGCAGCGTCCGGAAAACTCGATCCGGTAATCGGCCGCGACGACGAGATTCGCCGCGTGATCACGGTTCTGTCGCGCCGAACGAAAAACAACCCGGTCCTGATCGGCGAACCCGGCGTGGGCAAAACCGCGATCGTCGAAGGACTCGCGCAAAGAATCGTCCGCGGCGACGTTCCAGAGGGTTTAAAGGACAAAAAAGTAGTCTCGCTCGACATGGGCGCCTTGATCGCCGGCGCGAAGTTCCGTGGCGAGTTCGAGGAGCGCCTAAAGGCAGTCCTTAAAGAAGTGCAGTCGTCCGAAGGCGGCATCATCCTTTTTATCGATGAGCTCCACACCGTCGTCGGAGCCGGTGCGTCCGAAGGTTCCATGGACGCGGGCAATCTGTTGAAACCGATGCTCGCGCGCGGTGAATTGCACTGCATCGGCGCAACTACGCTTGACGAATATCGTAAATATATTGAGAAAGACGCCGCGCTGGAGCGCCGCTTCCAGACCGTGCTGGTCGATCAGCCAACCGTCGAAGACACCATTTCCATTTTGCGCGGCTTGCGCGAGCGCTACGAAGTGCATCACGGCGTCCGCATCAAAGACTCGGCCCTGGTGGCCGCCGCGGTGCTCAGCCAGCGCTATATTTCCGACCGTTTTCTGCCCGATAAAGCCATTGATCTGGTAGACGAAGCCGCTGCAAAGTTACGGACCGAGATCGACTCGATGCCGGCCGAACTGGACGAGGCTCTGCGCCGCCAGATGCAGCTTGAAATCGAGCGCGAGGCGTTGAAAAAAGAATCAGACGCTTCTTCCAAAGACCGTTTGAAAAAAATCGAGAAGGAACTGGCAGAGATCAAGACCAATACCGCCGCGCTGAAAGCCCACTGGACCGCGGACCAGGAAGTATTGCGCAAGCAGCGCGACTTGCGCGCGCAGATTGACACTGTGAAGCAGGAGATTGAGCAGGCCGAACGCGCCTACGATCTCAACAAAGCGGCCGAGTTGAAGTACGGGCGCATGACCATGCTCGAAAAACAGCTCGAAACCGCGAAGCACGAAACCACGCTGTTGAAAGAGGAAGTGACCGAGGAGGATATCGCGCAAGTCGTCAGCCGGTGGACCGGAATCCCACTTTCGAAGCTCCTCGAAGGCGAAATCCAAAAGCTGCTGCATCTTTCCGACGAACTGCATAAACGCGTGATCGGACAGGATGAAGCCGTCGACGCCGTGGCCGACGCGGTGCTAAGGGCGCGCGGCGGATTGAAAGATCCGAAGCGTCCTATCGGCAGTTTCCTGTTTCTAGGCCCGACCGGCGTCGGAAAAACCGAGCTAGCGCGCGCGCTCGCCTCGTACTTGTTCGACGACGATCGCGCGTTGATCCGGATCGATATGTCGGAGTATCAGGAAAAGCACTCGGTTTCGCGCCTGGTGGGCGCGCCTCCCGGCTACGTCGGCTACGACGAAGGAGGGCAGTTGACGGAGGCCGTCAGGCGGCGTCCTTATTCCGTGGTCTTGTTGGACGAAGTCGAGAAAGCTCACAGCGATGTGTTCCACGTGCTGTTGCAGGTGCTCGACGACGGCCGATTGACCGACGGCCAGGGGCGCACCGTGGATTTCAAGAACACTATCGTCGTGATGACTTCGAACGCTCCGAAAGAGGCCCTCAGCGAGCTCTTCCGGCCGGAGTTTTTGAATCGTGTGGACGAAATCATAACCTTCCACCGCTTGACGGAACCGCAGTTGAAGAAGATCGTCGACATCCAACTGACCGGTCTTCGCAACCGGCTCGCGGAGCGGCATATCGAGTTGGTTTTGACCGACGCGGCTCGCGAGCGGCTGGTGAAAACCGGCTACGATCCGGCCTTCGGCGCGCGTCCGCTCAAGCGGGCGATTCAGAAGGAGATCGAGACGCCTCTGGCCCGGAAACTGGTCGCCGGCGATATCCGCGACGGCCAGAGAGTGGTTGTCGACGTGGGCGACCGGGAAATGGTATTTGCTGTGGAATCGGCAGTTCATGCCGAAGCATCTAAGTAATGAGAAATGAGGACTGGAATGGAAAATAATATTCGCACGCTGCCTTTGCTGCCGCTGAAAAACTCGGTGCTGTTTCCCGGTCTGATGATGCCTCTGTCGGTGGGCCGCGCAGCGTCCATCGGCGCCGTGGAAAAGGCGCTTTCAACGGAGGACAAGGAAATCATCGTGGTCGCGCAACGCGATCCCGCCTTCGATTCACCCGGAGCGGAAGACCTGTTTACGCTCGGCACACGCGCGGTCATTAAGAAAGTCGCCCGGCCGAATGCCGGACAGATCGACGTGCTGGTACTGGGCATTGAGCGCGTAGTGATCGTTAAGGTTGACGAGACGGAAGGATTCATGACGGCTCGCGTCCGGGCACTTCCGATGCCCGACGATTCAAGCCGGGAAACCGAAGCGCTGACGCTGTCGATTGTCGAGATGGGTTCGAAATTCGTGGGGCTCATTCAAAATGAGCGTCACTCCGCGCAGGAACTGGCACGGATGTTCACCACGCATGAAGACCCTCTGCGCCTGGCCTACATGGTCGCTTCGATCATGAACCTGGAAGGCACGCGCGAGCAGACGCTGCTCGAAGCGCCGACGCGGGTGGAAGCGCTTCGCCTGGTACATGGCTGGCTGTCGCATGAAGTGGAGGTTCTGAATCTTCGCAACAAAATTACGGAAGACGCGCGCGGCGAGATGTCGAAGGAACAGCGCGATTACATCCTCCGGCAGCAGAAACGGGCCATCGAAAACGAGCTGGGCGAGAAGAACGAACAGGCGGAAACTGAAGATCTGCGTGAGAAGCTGAAAAAGGCTGTGCTTCCGGACGATGTTCGAAAAGAAGCGGAGCGCGAGCTGGGTCGCCTCGAAAAGATGAACGCGGCGCAGCCCGAGTACAACGTGATTCGCACCTGGCTCGAATATGTGATCGAGCTGCCTTGGAAGACGCGCAGCGAGGATAATCTCGATATTCCGCGGGCGCGGCAGGTGCTCGATGAGGATCACTTCGGAATCACCAAGGTTAAGGAGCGCATTCTTGAACAGCTCGCGGTCCTGAAGCTGAATCCGGAAGCCAAGGCTCCGATTCTGTGCTTCGTCGGCGCTCCCGGCGTGGGAAAAACTTCGCTCGGCCAATCGATCGCCCGGGCGATCGGACGCAAGTTCGAGCGCATGAGCCTCGGCGGGTTGCACGATGAGGCCGAATTGCGCGGCCATCGGCGGACCTATATCGGCGCGATGCCGGGCCGCCTGATTCAGGCGATGCGGCGTGCGGGAGCGAACAACCCCGTGCTGATGCTGGATGAAATCGACAAGCTGGGACGCGATTTCCGGGGCGACCCGGCGGCGGCTTTGCTCGAGGTGCTGGACCCGGAACAGAATAAAACGTTCCGCGACAATTATCTCGATCTGCCGTTCGATTTGTCGAAGGTGTTGTTCATAACGACGGCGAATTCGCTGGACACAATTCCCGCGCCTCTGCTGGACCGCATGGAGATCATCGCGCTCTCCGGTTATAGCGAAGAGGAGAAGGCGCAGATCGCCCGGCGTTATCTGATTCCGCGCCAGTTGACTCATACGGGGCTCACGCCGGAACAGTGCAACATTACGGAAGCAGCGCTGCTGAAAATCATCTCGTCCTATACGCGGGAAGCCGGTGTGCGCAGGCTCGAACAAACGTTGGGACGCGTGATTCGCAAGGTCGCACTGAAGTTTGCCGAGGGTGTTACCACTTCGGTGACGGTGCAGCCTGACGATGTTGTCGAGATGCTGGGACCGGAGCCGATTACTCCGGAAATGGCCCGGCGAGAACTGCCTCCAGGTGTGGCGACGGGGCTGGCCTGGACTGAAACGGGCGGCGATGTTCTGTACATCGAAGCTTCGCTCCAGCCCAACGGCAAAGAGCTGACGATTACCGGCCAGCTTGGCGCGGTGATGCAGGAGTCGGCGAAAACGGCGCGCAGTTTCGTCTGGGCGCATGCCGCCGAGTTGGGCATCAATCCGGAATTGTTCCTCAATTCGGGACTGCATATCCATGTGCCTGCGGGCGCAATTCCGAAGGATGGTCCCTCGGCGGGCGTCACGATGGCAACCGCGCTGGCGTCCATCTACTCGGGCGTTCCGGCGAGGCAGGATACGGCGATGACGGGCGAGATCACGCTGACCGGCTTGGTTCTGCCGATCGGCGGGTTGAAAGAGAAAGTGCTCGCGGCGCGGCGCGCGGGACTGAGGCGGGTGATTGCGCCTCGCGGCAATCAGAAAGACTTGCGCGACCTGCCCGAGGAGGTTCGCAATGAGATGGAGTTCATCTTCGCCGACCGGGTGGAGGATGTTCTGAAAGTGATGCTGCCGAGTCTGGCTTACAAGCCGGCTAAAGCAGCATAAAATTGAAGGGGGCAGGTCCGGAACCTGCCCCACTTGGAGCGAATAGTGAAGATTGGGATCCTTGGAACTGGGGATGTCGGACGGGCTCTGGGCAATGGGTTTATTGCGCTGGGGCATGAAGTGAAGATGGGCGCGCGCGATGCGCACAATGAAAAGGCGATCGCGTGGGCAAGGACGTCGGGGATTAACGCATCGTCGGGCACGTTCGCCGATGCCGCGGAGTTCGGCGACGTGATTGTGCTGGCGCTGTTGTGGGCCGGGGCGGAGAATGCGGTCAAGCTGGCGGGGCCGGAGAATTTCGCGGGCAAGGTGGTGATCGACGCGATCAATCCTCTGGTGTTCGAGCCTGGCAAAGGGCCCGCGCTGGCGGTGGGCCATACCGATTCGGCGGGCGAGGCCGTTCAAAGATGGCTGCCTTCGGCGCGCGTGGTGAAGGCATTCAACATCATCGGCAATGCCCATATGTTCCAGCCGGATTTTCCGTGCGGACCTCCGGATATGTTCATCTGCGGCGACGACGACTCCGCGAAGCAGACGGTCACCGGAATTTTGAAGGACTTCGGTTGGTCGACGATCGACATCGGAGGCATCGAGGGATCCCGGTTGCTGGAGCCGATGTGCGTTTTGTGGGTCGGTTATGCGTTCAAGACCGGAACCTACAATCACGCGTTCAAGCTGCTGCGGAAATAGCGACACTACGGCTGTACGAAATATCGTGAGCGACCCGGCCGAAACCGGGCCGCTAGTGGATTGGAAGGTCTCTCACATGGGTCCTGGCCACAACGGTGAACCGTATATTCCATGCTTCGATGCACCAACCTCTGAAAACCGGAGTTGAAGCTCCGTGATAGGATCGATCCTAAAATCTTCCGTCGAGGCCATACATATAGTTGGCCGCGCGAGCCGTTCCACGGGCCCCGGAAGCTCAGCACCACCGTAATGCGACTTTTCCTGCGCAGGAAAAAAACTGTCAAAGAACGCCCGGTGAGGTGCGTCCTTCTGGATTTAGAGTACTGCTAGAAAAACAAGGACATTTCACGCAAAGGCGCTAAGCTCGCTAAGGGAAAAGAGATAAAAAAACATTTCACGCAGAGACGCAGAGGGCGCGGAGAAAAAAACTACGGTTCCAGTTGTTCGGGGAACACCGCGTACCCGGATGGTGGCGGGAACATTTGTTCCAGGGCCATCAGGCGCTTTCTGAGATAGCGGCTGGGTAGTTGGCGCGGGCCGGTGTCGACGTCGATGTCGCAGCAGATGCCGTGGAGATAGAGGGTCAGCGTATCGATAAAAGACTGGCGGGCGTATCCGCGGAAGGTCTTGCTGTTTTTCACGGCGCCTCCGCGAGAGTTTTGCACGCGCCGCAGGGTTTGCTTCAATCGCCAGCTTGGCTCATCGACCTCACCGTGGGCGTCGGCGTTTAATTCTTCGCGCAGCACGCGGGCGTAGGCGGATTCCATGTCGTCGGACCAGTGCTCGCCCATCAGGGTCGCGAGCAGGTGGTAGAAGCGATAGTGATATTCGGCTACTTCCTGGTCCTTTAACGCGAAGGCGAGCACGGTTTCGTCGCCCAGGCGAAGCTGGGTTGAGGTCGAAATTTTCCCCTCTGGGGGCTTCTCCGCGGTCACAAAGTCAGACGCCGGAGTCTTGGAACGGCTGCTGCCGTTGGCACGCTCCAGGTACGGGACCAGCAGGATCGAAATCTTGGGAAGCGCGGCCGTCATGGCGGGAGGTAGAGCGGCTACGGGCTCCTGCAAATACTCCTTCAAATCGTCCTCGGTCATGGGGACGCTGGCGCAGAAATAAGAGAAAGTATTGCTGAGCGGGATCATTTCGCTGCGGAATCGCTCTGCGAACTGGCGGACGCTCAGTCTGGTTAGGTCGAGTTGAGCCGGCATTGATGGGCTGACCCTATTCTACCGGAGTTTTCGCAGTTGGCTGTTCTCGGGCCGACGAGTCTGTGTGAAAAGGTCAGTTTAGGCCGCTCCTGCTAGTCGCGGCTCTGTTTCGACTAGCGGCCCGTTTGTCTATTCCTGGCGGAGGGCTTCGGAGGGTTCGATGCCGACGGCGCGGCGGGCGGGGATGAATCCGGCGGCGGTGGCGACGATGCCGATCAGGGCGACGGCGGCGGCCAGGGAGACGGCGTCCATCGGGCGCACGCCGTAAAGGACTGGCGCGATGACGCGGGCGCAGGCGGCATAGACTGCCATTCCCAGGATCAGGCCGGGGCCGACGCTTAACAGGACGTCGCGGAAAATCATTTCGACGACATTCGCGGGGCGCGCGCCCAGGGCCATGCGGATGCCGATTTCGCGGGTGCGGCGGGCGACGGAGTAGGCTAGCATTCCGTAGAGTCCGATTGCGACCAGGACGGCGGAGGCGAGGGCGAATACGGAGGCCAGAGCGGCGATAAGCCGCTCCTGCCAGAGGGACGTTTCGATGTCCTGCTCCAAGGTGGCGACTTCGGAGGGCGCAAGGCCGGGGCCGAGGCTCGCGAGCATGTTGCGGAGTTCGGCGATCACGGGGGCCGGCGCGCCGCCCGTGCGGACGTGGAGGGCGATGCCCAAGGTCTCGCCGTATTGCGCCCGCAAGTCAATTAAGGTATACCAGACCGGCGGCGGATCTTCACGCATCGATCGGTATTTGGTGTCGGCGACGACCCCGATGATGAGTTCGTCGGCTCCGGCGGTGGTGTTCATTCCGCTTCCAAATGTTTTGCCGATGGGATCGACGTGCGGAAAGAACCGGCGCGCGAAGCTTTCACTGACGATGACGGGACGGGGTTTAGCGTCCAAATCAGAAGGGCGGAAGTCGCGGCCTGCCAGGAGACGGATTCCGACGTTTTCAAAGTGGCCGAGGCTTACATTATTCATGCTGGTGTTCAAGAAATCGGCGGTGCGAATCGCGACGCCGGTGGGCGCGACCGAACTCTTCAAGCCGATGCCACGCATCAGGGCCATACCTGAATAGGTGGCTCCTTCGACGCTGGGGAGACCTTGGGCGCGGCGCAGAAGATCTTCCAGTGTCGCCTTCATTTCCCGTGTCTTGACGCCCGCCATGCGCGGATTGACGACCATGACGATGACCTTTCGATCGATGCCTGCGTCGGTGGATCGCAATTGATGGAGGGTTCGCAGCAACGCGGCTCCGCCGATCAGGAGGATGGTTGACAACGCGATTTGCAGCGCTACTAGCGCGATTCCCGCGTAGGAGCGGCGCTGACGGGGGCCTCCGCGACCCATTAGGCCCGTTAGGTCGGCTCGGAATAAATGGAGCGCGGGGACGATGCTCATGGCGATGGCGGTGAGGATACAGGCTCCGGCGGCGAACGCTAAAACGCGTGCGTCGGGAGTGAGTTCGAGTGTCAGCGGCCGGCGTGAGGGGAGAAATGCGAGGAGGGCTGAGCTTCCCCACCGCTCGATCAGCATTGCTCCGGCAGCTCCAAGGATGGAGAGGACCAGGGCGTCCATGATGAGTTGCGAGGCGATCGTGAAGCGGGTCGCGCCGAGGCTGAGGCGCACGGCGATCTCTTTTCGGGCCGCTTCGCCGCGGGCAAGCATAAGTCCGGCGATATTGGCGCAGACCAGGAGAAGGAGCACGCCAACAGCGCCCATCAGGACTTCGACGGCGACGGCGAATTGTTTGCGGAGCTTCGACACTCCGCGGGCGACCGGCGTGAGGTCGAGACTGGATGCGATTCGATTTGTGAAATAGTCCTGCTGTTTCTGGCCCGTGAGAGGCGGGTCAGCGTTTTCCAGCTCGGCATCGACGAGTCCGGGGTGAAGAGTTTGCAATTCGGCCACGGCCTGGGTGACGGAGACGCCGGGTTTCAGCCGCTCGAACATTTGCACGCCCGCGCCGTAGACCGCGCGGCCGGGGGTCCATTGAGAGTACGCGGCGACCGGGATCGCGACGTCGGGGCTGCCTTCGACGTCGAGCCCCCGGAAGCTCGCCGGCATGACACCGACGATGGTAAAGGGAACGCCGCGGAGACGAATGGACTCGCCGAGCACGTTGGCGCGTCCGCCGAGAGCCCGCTTCCAGAAAGAATGGCTGAGCACAACAGGATAATTTGCGCTTTGGCGATCGTCCTCATCGACAATGGTGCGGCCGAGTTCGGCATGGGCTCCGAGGGCCCGGTAGTAATTGCCCGAGACGAGTTTCGCTGCCACGTTTTCCACGTGATTCCCCGATTGGAAGGACATATCGAGATCGCCGGCAGAGAAAACTTCGCTGAAGCTTTTCGCGCGTTTGCTGATGAGGGGGCGATAGAAGTCGGCGAACTCCGGCATGGGACTGCGAAAGCCGCTGGGATGGACTTCCTCCATGCGGACGAGCTGTTCGGGGTGGTCAACGGGGAGATCGCGGAGGAGGAGGACGTCGACGGCAGTGAAGATTAATGTGTTCGCGCCGATTCCGAAGGCTAGCAAGAGGACGATGATGGCGGAGAAGGCTGGGTTGCGGGTCAGGGTGCGGAGGGAGTAGCGGAGAGCGCGCACCTCTTCATTCTAGTCAGGATTGCGGGGGACAGGTCGGGACCTGTGCCTACTTTGTGTTTTCGTACCACTTGAGGTTTGTTGTGGCGCCGCCGATACAGGCCAAGTCGATGCGGTGGTCGGTGTTCAAGTCGATGGCCGTGCAGGCTGCGGCGGCCATGGTTCCGGTGTCGAGGATTTTGCGCTGCCAGTGGCCTTTTTCGTTCGAATAGATCAGGACTTGATAGGGCTTGCCGCGCATGCCGGCTACGATTTGCTCTCGCCCATTGCCGTCGAGGTCGGCGGTCAGGATGGTGTGGGCATCGAGCAGCGTGTCGTCGATTTCTTCACGCTGCCATTGGCCGCGATGTTCAGTGTAGACGGCGACTTTGTTGCCGTGCCAGGGTTCGATGGCGGCTAGGAATCGCTGTTTGCCGGTGTGGCCAACGGCGATGTCGCTCGAGCCGCTTTTTGGCCAGGGATCGGGATTGCCTTTCGATATTTCAGTGCGGGTCCAGTTGTTCTTAGCGAAGCGGTAGAGGTCGATGCCGGAGAAGGAGCAAGTGAAGATGGAGTCGCGGCCTTTGCCCTCCCAATCGACCATCGTGATGCCGTGCTGGACGCCTTCGTTATCGCTGGAGATCACGGTGCGCTTCCATTCTCCAGGCGTGTAGTAGACGAGTGGGACATGGTCGCGATACTCGGGGGCGACGGCGTTTGCGCCGATCAGGGGGGCGTTGACGAAGACCTGCGAGCCATCGAAGTTGGCTACGCGGATGCGGTGGGAGGTGGGCAGGCGGTCGATCTCTGTGAGCGTCCAGGGTTGGCGCGGGTCGCCATTGGGTTTGAGGACGGCGACGATGCCTTTGCTGTTGGCGTACACCGTGGAGAAGCCGTAGGCCAGGACGATTTGATCGTTTGCAATCGCCAGGTTAATCATGCCGGTCAGGCCGGAGGCGATGACGTGACGTTGCCAAGTTGGATTTTCGAACCAGACTAAATCTGTCATTCCGCTGGCAAGAGCGATCAGGTCAGGCTTGCCGTCGTGATTCAGGTCTGCTGCGACGACTTGGTAGCCGCCTTTAAGGTCCGTGGCGATGACGTGTTCTTTAAAGTCCGCTGCAAGGAAGGTCAGGAGGAGCAGGCTCTGGATCATTTAATTTTGAAATCCCAAACCTGGGTGTTGATGGATTCGAGACCGTCGGTGTATTCAACGATTGCGTACTCGCCCGGGTCCAGATCTTTCTCGGGCCAGATTTTGTAGACGTTATCGCCTTCCTGTTTCTTGAAGGTCTGGATCTCTTTGAACACTTGCATGATTTCTTTCGTGACTGGGACAATTTGGATATTTTCGACAATCCGAGAACCTTTTTTGGTCGACGTTAGTTTGACCATTGCCAGGCGTTCCAGGGTCGAGAGGCGGAAGAAGAACTCCGGGCGTTTTTCGTCGATCTCCTTGGGAGCGCTGTCGCCGTCGATTTCAAGGGTCGCCTTACCGGACACCATAGGGACGGGGGAAAGAACTTTCAGAACCTGGCGGCGTTTGTCATTGACGACCTTCGATTCGGCGACTTTGATGGTTTCCAGCTTCTCGTTATGGATGTAATAGACGCCGGGGTCTTGAGGGATCTCCTCGACTTGTCTGGCGGCCAGGCGGTCGGCTTTGTCTTCTTCGGCTTGAATTTTGGCGTCGGCCTTGAGGTCCTCTTCGTGCTGCGCGGCTTCTTTTTTGGTGCGGGCGAGGTCGACCATTTCTAGAGGGAGTTCCTCCCATTCGCCTCGCTCAGAGCTCAAATAGCTGACGCGATCCTTGACTACTTTATATTCGGTGGTCAATTGATAGGTGCCGTCTTTGAGGTAGAGGCGGACGATTTCGCCGTATGGCATCAGAAAAAAAGCTAGGAGAAGCCAAAGCATGTTCTTACCTGCCCTTATTATGGAGGAATGCGCTATCGAACACTTGGACGCACCGGCATCGAGATCAGTGACATTGGATTTGGGGCCTGGGGCATTGGAGGGAAGCAATGGATCGGCGGGTCGGACGAGGAATCGCGGGCCGCGCTCAAGAGGGCCTTGGAACTGGGGGTCAATTTTATCGACACCGCGCTCGCTTATGGAGATGGGCACAGCGAGGAACTGGTCGGCGAGATCGTGAGGTCGGCGCCGGGGAAAGTTTATGTCGCGACCAAGGTGCCTCCAATGAATAAGAAATGGCCGGCGATGGCGGGGATTGGCATCGAGGAGGTCTTTCCGTACGATTACGTGATACGGTCCACCGAGGAGAGCTTGCGGAATTTGAAGATGGACGCGGTCGATTTGCAGCAGCTTCATGTTTGGAATACGGAGTGGACGGATCGGGATGAATGGAAGCGCGCGTTCGAGGATTTGAAGAGGTCGGGGAAGGCGAAGGCGGTCGGTGTGTCGCTGAACGCGGGCGATCCGGATTCGGGGCTCGCGCTGATTAAGACCGGGCTATGCGATTCGGTGCAGGTGGTGTACAACATTTTCGACCAGTCGCCGAATGCCAATTTGCTGCCGCTTGCGCTCCAGCATCGGGTGGGGGTCTTGGCTCGCGTGCCTCTCGATGAAGGCGCGCTAACCGGGACGATCACGGAAGATACGGAGTTCGAAAAGGGCGAGTTTCGCGACTGGTATTTCCGGGGGCGCGACCGGAAGAAGCAAGTAGTGGAGCATGTGAGCGCGTTGCAGAAGGATTTGGAGGGAGTGAAGGGATCGCTGCCGGAGATTGCGCTGCGGTATTGTCTATCGAACCCCGCGGTTTCGAGCGTGATTCCGGGGATGCGCAAGGTGCGGACGGTGGAATCCAGTTGCTCGGTTTCGGACCTTGGGGCATTGCCGGAGGATGTGCTCGCCAAGATGAAAAAACACGCCTGGGTTAAAGATTTTCATTCGTGAGGATCGGACTGCATACCTCGATTGCGGGGGCTCTGGAGCGCGCGGCGATCAAGGCGGGAGAGATGGGCGCGAACACGTTCCAGATTTTCTCGTCGAGTCCGCGGCAGTGGAAGGCTTCGGTGCCCAGTGAGCCTGCGATCAAATTGCTGAACGTGTGGCGGGAGAAATACGATCTGACGCCGCTGACGATTCACGACAACTATCTGATCAATCTGGCGTCGGCGAATGAAGGGATCCGCAAGCAATCGGTCGAGGCGTTTCGAGGGGAGCTGGTGCGGGCGATCGCGATTGGCGCGGAGTACCTGGTGGCGCATCCGGGGAATTACAAAGGGCAGACGGTCGAGCAGGGGATTTTTCATTTTCTCCAGGGCGTAGCGGAAGCGGCCAATGGGCTGAAGTTCGACAAACTGATGCTGCTGATCGAGTGCACGGCGGGCGCTGGCGCGCAGATCGGAGGAAGGCTTGAAGAGCTCCAAATCATCCGCGAATATGCGGCGCGGATGACCCATCTGCCGGTGGGATTTTGCCTGGATACGTGCCACCTACTGGTGTCCGGTTATAACATCGCGACGCCGGAGGGTTTGAACGAGACGATTGCGGAGGCGGACCGGATTCTGGGGCTCGAACATGTGCGGGTGATTCATGCGAACGATTCGAAGGCTCCGCTGGGATCGCATGTGGACCGGCATGAGCACATCGGGCAAGGTTATATTGGAATGGACGGGTTTCGTCGCCTTCTCACCCACCCGAAGCTTCGCCACAAAGCCTTCATTCTTGAAACGCCGGTGGATCAGGAAGGCGACGATCAACGGAATCTCGACACACTCAAATCGCTATGGAAGAAAAAGTCTACGACCACAATCAAATCGAGCTGAAATGGGCAGAGCGCTGGAAAGACGCAGAGCTTTATCGCGCCGATCCCCACTCCTCCGCCAAAAAATATTACGTGGTCGAAATGCTTCCCTACCCCAGCGGACGGCTGCACATGGGACACGTGCGCAACTATTCGATCGGCGATGCGCTGGCGCGGTACATGTGGATGCGCGGGTACAACGTGCAGCATCCGATGGGTTGGGATGCGTTCGGTTTGCCGGCGGAAAACGCGGCGATCAAGGGCGGCGCGCATCCTCGCGATTGGACGCTGGCGCGCATCGAGGAGATGAAGCGGCAGATGAATCGCATGGGCTTCGCGTATGACTGGAGCCTGGAAGTCACCACATGTCTGCCCGACTATTATCGCTGGAATCAGTGGTTTTTCCTGAAAATGCTGGAGCGGGGCCTGGCGTATCGAAAACGTGCGCTGGTGAACTGGTGTCCGGTAGACGGGACGGTGCTGGCGAATGAACAGGTAGTGAACGGGTGCTGCTGGCGCCACGAATCGACGCCGGTGGAACAGCGTGCGCTGGAACAGTGGTTCTGGAAAATTACGGACTACGCGGATGAATTATTGCGGGCTATCGATGAACAACTGGAAGGGAAATGGCCGGACCGCGTGCTGTCGATGCAGAGGAATTGGATCGGCAAATCGGTGGGCTCGGAGATCGATTTCACGCTGGAAAGCACCGGCGAGAAAATTCGTGTGTTCACGACGCGTGTCGACACGATCTACGGCGCGACGTGCGTAATCCTGGCGCCGGAGCATCCGCTGGCGCAGAAGCTGCTCGACGATGCGGGTCGCGTTCGTGCAAAGGAAATGATTGACGCGCGGGCGAATAAGGGTCCGGGAGATGTCGTGAAAGATGGCGCGCCTACGGGTGCGTTCGCGATCAATCCGTACAGCGGCGCGAGGGTGCCGGTGTGGATCGGCAATTTCGTATTGATGGACTACGGGACCGGCGCGATTATGGCGGTGCCTGCGCATGACGAACGCGATTTCGAATTTTGCACGACGTTCGGCCTTCCGATTGTGCCGGTGATTCGGCCTGCGGAGGGTGAGCGGAAATTGCCCTATTGCGACGACGGTATCGTCGAAAATTCGGGCGAATATTCCGGGTTGAGCAGCGCGGACGCTCGGGTGCTAATGAACGAGCGAGCGGAGCGCGAGGGCTTCGGCAAAGCGGCGATCACGTTCCGCATCAAGGATTGGGGCATTTCGCGGCAGCGCTACTGGGGCACTCCGATCCCGGTGATTCATTGTCCGAATTGCGGCGTAGTGCCCGTGCCGGAAGCGGATCTACCGGTTGAGCTTCCGTATGACGTGAAGTTCACCGGCGAAGGACGGTCGCCTCTGGCGGAGAATCCCGAGTTCATGAACGTGAAGTGTCCGAAGTGCGGCGCCGATGGACAACGGGAGAGCGACACGATGGACACGTTCGTCGATTCCTCCTGGTATTTCTATCGCTACTGCGATCCGAAGAACGACAAGGCTCCATTCGATTCGGCGAAGGTCGCGAAATGGTTTGAGATTGATCAGTACATCGGCGGCGTGACGCACGCGATCCTGCACCTGATCTATTCGCGATTTTTTACCAAGGTGATGCGGGATCTGGGATTGATCGCCAATGACGAACCGGCGGCGAACATGTTCACGCAGGGGATGGTGCTGGGAAACGACGGCACGGCAATGTCGAAGTCGAAGGGCAACGTCGTCGATCCCGAAGAGATGATCGATAAGTATGGCGCGGATACTTGCCGCCTGTTCGTGCTGTTCGCGGCTCCTCCGGAAAAAGATATGCCGTGGATCGAGGCGAGCGTCGGAGGGCAGCGGCGATTCCTGGAGCGCGTGTGGAAATTCGTGACGCGCAATATTGGTCGGGGTGCTGGAGTGGGCGATGCGGCGGCCGATCGGCGGGCGCTGCGGAAACTGCATCGGACGATCCACAAGATGACCGACGATTTCAATAATCGCTGGCACTTCAACACGTCAATTGCGGCTCTGATGGAGCTGATCAATACTTTGAGCGACGAAGAGGCGAGCCTGTCTCGCGCGGCGCTGGATCAGATTCTGCCTTCGCTGGTTTTGCTGCTGGGTCCGTTCGCTCCGTACATGGCGGAGGAGTTGTGGGAGCAGTTGGGCCGGACGGGTCCGGTGTTCAGGCAACCGTGGCCGGCCTACGACGAGTCGTTAGAAAAAGAAGACGCAGCGGTTGTCGTGTTGCAGGTCAATGGAAAAGTGCGGGGACATATTTCGGTGCCATTCGGGACGTCGAAAGAAGAACTGGAGCGGCTGGCGTTGATCGATCCGAAGACACAGGCGTCGATTGCGGGCAAGCAGGTTGTTAAGGTGATCGTGGTGCCGGATAAACTGGTCAATATCGTCGTAAAGTAAGGGCACATGGCCACGCGCCCGCTCATTCCGATGGAAGTCTACTTGACGAGCGTGTACCGTCCAGATTGCGACTACGTGGATGGCGAAGTGTTGGAGCGGAATTTCGGCGGACGAAAACACGGGCGGTTGCAGTTGAAGCTAGGAGCATTTTTTCTGGCCCGCCAGGAGCAGTGGGGCACGTATGCGATCGTTGAACAGCGAGTCCGCGTGCAGGCTGGGCGATACCGGGTTCCCGATGTTTGTGTCGTTCTTGGAGCAACCGAGGAGGAGGTGCTGAGCGTTCCTCCGTTTCTCTGTATCGAAATCCTCTCTCCCGAAGATCGCATGACCCGCGTCTGGGAGCGCCTCCACGACTATTTCGAAATGGGTGTGCCCAACGTATGGATCATCGATCCTGAAACACGCAGCACGCACATCGCGAGCTCATCGGGCGACCTTCACCGCGTCACCGACAACCTGCGCACTGGCGATCCGGTCCTCGAAGTTCCTCTTTCTGAAATCTTTGAGTGACGTACAATAGTCCACGCCATGGACTCTCTTCGTCGAGATTTTCTCAAGACCTCCAGCGCGGTCGCACTCACTTCCCAGATTTTTACCGGCAACGTTCGCGGGGCGAACGACCGGGTTTCCGCTGCTTTTATTGGCATGGGCAAGATGGGGCGGTCGAATCTCGGCTATGCGATGCGGCAGGAGAATCTGCAAGCCACGGCGGTGTGCGACATCTTCGATCGCAACTTGAACACCGCGGTGGAGATGACGAAAAACCAGGCGGGCGGGGCTGCGAAAGGGATTCGTGATTTTCGCGAGATTCTCGCCGACAAATCGATCGACGTGGTGTGCATTTCGACGCCGGACCACTGGCATCCCTACATGACCGTCGAGGCGTGCAAGGCCGGCAAGGACGTCTATGTCGAAAAACCGATCTGCGTCGTCGTGGAGGAGGGTGTCAAGATGGTGCAGGCCGCGCGCAAGTATCAGCGCGTGGTGCAGGCCGGCACCATGCAGCGTTCCGCCGTGCATTTCGCAAAGGCCGCGGAGATCGTGCGCAGCGGGCACTTGGGGCAAATTACGTTCGTACGCTGCTGGAATTATGGGCTGGCGAAGCCGGAGGGGCTTGGCAACCCTCCGGATCAGGAAGCGCCTGCGACGCTCGACTGGGATATGTGGCTGGGGCCTGCGCCCAAGCGCGCCTATAATCCCAACCGCTTCGGGGTCGATCCGCAGGACCGGTATTTTTCGAGTTTCCGCTGGTTTTGGGATTATGCGGGAGGCATGATGACGGATTGGGGCGTCCACTGGCTGGATATCGTGCAGTGGGCGTTCGATGAGCAAATGCCGACTGGGATTGCCTCGTTTGGCGAGAAATTTTATCTGAAAGATAATCGCGAAACCCCGGACACCTTGCAGGTCACGTACGAATATCCTGGTTTCCTCGCGGTGTATGAGAATCGCGAAGCCAATGCGCAATCGATGTTTGACAAGAGCGGCGGAATTTTATTCCATGGAACGCTCGGCACGATGTATCTTGATCGCAGCGGCTACAAGATCGTTCCGGAAAAGGGGTCGAGCGTTGAGCCGTCGGAGATGAAATCACTGAGCAGCGGCAATCGTGAGCACTGGGCGAATTTCCTCGATTGCGTCAAGACGCGCGAGAAGCCGACTAGCGACATCGAGAAGTGCCAGCACTCGACCACGACCTGCCTGCTGGGGAACGTCGCGCTCCGCAGTAAATTGCGGCTCAATTTCGATGCGCAGAAGTGGACCGTGGCGGAAGCGGAGGCGAAAAAATATCTGTCCCGCGAATATCGCAAGCCCTGGAAATTAGTGGTGTAAGCGGGCCGCACCCGGTGCCGGCCCGCTCAGGTCCTATTGAACGGCGACCGTCGGGCCCACTTGCGTGGTGCTGCCGTTGATCGTGATGGCCAGCGGAAGCGCGCTACCGCTGATACCGGTCGGCACCTGGAGATTCACCTGGATGACTCCGGTGACTTCACCCGGCGCGGCGCCCGCGAACTTCACGGGGGCGTTTACGCCGTTAATGGTTGCCGTGACTGTGCCCGGAACATTATATAGGGTTCCATTCGGGGTGACGGTACCGGTGATGCTCGCCGGATTGGTCTGTCCGCCTCCGGTCATGAACACCGAAATGATGGAACCCTCCGCGGCCGGCGTCGTGGGGATGTTCTGGCCTCCGACGACGATGCCGGCCGACGGTCCGTTCAGGGTGCCGTTCTGGTTGAGGACCGATGCTTGGCCGCTCCCGGTGGAGCTGTCGGTATAAATACCCGGCGCCTGGTTCGCCACCGACTGCTGAATTCCGCCCGATTGCTGCCCCGAGTAGGAAACGGAAACGGCGGTGGTCACGCGGCCCGCGATTTCGTACGGGACGATCACGTTGATTTGCGTCGGCGATACGTAGATCGGAGTTCCAGGAGTGGTGTCGAACAGCACCTGTACGCCGCCCAACGTATTGCTCAACGTTCCGCCGGCGCCCACCGAGAAGGTGGTTGCCGTGGTCGGTCCGAGGTTAACGCCCTTGATGGTGATCAATTCGCCGGGCGAGATCGCTCCGAATGAGCCGCTCGCGCTATTGGAGATGGTGCTCGGCTGCGGCACCGGAACTCCGGTTACTGTCAGGGTCACGGGAACATTGATCGCCTTTTGACCCTGGGGCGTAATGATCACCGTGCCGGTATAGGTTTGGGCCGTGGTTAAAACGCCTGGCACGATCGATACCGTCAGAGCTAAAGGCGTTCCCGAGGCTCCGGTCGAACCCGATGTGGGCGTTACGGCAAGCCACTGCGGTTGGCTCGAAAGTCCCACGCTTACGGGAACCGCCCCGCCGGCGCTGGTGACGTTGATCGTCTGGGCCGCAGGCGCAGCGCTACCCAATTGATAGCTGAACGTGAGCGTAGTGGGAGAGGCGGTCACGGTTTGAGCCGACGTGATCACCAGGCTTACCGGCACCGTAATGGTTGGTGTTGCGGAGTTCAGCAGAGCGATCGAAATGTTGCTGCTGTAGGTTCCCACTGACAAGGTGTTCGCGGCCACACTCGCAGTGATGGTGCCGCTGGCGGTGCCGCTCAATGGAGTGATCTGGAGCCAGCTCCCGCCGGTGATCGGAACCACCGACGCGGTGAATCCGCTGGTGCCTCCAGTGGCCGTCAGCGTAATCGTTTGCGATGGCGCGGCCGTGGAGGCTCCCTGACTTTGCGTGAAGGTCAGCGACGTCGGCGCCACCGAGACCGTGGTGTTCGCCGAAACCGTCAGGACCACCGGAATGGTAAGCGCTCCGCTGGGAAGAGTGGCGTTGTTATTTGCGCTGATAGTAATCGAGCCGGTGTACACGCCCACGGGCAATCCGCTTGGAACCACAAAGACTTGCAGGTATTCTTGTCCGGGACCTTGTGAATTACCCAGGGATAACCAAGCCACCGGAGCTCCCGGCGTGGAGGCGAACGCTGTATAGGCGAGCGAGGAGCCATCGGTGCTGCCGATGAAGATCCTGCTCGACAGGACGGCGCTCGATCCATAAGTCGCTGTTACAACGCCGAAACCGTTGTCCGGCGTGACCGTCAACAGGGGCGTCGGGGCGACGTCCACGGTCACCGGTATATTTACGGTCGTGTTCGCACTCGCACCATTGTTGTAAGTCACCACCACTGTACCGGTGCAGAAACCCGCGCCCATCCCGGTCCCATTGACGCTCACCGTCAGCGTTGCCGGAGTTACATTCTGATTCGGGGACGCGGACAGCCAATTCGTGGTCGGGCAGTTGCTCGCGTTCATGGTCGTGGTGGTTACCGTGAATCCGGCGCTGGAAGCGGCCGATAACTCCACTAACTGATTTTGAACAGCAGGAGAGGAAACCGAGGTCTCATAAGAGAACAAAAGGGCGCCCGGAGCGGCGTAGATGGTCGACGTAGCCGAGGTTACCGTAAACGAAACGTTGATCACGACCGTATAAAGCCCGGCGTCGCTGTTTTGAGGATACAGCGTGACGGTGCCCGTGTAAGGCGTGGTGCTGACGTTCAATCCGGACGGGTTGACGGCGATCGTCAACACGGAGTTATTGGAAGTGGATCCGCTGGTGGGGGTAACCGTCAGCCACGACTGATTCGTTTGCGCCGAATACGGAATGGGACTGCCGTTAGAACTGGTGATTTGGACCGACTGCGTCAGCGACGACGTGCTGCCGAAATTTGCCGTGAAGCTCAGGTTGTTGTTGCTGACCGTGAGAAGCCCGTTATTGCTTACTATCAGGGTCGCGGTCACGTTGGTCGTATTGCCCGCGCCGGCGGTCGGGGAAATAGCGAGGTTCGCGACATACTTGCCTACTGGAAGACTAGCGGTGCCCTGATAAGAAAGACTCAATTGGACTTGTTGCGGGGTAGTGGTGGCCAGACCGCCCGTGGGGTTAACCACCAGCCAGTTCGTGGTCAGCGAAGGGCCCGAAACGGCCGTCGCCACCACTTGATAGTTCAAAGACCCGCTGTTGGTAGAGATCATCAAGTTCTGCGGTTGGGACTGGAAACTCCCTTGTCCCGACCCTGCCTGGAAGACGAAGTTGTTCAGCGTCCCGGTGACGTTCAACGCCGCGCCTTGCGTCACTGACAGCGTCACCGGTATGGTCGTCGAATCGCCGGTGGTCGTACTTTGTATGGTTAATAATCCCTGGTAAGTGCCGGTCGAAAGGTTTTGGGCGTTCACGGAAACGGAGAAACCCGGCGAGCTGCTATTGGTCGAGATTCCGGAAGTGTTGGTGAGGAGCAGCCAATTTCCGCCCGTGGTCGTGGACGCGCTGACGTTGTAGGTTAGCGCTTGCCCGCTACTGGTGACCGTGACGGGAACCGATGTGGGGCTGCCGAAGGAATTGCCCTGAATCGCGCTAAACGTCAGGTTCGCTGGATTCGCAGTCAGCAGCGACGGCGTGCCGACCGTCAGCGAAACCGGGAAATACACCAAGCTATTGGGCAAATTATTGACTTGGATGGTGATATTGGCCGATACGACTTGCCCATTGGCGAGGCCGGTGGTGTTCACCTGCACCGGAAGGGTCGCCGGTGAGTTCGGGAAAGGAATTACGTTGCCGTTCGGCGTGCCGTTAACCTTGAGCCAGGTCTGGCCGCCGGGCACTGTGACGACCAACGTCGTCGGATCGATGCTGGTGGTGATGGTGAGGTTCTGAACGGCTTGCGCGCCTCCGCTCTGCACCTGGAAGTTCATGCCGCTGCCGAGCGCGGGCGACGTCGTGATGGTTTGCCCATGCGCTGTGTCGGAAAGACCCAAACCCGCCAGGCATAACATGGCCCCAAACATCGAGATCTTAAGGTGTTTCATTTAATTCTCCACTTTCCAATACTCAAACGAGGCAATCCGGTCTCCAAATTCAGTCTACACTTAAACAAAAACGTATTAAAATGTTTTAGTGGAGAAACCCGCACATACAACTCAGGCTGAAGTTAAGATGGTGTTGGTCGCATGTTTGTTTCGGACGAAATTTCCATCCGGGCGGAGGGGCTCGCCAAATCGTACCGCTCGGGCGGCGCGGAACTGGTCATCTTCGCGGGCCTCAACTTCGAGGTCGCCCTTGGCGAGAGGCTGGCTTTAGTGGGCGAATCGGGCGCGGGGAAGAGCACGTTGCTGCACTTGCTGGGTGGTCTGGACAGGCCCACGGAGGGTGCGATATACTTCGGGCATAAGGACATTTGCAAGCTCCCTGCAAGCGAGCTCGCCGATTTTCGGAACCGGGAGTTGGGTTTTGTCTGGCAGATTCATACATTACTCGCCGAGTTCACGGCTCTTGAGAACGTGATGATGCCGCTCCTCATCCGCGGGCAATCACGGGATCAGGCGGAGCCCGTTTCGCTTGCGAGACTCGATGAGGTGGGCCTTAAAAATCGCGCCACGCATCGCGCGGGGGAACTATCGGGCGGGGAACAGCAACGAGTGGTGCTGGCGCGCGCCCTGGTAGGCGATCCCAAGGTTTTGTTGGCCGATGAGCCCACGGGCAGCCTGGATTATAAGACCGGCGACATGATCATGGGCCTGATCGAGGACCTGCATCGTTCCCGCAATCTTACTTCTATCCACGTCACGCACAATTTGAATTTCGCGCGCCGCGCAGATCGTGTGCTTGCTCTGGAGCGCGGGCAGCTTAGTGAAATGGCGGGAGCTGGCCCCCATGTTTGAGCTCTACACAGAGCAGGCCCGCAGAGCCGTTTTCTTCGCTCGCTGGGAAGCGGGAGCGGTGGGTGCGCCTGCGATCGCTGGTGAACATCTTTTATTAGGGCTGCTGCGAACCGATGCGGGAATCGAGAAAGCGCTTCCTGACACAGAGGCGGCCAAACGAATTCGCAAAAGGATCGAGCAGAAGTACACAGGCGGGGAAAAGCTCCCGACTTCCGTCGATATGGCCCTCGATGCCGATTGCCAGCATGTGTTCGAGGAAGCCGCGAAGCTTAATCAACCGTTAATCGGGACCGAGCATCTTCTTCTTGCCCTGTTGCATCAACAGAAGTGCCTGGCCGCGCAGATTCTTCTGGAACAAGGTTTTGAGTTAGAGAAATTCCGGAGCCAGCCGGCTCCTTTGAATCCGTCCGATTTCGAATAGAGCAGGAATTATGTTTGAACGCTATACCGAAAAGGCTCGCCGGGTCATCTTCTTCGCCCGGTATGAAGCCAGCCAGTTCGGCAGTCCGTGCATCGAGACCGAACATCTGTTGCTCGGGTTGCTGCGCGAGGACAAAGCCCTCGCCAATCGCTTCCTTCGTTCGAGCGCGTCCGTCGAGTCGATTCGCAAGCAGATTGAAGCGCACACCACGCTGCGCGAAAAGGTGTCGACCTCCGTCGACTTGCCTTTAAGTCATGAGTGCAAGCGCGTGCTCGCTTATGGCGCGGAGGAGGCCGAGCGGCTGAATCACAAGCACATTGGAACCGAGCATCTTCTCTTAGGTCTGCTGCGCGAGGAGAAATGCTTCGCCGCCGATATTCTGCATGAACGCGGCCTGCGTCTTTCGCAGGTTCGCGAGGAAATCGCCCGTTCGAGCTCTGAAAAAATGTCCTCCAATCGCCCCAAGGAAAGCTCTTTACTCAGCGAGTTCAGCCGCGATCTGACGCAAGCCGCGATGGACGGCCTGCTGGATCCTCTTATCGGACGCGACTACGAACTCGAACGCGTGGTGCAGATTCTCTGCCGCCGCACGAAGAATAACCCCGTCCTCATCGGCGAGCCCGGCGTCGGCAAAACCGCCATCGTCGAAGGCTTGGCGCAACGCATCGCCGACGGCGACGTGCCGAGCTTCCTGGCCGACAAGCGTATCCTGGCGCTCGATTTGTCGCTGATCGTCGCCGGCACCAAGTATCGAGGCCAATTCGAAGAGCGCCTGAAGACCATCATGAAGGAGTTGATGGAAAATCAGAACGCCATCATCTTTATAGATGAGCTGCATACGCTGGTCGGAGCAGGCTCGGCTGAGGGTTCGCTCGACGCGGCGAATATATTGAAGCCTGCGCTGTCGCGCGGGGAAATCCAGTGCATCGGCGCGACGACTCCTTCGGAGTATCGCAAGTCGATTGAGAAGGATCGTTCCTTGGAACGCCGCTTCCAAGCCGTCAAAGTTCCTCCGCCGAACGAAGGCGATGCGATTCGTATTCTCTTCGGGATCAAAGAACGGTACGAGAAATTCCACGCCGTTTCGTACACGGATGAGTCCATCGAAAACGCTGTCTACACTTCGACTCGATTTATTCCCGATCGCTTCCTGCCCGATAAGGCCATCGATCTGATTGATGAGGCCGGCGCCCGCGTGAAACTTCGCCAGACAACGCTGCCAGGCGAAGTCGCCGACATTCAGAAGCGGATCAAGTTCATCGTTCACCGCATGGAGAACGCGATCGCCAATCACGAATTCGAAAAGGCGCGTTTCTATTCCGACGAAGAGCGCAAGGAGCGCGAAAACCTCCGCCAGTTGCGCGAGAAATATAACCTTGACGACACGTCCACAGGTATCGTCACCAAAGACGACATCGAAGACGTAGTGGCCCGCTGGACCGGCGTCCCGATGACGGCGATCCGCGAAGAGGAAGTCGCGAAGCTCCTGCGCATCGAGGGCGAACTGCATCGCCGCATCATCAGCCAGGAAAAAGCGATCTCGGCGCTATCCCGGGCCATCCGCCGTTCCCGCGCGGGCTTGAAATCTCCGAAGCGTCCGGCTGGTTCGTTCCTGTTCCTGGGTCCCACGGGCGTCGGTAAGACAGAAGTCGCACGGGCGCTCGCCGAGTTTCTTTTTGGAAGCGAAAAATCGCTGATCCGCTTCGATATGTCGGAGTTCATGGAGAAGCATTCCGTGTCGAAGCTGATCGGTTCGCCTCCGGGCTACGTGGGATACGAAGAAGGCGGCCAGCTCACCGAACGCGTGAAGCGCGCTCCCTATTCGATCATCCTGCTCGACGAAATCGAGAAAGCGCATCCGGATATATACAACATCCTGTTGCAGGTTTTTGAAGACGGCCAGTTGACCGACGGGCTCGGCAACACGGTGGACTTCAAGAATACGATTATTATCATGACCTCGAATCTGGGCGCGCGGTTCTTGGAAAAGCGCAGCCAGATCGGCTTCAGCGCCCCTGGCTCCGGCATGCCGGCCAAGGTCGAGGATCAGGTGATGGGCGAGGTCAAAAAGGCCTTCAATCCCGAGTTCCTGAATCGTCTGGATGAGGTTATTCTGTTCACCTCGCTTTCAGACGAGGACTTGCTGAAGATCATGCACTTGCTGGCGGACCAGATCAACGTGAACCTGGTGGCCAAGCAGATCAAAATTCGCCTCAACGACGACGCCGCCAAGTACATCCTCGAAAAAACATGCAGTGACCGCAGCTACGGCGCCCGTCCTCTGCGCCGCGCGTTGCAGAAGTATATCGAGGATCCGCTGAGCGAGGCTCTGATTCAGGGCACGCTGCCGCGTCCGTCGGAGCTCGAAGTTTACCTGGGCGACGGAGGCATCTACTGCCGTCCGCTGGCTCCAGTCGAACAGCCGGCGCTGGTATCGGGCGACGTCGCGGCCACGGAGGAGACTCCGGTCCCGGTGACGCCGCTGTTTATGTTCGAATAAGATTTGCATCGCGCCAGGTGAAACGACGCTCAATCACGAGTGTCTTTTCGATCCGGGTATGCCGCGAAAGCCGGGATAACGCGAGTTACGCCTCACAGATCCGCCGGCCGCAGTCCGGGTTGCTTCGCCACGCGGCTAAGGATTTTTCGACCCAGATCATCGCCATCGTGGAAGGAAAATTCGTAGTTCGGCCAGCCGTCGCGCGCAAGCATCTTGTGCGATCCAACCTGCCGCTTCACGCGCCAGCCGAGCCGTTCTAACGCGGCCAGGACGCGCTTCGCCTTAGTCGCCGGCCAATTGCTCACTGAGCACCTGGAACGAAACGTTCAGTGCCGTGGCAGGCAATTCTCCGTGCTTGATCCGATCCGCAATGCTGATCGCTTCCTCTCGGGTCGCGTCATAGGTCATTACGCCGGGCAACTCGAGCGCCTCAGCGATCCAGCGGCCGTCGTCCTCGCGGTCGAGCTCAATGGAGAGCTTCATGACACCTGGTATGTCATTTCTCCGCCCAATACCCTGGCCGAGCCCTCACCACCGCAGTCGGAAACTTCGGGACATGGACCTCAATATGGTGCAGCCCCGTATTTTTCGACTCCTGCGGCACGAAGCTCAATAAATACTGGCTGTGAATCTCCTCGCCCAGCCGCGATATGTCCGCTTCCAGCGATTTCTGCCTCAGGAACCCAAGGTGCCGTCCGCCTGTCGCCCTGGCAAATGCATCCGCGTCATTCGTCTTGCCGAGCCTCGCGATTTCCCCGATCGCCCCGATGTAATCCGGGCCGCCCGGCATCGAAGGATCGTTGTCGGAGCTCGATGTCCACGCCTGTCCTTCCGCCGAATAGGTCAGCGAGTAAACGACCGTTCCCGTCCTCTGCGCCAGCTCAATCGCCTCCGCCAGTTTGTGCTTGCTGCCGCGATCTCTGGATTCGCCCATCACCACCATGATGCGCCGGTAATTCTCCGGCCGCGTGTCGAGCATCTTCATCCCCTCGATCACCGCGTCGATCAGTTTCGCCTGCTTGATGGTCCGCGGCTCGATGTCTTCGAACGCGGTGCGCAGCTTGCCCCCGTCGGAAGTGAACTCGGTATAGGTGCGAACCTCGGTGTCATAAGCGATCACCGCGGCTTGTCCGCGATCCCCGATCACGACAGGCTTGATCATTGCGCCCACCAGCCGGATGCGAGCCAGGGCCGGCGTCGAAATTCCGCTGGATTGGACCAGTACCACCAGCGAGACCGGCGCCAGCACCGTGTCCGAGGTGTCCAGATGAACCGTCTGGCGTACGCCGTCGTCGGTCACGACAATGTCGTTCGCCGACAAGCCATCGATGAGAGTGCCTCTTTTGTCCATTACCGTAGTCGGGACCAGCACCAGGTGAACGTTGGTCTTAATATCCTGTGCCAGCAGCGCCACAGTGAGCACACAGGTCACGCGTAGAAACTTCACCACAATAAAGGGACGGCCTCATGCGTCATACCGTTACGTTACCAGCAATCACCTTGCCAACACCGATAGCGCTACGCTAGTTTCTTATGTCCGATCGTATATCAGAACTCCGCCGCCGCCACGCTAACGCCGAGAATGGCGGTGGGGAAGAACGCCGCGCGCGCCAGCACAAAGAAGGAAAGCTCTCCGCCCGCGAACGCATCGATCTTCTGCTCGACGAAGGCAGCTTCGAAGAGCTTGATAAACTGGTCCGCCACCGCTCCCGCGATTTCGGCATGGAAGAACAGATCGTCGACGGCGACGGATTCGTCACCGGCTACGGCCTCATCCACGGGCGCCCCGCCTACGTTTTCGCGCAGGACTTCACGGTCTTCGGGGGGTCTCTCTCTGAAACCAACGCGAAAAAAATCGTCAAGATCATGGACCTCGCGCTCAAGACCGGGGCGCCCGTCATCGGCCTCAACGATTCCGGAGGCGCGCGCATTCAGGAAGGCGTCGTCTCGCTGGGAGGGTACGCGGATATTTTTCTGCGCAACACCCTTTCGAGCGGCGTGATCCCGCAGATTTCCGCCATCATGGGTCCTTGCGCCGGAGGAGCCGTCTACTCGCCCGCCCTCACCGACTTCGTTTTCATGGTCGATAAAACCAGCTACATGTTCGTTACCGGACCCGACGTGATCAAAACCGTCACCCACGAAGACGTGACCAAAGAAACGCTGGGCGGCGCGACCACGCACAACTCCACCAGCGGCGTCGCGCATTTTCTGGCGCACAATGATACCGAATGTCTGCAAATGATCCGCGCGCTGATGTCCTATCTGCCGCAGAACAATCGCGACGACGGCCCTCAGCGCGCATCGGACGATTCCATCGACCGCCAGGACGTCGAGCTCGATTCCATCGTGCCCGCTGAATCGAACCAGCCCTATGATATTAAGGATGTGATTCACCGTATCGTCGACGACGGTGATTTCTTCGAAGTGCAGGAGCACTGGGCGCGTAACATCGTCGTCGGATTCGCGCGCATGGACGGACGATCGGTCGGCATCGTCGCCAATCAACCGGCGTTCCTGGCCGGATGCCTCGATATCGATTCGTCAACGAAGGGCGCCCGCTTCGTCCGTTTCTGCGACGCCTTCAATATTCCGATTCTGACCTTTGAAGACGTCCCCGGCTTCCTGCCCGGCACTGCCCAGGAATTCGGCGGCATCATCCGCCACGGCGCGAAACTCCTCTACGCGTATGCCGAGGCTACGGTCCCCAAAATTACGGTCATCACCCGCAAGGCCTATGGCGGAGCTTATTGCGTCATGGGCTCGAAGCACCTCCGCACCGACGTTAATCTCGCTTGGCCCTCGGCGGAGATTGCCGTTATGGGACCCGAAGGAGCCGTCAATATAGTCTACCGCCGCGAGCTGACGGGCGCCTCCGACCCCGAGGCCGTCCGCCGCGCCAAGACCGACGAATTCAAAGAACGTTTCGCCAATCCCTTTGTAGCCGCGGAACATGGCTTCCTTGACGATGTGATCGAACCCCGCCAGACGAGGCCCAGAGTTATCCGAGCCCTACACCTTTTGGCGACCAAAATCGACACCATGCCCCGCAAAAAACACGGCAATATCCCACTTTAGTACTGCCCACTTTACATCTCGGGGTGAGAATGCCGTGCCCGAAATCGCACTCTGATCTGTGGGCGATTTTTTCAGCCGGCTCTTCTCCTCCGATTACATGCCTCACGGGCATTGTTTCTTCTGGCAGCCTTCGCTTGTGTGGCTGCACGTTATTTCAGATTCGTTCATTGCCGCCGCCTACTTCTCGATCCCGGTTACTCTCTACTATTTCATTCGCAAACGTCCCGACGTCAAATTGCGCGGCGTGATTCTGATGTTCGCCGCCTTCATCATGGCCTGCGGAATGACACATTTATTGTCGGTTTGGGATATCTGGCACTCGGCGTACCGCCTGGAGGGTGTGGTGAAGGCCATCACCGCGTCTCTTTCCGTGGCTACCGCCCTGGTCGCGATCAGGCTGGGACCGGTGGTGGCGAAAATTGCCTCGCCGGAACAGCTGGAAGAGGTTAACGAAAAGCTGCGGGTGGAAATCGAAGGCCGCGATCAGGCGGAGGAAAAACTTCGCCGGTATGTTCAAGCCGAGCTGCTGGCAAGCGAGGACAAGCTGCATTCCTTCTTTGAAGCCGCATCGCAGGGCATTCTAGGTGTGGCGAGCGACGGCTGCATCACACTGGTTAACCGCCGCACCGAGGAGCTCTTCGGTTATTCCCGCGCCGAACTACTCGGCCAGTCGCTCGAAATTCTGTTGCCAGAGCGCTTTAGAGCCGGCCATGTGGCGCACCGGAGCGGTTATTTTGCGCAACCGCGAATGCGCACCATGGGAGCCGGCATGGATCTGGCTGGTCTCCGCAAAGATGGCACAGAGTTCCCCATTGAAATCGGTCTGAGTCACGTCAACACACCCGAGGGCCGTCAGGCTTTCGGAATGGTCAGTGATATTTCGGAGCGAAGGAAAGTCGAGGCCGAGCTGCTGGCGAGCGAAGACAAGCTTCGATCGCTATTCGATGCGGCCCCCGAGGGGATTCTCGGCGTGTCTGCGGATGGGACCATATCCATGGTCAATCGACGCACGGCGGAGATGTTCGGGTATGAGCGGTCCGAATTGCTCGGTCAGAAAGTCGAGTTGTTGCTGCCGGAGCGGTTTCGCACCGCGCATGTCATGCACCGCGAAGCTTACCTGGCAGAACCCCGCATGCGCGCCATGGGGGCCGGGATGGACCTGGCAGGGCGCCGTAAGGACGGCACTGAATTCCCTCTGGAGATCGGCCTCAGCCATGTGAACACTCCGGAAGGCCAGCTCGCCTTCGGAATGGTCAGCGATATCTCGGAACGCAAAAAGGCGGCCGACGAACTGGAACGGCTCAATAATGAGCTGCTCCGGTCTAATGCCGAACTGAGCGCCAGCGAAGGCAAGTTCCGTTCGTGCCTGGAGGCGGCCTCGCAGGCGATTATCGGCTTCGGGGCGGACGGCCGCATTAGTCTGGTCAATCGTCAAACGGAGGAAATGTTCCGCTACTCCCGGGGCGAGTTGCTCGGCCAGCCGTTAGCGATGCTTTATCCGGAGCGAGGCCTCCCCGGGCTCCAGGCCCGCCTCAAACACGCTTTTGTGGACCCCCACCACTTCCTCGCAGAGGACGAATCGGGCCAGGAGCTGATCTTCCGGCGAAAGGATGGCAGCGAATTTCCTTTCTCCGCCGGAGTGTCCAAGGTGGATCTTCCGGAAGGACCGCTGGTATTCGGAATGATCAACGATATTTCCGAGAGCAAGAAGGCTGACGACGACCTGAAGCGCGTCAACGCGGAATTGCGCCGCTCCTACACGGAAATGGAACAGTTCGCCCACGTGGCGTCGCATGATTTGCAAGAGCCTCTGCGCATGGTGACCGGTTACCTTCAGCTCGTCGAACGCCGCTACGCCCCGCAGCTCGACGCGGATGGCAGAGAATTCATCGGTTTCGCGGTCGATGGCGCGCGGCGCATGAAGGCCTTGATTCGGGATCTGCTCGATTTCTCGCGCGCCGGAACGGGCGCCGCCAATTTCCGCGAGGTCGAGGCCACCTCCCTACTTGGTGATGCGCTCCGCAACCTCAAAATTGCCATCGACGAATCTGCCGCCATGATTACGGCCGATCCATTGCCTACAATCTATGGCGACCGTGTGCTGCTGACGCAGGTATTGCAAAACCTCATCGCGAACGCACTCAAGTTCCAAAAGGGTACAGCGCCTTGCGTACATGTTTCCGCCCGGCGCGAGGGCAAGGAATGGATCTTCTCGATCCGCGACAACGGCATTGGAATCGAGTCGCGTCACCTGGATCGGATTTTTCGAATTTTTGAACGCCTGCATTCCATTGAAGAATATTCCGGCTCCGGCATCGGACTGGCGATCACCAGGAAAATTGTGGAACGGCATGGCGGAACAATCTGGGTGGAATCCCAACCCGGCTCGGGATCGACATTTTATTTTTCGATCTCTGCCGAAACGGGAACTCTAAGTGAGGGATCGAAACTCGGCATGGGTGCGACAACGTGAGAAAAATTCAGCTCTGCGAACACTACAGATCAGCGGGGGAAAATGGCACATCCACAACTCATGCCCTGTAAGAAATTCGAAGTCCTCCTTGTTGAAGATAACCCGGGCGACATCCGACTGATTCAGGAGGCGTTTAAAGAGGGCGACGTTTTCAGTCACCTGAACATCGCTCGCGACGGCGAACAGGCGATGGCTTACCTCCGCCAGGAAGGAGCTTATTCCAACAGCCCTCGCCCCGCGTTTATCCTGCTCGACTTAAATCTGCCTCGCAAGGACGGCAGAGAAGTGCTCGCGGAAATCAAGGGAGACAGCACATTGCGCCAAATTCCTGTAGTGATTCTCTCGACGTCCACCAACGTGGAGGATGTTCGCCGGGCTTACGACCTTCACGCCAATTGTTACGTTCCCAAGCCGTTCGATGTAGACCGGCTCGGTCAACTCGGCAGGACGCTCGAAGAGTTCTGGCTCAATACCGTGCTCTTGCCAGTCTGATCCGGCCGCCTCTTCGGCCGGCTTATCGAAGAACTGCTTGGCCGTCATCCTGGCGGTTCCATCAATGAGCCTCTGTCCCACTCCTGCGAACTGACGGTGTGTCCGTTTCGGCTGCCACCTGCCCCTGTATACTAGCTCCCTAGTGCAACTCACACCCCTCGACTGGACCGTGGTCGCTCTTTACTTCGCCTTCAACATTGGCATTGGATTCTATTACAAGTCCCGGGCCGGGTCCAGCGTCAACGAATTTTTTCTCTCCGGCCGCAACGTGCCCTGGTGGCTCGCCGGCACCTCAATGGTGGCCACAACCTTCGCAGCCGACACGCCTCTCGCCGTGACTGGCATGGTCGCGAAAGGAGGCATCGCCGGAAACTGGCTATGGTGGTGCTTCGTCGCCAGCGGTATGATGACCGTGTTTTTCTACGCGCGGCTGTGGCGCCGCTCCGGCGTCATGACCGATATCGAATTCTCCGAAATCCGCTATTCCGGGCGCCCTGCGGCCTTCCTGCGCGGCTTCCGAGCGCTCTATTTAGGCATCCCGATCAACTGCATCATCCTCGGCTGGGTCAACAAAGCGATGGTGGATATCCTCATGCTGATCCTCGGCGTCACCAAGCTTCAAGCGCTGGGAATCGTGATCGGCATGATTGCGCTAACGGCCGCGATCTCGACACTAAGCGGACTCTGGGGTGTGCTGGTCACCGACATGTTCCAGTTCGTCATCAAAATGTCGATGGTGATCGCGCTCGCCGTCTTCGCCGTCCGTGCCGTCGGCGGCATGGACCAAATGAAGATGAAGCTACTCGCCATCGATGCGACTCGCGGCAATCAAGGGAGCGTCCTCAGCTTCATTCCCGATCTCGATTCGGCGTGGATGCCGATGATTACCTTCCTGGTTTACATTTCGCTCAACTGGTGGGCCACCTGGTATCCCGGAGCCGAACCCGGCGGTGGAGGATACATCGCGCAGCGGATGTTCTGCGCTAAAGACGAGAAGAATTCGTTGCTCGCTACGCTATGGTTCAATATCGCGCATTACGCCGTGCGTCCGTGGCCCTGGATTCTGGTCGCGCTCACGTCGCTGATTTTGTTCCCCGGCTTGAAAGACCCCGAGACAGGTTACATCCGGGTGATGATCGCCTATCTGCCTCCATCGTTGCGAGGACTGATGGTGGCCGCGTTCGCCGCCGCCTACATGTCGACCATCGCGACGCAGCTCAACTGGGGCGCCAGCTATATCGTCAACGATTTCTATCGCCGCTTCCTGAAACCCGATGCGACCGATCATCATTACGTAGTGGTCGCGCAACTAGCGACGATTCTGCTTACCTTCGTCTCCGCCGGCGTGACGTTTTACATGGACTCGATCTCGGGCGCCTGGAAACTGCTCATCGTTACCGGAGCCGGCACCGGTAGCGTGCTTCTGTTCCGCTGGTATTGGTGGCGGATCAACGCGTGGAGCGAAGTGTCCGCGATGATCGCCGCCTTCATCGTTTCCGTCACGCTCCAAATTGGCTTTCACATGGATACCGACAAGCCCGTCGACTTTGCGCACATCATGTTAATCACCGTCGGCATCACCACGGTGGCATGGCTTGCGACCACATTCCTGACCAAACCCGAGCCTCAGGACCTGCTGGTTTCTTTCTATCGCCGCACACGCCCCTCGCTTTCCGGATGGCGGCCCATCGCACGCTTGGCACCCGATGTTAAGCCGAACCAGGACGGCCTTTCGAATCTGCTCGACTGGATCTCCGGCTGCGTCCTGATCTACGGAGTTCTGTTCGGCGTCGGTAAGCTGTTGCTGGGCGAGACCGGGCTCGGAATCGGCCTATTGGCGTTGGGCCTTCTAGGCGGCGCACTCATTTATTGGGACTTAAATCGCCGGGGCTGGAGTTCGGTGGTCGATTAAACTTACTGCGCCACCCCGAGTTGAGCTGCGATCTCCTGCGCCATCCGAAGATGCTCCCGAATAATCGGCAGAGCCTTCTGCGCCACCGCCTTCGCGTCTGGATCGCTCCCCGAATTTACTTCTTTTTCGAACGCGGCAATATCCGCCTTATGGTCCTTCACCATATCTTCGATATACGCCTTGTCGAAATCCACCCCGGTCTTGTGCGACAACCGCTCATAAGTCATCTTCTGCATCATCGATTCTGAGGTGGGCACGCTGACATGCTGGTTGGTCGCGACCATCCTCACGTCATCGCCCATCTTGCCGTGATCGGTGACCATGCGCTGCCCGAAGTCTTTCACCGCCTGAGACGACGCATTGGTTTGGGCCAATTGGCCCAGCTTCACCTCCATAATCCCGCCCTCGGTCGCGTCCTTTAAAAACGAAGAATCAGCCGCGCTCGATGCCGCGCATAGCCATAAGAGGCCTGAAACGCATGAAACAACTCGAATAAACATAAATGAATCCTCCCTTGGTTAGAGGACCCAATCTCGCCAGCCGTTTCGGCCTAACGATTCCCCTCGCTAAGCCGGATCTCGCTCAACAAATCTCCTTCCGTCACATACCCTTTCGAAGTCCGATCAGCCCGGGAGAGCAGCCCCCGGAGGCGCGCCGCGATCGCTCCCTGCATCTCGTCCCGCGAAATCCGGCCATCGCCGTTCCGGTCGAGAGTGAACATGATGCTCGACGCCTCCAGCACCGCGCCTTCCGGACGAAGTTCATTTTCCACTAGCTTGCCGTCGTCATTGGAATCGAGCGCTCGCAGCGCCGCCGCCGCATTCCTGATTTCGCTTGCGGAAATTTCTCCGTCGCCATTCGTATCGAGCGCCGCGAGTACCGGATGAACCCGCATGAAGGCGAGACGCATGCGCCCCAGCATCATCGGATCGAGGATATCGTCAGGCTTCAGCCCGCACTCCTCCGCCGTCAGCTTCCCGTCGTGATTCTTATCGAGCTTCCACAGTGCCGCTGGAGCATTCTCCATCTCCGCAGCAGAAATCTCGTTGTCCTGATCCGCATCGAGCGCCGCGAGCACCAGAATAAGCCTGAAATACGCCGAAATCGGAGGATGGAACGGGTACGGATTGAGCTTCACCTCCGCCGGCAAATCCGCAACCGGCTGCGCGTCCGTGTGCGCTCCCAATAGATGCGAAGGACTCGGATGGTGCGAACCCACGATCAAATTCATCTGCCTCCATCGGTGACTCATCGTGAAAGCGATCAACCCGAACGCAAGAAAGGAGATCAGCATCCCCAGGAAGAACGCACCGGCTCGCGGAACCTCAGGTGCAGCCGAATAAAATAGCGGCACACCATCCGCAGTCGCCGTCGATGAAAATACGACCTCACTTCTCCGCAACGCCCTCTGCCGAAAAAGCGAAACGAACCCATCGGCCATCAGCGCAGTCTTCCTGGCCGACTGATCGAAAATCGCGAGCATCTCATCGCCGAACCGCTGCCGGAACGCTCCCGGATGCAATCGCAACAGTAAAATGTAGCACCACCGCGTCATGACGAACGTCGCAGATGCAGCCGCGCCTCCCTCACGACGCCTTCCAGACGCGAAATCTCCGCCGAGAGCAATTTGCGTCCTTGCGCGCTCAAGCGATAAATCCGCCTGCGTGGATCGTCGCTTGAAACTTCCAGCACCATCCCCTGATCCATCAACCGCTGCAAGTTGTCGTACAGCGTGCCCGGCCCCAACTTATAGGCGCCCTCCGATTGCCGGGCGACCTCCTGCATAATCCCGTAGCCGTGCATATCCTCTCCGGCAAGCGCAAGCAGAATATGCAGCGCGGCGGGCGAAAGCGGAAGGTATGGATTCATAGCTCGGTTTCCGTTATATCGGATTCCGAGTATAAAGTCAAGGCTCACAGGCTAAAGTGACTTCCACAGATGTCGAACGCTGAAGGGCTGTGCCACCCGGCCCAGGATTGTGAGGTGGCACAGACTTTAGTCTGTGAGTGAAAAAGGGGGCGCTGTTACGCGCCCCTCGCCGCCTTAATTAACAGGCGGCCAGACAACAACAGGTTCTCCCATATGATTCCCCTTTCTGCTGAAAGAGTAATCCTGGATTTTCAAATCAGAACCTGGTGAAACCGCCAAGTCTTTGAAAAACGGTGCTTTTTAGAACTGAAAATAAACGAACGGCAAAGCCTTCTCCGTTACGCCGATCATTTCGATGGTCAGCAACAGCACAATCACGAACGCCGCGTAGGCCCACGCCGGTCCTTTCGACAACCGGTCGGTCCACGCGAATTTCTCTTCGATGACCGCGATTACCAGGGACGCTCCCGTCATATAAACCAGCCACCGTGGCAGCAGCGCCGTCATCTGTTTGCCTCCATGAAATAGCTGGCTGATCACGTAGCGGCTGTCGGCGAAGGTCGCCGCGCGGAAAAACACCCATCCTACGCAGACCAGGGCAAACGTGATCAGCGCGCGCAACGGATAGAGCCACAGCGGAGGCTTCTTCTCGAACTCGCGCCGGCCCATCATTCGCTCAACGCTCAACAGGCCGCCGTGATAACCGCCCCAGATTACGAAGTTCCAACTGGCGCCATGCCACAGGCCCCCCAGCAGCATCGTCAGCATCAGGTTGCGATACGTCATCAACCGGCCGTGGCGATTTCCTCCCAGCGGGATGTACAGATAATCACGCAGCCAGCGTGACAAGGACATGTGCCAGCGATGCCAAAAGTCAGTGATGCTGAATGCGAGATAAGGCCGTGCGAAATTGATCGGAAAATGAAATCCCAGCAACAGAGCCATGCCGATCGCCATGTCGGTGTAGCCGGAAAAATCAAAGAAAATCTGCATCGCGAACGCAATCACGCCGCTCCACGCCGCCCAGCCTCCGGGATGAGCGCTCAGGTTCTGAAAATAAGAATCCGCAATTTGCGCGAACTGATCCGCAAACGCCATCTTTTTCGTCAGCCCGAGAACGATCAGCATCACGCCGCGCAACACTTCTTCTTCACTCGGATGTTTCCAGGCCCAGAGATCGGAGAAAAACTCGCGCGCGCGCACGATCGGCCCCGCCACCAACTGCGGAAAGAAAGAAATGAACAGTGCGTAATCGATGGGATTGCGAATCGCCTTCTGCTCGCCGCGATAAACATCGACCACATAGGAGATGCTCTGAAATGTGTGAAAACTGATGCCGAGCGGCAAAATGATCGAAAAGGTCCACGAATGCGGCGGATAGCGAAGCAACTGCGCTAGATTGTCGGCAAAGAAATTGTAGTACTTAAAAAAACCGAGCATCCCCAGGTTCGCCGCCAGGCTTATGAGCAGGAAAAGTTTCTTGCGATTCGCAGGCGCGCGATCAATCGCGATCGCCGCACCGAAATCCACCACCGTCAAGCCCAGCAGTAGCACCACGAACTTGTAATTCCAACTGAGATAGAAAAAATAGCTGGCGATCAGCAGGATCACTCTGCGCCACGATCGCGGAGCGGTGTAAAACACCGCCAGCACCACCGAGAAGAATACAAAAAACTCCGTGGTGTTAAAGAGCATCGAGCCTGAGGCTGACTTCCTTCGCAAGGATGCGCGAAAACAGCGCGCAGCCCGGTCCGTTCATGTGCATCTGATCGATGAACAGACTGGGTTGCTCAAGCGATTCGAAAAGGCGCTCCGGCAGCAGGGTTACGCCCGGCTGTGTACCCAACTCACGCACGGAGCTATGCGGATTAAACGCCGGCTGATCGGGACGCACAAACGGTCCGCGCGGCAAGTCGATAAAAATCACGCGCGTCTGCGACCCTCGATAGTGCTCGTAAATCTTCCCGAGCCACTTGTGCATATAAGCCGTTCGATCGCCCCGGTAAGGCGTCCTAGGCTCCAGGAACCGGTATCGATACGCAGTTTTTTGCGCCTCGGTGAATCCGGCCGGCACGGTCAGCGTGCGAGTTTTCCAGTCGATCGCCACGCCTTCCATGTTCTGATTGGAGCCGACGTAATTGTAATACCAGAGGTACGAATCCTTTCGCGCGAGGTTCGACATCTGGATGCGCGAAGTGGGATGCAGCAAGAAGTCCTGAAAATCGCGTTTGTAAATCAACCCCTTCAAAACGATGCCGCGCACGGCGGTCCATTCGAGCTTCGGATCATGCCAGTAAGACCGCGCAAAAAAAGGAATGTCCGAATATTTCAATCGGCCGATCAGATAATAAAGATCTTCCGCGCGGACCGATTGATCCTCCTCGATTTCGACATCCTCATAATCGTCCATCGCAATCAAAATCGCGGAGTAGCGATTTGCGTGAGGATCGGCGCCGCGCAGCATGTAATACCAGTCTCGCGGAGTCGCGCCACCCAGAGCGATCGATCCGAACTCATAGCCGGTATTGAGTTCATTGGCATAACGAGGCAGAAAGCCCATACGCGAATCGCCAATCGCCAGCACCTGGTGAGGATTGGTGCGCGGACGCTTCAGTTCGTTGCGAACATACGTCTCCACGGATCCAGTGGAGGAATCGTGCCGCAGGATGGTGTAATACGCGTCGGTGTGAAAGAGCGCAAATTCAACCGCCCAGAAACCGCAGACGGTCAGAATCAGGGTGAATAAAGCTCGCAAGATGCTATTTTAGTTCACCACCAACCGGACGCGTGCCGTTATTCTTCCATTCGCGAAGTTCCGAAAATCCGCGCGAGATTTCAGCCGGGAGCATGGTGCAATGCCCGTCGTGCTTGACGAACTGCTGCACGAACAAGGCCTGCGTTCCGGCCAACTCAGCCAGCGTGGAATACGTATTCGGAATCGTCACCGGCACCAATGGATCGTAGCTGGTGTGAATGGCCAGCATCGGCTTGGTGATTTTACCGGTGGGCGTGTAGTTCTGGCGAAGGTAGGCAACCGCTTGCGGATCGGCGGCATAGCGTGGAATTTCGCTGTTCAGCGTATTGTCGTCCAGCGTGCCGCTATAAATCACGTTGCGATTGTCGAATGGATTGCCGCCGGCGCGTTCGTTCAATTCCTTGACCAGGTAGACCAGAAACGTGAGCGTACCCGCTAGGTCCTTGTTGCTCTTGAGATTGTTCTGATGCCGCAGCGCGCCTGCCTTCTCAGGCGACGATTCGAGCGCCGCTGTGATCTTCGCGTTCAGTTCCTTATCGCCGGTGGCTTTCACGAAATCCTTGGGAATTTTCGTGGGATTCGGAAGGATGCCGGGAAAATAATAGCTGAACAGCACCAGAGCGTCGAAGGCCCCGCGCGATTGGAACGATTCGCTCGCCGCGAGCGGTCCGCAGAGAGGCAGCGCGGCGTCGTAAACGGTCGGATACATTTCCATCAGCATCATGGTGAGGAATCCGCCCATGGAATGGCCTGTTAGATACGTTTCCTTCGGCACGCCGTACTTCGAAATGAAATAGCGGCGAAGGCTCTCCGTATCGACCGCGGCTTCCTGAACGGCCCATCCTCCAGTGGCGTAGCCCGACTCCGCGACGGCATAACCCTGATCGGTGAACGCGACCAGGAAGGGAATTTTCGCGTCTTCCTTGTACGTCACCGGGGAAGCGTTGTAGCCGTGGCAATAAACGACAAGGCCGCCATTCCAGTTGTCGGGAATGTCGATGCGGAAAGCGGCTCCGTTGATGGTTCCGATTTCAATTTTCGGCGCAGCGGAGACAAATGAGGCCAGTGAAAGAATAGAAAGAGCAGCGAGGGTCTTCATCGGCTGAAGGTAAGCGATTGGCTACGGCTGTGTCAAGGGACCCGTGTAAAGAGAAATGGCGGAGAGGGGGAGATTCGAACTCCCGGAACCCGTGAAGGTTCAACGGTTTTCGAGACCGCCGCAATCGACCACTCTGCCACCTCTCCGCGACAGCCTCATTGTACCATTTGAGTTATGCATCGCGCCCTTTTCCTGTTACTGACGTGTCCCTTGTGGGCGCAGACTATCCAATGGGAACAGCAAAAACCCGAAATTCTGAAGCATTATCGCGATCTGATTCAGATCGACACCAGGGCCGGCAATGAGACGAAAGCCGTCGATTACATCAAGAAAGTGCTGGAAGCAGACGGGATTCCCTGCAAGATTTTTGCACAAGATCCGGCGCGCGCTAACCTGGTTGCCCGCATCAAGGGCAATGGATCGAAGCGCCCTATACTGATTCTGGCGCACACCGATGTCGTGGGAGTGCAGCCCGAAAAATGGCCGGTCGATCCCTTCAGCGCGGCGATCAAGGATGGTTATATCTGGGGGCGCGGGTCGCTCGATGACAAGCCAGTGTTGTCGGCGAACCTGATGGTGATGCTGCTGCTGAAACGCAATCACGTGATGCTGGATCGCGACGTGATTTTCCTCGCCGAATCCGGAGAGGAGGCGGACACCACCGGCGTCGGCATCAATTTCATGGTGAAGAATCACTACGATGAGATCGACGCGGAGTACTCGCTGACCGAAGGCGGGAATGCGACCATCGAAGGCGGCAAGCTGGTTTCGATGAACATCGGGACGGCGGAAAAAGTTCCCGCCCGCGTGCGCCTGGTGGCCACCGGAACCTCCGGCCATGGATCGGTGCCGCGCATGGACAACGCGCTGATCCATCTCGGCGGGGCGGTGGAAAGAGTCGGGCGCTGGCAGACGCCCATGCGCCTGAACGACACCACGCGCACCTATTTCGAAAAACTCGCGACGATCAGTACTCCTGAAAAAGCCGCTCGCTACAATGCGCTGCTGAATCCAGCGACCGCCGACGCGGCCCAGCGTTACCTGGCGGAGAATGAGCCGCAAGCTTACTCGATGCTCCGCACCTCCGTCGTTCCCACCATGCTGAAGGCAGGTGTAGGCGCGAACGTGATCCCATCGGAAGCCGAAGCGACGCTCGATATCCGCGCGCTCCCCGACGAGGACATCAAGAAATTCTATGCCGAGATGGGAAGGATCATCGGCGATCCGCAAGTGAAGATCGAGCCCCTGCCCGCAACCCGCCCTCCGTCACCGGCGACGAGGCTAGATACGGAAATGTATCGCGTATTGGAACGCGTGAGCAAGCAGGTTTATCCCGGTGTCACCGTGCTGCCCACCATGTCAACCGGCGCGAGCGATAAAGCCCAGCTTCGCGCGAAGGGTCAGCAGTCGTACGGAATCGGTCCCTCGGGAACGCGCGACGATTTCACAAATTTCGGCGCGCATAGCGATGTGGAGCGGCTGACGGAAGGAGCGATCTATCCATTCGTCGAGTTCGTGTGGAGCGCGGTGATACAGATCGCCAGCGCTCCCGGGAAATAGAGGTCGGCGAAAGTCGTTCTTGCCTTTTTGGGTGGCACAGACTTTAGTCTGTGTTGAAAACTTCAGCGCTGCGCAGCCCCCGCGCGACCCATGATCGGCCAAACATCGACGATCTGCTCGCCGCGCGTCACATAATACCGATCGTACACATTGGTGCTCATGTCGAGATTCGACGGGTAAATCTCCACCCGCTCCCCGAGCTTGAACGCGCGGTCTCCGTCGTTCCACGCGAGGATGCCATATTCAGCGCCTTGCAACTCGACCTTAACTTCAGGACGCCCCTTCACCTGATCGGTCGGCTTCAGCAAGGCCTTGTTCCCTGCATCGATCGTGCAGTGGTACGGATGCCTCTGGCTGATCACCGAAGTCATCACCGTCAGCGCCATCCCGAAATCGCTATACACATGCGGATCGTCTTTGCCCCCGATCTCGCGATACAGCGTGTCCATAAAAACGAACGACCCCGCTTGCAATTCAGTTAGCCCCTTGCTCTCCGAATCGATGTTATAGGTCCCCGTGCTGCCTCCCGTGACGATCTCCATCGGCAGACCCGCCGACCGCGCCGCCGCCACGGTTTCGAGCATCCCCGCCGTATCTTCGCGCGATTTTTTCATCCGCTCCGCCCACCCGTGCGTATGCGCCGCGCCGCCCGAATACCCCATCATGCCGACCAGTTTCAAATTCTTCGAACTGTCCACTTTCTTTGCGAGATCGAGCGCAGGCGCGCCCTGTTCGATCCCGTGGCGCGTCAACCCCGCATACACATCGACCACCGTCCGCAGCTTCAAACCTTCCGACGCAGCAGCGGCCTGGAGCCACTCCGCAGCCAGCGGATCGTCGACCACCGTCCCGAATGTCGAATCGCGTTTCGCCAGAGCGATCACGCGCCCGATGTTGTTCTTGCTGGTCGGCTGCCGCGTCAGCAGGATATTGTGAATCCCGACACTCGACATCAGTTCGCACTCTGCAACAGTCGCGCAAGTGACGCCGATGCCTCCCAGCGCGATCTGCCGCTTGGCGATCTCGGTGCTCTTGTGAACCTTGACGTGCCCGCGCAGATGGATGCCCGTCGTCTGGCAATGATTAGCCATCTTCCGCAAATTCGCCTCGAAAATCTGCTCGTCCACCAGCATGCAGGGCGTCGGCAGATCCTCTTTATAGACGTTCTTCAAATCATGCCGGGCGATCCGCGCCTCGATCGTGTCTCCATAAGCCGCGCCGCCCGCCAGCAACGCCGCCGAAGTCTTCAGTAAGCTCCGTCTCGAAACCATTTCGTCACCTCGTCCGTAAACCCGCCCCCGGGTATGCGCCGCTAACAAAGTTTCCATTTCGCAGCACGAAGACACCCGACACCATCACGTTTTCGATGCCTTCCGAATACTGCGCCGCGTTCTCAAACGTCGCCTTATCGATTACCTTCTCCGGATTGAACACTACAATATCAGCATCCGCGCCAACCCTGATCCTGCCCTTGTCGCGCATCGCGGGAACCGACGCCTCCAGCCTCTGCGCCGGCATCAGCGTCATCTTGCGAAGCGCGTCCATCAGCGAGAGTGCCTTCTGCTCGCGCACATAAACCCCCAACACGCGTGCAAAAGTCCCCGCGCTTCTCGGATGCCCCTTGCCGTTCGTAATCCGTCCGTCGCTCGCAATCATCACCATCGGATTCGCGATCGCAAGCCGCACCGTTTCCTCCGACATTCCGTGATTGATGACCGCGCCGCCCTGCTTGCGATATTTCTCGAACGTATCCGCCGTCAGCCGCTCGCCCGTCGCCACCCACTGAAGCTGGCCGTAGCTCTGTCCGCTGCGCTTCTGCCAATCGCCCTCAAACAAAGCGGACTCGATGCGCGTCGCCGAAGCCGTGTAAGGATACATCTCCGTCGAGACATCCACGCCGTGCTTCCGCGCCCCTTCGATGATCTTCAAACAATTCGCCGTCTGCTTGCCGCCGGAACTGGTGATATGTACGATATGCAGCGAAACCCCCGTGGCCGCCGCGTCCGCGACTACTTCCTGCACCGAAGGAATGGCGCCATCCTCCGGCAGGCCGGTATTTCCGCGCATATGGACGAACACCGGAACATGCCGGTCGGACCCGAGTTGGAACAGCCTCAAAATCTCCTCGCGCGTAGTCGATGGCACGTAAGCGATCCCGAATCCGATGCCCATCCCCCCATCGTCGAGCCCCTGGCGAACCGCGTTGACGATCGAGAGTTTTTGTTCATCGGTCGCCATGTCATGCACTGCATGATCGCGCGGCAGAAAATCACCGGTGTCGTGCATCACCGCCATCTTCGCCGGCACATGACCGGAGCTGGCGCCAAAATTGATCAGCGCTTTTCCCTCGCGAGCCTGATACCACGGAGCCACCGGCGAAACTCCGATCTCCAGCTCCAGCGCTGTGGTAACTCCGTCGTGCGCTTTGAAATGGTAGTTTTCATCGTCCTGCCCGTGCGAATGTAGATCGATAAATCCAGGCGCGACCACCAGTCCGCGCACATCCACGATAATTTTTCCTTGTAGTGGAGTCTCCGAAATAGCCTCGATGCGCCTGCCCCGGATTCCGATATAGCGAACCGCATCGAGCCCGGACTCCGGATCCATCACGCGGCCGTTGGCCAGGACCGTATCGTAAGTCTGCCCCGTCAGCGAAAACGCGAATAGAAAAACCGCAGCGCAAATCCGAATCATCATTAGAGTGTAATCACACTAAGGCAGCTGAAAATGTCGGGCAGATCGCTTCCTGCGGTCGCGGCTCGGAATCGGCGGCGCACTAAATGAAACATTAAACCGAGCCGCGACCACAGGGAGCGATCTCTTCGATTGGTGGCACAGGCTTCAGCCTGTGAATCTTAAAACCTCGGCAAACTAAAAGTCATCATCGTCTGCCCCGCCGCCACCGCGATATACTGCCGCCCATTCAACGCATAACTGATCGGCGGCGCGATAATCGTCCCGCCCGTTTGAAACCGCCACAGAACCTTCCCCGTCCGCCCATCGAGCGCGATCAAATAACCCTCCGCGTCCCCCGCGAACACCAACCCGCCCGCCGTCGCGAGCATCCCTCCCGTAGGGCTGGTCACTGTCTCGAAAAACCATTCGAGCTTGCCCGTCTTCGGATCGATCGCTTCGATCCGCCCGTTTCCAGGCTCATCCCTGCCAATCGTACTCGCTTGGTACCACTGCCCTTCGACGAACTCCTGCTTGGTTTTGTAGAACAGCATGCACCGCTCGGTCGACGTGAAATAATACAATCCGGTTTGCGGACTGTACGCCGTCGCCTGCCAGTTATGCCCTCCGCCCATCCCCGGACACGTGCGCTTGCCTTCTTCCGTCGGCTCCTGACCGGCAATAACAATCGGACGCCCATCCGCATCGATCCCGTCCGCCCACGTGATCCGCGTGTACGCTTTCGAAACCAGCACTTTCCCGTTGGTACGGTCGAGGGCGTAAAAAAATCCGTTGCGATTCGCCTGAATAACCGCCTTCACCGTGCGCCCGCCGATCACCAGGTCGGTCAACACCGGATCCCCGATCGCATCCCAATCGTGCAGGTCGTGCGGAGTAAACTGAAAATGCCATTTGATTTTCCCCGTGTCCGCATCGATCGCAAGCAGGCTGCACGTATAAAGGTTGTCCCCGCGCCGGCCCTCGCCGTCCATGTCCGGCCCAGGATTGCCCGTGCCCCAATAAATCAGGTTCAGCGCCGGATCGTACGTGCCCGTAATCCACGTTGACCCTCCGCCGCGCTTCCACGAATCCCCCGGCCATCCTTCCTCCGCCACTGTAGAGAGCCGCCAGGCGCGTTTTCCGGTATCCGAGTCATACGCGTCGATGAAGCCGCGCGTGCCGTACTCCGCGCCCGCCATCCCGGTGATCACCAGGTTCTTCACTACCAGCGGCGCCGACGTTGCGGAATATCCTTTCTTGTAATCCTCCAGCGTGGATTCCCACAGCACCGTCCCCGATTTCGCGTCCAAAGCGACCAGCGTCCCCTGCAAATCAACCTTGAACAAAGTGTTCCCGCGCACCGCGAATCCCCGATTCACTTGTCCGCAGCACAGATTCACATTCGCAGGAAGAGCTTTCTTGTAAGACCAGATCGGCCGTCCCGTCATCGCGTCCAGAGCCCACGCGTTATTCGATGGACCCGTCACGTACATCATCCCGTCGAACACCAGAGGCGTCGTTTCATTTTTCCCCGGAACGTTCGTCTGGTACATCCATTGCGGCGTGAGCCGCGCCACGTTTTCCGTGTTGATCTGATCCAGCTCGCTATAACGCCACCCCAGCGCGTTGTTGCCATAGCTCGTCCAATCCTGCGCCAGCGCGAGCGCGCCGAAAATCAACGTGATCGACAGCTTCATCGCCCACCCCTCAGGCTGCTCAAGTAAGCGAGCAAATCGTTGCGTTCGGACTCGCTCAACAACTGCCCGTAAGTCGAAGGCATCAAGGACCGTGGCTCGCGCTTCATCGACTGGACGTCTTCTCGCTCGAAGGAATAATATTTTCCTGACAGATCGACCAGTTGCGCGGAGAAATTGTCGAAGTTTCGTTCCACGCCGACAATTTTCTTGCCGTCGCGCGTCACTACCGTGACCGTCGCATAGCCGGGCGTCACGTCGGCATCGGGCGTCAGCAGGGAAGCCGTCAGATACGCAAGGCTGCGCTGGCGTCCGACACGCGTGAGATCCGGACCCAGGCTGCTCCCCCTCGTCCCCACACGATGACATTGCCCGCAGCCGCCTTTGGTCCAGAAGATCGCTTCGCCGGCACCCGCGTCGCCTCGAATTGCGGATTTATCGGAGGCGTGCGAGACAGATCGGATATAAGCGACCAGTCCGCGAATTTCGTCGTCCGACATGCGCCCGGAGTAGGCCGCCATTTCGGTCCCCGCCACGCCTCTGGAAATTACGCGAAAGATGTCGGCGTCCTGATCGCCCGCCGAATAAGTGCCCAGCGTGAGATCTGGACCGCGCCCGCCATCGGCGTGAATCCCGTGGCAGGGTGCGCAAAAAATCCGAAACGTCCAGCGCCCCTTCTCAGCCGCGTCCTGCGCATGACAACAAGCCGCCGCCAGCAGCGCGATCATCGTTACCCGCATAGTCCGCTAGCGAGTATAACTCCCGCAAGGCTTTCTTTGTGTTCCTTTGCATGGACGAGCGAGCGCTCCGATGCCGACCGCTCTTATCTCAATGAATCCCAAGGTTCGAAACAGAGCCGCGACTAGCAGGAGCGGTCTAAACCGACCTTTTCACACACACTCAAACGCCAAGGGGTTATAACCCCGTCACGTCAGTGCGGGGATTCGGATAACGATATCGCCGGGACATGTGACTAGATCGCCCCCCACCGTATTTTCGAGGGAGCGATTTAACCCCTCATCCCAACGACGCTACGACGCCTCGCTCCCAGAACCCCCACCCTGACTCGCAGCGCCCGTGACCACCGAAGCAACCTGGCTGAAGATCGTGCTAATGCTGGACGCCACATTCGGCATGATCGCGCCCGCCGCCACTGCTACAAACCCCGCCATCAAAGCGTATTCGATTAAATCCTGCCCGCAAGTATTTTTCCAGAGCTGTTTCGGGCGCACGCGAAGAGTGATAAAGACCGGCATAGTTCGATAGTAAGTTCGTCACGGCCCACGCGCACTCGGGCAAAGCCCTCATTGAATAACCGATGTGCCCTCAGTGAGCTGCGGTACAGCAGTACTGATCCGTCAGGCTCCACAGTCCTACCCGCTGCCCGCCCTGCGCCGGATAATCGACCCACAAATAGCGGTCGTGGATTTGCCGGTCGATTTTCTCAAAAGTCCCCGCCGGCGCATCGTTTTCGTCGCTCAGCCATAGAATGTATTTCACGCGATTCTGCTCCAGCCAGCGTTCCGCATCCGGCAGGTCGCCGCTATAAAACCGGTTGATCTCATTCCACCGTTGATCGATATCCACGCGATAGCCGCGCCAGGTATCTTCATGATTCACCCAACCCAGCAGCGCCGTCTGTCCGGAAAAAATAACCAGCGCCGGAGCCGCGACGTAGGCTCGGTCCGCCATTCTCTGGAGCACGATGCTCTGCGGCTGCGCCTTCAGAAAATCAAGAATCGCACGCTGCGGCGGATCGTCGCGAATCCACGCCGCGCCGTCCAGTTGGCCCCAATGCGTCTTCGGAGGATTCACCAGATTCGCGTACAACTCCAGCCCGTAAGCCGAGATCAGCGCCAGCACTCCCACGGTCCCCCAACGGCAAATGCGCGATCCGGAGCGCAGGTTTATCGCACCCACTGTCAGAATCGCCCCGGAATAAATCCACGCCCACCACTTGAGCGCGGTGTTGAAGCGCTCGAACTTGCCTCCATAAAGATCGTCGACAAACACGAACTCCGAAACCGCCATCAGCACCAGCCAGATTATGCTGAGCGCCGCCGATTCCTTCGATCGCTCACCGAACAACGCGTTCAATGCCAAAATCGCCAGCAGCGGAAAGAACACCAGCAACCCCGCGAACGTGGGCGTGTGCAATCCGCGCGGAACCAGTCGCAGAGCGTTGTGCAGCGTTTCGGCGTGAGGTGCGAACCGGACTAAAAAAGGATAAATGAGGATGCTCGCGAAGACTCCGCCGCCCAGCAGCGGCTTCCAGTCGATCATCTTGCTCGCCCAGACGCGATAGAGCAGATAAGCCCCCACCAGGAACGCCTGCATCGGAAAATCCCACGCATTCGCAGCGATGGTAAGCGGGACCGTCGCCCCCAGAACCGCGTACGCCGCGCGCGGCGTCTCCCACGCCTCGATCATCGCGATCGATAGCAGAGCGGTCATCAACAACAGATAGCCGCTCAAAGGCGGATGATAATCGCCCAAGCCGATCAGGTAAGAAAACAATTCGACAGGCAGATCGAGCGAACTCTGATCGGAAACTTTATCGGCGTTGAGCAGCCATGTGCCCAGCGGTCCGGTGGCATTATTTTTCGACAAGCTGCTGCCCATGAAGCGGATGCTGCTGTGCAATTGCGGATGCGGCGTAACCAGGTGGATGAATGGCGATGCTCCGGTTCCGCCGAATACCAGCGCGATCGCGAGCAGTAGCGCCGGCCCTCTGCGCCGCACCAGCAGCCACGCAGTTCCCGCGCCGGCCGTCGCCACCGCCGCCGCGATCACGCAGATCGCCAGGTTGTACGCAGTCCCCGCCGGCGCCTCCAATATCCGCCCGAGCAAGGCAGCCGCGTAATGCTGGAGCGAATAATACATATCGAAAGAAAACGGAGGCAGCCATCGATCCAGGGGCGGAAGCCTGTCTCCATGCATGTAATTCGCGACGAAAGTCAGATCGCAAATCTTTTCAGACGATGCGTAAAGATCCGGAAACGAATAGCGCCAAGCCAACGCATAGAAAAAAGTGCCGTGGAAAACGGCCTCAATCCGCCAATGAAACTTGAGAAGTTGCCAGTGGCTGACAATCAGCGCCAAGGAAATAGCGGTCGTCGCAGGCCACCACCATCGGAGCGAACCGAATCCAAAGAAATGCTCGACGAAAAACGGAATCGCAACCAATAAAGGCGAAGCGGTCCGCGCCAGCAGCCACGACCGGCTGATGCTGTACGCAACCACCGACAATCCCGCGAGATTGACCAGCAGCAGACCGATCAGCAGCAGGTTGGCCAGATGCAGCATGAGTCATTATATAGATTGAAACAATAGGGTTAATCAAGCATCTAACGTCCAGTGAGGGTATCCATGAAATCCTGGGGTTATTTAGCGCTGGCCGTCGCCGCGATCGGCATTCTCGTCAACCTGAAAGACATCAAGCGCTACATCCGCATCAGCACGATGTAATTTTGTACCCCAGGTGCAGAGCCACGGCGCCTCCGGTCATTCTTTCGAACTCCACGCGCTGAAAACCTGTTTCGCGCATTTGCTCAGCTAATTGTTCGGCGCCGGGAAATGCGCGGATCGATTTCGGCAGATACGAATACGCGTCGCGCGAACCTGAAACCATGCCGCCGATTCGGGGCAGGACCTGCATCGAGAAGAAGCGGTAAAGCGCGCCAAAGACGCGGTTTGTGGGCTGCGAGAATTCCAGAATCGCGGCCACACCTCCGGGCTTCAATACTCGAAGCATCTCTTTCAGGCCGCTTTCGTAATTGGCCAGATTGCGAAATCCGAAGGCGCAGGTGATCAGGTCGAGGGAGTTATCTTTAAGCGGCAACGCTAGCGCGTCGGCTTCGAAGAGCGGACGAGTGCTCTTGCGCTGTGCTTCCAACAACATGGGATGGCAGAAATCGCTGCCCAATACCAAGCCGCCTTGTAGTCCCAGCAGGAGGTCTCCGGTTCCGCAGCACAGGTCCAGCACCCGCGCGTGCGGAAGCTTCGAAACACGCTCCACCGTCCGGGCGCGCCACCTTTTGTCGAGATTGAAGGAAAGTAGATGATTCAACAGGTCATAACGGCCGGCGATGCGGCCGAACATGCCTTGGACCCATAGCGCTTTATCATCCACCCAAAACCGCCTCGATCGATTCGATCACAATGCCATCGTCGATCCCGGAAACTACGGTGACTTCGCCGATCTTGGTCGGCAAAACGAAATGGACGTTCCCTTGAATGGTCTTCTTATCACTTACCAAGCGCTTCGCTAAGTTGCTGGCGGAAATGCCTTTAAGCGACGGAATCGGGCCGTAGTTGACGATGACGCGGTCGATATCGGGGGCGTCTTCGAGGCTGGTTACGCGTTCCGCCAGAACGGTCGCGACGCGCATTCCGAACGCTACGGCTTCGCCATGTAGAAATCGCGAATATTGAGTCTCCGCCTCCAGGGCATGACCCACGGTGTGGCCGAAGTTCAAGATGCGGCGCAGGCCGCCTTCGCGCTCGTCGGCGGAGACGACTTCGGCTTTAATGCGTACAGCGTCGGCGATGATCCGGTCCACGACGGGCGGGTCTTTTGCGAGTACGCTTGCGATGCCTTCGTCTAAGATACGAAACAGGTTAGCGTCGCGGATGACGCTGCATTTGATGATTTCGTAGAGGCCCGCGCGGTACTCGCGGTCGGGCAACGTCGTTAAAACCTCGGGGTCGATCAGGACCGCTAACGGTTGGTGAAAACTGCCTAGCAGATTCTTGCCGGCGACCAGATTTACGCCCGTTTTTCCGCCTACCGCGGCATCGACTTGCGCCAGCAGCGTGGTCGGAACCTGGATTACCGGGATCCCGCGCATAAAAATCGCAGCCAGGAAACCCCCTGTATCGTTGACGATACCGCCTCCAAACGCTATTACGATGCTGGATCGGTCGGCTCCGGCGGCCAACATTTGGTCGGCCATGACTTCCACTTCGGAGAGACGTTTTTTCGATTCGCGTCCGGGGAAAAAGATAACGTTATGAGGGACTTGAGAGAATAATTTCCCGTGAAGGTCCCAAACGTCTTGCGTGGTGACCACGAAGACTTTGCCGTGTTTGGGAGGCAGGAAATCCGGGATGCGCCGGATCGCGCCGCGCTCGACGATGGCATCGTAGGAGCGCTGCGGCGTTTCGACGCGGAAGCTGGGCATCTCCTTATTGTGCCTTAATTGATCTTAAAAGCGCAGTTTCGACGCCCCTGCGAGGCCTTATTCGACCTTAATTTTCGCTGCCAGGTTCTTTTTCACTTCCGGCCATTCGGAGGCGATTACGCTGAAGTAGACGCTGTCCCGGAGACGTCCACTCCAGGTGACGACGTGCTGGCGGAAGATTCCTTCCTCGGTTGCGCCCAGCCGCAGAATCGCGTTGCGGGATTGGGTGTTGAGGGCGTCGGTTTTCCATTCGACGCGGTTGCAGCCCAGGGTTTCGAAGGCGTGGCGCATCATCAAATATTTTGCTTCGGAGTTGATTGCAGTGCGCTGCCAGGGTTTGACGATCCATGTTGACCCGATTTCCAGGCGCTTGTTGGCGAGGTCGATGTTCATGTACCTGGTAGAGCCGACGACGGTTTGGGTGGCTTGATCGATGGTGGCGAAGGGAAGGGAGATTCCTTTTTCCTGGTCGGCGAGCGCGGAGCGGATGTAGGCGGTCATTTGTTCGGGGGTGAGGACTTGGAAGGGGATCCATTTCCAGAGTTCGGGGTCCAGGCCGATCTTACAGAGGGCTTCGTGGTGGGATTCGGAGAGAGGCTCGAGTTTGACGTGGGCGCCTTCCAGGGTGATGGGGGTCATGGAATCTTATTTTAAGCAGTTTCCTTGCGGTGGCAATCGGGTCTGCGACCGCGTGGTGCGAAAAGGCAGGGGACAGACAGCCTTTTTCGCCGCGGGAGTTCTTTTCTATGCTCGGGGTAGAGGCGGGCGAAGAAGGTAGTCAGTCCCCGATTTTAAGCAGTTTCCTTGCGGTGGCAATCGGTCTGCGACCGCGCGGTGCGAAAAGGCAGGGGACAGACAGCCTTTTTCGCCGCGGAAGTTCTTTTCTTTGCTCGTCGTAGAGGCGGGCGAAAAAGGTAGTCAGTCCCCGAAGCTGGCCTAGGGGCGGCCACGCGGGGACGGTTCTGAGTTATTTGATTGATTGGATTAATTCCGCGGCTAGGATGGTTGCCACGGTTTGCACGTTTGGTTCGGCTAGCATTTCGGAGGGGGCGTCATAGGAGGCGACTCCCTGGGGCGCGATGCTGCGCCAGTTGAGGCGCGCGCCGCCGGGCGGGCGGAGATCCAGAATTTTTCCGAACCAGGGGCGCGGGCGATATTGGCGAAGCGCCTCCGCCATGAAATCCGGCGGCGGGGCGGATTTCCCGCGGAGAAACTTCACGACTTGGTGAATTGCGCGCGATAGCGTGGCGGACGCAAACGACGACGCGTCGAGCATGGCGACGAAGATCACTTTTTCGCCCTGTTCTTCGAGCAGGCGGGCCATTTCCAAGGCAACCACCGCGTCGGTTCGCCAGCCCGCGAGCGCGTAAGGCCCGTGCGGCCGATAGCGGCGCAACATACGGGCACATTCGGCGGCTACGTGCTCGATGGTATGAGGTAGAGGTAGATGTTCGAGGCTGGGAGGAGTGATGCCGACCACAGGATTGGTGGCATCCAGACGGTTGGCAAGACGGCGGTAGGAGGGGCCGGGGGCGATCAACACCACCGGAACGCCAATACCGCGGCGTTTCCATGAAGGGCGGGGCGGTTCGAACATCCGATCCCCGGCGCGAACAAGAGGGATGTCGGCTTCGAGGGTAAAAACGCCAGCTTCAAAGTGTCTGAGAACGTTTGCAATTGGAATCCTGAGATTGAGCGCTGCTTCCCGCGCGGGATGGGAACCAGCGTGGAGGAGGAGCAAACTGGCTTCACTTTTAAGCAGCAGGGACTGATATTGCTCGCAGGAGCCTCGGTGCGGCAGGGGAGCAAATTTAGCCTGAGCCCGAGAGGCAGTCATTGCGGCGGTGGTTAAGTCGGGACCTTCGGGGAGGGCGCTTGCTACACACGCTCCGGGACGAACACCCAGTTTTTTCAAGCGTTTCGCGGTGGATTGGAGGTGCTCTTCGAGACGGGAGGCGGTGGGATTGCCGCGGCCGGGCGCAGTGAGTCCCTGAATCGACGGGTCGTCAACTATAGCGAATGTTGCCAAGGGGGTACTCTGCTAAGAAACCTTACATAGGGAGAATGTTTCTTAATTTTCTGTGGGAATCGTTAAATAAGCGACGGCGACAATCAAAAACGTCGCCGGGACTGCGGAAGGCAGGTCGGGAACCTGCCCCACCATTCATTCATTTAGCGCCAGACGCGGGTGGGTCGGGGACCCACCCTCCCAAAGATTTTCATGGTTAGTTTGCGATGGGGCCGTCGCCGGCGGAGAGGGCGGTGATCATTGATTCTTTTAGGCGCTGGGCAGCTTCTACTGCGGAGTTCAAGGCGATGCGGTAGACGATGACGGCGACTACGGCGTCGAATGCCAGCACGCCGAAGAAGGCGACTTCGCTGTTGAAAGCCCATCTTGCCAGGTACGCCAGGCCGGCGGGGATGGACGCGACGGGGTAAATAATGAACAACATGGCCTGGACCCGGCCAGCGGCTCCGGTGCGGAAGGACGTGGCGGGGTTTACGGCGCGGGCCTGATGGATGGAAAGGAGATTCCCGGCGCCTAACAGGAAGAGGGTGAGGACTCCGGCGACGGAGTAGGCTTCGCCCAGACGTATCGGGTTGAGAGGCATGCCGAGGGTGGCGCAGACAATGGTGACGGCGGAGATCTCAACCAGGATGAAGAACACGGCGCTTAGATTTTTCCCGATCAGGACCTTGTAAAAGGGAACCGGGGCGAGGAAGTAGAATTGGGCGGCCGAGCGGTCGAAACCGAAGGAGTTCCAGAAGCAGACTTCGCTGAGGAGCAGCAACGAATAGACGCTGACTACCGTGAGATAGTTGGTGCCCAGTATCGATTTCGAAAGGCCGCTGCGGCCTAGCGCAAGAGGAAGCCAGATTACGAGGCCGAAGGTGAATCCCATGAGGAATACCAGGCGAAAGCGCGGCGAGCGGACCAGGAAGCGGATCTCCTTTTCGATGAGCGCGGCCAGGGGGTCTCCGAAGACGAGAGAGGGCAGGCGGAAGAATTTTTCCAGCCAGCTATCGCGGCGGGTGGGCACGATGCCGGACGCGGATGCGGCCTGTGCGTCGAAGGTAAGGGACGTTCTGAACTGCCAGTAGCCGAAGACGGCGGCGGCGAGGGCCCACGCCAGGAGGACAGCGAGGGCTTGGGGGGTGGACCTTTGCTCGATGAGATTCGCGGTGGCGGACCAGGGCCAACCTAACCAGGAATCGCCGAAAAGGGCGCGGATGCCGCGGCCGCTGGCGGGTCCGCGCATCATCAGCAGTTGGGGCAGGCCGGCGCAGAGGACCAGCAGGAGAAAGGCTACCTCGCGGATTCGTTTGTGGGCCAGGATCCGGGCGACCAGATCGCGCAAACCTATGGCCAGAAAGAGATTGAAGAGCACGTAGGGGGCTAGAAACAGAGGGGTCCACTTGGGTACCTGAGGATTAAAGAGAAGGCCGGCGCTCAACCCGAGGAGGAGGAGGAGCATTTCGACAGCGGCTGTGAAGCGGAGCGCGACTTCGATGCTGAACAGTTGAGACGCGGGGATGGGATAGACTTGCAGCTTCTTCAGCTCAAGCGACGCGCCGGTGGCCGCGAGCAAAAGAGGCATCACCTGCCAGTACAGGAACACCAGCAGCAATCCGCCGGTGAGCGTGGCCTTGAGCAAACTAAGATTCGACGGGTTGGCGGCGAGGCGTGCCACGGAGACGGCGGTCAGGGTCCAGAAGCCATACCATCCCGCATAGATCACGCCGGTCCAGGCGATGCCGCCGCGCGGGAGGAAATTGATCAGGGTCCGCCATTGGGCCCAGAGGATGGCGCGCGCCTGATTCACAGACAGGCTTTCATGACCAGGCTTTTCATAACCAGGCTTTTCATAACCAGGCTTTTCATAACCAATCAAGGGTTTCCGTGGTGCGGCCCACGCCTACGGCGCGGACGAAGGCGTCTTCCAGGGTTTCCGATGCTCCGCGAAGCTCATCCATGGTGCCTTCGACCACCACTTTTCCGTCGTTGATGATGGCGACGTGATCGCAGAGGCGCTCGACTACTTCGAGGACGTGGGAGGTCAGAAAAATTGTGGCGCCGTGGCGGACTTGTTCGAGGAGAATATCCTTCATTAAGCGAGCGCCTACGGCGTCGACGCCTTCAAAGGGCTCGTCCATCAGGAAGAGTTTCGGGCGGTGGATGAGGGCGGCGGCCATGGCACAGCGTTTGCGCATGCCTTTGGAATATTCGACGATCAGTTTTTTCTGATTGCCATCGAGCTCGAAGAGTTCGAGGAGTTCGAGGGATCGCTCGCGGGCGATTTTACGGTCCAGGCCGTACATGCGGCCGACGAACTCGACGAATTCGCCTCCGGTGAGGTGGTCGAAAAGAAGGGATTCGTCGGGGACCAGGCCGATGAGTTGTTTGATTTCGAGACCTTGTTCGGGCATGGCCATGCCGAGCAGGCGGATGGTCCCGGAGGTGGGCGGGGCGAGACCCATGAGCATTTTGATGGTGGTGGTTTTGCCGGCGCCGTTGGGTCCCAGGAAGCCGAAGAAGCTGCCTTGGGCTACGGAAAGGCTGAGACCGTCGACGGCAGCTTTCGTTCCGTAGACCTTGCGGAGATTCTGGACCTCGACTGCGGGAGGGAGCTCGGGCATGCGCACCCTCTATGGTAACGGAGTGGTGGGATGTTTCGGGTTTCTGGCGGAACCCGCATGCTTACGCACGGCGGCTCAACGTGTGGAAGCGTTCGGGGCGTCGTGAAACTCTCGAAAACGTTGGCGGTGCCGCGGAGGGCAGGTCGGTAACCTGCCCCACCGTTCATTCAACGCCAGATGGAGGGCGGGTCGGGGACCCACCCTACTTGCAATGTCGACTGAGAAGCTAACACACATCTATAGCAGTGTTAGTACGTACAGCTCATGGGTTGGTATGCTTCGGCTACGACGGGAGGCGCGGTGGGTGCTGCGGCTAGCCAGCCTTCGAGCAACGTGGACAGGAGCTGCTCTACTTCGGCCAGGGGCGCGTCGATTTGCTTGGCGTTGGCTTCGAGAAGGCGGGTCTGCATATAGGCGTAAAGATCGCGGAGGGGGTGGCTGATTTGTTCGTATTGGGGGTCGAGCGCGCGGGTTAGTTCCCGGAGAATCGCGAGTGCGCGCAGGATTTGATGAGAGCGCTCCCGAATCTTGCCTGCTTTCAAATGACGCCGGGAGGCTGCGGTGGCTTCGATTGCGCCCCGGTAGAGCATGCAGACCAGCCTGACGGGGTCCGCGCTGAATACTTCTGTTTCCAGGTACCGGTTGAAGTTTGAATAACCTTGATTCGAGTAGGCCATTGAGGGAGTGTTTTACCTTCCATTGCTCTCTTCGGCCAGCTTCAGCACTTGCTCGTTCGGAATTTGCTGAACCACTTCGCCGGTCTTTCTATTGACGATGCGGACGACGGCGATTTGGGCGGCCCGGTCGATGACGAAGGTGAGCTCGTTTTCCTGGCCGAGGAGGCCGGAGGCGTTGACGGTTTTTACGGCCTGAATCAGCGCTTTTTGGTCCTGGGTAGGCTGTTTGATCCCGGCCGGCTGAGCCGCGCTGAGATGAGAGGAGAGATTGCTGATCGACGAAATATTCACTATCGCCACCTGGTCGGGCAGTTTAACAACTGCCTTCGAGACAGCTTATCGGCAAAAGTCAGGCGAGGTTTAGGACTTTTCCTACGGAGTTGGTATCGAGCTCGATCTTCTTTTGAAGCATGGTGATGGCGTAGATCAACTGCTCCGGGCGCGGAGGGCAGCCGGGGACGTAAACGTCGATGGGGATGACCTGATTGACGGGGACGAGGGCGTAGTTAGAGAAGACTCCGGTGGAGGTGGCGCAGGCGCCCATGGAGATGACCCATTTCGGCTCCGGCATCTGCTCGTAGAGGCGCCGGATGACGGGGGCCATTTTGTTCGAGACGCGGCCGGCGATAATCATGAGGTCGCTTTGACGGGGCGATCCGCGCATGACTTCGGCGCCGAAGCGCGAGATGTCGTAGCGGGAGCCGATCATGGACATCATTTCGATGGCGCAGCAGGCGAGGCCGAAGCTCATGGGCCAGATGGAATTTTTTCGCGCCCAGTTGATGGCCATGCTGACGGTGGTGGTGACGATGGAGTCGCCGAATTCGTCGGGCTCGGGTTCCTGATCGACGCGGGCAAAGAGCTCGGGGGGCTGGCTGAGGTGAAACTTGGGTTCTGGGGCGTCCACGGTTTGATTATCTCACGCCGGTACGGCTTCGGGTCCAGGTCAAGAAGATAAAAGAAATATTGGGCGCTGATGAACGCCGATGAAACACAATGGGGTCATGACTGGTGAATTGTTCCTGGGGCACTCCGTGAATAAGCTGACGGAGATGAGTGGGTATGTCGAGGCTTGTGTGTCGAGGCTGGATGGCGAGCAGGTTTGGAAGGGTCCGCAGAATTCGGTGGGGAATCTGGTGCTGCATTTGTGCGGCAATGTTCGGCAGTGGATCGGGTCGAGCATCGGAGGATTGGTTGATGTTCGTCAACGGGAGCGGGAGTTTGCGGCTTCTTCGCGGATGGGTGCGGAGGAACTGCTATCGCTTTTGGCGTCGACGGTGGGGGAGGCGGTGACGATTCTGAGGAATTTGGCGCCGGAGCGATTGACGGAGCGGGTTTCGACACAGGATGGGGATCGATATGTGCTGGAGGTGATTTACCAGGTGGTGGGGCATTTCCAGCAGCACGCAGGGCAGATTATTTATGCGACCAAGATGATGACGGGCGAGGATTTGAAGTTTTATAAAAAAAGTTCTTGACCCTCACCTTACGTTAGGGCTGATTCTAGCGTTGGAAGGAAGAGATGCTGCAAGCGCAACAATTCGCGGAACTGGCGGGTGTGACGGTGCGGACCCTGCATCATTACGACCGGCTGGGGCTGCTGAAGGCCCGGCGGACGGGGGCGGGGTATCGCGTGTATCGCGAGTCCGATCTCGAACGGCTGGAGCAGATTGTGGCGCTGAAATTTGTGGGTCTTCCTTTAAAGCGGATCAAGACGCTGCTGGATCGCGACAATCTGGAACTGGCCGACGCGCTGCCGCGGCAGAGGCTGGTGCTGGAAGAAAAACGCAGGCTGATCGATCGCGCGATACAAGCGATTCAGGATGCGGAGCGCTCGCTCGCGAACGGACAGCTGCCCGACGCCGCGCTGTTGAAAAAAATTATCGAGGTGATTGAGATGCAAGATAATCCGAAGTGGTCGGAACAGTATTATTCGCAAGAGGCGCTCGAGAAGTTGAAAGCTCGCGAGTGGACGCCGGAGATGCAGGCGGAGTCGACGAGGAAGTGGAACGATTTGTTCCGCGATGTTGAGGCGGCGATTGATCTCGCCGAGGATCCTGCGGGGGCGAGGGCTCAGGCGCTGGCGGGTCGGTGGGGCGCGCTGATTCTCGAATTTACGGGCGGCGATGCGCAGGTGACGAAGGGTTTGAATAATGTGTGGAAGAATCCGTCGGGGTTGCCGGAGGAGACGCAGGAGAGAATGAAGGCTTACATGAATCCGAAGGTGCACGAGTTCATTCAGAAGGCGTTTGCGGCGGGAAAGAAGTGAGTGGAAGGGCAGCGACTTCGGCCGCTACTTTCGTAGGACATGTAAACTGGTATAGGTCCTACTATGCAGGTCACCCTAGACGTCCCAGAAGATCTCGCGCCTTTGCTCAGTCAGAGCCCGGGAGGACTAACCAAGGTAGCGCTGGAGGCGTTGGCATTGGAGGGGCTGCGCTCGGGTAAGATCTCGGTGGCTCAGGCGCGGCGGTTGCTTGGAATTGGATCGCGTTACGAGATGGATGGGTTTTTGAAGGCGCACGAGATTTTCCTTCCGCTTTCCATCGAGGAAGTCGAACGCGATGCAGAGACGGCGCGCGAGTCGCGAAGGAAAGAGTGAAAGTTGTTATCGCCGACGCGTCGCCGATCAACTATCTCATACTCATCGATTGCATTGATGTACTCCGTCGCCTCTACGGGATCATCGTAATTCCGCCCGAGGTCCTGAGCGAACTGACCGCGGAAGGGGCTCCGGAGGTGGTCAGGTCGTGGATGGAAGAACGTCCCGATTGGATTGAGGTCGAATCTGCGCCCGAAGGAATGCCGATATACGCTGTCCTGGATGAGAGGCTGCTGCGATTCGGCTCGCGCTCGCCGAGCCCGGTTCCCTATTTCGTTCCGAATTCGATGAGCCCGATTGTCTCTTGCTGATCGACGAGACCGAAGGCCGATCCGTCGCTTCCCGGCTTCGAATCCCCAATACTGGTACCCTCGGCGTGCTTCTAGAGGCGGCCCGAAATGGATTCGTGGATCTACGACTAGCACTTGACGATCTGCAGCGAACGAATTTTCGAGTGAGGCAATCTCTGATTGCGCAGATTCTCGCTGATCGACGCTAACTGGCAAGGCATGGCCCTGCCCCACTACACTGGTATTAGCCCCCATGTCGTCCGAGTCTACCGATCCTGTTCCGCAAGCTGTTCTTCCTCCTCCTGAGATTGCGCCGGATCCTGTCGAGACTGCTTATCGGGAGCTGGAAACCCGGATTCATGAGCTGCGGCCTAGCGAGGATCTGGCGCCGCTTAAAAAGGCGTTTCGATTTGCGGCGGACCGGCATAAGGGGCAGAAGCGCAGCTCCGGCGAGCCTTACATGCTGCATCCTTTGCTGGTTACCCGGCAGCTTGCGGACATGCATATGGACATGACCGCGCTTGAAACCGGGCTGCTGCATGACGTGGTGGAGGACACTTCGGCTACGGTCGAGGAGATTCGGAAAAATTTCGGCAATGAAGTGGCCGCTTGCGTCGATGGCGTCACCAAGTTGAGCAAGTTGAACCTTGCTTCACGCGAGGAGCGGCAGGCGGAGAGCGTTCGCAAGATGCTGCTCGCCATGGTCAACGATATTCGCGTGATCGTGGTGAAGCTGGCCGACCGTTTGCATAATATGCGCACGCTGGGGCATCTTTCGCGCGAGAGGCAGTTGAGGATCGCGCAGGAGACCATGGAGATTTATGCGCCGATTGCGCATCGGCTCGGCATGGGCAAAATTCGCGGCGAACTGGAGGATCTGGCGTTTCAATATCTTGAGCCGGAGGCTTCGGAGACGCTGCTCAAGGAGTTCGAAGACGCGCGCGCCTCGAACGAAACTTTTCTAGCGGAGATCAGGCACACGGTCGAGGTTTTGCTGGCGCGCGAAGGGATTATTGCGCGGGTTGACGGGCGCGTGAAGCGCGCTTATTCGGTTTTTCAGAAGTTGAAGCGCCAGAAAATTACGCTCGACCAGGTTTACGATCTTCTCGCGGTGCGCATCATTACCGATTCGGTGAAGAACTGTTATGCGGCGCTCGGTGTGATTCACAACGAGTGGCATCCGATTCCGGGGCGCATCAAGGACTTCATTGCGATTCCGAGGCCGAATCTTTACCAGTCGCTGCATACGTCGGTGATGGGGCCGGGCGGAAGGCATTTCGAAGTGCAGATTCGCACGGACGAGATGCATCGCATCGCCGAGGAAGGGATCGCGGCGCATTGGAAATATAAAGAAGGGCGCAGGGGCGCGGCGGAAGATGACCAGCGCGTGGCGTGGCTGCGGCAGCTCGTAGAGTGGCAGAGCGAAATGCGCGATCCGGGCGAGTTCATGTCCACGCTTAAGGTGGATCTGTACCCGGAGGAAGTCTACACGTTTACGCCCAAGGGCAAGGTGATCATTCTGCCGCGCGATGCGACGCCGATTGATTTCGCATACGCGATTCACTCCGACGTGGGGAATTCGTGCATCGGAGCCAAGGTTAATGGGCGGATTGTGCAGCTCAAGTACGGGCTGCGCAACGGCGACGTGGTGGAGATCCTCACGCAGACCAATCATCTGCCCAGCAAGGATTGGCTGGCGATCGTCAAGACTTCGAAGGCTCGCAACAAGATCAAGCACGTTATTAATACGACGGAGCGGGCGAAGGCGATTGAGATCGGCGAGAAGTATCTGGAGCGCGAGGCGCGGCGGCTCGGCGTTTCGATGAAGGGCATTACCAAGGCGCAGATGGAGTCGGTGGCGGGCGAGTACGGGTATTCGAAGATCGAGGAGCTGTCGGCGGCGCTGGGGTACGGGAAATATTCGGCGCGGCAGGTGCTGCAAAAGCTGGCTCCGGATCAGATTGCGCCGGAGCCTGCTGCGGAACCGGCGGTGGCGGAGACGGCGCGTTCGCTGACGACGCCTCAGCCGGCGCACGCGGACCACGACCTGGTCATCAAGGTGAAGGGCATCGATGATCTGCTGGTATATCGCGCGAAATGCTGCAATCCGATTCGCGGAGAGGCGATCGTCGGGTACGTCACGCGGGGGAAGGGAATTGCGGTGCACTCGCTGAATTGCACCAACGTGCAGAACCTGATGTACGAAGTAGAGCGGAAGATCGATGTGGAGTGGGCGCGGAGTACGTCGGCTCCCTTTCCGGTGAAGATCACGGTGTTGACAGAGGATCGCCCGGGGATGCTGAGCCAGTTGACGACCGCCCTGTTCAATGAGCAGACCAATATCCGGAGCCTGGAAACACGCGACGACGACGTGCATCAGACGGCGGGCGCAATTATCGATATGACGATTGAAGTGAAGGATAAGAAGCAGCTCGAAAGGATCGTCACGGCGATCCGGAGGATATCGGGCGTTCGGGATATTGAGAGGGTTAACCCGCAGTGATGATCGATCCGGAACACATCGCGATTTCTAAATCTAAAGGCATCAAGATCGATTGGAAGGATCAGCATCATAGCGAATATTCATTGGGCTATTTGCGCGACGAGTGTCCTTGCGCGACTTGTACGGGTGCGCATGGCACGGAGCCTCAGAGGACGAATTACGCGGCGCCGGCGAGTCCGTTCCAAATGTATAAGCCGGTGTTAAAAATGTTAAGCGTGGAGGAAGTGGGACATTACGCGATCCGGATCGCGTGGTCGGATGGGCACGGGTCGGGGATTTACTCGTTCGACCATTTGAGGAAGATCTGTCCTTGCGCGGAGTGTAGCGCGGCGCGGGGGTGAGGATGGGCAGGCCGGGAACCTGCCCCACTGGCTCAAAACCACCAATTGCGGTGATTTTGGGCCAATCCTGCGCCATTCTTTCGCCGGCATCCGGCTGATTTTACTCGCTTTTTATAGTTGGCGAAACGCGTGCAACGAAATTACCGTCAACGTTGACGAAGGTGCCGAATATGCATAAATTTTCTAGAACGACAGCCTACACATTGATGTTCGGGCTGCTTACCGTTCCTGCCTTTGCGCAGGAGCGTCCTACCGTGGAACAGGTGCAGCAGCAACTGGCTGCTGGCGATGCGGCAAATGCCGCTGGTGTGCCGGCCGATGCGCAGCAACCTGTGGGTGATGCACAGGCGATTCCGCCTAGACTTACAATCAGGGCTGGCACGTACGTGACCGTGCGTCTGAATGAATTCCTTTCCTCCGACCGGAGCCAGGCGGGGGATGCGTTCACTGCGACTTTGACCAAGCCGATTGTGGTGGACGGTATTGTCGTCGCCTCGCGCGGCCAATATGTGACCGGGCGCGTGACGGAAGCGAAGAAAGCTGGACGGGTATCGGGGACGTCGCGGCTGGGCATTCAGTTGGTGGAGTTGCCGGTGGTCGACGGGCAGCAGTTGCCGATTCAATCCGAACTTTTGAATCGTAATGGATCTACCTCGGTGGGCCGCGATGTCGGCGCAGTGGCCGCAACCACCGGTGTTGGCGCGGCGATTGGAGCGGGCGTCAATGGAGGGGTAGGAGCGGGAGTCGGCGCTGGTGCTGGGCTAATCGTTGGGCTCGCCGGAGTGCTACTGACGCGCGGCCATCCCACCATCGTCTACCCCGAAACGATGCTCACGTTCCGCGTGAATCAGGATGTCACGGTGTCGACGGAGCGCAGCGTGCAAGCGTTCCGATTCGTTCAGCCGGCGGATTATCAAGGTGCCCCCGCACTGGCTCGGCGCCCGATGCCGCCGGGTCCGCCGTATGCGGCCGGTTATGCGCCCTATGGCGGCTACCCGTATCCGTATCCGTACTACGGCGGCTATCCTTATTGGGGACCTGGATTTGGTTTCTATTTTGGACCTGGATTCTACGGGCGGCGCTGGCGGTAAATAAAAAGGGCCGGCTGGAGCAGCTCCCCTGCTCCGGCCGGCACTAAATCGCAGGCAGCGTCGCCTGCGATCCTCCGCCTACTTGTATTCGCGTAAACGGGGGGAGAAGTGGATCAGGAAAACGGGAATTTTTTTTGGAGTGCCTGGAGCTTATCGGTTGCCGCTCCGGAATCGATTGATTTTTCAGCAAGTAATACCGCGCTACGCAAATCCTTCGCCAAATCCAGCGCGAACAAGCCCGCCGCCGCGTTTAAAAGTACTATATCTCTCATGGGTCCGCGTACGCCTGCAAGGATGTCACGCGCGATTTCCGCATTTCGCTGTGCATCGCCGCCTAGCAGAGTTTCCCCGAAAGCTCGTTTGACTCCGAAATCGGCAGGCGTCCAGAGATGCTTGACCACGCGCCCAGTCCACACTTCGTAAACGTCCGTTGGACCCGTAGTGGTGATCTCATCGAGGCCGTCGTGGCCGTGGACGACGAACGAATGGCCGGTGCCAAGAGCGGCCAGCGCCTCCGCAATCAGCTTCGCTGCTTCGGGCGAGGGAGTCCCGATCAATTGCGTAGCGGCGCGGGCCGGATTCGCTAGCGGACCGATCAGGTTGAATACTGTTCGCAGCCTGAGCTCGCGGCGCACAGGAGCGGCGTGCTTCATCGCCGGGTGCAGATTCGGGGCGAACAAAAATCCGATACCGATTTCGCGAATCGCGCCCGCCGCTTCTTCGGGCGTCATGGAAATGCGTACGCCCAGCGCTTCGAGAACGTCGGCGCTACCGGTCTGGCTGGTCGCGGATCGTCCTCCGTGTTTTGCAACCCTTGCGCCCGCGCCGGCCATCACGAAAGCGGCGACGGTCGAGATATTGAATGTCCCCGAAAGATCGCCCCCGGTACCGCAGGTGTCGATCAAATCGTCGCCGGCATCGACCACGATCATGTGCTCGCGCAAGGCGCGCGCGAAACCCGTCAATTCGGCCGCGGTCTCGCCTTTCATTTTGATCGCGATCGCGAATCCCGCGATTTGCGCAGCGGTCGCGTCGCCGGATAGCAGAGCGTTCATCGCGGCCTGCGCGTCTTCGGCGGAAAGACTCTCGCCCGCCGCGGCGCGATGTAAATAGGGAACGAACGAGGCCATGTTATATTGGGAATTCTTTGCCGCACAGAGGCGGGCGGCCACCTCTTTATAATAGGAAAGAACTGCCGCCCGCCTTCGTTGTGCGGCTGTTAAATAAGCTTATAGCAAATTGCCCAACAAATCATGAAGATTCACGAGTATCAGGCCAAGGCCCTGCTTGCCCGGCACGGAGTTCCTGTGCCGCGCGGCGAAGTGGCGAGCACTCCAGAAGAAGCTGAAGCGGTGGCGAAAAAGCTCGGCGGCAGCGTGGTGGTGAAGGCGCAAATCCACGCCGGCGGACGAGGTAAAGGCGGAGGCGTCAAGGTCGCGAAAGACGCGGCCGAGGCGCGCGAGATTGCCGCGAAGATTCTCGGCATGACGCTGATCACGCATCAGACCGGACCCGAGGGGCGCGTGGTGAAGAAGGTTCTCATCGAAGAGACTCTTCCGATTGAGCGCGAACTGTATCTTGGTATTGTGCTGGACCGCGCAATCGGCAAGAACGTCTTCATGGCGTCGTCGGAAGGCGGGATGGATATTGAAGAGGTGGCGCACTCGACGCCGGAGCGGATTATCAAAGAGCCTCTCCAGCCCGGCATCGGATTGCTGCCGTTTCAGGCTCGCAAGCTGGCTTTCGCGATCGGCATTACGGGTCCGGCGGTGAATCTCGCGGTGCATGCGATGATTGCTCTGTCGAAAGCGGTCATGGAGTTCGACGCTTCGCTTGCCGAAATTAATCCTTTCATCCTGACTAAGGACGGGAAGGTTTTCGCGCTGGACGCGAAGATGAACATCGACGACAACGCGATGTTCCGCCACAAGGATCTGGCCGAACTTCGGGATCTGAACGAAGAAGATCCTCTCGAAGTGGAAGCGTCGAAGTTCGGGCTTAACTACATCAAGCTCGACGGGAGCGTGGCCTGCATGGTAAATGGAGCGGGGCTCGCGATGGCGACCATGGACATCATTCAATACGCCGGCGGCACGGCCGCGAATTTTCTCGACGTCGGCGGCGGCGCGAATGCCGAGCAGATCAAGAACGCGTTTCGGATTCTTTTATCGGACAGCGCTGTTAAGGCTGTCTTGATCAATATTTTTGGAGGTATTCTGCGCTGCGATACACTCGCGACCGGCGTGGTCGCCGCGGCGCGCGAGCTGGCGATTAAAGTGCCAATCGTGGTTCGCATGGAAGGTACCAACGTCGAATTGGGGCAGAAAATTCTGCTCGATTCCGGATTCAATTTCACAGTAGCCGACGGCATGTTAGACGCGGCGCAGAAAGTTGTAGGTCTCGCCAAATGAGCGTCCTGGTTAACGAAAATACCCGCGTACTTTTTCAAGGCTTCACCGGGAAAGAAGCGACGTTTCACGCGACGCAATCGATTGCGTACAAAACAAAAGTGGTGGGCGGCGTCACTCCCGGCAAGGGGGGCCAGACGCATCTCGATTTGCCGGTGTTTAACACGGTTGCCGACGGCGTGAAGGCAACCGGCGCCGACGCATCGGTGATTTTCGTGCCTCCTCCGTTCGCCGCTGACGCGATTATGGAAGCGGCTGACGCCGGTATCGCGCTGGTGGTGTGCATCACCGAAGGCATCCCCGCCGAGGACATGATTCGCGCGTGGGCGTATCTGAAAGACCATCCTTTGACGCGGCTGATCGGTCCGAATTGTCCGGGCATTATTTCACCCGGCAAGTGCAAGATCGGCATCATGCCCGCGCACATTCATAAGGAAGGCAACGTTGGCGTCGTGTCGCGATCCGGCACGCTGACTTATGAAGCGGTGGGTCAGTTGACCAAGCTCGGTATTGGACAATCGACTTGCATCGGCATCGGGGGCGATCCGATTATTGGTACGTCCTTCACCGATGCGATTCGTTTCTTTAATGAAGATCCCGACACGCACGCCATCGTCATGATCGGCGAGATTGGCGGCACTGCGGAGGAAACCGCGGCCGCGTATATCAAGGCCAATGTGAAGAAGCCGGTGGTGGGATTCATCGCCGGCCAGACCGCTCCGCCGGGACGCCGCATGGGCCACGCCGGTGCGATTATTTCCGGAGGCAGCGGCAAGGCGGAAGACAAAATCGCCGCGATGAAAGACGCCGGCATTACGGTCTGTCCGACGCCCGCCACCATCGGCGAGACGATCAAGAGCAGAATTTAAAATGGAAAAAACTTTCGCAATCATCAAACCAGACGCAGTCGCCGCCAATCAGGCGGGTGCCATCCTCGCGGAGATTCAGAAGGCCGGTTTCCGCGTCGCCGGAATGAAAATGAAGCGCCTCAGCCAGCTCGAAGCCGAGAATTTTTACGCCGTTCATAAGGAGCGCCCTTTCTACGGATCGCTGGTGAAGTTCATGACCGAAGGACCGGTGGTGGTGCTGGCGCTCGAAGCTCCCGATGCGATTAAGAAGTGGCGCGATACGATGGGTGCGACGAATCCAGCCAACGCGGCTGAAGGCACCATCCGCAAGATGTTCGCGCAGAGCATCGAGCGCAACTGCGTGCATGGATCGGACGCGCCGGAAACGGCGGCAGTCGAAATCCCGTTCTTTTTCGCAGCCTCTGAGTTGCTCTAGGCAAGCTTCGACTTAACTCGATCGCTGAGCGCTTTTCCGTCGACCCGTTTACCGGAGAGCTTGGCCTGCGCGGCCTTCATCACGACGCCCATTTGTTTGAGCGACGTCACTCCAGTTTCCGCCATGGCTGCCGCGATGGCCGCATCGACCTCTGCGTCGGTAGGCGCGGAGGGCATGTAGGATTCGATCAGCTTCAGTTCGGCGTCTTCCTTGTCGGCAAGCTCGGGGCGATTGCCCTTGCGGAACATGTCCGACGCCTCTTTGCGCTGCTTGATCAGAGTATTGAGAATCTGCAACTCGGTCGGCTCGTCGAGCGGCTTCATGGAATCGATCTCGTGCTTCTTGAGAGCGGTCTTGATCATGCGCAGGGCATCGAGCCGCGCTTCTTCGCGGCCCTTCATAGCGGCGATCATGTCTTTTTGGATCTGGTCGAGCAGAGGCATCTGCTCTTAGTCTAAAGGAGTCAGGAGACAGGAGTCAGAATCGCATGTCCGCATGCTTACGCATGGCGGTTCGATCAGACTCCCAGCCCCTCCCTATGCTCGCGGGTCTCCCTCGATGTCGCGCTCGGAAATCACCTCGAGGTAGTGCATGGGTAAGGGTTTTCATTCTGGCTCCCGGCTGCTGGCTCCTGGCTACTTCTTCCTTGTTATTCTGAAAGTTCACCGTGCAGCTCAAAAAGACACGACTCCTCACGCCTGGCCCGACGCCCGTTCTGCCGAAGGCTTTGCACGCGATGCTGGGCGCGGACATGCATCATCGCACGCAGGATTTTCGGAACGTCTTTCTTGCCGTGCTGGCCGATCTCAAGCTGGTGATGAATACCGCGCAGGACGTACTGGTGCTGGTTGCTTCGGGCACCGGTGCGATGGAAGCGTCCGTGACAAATTGTTTTTCGGCGGGCGATCGCGTGATCGTGTGCACAGCCGGCAAGTTTGGCGAGCGATGGGTCGAGATGACGCGCGCGTATGGACTTGACGTGGTTGTTCTCGTTGCTCCTTATGGGAAAGCTGTGGACCCGGAGACGCTGGAGCAGGCGCTTGCGGCGAATCCCGAGGTGAAGGGCGTGTTCGTGCAAGCGTCTGAAACCTCCACCGGCGCCGCGCACGACGTTCGCCGCATGGGGGCGACCGTCAAGAAGACCGGCGCGATTTTTGTCGTCGATGCCATCACCGGTCTTGGGACGATGCCTCTCGATATCGACGGGTGGGGGCTCGATATCGTCATCGGAGGCTCGCAGAAAGCGTTCATGGTGCCGCCGGGCCTGGCGTTCCTGTCGATCAGCCCGAAGGCGTGGGCGCAGATGGAAACGGCGAAGCTGCCGCGCTACTACTTCAATCTGAAGCGTGAAAAGAAATTTGCGGCCAACGGAGAATCGGCCTGGACCGCGTCCACCGCGCTGATGCTCGCACTCAACGAAGCGCTCCAGTATATAAAGGGTATCGGCATGCCGAAGCTGATCGCGAACGCGGAGCAGTTGGCGCGCGCGACGCGGGAAGCGTGCCTGGCGTTAGGGTTGGAATTGTTTGCGCCGGAGCATCCGAGCGCGTCCGTCACCGCGGTGAAGGCTCCCGAAGGGCTCGATTCGGGAGTGATCGTCAAAGAATTTCGCGACCGCTTCGGAGCCATCATCGCCAACGGTCAAGGCGAAATGAAGGGACGCATATTCCGGATAGCACATCTTGGTTATTTCGATGCGGCCGATCTGTTCGCGGTGATCGCGGAGCTGGAACTGATCCTTTATGCGAACGGAATTCCCGTGACGCTGGGTACGGGCGTGGCGGCGGTTCAAAAAGTCTACGCCGAGATTCAAATAACCAAGAAGGAACTCGCGAACGTCTAAGCATTGGATGACCGACCAGCGAATGACTAATCTGCGAATGAATATTCTGATTGCCGAGCCGATGCCCGCGGCGGGGGTTGAGCTGCTGACGCCCCAGCCCGGTTGGAACGTGATCGTTTCGAATCCGGATGAGTACCGGGAGCATCTGCCGCACGCCGACGCGCTGATCGTTCGCAATGCAGTAAAGGTCGATGCCGAACTGCTGGCGGCCGGGCCGCACTTGAAGGTGATCGGGAAAGCGGGCACGGGAGCGGAGAACATCGATATCGAAGCTGCCACGGCCGCGGGCGTTCTGGTGATGAACACGCCGGGCGGCAACGCGGTTTCGGTAGCGGAGCACACGCTTGGCCTCATGCTCGCGCTGGCGCGCTCCATCCCGCAGGCAGCGAATTCCACCAAGAGCGGGGACTGGGGCAAGATCAAATACGTCGGCACGGAGCTGCGCGGAAAGACGCTGGGCGTGGTCGGGCTCGGCAGTATCGGACAGGAAGTGGTGAGGCGCGCGCGGGCGTTCGAGATGAAGGTCATCGCCAACGATCCATATGTAAATTCGCAGACCGCGGCCGATTTGGGCGCGACGCTGAAATCCTTGGGCGACCTGTTCGCGCAGAGCGATTACATCACGCTGCATGTTGCGCTCACGCTCGAGACCTTCGCGCTGCTCAACGCGGCGGCCTTCGCGAAAATGAAAAAAGGAGTGCGGATCGTTAATTGCGCACGCGGCGAACTGGTGGATGGAGGCGCGCTGCGGCACGCGATTGAATCCGGCAAAGTTGCGGGCGCGGCTCTCGACGTGTTTCAGACCGAACCGCCCGATTCGAGCGAGCCTCTGCTGAAGCTCGATCAAGTAATCGCGACACCGCATATCGGCGGAGCTACAGAAGAGGCGCAGGAAACCGTGGGCGTCCAGATCGCGGAGCAGATCGTCCAATATTTGCGCCAAGGGGTCGCGCGCCACGCCCTGAACGCACCGGCGATGACCAGCGAGCAATATCGCACCGTTGGTCCTTATGCGGCGCTGGCCGAACGGCTGGGGACCTTCGCCGCTTACGTCGCCACGGGAAATCCCAAGATGGTGCGGCTCATTTATCACGGCAACATCGCCGATCAGAACACGCATCTGATTCGCAACGCGGGGCTCGCCGGAGTGCTCAGCCGTTCGCTGCACCGGAAAGCGAACGTGGTGAACGCGCTGCAAATCGCTTCTGAGCGCGGCCTGGGTTACGCGGAGCGCCACGACAAACGCACCGGACACGCGGATTCGGTGAAGCTGGAACTGGAAACGGATGAAGGGGTTACGCAGGTGGAGGGTGCGCTGGTGCTGGACCGGCCGCGTCTACTCTCCGTCGGAGGGATTCGCTGCGAGGCTCCCCTTACCGGGCATCTGATGTTTCTGCGCAATGCAGATGTACCGGGCGTGATCGGCTATGTCGGTTCAGTGACGGGCCGCAATAAAATTAACATCGCAAATTTCTCGCTGGGGCGTCAGCATGCGCCGGACGAGGAGGGCGGAGTGCTTCAGGCCATCGCCGTTGTGAAGACCGATGAGCCGGTAACGGAATCCGTGCTTCAACAACTGCTTGAAAATAAATCGATCACGGTGGCACGCGCGGTGGAATTTATGGACTGAGCTGTCCGCTTGCGGGACGCCACTGTCCCTATTGACCGTTTTTGGAATTCGCTGTTAGACTGTTAGTTAACTCGGAAAAAAAGGAGCCTCCGTGCGGGGGTTGTTGTTGGGGAAAGGAATCCGCACGGAGGCCTAGCTGCTTTGGTTATTAAGACGTACGGATTCGATTTTCGTTTGTTCCCGAAAGTTATTTCAACCCTGCCTGTGTTAAAAATTCCGCTGCGACATCCGCTGGTTTCTTGTGCTCGATCGCGACCGCCGCGTTGAGCCTGCGCATGTCTTTCGTGGTGATCTTACCGGACAACTCCCCGAGCGCGGACTGAATCTTTGGATCGGTCGCCAGCACATCCGATCGTGCCATTAGGCAGGTTTGGTAATACCCGAAGACCCTCTTGTCGTCACGTAGTATTTTGTAGTTCTCATGGCGCCCCAGCCACCCGTCCGTCTGGGTGCCGACGACCATCGTGAGCCTTCCGGCGTCGAACCCGTCATAGAGCGAATTCAGATCTCCTACAAACGGAACCGCGCCCATCGGGAGGCGATACTGATTGAGCATCGCCATGCCGTCTCTGCGCTCATTGAAATCGCGGGTGGCCCCCATCTTCCATCCGTCCTTGGCAGCCTGAGCGTCGCTCAACGTTTCGAACTGATTTTGGTTTGAAACGACGATCGCCCAGGAGTGATCAAATCCAAGCGGGTCCAGCAACTCGGCTTGCGCGAGACGGCGCATTTCATTGCGGACCCGTTCCAGCGTGGTTGCCGCATCCACCGACGGATTCTCCTTCAAAATGTTGGCCTGAATCGTGCCAGTCTCCTCGGGATAGACACCCACCTCGCCGTTCAGCAGCGCCTGATAGACGGCCGCCGTATTTCCGAGGCCCAGATTGCGGACGATTTTGCGTCCCAGCCGGTGCTCCAGATGCTGCGCGACCAGCTCCCCGATCAGCATTTGTTCCGCGGTATCCTTCGACCCAACGACGATCGGTTTTTTCGATCCGCCGCAGCCCGAGCCCACTAGCAGGGCGGCCATCAGTACTACACCGGAACGCTTCGTTCCGGCAGAACGTTTTCGGCTCATCAGCGACTTAGCATAGCGCGATCCTCTGCTATTCTGTAGGACTAAACCTTTCGAGATGTCCTTTCAGATTCGTCCACTCAAAGAATTCCTGGTGCGGCCCGCCCTGCCCGCCAAGCTCGAGCGCATGTCCGAAATCGCGCTGAATCTTCACTGGAGCTGGAACCACGCGCTGCGCTCGCTGTTTCGCCGGCTGGACCCCGTCATCTGGAAGGCGTCGAATCATAACCCGATCGTCATGTTGGGCCAGGTTTCGCAGGCCACTCTCGAACGGGCCGCCTCCGATCCCAGGTATGTTGCGCTCTATCGCCGCGCCTGCGAAACCCACGACGCGTATCTGGCTACCTCAGCTACGCAGCCGTCGGGAATGCTGGTTGCCTATTTTTCGATGGAGTATGGGCTGCTCGATTGCATGCCGATTTACTCCGGCGGACTGGGAGTCCTTTCGGGCGACCACCTGAAGGCTTCGAGCGACGCGAATCTGCCGCTCACCGGCGTCGGCCTTCTTTATCAAAACGGATACTTCAGCCAATCCATCGATCCGGACGGATGGCAGAAGGAGCGGACGCCGGTCAACGATTTTTACGCGCTTCCCGTCACTCCGGTGCAGCGCCCCGACGGCAGCGAAATGCTGGTCAGTGTGATGCTCGCCGGCACGCAAGTATTTCTCAAGGTCTGGCGCATCGACGTCGGCCGCGTGATGCTGTATCTGCTCGATAGCAATATTCCGCAGAATTCGAATCCCATCCATCGCGCCATCACCGCCCAGCTTTACGGCGGCGATCTACACAACCGCATGCGCCAGGAAATCGCGCTGGGCATCGGCGGACTGCGCGCGCTGGAGGAACTTGGCATTCGGCCCACCGTCTATCACATGAATGAGGGCCATTCGGCGTTTCTTGCGATCGAGCGGATTCGCCGCCTGATGGCCGATCAGCAGATGAGTTTCGAGGAAGCGCTCGACGCCTCCCGCACCAATAACGTCTTTACGACCCACACCTCCGTGCCCGCCGGAATCGACCTGTTCAACTCCGGCATCATGTACGAATATTTTCAGGACTACTGCCGCGATTCCGACATCTCCTTCGATCAGCTTCTTTCGCTGGGGCGCAGCAATCCGGGCGACAACCAGGAATCGTTCTCGATGGCCGTCGCCGCATTCAAAACGTCGGCCTACCGGAATGCGGTGAGCCGCATCCATCGCCACGTGTCGCAGCAGATGTGGCAGAATCTGTGGCCGAAATTGCCGGTGTGGGAAGTTCCGATCACCTCGGTCACCAACGGCGTGCATCTGCCCACCTGGATCAACGGCGACCTGGCCGGCATTTACGATCAGGCTCTGGAGCCGGACTGGCGCGAAGGTCATTCGCAATCGAAAATCTGGGACGACGTCGCGGAGATTCCCGCTTCGGAATTGTGGGAAGCGCATCGCCGCCGCAAGCGCCGCCTGATTGCCTTCGTCCGCGACCGCGCCGCCGCCAGCGCTGCCGAACGAAACGCCCCCAGTTCCGAAATCAAGCGCCTCCAGGAAGTGCTCGATCCCGACGCGCTGACCATCGGTTTCGCCCGCCGCTTTGCGACCTATAAGCGCGCCACGCTGCTGTTCCGGGATCTGGAGCGCCTGAAACGCATCCTCACCAATGCGCGGATGCCGGTGCAGGTCGTGATTGCGGGCAAAGCGCATCCGCTGGACATCCCGGGCAAGACGCTGATTCGCGAAATCGTTCAATACTCGCACGACCTGGAGCTTTCAAAGTGCGTCGTCTTCGTCGAGGATTACAGCCTGCAAGTCGCCCGCGAAATGGTGCAGGGCGTCGACATCTGGCTCAATACTCCCCGCCGCGGCGAGGAAGCCTCCGGCACCAGCGGTATGAAAGCCGGCATTAACGGCACCCTCAATCTCAGCATCCTGGATGGCTGGTTCGACGAATCGGCCGAGGAGTCCGGCGGCTGGGTCATCGGCGACCGCGACCCCTATTCGGCGGACCGCGACGACGCCCATGCGGCAGGGATTTATACCATTCTCGAAAACGAAATCGTGCCCATGTTCTACGAAGGACGCGAGCAGGGTGTACCGGTGGAATGGATGCGGCGCGTCAAACAATCGTTGAAGTCGGTGAGCGCAAATTTCAATTGCCAAAGAATGGTGACGGAATATGCGACACAGTTATACGAGCCCGCGCATCTAGGTTATGAACGCATTCGCCGCGACCGCTTCGCTTTTCCGCGCGAGCACGTCCGCTGGTACAAGGAGGTTTCGAACAAGTGGCCTAACGTGAAGTTCCTCGATTTCGGAATCGGCAGCGAGAAAGTCAGTGCCGGATCCTCTGTACCTATGCAAGCCACTTTGGATCTGGCCGGTCTCAGCCCCGCCGATGTCCGCGTTGAAGCGGTGGTCGGCCGGGTCGGAGCCCACGGCGAACTTGAGGACACGCAGGTCCTCACTTTGGCTCCCGCCGGAGCGCAACACGAATCGGTATTTATGTTTGGGCGCGATTTTGCGCCGTTTACCACTGGCCGATTGGGTTACGCGCTGCGGGTCAGTCCGAATCATTGTGACGATCCTTTGAACAGGCCCTGCAATCCCTTGTTAAAGTGGGCCGGTGAATCCTAAAGAATTGTGAAACTGGAGCCGATAGAACCACTGAATAAAGATTTCGCTGGATTCTTACTGAAATCCGTGGTACATAGTGGTTTAGGCATTTAAGCGGGTTCTTCAACCTCCCACGTGGCCAGCCGGTTGGTCCCGCTGCCTCCCGACGAAAAATAAATTTCCGAATTCTATTCCCGTCAGTGTTGTGTACCTTCTCATCAAAGGAGTGAGCCAATCCACCTTATTCATTTAAGGCCAATGTAATTTATGGAAGGCGAACGTAAGTACCGTCAAAACGGCTACCAGGACTCCGGCAGCCGCGATTTCTCCAACGGGCCAAGGCGAGAGGATCGCCCCAAGCCCCAGGGTCCCCGCCCGCCCCTCGACGTCACCGGACCGCGGCTTCCGCGCATGGTGCAGTCGGTGACCGCGGCACGATGTTTCAACTGCTCCACCACGCTTCTTCCCGATATCGATTTCAAAGGCAAATGCCCCAAATGCGGCGCGGCCCTGCACTGCTGCAAGCAGTGCTCTTATTTTGAGCCGTCCACGCGGTTCCAATGCCTGAAACCGGTACCGGTACGAATCGCCGCGAAGGACCAGGCCAACGAATGTACGCTGTTCAAGCCGCGTTTCACCGTGGCGCGCGAAGCGGTCCATCCGCCTGCTTCGAACGGCTATGGGAGTTCGAACGGAAGTTCCGTTCCCGCGCCGAATATCGCCGCCCCCAGAAACGCGAGCGATGCGCGCGCCGCATTCGACAGCCTTTTTAAAAAGACTGAATAACCCCTAAGCACCCGTAGAGGACGCTGTCGTCGCCCAACTCCGCCGGCACCACGTCCAGCCGTGCCCTCGACCAGGCGGTCACCTGTCTTCGCAGTTCTGCGCGTAATGGTACGAACAGCGCGTCCCCCGCTTTAGAGATTCCCCCGCCGATGACAATCCGCGCTGGATTCAGAATCATAACTGCAGCCTTCAGTCCTTGCGCCAAATCGACCACGTAACGCTCCACAAAAGCTGGGTCTTTCATCAGTTCCTCAGCAGTTTTTCCGTAATCGCGCTCCAGCCACATCCCGCAGCACAGCCGTTCGAAGCACCCACGCGACCCGCACAAACACTCCGGCCCTCCTGGCCTCAACGTCATGTGCCCCAGTTCTCCCGCATAAGAATCCGCCCCGCGATAAATAGCGGAGTCATCGAGCACGATCCCTCCGCCGATTCCAGTCGACAGCGTCATGTAAAACAGCGGCCGCGCCCCTCGACCCGCGCCATAAACCGCTTCTCCCAGCGCGCCAACATTGGCGTCGTTATCCATCGTCACCGGCACCTTAAAGCACTGCCGGATGCGCTGCACTAAAGGAAACCCCTTCCAACCGCCGACGTGTGTAGAAAGTGTAACCGTCTGCGTTGGAAAGTCGACCGGCCCCCCAAATCCAATCCCACATTTATCAAATTTCCATTCGGCCGCGATCGATTCAATCTGCCCGATCATCCACTCCGGTCCACCGTCGCGATCGGTAGCGCGCGATTCCCGCCGCGTCATCCGCTCGCCCTCAAACAGAGCCAGCGAAAATTTAGTCCCCCCAATATCGATTGCCAGCGTATTCATTGGGTGTTATCGCCGTTCATCTGCGTTCATCGGCGGCTAATATTCACTGTGTTTGATCCCGGTCAGCAGCCAACACCTCTTCCGGCGACGCCGTCCCAGTCCCTTTCTTCATGATCGTAATCGAAGCCACCAGGTTCCCGAACCCCGCCGCTTCCATTCCCGATCCAGTCACCGCCAGCGTCATCGCCGCCCCCGCCGAAAAGCTATCGCCCGCCCCGCAGATATCGACGGGCTTCTCCACCGTCCGTCCCTGGACCCCAGCCTGTCCACGCTCATCGAAAACCAGCGCCCCTTCGCTCCCCCTCGTGACGACTAATAACCGAGCCTGGGTATGCGCGCGCAGCGCAGTAAAGTCGACGCGTCCGAAAGCCCGCATGGAAGCCGCTTCCGCCTCATCCTGATTCGGCTTCAAAATCACCCCGCGAAAATGTTCCGCCCGCACCCGCGAATCCACCCAAACGACTTTCTTCTGAGCGACAGCAGTCAGTGCCTCGCGCAAGCGGGCAGTGACCACTCCTCCGGCCTTAGTCTCCGCCTGATCGGAGACAATCACGACGTCAAAATCTTGGGCCGCGCGCACAAACGATTCCACCACCCGCGCTTCCAACTCCGGAGAAATTTCCCGCGTGTGAATAAAATCGATCCGCGGCAAATCCTCTTCATCGGTCGCGTCATTGATCAGCTTTGTGTAAGTGAACGTCGGCACCTCCGCGGATCGAATCAGCAATCCCGCATCGATCCCGCGTCCGAGAAGTGCGCGATCCAGCTCCCACCCAAACCCATCCTCCCCCACCACGCCGAGCACCGCGACGCGCCCCGCGCCCAGCGCCGCGAGATTATTAGCAATCGTCCCGGCCGCCCCCGCCGTAACTTCGGTCGATACCACTCCCACCCGAGGCAACCCCGTCTCGCGCGAAGCCAACCCCTCGCGAGGATCATACCGGCACCACCGGTCCAGACAAACATCCCCAGCAACAAGCACGCGCAAGTCCCGAAACTTCAGCAAAATCTCGTCCGTCGTCATTCTGGCTACTGGCTACTGGCTACTGCGACAACTCCCGCCACAAAGCGGGAACTGTCGCTCTATGCTCCCCGCAAAAATAGAAACTCTCCCCGCCGTCCTTCACCGTCCGCACCAGAATTGTCTTGTGCGGCCGGAAATAATATCCGGGATCGGACTTCGGCAGCTCACTCCGAAAATCTCCATGAATCGGCGCGAGGTCGAACACCGCGGTGGTGAATTTAGCGATGCTCCGGCCCTCCTGGTGCGCGACATTTCTCGCCATTGCCAGCGCCTTCAGATAAACTTCCGGCCCCATGATCGCCGAGCCGAAGTTCATCAGCACGCCGCCTTCGAGCTTCTCCACCGCACGCGCGAAAATCAAAAAGTCGCGATAGCTGGCCGCGCCCACCGCCGCTCCATCGCAGTTCGGATGCTCATGCAATATGTCGTAGCCGACACCGACATGCACCGTCACCGGCACACCCAATCGATACGCCGCCGCGAACACGCTCCACTCGCGATACGGATAATCGCTCTCCTGAATCCGGCGCCCGACATTTTCTCCGAGCCCGTATCCTTCCCGCGCCGCCTCCACGATCCAATCGTTGAGCTCGCCCGTTTCCTTCCACAACCCGAACTCGCCGCTGCGCACATAACGCGCGACGCTCTCCGTAGTCGCACCGATGCGAGCCAGTTCATAATCGTGAATGGCCGCTGCCCCGTTCACTGCAAGGTGTGTGATGAAGCCGCGTTCCATCAGATCGATCAGGTGGCGATTTACGCCCGCGCGAAGCACATGGGCGCCCATGCAGACCAGCCGCGCGGCGCCGCTTTGTTTGGCCGCCCGAAGGCGCGAAGCAATTTCAGGCAAATCGGGATGCTCGAACGAGGGCGTAGCGTCCCCGAGCTTCAGCCAGTGTGAGATCTCCAGGTCGTTCTTCCGCTCGCCCAGCGGCTTAATTTCTAACCGCGCGCGATCGAAAATTTCATACTTTGACTGGTTGGGCAAAGAGAGCCTCCAGCAATTGCGTATGGCAAAGATAATTCGGCACAATGTAATCCGCGCCAACGCCGATCAGCCGTTGCCGCTTCCATTCGTCAACGAGGATGCATTCCGGCTCCGTCGATGCAACGCCCACCGCGACGCCGCCCACCAGCTTCACTTCTTCAATCTCGACGTACCCGTCGCCGAAGCCGATAATTTCCTCGCCGCGGACATCCGCCCCCGCTAAAATTCTCTGCACTAAAATCTTCTTCGAAAAACTCTTATAATCGTCGAGCGCTCCGTAAACTCCTCCGTCGAAATACTTCGCGACGTCGATCAGCCGGGCCTCTTCCTTCATGTAGGCTTCATCGGTGCCGCTGGCCAAGTACATTTTCAGCCCGCGCTCCTTCAGGCTTTCGAGCAGCGCCCGCGCCCCCGGAACCATGTACTTTTCAGGCGGCACATGACCGCTCTTCAGCTCGTCAATGCGCTCTCGGATCCGCTCCCACAGCAGATCCAGATACATCTTCTTATACTCCAGCGGATCGAGCGCGCGGCCTCCGCGCTTTTCCACGTTACCCGCAAATTCGATCATCTGATAGATCGTTTCTTTGCCGGTCAACCGCCACACGAAGTCCTCGACCACGGTCTTCAGCTCTGCGTCCGTCTCTCCCGTTTTCAGAGCGGCGAGAATCTCCACCATCATCGGGACCATCACGTCCATCCACCCGGAGCGCACCAGCGACAGCGTGCCGTCGAAATCGAAGAACGCCACTTTGGCGTCCGCGGCCGATGCGCCGGGCCGAATCAGTTCCATTGTCATAACCAGTATTCCCACTTGCCGGTCGCGATTACATACGCGCCCAGGCAAAAATTTGTAACCGCGTGCGTCAGGATCAGGTCGCCCAGACTCCTGGTCCGCACCATCCACCAGTTGTACACGATGCCGGCCGCCAGGCCGACGTCCCAGTACGGCCCGTGCTCGGAAGCGAACAGCACCGCCACCACCCAGAAGGATTGCGCCGTGTACTCGCCCAGCGGCACTCGCTCAAAATCCTGGCCGATCAGCCAACGCATCAGCCACGCCCTCCAGAACAATTCCTCGACAATCGGCACGATCAGCACCGCCCGAACCATCCGCAGCGTCAGCACCGGCCAACTCATCAAGCCGTCGGTCGAAAGCGTGGTCGCCACTTTGGGCATCAGCGCGTTCTCGAACAGCCAGAAGTGGCGATAACCCTTGATCAGCAGGTCAGGCGCGATCCAAATGACGAACACCGCCACGCCGATCGCCACCGTCGCCGCCCAGTGCCGTACCCGCAAGTCGATCACCGGCCGCGCGATGAACCATAGCACCGCCGTCATGATGCCTACCCGCAAAACCTGATCGGCGACATCGGAGAGCGGCAGCTGGAAATAATCCACAACGGACCGCAACGCCAGCAGTCCCATGAAGATTACGAACGGTGCAACGTAGGGAAACGACGGAGATTGTCTCAGCTTCGATTTCCCTCGGTCAGATCTTCTGCAACAATTCTTTGATCTTAACTTCTTCGTTAGTTGACGGCTTGTCCGCCAATGCCTTCTCCAGTTCCTTCTTCGCCGACGGCTTGTCGCCTTTTTGCAGCAGCGCCACGCCGTAGTGATAATGGAACGTCGGGCTATCCGGATTCTGCGTGGTCAGGTCCTTGAAGATGCGCAGCGCATCGTCGCTCAGGTTCTTCTTCACGTAAATCCATCCCAGCGTGTCGGAAACCGCGGGTGAATTGGGCATCTGCTGCCGCGCCTTCTGCGACATCGTCAACGCCTGGTCCAGATCCACTCCGTCCTGCGCCTTCGCGAATGCCAGATTGTTCAGCGCCAACGCATGATCCGGCTGAATTTTCAGGATCTGCTCCCAGATCGGTCTCGCCTGATCCTGCCGGCCCGTGCCTTCATAGATCATGCCGAGTTGCGTCAGACACGTCGTATCGGAAGGCGCGGATTGGCTGCACCGCCGGAACGTATCGATCGCCGAATTGATATCGCCCTTGCGCCGTTCGGACTCGCCCAACTGCCACAGCAGGTCGCGCGACCGCGGATCTTGCGCCAGCAGCTTTTGATACAACGCGATCGCCTCGTCATAGCGCTCCGCCCGCACATAAAACTTCGCCAATACCAGTTTCAGATCGGAGCGCTGTGGATCTTTGTCGATCGCCGCCTGCGTCTCTTTAATCGCGTCTCCCAACCGATTCTGCGCCGCCAGCGATTCCGTTTCTCCCGCCAGCCCCCGCGTATCTTTCGGATTCGCTTTAAATAATTCCGCGTAAATCTGCTCGGACTTTTTATAATCCTTTTCCTGGTACGCCAGAAATCCCGTCTGGTAGCGAGCTTCCATGTTCTGCGGATACACCCTCGTAATCGCCGTCAATTCCGCTCGCGCCTTATCTTTATCGCCCAGGCTCAGCAGCGCGTTGGACCGCATCAGGTGCGCTTGTAAATTGTTCCGGTCGATCCCGATCACGCCCTCGGATTCCTTCAGCGCCTTGGCCGCATCGCCCCTTGCCATATAAATCCGGCTCAGCATCAGGCGCGCCGCCGCAAAATCCGGACGCAGCTTGATCGTCTCTTCCAGTTGAACCCTCGCTCCATCCAGATCGCCCTTGGCCACCAGCGCGCGCGCCAGATTGAAGTGATACAGATGGTTGGTCGGCGATTTCGTCACCAGCGCCTGCAAATCGTTCGCCGCCAGGTTGATCTGATCGCGATTTCCGGTGGTCAGCATCAGCGCCGCCCGCATCGCGATCGCATCGTTGTCCTTGGGATTGTCCTTCAGCACCGTCTTCAGAAGATCGTTCGCCTCCTGACTCTTCCCCGTCGTCGCGTACAACTCCACCAGCCGCTTCTGATACGTCGCCTTGTCCTTCGGAAACGCCTTGATCCCCGCCTCAAACTGCGCCCGCGCGTTGTCGATGTCCTTTAGCCGGAAGTAATAAAAATCGCCCGCCACCAGATGCCCCTCGGCAAATCTTTTTTCGTCCGATAACTCCCTGAGCGAGGCCTCCATCTCAGGCCGCTTGTTGACGAAGTAATAATGCCCCGCCAATTGCACCAGGTATTTCGCCTGCGTCGGATTATTCGCCACCTTCAGCTTCAGCAGCGCCTCCGCGGCTGGCACATTATTCTGCCGCGCGTATTGTACGTACAGCAAATCGTACATGCGCGTATCCGTCTTATTTTTGTCGATAAACTCCCGCGCCAGCTTTTCGGCCTCCGGAAACTGGTTATTGAACACCAGCGCCGTGAAATAAACCATCACCAGCGACGGTTGATTCGGATTCACCCGATTGGCTTTCTCGAACTCCTTGATCGCCGCCGGAGCGTCCTTGTTCAGCAGCGCCACCTGGCCCTTCAGCCGGTGCCCGTCGAACGAATCCGGATTCAGCGCGATCAGCTTGTCCGATAGATCCTTCACTTCGCCCAGCAGCGCCGCCCTTTGCGGACTGCTCTGCGCCGCGCCTTGCATATACAAATCCGCCAGCTTGGTAATCGCATCGGTATTGTTGGGCTGTAGCTCCACAGCGCGCTTCAGCCACTTGAACTCTTCACCGTAATTTCCCAGCTTCATCTCCGTCAGCGCCAGCCGGTAATAAGCCTCTCCAAACCGCATGTCTTTTTGAAGCGCGCGCCGGTACATAATCGCTGCTTCGCGATATCGCCCCTTGGCGAAAAATTTATTAGCGTTTTCGAGCGCCTGCTGTGCCTGCACCTTGGGATCGCGGGTGCAAGAAGCCGCCAGCAGCAAGATCATTAGAGGCAGAAGTTTCAGGAGTTTACAGCGTTGCATCCCTTCCACTTCACCACAATCCCATGTAGCTTGCAACGGTACTGAAGAAGTAGCGAGTCGCCAGAATGGACTGCGGGCAAGCGCCCGGTGGAGCAAAATTCTTCAGCGCATTCTGGCTACTGGCTGCTGGCTACTGGCTACTTCTTTTTCCGCGCGAAAAAGCACCTCCACCGCATTCCGCACATACTGCTCATCCGAAAGCTGTTCTACCACCTCCGCCGGATATTCCACTAGTCCTCGGAAATATCCCGCCAGATCCCCGAACAGCGCCAACCGTGCTTGAGGCTCGATCTCATCCCGGCGCAGCAGTGCCTCCATCGCAATCGACCCAATCTCCGGCCTCACCTTCTGCCGCAGCCGAGCCGCCAGATGCCGTATCTCCGCCAGCGAATTGTACTTCCCGCCCAGTAACTGATCCAAATCCGGACGCTCCAGCTTGGGAGCCCGAATCACCGCCGTCCCCGCCGCCAGATCCCCCAGCCTCTGCCGATGCCTGCTCACCAGGCAAGTGATGCCGCCCACCAGGTACAACGCCGGCAGCCCGTCGATCAATCGCAGCAGGTTCCGCACGATCACCTGGCTCGGCTCCAGGCGCAACCCCGCCGCGTCCACCACCCGCAGCCGCAGCAGCCTTTTTCCCACGGTCTGTCCGCGCCACAGCCACTCCGCCAGCATCATATACACCAGCGAGATCACGAAATAAGCCACAATCCGGATCGCGTCTGAAAAGTCTTTCCCGAAATATCCAAGCGGAGCCAGAACCTGCCTCGCCACGGTGAAGATCGTCAACACCACCAGCATGTCCATCGTAAACGCCAGCATCCGGCTAATGGGCCCCGCCAGCGGCAGTGAAAACTCAATCCCTTCCGGCGTCCGAATCTTTAACGTATCCATCTAGTCTTGCCCCAGCGCGCCCCACATCGCGAAAACCGGGACTGACTCCTCTGTCCCAAGGCGCCGCTCCATGGAGAAACTACTCCACACTCCGCCGCCGGTGGACAGAGCGGCCTGTCCCGGTTTTCACCCCGTCCGCGGTCTCCCGCTTTCACGTTGCCTTCTTTCCCGAAAATCCCAAATAAAACGTCAACAGCGCCGCCTCCACCAGCCCGAAAGTAATTTTCGTTCCATACGAAATCACCGGCTCATGATACTGCGATAAGAACGACTCGACGATCCCCGCCCACACCAGCATCATCGCCGCCCCTCCCGCCAGCGTAACCACATCGCGCGAAACCAGCCGCAACCGCTCTGCTCGCGAAACCCTGCTCCCCCAGCCGATCAGCGCGTACGCGATCACGAACCCCGCCTGCCCTCCCACCAGAATCGCCGGAATCTCGATCACGCCATGCGGCAGCAGCCAGCCCAACAGGAACACCGTCTGCCCGTCGTGAACGTAATCGTATCCCACCGCCCCCAGAATCACCCCGTTATAAAACAACTCGACAATGGTCCCGAACCCGAACGTCATCCCCAGCGCCAAAGTGAACAAAGCCACCTGCGTGTTATGCGTCATTAATTGCGCGGAGAAGGAGTCTTTATGCCCCTCCATGTCTCTCCCCTTGCGCTCCCGCTCCCTAGCCACGCGTTCTGAAGGCGACCCCTGCAAATGCTCGAACGGCATAATCACGCTCTTCGCTTCCGAATCGATCCGCAGCGCCAAAGCCCCGAACGCCACCCCTCCGATGGTCAACGCCACAGCCAGTTGAAACGCCTTCAAGTGTCTCCGGAACGTCCGCGGATACTCCTCGCTCACCCACTTCCAGGGCCGGAACCTCTTCCGCTCCCGAGCCTCATGAATCTCCGCATAAGCCCGGCTCACCAGCCACTCCAGATATCTCCGCAGCTCCCCGTCCGGCACCCGAGCCAGATCCGCCGCCGCCCTCTGATAAAGGACGTGCAGATTCTCCACCTCCGATAGCGTCAGCCGAGCCCCCGGATTCGCCTCCAGCCACTTGAGCGATTTCTCGAGCGCCGTCCAATGCGGCCGCTCCGTCTCCACAAATCGCGAAATATCCAGAATCATTCAGCACCAAACTAGCATCTTGCACTCAACCATGCTAAACATCTACACCATCGTCCACGTGGTTATCAGCCTGATCGCGATCGCCTCGGGCTTGGCAGTCCTGTATGGTTTCCTGACCAATAAGACCTCCGGCCAGACCCAGCTTTTCCTGTGGACAACCGTAGCCACCAGCGTCACCGGCTTCTTCTTTCCCTTCCACGGCATCACGCCAGGCATCGTGGTAGGCATCCTCTCGCTAATCGTCCTGGCCCTGGCCTTCCGAGCGCGAGGCCGCTGGCGCAAAACCTACATAATCTCCTCGATGGTAGCCCTCTACTTCAACGTCTTCGTCCTGGTAGTCCAAAGCTTCGAAAAAGTCCCCGCCCTAACCGCCCTGGCCCCCACCCAATCCGAACCCCCATTCCAAATAGCCCAAGGAATAGTCCTGCTCCTCTTCGCATTCCTAACCGGCCTGGCCGTAAAAAAATACCACGCCTTCTGATTTTGCGTTATCAGCGTTCATCGGCGTTCATCAGCGGCCAAATTGTCTTTATAGCAACTGCCTTTGCTTAACCGAATCATAAATCCCAATCAACCCGCCAGAAAAATTCGCAGGATCAATCACCGATAACCGAACCCCCTGCCTCGCCAGGGACCTCTCCAACTCCCTCAACCTCTTCCACGAAAGGTGCCCCGCCAAATCCCGATAAACATCTTCAGCACTTTCCACATCCCCCGAGAACAGCGGCCGAGCCGACGAAGGCCGCAGCATCCCCGCCAACACCAAATGCCTCCGAGCCAGCAGCTTAGTAGCCCGAGCGAAATTCTCCGCCAAAACTGGATCGTCCAGCGAAGTTAGGAACAACAGCAATGCTCTCCTTCGCAGCCGCAGCCGCAAAAAAGTAGCAATCTCATCGAAATCCGGCGACACCGCTTTAGGATGCAACTGGTAAATCGCATCCCGGCAAGCCGCATAATGAGCCTTGCCATTGCGAGCCCGAACAAACGCCTCCACCGAATCCGAAAACGCCGCGAGCCCGAATAAATCGCCGCGCTTCTCCGCCGCCGCCCCCAAAATCAGCGCCGCCGCAATCGCGCGTTCCAGCCCCGTTTCTTCCCCCGCCGCTCGCGCCGACAGCCGCGACGAATCGATAATGACGTATACCTCCTGCGTCCTCTCCACCTGAAAAACTTTGGTGATCGGCTTTCCCCTCCGCGCTGTAGCCTTCCAGTGAATCTCATCCAGCGAATCTCCCGGCATGTACTCGCGCAGCTTCTCAAACTCCCGCCCGCGCCCGATCTGACGCAGCGCGTGCATCCCGCTGACCCCTTGCCGCAGAGCCTTCAGATCCTCCGTGCGCCGCAAGTTCGGATAAACGCGAATCTCCATCGCGACCGCATCCTTACGCCGGACCTGCCACATCCCCCAAGGCGAAGCCGCTTCCAGATAAACCCACTCCACCCGGTACAGTCCTCTCCGATGCGCGATCCAACTCCAGGTAAATTCCGAAATCTCCGACGGCAAATCCACATCGGTCTCTTCAAACGGCGCACGAATCCCCTCCGGAACCACCACGCCAATCCGCACCCGCTTGGCCGACCCTCGATGAACCCGAACCCGAATCTCCGCAGCCCGGTCCTTAAACATCCGCACCAGTTCGGGCAACTCGACGCGCACCCCTTCAAGGCCCCGTCCCCGCACATCGACCAAAATGATCACCGCAAGCACCGCGAGACAAACCAACGCCCCCACCCGAGCCTCCGCCGACAATGCCGCCAGCGCAGCCGCAGGAAACCCCACCACCGCCACCACCCAAATCATCCGCGAAGAAGGAATCATCGCATCACATCGCGAAAACCGGGACTGACCACTCTGTCCCAAGGCGCCAAACTCCTCGCGAAAACTCTCTCAGGCCGTTCGCCGCGTGGACAGAGCGGTCTGTCCCGTTTTTCGCCCCGTCCACAGTCTGGCTTTTTCTTCACACCGGCACCGCCACACTCTCCAAAATCTTCCCCACGGCCTCCGCCGCCGTCATCCCCTCAATCTCAAACTCCGGTCGCAAAATCAGCCGATGATCCAACACCGGAATCGCCATCGCCTTCACATCGTCCGGCGTCACAAAATCCCGTCCGTCGAGCGCCGCATGAGCCCGGCTAGCCGCCACCAGCCCTTGGGTCGCCCTCGGACCCGCCCCCACCAGAACACTCTCATGCGTCCGAGTCCTTCTCACCAAATCGACAATGTAAGCGACCAATTCGTCCCGCATCGTCACATCCATCAAAGCCTCGCGCGCATGCATCAAATCGCCGGCGCCCAGCACCGGATGAACATCGCCTCGATCCAGACAAATCTCCGGAGCGTCCACACCCAGCATCCGCTTCGCCAGCGCGACCTCATCCTCGCGCTCCGGCGCAATCATCGGCATCTTCAAAAGAAACCGGTCCTTCTGCGCTTCAGGCAACGGATAGGTGCCCTCGTACTCAATCGGATTCTGCGTAGCAAATACCGTAAAATCGGGCGACAAAGCATGCGTATCGCGATCGATCGTGACCGCGCGTTCCTGCATCGCCTGCAACAAGGCCGATTGCGTTTTCGCTGGAGCCCGATTAATTTCGTCCGCCAATAAGAACGAAGTAAACACCGGCCCGCGCACTAAATGAAACTCATTTCGCTCGAAATTAAAAACGCTGGTCCCGGTAATATCCGCGGGCATTAAATCCGGAGTAAATTGGATGCGGGCAAACTCGCATCCCAACACATGAGCGAGCGTCCGCGCGAGCAACGTCTTCGCGACCCCCGGCACCCCTTCAATCAACGCATGCTGCCGGGTCAGAATCACGATCAACGCGCTATCGATCGCCCCCTCCTGCCCCAGAATCGCCTTCGCAACCTCAGCCCGAGCCCGCTCCAGCGTCTGATGCAGCATTCCCAATCGTTCCGTCATCTTTTCTCCACCAATCCCGAAGACACCGTAGATCGCGAAAACCGGGACTGACTACTCTGTCCCAGCGTGGACAGAGCGGTCTGTCCCGGCTTTCGCCCCGTCCACATTTTTCTGTTCTCGGCCGTCTTCGCCCTCTTATCTGCTCGACTTAGAACCCAAAACCCCCGCAACCCCCCGATAAGCAACAACGACGTTTTTATCGTCAATTAACGCATCATCGACCCCTTTATCCGGCGATTTATGATCATTTAAGGATGTCTTTCGCCACTCTTCGACACAAATCCGCACTAAATCCTTCTCCGCAATTCCCCTCCTCAACAACGCCGTCATCCCTTCGAGCGAATCCCTCCCCAACACCGCATCCTCCGCGCGAGGCGCGCGCGAAGGCAGCAGGCTCGACGAACTCCGCCACAAGAACAACCCCGCCACCAGGATCAACACCGCCAGCGCACCCTCTAAGTGATACTTGCGCATCAATTTAGCCACGCTGCCCGTTTCCACCACCCCGAAATGATTCTCATCGAACACAATCTCCTTCGCCGGACCCATAAGCTGAAGAATCAATCCGCTATTCCGCTCTGCCCTAAGCCCTTCATTACTAAGAGGATAGCTCTCAGCGAGCAATACTACCGTCCCCGCACCCAGCTTCTTTTCTACTGCGCTATCCCCGATCCTCGACCACTCCGCTCCAGCCTTGATCTCGAGCGCAGTCTCCCGTAAAATCTCCCCCGGCTCCGCATCCAAATCCTTGTAATGAAAGCGGATATGCCACAGTTTTTCGACCGGATGGACCTCCTTGTCGGTGGCCCAGGGCTTCGCGACGGGCAAAAACGCGATGACCAGCCGGGCGCCTTTGCTGGTCAAATCCTCATATTCCTGTAGGGTTTCCTCCTTGACCTGCGACCACCCAACTGGCTCGACGCCAAGCACGAAAATGGTGGTCCCCGGCCCCGGATCGCTGCGCATCCGCGACTTGTATAACCGGTCTACTTTCATAATCTTAGCAAGACTTTCATAGAGCGCCATCGCACCCATCGGATCGGACCGCAGCGACGAATATTCAGGATAAGCAGCGCCGGTTTCGAGCGGAGAAACCACCACTTGCTCCAAACCCCAAATCAAGAGAAGAACCAGAACCAAGCCGGCGATCTTATTTCGCACAAGCCCTCATCTCATTGAAGCCATTGGCCAAAGATTCCGCCATCGCCCGGTCGACCTCATGGCGCCCATACCAGCCTTGCTCGAAAATAGCGACACTGCGAGTGAAAGCGGCCGGCAACTCCGGTTTCGATCGAGCCCGCCGAGCCAATTCGCGCCGGTAATCGAGCCCGCTTTTCCACCGCCGCACCGACACTAACTCGCGAGCACTCAAATAGTTAAGTGCCGCGAGGTACATCGCCTTGAGCGCCATTCGAAAGTCGCCCTTTTCGATCCACTCATCCGCCAGCGCGAGCCATTCCGCTTCCGGCAATCGATCCGCAGTCAGCGACTCGTCTGCCAGATTCACCGGCGGCGCCGCAGTAACAGCTTGTGCCGCAACGACGGCCCGGCGGGTTCTTCTCAGCAAAAAAACGACCACCCCCGCGGCGATCAAGGCGACGATCAAAGTGATCAGCGCGAACATCGTTTTCCTGTTTACTGCCGCGTCTTTACCGTTTCCACGCAGCTCCTGATCTGGCTTCAGCCACTCCTTGATTTTGTTCCAGATGAAGTCCTTAAACTCCCGAACGCTCGTAAGAGTGCTGCGATACCAGCCGACCCACTTGCCCTCCGGTTCAGCGCCTTCCGGACGCGGGGAGCGCCACGTAAACTCGCGTTGATGGACCACTTGATCGATAGCATGGTCAAGTTTTTCCTGATCGACCGGCTGCGCGTGTAAAGACGTGATCATCAAGATAACAATCGCGATCTTTTTCAAGGCCGCACGCAAATCCGCGCCCGTCACCACCGCTTCTCCGTAAAAGCAGCGCAGCACATAAACCGCATCGAGCAGAGGATCGACCGCCATCCAAGTAATCGCCGCGGCAACGCCGATGGTGGTGAGATTCAAAATGCCGTTGCCGAGCCGCGCCAAATCGCCTTCGATTCCCAGAAAAGATCGTCCGAGCTGCGGCAGCAACATGATGGTAAACAACACATTTATAAACAGCAGCAGGGATCCGAGCGCGACAATCGAGAGCACTCCCCAATTCTGACGCGTGGCATAAACCGACTGCTTGCGAGCAGCCCGCAGCGCATCACGGCGGCCCATGGCGGAATAGAGCGCGACATTGCGAAAAAACGCGGAAATCCAAGGGAAAGGAAGAGGTAGAATCAAGCCGAGCGGCTGCCAAGTCGATTGCATCAGAATGGCTTGCGCCGGATCGATTTCGACGGGTGAAAGCTGGCGGTACAATTTCGCCATGAAAATCGCCTGCCAGGAATTTTTCCAAACATATAAAAGCGCAAGCACCAGCGAGGCCCATGGCAGGTGTTCGAACGCGTAGGGGCTGCGGTTCATATCGGCTAGAAAAAACAAGAATGCCAGTGTAAGCGGAACGGCTCCGATCAGATAGGTGACGGCAGTGTCGAGCGATGCGCCGCGCAGCAGGTTAACGGATTCTTCGAGAAGGTCGACGGAGTTCAAGAGGCCACTCCGTGGAATTTCGAAGGGATGCGCGCCAGGGCGAGGCCCAGGTAATAAAACGCCAGCCAGGCGATCAGGATACCGGCCATGGCAAAGATGCCCCAGCGAGCGCGGGCTGCGCGGGCGGCTTTGTGGGTCGCGCTGGTCAGCGTGTGTACGCATTCCACGCAGATCATGCGGCCGGCATGCTCGGTTACGCATTCGCGGCAGTAGTAGCGTTTACAGGAAGGACACTGCGCTACCGCTTCGCGACTCGGGTGATGGAAGCAGCGCTGGTCTAAGATGCTCATCGCTTTTTCCGGCGCTCATAAAAGGAAGCGGCCAGGCCGGCGACTCCGGCTACGGCTCGCCACGAGGATGCGATCACCGCGCCTCGGCCGGCGGACGAAAACAGATACACAAAGGTGGTGGATTTATCGCCGTTCTTGGTCTTATCTAAGACGTTCATATACCAGCTAAAAAGCTGGCGGCTGATGGTTACCAGATCGAACCCCAAGCCGAGGATGGAGAGCGCGATCACTACATATATGATGACGCGCGGATCGCGTCCTCTGCGGCGGACCAGGGCGACCACGATGAGCAGCGCCTCCGCCAACAGGGAATTGATCAGCACGCCGGGAATTTCAGGAACTTTCGGGAACCGGACCTCCGCCCAGATGAGGGCTGCGTTGATCAGGAAAATAGCGAACAGAACTTCCGGCACGTATCCGGGCGAGGAGGCGATTTTGGGCGGCTCAGTTTCCAGAGGGACGTACGGCGTCTCCATGGTGTCGAGCTGCTGCATCGAGAGCGTTCCCTGGACAGCTTCGATTCTGGGTCGAACCACGGCGAGAAACTGGCGCGCGATTTTCACGCGGGCGACGGGCGCTAACAGCTCCTTACTGACGCGAGTATGGAGATAGCAGCGGCAACGCTGGCCGCGGGCGATATCGCGGATGGACCAGAGCAGGGCGGCGGCGCCGGTGACGGCGAACATCCACTTAAAAAATGCGATATCGACGGCGAACCACAGGCTCATCCACGCCAGGGCTGCGAGGATCATGATGACTTGCGGAACCAGGCGGGAGGGCAGCTCGGTGACGACGATGGATTGAATATCGGAGAACGAGAAGCGCTTGTAATCTTCGGCGAGTTGGGAGGAGATGAGGAGCAGGATATGATCGGGGGCGAGCCACAGGCGGGAGTAGCCGAAGACGCCGCGCTTGGTGGGGGTTAGCTTGGTGTAGATGGAGGTCATGATTGACCTTCGGAGGGCAGGTCGGGAACCTGCCCCACTGCTGCCATCAGCATGCTGGGTGGCACAGGCTTTAGCCTGTGTACGGTACGGGTCATCGGCGGGCCTTCATGCCTACTTGGGCCATCATGTAGATCACGAAGCCCAGGAAACCTAGTTCGGCGACGGCGAACAGGGCGGCGAGGATGAAGCGGATTTTTGTTCTGGGAACTACGCTCGAAGGGGCATTCCAACGAGTGACGACCAGGAAGAGGGACCACGGCGCCCCAATCAGCGCAGGCCAGATCAGCAGGGCGGGCAGAGTGGCCAGGGCCAGCGCCATATTGTCGTACATAACACGGCGCGGCTCCGCGGTTTGGATTTTATGCGCACTGACGCCGCTTTCGAAACAGCGCGGACAGATGTGGCGGCCTTCCACTTCGAGATCGCACAGGGCGCAGAGGAAGCGGCCGCATTCCTGGCAGACAATCGCGGCACGGCTTTGCGGATGGTAGAAGCAGCTTGCTTCGGACTCGATTTCGAGAGCTTGTGGAGACTCGCCTGCGACCAGAACATCGATCGCGGGAAACACGGTGACGCGCACGGTCTGGCCGCAGACAGGGCAGCGCACTCCTTCGTCGCGATTCCAGAATTCTCTTGGAACGGGCCAGGAGCAGACCGCGCAGGCGGTATCTGTCAAGCCCAAGCCTCTGGCTTGCACCGCCATTACTTGGCGTAAATGACGCGGGTGTCGCAGATGCGGTCGTGCAGCGAGCGCTTCTCCGCATCAAATCCCGCGATGATGAATCCGATCGTCAATGTGAAATAGGCATCGAGCAGATAGGCGAAGAAGCGCCCGGTGGCCTGGCCGGTGGAGAGAGGCCCTCCGTCGGCGCGGATGACTTTGAGGCCCAGGGCGAGCTTGCCGATGGTCGCGCCGCGCGACGAGAGGAAATAGATTTCGTAAGCGGCTTGAAGGACCAGGTTGATGGCGAGCGAGACGCCGAGCGTGCCCAGCATCATGGGCAGAGCGGTGGCGACGTCTCCTCCGGTAGTGATTCTGCTGGCGCCCAATCCGAAGGCCATCTGGATCGGCAGATTGATAATGAAGCCGACCACGCCAAGAATAATGCCGTCGATAATGCGGGCCACGAAGCGAATCCAGAAGCCGGCGTAGCGGCGGACGCCGATGGGCTGTCCGCCTTCGCGCACGCGCTGCATGTAGAGAGGCTTGCATTGCGCGCAGACGGTAGCGGTGCCGATGGTGACCATTTCGTGCGCGGGATAGGGGCGTCCGCACTCCGAGCAGAAGCGGGTTTCAGCGGCGATGGGAACGGCGGCGGCGGGGATAGGGATGGGCTTGGCCGGACCGCGGACGGCGGAGTGCGGCTGCCAGTTGGCCATTCCTTCGCGCCAGACTAACGTGTCGTCGCGAACGGCTCCTGAGCGCACCAGTTCATCGAGCTGAGCGTCCTCCACAGGTCCAACCTGCCGTCCTGCATCGGCATAATACCATTTCATATTTGGATTCCTCCGCCGCTTTGAGGGACCTCGGGCGGCATGAGGTACAGTGTATCGTAATCGATATGGGGGGTGGCCTTTTGGTGGAGATTCACAGGCTAAAGCCTGTGCCACCTTCGTCGGAGGTTCCCAGAAGCTTTTGGGGGGACAGGCTCTAGAGTTTGCTGAAAAAGTCGTGCAGATCGCTTCCTGCGGTCGCGGCTCGGAATCGGCGATGCATAGAGTCAATTGCGTACCGAGCCGCGACCGCAGGAAGCGATCCCTTCAACAGGATTTTCAGCAATCTCTTTAGTCTGTGAGAAATTGTCTGGCTTCCGCCTACTAGAACATTTGGAATACAGCCCTGATCGGGAACTGGAGCGCGCAGCCCGCGGACCTTCGTGGCTCAAGGAGGCACGGATTGCGGATTGTGTCGCTGAGACGTTGCGGCGCGGCGAACAGGTGCGCGGTCTTTACCAATTGATCGCTTTTGTCGTGATGCCGAATCATGTTCACATTCTGATAACTCCAAAAGTTCCGGCACCGAAGATTACTCAGTATGTGAAGGGCTCCTCCGCGAAACTGGCCAATGAGTTACTGGGTAGAACGGGACAGCCAACCTGGCAGGGCGAAGCGTTTGACCGGTGGGTGCGGTCACGGGAAGAGAGAGGCAAGATCGTCCGGCATGTCGAACTGAATCCGGTGCATGCGAATCTGGTCGAGGAGCCGCGGATGTTTCGGTATTCGAGTGCTTTTCAGGAAAACACAGACTAAAGTCTGTGCCACCTAAATCACAAAAAAGCCTCCCTTCGAGCAGGGAGGCTTTCTGACAAGGAGTGGAGTAGACGGTTTACGGGGCTGCCGTGACGTGGGCTCGGCGGTTGCGCTGCCAGCAGTCTTCTGTTTTATCGGTGCAGATGGGACGCTCTTTGCCGTAGCTGACCAGGCTCAATTGCGCGGCGGGGATGCCCATGGACACCAGGAATTCCTGCGCGGCGCGGGCCCGGCGATCGCCTAACGCGAGATTGTATTCTTCGGAGCCGCGTTCATCGGCGTTGCCTTCGATCAGCAGTTTCTGGTTGGGATAGTTTGCCAGGATGTCGCGAATGACGCCGACGTCGGCTTTGAGAACTGTAGACGCATCGTCACGAATGGTGGCTTTGTCGTAATCGAACAAAGCGTCGTTCAGATGGGCGAGTTTTTCGTTAAGGGTCGCGCGTTCCTGGGGCGTCATCGCGGCGCCGCGGGGCGTCTGCGGAGTTTCTCTGGGAGTAGAAGCCGCTTGGCGCTGCTGCAAGGGCGCGGCCTGCGGCGGCGGCGCGGATTGCGCGACGGGCGTAGTGTCGGCGGGTTTAGCGGCCACCGGCGCCGTCTTATGACAAGCAGCCGTGGACAGCAGGGTTGCCAAACCTAGTAAAGCTAAAGTTGCGTGTTTCATTAAATCCTCTTTTGTGGGTACGATCTAGACCCATTAGACCCGACTTGGCCAAATGGGACAATCCCCTGCGGACGGTATTTTGTACGTAGGCGCGTCCGATAGACTGGAGTTGCTGATGCACATTGAACCGATTGCGGGCGGCCGAAGACTTTTGCTCGCAGGGTTTGGCGGATTGCTGCTTCTCATGATGGTCGCGGGCGGCGACGCGCTTCTCGTCTTGCGGCAGGTTCGCGAAAGCGACGCGCGGGTTCGCGACGTATATGTGCGCAGAAGCCGGGCCTTGGACCAGGTCCGCGCGGGGATTTATCAATCGGCGATTGTGATGCGCGATTTTCTTCTGGCATCCGATCCCGATATCGCGGCCGAGCAGGTGGCGAGTTGGCGCGATATTCGCGTGCGGACGAATCGCGCGCTGGATGATGGAGCGACCGCGCTGGACAAGGCGGAAACGCTTCCCTATTCGAGCCTGCAAGCGGAGGTGAGCGTTTACTGGAAGCTGCTGGATTTCATCACGCAGATGAAAGAGCAGGACACGCGGCATCGCAGCGCGGAATATTTGTCGAATGAACTGGTGCGGAGGCGCACGGCCATGCTGGACCTGGTGGACCGCATCGATCAGATCAGCACGCGGCAGCTTCATGCCGGCGATGAGGCTCTGGACGAAGCGTTCCGAAGTCTGCGTCTGCGGCTGATCGTAATGCTGGGAGCGACGCTGTTTGTCGGGCTGCTGCTCGCGGCGTTCACGATCCGGCGGACGCTGCACCTTGAAAAGGAATTGCAGAAGCGCTATGAGGAAGGCGCGAGGGCTCGGGGCGAGTTGCAGGAGCTATCGGCGCGGCTGGTATCGGCGCAGGAAGAGGAGCGCCGGGCGATTTCGCGGGAGCTGCACGACGAAGTGGGGCAATCGTTATCGGCGCTGCTGATGGAGGCGGGGAACGCGGCGGCGAGGGTGCCCGATGCGTCGGTAGATGTGCGGAGGCATGTGGAATCGATCAAGAAACTGGCGGAGGCGAGTGTCAATGTGATTCGCAATATGACGCTGCTGCTGCGGCCTTCGATGCTGGACGATTTCGGGTTGGTTCCGGCGCTGGAATGGCAGGCTCGGGAAGTTTCGAAAAGGACGGGGCTGCGGGTCCATGTTTCGGCCGAGGAGGCGGCGGGCGAACTGCCGGATCAACTTCGGACCTGTATATATCGCGTAGTGCAGGAAGCTCTGCACAATTGCGCGCGCCATTCGCAGGCGCGGAGCGTACGCGTCATCGTGCGGCAGGAAGGGCATAAAATTTACTTGTCGGTGGAGGATGACGGGCACGGGTTCGACGCGGGCCGGGTGCGCGGGCTGGGGCTGGTCGGCATGGAGGAGCGGGTCACGCATCTGGGCGGCGCGTTCGAAGTGCGATCGAGGCCGGGAGCGGGGACGAAGGTTGAAGTGGAGTTGCCGGTGGCGAGCTGATGCCGATTCGAATCTTACTTGCGGACGATCATACTGTGATGCGCAGCGGGCTGCGGCTGCTGCTGGAGCGACAGCCGAATCTTGTCGTCGTGGGCGAGGCTGCGGATGGAAGGCAGGCTGTCGATATGGCGGCGGCGGAAAAGCCGGACGTGGTGGTGATGGATATCGCGATGCCTCATTTGAACGGCGTCGAGGCTGCGCGGCAGATCGTGAATCGCGCGCCGCAGACTGCGGTGGTGATTCTCAGCATGCATAGCGATGAGAGCTACGTGATCCGGTCGCTCAAGGCGGGGGCGCGCGCGTATTTATTAAAAGATTCCGCGGAATCCGATTTGATCTCGGCGATTCACGCTATTACGGAGGGAAAATCCTTTTTCAGTCCCATGGTGCGGAAGCTGCTCAAAGAGGATTATATGCACCAGCTCGAAGAGATGGGCGCGGAAGATACGTACGAGCTGCTGACGACGCGGGAGCGCGAGGTGCTGCAACTGGTGGCGGAGGGCAAGAGCAATAAAGAAGTCGCGAATTTACTGAATCTGAGTTTGTATACCGTGGAAACGCATCGGACTCATATACTTCAGAAATTAAATCTGCACAGCGTGCCGGAGTTGATTTTATACGCGGTTCGCAAGGGTATTATCAGTTAATACATAGTACTCACCTAAAAAAGTACTTAATCGCTTCCAAAATATCTCCATTCCGTCTATTCTTCCTACGTGACGCGTGCAGGCGCCGCAATGTTCGGAAGGGGAAGTTTACATTCTTAAAGGCGATTTCCAGCCGTTATGGTGATAGACTCGAAACCAAGTTGGCGTCGGACGGGGGGTCAACCTGACTTGCAATTATTGGAGGCAGGAATGAAATTCGCGCTCGATCGAACGATACTCGCCTAAGAAAATTTCCGCAAATTTGAACGCGGCCCCCACCCGATGGACGAGGGCCGCATTCCGGAATACCAGGTAAGTGGTACCCTACACAGCCCCATTATACCTGCGCTCCGGTCGAATGCAATTCCTCCATCGTTACCCACAGCCGAAGCTCGCGCAGAAATGCGCGACCGAAATAAGGAGCCATTCCATGCGGTTATTGAAGAGATATTTCGCCATGATTGCGCTGGCGGCGGCGTACGCAGCAGGTCAGACGACGGAGCCTACGACGCAGTTGCCCACGCGAAGCCAGGTCCAGGATCCGGGTCCACGCGGAGGAACGCCGGCAGCGGGCGGGCCGATTTCCGGCCTGACCCCTGCGCTGCAAGCCGTGTTCACGACGGGGCAGGCCAATTTTCAGGAGGTGGAAGATGTTCCCACAGGGGGCTTGGGACCTCGATTCAATTCCACTTCCTGTTCGTCGTGCCACTTTCAGCCCGCGATCGGCGGATCGAGCCCGGCTTCCAATCCCCAAGTCGCGTTCGCGAATTCGCAAAACCGGTTGCCCTCGTTTATCACGGCCAAAGGGCCGGTTCGGGAGGTGCGCTTCATCAGCAATCCGGATGGAACGCCGGATGGAGGCGTGCACGATCTGTTCACCATCGCCGGACGGTCCGATACGCCGCAGGGATGCAATCTTCAGCAGCCGGATTTTTCGAACAGTTCCAACATCATCTACCGCATCCCTACGCCGACCTTCGGGCTGGGGCTGATCGAGGCGATTCAGGATACGACGCTGATTCAAAACGTGGCGCAGAGCGCGAGCCAGCGGCTGGGGATTGCGGGCACTCTGAATCGCAATGGGAACGACGGCACGGTGACTCGCTTCGGATGGAAGGCGCAGAATAAGAGTCTGTTGATGTTCTCTGGTGAAGCTTACAACGTGGAGATGGGGATCACGAATCTGCTGTTCAACACGGAGCGCGATGAGACTCCGGATTGTTCGCCGCTCGCGCCGGCCAACAGCTATTGGAACATCGGAGGACTGGTGGATCAGAAGGTCTTCGACGATATTACGAACTTCGCGAACTTCATGCGGTTCTTAGCCGCGCCCACGCGCGCAGTCGCCGCGGCGGCGGATAACACCGCGGTCGAAGGCTCCAATCAGTTCGTCAACATAGGATGCGCGAACTGTCATACACCGGCGTTGCAGACGGGGGCGAGTCCGTTTCCTGGGCTCGCGAACCAGACCATTCATCCATACTCCGATTTTGCGCTGCATCATATGGGGCCGGGATTGGCGGATCACATCAGCCAGGGGTTGGCGGCAGGGGATCAGTTCCGCAGCGCGCCTTTATGGGGGATTGGGCAGAGGCTGTTCTTTCTGCACGACGGGAGAGAAACGGACCTGATGAAAGTAATCGCGGATCACGCGAGCAATGCGAATTCGCAGTTCCCCGCTTCGGAAGCGAATCAAGTAGTGCAAAATTTCAACAATCTGAGCAACAGCGATCAGCAGGCAATTTTGAATTTCTTGAGATCGCTGTAAGACACAGACTAAAGCCGTGCCACCCGAAGCACACATACTGAAGACACACAGACTGAAGTCTGTGCCACCTGGAAACACATACTCCTGCTGATTGTTCCGTGGTGGCACAGGCTTTAGCCTGTGAGCTTACCGATGCGCGGTAGCCGTCTGTTTGACGAACAATCCGACCGTGCCCGCACTGGGTGGGCTCATTTCGATTCTCGTTCCAGCAGGCAGCGCGATCGGCTCGACATAATAGTAGGTCCGGTGAAATGCGGGATTGTATTTGTAAATCCACAGCAGAGGCTCGACCGAGGAGTCGGGGCGTACCGCGACGATTTGCACGCTCGCGCCGGCTTTGAGGCTCTGCGTGCGAATCGCGACCACTTTCGACGCCGAGGCGATCTTCGCGCCGTCGGCGAGGATGATTTCCGCGGAATGCTTAGGCGCCATGGGGTCCTGCCAGTCTATGAGCTTCGGCAGGGAGGGGAGATATTTCGGCTCGCCTTCGGGAGCGCCTCCTTCCACCCAGGCGGAGATCGTTTCCAGTTCTTCCTGCGTCAGGCCGCGATCCTCCCGAAATTCGCCGAAGCCTTTCACTGCTTCCCACGGAGGCATGCGGCGCTCCAGCACTTCTTCCTTGATGGCCTTGGCCCACGGGCGCGCCTGATCGTAGGTCATCAGGGAAAACGCGGAGCCTCCCTCGCGATGGCAAGTTGCGCAGCGTTTATAGATCAGCCTGGAGATCTCTTTTGAAAAGGTGATCTTCGTGGTGATAATGTCGTGGGCCTGGACGATGCCAAGCGCCACGAAGAACGATACAACCCTGCGCAAGATTACTCCATCTTCTTATAAATGGTCTTGTTGGTGATCTTCGGATTCACGGCCACGTCGTAGAAGCCGACCAGCATTTCTTCCCAGCTCTGGTCGCCCCACTTCACTTCCTTGGACGGATCGGGATTGGAAGGGTTATTCGCGGAATTGTCCCACCAAGCGGTTGCTTTCACTTTCATGCCGGGCGTCAGTTCGATGGGCTCGGCGAGTTTGTAAGAAAGCTGCCAGTTGAGGCTCCAATGGTCCACGCGCAGGATGGTCTTGGTCTCGCCGGTCGGATAAATCAGATCGTACTGGAAAGCCTTGCCGCGCAGGTGCATGTGCGGGAACAGGCTGAGCAGGGTCATCGGATTGTTGACCGGGTTGACGGCTTCGGCTTTGAAATCGCCATCCCCGGCAGGGATGGTAAAGCGATTGTTCACGGCCGCGGTGGTGATGATGCGTTCGGTGGGCTCTTCTTTGGCAAAGACCACGCCGATGCTGGTCTGATCTCTGGCGTCTTTTCCGCTGGCGGTATAGTGCATCTGGATCACGAAATCCGTGCCGGCCCGGACCTGTTTCGCTTGGCCCGGTTTATAAATGTCGGGAACCATCCCGGGAGTATAGACAGTCAGCACGTCGTTTTGAGCGCCGAGCACATTTCCAAACCGGCTCGCCGGAGTCAGATTCGGAGGAACATAGGCAACGCCCGGTTTCGCGTCGGCCATCCATTTCGATCCCGGCTCGCGGAGATAAACCACGGCGTGATGGACCACGGTCCGGTCGGAGGGTCGCACTTCCACCTCTCGCACCCAGCGGTCCTCCGTGAATCCGGAAGGGACCACGATGTACTGATATTCGATTTCGCCCTTCGCCGGAACTTCGAACGCATTCGGCATTTTAAGGATCAGATCGGGTTTGGAGATATTCCAACCCTCCGTCCATTTGCGCGGAGCGGGCGCGTCGGATTTGTCGCCTTCCTTGGCTCCTGTATCGGCCCATTCGGCCAGGATCTTGGTTTCGTCGGGCGTGAGAGAACGGTCGTTCGAAAATTTTAGAAAATGCGGATCGGCCGGCCACGGAGGCATTTTGTGTTGCAGCACGTCGGCCTTGATGGCTTTCGCGTAAGGGCGGACCTGTTCGTAGCTCAGGAACGCCATGGGCGCGATCTCGCCCGGACGATGGCATTCCTGGCAGCTTCTTTGAAGAATCGGCTCGACGTCTTTGTGAAAGGTCACGGCCGCGAAGGTATTCAGAGACAGGAATAGAACAGGTACTACGAAACGCGTTAGCATGCTTCTCCCAAAATTATCCGGTCTACCCGCTCCGATGCGGGAGCGGGTAGACCTCACAAGGAAATACTTACTCGACTGCGCCCGTGTTCGTCTTCCCCTTCTTCGGCCGCATCAAATCGATGGGGTTCTTATCGAAAGGAATTGCGACATCGAAAAAGCCGAACATCATCTCATCCCAGCTCTGTTCGCCGTAGTGAACTTCCTTAGAGGGATCGGGGTTCGCCGGATTGTTCGCTGAATTGTCGAAGTGCGCGGTGCACTCGATGGTGGTGCCGGCAGGCAGCTTCTTCGGCTCGGCTAAGAAATAGGAAAGCTGCCAACTGAAGCTATAATGCGGTACGTCGAGGAGGACTTCCTTGGTGCCATCCGGATAGACGACGCGGTATTCAAAATCCTTGCCCCGCAGGTGCATGTGGGGCAGCAGCATGGTCAGAGTCGAATCTTCCTGCAACACGATCTTCGAATCGACGCGATAATTAGCATCGCCCGCAGGGATCGCGAACTTCGGATTCATGGCCGCCAGGGACACGATGCGCTCCGTCGGCTGCGTCTTCGAGAAGACGAGACCTAAACGGGTTTTGTCGGAACCAGTTTTGCCATTGGTCGTGTAGTGCAACTGGAATACCAGGTCGCTGCCGGCCTTGATCAGCTTGGCCTGTCCCGGCTTGAGCATCGGCGCGATCATACCCGGCGCGTAGCCGGCGATGTTGTCGCCGAATCCGCCGCCGCCTTCGCCTTTCCCGTCTTTGGAGGGAACAAAGGCCACGCCGATCGGACCGTCCTTTAACCACGGGTTGCCGGGCTCGCGAACAAACGCGAGGATATGGTGGCAATGCTCGCGATCGCTGGGCCGCGCCTCGGCGAACTGCACATACTTGTCTTCGGTAAATCCGGTATGCATGATCACATACTGATAATCGATGGTGCCGGAGGTGGGCACGTCAAACGCGGTCGGAATTTCGAACACTTTGTCCGGTTGACCGATCACCCAGCCTTCGGTGAACGCGATCGGCTTCGGAGCGTCTTTCGGATCGCCCGCCTTGGCGCCGTTATCGACCCACGAAACCAGCGTGTTGATGTCGGCCGCCGACAAACTACGGTCGTTCGAGAATTTCCCGTGTGCCGGATCCGCGAACCACGGCGGCATTTTCTTGCTAACCACCACCTGCTTAATAGCTTTCGCCCATGGACGGGTGCTGTCATAGCTCATGAATGACATGGGTCCGGGCTCGCCGGGTCGATGGCATCCCTGGCAGTTATTCTCAAGAACGGGGAGAACGTCCTTATAAAAGGTGGGCGCCGGGGCCGCAAACGCAACCGCGGAAAGAGCCAGGCTGGCAAACACAACACGCATCACGAGAATCCTCCAGTACTTCACTAATATACGACGATTTGAGCGTTTTTCGTTCCGTCTCTTTTGAGACGCAAAACCGCGCCGATTCTTACGCGAAACACGCAAGATAACGCCTGACATGCACTTAACGGCGTTAATCAGAACAAATCGCTATTTGTAAATTTTTGTAAGGGGAATTCCGTCAAGTTCGCGCCAAGGCGAAGCACTGCCGGGTTGGCCTGACCTGGGCACCGCGTAAACCCGCCAGCGGACTCGCGTAAAGCCTTTTAAATCAAGCACCACGGAAGTATCGCGCGTGGGGATCACGCGCACTGTATGGTCGCGGTCGAAAACCCATCCATTGTCCTCGCGGGAATCCCATTCGACCAGGTAAGACTCGGCGCCGTCGACCGGCTCCCAGAAAACTCGCCCGTTTTCGGCCGTTTCTCCCTGCTTCGGCGCGGGCAGAGTGAGCGGCGGATTCGCTCCGCGCCCGAAACCGCTCTCAAATTCGGCCCGCCAATCCGACTCGGTCGCATCGCCGGAGCGGAAGCCGGATACATTGCCCTGACGATCGATCACCACCAGCGTCGGGTTGGTGAGAACTTCGAAGCGGCGCTTGGTGTCGTCATCCTTAATTTGCAGCAGGATAGCTCCACGGGCGGCGTAATCCTTCCAAACTTTCTCAGCCAGCGGCGCGGTTCCAAATTCGAGCGCGACTACTTTTCCGTCGAGCTGTTCGCGCGTCCAGGAATTGCCTTCCAAGTCCTTGGCCTCAAAAGCCGGAGCGGGACGTCGGAGCACTTCGGCGCCGGGAAGCTGCCGCGATAGCTGCACCAAATCCACGGAAGGAGCTTTTTTGACAAAACTGATCATGCGATCGATGCGGCCCCGCTCGCCTTTCCAGACGATGCGGGAGGCTTCGAGAAATTCGAGGACCGCGTCTTTTTGGCCGGCGTCATAGAGATCCTGCGCGAGCGTCATATTCGGTTCGAAATTGGCGTTTTTAAGGCTCGCAGGCATCGTTATCGAAGCAATTAAGCGCGCTTTAGCCTCATTAAGGTCGCCCTTCGAGGCAGCGATGCGGCCCAAAATGGTTTGCGCGGCGTTGTACGCGTTGGCGTTTTTAGGCGCGCTCGCCAGCACTTGTCCGGCGTCGCGTTCGGCTGCTTGGTCGTCTCCGGCATCGAACTCGGCGGCGATCAGATTGGTAAGGATGCCTGGCTTTGCCGGATCCGGCACTAGAGAAGCGGCCTCGGTGAGGACGCGGACTTTTTCCTTCGGATCGAGAGTGCGATTGGATTTGGCTTGCAGAGCCTGGCCGAGGGCCGGCTTCCATTCATCGCCTGGAGGCGCGAGCTCGATAGCGCGCCGCAGCCAGCGCTCGCCGAGCGTGGGAACATCGTCATCGCCGAACGTCACTTCGAGCGGATTTTCAATCTGTCCGCGCGAGAGGATGCTGCCGGCTTTTCCTACCAAATACGGGGTGGTCGAGCTGTCGATTTCCTGGCGCGCGGCTTTGGCTTCGGCGGAATTGCGAATCGCGGGTAAAGTGCTGAATTGGGAGAACTGGCCGATGCCGGAGAGGCCCAGCATGGCGGCTCCATCAACGTATCCGCGGGCGCGGGAGAGCACCGGTTCGTCTTGATATTTTTCGACCAGCGCCAGCGCCGAGGGCAGGTCGAGCATGGAAAGGTAGATGGCCGCATTCGCGATGACGGCTGGCTTCGCATCGGGCTTCTTCGCGAGTTCCAGCCACAGGCCAACAGCCTCCGCGGAACCTGCGGCATCGGCGAGACGTCCGCGCGGGGATAGCAGCAATTGAGCCTGCTCGAAAATGTTGGGAGTGTCGGGATGGTGCTCGATCAGCCAGAGAATATGAAGGCGGCGCATCTCGTGCACTTTTTCCGGGGAGAGGCCCACGGCCCGGTTAAATAGCAGATTGAGAAGCGCCATGCGCTCCTGAATGTTATCGGGATGATCGGCGATTCGTTTTTCCTGACGCTCGATCTCGGGGGCGTTTTCGAGGCGGAGGTCAGGTGGCCGGCGCGCAACTTGTGCGAGTCCGAGAAGCGTCGTAAGGAGAAACGCTACGATAGTTCGCATGTTCAGGCCTCTCCTTCTTCTTCTAACACTGACCGTAGCCCACGCGGCCCAGCCTTTTTCAGAAAAAAAGCTGGGAGACAAAATTTCCGCCGTTACCGCCGGATTTAGCGGCACTGTATCCATTTTTGCAAAGAATCTCGACACCCGGGCGACCTATGCCTTGCGGCCGGATGACCGGGTCCGGACGGCGAGCACGATCAAGCTGCCGATCCTGTGCGCGACGTTCGAAGGAGTGAAGGAAGGCCGCTGGAAATGGACCGACGTGGTGACGCTGCATGATGCGGACAAAGTTTCGGGGTCGGGGATATTGGGCGAATTTTCCGACGGCGTGAGGCTGCCCTTGGTGGACGTGGCGCACCTGATGATCGTGCTGAGCGATAACACGGCGACCAACCTGGTGCTCGACCAGGTGACCGCGGATTACGTGAACGGGTATATGGATAAGCTGGGCCTTAAAGGCACGCGGTCGATGCGCAAGGTTCGGGGCGATGGGGCGGATTTGAAGAGTCCGAGCGGGTTCAGTAAAGCGGGACTCGACCCGGCGAATCAGAAGTATGGGCTGGGATCGTCGACGCCTCGCGAGATGGTGTCGATTCTTGAAAGGCTTGAAAAAGGCGAGATTGTGAGTCCGGAGGCGTCGAAGGAGATTTTGAAAGTCCTGAAGCGGCAGAGGGATACCAACGGAATCGCTCGGCGAACGGGGGATTTGGTGGTGGCGAATAAGGCGGGCGCGCTGGATCATTTGAGAAGCGATGTGGGGATTGTATACGCGAAAGGCAACCGGATCGCGATGGCGATTACGTGCGAGGATGTGCCGAAGATCGACTGGACATCGGATAACGAAGGTTTGATTTTGATTTCGAAGATCGCGGAGATTTTGGTGGGGGAGTTGAGGTGACTTGATCGGCATCGGTATTATAATGTTTATAGGTATGGCCACCTCACTCAAGTTGACCAGGATCGGGACCTCCATAGGGGCTATTGTTCCCAAAGAGATGCTCGCCCGAATGAAAGTGGAAAAGGGCGATACGCTTTACGCGATCGAAACGGCGGAAGGCTACCTGATTACGCCTTATGATCCGGCGATCGAGGAGCAGCTCGTGGCGGGCCGTGAGTTCATCAAAGAGTATCGCGATACGTTCAAAGTGCTTGCGAAGTGAACGCTGAGGCCAAGTGGATCAGCAAGAAGGCCTTGCTGCTGCTGCATGAAGAAAGCCTCGCGGAGTTTGGAGGGCCGAGGGGGCTGCGCGACGAAGGTCTTCTGGAGTCCGCTCTGGCGCGCCCTAGGAATATCCAAGCGTACAATCAGACCGCCACGATTTCCGAGCTCGCGGCCTCCTATGGCTATGGGATCGCAAAAAATCACGCCTTCCTGGACGGTAACAAGCGCGCTGCTTTCCTGTCGATTGGTTTGTTTCTCGCTATCAATGGATACCGCCTGACGGCATCTCAGGTGGACGCCATCGATACAATGCTCGCGGTCGCAGCGGGCACGGTGAATGAGCAAGCATTGGCGATTTGGATCGCGAAGAACGTGAAAAAGAAATAGCGGCAGCCGTGGAGCTTGGAATTGCAGTAGGCGCAGCCGCTCATCCATGTTCATCGGGACAAAACAAAAAGCCTCCCGAGCCCGAAGGCTGGGAGGCTTCTCTTAAAACTCGAAGCTGATTAATCGCCGAAAGAGCCGACTTCTTCTTCCTTCTTTACCTTCGACGGTGCCGGCGCGATGGCGCTCAGCGGGACGATGCCGCCTTCTACCGGCTTTTCGCCCAGCACGTGCTCGCGGTACATCTTCATCATCTCCGCGTTCTTCGCGTCTTCCTTCATCTTCGCGTCGCGGGCGCGGGTTTTCTCTTCGCGGGCGGTCTTGGCGATGCCTTTATCGTCCAGATCATGCTGACGCTCGCGGTTTACGTCGTCGGCGCGCAGGACCAGGGAGTGTTCGCTCGAAACCAGGTTGACCTTTTTTCCGCCGGCGATGATTTCGTGGCGTCCTTTTTCTTCGTACCACTTGGTCAGCGTCGCCGTCATGTGCATTTTTTCGACGATGTTTCTCCAACCCACGCCGGTGTTATACGCGCAGAAGGAAATTTCGCCTTCCTGCGTGGCGTACGGGATGATGCACTGTTCGGTGCGGCGGAAATCGTAGTTGAACAGATCCTGGAACCACATGCCGGCGATGAACAGGAAGTTCCAGCGGTCCGCGCGGCGCTTGTCGATGTCGGCCTTGGTGCGGTCGCCCGTCACTTTGCCGTAGGCCCCGGTCTGCGATTTCTTCGACATGCCGAAGCACTTGTCGAATTTGGCGATCAGGTCGCTCAGACGGAAGTGCGTGGGAGCTTCATAAGGATTGTAGTTGCGGAGCAGCGCGAGCGACACGCCGATGACCGACAGGCGCTTGCCGCGAGCCGCATCGTTGATGGCGGCGACGTCGCGCGCCAGCCGGTCCGCGTTCAGAAACGCCGTCACCGGACGATATTCCTTGGTTTCCTTGTCGCACATCACGGCCATGCCGACGCCGCAGTTCGGGTGGCAGCCGCAGCTCAGTTGTCCCCAATCCGCGTTCGGCCCGTGGACCAGATCCGCGAAGTCGGAGAAGGTGCTCATGAAGCTGATCGGGAACCAGTCGCGGACGGGCTCTCCCAGGCCGGTTTGGTTCTTCACGTCGTGCGCCAGATTCGCCAGCGTGTAGCGCTGTGCGTGGCGTCGCTCGTCGGTGATCGCTTCATCGCGGCCGGTGAACGATACCGGCTGGAAGCTCAAGAACGGAATCTTCTTCGGATTGTCGAGTGCGAAGCGGACCACCGCTCCCACCTGTTCGTTATTCACGCCGTTGATCAGCGTAATCACCGGGACGATGTCCACACCGGCGCTATAGAGATTCTCAATCGCGCGGAGTTTCACATCGAACAGGTTGCCGACGGCGCGGTGCGAATTGGCTTCGTTGCCGATCCCATCGAACTGGAGATAGGCATAGCGCAAACCCGCTTCAGCGGCCGCTTTGGCGAACTCCGGTTTTTTCGCAAACTCGATGCCGTTGGTCGCGGCCTGCACGCTCTGATAGCCGATCTTTCGGCAATAGCGGACGGCGTCCAGGAAGTACGGCGACAACGTCGGCTCGCCGCCGGAGAACTGCACCGAAAGCTGGCGGCGCGGCTTGATGGTCAAGGCGTTGTCGAGCATCGTCTTGATTTCTTCCCAGCTCAGCTCATGCACGAAACCGACCTGATTGGCGTCCATGAAGCAGGGATCGCACATCATGTTGCAGCGGTTGGTCAGATCGATCGTAAGAACTGATCCGCGTCCATGCGTAACCGTAGACGACCCGTGGTCGTGCAATTTTTCGTCGTTATGGGCGCGGATGTCGCGGCCCGGGAACACGTCTTCCAGATGCTTGAAGAAGGCCGGATCGGTGGACATGACGTCTTCGAACTTGCCATGGATGGCACATTCCTTGACCATGACGATCTTGCCGTCTTTTTCGATGATTTTGGCTTTGATTTCGCCGGCCTTCTCGTTCTTGAGAATTTCCACCGGCAGTTCCCCGTTGATGATCTTATTGCGGATATCGGGGACGCACTTCGGGCAGAGCGAATCGGTCTCGCGGGGCCAGCCGAGCTTCGGCTTCTGCTTCTCCCAGCTCTTCAGGAGCGGCTTGTCCGACCATTTCGGCGTGAAAGACGGGTTGCGGTTGATCGAGTTGAACTTGTTAAAGAAGAACCAGGCGGCGTTGGCGCCGACGGCGATTGCTTTTTCAACGTGCTTGATCGGCTTAGTCAAAGTGCGATCTCCAGGTATAGATTGGATTACGGGCTACGAAGTGACAGTATAAGAGACGGTGTCCGGTGAAGCTACATTAATGAAGCGAACTGTTCCCGTGTGCATTGGACGGGGATCTCGGAACATTAAACGGTTTTATGTCCAAGCTGTTGCAGATTAACGAGATACGACGACTTTTCCTCCTCCTTGCCCTTTGGCATAGATCTCTTGGGTTTTTGCTCACTCTGCCACTTGTCCTTGAATTCATGACCCTTTGAACGCTATCCTTAACGCTTCGCCAATTTTTGGTTTCGAAGGAGCGTTTTAAGAATGTCCTCGATCGATGTTCCCCTTCAAAACGGCGGTTTCGGCCGCACGTCGCGAAAGGACAACTGGTGGATTGAGCCTCTACTGGTTTTTCTCGGCTTCTCCGCGTTCATCGTCTATTCCACCTGGGCCGCGCTGCAAAATGCCCACTACACCTTCGGACCTTACCTCTCTCCTTTCTATTCACCACTATTGATGACGGACAAGCCCGGATGGTGGCCGGCTTTCGTGCCTTTTTCGGCGGCGATGCTGATTTTGTGGGCTCCCGGCGGATTCCGGTTTACCTGCTATTACTATCGCGGAGCGTACTACAAGGCTTTTTGGGCCGACCCTCCCTCGTGCGCGGTGGGCGAGCCTCGGAAATCGTACTGGGGCGAACGGTCTTTCCCTCTGATCCTCCAGAACGTGCATCGGTATTTCCTCTATCTGGCGCTCATTTTCATCGTGATCCTCTCCTGGGATGCGATCAAAGCGATGAATTTCGACGGACACTTCGGGATCGGAGTCGGGACCATCGTCATGATCATCAACCCGATTCTTCTGGGGTGCTACACGCTGGGATGTCATTCGCTGCGGCATCTCGTCGGCGGACGAATCGATGAGATGTCGAAATCGCCGATGCGCGTGAAGACTTACGACTGCGTATCGTGTCTGAATCGCAAGCACATGATGTGGGCCTGGTTCAGCCTGTTCTGGGTCGGCTTCACCGACGTCTATATACGGCTCTGCTCAATGGGCGTAATTACGGATTGGAGAATCATTTAGTGGCCGAATATCAGATTCACCAATTCGACGTCCTCATCGTAGGCGCGGGCGGCGCGGGACTCAGAGCCGCCATCGAAGCCTCCGCCGCGGGCGTCAAGGTCGGCGTCGTGACCAAGTCGCTGCTGGGCAAGGCGCATACCGTCATGGCCGAGGGAGGCATGGCCGCCGCGATGGGCAATGTCGACGATCGCGATAGCTGGCGCGTCCACTTTGCCGACACGATGCGCGGTGGGCAGTATCTGAATAATCCGCGGATGGCGGAACTGCACGCGAAGGAGGCTCCGGCGCGGGTTCGGGAACTGGAAGCCTGGGGCGCGGTCTTCGACCGCACGAAAGACGGGCGCATTTTGCAGCGCAATTTCGGAGGCCATCGTTATCCGCGGCTGGCGCACGTGGGCGATCGCACCGGTCTCGAAATGATCCGCACGTTACAGGATCACGGGATTCATCAGGGTATCGATTTTCACATGGAGACCACCATCCTGACGCTGTTGAAAGACGGCGACCGGTGCGTGGGCGCGTTCGCTTACGACCGGGAGCGTGGACGCTTCCGCGTCTTCCACGCCAAAGCGGTGGTATTGGCGACCGGAGGGATCGGGCGCGCGTTTCAAATCACTTCGAATAGTTGGGAGTATACGGGCGACGGGCATTCGCTCGCGTATCACGCGGGCGCGGCTCTGATGGATATGGAGTTTGTCCAGTTCCATCCAACCGGCATGGTTTGGCCTCCCAGCGTGAAGGGAATTCTGGTCACGGAAGGCGTGCGCGGCGAAGGCGGCGTGCTGCGGAATAAAGACGGCAAGCGCTTCATGTTCGACGATATTCCGGCCAATTACAAAACCCAAACCGCGGATACCGAAGAAGAAGGCTGGCGCTATACGCAGGGCGACAAGAGCGCCCGGAGGCCTCCGGAATTGCTGACCCGCGATCACGTGGCGCGATGCATCCGGCGCGAGGTGAAGGAGGGTCGAGGGAGCCCGCATGGAGGCGTGTTTCTCGATATTTCCTGGATCAAGGAAAAACTTCCCAACGCAGCGGAGCACATTAAAAAGAAGCTGCCGAGCATGTATCACCAGTTCAAGCAGCTTGCCGACATCGATATTACGAAGGAGCCGATGGAGATCGGGCCGACCACGCATTACATGATGGGCGGCGTGGAAGTGGACGCGGATTCGCAGATGTCGTCTGTGCCGGGATTGTTCGCGGCGGGAGAATGCGGCGCGGGATTGCATGGCGCGAACCGGCTGGGTGGAAATTCGTTGTCGGACCTGGTGGTGTTCGGCAGGCGCGCCGGCGAGTACGCGGCGAAGTTCGCGAGAGAACACGGCGCGGGAAAGATCGATCAGGCGTTCGTGGACGAGGCCGCGAAGAAAGCCCTGGAGCCATTCGATCGCGGCGCGGCGGGCGAGAATCCGTTCGCTGTGCAGCATGAGTTACAGGAAATGATGCAGGACCTGGTGGGTATCGTGCGCGTGGAATCGGAGATGGAGAGCGCGCTGGGAGAGATCGCGAGATTGAAAGCGCGCGCCGCGAAGGCGGGGATTTTTGGCAATCGCGAATATAACGGCGGGTGGCATACGGCGCTCGACCTGGATAATCTGCTGACGGTTTCCGAGGTGATCACGCGCGCGGCGATCGAGCGGAAAGAGAGCCGCGGCGCGCATTTCCGCGACGATTTTCCGGACAAGAGCGAGGACTGGGCTAAATATAATATCCGGGTCACGAAAGGCCCGGATGGAGAGCCCAAGGTGGAACGAGCGCCCGTAAAACCGTTGACCGAGGAACAGAAGTTGGTCATCGAGGAGAACAAATAATGGCCACGGCGACGTTTAAAATCTGGCGCGGCGATGCATCGGGCGGGGAATTCAAAGACTACCAGACCGAGGTCGAGGCCGGGATGGTGGTGCTCGACGCGGTGCATCGGATTCAGGCGATGCAAGCCAACGATATGGCGGTGCGCTGGAATTGCAAGGCGGGGAAGTGCGGATCGTGTTCGGCCGAAATCAACGGCCGTCCGAGATTGATGTGCATGACGCGGCTGAGTGAGATTAATCTCGCCGAGCCGATTACGGTCGAGCCGATGCACACCTTCCCGAAGATCAAAGATCTGGTGACGGATGTTTCCTGGAATTACCGGGTGAAAGAGCGGATCAAAAAATTCAAGCCGAAGCCCGCGGAACCCGACGGCACCTGGCGCATGCAGCAGGCCGATATCGACCGTGTGCAGGAGTTCCGCAAGTGCATAGAATGCTTCCTTTGCCAGGACGTGTGCCATGTGCTGCGCGATCATGATCTGCACGACGAATTTATCGGGCCGCGGTTTCTGTTGTACACCGCCGCGCTCGAAATGAATCCCATGGATATCGAAGACCGGCTAGGGGATCTGAAGGATTCGGGCGGCATCGGATTCTGCAACATTACGAAGTGCTGCACGAAGGTGTGTCCGGAGGAGATCAAGATCACGGACAACGCGATTATTCCGCTGAAGGAACGCGTGGTCGATGAGTTTTACGATCCACTTAGAAGGCTTTTTCGAGTTTTTAGCTAAACATTTCACAAGCAAAGGCGCGAAGTCGCAAAGAAAACTAAAAAACTTTGCGAGCTTTGCGCCTTTGCGTGAATCGTCCAATTCTGCTGTATATTGGTCGCATGTTCGAGCTCAAGCCCATCTCCCCCGAAGCCGTCCCCGTTGCGCTGGCGAAAGCGGAGCGCTATCGGCTCCTCAATGAACCGTGGCAGGCCGAGAGCATTTGCCGCGATATTTTACGTATTGAGCCGGAGCACGATCTCGCACTGGTCATGCTGTTGTTGTCCCTCACCGATCAGTTCGGCAAAGGCGTGACGGCGGCGCAGGCGCGCGAGGTGCAGGCTAAGCTAAAGGGCGGCTATGAGCGGGCGTACTACGCCGGGATTATTAGTGAGCGATGGGCCGAATCCCTGATGCGCAAAGGCTCGCCCGGGGTCGGGTTTATCGCTTATGAAACCCTACGCGAGGCGATGGGGCACTACGAACAGGCCGAAGAACTGCGTCCGGAAGGCAATGACGACGCCTTGCTGCGGTGGAACACATGTGCGCGTATCCTGATGCGCAATAACGACTTGCGTCCACGCGGCGAAGAGGTGTTCGAACCTGCCCTGGAGGACTAAGGCGTTTGCCCTACTACTTCTCAGGAGAAATTAGTCGGGCAGGCTTATAGACCTGAGAGCTGGAATGGCCGATGATTCTCGTGAGGGAGAAATCAGCTTGCGTTTTCGCGAAGATATCCTCCGGGGCGTGCGATTATTCGCGATCGTCTTCGCAGCGATATTGGTTTGCGTAGCCGCCTACCGCATGCTGCGCGCACCGTCCGATGTGCAAAGCGCTGCGCCGGACGCCGCGGAAGCCGCACCGCCGCCGGAATCGCCGGCCGAAGCGGCGCCCGCCGCGGAGACCTCCTCAGAAGTGCATCCCCTGGTTGTTCCGGAACCGCCTCCCGTGGATGGAAAGCCTGTCGTCAAGCGGGCGGTGCGAGCGAAGGATCAAGAAGTGCCACCTCCGCCTCCGATAGCAACCACGGCAGCCCGGGCGCGCCGTGCGCCGGCTCCGTCTGGAAGGGAGTTCGAGTCCTCCGAAGCGGTCGCATTGCCGGCCGCGCCCGCCGAAGAGCCCGTGGACGCGAAACCGCTAACGCCGAAACAAGCGGTGGGTTATAAGAGCTTGATAGAGTCCGATCCGAACCGCCCTCCCGCGCAGCCCGCCGTCGCGCCGATTCCGCCCGACGACGCAAGCGACAAGTCCGCGAAGGGCAACCGTTTTTTCAAAGCGGTCGGGAAGATTTTCCATCCCGGCGCGAAGAAGGAAGCGGAACCGCTGACGCTGCAACCGAAGCAGCCGTGACCTGTCCGCTGCGTCGAAAATACAAAGCAAACCTTCTGCGTCGCTATGAACGGCGGCTGCCGCCAAAATTGGCCGCCGCACCCGACAGAAGCCATTTTTGATGGTTCGCGCGTGGGCCATCGTCCCATGGACGCTCAGTCGAAATGCAATTTTGCCGGTTCGAGTCTGGTGGGCGGACACCCTTCCGCGCCAACCCCCGGTCCGGCTTCCACTGGCAGCCTCACAAGCCCAGCTTTATCTCTCTGAGCGGGCCGTCGGCCCATGGATGCTCCCGATGGCCACGGCTATACGGCTTTTCGCAGCGCCGTGGCTTGCTCCGTCACTGGCGATTCCATGGTCAGCAGCTTGCGGCCGCGCTTGGTTTCCTGCATGCGCTCGCTGGCGGAGGCGATGGCCTCTTCGATGGATTCGCTGTGCACCTCGACACCTCCCCAGCTAAACAGAATCTGGAATGAGCCCAGCGACCGGAGTTGGAAATCCCATAATTGCCGGGCGATCTGGCTGAGGCGGCGCTGCGCGGATGCACCTTGCTCCTGCGGATAGATCAGCAGGAATTCGTCGTCGCCACTCTGAGCCGCGAAATCGTTGGGGCCGATCAGCGACGCGACCAGCTTCGATACGGCATCGGGCAGCTTTTCGCCGGAGTTCTTGGACGCATGGACGCCGATCGAAACCACCAGTCCGCTGACCGGCCGGCGGCTTTGGACCAGTTGGTGGAGCACAAATCCGTCTTGAAATCCCGCAGGGAGAGACGCAGGCGCCGTCGCGGAGTTTTTTCCTTGCGCGCTACGGCTGATCAGCGATTCCCAGTCTTTCTTCGCGGGCGAAACCTTCGCCGCCACGATTACTTCGGGAAGCGGCGCCGCAACCTGAGCGCGCTTGGCCGCCGCCGCTGCGCCGCGCTCCATGGCGGCCAGGGCTTCGCGGTTGACCGTGCGCTTGCGGTCTTTACTCACGATACTCACGATTGAATGCTCTTTCGGGGCGGTCAGGTCTGGCAGCGCGGGCGCGGAAGCTTTCTCCGATTTCGGGGGACGGGGGACCAGAAGATGCTCCTGGCGGACTTGGAGCTCGATGTTCATCTCCCGGAGCTGATCGTTATTCCGTTTCAAGAAATCGCAGATGACGGCGACAATCGCGGCGGTGACGATCAACGCCACGGTCATGATCAATTGAAGATAGTTTCCGGGTTCCATGCAATTCGATTCTAGGAACTTACCCGAGGGGGTGGAATAGGAATAACATCACAAAGCAGCTGGTACGAAGCCGCGAGTCCGCACGGACGAAAGTACTAGAATGTGAGGGGTACTGCGTCATAAAAGCTATGCACCTCATCCTTCTGTTTGCGAGCCTCGCACAGGAATTGCCGGACAGTCCAGGCAAGGCCGAAGTTCTCAAAATCTGCCAGGGCTGCCACGATCTGGACACCGTGACGGTGGAAAACCGGACCAAAGACGCCTGGAAAAAGACGGTCGCGAAAATGGGCGAGCGTGGCGCCGACGGGACCGCCGAGGAATTTGAAGCGATCGTCTCCTATCTGGCGAAGAATTTCGGAAGAATCAATGTGAATACGGCGACGGCGGAAGAAATCGTCTCTGGCGTCGGTTTTTCGGCGAAAGAAGCGGAAGCGATTGTAGGCTATCGCGACAAGAATGGAGTCTATAAAGAGTGGCGGGACCTGAAAAAAGTTGAGGGAATCGATGCTGCGAGGGTTGACGCAAGAAAAGATCATATCGCAGTAAATTAAGGTCAATTATGGTGAAATGCACCGCGCTATTCAGCGTTTTAAGCGCGATTATGCTCGCGCAAGGCCCGCCTCTCCCGATTAAACGCGTCGTTCTCTACAAGAACGGGGTCGGTTATTTCGAACACCTGGGTCCGGTGCACGATAAACAGGACGTCACGATCTCCTTCACCTCCGGCCAGCTTAACGACGTTTTGAAATCGCTCACAGTCCTTGATCTAAGCGGAGGCCGCATCGCCGGCGTCGCTTACGGGTCTGCCGCGCCGATCGATCGCCAGCTTGGCGACTTGCATCTGCCCGTCGGCGACAAGAGTTCCCTTACCGAGTTTCTAGGAGCACTTCGCGGAGCGCGATTGGAGGTCCGCAGCGGCGCCACCACCATAACCGGACGTCTGCTGAGCGTAGAGCGCAAAACGCGCATCGCGGGCGGAACGACTCTCGAAGTCGACTATTTGTCGTTGATCAGCGACGCGGGCGACGTGAGGACGACTGAGTTGACACCGGCGTTTTCCGTGCGGCTTCTGGAAAAGGGCCTGGCGGGAAAGGTCGATCGTTTTCTCGATCTAGTGGCATCGGGCCGGGATGCGGATGTACGGAACATGATTATTTCGGCCGATGGAACGGGCGAGCGATCCCTGTTTGTCAGCTACATCAGCGAAGTGCCGGTTTGGAAAGCGACGTATCGCATCGTCCTGAATCCGAAGGGCGGCCAAGGGCCTTTGTTGCAGGGTTGGGCGATTGTCGATAACACTGTCGGGCAGGATTGGGATAACGTTCAACTTTCGCTGGTGGCGGGCGCACCGCAGTCGTTCGTCGAAAATCTCTCGCAGCCCTACTATTCGCGGCGTCCGGTGGTTTCGATGCCGCAGAGCATGATGGTTTCGCCGCAGACCTACGAGTCGACTCTCATTTCCGGGGCCCGAGTGAACGGTACTGTGGCGGATGCAAGCGGTGCTGCGGTTCCCGGGGCGGTGGTTCGGGCTTACGACGCTTCGGGCAATCTGGCCGGTGAGGCGACGACCAACGCTGCCGGAATTTATGAATTTCAGGCGCTGCCGGACGGGCCCGTCAACCTGGAGGTGCAGCGGCCAGGCTTTCAGACGGCGCGGGTCAATAATGTCCGAAACGGGCAGAACGATGTCCGCTTGGAAGTCGGCAGCATGTCGCAGACCGTTGAGGTCAATGCGGCGGCGCCGCCGGTCAACACCAGCACATCCATGATGCGGTTCAATCCGGGCATCGCCGCTGGTCGCGCCCTTGGAAGTGGAGCGGCGCTGGGCAACTCCTCGGAAACGATGAAAAAACCCCCAGTTGCAGGTTCTGGCGGTGGGTTCGGTGGTGGAACCTACTCGGCTCGAGCAAGCATGGAGCCGGCAGCGCGCGCGCAGGAGCTTGGCGATCTCTTCGAATACAAGCTGAAGGATCCGATCACGATTCCCAAAAACCGGTCGGCTCTGCTTCCCATCGTTCAATCCTCCATAGCCGCCGAGAAAGTTTCGGTCTGGAATGAACGCTCCGGTCTGCCGCGGCCGCAGCGCGCTTTGTGGCTCACCAACACCAGCGGACTGACGCTCGACGGCGGCAGTTTCAGCGTACTCGAAGAGGAGACCTTTGCCGGCGAGGGCATTTTCGATCCCATCCGGCCTGCCGAGAAACGCCTGGTTTCTTACGCGACGGATCTTGCGCTGAACGTCAGTTCGAAGAATTCGAATGAGCAGGAAAGAGTGACCAGGGTACGAGTGTTGCGCGGCGTCATGACGCAGGAAAGCGAAGTGCGCGAAAAAAAGACGTACACGTTCCGCAATGAAGACACTTCGCCACGAATGGCCATCGTCGAGCACCCGATGCGGGCCGGCTACCAGCTGCGAAGCGAGGCCAAGCCCTTTGAAACGACGGCGGACTGGATGCGATTCCGCCTTCCTGTGGCATCGAAGGAGACGGCGACGCTAACCGTCGAAGAAGCCCGGCCCATCCAGGCCACGTACCACCTAACCTCCGTCACCAGCGATCAGATCGATCTTTTTGTACGGCAGAAATCGATCGATAGGGGGATCGAGGATGCCCTGCGAAAAATTCTTGCGCAGAAAGCGGTCGTCAGCGATCTCGACGACCAGAAGAGCGGCCGCGATGACGAGACGTCGAAAATTTACGACGATCAGCAGCGGCTTCGCGAGAACATGAAAGCGCTGAAAGGAAGCGCGGAGGAAAAACTGCTGCTTCAGCGTTACACGCGGCAGCTCAACGAACAGGAGGACCGGCTGGAGGCTCTGAGAAAAGAAACCAAGCAACTGGAATCGCAGAGCGAAAACGCGCAGGCGGCGCTCGATAAGATGATTCAGGATTTGTCGTTCGACGTGAAAATGTAGCTACTTGACCGCCAGCCAGGCCAGGAACAATCCGTCCGGCTCGATCTCTTCCCAATAGGAAATCGGACGGCTGGATACTGCTTCGCAATGGCGTGCGAGCAATTTTTCCAGTTCGGCGCGGCCGAACCAGCGTTCCCAGGCCGGCGTTTCCAGGCGTCCCCAGGCCTTGATGTCCTTGTCGATGATCGCGATCCGCCCGCCCGGTTTGACGATGCGGCATAACTCTTCCACCGCTTTCGGGATGTCCACCGCATGTTCTAAAGATTCGGTGGCGTACGCGCCATCGCAGGAGCCCGACGCGAGAGGCAGCTCCGTCATCGCCGCCGCCGTGCGATCGATTCCCTGCGGGACATGTGCCAGCATCGCCTCGGCAATATCGACCGCGCACACGCGCGCCGTCGGATACCTTTCCTTGATAACGCGCCCGAATCGACCTTTGCCGCAGCCGACGTCGGCCACCCTCTTGCCCGACAGGTCGCCCAGATGCTCCAGAACCAGCTTGACGTGGAAGATGCGCGGGTCGATAGTCGAGGGGTAATGCTCTTCACTGGACGCGGCCTGGTTGAAGAAGGCGCGAAGCTCCGCCGTCGAGGCCTCGCGCGGTTTATGGCGGAATCGGTCTAGAAAACTCACCTTAGGCCTGAATAAAGAAAATAGGCAGGCCGGTTTTGTTTCCGTAATTCGGGCGATATCGCTCCGTGTTGTACATGCTCGCGAGGTCCACTTTTCTGGGACCAAGCTTCGGATCGGGAATCGGCACCATTTGATAGCAGCCGTTTACCAGTGCGGTCATGAGCCCGCTCTTTCCTTCGAGGACCGCGTCCAGGCCCATGGCTCCGAACGCCGACGCGACCAGTTTGTCCACGAAATCGGGTTCGCCGCTGCGCAGGTCATAGGTCAGATCGCTGACGATGCACTCTTCGCCGGTGCGCTTGGAAACTTCCGCGGCAAGGGCCTCGCCGACGCTGGCTTTCTTGCGATGGCCGTAGGCGTCGGGTTCGCCGTATTCCTGCACCGTGTAGCCTTCCCACTCCGCGCCTTCGGAAATCACGAGAAGCGCGTAATTGCTGGGATTATTGCGTTTATCGGTCATTAGAATCTCGATGAGATGATCGAGATTGACCTTGTATTCAGGGATGCAGCAGCGGATGGAGCTGGCGAACGCGGTATAGAGCGCAGTGTATCCCGCGTCCCGGCCGAACACGCGAAAAATGCCGATGCGTTCATGGGAGCCGACCGTAGTGCGCTGCCGCTCAATCGCGCTGGTGGCGCGCGTAATCGCGGTCGAGAAGCCGATGCAATACTCGGTACCGCGAACGTCGTTATCCATCGTTTTCGGAATCGAGATGACCTTCATCCCCAGCTTGTCGAGCCTGGCCGCGTAGCTCAGCGTATCGTCGCCGCCGATGGCGATCAGGTAATCCAGCTTCAGCGTTTCGATATTCTTGAGCACCTGGGAGCTCATATCCCAGGTCTCTCCGTTTTTGGGAAAATTTGCGTTCGCCAGAAACGCCGGCAGCTTCTTCATTTTCGAAGGATTGGTCCGGCTGGAGTGCAGAAACGTGCCTCCGGTGCGATCCACATTGCGGGTGATCGCGCGGTTCAGCGGCAAAATGTAGCGGGCCTTGCTGGCGGGATCGTCGAAGTTGACGTGCGTCAATCCCTCCCATCCGCGGCGGATGCCGACCACTTCACAATCCGCTTCGGTTCCGCGATAAACGACACCTTTTATGACTGAATTAAGACCGGGAACGTCGCCGCCTCCGGTAAGGATTCCAATACGCTTGGTTGGCATAGAAACATCTATTGTAGTGCGTCCGCCCGCATGCTTACGCACGGCGGTTCCGTCAAAGCGATCGCTGAAGAAACCGCTTCCTGCGATAACAGGCGGCCTCGATTAGGAGCCGTGACTGCAAGGAGCGGTTTGCCGACGGATGCACGGCAGGTGGAACCGCGCGATTAGTGTACTGCGGGAGCCAGCGCCATTACCGCGACCGCCGTGGCCGATGTCGAGATCCACTGGTCATGGTCGAACGGAAATGCGCTCTGGAAGTACGGCTGGAGCTTCGGAGAACGGCTGCGGACGTACCACGATCCATCGGGGAATTGCGTCTTTAAAAGATACGCCACGCCGCGGGTGTACGCCGGATCGGACGGTTTCAGGAAGCCGTTCTGATAGAGCGACGCGAGCACCACTCCTGTCGCGTAGGCGTCCGATTCCAGATAAGCCGTCTGCGACCAGCCGCCGTCCGGACGCTGCTCCGCGATCAGCGCGGCCACGGATTTTTCAAGATCGCGATCCGGGACTCCAGCGGCCTTCAACCCCTTGATGCGATCAGCCTCTTCGTAACGCGTGACCGGATTCGCGCTCAACAGCCAGACGCGGGCACGGGCGATTCGTGCCTCGAACTCCTCGCGGCGGGCGGGCCATCCGAAAGTTTTCAGCGCCCGTACGGCCATCGCGGTGCGCGAAATGGTACTCCCCTCCAGCGGTGGGCGCTTGTTACCGAGCATGGCCCAACTACCGGAAGGCTGCTGGCGCGCCGCAAGATAATGGAGAATTGCGTCGGTGGTCGAGTTGGCGGGTTCGCCCAGCGCGATCATGGCTTCGCTCTCCGCGAGATTCTCATCGAAATCGCCGCCGCGGCTCACCAGTTGCGGATAATTCGACAGCATGAAGGGCCGGTTGGCGACCATGCCATTGGAGAAAATGCGGCGCAGGCGATCGTCGGGCGCCTGATTGGCTGCGCGCAAGGCGGCGAACGCCCGCCCCATCAGAGGTTGATGATGGCAGCCGACGCAGCCTCCTCCTTCGGGGAAGAAAGTTTCGCCGGACTTGACCAGCAGCGCGGAGGATCTGCCTACGGCATCCTTCGTCGTGCCTGCAACGAAATCGGCTGGAGGCTTCGGCGCTGTGAACGGCATGGCGGATTTCGCGCCCGCGGCCTTCAGCATCGTGACGACATCCGGGTTCTTATATTTGAGAGCCCAGTCGAGCACGGATTCGCCGTTGTGATCTTTCGCATTAACGTCCGCACCCGCGCCGATCAGCTCGTGGATGGTCGCCAGTTTGGGATCGTCCGTCAAAATCGCAGACATCAAGGGCGTCAGCTTGCGGGTATCCGCTTCATCCGGCCGCGCTCCCGCGGAGAGCAGGACCTTGATGGTGGGAGTCGGAGCATCCGTTGCGGCTAAGAAGATGGGAGTCATGTGGACCAGCGCGATCGGCCCGTTTTTGACCGCTCCCGAAAAGGTGTTCGCCGCGTTCACGTCCGCTCCGGCGTCCAGCAACAGGCGCACGCGCTCCTGATCGGTGTCCGTAAAGGCGTTCATCAGCGCGCTAAAACCGCCCATATCTTTCTGCCGGGCGTCCGCGCCTTTCTTCAGCAGCAGGCGAATCATTTCTGTGTCGCCCTTGAGCGCCGCGGTTTGCAGAACATCGGAGCCCAGGGGGCCCACGGCCTTTACGTCGGCGCCTTTGTCGATCAGGTACTTCACTGTCGCCGTATTCCCGTGGGTGGAGACAGCCACCAGCAGAGGCGTCATCTCGCCGGCCGACTTCGCGTTTACATCCGCGCCCTTCTCGACCAGTAAACGCGTCTTTTCGAAACTATAAGCCGCATAGATCAACGGCGTAGCATTCGACTTGTTGCGCGCGTTCGGATCGGCGCCATGCTCCAGCAGGATGCGCACGGATTCGGTGTTTCCATAAAGCGCGGCGTAATGAAGCGGTGTTGTGTCCAGACGATCCCGGACATTGACCGGGTTGGCGCACAAATGACGGAGAGTTTCAAGATCCCCGGCGCGGATCGCATGGAAAAAATCTTCCGCCGCCTGGGCCTGTATTAGCCCGATTACGCAAATCGATGCAACTGCAAAACATAGGGCTCGTTTCACTGGGCCCTCCCTTTTCATGGATTCTTTAGATGTTAGCGGATTTTCCCAAAGCATGTTGCACCGTAGTACAACAAGTGCGTTTCAGGTTGGATCTGTTTCAGACACGGGCAATTTTTCATGAGTGTCTGGCGCCATCGCGACGCGCCTCCAGACGAAGTAAACCGGGACGCCTGCCGCGATCAATCCGAGCGCGGCCAGAGACGGGATCGGCCGCGTGACCACCATGTTCCCGAGAAACCATAGCGCGATCCCGAGAAATAGGAAAGGCGTAACCGGATAGCCCCACATGCGGTAAGGCCTGGGCAGATCCGACTGCGTGCGGCGCAGCACCAGAACGCTCGCGATCATGAACACGTAGGATAGCCAGATAGCGAACATCGCATAGTCGATTAGCGTTTCATAGGAGCCGCTGATAATGAGAATCGCCGCCCAGACGCCCTGCGCGAGAATCGCAAACCCGGGCGTCCGGTAGCGCGGATGAACTTCGCCGAAGCGGCGGAAGAACAGGCCATCCCGCGCCTGGGCGAAATACACGCGAGGGCAAGTGAGGATGGCTCCGTTCAGGGAACCGACAATCGAAAGCAGAATAATGACGGACACCAGAGTACCGCCCACCGGTCCCAGCACGCGCCCCGCGGCATCCGCACCCACATGAGTACTGGCCGCAATTTCGGGAATAGAAAGCACGCGCAGATAAGCCAGATTCGCGAGCAGATAAACCGTCACGACTGCAGCGATGCCGAATCCTAGCGCGAGCAGGATATTGCGCTGCGGATTCTTCATCTCGCCGGCGACAAAACTCATCTGCACCCATCCGTCGTACGCCAGCAGACACGCGATCAAGGCGACGCCGAAGCTGCTGGGCGTGACCGGCGCGACGGGCGCCGCGGGTGCAACTGACGCGTGTCCGAACAGAAACGCGCTGCCCACGATGACGAAAATTCCTACCAGTTTCGCCGACGTGAAGCTCTTCTGAACCAGTGCGCCGAGGGAAACTCCGCGATAGTTCACGTAGGTAAAAACGGCGATCGCGGCTACGGCGATGGCCTTCGATGCAATGGGTCCGAACGGGTGGAAATAGGAAATGTAGATGGCCAGCACCACGGCCAGCCAAGCGGATTGGGCTCCCCTCGAAATAAGGAAATTGGTCCAGCCACATAGAAATCCGGCCATCGGGCCGAACGCTTCGCGCAGGTAGACGTACTGGCCGCCGGTCGCGGGCATCGCGGCACCCAGTTCGGCGCAGGCCAGCCCACCGAAGAAGGAAACGACTCCGGCGAAAATCCAGATGGCGAGAATCCATGGCGCCGACGGAAGATTTTGCGCGATCAGGTTCGGCACCAGAAAAATGCCTCCGCCGATGACGACGCCGATCACGATCGACAAAGCGTCCAATAAGCCGAGCGTGCGGGGGAGGTCGGTTTTCAAAGAGTCACCAGTGCTCGATTGTAGAATAAAAGTTGGACCCCTTCGAGCCGTTCTTCAAGAACCCGCACCTGTTGACCATCGCCGGAAATTTCTGGTCGCGTCCCAAGGTGAATGAACGTTGGCCCGTGGAGGCGGTGCGGTATCGCACCGAACCGGAGGTGGAGGTGCTGGTCCACTCGCAGCGTCCGGACGGCCCCGCGATCGGCGAGATTGTTTTCGTTCACGGCCTCGAAGGATCAAGCGATGCCGGATACGCGCGCAGCATGTCCTATGCCGCCCTCGAAGCTGGCTACGCCACCCATCGCTTCAACATGCGAAGCTGCGGAGGCACCGAAAATCTCGCGCTCTCCAACTATCATTCCGGCCAGACCAGCGATCTGTTGTACGTCCTCAAACAACGCCGTGTCCACAGCGATCTGCCAATCTTCCTGATCGGATTTTCTCTCGGCGGCAATGTGGTCCTGAAGCTGACCGGCGAACTGGGCGATCAGGGCGGCGGTTTACTTGCAGCGGTATGCGCCGTTTCGACCCCGATCGACCTCAAGGCCTGTTCGCTCGCTCTGGGACAGCGCAAAAATTTTATTTACGAACAGCGGTTCCTCCAGCGCCTCCGGGAACGAATCCGGTTGCGGAATAAACAGGCGCCCGAAATTTATTCCCTTGAGCCATTGAAGAAAATCCGCACGATTTACGAATTCGACGACCTCTACACCGGTCCTCTGTTTGGCTTCGGCAACGCGGATACATACTACACCACGCAATCGTCGAACAGGTTTCTCGATAAAATTCGCGTCCCCACTTTGGTAGTGCAGGCTAAGGACGATCCCCTGATTCCCTTTTCCGTCTACGAACACCCCGCATTTCGCGAGAATCCCTACCTGACGCTGGTCGCGGTCGAGCACGGCGGCCACCTCGGCTTCATCTCCCGCCGCCCCCCGCGATTCTGGCTGGACGGCCTGGTTCTGCGCTGGTTACAAAGCCGCGACCAGCCTTTAGGAGAAATCGCCTCTGCTAAATAATTGAAAACTATCCGCGATAGTAATTTACCTGCCAGACCTTGTGCCAAAATACGGAATCATGACTCGGTGTCGATTCTAATGTCCTCATCCTGTGCTGAGAAGGAATTTCTTTTGAAGGAATTAAGCCGAAGGGCGTTAGAAGTCTCCGACATCGCGGTAATCTTGTCAAAGGAAAAGGGCCTTCTTCCGAAAGATAGATACGTATCCTTATTAGAAAAGCTAGAAGCTAGCTGGAAAGGCTGCGAAAAGGCTCGAAAGGCGTTCAGGTCTCATCAGTCCGGCCACGGCTGCTAGCGATTTTAGGGCGCGGCAGGAACAATTGACCGCCGGAACTCGTATCCTGGAGTTACAGTGCAAAGTCAGGCGTCCTTCCTCGAATCCGCCAGTGTCGCGTTCGATTCTCTTCGCTCGAGCAAGCTGCGCAGCTTCCTCACGTTGCTGGGAATCATTCTCTCGACCACCACGCTCATCGCCGTCATGAGCGTCATTCACGGGATGGACGTGTACATCGCCAATAGCGCGTCTTCCATGGGCACCGACGGATTCCGCGCCGTCCGCATGGCCTTCGTCGGCCCCCGCGATCCCAAGGCGTTTCTGAAAGCCCTTCAGCGCAATCCGCAGCTCACCAAGGATGAGTACGATTTCGTGAAGGATCGCGTCACCCTGTCGCGCGAAGCCGGCATCCTGGTCAACCGTTCCGCGAAATTGACTTACGGAACCGACCTGGTCGACGGAGTGAACCTGATCGGCGCTACTTCCAACTGGGCCGTGATGACCAACTCCCAGGTCGATAGCGGCCGCTTCCTCACCGACACCGAGGACCGGCGCCACATGAACGTCGTTTTCATCGGAGCCGATTTCAAGGATAGATTTTTTCCCAGCAGCGATCCCATCGGCAAGACCATCGCCATCGATGGGACGCCTTTTGAAGTGATCGGCGTCGCCAAAGCGAAAGGCAGCGTATTCGGCCAATCGCAGGACAATTTCGCGACCATCCCCGCCGAAACGTATTTCAAGATTTACGGATCGCGGATGGGCATCAGCTACGCGTTTCTGGCCCAGGACCGAGGCCAGCTTCAACAGGCGCAGGATGAGGTGCGCATGCTGATTCGTTCCTTCCGCCATTTGCGCCCGCAGGAGGACGACACTTTCGGAATGGTTTCTTCCGATACTCTGGTCGGCGCGTGGGATCAGTTGACTGGCACCATCGCGGCCGCGGCGATCGGCATTGTCAGCGTCTTCATGGTCGTGGGCGGCGTCGTCATTATGAACATCATGCTGGCTGTGGTCAGCGAACGGACGCGCGAAATCGGCGTGCGAAAAAGCGTCGGCGCCAGGCGGCAGGACATTCTCAATCAGTTCCTGGTGGAATCTTCCATGCTATCGGCAATGGGAGGATTAATCGGCGTGACCATTGCCTGGACCGTCGCGGTCATCGTCCGCAATTTTACCCCCGTGCCAATGGAAGTGCCTCTGAACGCTGTGGTGATCGGCGTTACGCTGTCCACCGCGGTTGGACTTTTCTTCGGGATTTATCCCGCGCGCCGGGCGTCGCGCCTGGATCCCATTGTCGCCTTACGGTCGGAAAGCTAAACAATGAAACTGCTTTTATCGGTCATCGGTCTGGCGCTCTCCACCCTGCGCGAAAACAAAATCCGCTCCTTTCTGACTGTGCTCGGCGTGATCATCGGCGTCGGGACCATTGTCGGCGTCGGCTCGATTCTCGCCGGTCTCGACGGCGCGGTTACCGGGTTGATCCGCAGTCTCGGCTCCAATACGGCGATGGTGTTCAAGATGCGCATGGGTCCCAGCGCCGGCGGCCGCACTACCGAAGAGCTGCAACGCAAGCCCATCAGCTATGAAAATGCGATGGCCATCCAGGACCGCTGTCCCGCAGTCGAGCATGTGAGCCCGTATCTGCTGCCGCCCAACGTGCTGAAAGGCGCCATCATTCGCGCGCGCTATAAAGGCAACGACTATGCCGGTGCGAATCTGGCCGGCAGCGATGAGCATTATGCGCAGTCGAACAACGTCGAAATGCTGGCGGGCCGCTTTTTCACCGATTCGGAAAGCCAGCATCGCATCCCCGTCGCCGTCATTGGCGAGGATCTCTATCGCGCCCTGTTCGGCCTCGAAAACTCACTCGGCAAAGAAATCCTGGTGGACGGCCACGAGGTGGAAGTGATCGGCGTGATGAAGCGGCCGGCCGCGTCGATTCCCGGCCAGGACGACAATCGCATCGTTCTTCCGTACTTCACCATGCAAAAAATGTTTCCGACGGCCAACGAAAATGTCCTGATGGTGCAGGCTAGGGACGGCCAACTGGCTGCCGCGGTCGACGAGTTGAGCGTGGTCCTCCGCCAGCAGCGCCACGTACCCTTGAGCGCACCCGACAATTTCGCCGTCTCGACCGCCGATCAGATGGTGGAACAGTTCCGCGCCCTGACCTCGGTCACCGCCCTGGTCATGGTCGTTCTCAGCTCGATCGGACTGCTGGTCGGAGGCATCGGCGTGATGAATATCATGCTGGTGTCGGTCACCGAACGTACCCGCGAAATCGGCGTCCGGAAAGCCATCGGCGCGCGCCGCCGCGACATTATCCTTCAATTCCTCACCGAAGCCGTCGTACTCACCGCCCTCGGAGGCATGTGCGGCATGATCGCCGGATACTTGATCTCCTTCGCCAGCCGCCTCGCCTTCCCGTCACTTCCTTCGAGCGTCCCCCTGTGGGCCGCCGGACTCGGACTCGTCGTCTCGGTCGGCATCGGCCTCTTCTTTGGTATCTGGCCTGCCAGTAAAGCCGCACGACTCGATCCCGTAGAAGCACTCCGCTACGAATAAAGTTTTCATAAAAAAATCCTGAAGATGGCGTAAGGAATGCGCTTCTTCGCGCGATTCTTATGCCTTTTTTACGGGCCGGATCTTATCGTGGCATATGGGTCGAACGATCATCACGATGATACTGGGGATTGCGTCCTTTGGCGCAGCGTACGGGGCAGACAATGATACGGCCTCAATGCCTGCGCCATCAGGCATGATCCGCGGCGTCACGCATAACCTCGCGGGCGAACCGCTCTCCGAAGTGCGTGTCGCGATTTGCAACATGAACGAAAACACGCCGCAGACGACGCTCAGCGGCAACGACGGCACCTTCTTCGTCGCCGGGCTTAAGCCGGGACAATATCAAATCACGGCGCAAGTCGACGGTTACGAAACCGAGCTGCCGATTATCGTCGACGTCACCGACCAACAGACGCCTCCGGTTTCCGTACCCCTCGCCAAAACCGATTCCCCGGCCGCGAAAAAGCCGGCAGGATTTTTCTCCCGTCTCGCGAAAGCATACTACGACGATTGGCATCCAAGTCCGGACGACCAACCCTCTAAGCATCGCGGCTACGACCCGCCGGAATCGAATCCCCCGTATCCATTCGCAGTTTGGCCCATTGGCGGCACGCCCTGGATCGGCTATAACAATGCAACCTCCTACCAGCTCACCACCGCCCTGCAAAATGGACCCAACGGCGAATGGTGGAAGAAATGGAATATTCAAATCTATGGCTGGGCCAATGCCGGTTTCAACTTCAGCACCAGCACCGAAGCCGTCGGCGGAAAGTACGCCAACGCGCCCATGGGATACAACCAGATCCCCAACTCGATCCAGCTCGACCAAGTCACTCTGTACATCGAACGCACGCCGGACACCATTCAAACCGACCACTTCGACTGGGGCTTCCGACTCACGAATCTATACGGCTTGGATTATCGCTTCACCACAGCCCAGGGCTATTTCAGCCAGCAGCTTTTACAGACCAAGGCGAACGGGACGCTGGGAAATCAGTATGGCTACGATCCCGTGATGTTCTATATCGATCTCTATTTCCCTCATGTCGCAGATGGGATGATCGTTCGCCTGGGCCGCTATATCTCGTTACCGGATATCGAAGCTCAGTTAGCTCCCAATAACTATACGTATACTCACTCCCTAACTTATACCTACGATTGCTATACCCAAACCGGCGCGATGGCGACCATTAAGTTCTCCGAACACTTCACCCTGCAAGGCGGCATCTCACCCGGCTGCGAAACCTCTGCCTGGAAGCCGAGCGCGCAATGGACCGGCACAGTCTGCGAACAGTTCGATTGGCGCGGGGCTAACGACAATCTCTATTTTTGCCAAAATTCGATCAATAAAGGCCACTACGGTTATAACAACCTGGCTGCGTATTACGTCACCTGGTATCACAAGTTCAACGACAAATGGCACACGGCGTCGGAATCCTGGTATCAGTATGAAAGTCACACGCCGAACATCTTTAACCCAGCCGCAGCGAGCCTGCTGATCACTAACGCGGATGGAGCGTGGTGTAAAACCGAGGAACAGCTGACCTGCTACGCACCGGAGTGGACGGTGTTGAATTACACCAACCGCCAGCTTAAGAAGAAAGACTTCATCAGTCTCCGCAATGAGCTATTCGACGATCTGCGCGGCCAAAGAACCGGCTATAAGGGCCGGTATCTCGAAGATGGTATTTCCTGGAACCACTGGATCGGCAGCACTATCGTGCTCCGTCCGGAGCTGCGTTGGGAACATAACTTCGACAACAATGCCTTTGACGGCGGAAACCGGCACAGCCAGTTCATGTTCGCCAGCGACATCATCTGGTTTTTCTAGGCCGGCAGCTCAATCTCCACTAACAGCCCCGGCACTGCATTCGACGCCCGCAGCTTCCCCTTATGCAGCTCCACCGCGCGCCGTGCAATCGATAGCCCCAGGCCCACTCCTCCGCTCTTGCGGTCGCGATCCTGTTCCACGCGATAGAAAGGATCGAACAGCCGCGGCAGCGCCTCATCCGGCACTCCCGGGCCGTAGTCGCGTATCCGAATCTTCGCCCAGCCCCCTCCGTTTTCAAGGGACACTTCTACGGTCGATTCCTTCGGCGCATAGCGAATCGCATTTCGCATCACGTTCTCAATGGCCCTGCGTAGCAGCTCGCTATCGCCGCTCAAAGTGACCGGACCACTGGATGCCAGGTCGAGAGCGCATCCATGCGCCAGCGCCTCGATGGAGCAATCGTCCACCAGCCTGTCCACCAGTTCGTCGAGCCGCAGCGGCTCCGCCTTCAATCGCGAAGGCTCGCCTTCGGTTCGCGTCACTTCCAGCATCTGCCGGATCAGCGAGTTCAACCGGTCGGCTTCCTTCTGAATCCGGTCCAGCGGAGGCGCATTCGTCTCATCGGTGCGCGCCAGTTCCACCGCGACGCTCAATCGCGCCAGCGGACTGCGCAGCTCGTGCGAAATGTCGAACAATAAACGCCGCTCCGCCGCCAGCAGCGTCTGAATATGATCCGCCATCCGGTTGAACGCGGCGGCCAGATCTCCCAGTTCGTCCTTGCGCGTTTCCTCCGCGCGCGCCGTCAAATCGCCCCGTCCCAGGCTATCCACCGCGGCTCGCAATCGCCGTAAAGGAGCCGTCAGATAATGAGCCAGCCAATAACACAACAGCACCGCGACTACGATTACCAACAAATGCGCCGGCTGAAGAAACCAGAAGAACCAGGTTTCGCGCACCACGATCAGAAAATATTTTGAGTCCGCCGACCGATGCGCGAAGATACGCGAGCGAATGGAGAACGGAGAATGGAACAGCTTTTCCGCATAGGGACGCAGCTCGCCACGCGCTTCACCCGTCAGCAGATCGATGCCGTCAGCGTCCAGCAGCATGGTTTGGGAAGCGTGCGTCACTTCCCGCAAACGTTCCAGTGTTTCCCGTAACTGCTCGCGCCCGCCTGTCTCCCAGGCCTTCTGTGCTTCCTTTTCCGCGAAGGTTAACAGCATCGGAAAAGGCGCTTGCCGCGACGAATACGTATCGTAGGTCAGCGCCGTCGTCAGCACCGTCGCCGCCAGCACCGTCACCACGGCGACCACGAACCATAGCAGAATTTTCGCGAAAAGAGATCGCATTCGCTCCCCGGACAAACCTTATTGCCCCAAGTGTAGACCACATCCTTGTGGCGCACGCTTGCTAAACCGGCAACTCAATCTCCACTAACAACCCCGGCGCCGCGTTCGAGGCTCTCAATTTCCCTCCATGCAGCTCCACCGCGCGCCGCGCGATAGCCAGCCCCAATCCGACTCCTCCACTCTTTCGGTCCCGATCCTGCTCCACCCGGTAGAAAGGATCGAACAGCCGCGGCAAAGCCTCTTCCGGCACTCCCGGCCCGTAATCCCGCACGCGAATCTTCGCCCAGTCCCCTCCGTTTTCAAGCGACACACGCACCGTCGATTCCTTCGGCGCATAGCGAATTGCATTTCGCATCACGTTCTCGATCGCCCGCCGCAGCAGCTCGCTATCCCCGCTCAGCGTGACCGGACCGCTCGACCGAAGATCCAGAGCGCATCCAAGCGCCTGCGCTTCGATGGAGCAATCGTCCACCAATCCGTCCACTAGTTCGTCGAGCCGTAGCGGCTCCGCCTTCAATCGCGAAGGCTCGCCCTCGGTTCGGGTCACTTCCAGCATCTGCCGGATCAGCGAGTTCAACCGGTCGGCTTCCTTCTGAATCCGGTCCAGCGGAGGCGCATTCGTCTCGTCGGTGCGCGCCAGCTCCACCGCGACGCTCAACCGCGCCAGCGGACTGCGCAGCTCATGCGAAATATCAAACAGTAAACGCCGCTCCGCGGCCAGCAGCGTCTGAATGTGATCTGCCATGTGGTTGAACGACGCCGCCAATTCGCCCAGCTCATCTTTTCGCGACTCCTCCGCTCGCGCCGTTAAATCGCCGCGTCCCAGACGATCGACCGCGGTGCGCAGACGCCGCAGTGGCGATGTCAAATGGCGCGCCAGCGCATAACACAGCATGACCACCAGCGCGACCACCAGCAGGTCCGCCGGCTGAAGAAACCAGAAATACCAGGCGCTGCGAATCAGAATGATGCAATAGCGGCCATCAGCCGACAGGCGCGCGAACACGCGTCCGCGATCTGAGTCCGGCCCGGAGAACGGGAAATGCACCCACGACAACGCCGACCGCATCATCGGACCGTTTGCCTCCCCGGTGAGCAGATCGGTGCCATTGCCGTCTGTAAACAGGACATCGGAAGCGTAAGTCACCTGCTGAAAGCGTTCGAGTGTTTTGCGCAGTTCCTCGCGCCCTCCGTGCTCCCAAGCCTGCCGCGCTTCGGTTAATTCGAGGCCCAGCAGCATCGAAAAAGGAGCTTCCCGGGACGAATACGCGTCGTAAGTCAGCGCCGTCGTCAGCATGACCGCGGCTGTGGTAGCCAGCAGCGTGACCACGAACCACGCGAGAATCTTGGCGAACAGAGATCGCACGTGCTCTTAGTGTACAAGTGGGGCAGGTTCCCGACCTGCCCGCTCTTAGTGTGTCGCGACCACAGGAAGCGGTCAGCTTCGGGGTTTCCTCGCAATTGCGTGAATTGGTGTGATTCTAATTCCCCGGACTAATGAGTCTGTGTGAAAAGTCGCTGGCATCTGTGATCGGCAGGCGGAACCGCCTGCCCCACCACGACGCAGTTACAGAACGATGGGACAGGCGGTTTCGCCTGTCGAACGCCCGGGGTCGTGGCAACCAAGAACGGGGACGTGCTAACGATCTCTATGCGACAGCCCGCTAATCCTCCGACCGGCAAAACTGATATCCCACGCCTCGCACCGTCTTGATCAGCGTCTGCCCCGTCTCCAGCTTCTTCCGCAGATGGCTGACGTGCATGTCGATGGACCGATCGAAAGGAGTCGCCTTGCGGTTATACATCGCCTCCATCAAAGCGTCGCGCGAAACCACGCGGCCGGCCGAGCGCATCAGCACCTCGAGAATATCGAACTCGAGCGTCGTCATCTCGATCTCCCGCCCCGCGCACATCACGCTGCGCGCTCCGGGGTCGATGGCCACGCCGTTCACCTCCAGGCGTCCTTTCGAGGGCGATTGCGCGCGCCGCAGAATCGCCCGGATGCGCGCCACCAGTTCGCGCGGGTTAAACGGCTTTGCCAGATAGTCGTCGGCGCCCAGTTCCAGGCCCACAATGCGGTCGATGTCTTCGCCGCGCGCGGTCAACATCAGCACCGGGACGCGGCTTCTGGTTCGCAATTGCTTCAGCAGCGCGAATCCGTCGATCGAGGGCAGCATCAGGTCTAGCACCAGCAGCGCGAAATTTCCGTTCAACGCCAGTTCCAGGCCGCGCGCCCCATCATGCTCCACGGAAACCGCGAAACCTTCCCGGGCCAGGAATTCTGAGAGCAGGGCGCACAACTCCGTATCGTCGTCGATAATCAGCAGCGGCGTCATGTGTGGCATTTTTAGAATGATCCCTGCGAACCGGCAGGGTGCGATTCCAAAATAGCATCGAGATCTTTGCGCGTGTAGTACCGGCTGTGCGTGAACACCGCGTCCACTTTGCGCACGTTCCGAATATCGTCCAGAGGGTTCCCGTTAAGCAAGACCATGTCCGCTAGTTTACCCTTCTCTATCGACCCCATCTCTTTGTCGGTTTCGAAAAATCGCGCCGGCGCAAGCGTAGCGGCCTCCAGCGCCTCGCGCGGCGAAAGGCCGGCCTCCACCAGTTGCTCCAATTCATCATCGAGCGCCGCACCCGGAACCACGTATGGATCGCCGGTGTCGGTGCCCGCCAGTATTTCCGTTTTGGCCTGTTTCGCCAGCCAAACCAGGCGATAGATTCGCCACACCTGAATCTTCAAAGAATAAGAATCCTCGGAAATATCGGGCCAGGTTTTGCGAATCGACTCTGGAACCACCTCCAGTTGTGGATTGTTCATTAGCTTCGTATCGTCCATGTGGGACATGCGCAGCCACAGGACTAGGGTGGGCGAAACGCGTGTTCCCGTCAGCGTGCAGCGTTCAAAAAATCGCCGCGCTTCATCCTCGTTTTTGACCGACTTCGTGATGCCGAACATATGTTCGAGACTTTTCTGCCGCGCCTCCACCGCCTCCTGCGCTGTGACGCTCGTCGGGATGTGCCCCACCATTCGCAGGTCCCAGTGCCGCGCCTGTTCCGCCAGTGCGAAATAAGCGTCCCGCGGCAGGCGCGTCAACACCTTGATGAAATCGACATCCATTTTATAAAGCTGATCGAACGCCTGCCGGGCCTGGTCCGCGTTGCGGGCAACGATAAGAGGAAGCTTCGGATCGTCCGACGCCCCTCCATCCACGGGAGGCCCGCTGGTAATGATGTGCGGTCCAATAGCCGAGCCCTTCTCAATTTCGTCGCGCCACGCGGAGACCTTGGAAAAGTCGCTGCCCATGTCCTGCACGCCTGTAACGCCGAACGCCACAAACAGCGGCAGGTACTGTTTGTAATAAAGGTGCACATGCATGTCCCACAGTCCGGGCATCAGGAATTTATCCTTGCCCGAAACAATGCGGGTGGAAGCGGGAAGCAGTATCGACGCGGCGGGACCGATGCGGGATATTTTCCCTTCGTCGATCACCACCGTCATGTGCGGACGCGCGGTCCCGGAGGCGACGTCGATTAAAGTCACGTCTTGGATCGCGGTGCTGGCGGCTGCCAGCGGCAGCGCCGCGACGATCAAGACGAAAAACCTCACGCTCCTATTGTAGAGAAGCCTTCGTGGCTGAAAGCCTCGCAGACGGCGGTGGCGATTTGCCCGGCGAACTCATCCTCCACGACAAACGCGTCGCGATTCGCGCAATCGAACGATCCCGCCCATAGATGCAGGCCGTCGATCGAGGACACCAATTGCGAATCGCAGCGAAACCGTCCTCCCGCGTGGCGCACGGTCCCTTCCAGGATCAACTCCACATCCGCATCGCGATTGCTGATCCGGAATACCCGAAGGTCGCCCGAAGCGGCTAATCGCGCGATCAGCCGCGTCGTCAGCCCGCCGCTCAGCTCATGACCGGAGAAAGGCAATACAGCGACGGAACGTTTCATCGGTCTGGAAGCTCTAAGCTCGAACGTGGGAAGATAGCCGCCCTTGGGCAGCCGGATTTCGAGCGGGTCGCCAGTTCCATCGCCCGCATAATATTCGGCGAGCTTGCGCCGCAGCCTCCGCGCTTCCACGCGCACCACCGGATCGCTGCCTGCGTCGTAGTCAGCGGAGCGCCCGAACACTTCCATGCCGATCAGGCGTTCCTTCGACCCCCCGTCGCGTCCGGAAAGCGCTTCGTTCACCGTGAACCGCAAAAAACGCATCAGGCGCGGACATTTTCGAAACTCATCGCTGGTTGCAATTCGCTCCAGTTGCTTTTCGATGGTATGCCGGTCACTCACGAGTTCCATATATAGACGTTACTGGCGTCAAAAGGTTCGGATACATCAGGTAATGACTAGGTACGCAGTTTTCGACTACTTGTTCACACTTGTGCGTGCTCCCGCCTTAAAACATTCTGTGATCATCATGAGTGTCCTTATATTGATCGTTTTCAGCGCAGTGTTCGCAATCGGACAGCCCACGTGGCAGGACTTAACCACGCAAGCCAAGCAGCGCCAGGACGCGGAGGACCTCTCTGCCGCGGAGGTGCTTCGCCGCCAGGCGCTCAATTTGGCAGAAAAGCAACTAGGCCCAGCCGATAAGCAACTTGCTTCTCTGCTAGCCGGTCTTTCGTTCATCCTCCACTTTGAGGGGCGCGATACCGATGCCGAGCCTCTCATGATGCGGGCGTACTCCATCGCGAAAGAATCAGGCGATCAACGTTTAACCGCATCCATGCTGAATGTACTCGGGATCGTAATATCCGGCGAGGGACAAAAGGCTCGCGCGGAGCCCGTTTTGCGCCGCAGCGTCGCGCTGCTGGGAGAAGTGGAAAGCGCCGATAGCCTGGACCTGGCAAAAGCCGAGAATAATCTGGCGACCCTCTACCTGGATACGAAGCAGTTCGCCAAAGGGGAGGAAGAAATGCGGCTGGCCTTGCCGGTTTACGAACAGCACCTCGCCCCGAACGATCCCGAATTGGCGATGATTTACGGCAACATGTTCACGATTTTAGTGGCCCAGCATCGAGCAGCGGAAGGGGAGCCTTATCTACAGCACGCGATGGAGATCGGCGCAAAAGCCTTCCCCGGAACCTCAAAGATGGCGAATTTGAAGGTATGCCTCGCCGCGCTCGAAGTGAGCCGGAACAATTTCAAAGAAGCGGCCCGGCTCCTCCAGGAAGCCATTTCTATTCAGGAGCGGGTTCTGGGGCCGGAACACCCGGAGCTGGCCCATTCCTACGCCGCCTATGCGACGGTGCTGCATCACCTGCATCAAAAAAGCGAGGCCAAAAGCGCCCTTAATCGCGCAAATATGATCATGAAATCGGCCTTAAGCGACGTTAAATAGATGCTTCCTGCGCTCCACCCATTCTTGGCTGGTGCAAAGCCGGGGCCCCACTTCAATCAGCCTGGGCAACAAGTAGAAGAGTGCGGTGCGGGTCCAAAGCTGGCCGTCGCGGGTGCGGTAGCCTCGGTCGTTAATCCTTTGCGCTGCCGTTGATAAAGGTCCGTCCTGCACCAGGACCTCCAGCATTAGTAACAACACTTGGACCTCATCCGGGTCTTCTTCCAGTCGCCGGCAATCGCTCGCCACGCGCAATCCGAACGGGATATCCTCGGTCGGAGGACCTGCGGGAGCCGCGCCGCGCTCCCATTCAATTGCCACTAAGCGCCAGCCTTCGCCGAGTTTTTCGGCAAAGTAATCCGCCGGGGGCGGCGTCGTCACGAAGTCGCGAACACGCTCAAGTTTTGGCATGCGCCTTGAGCAAGCAATCTTCATGCCAGCGTAAGTCTAATTAATGCAATAACATTTCGCCTGACCGTGTCCGATGCTGGGAAAAGCGTGATCGCATCGAAGCTGACCGCTCCCGGTGGTCGCGGCTCATCACGAAGTTGGGACAATAGAGAACTATGAAAAAGGTTTTCTTGCTGGTGACGGTGGTCGCCGTGGCGCAATCGACGGATATTTCCGGGGAGCGGCTGCGCGCGCACGTGAAGTTTCTGGCGAGCGATCTTTTGGAAGGGCGCGGGGTGGGAGCGCGCGGGGGTGATATCGCCACCGAGTACATCGCGGCGCAATTTGCGCTGGTGGGGGCTAAGCCGGCTGGGGATGCCGGGACTTACTTTCAGAATTTGACGCTGGTGGGCGTCGCTCCTCAGGCGGAGAGTTCGCTCAAGGCCGGAGACACTTCCTTCCGCTGGCTCGACGATTTCGTGGGCGTTACTTATCAGCAAAAAACGGATGCGGCCTTCGACGGAGACGCGGTTTTTGTCGGCCACGGAATTGTCGCGCCCGAATATCAGTGGGACGATTACGCGGGCGTCAACGTGAAGGGCAAGGTTGTCGTCCTGTTTACCAATGAGCCTCCATCCGACGATCCGAAGTTTTTCACGGGGCGCGCGCTGACGTACTACGGACGCTGGACCTATAAATACGAAGAAGCCGCGCGGAGGGGCGCGGTCGCGGCGATCATTATCCACACGACGCCGACTGCCAGTTACGGATGGGATGTCGTGCGGTCATCCTGGGGCAGGGAAGATCAGCAGGTGAAGCTTGCGCCGGGCGAACAGCAATTGGCTCTAGCGGCTTGGGTGACCAAGGAGGCCGGGGAAAAACTGGCGGCAACTTTGGGACACACGGTCGATGAGCTGTTGAAGATGGCGGATACTCGCGGATTTCAGGCGATGCCGATGACTTTGCGAATTTCAGGCACAGCGCCGGCGAAGGTGCGGGAGATTCACACGCGCAACGTGATCGCGAAAATCGAGGGCAGCGATTCGCGTGCCAAGGACGAAGCCGTGATTTTCAGCGCGCACTGGGATCATCTGGGGATCGGCGATCCGGTGAATGGCGATCCGATTTACAACGGCGCGGCCGATAACGCGACCGGCTGCGCGATGATCATGGAGATCGCGCGGGCCTGGGCGGGGTTGCCGCAGAAGCCTCGGCGGTCGGCGATTTTTCTGGCGGTGACGGCGGAAGAGGCGGGGTTGCGAGGGTCGGAATATTATGGACAGCATCCGGTCGTCCCCGCGGGAAAAACGGCGGCGGCGGTGAACCTCGACATGTTCCAGCCGGTGGGACGGGCTCGTGACGTGAATGTGACCGGCGCGGAGCGGACCACTCTTTATCCGTTAGTGGAAGAGGCAGCCCGGCGATTCTCTCTGACCATTACCCCCGATCCGCGGCCCGAAGCGGGCGTTTATTACCGCTCCGATCATTTTTCGTTCGCGCGCGTGGGCATCCCTTCGTTTTCGATCGATCAAGGCGAGGATCTGTTGGGTAAGCCTCCAGGGACGGGGAAGAAATTATTCGATGAGTTCGAGGACAAACATTACCATCAGCCTTCGGACGAGTATCACGACGATTGGGATTTCACGGGGATGGAGCACTACGCGCGGTTCGCGATGCTGATCGGCGTGAATGCGGCGAACGTAACGAAGATGCCGACGTGGCATGAGGGCGATGAGTTTCTGGCGGCTCGGGTGGCTAGCGGTGTTAAGTAATGTGTTAAGTAATTCCCGGCGCGAGTTTTTGATTGCTGCCGGATTCCTTCCATTTTTTTGGCGGCGCGATCGCGTGAAGATGGCGGGGATTTCGTTTCGGGTGGTGCATCGGGGATCGTCGCCGCATCGGTATTTGCATATCCACGGAAACGAGACAACGGCTCGCGATGTGGTGATGGAGCAGGTGAACGCGCACGGAGGGAAGGCTCTGTTGATTCAGAGCGACACCCGGAATGTTCCGTTACAGGGCGGGCAGATCGATCCCAACCGGATGTTTTCGCGGGAAGGCGCGGAGAAGAATTTGAGGACGCTGAATCCGGGGTGGTCAGAGGCGCAGATTGAGAATGGGGCACTGGCGCTGGAGCGCGACCGGCACAAGTTTCTGAAAGCGATCCGCCCTCCGAAGGGCGGCAGGATTGTCGCGCTGCATAACAATAGCAACGGGTACTCGGTGGAGAGCGAAGTGGCGATCAGCGATAAGACGTCTTTGAAAGATGCGTCGAATCCGCACGAGTTTTTCCTGGCTACGGATCCCCGGGATTTCGAGGTGCTGGCAAAGTCGCCCTTCAATGTCGTGTTGCAAAATACAGGGCCTAAGGATGATGACGGGTCGTTATCGAGGCTCGCTACAAAGTTGGGGATTCGGTATATAAATCTTGAGTGCGGGCTGGGGAAGATCGATCGGCAAAGGGAGTTGTTGGCGTGGCTGGAGGGGAACGTCTAAGAGGAAAACATTCCACGCAGAGACGCAGAGAACGCAGAGTTGTAGACAGAGTCCGGCTGTACGATATATCGTGAGCGGCCCTGCCGAAGCCGGGCCGCTAGTGGATTGGATGATCTCTCACATGGGTCCTGGCCACAACGGTGAACCGTATATTCCATGCTTCGATGCACCACCCTCTGAAAACCGGGGTTGAAGCCCCGTGATAGGATCGATCCTAAAGTCTCCCGTCGAAGCCATACATATAGTTGGCCGCGCGAGCCGTTCCACGGGCTCCGGAAGATCAGCACCACCGTAATGCGACTTTTCCTGCGCAGGAAAAAAACTGTCAAAGAACGCCCGGTGAGGTGCGTCCTTCTGGATTGAGAGTACTGCTAAGAAAAACCAACACGGTTCACGCAAAGGCGCTAAGCTCGCCAAGGGAAAAGAGATAAAGTCCGAAAATGGCTAGTGATCGTCTTTGGGCTGGGGCATAATCGGAGCAGTGGAACTTACTCAAGCAGTTTGCGAGCGGGCTCGGCTGGCGCGGGATGCTCGGTTTGACGGGCGATTTTTTATCGCTGTTACCTCGACCGGGATTTATTGCCGCCCGATTTGCCCGGCCACACCCAAGTCTTCAAACGTCCTCTATTTCCCGTCCGCGGCGGCGGCTGCTGAGGCGGGGTTTCGACCTTGCCTGCGGTGCCGTCCGGAAACTTCGCCGGGGACGCCGGCATGGCTGGGGACTTCGGTCAGCGTTTCCAGGGGCCTGAAGCTGATTGCGGAGGGGGCGCTCGACGAGGGAAGCGTCGATCAACTCGCGGCGCGTCTGGGCTTGGGATCGCGGCATTTGCGGCGGATGTTCCTCCAGCACCTGGGAGCTACGCCGGTGGCCGTGGCGCAGACGCGGCGGGTACACTTCGCGAAAAAATTGATTGACGAAACGGATCTGCCGATGACGCAGGTGGCGATGGCGTCCGGGTTCGGAAGCATACGGCGGTTCAACGACACATTTCAAAAACTATATGGACGGACGCCAGGGGATTTGCGCCGGGCGACGGCACGCGAACGGAGGGGCGATGAGGCCGGCGTGTACACGTTCCGGCTGGGCTATCGGCCCCCTTACAACTGGGCGTCCATGATTGGATTTTTGGGGCCGAGGGCGGTTCCGGGGGTCGAGACGATTACGCTCGATGAATACCGAAGGAGCATTTTGCTCGACGGGAAGTCTGGATTCATTTCGGTCCGGCCGGTAGCTGCGAAGAATCTTTTGGAGTTGCGGATCGAGTTTCCGGAGCCGGCGGCGCTGTTTCGGATCGTCGAAAGAGTGCGGAACATTTTCGATCTGCGTTCGGATCCGGCGGAGGTGGACGGGCACTTGAAGAAAGATTCGAGGCTCAAGCGGATTGTTCAGGCTCATGCGGGCATGCGAGTGCCGGGATGTTGGGATGGATTCGAGATCGGGGTCCGCGCGATTCTCGGGCAGCAGGTCAGCGTGAAGGGCGCGACGACGATGGCGGGACGGCTGGTCACGGAGTTCGGGCGCGGGAATTTTCCCACGGCTGAATCGTTGGCGGATGCGGATTTGGCGCGGATCGGACTGACGAAAGCGCGGGCAAATTCGATTCGGGAACTGGCTTCGGCGGTCGCGCGAGGCGAGGTTTCGTTCGATGCTTCGCAGGGGCTTGAAGCGTTCGAAGAGGCGATGACGAATCTGCCTGGAATCGGGCCATGGACGGCGCAGTATGTGGCGATGCGGATCGGTGAGCCGGACGCGTTTCCGGCCGGGGATTTGTATTTAAGGAGTTTCGCCAAGGAAGCGGAAGCGTGGCGGCCCTGGCGCGCTTACGCGGGAATGTACATCTGGAGCGGGAGTCATCTGTTATGAATTACACCTATCTTGAAACACCGATTGGAACGTTACTGATTGCCGGGGACGGCGAGGCGGTGAGGAGGATCGATTTTCCGAAGGACGGGAAGGCTCGGAAGCCGGAGGATGGATGGACGGAATCGTCGCGAGGGCCGGTGGGCGTGGCGGTGAAGCAGTTGAAGGAATATTTCGCGGGGCGGAGGGCGGAGTTCGATTTGCCGCTGGCTCCGGAGGGGACCGAGTTTCAGAGGACGGTGTGGCGGAATTTGCAGGAGATTCCGTATGGAGAGACGATTTCGTACGGGGAGCTTGCGAAGAGGGTCGGGAATCCTAAGGCGTCGCGGGCGGTGGGGGCGGCGAATGGGCAGAATCCGATTCCGATTGTGATTCCGTGCCATCGGGTGATTGGGGCGAATGGGAAGCTTACAGGGTTTGGCGGTGGGTTGCCTACTAAGGAGGCTTTGTTGGGGTTGGAGGCTAAGCAGTTGAAGTTGGGTTGAGTGAAAGAGAGTTTTGTGGTCGGGGCGAAAGCATGGGGACAGACCGCTCTGTCCCCGCGGCGACCAAGTGTCGGGTGCTTTGGCGGCGCGAGCGGGCGCCTTGGGACAGAGTGGTCTGTCCCCATACTTTCGCGCATTCTCGCTTTGTCAGGTGATTTTTTCGGCTATCGATTTGGCTTGGAGAAATTGGAGCAGGTAGTCCGGGCCGCCGGCTTTGGAATCGGTGCCGGACATATTGAAGCCGCCGAAGGGGTGCGCGCCTACCATGGCTCCCGTGCATTTCCGGTTGAGATATAAGTTGCCGACGAAGAATTGTTCGCGGGCTTTGCGGAGTTTCGCGGGATTCTTGGAATAGGCCGCGCCCGTCAGGCCGTATTCGCTATCGTTCGCGAGTTGCAGGGCATGGTCGAAGTCGCGGGCTTTGGTCACGGCCAGGACCGGGCCGAAAACTTCCTCCTGAAAGAGTCTCGCTTTGGAATCGATGTCGGCGATCACGGTCGGCTGGATGAAATAGCCGTCGCCTTCGACGGTGTCCCCGCCAGCGATCAGGCGGCCTTCCGTTTTTCCAATCTCGATATAGTCGAGGATCGATTTGCGAGCGCTGGCGTTGATGACGGGGCCCATGAAGTTTGCGGGATCGTGGGAGGGACCTACGGTCAGCTCGGCTACTTTCGTTTTGACCTTCTCTAAAAATTCGTCGTAGACGGCTTCGTCCACGATGGCGCGTGAGCACGCGGAGCATTTCTGGCCTTGATAGCCGTAGGCGGACTGGACGACACCGGTGGCGGCGCTTTCAAGGTCGGCTTCGCGGTCTACGATGATGGCGTCTTTCCCGCCCATTTCGGCAACGACTCGCTTGATCCAGATCTGGCCCTTGTGCGGCTTGGCGGCCAGTTCATTGATGCGCAGGCCGACGTCGCGGGAGCCGGTGAAGGACACGAAACGCGTCTTGGGATGTTCGACCAACAGATCGCCGACGGAGGCTCCGCTGCCGGTGCACAGGGAAAAACTGCGGGGAGGGAATCCGGCTTCTCGCAATACCTCGGCGAATTTCTGGGCGATAGTCGGGGTCTCGCTGGATGGCTTGATCACCACGGTGTTGCCGGTGACCAGGGCGGCCAGGGTCATGCCGGCCATAATCGCCAGCGGGAAGTTCCATGGCGGAATGATGATGCCGGCGCCCAGCGAAAGATAAATCATCTCATCGTGCTCGCCGGGCATCTGGACCGTCGGGTCCGGTGAGGCGAATTTTTGCATCTGGCGGGCGTAATACTCGGCGAAATCGATAGCTTCGCTGACGTCTCCATCGGCTTCGGGCCAGGTTTTGCCGGCTTCCAGTACCAGCCACGCGTCGAAATCGAGCTTGCGTTTGCGAATCAGGGAGGCGGCGCGAACCACCATTTCGACGCGGCGCTCCGCGGAGACGCGGCTCCATTCGGCGAAGTAGGCGTGGGCGTCTTCGATGGCGCGGGTCGCGAGCTCCGGCGTGGCTTTGTGGTGTTTGCCGATGACTTCCGAAGTTTTCGAGGGGTTGACGCTGCTTAACAGGTCTCCGGTTTTGTGCGCGGAGCCCGCGATCCACAGATCGTAATCGCGGCCCAGTTCGGCGCGGACCCGCGCTAACGCGGCTTCTGCAGCGGCTCGATTCGCGGGAATGGAGAAGTCGGTGACAGGCTCATTCACGAAGGCAGAGAGCCGCCCGGTTGCAGCGGGAGTAGTCATATGTGGAGGCTATTATCCTTCTATAATTTTGCGGCCGCGCTCGAACAAGTCGGCGGCCTGGTCGGCCATGCGGCGGCCTTGTTCGAACAATTCCTTGCCTTTATCGGCGAGGTCGCCACCAGCCTCCGCCAGCATTTCCCGGCTGTGGCGGGTTTTCCTCGTGATGAAGCGCCGCGTGTCTTTCCCCGTTTGCGGAGCATATAAAAGAGCGATGGTGGCTCCGATCGCCGCCCCCGCCGTGAACCAAACCAGATGACTGCCGTTATCTCGCGCCATATCCATATTCTACCCTTGTCTAGGGTTCTTGTCGTAAGCTCAGGATATATGGATGAGCGTGAAGAATCGCACGAACTGGATCTAGTGACAGTGTTTCAATCGGCGGGGACAACGTCGGAGATGGAAGCAATCTCCGTGCAATCGCTACTGGAGGCGTCTGGGATTGCCGCAGTGGTTGTGGGCACGCAGAGCCTGCCGAATTTGCCGGAAGAAGTGCGCGTGGCGAAAGAGCACGAGACGGAGGCCAAGCGGATTATCGCGGACGCGCTGGCGGCCGGGGCGGCGGGGGCTTTGGAGGCGGAGAAGCAGACGGAATAGTCGAGCATTTCGCGTCTGTCCGCATGCTTACGCATGGCGGTTCAGTCTCGTCGAAGAAGCGATAGCGGGACGATGGCGTATCCTGACACTTTGGCCATGGCGTCCCCTACCGCACCTGCATACGACTGGAAGCACACGGCGCGAGGGATGGCGGCGCTGGTTGCCGTTTATGGCGCGGTCGTTTATCTGATCCCGAAGCCGGAGGCGGTGAAGCCGGAAGGATGGAGGCTCACCGGGATTTTCATTGCGACCATCGCCGGGTCCATCATTCAACCCGTGCCCGGAGGGGCTCTGGTGCTGCTGGCGGTCACCTTGGCCGCACTGTTCGGCGGGCTGACGCTCGAGCAGGCGCTGGCGGGTTACGCGGATAAAACGGTCTGGCTGGTGATGGCCGCGTTTTTTATTTCGAGAGCGTTGATTAACACCGGCCTGGCGCGACGAATCGCATTGTTCTTTGTGCGGATGTTCGGGAAAAGCTCGCTGGGCGTATCGTATGCGCTGGCATTGTCGGACCTGGTGCTGGCAGGAGTGATTCCATCGAATGGGGCGCGGTCGGGCGGGGTTATCCTGCCGATCGTGCGGTCGATTGCGGAGTTGTATGGGTCGAGGCCGGGCGCGACGGCGGCTCTGCTGGGGTCCTTTTTAATGCCCGCGGTCTATCAGAGCGTGTGCGTAACGTCGGCGATGTTTTACACCGGGCAGGCAAGCAATCCGTTGGCGGCGCGGATTGCGGCGGGATTCGGGTATCAGGTCACCTGGGCGAGCTGGATTGAAGCGGCGATCGTGCCGGGCATGATTTCCATGCTGGTGGTGCCGTGGGTAGTGATGAAACTAAATCCGCCTTCGGTTCTGCATACGCCTGAGGCGCCTGCGTTCGCGGCCAGGGAACTGCGCGCGATGGGCCCCTTGAAACATGGCGAGCGGATTCTGGGCGTGGTCTTCATTCTGGTCTGCGCGTTCTGGGTGACTTCGTCGTGGACTAAGATCGACGTGACGATAACCGCGCTGGTGGGCGGGATTATTTTGATCCTCACGGGGGTGTTGAGCTGGGAGGACGTGAAGGGCGAGCGCGCGGGGTGGGACATTTTCGTGTGGTACGGAGGGTTGCTGCGGCTGGGGACGGCGCTCAACGAAGCTGGGGTGACGAAGGCTCTGGCAGAGGGCGTCGGGCGCATGTTCGGCGGGTACGGGTGGATGGGGCTGTTCGCGATCGCGCTGATCATTTATTTTTACGCGCACTACGCGTTTGCGAGTATCACGACGCATCTTCTCGCGATGTTCCCGGCGTTTCTGGCGGTGCTGATTGCTAAGGGAGGGCCTCCGGGGCTGATGGTTTACGCGTTCGCTTGTTTCGCGAATCTTTCGGCGGGACTGACGAATTACGGGACCACTCCATCGCCGATGTTTTTCGCGCAGGACTATGTATCGCTTAAAAAGTGGTGGCAGATCGGGCTGGTGGTAAGCTTCGTGAACGTCGCGATCTGGACGGTGGCGGGGTTTAGCTGGTGGAAGTTTTTGAAGATCTGGTGAAGAAGATTTGATTAGCCGCTGATAAACGCTGATGAACGCTGATTCACGGCAAGGCAATGCTCTTGTCTTCAATCAGCGTTTATCAGCGGCTAAAGAAAGTTTTGTAAGACTTTTCGCGCAGGGAGTAGATATGCAAACAAGCGCATTGCATCCGGATTTGAGCGGCCGCGTGGCCGTCGTTACGGGAGCTAGTAGAGGGATCGGAAAGGCTCTGGCGTTGAGGCTGGCGCGTGAAGGCGCTGACGTGGTGATCGCGGCTAAGAGCGAAACGTCCACCGAAAAGCTCCCCGGCTCGATCTACGATGCGGCGGATGAAGTGCGGGCTCTGGGGCGAAGGGCGCTCGCCGTCCCCACCGACGTTCGCAGCGACGAAGCCGTCCGCGCCATGATCGGGAAAACCATGGCGGAGTTCGGCCGCATCGATATTCTGATCAACAACGCGGGCGCGCTGTGGTGGCAGAAGGTGATCGATACGCCTCCCAAGCGGTTCGACCTGATGATGGGCGTGAACGTGCGCGCTGCGTACTTAACGAGTCATTACGCGCTGCCGCACATGATCCAGCGGCGTTGGGGACACATTATTAACATGTGTCCGGCGATTTCGACGACGCCGAATCCGGGGCATGTCTGTTACATGATCACGAAGATGGGGATGGCGCGCCTTGCCATCGGCATCGCCGCCGAGCATCGCGCGGACGGCATTGCGGCTAATGCGTTATGGCCGCGCACGATTATCGAGAGCCAGGCGTCCATCAACTGGGGCCTGTCGACAAGGGAACAGTGGCGTACGCCGGAGATCGTGTGCGATGCCACGCTCGCGATTATCGCGCAGGAGCCGCCCAGTTATTCGGGCAAACAGGTGCTCGATGAAGAGGTGCTCAGCGAGCTCGCGGGTATTTCGAATTTCGATGGCTACTGGTGCGAAGGGAAGCCGCCGGAGAGGCCAATTTATATCGACAAATCGCTGTAGGCTCAAAATAAGTTTGGCGGCGATGAGGTGATTCACGGGGACCCTACGCGGTGTATGAGTAGAGGACATCGTGTTATGAACTCTCTCAAGATGATCCTGGCGGTTCTGGCCACTGCGGCGATCGGGGCAGGGCAGGAGAGAATTGCCGCCAGCATGCGTTTTTCGCGGCCCAACACGTTTGCGCCTCGACGGCTGAGTGCGGACGCAACGGTTTGCGTGAATCCCCCGTTAAATCTGACTCGGTGGGAGATCGACCCAAGCAAGGCCATGCGGGAACTCGGGGATCGGATTCGCGAGGCTGGGTTTCGCGTGGGTCCTGAACAGTGCGACGCAACCGTCTACACCGAAATCGTTGCGAACGGCCGCAAGAACCTGGAACTGCAATTCCGGATCGTGTTCGTCGACGAGCAGATCCCGCGGCTGTGTTCCGCCGCGCACGGCAGCCTGTTGGCGGCCTTTGCCGAGGAGGCTCGTCAGATTCGAGACGCGCAGGTGAAGGGTATGGCGATTTACCGGGGCGCGGTAGAATAAAGTGCGTCCGCAACGCAACAGCAATTTGGCTGCTGATGAACGCTGACCAGCCGATTACGTGGCTTTTGCGGCAATCCCCGCGCGCCGCTAGGATGGAATGAAGAGGTCAATCCGATAACGGCGACGTGATTCACTCCGTCAGTGCCGCGAGCACTTGCTCGGCATGACCTTCGGGCTTCACCTTGGGGAAAATTTTCGCGATTTTTCCATCGGCTCCGACTAAGAACGTGGTGCGCTCGATCCCCATGTATTTCTTCCCGTACATGCTCTTCTCTTTCCACACTCCGTAGGCTTCGGCGACCGAGTGATCAGGATCGGCCGCGAACGCGTAAGGCAAGCCGTACTTGGTGGCGAATTTCTCCTGCGCCTCCGGTTTATCGGGCGAAACGCCGACGATCATGGTTTCGTTCTTGTCGAATTTCTTCGACAAGTCGCGAAATTCGCACGCCTCCTTGGTGCATCCGGGCGTGTCGGATTTGGGGTAGAAAAAAAGCACTACGCGCTTGCCTTTCAATTTCGAGAGCTGGAACGTGCCGGATTTAATTTCCGGAGCGCGATCGCCAACTTGGAGAGCCATATGCGGAAATTGTAGAATAGAAGTTATGAAAAAGGGAATCATCGCGACAAGTTGCTTCGGAATCATTTTGCTGGTGGGTACGCGGGTCTTCGCCGCCGCGCCCGCGGGCGACGCTGAGAAGGGCAAAGCCGTATTCGAGGACAATTGCGCGGTGTGTCACAACGCCGATAGCGAGGAAAAGAAGATGGGTCCCGGGCTGAAGGGCCTCTTCAAACACGAGAAGCTGAAGAACGGCAAGAAACCGACGGACGCAAACGTGAAGGCGATCATCAATGCGGGCGGCAACGGAATGCCGGCTTACTCCGACATGTTGAGCGATGAAGAACGTGACAATGTTCTGGCGTATTTGAAGACGCTATAGTCTACACTGGTAAATAACGTCCTCATCGTCTAGTCGGCCTAGGACATCGCCCTTTCACGGCGGTAACGGGGGTTCGAATCCCCCTGGGGACGCCAAATTTTTCGATTACGCTACCCGCGAATCGTCGATTTTCATCGGCTCATTGCGATGAGCCGCCAGCGTCTCGATTAATTCCACACCCTTTAGCGTGATCGAATGACGAGCGCTATCGGTCCGCAGCAGATAGCCGCCTTCTTTCAAATACCACAGGCTAAATTCTAGCTGCTCCCGCTGCATTCCGAGCAGGTCGAGAAGATCGCGCAAGCCCATCGCCGGCTGATCTGGATGGGAGAGCCGTTTGCGATAGAGGATCGTCAGGATTTCGTGGCGCTTGCGATGCTCATCCGGAAGCGTCGAGGCTGGGCTGACATTCGGATCGAACTTCGCCTGTGGACGCGAGCTCCGATGCTGCGCGTCATAATCGGCGCGTTTCTTCGGGTCGCTGAGGATTTGATAGGCATCCGCGATGAGGCGGAACGCCGAAGCGCTGCCCGTTTCCTGGTTATCCGGATGGAAACGCTGGGCTTGCACGCGATAAACGCGATGGACGGTCTCCTGATCCGCGTTCGGGCTGATCTGAAGCGCCTCGTAATAGTCGACGAACACTAGGCTTAGTATCGGCCAAAACTCCCTTTCGGTCTATAAGGTGTTTTGCTGAGGACGCTATCCTAGTGACGGAGCCGTTGTGCGCAGTCAGGAACTACTCGTGTTCTTAGTTTCGTTCGCGCTCCCGCTGAGTGCCGCCGATGTCGCCCTGCACGGGCGCGTCGTGGATGAAAACGACGCGCCCGTGCCGTCCGCTCACGTGCACGTTGCGCTGCCCGTTCCCGCAAATCCTATCGACGTTCTGACCGATCCCACCGGAGCCTTCTCGATCACCTTGCCCGGACCCGGCGATTTTCTCCTCAGCATCGCTCGCGAGGGTTACTACGCACTGAAGGATCGTCCCGTGCACGTCGAAGGCCCGCAGGACATCACGCTGGTCGTCCACTCCGTCCGTGAAGTTTTTCAATCGGAGAACGTTCATGAGGAAACCTCGCCGGTCGACGTGGGCCAAGCGCAGAGCCAGGAGCGCCTTACCGGCACCGAAGTCAACGACATGCCGTACGCCAACAGCCACAGCTTGCGCAATTCGCTCCAGTTGATGCCCGATGTGGTGCAGGATGCCGCCGGCGTTCTGCATGTGAACGGATCTTCGGAAAACCAGGTCAACTTCCTGCTCAACGGCTTCAACATCACTAACCCGATCACCGGCCAGTTTCAGACCCTGCTCGCGGTCGAAGGCGTCCGCTCCGTCGATCTTTCTTCCGGCCGCTCCTCGCCGGCCTTCGGGAAAGGAATCGCCGGCGTGCTCGCCGTCAACACCGAAAGCGGCACCGACAAGTTTCATTACACCTCCACCGATTTCATTCCCGGCCTCAATATCCAACAAGGGCTGCATCTCGGAAACTGGTATCCGCGCTTCGGAGTCTCCGGACCCATCGTTCACGGACGCGCCTGGTATTCCGACACGTTTGAATCCGAATACAGCGAATCCGTCGTCACTGCGCTTCCTAAAGGTCAGAACACGCGCAGCGGATGGGCCGGCAGCAACCTGCTGCACTCCCAGGTCAACCTGACTCCGTCCAATATTCTCTTCGCCGATTTCCTGGTCAACGTCGATAACGAAGCGCGCGTCGGTCTCGGAGCGCTCAATCCTGTTTCGACCACTTCCAATCTCCATACCCACGAATATTTCGCGAGCGTGAAGGATCAAAAGTATTTCGGCCACGGAGCGCTGATCGAATTCGGCTACGCTCACAACGATTTTTTCGATCACCAGAGCCCGCAAGGGCCGGAGCTGTATGTCATCTCCACCGTGGGCAACACCGGCAACAATTTTGTCAACGCCCAGCAGGCGGCCACCCGCGATCAGGGACTGGTGCAGGCATTTCTACCGAAGTTCAAGTTCGCCGGCTCCCATCAGATCGAAATCGGCGCCGACGCCGACTGGCTGCGCTACAACGCCAATTTCGATCGCACCGGCTACCAGGTCCTCGGGCTCACCGGCCAGTTAATCTCCCAAACTTTGTTCCCCTCGCCCGCCCGATTCGAGGTGACGGACGCCGAGATGTCCGCCTACGTTCTCGATACGTGGCGCGTGTCGAAGCGCCTGCAACTCAACCTTGGAGTCCGCGAGGATTGGGACCGGCGCATTCCGGAGGTCGCCTGGTCGCCGCGCGCGGCATTTTCATGGTCTCCTCTTTCCTCCGCGCGAACCAGAATCTCCGGAGGCTATTCCATCACCCACGACGCCGTCACCATGGGAATGCTGGGCCAGCCCTTCGATCAAACCGCCGTGACCACCGTCTACAACGCCGAAGGGGTTCCCGGCCCACCGGCGCTTACCACCTACGCCATCGGCAATTCCGGCCTGGTTCTTCCGCGCGCGACCAACTGGACTCTGGACGCGGATCATCAACTGTTCGCCCATGTCTATATCAAGGCGAAATATCTTCGCCGCCGCGGCACCGACGGATTCGCGTTCATCAACCTGCTCGCCCCGGATGCTCCTCCGTCGCTGCTGCCTTTGCCTGGGACCGACGCGGCCGGAACCTACCAGCTCACCAACCTTCGCCGCGACGATTACGATTCGATCTCCGTCTCCGTGCGCCAGACTCTCTCCGGTCAATTTGAATGGATGGCGTCCTACACCCGCTCCCGCGCGCTCTCGAACGGAGTCCTCGATCCCAACACGGCGCAGCCTTTGCAGGTGCTTCCGGACCTGGTGCCGATGCCCTGGGACACTCCGAACCATGTCCTCGCCTGGGCCTACCTGCCGTTGCCTTTCAAGAATTGGGCGATCTCCGCGCTCGCCAATATGCGATCAGGATTTCCGTTTTCGGTTCGCGATCCGGCGGGCGTCGTGGTGGGCGCGTTCGATTCGTATCGTTATCCCATCAATTTCGATCTCAACATCGCGATTGAGCGCATGGTCACCCTTCGCGGCTACCGCTTCGCGCTGCGGGGAGGCATGGACAACATCACCAATCAGTCCAATGCCACGGCTGTCAATAACGTGACCGGCGCTCCGCAATTTATGCAATTTCTCGGCGACGAAGGCCGGCATTTTGTAGTGCGCGTCCGTTTCTTCGGCCGCGCTGGAGGTAAATGATATGCACAAATACTCCATCATTCTTCTGTTCACCGGCACAATGTTTGCGCAGGATCAGTTCGAGATCGGTGCGAACATCGGCTATGGGATTTATCGCGACGGTCAGATTTTTTCGTCGTCCGGCACTGCCGATACAGGCATCAGAAACCGCTTCGCGGCGGGGATTATCATCGGCGAAGAAATCTCGACCTACGTCTCCGGGGAATTTCGTTATCTCTATCACGACGGCCATCCGTTCCTCGAATTTCCCGGCGTGAAATCCGACATTCAGGGCAACTCCGACGCGCTCACCTACGCGTTGTTGTTCCACTTCAAGCCGCGCGAACATCGCTGGAGGCCTTTTCTCGCTGGAGGCGTGGGCGCGAAAGAATACGTCATCGCCGGTCCAGCGCCTTTCCCGCAGCCGATCCCGCAAATCGCCAGTCTGACCACCAACGATGTCTGGAAAGTCGCGTTCGACGTCGGCGGAGGCGTAAAAATCCGCTTAATCCCCCACATGCTGCTGCGCGCGGAATTTCGCGATTACATCACCACCTTCCCCAGGCAGGAAATCGTCCCCGCCCCCCACAACACCGCCCGCGGAATCTTCGAACAATTCACGCCCCTATTCGGAGTAAGCTACACCTTCTGATAAAGAACAAAAGGAAAAATCTTGGCGAGCTTAGCGCCTTTGCGTGAAAAACTCTCCCCGGCCTTGCCCTTTCAACCAGCTTTTCGTTTATCGTAAAACTTCGCATGCCAACCAAAACACCTGAAACCCTCCGCAGCTACCGCTGGTTCGGCCCCGATACCATGCGCGGCTTCAGCCACCGCTCCCGCATGCTCCAGCTTGGCTTCCGCAAGGAAGACTTTACCGGACGCCCGGTCATCGCCATCGTCAATACCTGGAGCGAAATCAATCCCTGCCACGCCCACCTGCGCGAACGCGCCGAAGCCGTAAAAAAAGGCGTGTGGCAAGCCGGAGGCTTTCCCGTCGAAATCCCCGCCTTCTCTATCACCGAAACCTACATGAAGCCCAGCCCCATGCTCTACCGCAACTTGCTGGCCATGGATACCGAGGAAACTCTGCGCAGCCTCCCCATCGACGGAGCGGTCCTCATGGGAGGCTGTGATAAAACCACTCCCGGCCTGCTGATGGGCGCCATCAGCATGAACCTGCCGGCGATCTTCCTCCCCGCCGGCCCCATGCTGCGCGGCAACTGGAACGGCAAGCCTCTCGGCAGCGGAACCGACCTCTGGAAATTCTGGACCGAACGCTGCGCCGGAAATCTGAGCGAATCGGATTGGACCGCGATCGAGAGCGGCATCGCCCGCTCTCCCGGCTTCTGCATGACCATGGGTACGGCCGCCACCATGACCGCGTTAGCCGAAGCGATGGGTATGACCCTCCCCGGCGCTTCTTCGATTCCAGCCCCGGACTCCAATCACGTCCGCCTCGCCGTCGACAGCGGAAAACGCATCGTAGAAATGGTGTGGGAAGATTCCAAGCCCGATGACGTTCTGACCATGAATGCCTTCCGCAACGCCATCACGGTCGATATGGCGATCGGAGGCTCCACCAACGCCATCATTCACCTGGTCGCGTTAGCGCGCCGCTGCGGCCTTGATCTGCCTCTGCGCCTCTTCGATGAAATCGCCCGCCGGGTGCCGGTGCTCGCCAATATCCGTCCCTCCGGCGAATATCTCATGGAGGATTTCTATTACGCCGGAGGCCTGCGCGCCTTGATGGCCGAAATCCCGGATCTTCTGCATCTCGATTGCCTCACGGTAAATGGCAAGACCATCGGGGAAAATCTGGAGGGCGCGCGCGTCGCCAACAGCAATGTGATCCGCCGGCGCACCGAGCCTCTGGCCGAAAGCGGAGGCACCGCCATCCTTTATGGAAGCCTGGCCCCCGATGGCGCCGTGATCAAAACCGTTGCCGCCGAACGCCGCTTCTGGCAGCACACCGGACCAGCGGTGGTCTTCAACGATTACCGCGACCTCGAAGCCCGCATCAACCGCGACGACCTCGACGTCACCGAAAACTCCGTCCTGATCCTCCGCACCGCCGGGCCGCTCGGTGGCCCCGGAATGCCCGAATGGGGAATGCTCCCGATCCCCCAAAAACTGCTCCGCCAGGGCGTCCGCGACATGGTACGCATCTCCGACGCCCGCATGAGCGGCACCTCCTACGGAACCTGCGTCCTCCATGTGTCGCCCGAAAGCTATGTGGGCGGCCCGTTAGCGCTCGTCCATGACGGCGATCAAATCACGCTCGATATCCCCAACCGCAAGCTCGATGTCCAAGCCGACCTCGAGCCCCGCCGTCGGCAATGGACCAAGCCAATCCCCGAATCCAACCGAGGCTACCTCGCTCTCTACCGCGAACGAGTTACCCAAGCCCACGAAGGCTGCGATTTCGACTTCCTGGCCCCCGGCCAATCCCCTCCCGACCCCGCCATCTTCTGACCGCACCGCGCAGATCGCGAAAAGCGGGGACTGCCTACTCTGTCCCAAGGCGCCGCACCCTTCGCAAAAGCCCTCACCACCCCGCACCGCGTGAACAAAGCGGCCAGTCCCCACTTTTCGCCCAGTCCACACAATTGCGTCTCTCCCCGCGCAGCACAGATCGCGAAAAGCGGCGCCGCACCCTTCGCAAAAGCCCTCACCACCCCGCACCGCGTGAACAAAGCGGCCAGTCCCCACTTTTCGCCCCGTCCACACACCTGCGTCTCTCCCCCGCGCAGCACAGATCGCGAACCCTCCTCCGCGCCGCGTGGACAGAGCGGGCTATCCCCACGTTCCGCCCAGTCCCTACTCAGTGTCGACGCCACCCGCAACTCAATCTACCCTGCTTCCAACAACATCGCACTTTCAACCACCTCCACTCGAAAAACCCTCGACTAATTTATAGCTAAGGAGTCCAGGTGCTCTGCCAACGGAGAACGGGATCGACCAGAAGGGACAATACTAGTAATCGTCACCGAGCGGGTCTGCGTGCGTTGGATGTCGATCGGTACATGACCGAGGCCTGGCCGTTGCGGCGCAAATGAAACGGATCTTCGTGCTGGAAGAAGTAAAACATCGGCTAAAGGGCGCCCCCGGGGGCGTCCGATAAATTTTGTTCTTTGACAACTGAAACTTCTTGCGATACTGGTGCGTAAATGCCCGTGTCTTTGAAAAGCCAAACCGTGCTTGTGGTCGGAGCCTCCAGCGGTATCGGCCGCTCCATCGCCGTTCACTTCGCCCGCGATGGAGCCACCGTGATGGCCTCCGCGCGCCGCCAGGATCGCCTCTCGGATCTACAGGAAGAGCTCGCCGAAGAGAACATCGATATCGGCATCTCGACCGCCGACGCCACGAATGCCGCTGCAATGGAGGAACTAGCGGCCCGCACGATTGAGCAATTCGAAAAAATCGATATCCTCGTCTACGTCAGCGGCACCAACACGCGTGATCGGGCCATGGTCAACCTCACTACCAAGTCCTGGGATGAGGTGATCACCGTAAATCTAAGCGGAGCCTACTACGCCACACGCGCCGTCCTTCCGGCGATGCGCGAACGCAAGAGCGGACACCTCATCTACATCTCCTCCATCTCCGGCATCGTCCCGGACCTTTCCGGCGCCGCCTACCAGGCTTCGAAACGCGGAATGCTAGGCTTGGCGCACGCCATTCGCATCGAAGAAAAAGAAAACGGCATCCGTACTTGCGTCATCTGTCCCGGAATGGTCGACACCGAAATCCTCGAAAAGCGCCCCGTAAAACCTCCACCCGAAATGCTGACGAAAGCTCTGCAATCGGACGACGTAGCGGAAGCCGTGCTCTTCGCCGCCAAACTCCCCCCACGCGCCGTAGTGCCGGAAATGCAACTAATGCCAACAGTTCTTTAGGGGATTTCTTGGCGAGCCTTGCGCCTTTGCGTGAAATGTTCTTTCAGTACCGGACCGCCTCCAAAAACAACCCCGCCGCCGGCGCAGTCCATGATGCTACGTCCAACTTCGCGTCTTTTTTCCCCGCCAGCAAACTCTTGAACTGATCGAGCGTAATCTCCCCCAGCCCCACCTTCACGATCGTCCCCGCCAGCCTCCGCACCATCTTCCATAAGAAGTGCGACGCCTCAATCCGGAACACCACCATGTGCCCGTCCACGCCCACTTCGGCCGAGTTCACCACCACCGTTGTCGGCTCCCCCGGCCGCGATGGATCGGGCGCACAGAACCGCACGAAGTTGTGCCGCCCCGCGATCAGTTCCGCCGCCGCCTGCATCGCCTTCACGTCGAGCGGCTCCTTGATCCACCACGCGAATTTCTTCGACAGCGCCGCCTTGCGAATCGAGATCTGATAAAAATACGCCCGCGAAGTTGCATCGTGCCGCGCATGAAATGTCTGCGGAGCCGCCTCGCATTCCACCACGGCGATCGACGACGGCAGCTTTTCGTTCAATTCGATCATCAGGTGCGACGGCGTATATTTTCGCCGCGCATCGCGCACCTTGATGTGCGCGACTTGTCCCAGCGCGTGAACTCCCGCATCGGTGCGCCCGGCCCCTTGCACGTCTACCGCAACTCCGAACAATTCATCGGCGATGCGCTGCAATTCTCCCTGCACCGTCCGCGCGTTATTCTGCACCTGCCAGCCGGAGAATTTCGATCCATCGTATTCCAGCGTGAGTTTATAGGTCATAAGCCTGCGGATTTTGCGTGAACCGGGAGTACTTTCTGCATTGCAGTCCGAAAACACGTTGCATTCAAAGAGGTTTCTGAATGGCACTCCATCTGCATTAAGACCAGTGTCGGATTCTGGAAAGGAGATTTACAAATGTTGAACTGGGCAGTTACCTTCTTTATTATCGCGTTGATTGCGGCCGTCCTGGGCTTCACCGGCATCGCCGTAGCCGCGGCCGGAGTCGCCAAGATCCTGTTCGTCGTTTTCCTCGTGCTGTTTCTGGTTTCGCTCATCGCGCACACCACGCGAAGAGTATAGGCAATGGGCGCACAGGCCGATCGGAGGAGTCAGCTTGTGCGCCCAAAATCTATGAAGCCTTTCTGAGGATCCGTTGCCAGCAGTTTCACCCGCACCTCATCTCCCACGTCCAGCCCTTGTTCGCCTTTCACCACTCGCCCCTCAGCCGGCGGATTTAAGATACGAACAAACGTTCCCTTCGGCGCCACTCCGGTCACAATCCCGCTAAATACCTGGCCGATTCGATCGCTCAACGCCACTGCGGCGATGCGCTTCTTCATGACCCGTTCCACTCTTCGGGCCATATCTTCCCGCAGCGTGCAGTTGCGAGCCACCACGTCGAGCTCCCCCGCAGTATATGAATCTCCGGCCTTGATCAACCGCTGTGTAACCAGATCCGCGAACCTGCGGTTCGGCGCCGTGGCGTGCGTATAATCGTTCACCGCCAAACCGAAATGGCCTACCGGAGGATCGCCCGGACGTTGAACGATATATTCGCCCGGGCCCATCAGCTTCACGATCGCGAGTGAAAGATCGGGAGCATGCGCCGGATCCACCGCCTTGCGCTTCAGCAAGAAATTATTCAGCGCGGCCGAATCGGGAGCATCCGGAAGTTTCTCGCCCATCGTCGCTGCCAGCTCGACGATGCGAGGCCAGCGCTCCGGAGTCTTGACCACTCGTCTAATCGACGACGCGCCGTTGGACGACAGCAATCTCGCGATCACTTCATTGGCTCCGATCATGAAGTCCTCGATCAGCTCCGTCGCGCGATTTTTCACCATCGTTTGCAGGCCGGTCACCTGGCCGTTGACCATCGTCGGCGTGGTCTCAATGCTATCGATGGTGAGCGCTCCGCTTTCGAATCGCGCTTTCCGCATCTTCTGCGCGGCCTCGTCCTGGATCTTCAATTGACTCTGCAAATCCGCCGACGCTGCGACCTTCGGCGGAGCCTCGCCCTTCTGTTCCAGCCACGGTCCTACCTTGCTATAAGTCAGTTGCGCATGATTTCGCACCAGCGCCCGATAGGACTGCCCCGATTGAATGATTCCATTGGGGCTCACCGTGTAATCGATGACGATTGCCGGACGATCCACAGCTTCATTCAACGAAGTGAGATCGGTGGACAACTCTTCGGGCAGCATTGGAAACGTCTCGACTCCGGTGTAGACCGAAACGCATTCCGTCGACGCATGCTGATCGATCGCAGACCCTTTGGGAACCGAGCCATCGACGTCGGCGACACCGATCAGGATTCGGATGCTTCCGTCTGATTGCTTCTCGGCGTATTCAATTTGATCCAGGTCGCGAGAGCTGTCGTTGTCGATCGAAGACCACAACAGGTTTCGCAGATCCTTGACCGCAGGCCCGGGTGCGAGTGGTTTCGCCGCGCGGATCGACGCGATTTGTGTCTGAATTTGAGGAGCAAAATCAGGATGGAAGCCGTGGTCCAGCATTTCGTTGTGAGCGGCCGCTTCGAGGTTATGATTCATGAGCAATGAACGAAGCGTATCATCCTCATGCACAAGGACGGAGGCGAACCTCCGTCCTTGTGTCCCATCGATCTAGCGTTTACCGGCGGAGTGGTGTTCCCGATTCGCGTCTTGCTGATGCTGGCGATTGTCGAAGGATGCTTCCTGCTCAGTCGGCTTGTACGACTTCAACCAGTCGTCGGCCTTCTTCTGAGCCTCTTCTTTCGCCATCCCATAGCGCTCTTGCAACTTGCCGATCAGTGTGTCGCGCTTCCCGTCAATGACTTGTAGGTCGTCGTCGGTAAGTTTTCCCCACTGCTGCTTGGCAGCGCCCTTCATCTGTTTCCACTTCCCGCTCATTTGATCCGTATTCATAAGGACTTGACTCCTAATTTAGAATTTGGCGAGCTAGCTTGGCCCACCCACACGCCACAGCCAAGAGCAGTCACTTTGCCACCTGATGCGTTTCTGTTACTTGCGCTTTTTCGCCCCAGGAAACCGGCACATATTGCCGCTTCGAAGGGCAAGATTTGCCGCCTCCGGGGAAACATCGGCCGGAGCACCGAGATCTAAAAATGAGGGCTTGACCCATGACGCCAAAACTAATAATTCCGCTGCTTTCCGCCGCGTCTTTGCTGCTCGCGGGCATCAAGACGGGCTACGATCGATTGGCTGATTTCAGCCAATATAAAACCTATTCGTGGATTGCCGCCGCACCCGCCGGCGATCCCTGGACGGACCGCATCGTCCGCGACGTGGATGCACAACTCGAACAAAAAGGCTGGAGGAAAATTCAAAGCGGAGGCGACATGGTGCTCTCCGCATTCGGCCGCACTCACGATGGGCAAACGGTCCAGGGATATTACACTGGCATCGACGGCGGCTGGAAATGGCACGGCCTCGAAGACACGGCTAAGGCCGATGAAACCGAGGTCGGCACGCTGCTAGTGGATGTATTCGACGGTAAATCGAAGAAGCTGATCTGGCGCGGTTCCTCGACCGAAACGTTGTCGGCGAAGCCTGATACAGATCGGTTGGAGCAGGATATTACTTACCTGTTCAGAGATTTTCCAAAGGTGGCGAACTAACAGTCAATTCCAATGATCCGCGCCCGCAGGTTCCTCTAAAGTAGAGGGATGGCGCAGCAATTCGGCATCCTGGTACGCATCGCTGTATTAGTGATGGCGACCCTTCTGCCGTTGATCAACCCCGCGGGATCGGCCGCGATTTTTCATTCGATGACGCTCGGCATTTCGGACGGCGCACGCCGGACGATGGCCCGGCAGATTGGACTCAACAGTTTTTTCCTGGTGGTGGCCGCGACCTTCATCGGCTCCTACGTTCTGGATTTTTTCGGGGTGTCCCTGACCTCGGTGCGAATCGGCGGAGGGCTGCTGGTGGCGATCAGCGGCTTCAAACTTCTGAACGCCGACGAAAAGCCCGGCCCTATCACGACCGATGCGAAGAAGCTGGAGGCGCGCGCATTTTATCCGCTCACGTTTCCCCTCACGGTCGGTCCCGGGACGATTTCGGCGGCCATCACCATCGGCGCCAGCCTGAAGGAGCCGGGCGTGGTTCTTTGGCAGAGAGCGCTGGCGAGCCTGGTGGGCTTGGCTGCCGTGGCGTTCACCGTGTTCTTCTGTTTCCGCTTCGCGGCACAGCTAATTCGATTCCTCGGAACAACGGGAACGTTGGTACTGCTGCGCCTTTCCGCGTTTATTCTGATGTGCGTCGGAGTCCAGATTATTACAAACGCGATTATTGTTGTCGTCCAAGGGATTGAGCGACAATAGAATTACTTGGTCAAATACGGATTCTATTATGCGGCGGCGCTGCTGGCGGGCGCGGGCGTGGTGACTTACCTCACCAATTGGTATTGGGCGATCCCTCTCTGCATTCTGGCGCTGTTTTGCTTGTACTTTTTCCGCGATCCGGACCGCAAGGTGCCTCTGGGAGCGGTCGCGGTTTCGCCCGCAGATGGGAAAGTGGTGGTCGTGAAACCGGAAAACGGAGGCCAGCGGATCAGCATCTTTCTCAACGTCTTCGATGTGCATGTGAATCGCACGCCGATCCCGGGACGTATTGTCGACGTCCAGTACAAGGAAGGCCAATTTCTGGTGGCGAGTAAAGAAGCAGCCAGCCATTCGAATGAGCAGAACACTATCACGGTAGAAGGAACGGTGGGCGGGCAGCCGACCCGCATTGTGTTTAAACAGATCGCCGGGTTGATCGCGCGGCGTATCATTTGCTATAAAAAAACCGGCGACACTGTCGCGGCGGGGGAGCGCGTGGGGCTGATTAAATTCGGCTCGCGCGTCGACGTGCAGCTTGGACCGGAATGGGAAGTCGCGGTGCGCGTGGGCGAGCGTGTCTCGGCCGGCTCCAGCGTGATTGCGAGGAAAAAATCGTGAACCTGCGGGAGCGGCTGGTCGATCCCAAATCTCCGGAGCGCCGTCCTCGCCGCGCAGCCTACGCGCTGCCGACTCTGTTCACGGCGGGCAATGTATTTTTCGGATTCTACGCGTTGATCGAAATTTTCCAGGGCGCGATGGAGACGGTGCAGGGCTCGCCCGCGGCGAATCAGCATTTCATCAAGGCGTCTCTGGCGATCGGACTCGCGGTTTTTCTCGATGGCCTCGACGGCCGCATCGCGCGCATGACCAATACCGTGAGCGATTTCGGACGGGAGATGGATTCGCTCGCCGACGTGATCGCGTTCGGCATCGCGCCTGCCGCGCTGGCATTCGTCTGGGGCGTTCGATTCGTCCAGCCGATCGTCGATCTGGATCCGAAATACTTCGACTATCTGAACAGCGCGGGATACTTCTTTTCGTTTATTTTTTTGCTGTGCGGAGCCATGCGCCTGGCGCGTTTCAATATTCAAAAAAATCCGATGCCGAAAAATCCGGGCAGGCCCGACCGGAAATACTTCGTCGGCCTGGCGATCCCTTCGGGGGCCGCGGTAGTGGCCAGCATCGTCTACGCATGCGATGGCGAGCCTTTGCGCGTCTGGACGTGGTCCGCTGCGTGGCTGGCGCTGATCGCTCTGCTGTCATTTTTGATGGTGAGCACGTGGCGTTATCCGAGCTTCAAGGACCTGAGCCTGACGCGTCCGCGATCGCCTTTGACCATCATCCTGATCGGCGCCGTCATTTTCTTAGTCTGGCGATTTTCGCGCCCGGCGCTGCTGGCGATGTCAGTCGCCTATATGTTGAGCGGCATTATTATTCGCATCGGCGGAATTATGAGGCGGAGATTGAAGCCGCCGCCTCCCGCACCGGAGCATCAAGTTGGCTGAACCTTTTCTGGTAAGACCCCTGGTGGCAGTGGTGGGCGGCGATACGCTGCGGGCGCGTGAATTGCGCGAAGTGCTGGGCGAAACCAGGCCCGCGCCGCGGGTCGAATTAATTTCCGGCGTCGGCGAGCCTCTGGCCGAGGAGAACGACGAACCCGTGGTGATGGTGCCGCTCGCCGCCGCCAGTTTTGAGGGCGCGGCCGTCGCCTTCCTCGCCGGCTCCCACGCGTCCAGCCGCAAGGCGCTCAAGATCGCGCCGAAAAATACCGTGCTGATCGATCTCACGTCGGCGCTCGAAGACCAGCCGAATGCGCGCCTGCGGGCTCCCTTCGCGGAAAAAGGTCCGATGAAAAACGTCGGCGCGGTGCAGGTGATTGCCCATCCTGCGGCCATCGCGATCGCGATGTTCCTGACCCGGCTTTCCGAAGCGGCTCCCGTGCGGCGCTCCATTATTCACGTGTTCGAGCCCGCCAGCGAGCGCGGACAAAAGGGACTCGACGAATTGCAGCAGCAAAACGTCGCGGTGCTGTCATTCCAAAAACTGAAGACCGACGTGTTCGATACTCAGCTCGCCTTCGCGATGCTGGCGCGATACGGCGAGGAGGCCGACGAGCCGCTGGAAGGAATCGAGCTGCGAGTCGAAAAGCATTTGGCATCGCTTCTCGCCGAATGGGATGGCATCCCGATGCCGTCGATCCGGGTGATTCAGGCGCCGGTGTTTCACGGCCACAGTTTCTCGGCGTGGGTGGAGTTCGAAGAGAATCCCGGCGTGGAGGCTTTAGAAAGAGCGTTGAATGGCGGCGGCATCGACGTTAGAACGGACGATCCGCCGACCAATATCGGCGTCGCCGGACAGAACGGGCTAAGCATCGGCGGGATCTCGATCGATCCGAATCAATCGCGCGCCTGCTGGTTCTGGATGGCGTCCGATAATTTCCGTTTGTCGGCGGAAAATGCAGTCGCGGTCATGAAGGAATGGACATGAGGATTTTGTGCGCCGTATTCGCGCTGAGCTTGACGGCGTGCGGCTATCACGTGGCCGGTCACGGCGATCTGATGCCGAAAACGATTCATAGCGTGTGTATTCCGGCGTTCAAGAACGCCACGTCGCGCTACAAGCTGACCGACCATTTGCCGGAGGCGATTTCGCGCGAGTTCATCGCTCGCACACGCTATTCCATCGTCTCCGATTGCAGCCAGGCGGACGCGGTCCTGACGGGTTCCGTGACTAATTTTCTGGCCAGCCAGACGGTGGTCCCGGTTTCGACCGGACGCGCCACCGCGGCGGATATTCACATCCTGCTTACGGTTACGTTCACGGAAAGAGCTACGGGCAAGCAGCTTTACAACAACGCCAATTTCAGCGTGAACGAACGTTACGAAATCAGTACGGATCCGATCTCTTATTTCGAGGAAAGCGATGCCGCGGCGAATCGGCTGGCGGTGCAGGTGTCGCGGCAGGTGGTGAGCGCGATTTTGAATAAGTTCTGATGAAAAATCCCCTCTCTTACGGTCAGGGTTTTGTAGACATCCGGCAAATTGCTTATGACTCCTGACCAGTTTCTCGATCGTCTGAAGAAAAACGGACCGGCGCCCGCCTATCTCTTTCTGGGCCCGGAAGCCTATCAGCGCGAGCGCTGCCGCAAGGCTTTGCTCGATGCCGCTTTGCCCCCCGAGGATCGCGACGAAGGATTCACCCGGCACGACCTGGACGAAATTCCTCTCGCCTCCGTCCTGGACGACGCGCGATCCATGTCCTTGTTCGCGTCGAAACGCGTCATCTGGATCGCCAGCGCGGAGGCGGCGCTTCCGCGGGGGCGAGGCAAGGAGGAGGAGGATTCGGGAGACGCCGCCGAGCTTGCTGCTTACTTGAAGGACCCGACGCCGGACACCGTCGTGGTTATTGAATCGAGCCGCTACGATTTCGAGGGCGAGGACAAGGCTCGTATTGAGCGGGTGCAGAAATATTATTCCTGCGTCCCGGCGCAAGTGGAGTTTCGTCCATTCGACCCATCGGAAGCGCGCGCGCTGGCGCAGGCGCTCGCGAAAAAGATCGGTCTGCAACTCGGCTTGGGCGAACTCGCATTACTGCTTGAAGCTACTGGAGGCGACGCGTCCCGAATCGCCGTCGAGATCGAAAAGCTGTCGCTGTATGCTGGCACAGCGCGGAAGGTGACGGCGGAAGATATCGCAGATCTGGTTCCGGACGCTCAACAGGCCAGCGTGTTCGCATTGGTGGCGGCGCTCGGCCGAGGCGACCGGACCCGGGCTCTGGAAGTCCTCGACACGCTGGCGCGGGAAGGCGAGTACATGCCGCTGGCGCTAACATTCTTAGGCACGCAGTTCCGCATGGCGCTGGTTGCGCGCGAAGCGGGATTGCGCGGGGCAGGTCAGATTCAGGCGCATTTCAATAAAATCGGCGCGCGCATGTGGCCGGAGCGAGCACGGCAAATCGAGCAGACCGTCTCCGCGTTCCCTAAGTCGAAGCTGGAACGGGCGCTGGTCAAATTGTTCGAGGCAGACCGCTCCCTCCGCGACGCCCGGCCAGACGACCGCATCGTGATGGAGGAGATGATTCTAGCTTTGACTACGCCGTGACGTTTAGGCAGCAGCCAGTTTACGAAGGCGCAGCGTGATCCGGCTCTTGTACCGCGCAGCCGTATTCTTTTTGATGATGCCCCACTTGGCGGAGCGGTCGATCAAAGAGAAGGTCTGCGGCACGATCGCCGTAGCTTTTTTCGCGTCCTTGGCTTCGAGCAAGCGGCGAAGAGAACGAATCTGGTGGCGCAACCGTGATCTGCGAATGCGGTTGACTTCCGTTCGCCCCTCGGTGATGCGCACACGCTTCAGAGAAGAAACTGTGTTTGCCATCTAAGAGTTCATAGTAGCTTGCGGGGGCCCCTCGGGTCAAATTGAGCCGGAAAATCGCCGGAATCGGCGTGTCTTTAAAGAAAATGACTTCTGCCGCCGATTTTCCCTGGAGACCTAAATTTATGATAAAAAACGCCGTAAGCCTTGCGATTCTGAGTGCCTGCGCCTGCCGCGCGGCCGATAATCTTACGCCCCTGAACGCCAAGCCGGGACTGTGGGAAGTGACCAGTACGACGGAGCGGAACGGAATGCCGCCCATCCCCGCCGAAGCCCTGGCCAAGATGTCCCCGGAGCAACGGGCCCGCATTGAAGCGCAGTTCAAAGGGACCGCGCAGACGACGACGAAGCAGTCGTGCTTTACGCAGGAAGACGTCGCCAAGGGGTTCGGCTTCAACAACAGCCTGGAGAAATCGTGCCGGCAAACGATTGTCGGCTCGAGCGAGAGCAAACTGGAAATTAAGTGGGAATGCGAAGGCGCTCAAAAGAACAGCGGGTCGATGAAGATCGAAGCGCCGGACTCCTCGCATGTAAATTCGCTGATCAACATCACCATGGGCGCGAACGGAAACGTAATGAACATGAAGGTGACGAACAGCGCGAAGTGGCTCAGCAATTCGTGCGGCGATGTGAAGCCGGATAGCGGGAAGAAGGAATAGTTAAAAAAAGATTGAGCCGCTGATGGACGCTGATGAACGCTGATAAGAAACAAGGGCTCGGATCTTCTGCGTTTATCAGCGCCAGGCGCGTCCTGCGAACAGCCACAACGTCAGCGGGATCAGCATGGCGATTCCCGTTGCCAACGCGACGGTGCGCACGTCGATTCCGCGATCCACGGCTTGGCCGGCCACGAAACTGGAGATCGATACCGCCAGCATGCTGAACGCGAACTCAGCGGAGAATACGCGTCCTCGAAACTGGTCGCCGGTTTGTTTCTGAAGCAGCGTGCTCGATGCGGTCCAGCACGCCGATCCGCCGGCGTGCGCGACGATCAGCGTGAGCGCCGCAAACGCCAGCGATCCCGCGGCTCCCAACGCGACATACCCCGCAGCAGTCATGGCGAACCCCGCAAGAATCGTCCAGCGCAGGCGGGCGCGATCGGTGCCGGCAAAATTTCCTCCCAGAAACGATCCGGCGATCGCGCCGATGCCGCGGGACGCGAGCAGAGCGCTCATTCCCAACGCCCCCGATTGGGCTTCGCTGAGACCGTGAATCCGGACGCGAAAAATCCGCTCGCCGAGCACCGGCAGAATCACCCAGTTCGCGCCCACGAATCCGACGCCGCCCTTTACGAAAATGGTCGCCAGCAATTTGGGATCGCGGCGGACGTAGCGCACGCCTTCGGCGATGGGCGAAAAGTCGACCAGATCGCGAGCGCGCAGAGGCGCTAAATTATCGGCATGAGGCTCGGCGAAGCTCATCCTGCGAATCAATAGAGCCGACGCGACAAAGGACAGTGAGTTGAGGATGAACACCGTCTCGCGTCCGCAGGTTACGAGAACAAGTCCGCCTAGTCCCGCGCCGATCGCAAAGTTGACAGACCAGGTGGCCGTTGCAATCGCGTTCGCGATCGGAATCTCGTCGCCTTGCGTGATGTTCGGAATTACAGCACGCTGCGCCGGTTCAAACAGCGCCCAGCAAATCGTTTCGAGCAGCAACAGAACGAACAGCAGCGGCAGCATCGCCCGGGTACGGACCAGCATCATCGCGAGCACAATCGCCGCGCGCGCCCAATCCGCAAACAGCATGACTCTGCGGCGGCTGATCCGGTCGTTAATCACGCCTGCCGTGGGAGCGATGAAGCACTGCGGCAGCACCTGCGCCAGGAACGCAAACGCCACCATCTGCGCGCTGCCGGTGAGTTCGAGAAGAAAGCTGAAGATGGCGACTTGATAAAACCAATCGCCCAATTCGCTGACGATCTGCGCCGACCACAGCAAGCGCAAGTTCCGATTGCCGCGCAGCAGATGCCAGTACGCGGACAGTTTCACGGGGTGTACAAACCCATGGCGAGTTTGGTTTTGTGCACCGTGTCATTCGCGATCGGCCGGACCTTCGCCGCTCCGTCCTCCAGCACGCGCGCGATGTATCCCTTTTCCGCCACGATATCGCGATAGCGTTTCTGAATCGGTTCGAGCGCGGCAATCACCGCTTCCGCGACCGTTTTCTTTAGGTCGCCGTAGCGCATGCCGCTGAACTGCGTGCGCAACGCGTCGTCCGAACATTCGGTGAACGCCTGAAAAATCGCCATCAAATTGCGAACGCCCGCGCCCGCCGTTTCGAAATCTACCGCGGGATTCGAATCCGTCGTTGCCCGCAGAATCTTTTTGCGAATCACCTCCGGAGGGTCCAGCAGGCTCACCGCGTGGCCGCTGCCCGGCGCCGATTTGCTCATTTTCTTTTCCGGCTCATCGAGCCCCATGACGCGCGCGCCCACCGTGGGCAGGCGCGTCGCGGGAACCACGAACATTTCGCCGTAGAGCGAATTGAACCGCTGGGCGATATCGCGAGCCAATTCCAGGTGCTGGGATTGATCGTCGCCCACCGGCACGATGGCGGCCTGGTAGAGGAGAATATCGGCGGCCATCAGCACCGGATACTGCATCAGGCCGTCACCAATGGTTTCCTGGGCTGCCGCTTTCGCTTTGAACTGCGTCATCCGCTCCAGCCAGCCGACCGGGGTCACGCAGGTGAGCATCCAGGCGAGCTCGGCGTGCGCGGCTACCGAAGATTGCACGATCAGCGACGAATGCGCCGGGTCAATACCGATGGCGAGCAGCATTCCCGCCAGCTCTTCGATCTTCGCCCGCAGCTCCTTCGGCTCCTGATAAATCGTGACCGCATGGAGGTCGACGATGCAGTAGATGCTATCGTAGTCGTACTGGATCTTGGCCCAGTTCTTCAGCGCGCCAAGATAATTTCCGATGTGCGGGCTGCCCGTTGGCTGAATGCCTGAAAAAACGCGTGGTCTCATTTTATATTGTTGGGGGAAACTTCCATCCTAAACGAAGTGGGCGGTCAAGTGAGCGTGATGAGCGAAGCGATGAACGAGGTCACAATAGACAAGTGGGTTTATGGCGGCGAAGCTATGGCCCGCATCGAAGGCCGCGTCGTCTTCGTGCCGTTCGTGTTGCCCGGCGAGGTCGCCAAGGTGCAGTTGAAGGACGGCGATATGCACGCCGGATTAGCGGAGGTCACGCAGCCTGCGCCCCAGCGAATCGCGCCGATCTGCCCTCTGTTCACCCGTTGTGGAGGCTGCCACTATCAGCATGCCCCTTACGAATTTCAGCTCGCACGCAAAGTCGATATTTTGCGCGAACAGCTTCGCCGCGTCGGAAAAATCAAGTGGGAAGGCGAAATCGCGACCATCAGTGGACCCGCTGTCGGCTACCGCAATCGCGGGCAGTTTCACATCGCGAACGGAAAAATCGGCTACCTGGCTGCGGGCTCGCATGACCTGGTTCCGGTGGATGGCGAATGCCCTATATCGTCGCCGCGCCTGAATCAGGCGCTTCAGGAAATGCGCGACCGCATGTCGGACCGGCGTTTCCCGAACTTCGTCCATTCGCTGGAATTGTTCACCGATGAGACCAAGGTTCAAGTCAATATCCTGGAGACCGATCGTCCAGTTGCGAAGTCGTTTTACGAGTGGTGCCAGTCGACAGTGGCTCTGGAATACGCGACGACGTTCGGCAAATTCCGGGTGAGCCCGCGATCTTTTTTCCAGGTGAATCGGTTTTTGATCGATCAACTTGTCGAAGCTGCCATTGGCGACGCCAGTGGGGAAACAGCAATCGACCTCTATGCCGGCGTCGGCCTGTTCGCGTTGCCTCTGGCGCGAAAGTTCGCGAAAGTTGCCGCCGTGGAAGCTGGAGTCACCGCTGCCCGCGATCTGGAAGTGAACGCGCAAAACGCCGGCGCGGTCATTCAGCATCTGCAAGGCCGCGTCGAGGATCATTTGGCGCGGATGACCGCGACTCCGGATTTCATCGTCGCCGATCCACCGCGCGCGGGGCTCGGCAAGACAGTGGCTTCGCACCTCGCCCGCCTGAAGCCTCCGAGGCTGACCATCGTCTCCTGCGATCCCGCAACGCTAGCTCGCGACGTCGCCGCGCTGACAGATTATAAGATCGACAAACTGACGCTGATCGATCTGTTCCCGCAGACTTACCACCTGGAAACAGTGGTCCACCTTTCGCTTCGTTGATCGAAGATTCACAGGCTAAAGAGATTGCTGCAAAAGACTTATTGGCCGGTGATACACGCTAATGAACGCTGATTGCGGCGGGGACGTCATCTTGTTTTCGATCTGCGTTCATCAGCGGCCAAATTGGTTTTGCCTTTGGGTGGCGCAGACTTTAAGCCTATGCCACCCTTGAGTGCTATGTATTATCAGTTGTCTAACAAGCCGCGACCTCAGGAAGCGGTTTCTTTATCGGGTTTTTCGCCAATCCCTTTATAGTCAGTGAGCACAAGTGTTGTTAAACTGGGATCGGCAAATGCTCACCAGCACATCCACCCCACCAGATCTCAGCGCACTCCCTACCAGGCTCGGGCGCGACGAACGGATCCAGGCGTTTCGCACGATGTATCTCTCCCGCCGCATTGACGATCGGGAGATTCTTCTCAAACGCCAGAACCGTATTTATTTCCAGATTAGCGGCGCGGGACATGAAGCCATCGGCGCCGCGGCCGGGCTTGCTCTGCGTCCCGGGCATGACTGGTTTTACACCTATTATCGCGACCGCGCCCTGGCGCTCGCGCTCGGCGTCACCACCGAAGAAATGTTGCAGCAGGCGGTGGGCGCTGATGCTGATCCTGCCTCGGGCGGCCGCCAGATGCCTTCGCATTTCGGGTCGCACCGGCTGAACATCGTGACCGGTTCGTCCCCCACCGGCACTCAATTCCTGCAAGCCGTGGGATGCGCCGACGCTTGCCGCAAGCTCGATCCGCAATCGGATGCGATCACGCTGGTCACCACCGGCGACGGAGCTACCAGCGAGGGCGAATTCTGGGAAGCTCTGAACATCGCGTGCATCGAAAAGCTCGCGATTATTTTTTTAGTGGAAGATAACGGCTACGCCATTTCGACGCCGGTGTGCAAACAGACGGCGGGTGGAGACGTTTCCAAGCTGGTCAGCGGTTTTCCGAATCTCAAGATTTTCAATTGCGACGGAACGGACTTCGATGCGACCTACGCCACCATGCTCGAAGCCGTCGCCGATTGCCGCATCCAGCAGTCTCCCGTGCTGGTTCGCGCAACGTGCATCCGCCCGTATTCGCACTCGCTCTCCGACGACGAGAAGCTCTATAAATCGAAAGCCGAGCGCGCGGAAGAAGCGCGCCGCGACCCCATCGTGACCTTTCCAGAGCGCCTGATTGAAGAGGGCGTGCTCGATCGCTACGGCCTGGAATTGCTGACCCACGAAGTGGATCTGGAAGTGCAAGAAGTGACGGATCGCGTTCTGAAAGCCGCGCCGCCTCCTAAAGGCTCTGCCCTGCGCCATCTCTATTCCGACCGAGTCGATCCCACGTCGTCTGAATTTGAAACTACACCGAAATTCTCCGGCGATCCGCGCACCATGGTCGACGAAATCAATCGCACGCAGCACGAGGAGATGCGCCGTAACGCCCGCATGGTGGTGTTCGGCGAAGATGTCGCCGATGCGAGCAATGAGTCCAGCCTTTCTGAAGTGAAAGGTAAAGGCGGGGTCTTCAGCGCAACCAAGGGATTGCAAATCGCCTTCGGGTCGGCGCGCTGCTTCAACTCGCCTCTCGCCGAAGCGGGCATCGTAGGACGCGCTATCGGCATGGCGACCCGCGGCCTGAAGCCGGTGGTCGAGATTCAATTTTTCGACTATATCTGGCCGGCGATGATGCAGATCCGCGACGAACTCGCCACGATGCGATGGCGCTCCAATAACGCATTCTCCGCGCCAGTCGTCATTCGCGTCGCCATCGGCGGATACCTGAACGGCGGCGCGATTTATCACAGCCAGTCCGGCGAATCGATCTTCACGCATATCCCCGGCCTGCGCGTGGTGTTTCCTTCGAACGCACTGGACGCGTGCGGCCTGCTGCGCACCGCGATCCGCTGCGACGACCCGGTTTTATTCCTCGAACATAAGCGCCTTTACCGCGAGCCCTATAATCGTTCGCCGCATCCCGGCGAGGATTACACGATTCCTTTCGGCAAGGCGAAAATCGCGAAAACAGGGGCGAATTTGACGATTATTACGTACGGCGCTCTGGTGCAGAAGTCGATGCAAGCGGTGCTGCAAGTCGAACAGCGTAACCCGGGCAGGACCATCGAGGTCATCGACCTCCGATCGCTCGCTCCTTACGATTGGGAAGCAATCCGCGCATCGGTCGAGAAGACGAGCCGGGTGATGATCGCGCACGAAGACAGCCTGTCCTTCGGATACGGTGCGGAAATATCGGCCCGCATCGCGAGCGAGCTATTCAGTTCACTCGACGCGCCAATCGGCCGGGTGGCCGCGCTAGACACATGGGTCGGTTATCATCCGCAACTGGAAGGCGAAATCCTGCCGCAGGTAGAGAACATCGTGCAGGAAGCGGACCGGATTTTGAGTTACTGACGCTCTGCTTGACGGACCGTTCCCAGATGTGGGAACATTCATCGTGAGAGTTCTTGGCGAGGCGATCCTTACCGGATTTGCGCAAACGCACACTGCTGCAAGAAAGCCTCTCCAAAGGTTCCTGGGAATTGCACGCTCCGCAGAATGGCCGCACTTTCCGGCGTTAAAGCAAAGCTTCGCCGCCGCTGATTATATCTCGCGTGGAACGGTAATTTTCGATATCGGCGGGAATAAATACAGGGTTATCGCTGCCGTGAACTTCGAGAAGCAAATCTTATTGATAGAGCGCGTCCTGAGTCACGAGGAATACACCCGGGAGGACTTCTAAATGTCAGTTTCAACCTATGAACAACTGCTGGTGGACGTTCTGCCTGCGAGGATCGAAACAGATGCGCAGTATGACGCGATCCGTACGCGCTTCGGCGAACTGCTCGGGAAAAGCCGCCGGAATAAAGCGGAGGACAGGCTCATGGATTTGCTCGGGGTGCTTATTGAAGACTTCGACCGCCGACATAGTTTGCCCCCCGATAAGGGGACGCCCGGCGAACGTCTTCGATTCCTCCTGGAGCACTCGGCGAGAACATCATCCGATTTGTTGCCTATCTTCGGCCAACGAAGCCACGTGAATGAAGCGTTGAACGGGAAGCGTCCGATCAGTATTGAGCAGGCCAGAAAACTCGGAAAAATGTTCTCGGTGAGGCCGGGCCTGTTCATTTAGCAGAATCATTCGCGGCGGTCTACTACCGAAACTATGACTCTCAACCCGAGTTCGTAGTCTTAGGTGGTTATGTTACGCTTTCTGTTTTTTTGGTCCGTGCTCGCGCACGCTCAGATCACTAGTTTTCAGCACGTCGTCGTGATCGTGCAGGAAAACCGCACTCCGGACAATCTTTTTCAGGGCTTGTGCGCCACACCCCGCGGAGCCGTCGAGCGTTGCAGCACCACTCCGAGCGCCTCTCAATACAACATCCAAACCCGTAACTGGCTCGATAAAAATTCGGCCACCGGAGTCACGCAGCCCGGCCCTGTCGCGCTGGCGAATAAGTACGATCTCAGCCACGCCCACACTGCGTTCGTGTCGATGTGCGACGTGAACTCCAGCGGGATTTGCAAAATGGACGGCGCCAACGACATCAAATGCACCGGCACTTGTACCGACCAGAAACCTCAGTACAAGTATGTCGACAATTCCAAGAACACGGTCACGCCCTACGTTACGATGGCGACGCAATACGGCTGGGCGAACTATATGTTCCAGACCAATCAAGGTCCAAGCTTCCCGGCCCACCAATTCCTGTTCGGAGGAACGTCCGCGCCCAGCGCCGCCGACGATGCCGCGGGCATTTTCGCATCGGAGAACATGTCGACCACGGGCGATGGAACGGTCGCCGGCACGGCGGGATGCGTCGCTCCTTCGACGACGACGGTGGAAGTGATCAACCCGGCCGGCGCAGAAAATCAGAAAATCTATCCGTGCTTCGAACATCAAACCATGGCGGATATTCTCGCCACCTTCACCTGGCGCTACTATGCCCCGAGCGCCGGGTCCATTTGGACCGCGCCGAACGCGATTCAACACATTTGCGAGTCCAGCGGTCCAGGCGGAAGATGCGAGGGGAAGGCCTGGACCGGCAACGTGGACCTTACGTCGGCCGACGTCTTGAAGGACATCGCGAGTTGCAGTCTGCGCTCGCTAAGCTGGGTCATTCCGTCGGGCCAAAACTCGGATCACGCGAATGTGAACGACGGCGGAGGGCCCTCCTGGGTCACGGCGATCGTCAATGCGATCGGCAACAGCTCCGCTTGCGACAGCAGCACGGGTTACTGGAAAAACACCGCGATTTTCATCGTCTGGGACGATTGGGGAGGCTGGTACGATCATGAACCGCCCACCATCCTGGCGCAGCCCGGCGGCGACTATCAATATGGATTCCGCGTCCCTCTGATCGCTGTTTCGGCGTACACGCCGGAAGGCTATATCGATAACCAGCGCCACGATTTCGGCAGCATTCTGCGATTCATCCAGCACAATTTCGGAATCACGGAGGGCTCGCTCAACTTTGCCGATGCGCGAGCCACCAGCGATCTGACGCCGTTCTTTCAACTGGGTCACGCTCCGCGCAAATATCGGACGATAAACGCGCCCAAGAACGGAAGCTACTTCCTGCATGATAAGAGGAAGGCGACCGATCCGGACGATCAGTGACGAAGACCTAGGGCCGGCCCCATTCTATGGAACGAATCATATTCCGGCCGTGCTCCCGCTCAATGATCACCGTGACCGCCTCTGAAAAATTGTCGCCGGTTATCGCTACGTAGGCCCAGCCGACGTCGGCGGGAAGTTTGTCGGGCCACTTGTCCTGAACGTCCATGGCTTCCACGAAGTTCGGCGGCCCGTTACCGTAGTCGATCATCGAAAGAAATTCCTTCTTGAGCTGCGCGGGCGATGTGGTGGCTTGAAGCGAGGCTGATAGCATTCCGTAAGCCTTTTCATAGTCACCTGCCACAATCTTCTGCGCGAAGGAAGTCGCAACTTTTCTAAGCTCCGTTTCTCCTGGGCCGGACGGCGCGCTCATTGGTCGACCAAATTCCCGGAGAAGGACAGCCCAGAACACGAGGGCGCCTGCGCACAGCGCAATGAAAATCGTGAGCCGGGCGCGTCCAGTGAGAGCCACGTATTCCCATCGGCAAAAATGCCCGTGATCCTTAGCGGACCTGCGCTGTACGAATTTTCATTTCAACCCCTAACGCACTACACTAACAAAATGGAGCAAGACAACCGCCGTAATTTCCTGAAGACTACGGGAGCCGCAATCGCCGCCGGATTCCCTTCGCTGATTCGCGGGCAAGCCACCAACGCGATCAAAGTCGGCCTGGTCGGATGCGGGGGCCGCGGCACCGGGGCTGCGTCGCAGGCCATGAAAGCGGACGATTACGCGGAGCTCACCGCGGTGGCCGACGTTTATCAGGATCGCGTCGATACCTGCCTCGAATCGCTGGGGAAAATCAACGGTGCGAAGGTCAAGGTCGATCCGAAGAACGTGTTCCTGGGACTCGACGCGTATCAAAAACTCATCGATAGCGGTGTCGACGTCGTCATTCTCGCTACGCCTCCGGGCTTTCGCCCCGCGCATCTGCGAGCCTGCATCGAAGCGGGGAAGCACGTGTTTTGCGAGAAGCCCATCGCGGTGGACGCGTTCGGGGTGCGGGATGTGCTCGAAACCGCGAAACTTGCGAAGCAGAAAAATGTGGCGCTTGTCTCCGGCTTCTGCTGGCGCTACAGCAACTACATTGTCGCGACCTTCGATCAGATCCAATCGGGCGCGATCGGCGATATTGTCGCCTATTACGCGACGTATTACACCAGCCCTGTGAAACCGATGCCTCCGGCGAAAGATCGTCCGGCCGGGATGAGCGATGTCGAATGGCAGATCAAGAATTGGTACAACTTCCAGTGGCTCTGCGGCGATAGCCTCGTCGAGCAGGCGGTGCATAGCGCGGATAAAATCGCGTGGTCGCAAAACGATAAGCCGCCGATAAGCTGCGTCGCCGTCGGCGGCCGGCAGATTCCCGCGGAGGATGGCAACATCTACGATCACTTCGAAGTGAATTATCTTTACCCGAATAATGTGCGCGCGGTGCTGGGGTGCCGGCAAATCGAAAATTGCTGGAATGAGAATGCCGATTACATTCTGGGCACCAAAGGCGCGTGCACCATCGGCCGTTCGCCGATGCCGAAAATCACGGGCGCGAAAGAATGGACGTTCGAAGGCCAGAAGTACGACATGTATCAGTACGAGCACGACATGATGTTCCAATCCATCCGCAAAGGGCAGCCGATCAATAACGGCGAGCGCATGGCCACCAGCACTTTGCTCGCGATGATGGGCCGCATGGCCGCCTACACGGGCCGCGAAGTGACGTGGGACCAGGCGCTCAATTCGCAGGAGAGGATCTTTCCGGAGAAGCTCGATTGGAACGGTTCCATGCCCGTAGCTCCTTTGCCTCGGCCCGGTGTTAACAAATTGATCTGATGCTGTACTCGTTCTTGCTGTTGGTGGCGGCGGTTAATTTCGAAGACAAAATTGCACCTGTCCTCATCGATCGCTGCGTGCCCTGTCATAACAGCGTGAAAGCGATGGGCTCGGTGCGGCTCACTACCAGCATTGCGGTATCGCGGGTGGTGACTCCAGGCGAGCCGGAGAAGAGTGCGCTGTACACCAGCATCGAATCCGGAAAGATGCCTCCCAACGATCCGAAACTCACCAAGGATCAACGCGAGGCTATTCGCGAGTGGATTAAAGAGGGCGCGAAATGGCCGCCTGGAATCGCGCTCGAAGGAACGCGTTTACCCGCGGTCGAGCGCGCTTTCGTGAGCCGTTTGCGCGATAAAATCGCGGCCAATAAGGCGTCCCCGGCAAGTAATATGGCGCTGATACCGGAAGGCGATTTCGTGATGGGATCGATGCGGCGCAAAGACGAGCAGCCTCCGCATAAAGTCCATATCGATTCGTTCTATATGGATAAGTACGAAACTACCTGGGATCAATATCGCTTGTTCATGTTTGCGAAGGAGGAAGGTGTGGACGCGGTGAGCCGTCCCACCCGGCCTTATGTCGAGATGTCGTTCGGTATGGGAATCGAGGGATTTCCCGCCATCAGCATGACCCAGCACGCGGCGAATAAGTACGCGGAATGGCTGAGCCAGAAGACCGGACAGTTCTATCGTCTGCCGACCGAGGCGGAGTGGGAATATGCGTGCCGTGCCGGAACCACGACTGCCTATTCGTTCGGGGACGACGTGAAGCAGCTGGTCAATTACGCCTATTACGCTGCGAACAGCGGCGGAAAGTATCAGAAGGTGGGCTCCAAGCTGCCGAATCCGTGGGGTATGTACGATATGCACGGGAACGTGATGGAGTGGACGCTCGATCAATATTCGACGGATTTTTACGCGCACTCGCCGGCCGCGAATCCGTGGAACCAGGCGGCGAAACCGTATCCGCACGCGGTTCGCGGAGGCTCCTGGCAGGACGCGGCGGAAATGTTGACGTGTAGTGCGCGCGTAGCTTCCGATCCGAGTTGGAAGGAGCAGGACCCGCAGCTGCCCAAAAGCGTCTGGTACGAAACCGACGCGCAAGGGCTGGGTTTCCGGCTGGTGCGCCCGTTAAAACTTCCGAGCGCGGAAGAGATGTACAAATACTGGAACAGCGGCGTTGAGAAGGATAACTAATTTTCTCTTTTTAACCTGTGTTTTGCGAGGGGAACGATTTGAATCGGTCGAGCCGCACATGGGCACGCTGGTTCGCATCACGATCTACGCCAAAGATGCGTCGCCCATGCGCGCGGCATTTGATCGGATCGCTGAATTGGACGAAAAACTTTCCGATTACAAGCCCGAGAGCGAGTTGAACCGGTTGTGCCGGACGCATGACCGGCCGGTGAAGGTCAGCGAGGATTTGTTCCGCGTGCTGGAAGCTTCGTCGAAGCTTTCGGAGTTGACCGATGGGGCTTTCGATGTGACGATCGGACCGGTTACCCATCTTTGGAGGCTGGGAAAAATTCCCGACGCGGAGACGATGGCTCATGTCGGATGGCGGAATGTGGTGCTTGATAAGCGGCATCGGACCGTGGAGTTGAAACTCACTGGAATGCAACTCGATCTCGGCGCAATCGCGAAAGGCTATGCGGCGGATGAGGGTTTGAAAACGCTGCGACGGCTGGGCGTGAAGAGCGCTCTTATCGCGGTGAGCGGCGATATCGCGGTAGGCGATGCTCCTCCAGGAACTAAAGGATGGCGCGTTGGACTCGAGCCTGCGGGTGAAGAAATTTTTCTGAAAAACGCCGCTGTTTCGACGTCGGGCGACACGGAACAGTCTCGCGAAATCGGAGGAGTGCGTTATTCGCATATCATCGATCCGAAAACAGGACTCGGGCTGAGGACGTCGATCGCGGTCACGGTCGTCGCGCGGCGAGGGTTGGATGCAGACCCGATCGCCACGGCGGTCAGCGTGATGGGGAGCGAGCGCGGGCGGGCGGTGTTTCAGAAGAGGGTGCGGAGGTTGATCATTGTCCCGTGACCTACACTAAAAAATATGGACATCACCGACGCGTCCGGATACCCGGGGTCCGCGGATCAGGTTTTCTCGCCTGAAAATGAGGAGGACGTTGTTGAAATTTTAACGCGGGCGTCGGATCAGAGTGTCCCGATTACGATCATGGGCGCCCTAACCGGCGTTACCGGCGGGGCTGCTCCCGGGGGCGGTTGGGGGTTGTCGCTCGCGAAGCTGCGGGTGAGCAATATTGAACGGGGCCGGGCGACCGTTGGGCCCGGAGTCCTGTTACGCGAAGTTCAATCGGCGGCTGCTGCTTCGGGACAGTTTTATGCGCCCGATCCTACGGAAAACACTTCTTCGATCGGCGGCAATATTGCGACCAACGCCAGCGGGTCGCGCAGTTTTCGCTATGGAGCCACCCGGGAACATGTTCTCGCGCTGCGAGTTGCCCTGCTCGATGGACGAGTGATCGAGGTGCGCCGCGGACAGCCGGTCGATTTCGATGTGCCCGCGCTGCCTCTGCCTCATACGACAAAGCACTCTGCCGGATATCGGCTTGCTCCAGGGATGGACTACGTTGATCTGTTCATCGGGAATGAAGGAACACTCGGCGTGGTCACGCAGGCCGAACTAAAGCTCCTTCCATCGCCGGGAGAAATTCTTGGCGGAGTGGTATTTTTCGCGTCGGAAGAAGCCGCGCTGGATGCAGTGGACCGCTGGCGAGAGATCCCCGGCCTGCGGATGCTGGAATATCTGGACGGCAAGTCGCTCCGAATGATGGATGTGGCGCAAGAAGCGGCGCTCATGATCGAGATTGAAGGCGACGCGGATTTGGACATGACGGGGACGCTCGAAAGCGACTCCTGGTTCGCGATGTCGGCGGCTGATCGGGAGCGGTTCCGGCAATTTCGTCATTCACTGCCGGAACGGGTGAACGCGCGCATCCGGCGTAGCGGATTCATGAAGCTGAGCACGGATTACGCGGTTCCGCTTGACAAAAATCGGGAAATTCTGGCGACTTACAAGACAAAGCTGCAACGCGCGGTGGGCGACAATTTTGTTATTTTCGGGCATATTGGCGATGCGCACCTCCATATAAATACGTTCTCTGACAATCCGGCACAGTTCGCCGCGGCCAAAGCCGTTACCACCGACTTGGCGCGCGACGCCGTCTCGCTGGGGGGGACGGTGGGGGCGGAGCATGGGCTGGGGAAGCGGAAGGCGCATTTGCTGGAAATACAGTACTCCCCGGCGGAGATCGAAGCGATGCGCGCCGTGAAGCGGCGGTTCGATCCTGGTTGGATCCTGGGGCAGGGAACCCTGCTTCACAAATCATAAGATAGGCTCAAGCGGCTATGCGAACTTGCTATAATGTTAATTCCCTATGAGTACCGCGTCTAAGAAGATCATCTTACTCAGGCCGCGTGGGTTTTGCGCTGGTGTAGTGCGTGCGATCGATGTGGTCAAGATTGCTCTAGATCTTTACGGGGCTCCGATCTATGTGCGCAAGGAAATTGTCCATAACAAGCACGTAGTCGATGAGTTGCGCGAAGCCGGAGCGATTTTTGTCGAGGAGCTGGAAGAGGTTCCCAGCGGGGCTCGGCTGATCTTCAGCGCGCACGGCGTTTCGCCGGCGGTCTGGACGCAGGCGCGGGAACGAGACCTGAAAGTCATTGACGCGACTTGTCCTTTAGTCACTAAAGTCCACTTAGAAGCTAAAAAGTTCGCGAAAAGAGGCTACAGCATCGTCTTAATCGGCCATAAAGATCATGACGAAGTGATTGGGACGCTGGGTGAGGCTCCTGAGGCCACTATTCTGGTTTCAACCGTCGAGGACGTCGACCGGTTGAACATCCCAGACCCCGAGCGCGTATCCTTTATTACGCAAACTACTCTAAGCTTAGATGAGACGCAGGATATTGTAGCGCGGCTCAAGGAGCGGTTCCCGAAAATCCAGGGTCCGGCGGCGCAGGATATTTGCTATGCCACTGAAAACCGGCAACTTGCGGTGAAAGCGGTGGTGCCGTTGTGCCAGTTGCTGCTGGTGGTGGGTTCGCAGAACAGTTCGAACTCCCGGCGTTTGGTTGAAGTATGCGAAAAGATGGGCGTTCCCGCGTATCTTATTGATGATCTAAAAGAAGTGAAACCCGAGTGGCTTGCTGGCATCCAAACGGTAGCTGTTACGGCTGGGGCATCGGCTCCCGAGAATTTAGTGGAGGAGTTGATCGGGTCTTTGCAGGGGCGGGGATTCGACGAACTCGAAGAAATGGAAATCAAGGAAGAGGACGTGCGGTTTAACCTGCCATCCGAACTTGGCCGCACGGTGCAATTGCAGACCATCGCGCGCGTATGAGTCCTAGTCTTCAACTTGTCGAAGCGTTAACTGTCGCCACGGCTCGATCGTTGCGCAGCGCAGCCGACTACATGTTGAACCGTCAAACCGAGGAAGGGTATTGGTGGGGCGATCTGACGGCGGACACCACCCTGGAATCCGATTTCATATTGTTGGAACTGTGGCGTCACCCGCCGCAGAACGGCGTCTGGAATCCTCCCACGCGTCCGCTGGTCGATAAGGCCGTACGATCCATTTTGGGGCGCCAGTTGCCCGATGGAGGGTTCAATATTTACGCCGAAGGGCCTTCTGAGATCAGTGCGACCGTAAAGGCGTACACGGCTCTGAAATTGGCTGGGTTGGCTTATGACGATCCGGACCTGAGCCGCGCACGCGAGAGGATCCTGGCACTGGGCGGATTGCAGGCGGCCAACAGCTACACCAAAATCAATCTCAGCCTTTTCAATTTGTATCCGAGGGAAGCGACGCCGTCGATTCCTCCGGAAGGGATTCTTCTCGGCCGGTTGATTTACGAAATTTCGTCGTGGTCGCGGGCGATTGTGATTCCTCTGTCGATCGTTCACGCGATGAACCCGCGTCGTCCGGTGCCTGCCGGGTTCTCGTTGCAGGAATTGTTTGTTCCCGGCGTGCCTCTCGAATTTCCCAATGACGAGGGATTTTTCAGTTGGCGGAATTTCTTTTTGAAGGCCGACAAGTGCCTGAAGTTCTGGGAGCGGCACGGTTCGCGCGGCATCCGCACGAAAGCGATCCGGCGGGCCGAGCAGTGGATGCTCCAGAGGACCCGCTATACCGACGGGCTGGGTGCGATTTATCCGCCCATGATGTACGTCATCATGGCGCTCGATTTGCTGGGTTATCCCAAAGATCATCCCGACGTTAAGGAAGCGGAGAAGCAGTTTTTCAATCTTCTGGTCGACGATGAGCGCGGATTCTTTTTCCAGCCTTGTTTCTCGCCCGTTTGGGATACGGCGATCGCCGCCTATGCGCTCGGTGAATCCGGCGTGGTGCCGGACGCGAAATTGAGCCGCACGGTGGATTGGCTGCTGACCAAGGAAGTCCGGCGCAAGGGCGACTGGTCGGTCAAGCGGCCGAACGTGGAGCCTTCAGGTTGGTATTTCGAATTCGCCAACGAATATTACCCGGATATCGACGACACGGCGCAGGTTCTGCTGGCGTTGGCGCGGTCGCGCGGGTCGAGCTCGGCGAAGCAGGAAGCGGTCACGCAAAGGGCCGTCACCTGGCTGCTCGCGATGCAATCGAAAGACGGCGGCTGGGCGGCGTTCGACGTCGATAACAACTGGAATTTCCTGAGCTCGGTGCCGTTCGCCGATCACAATGCGATGCTTGATCCCACGTGTCCGGATATTACCGGCCGCGTGATGGAAGGGCTGATCGCGGCGGGGGTCGATCCGAAGCATGCGGCGATCCAGCGCGGCGTCGAGTATCTGAAGCGCACGCAGGAAGTCGATGGAAGCTGGTACGGGCGCTGGGGTGTCGATTACATTTACGGCACGTTTTTGGCTTTGCGCGGTCTAAAAGACGCGGGCGAGAGCGATCGCGAAGCGTACATTTTGCGCGCGGGCGAATGGGTCCGGTCGATTCAGAACGCCGACGGAGGCTGGGGCGAAAGCTGCGCCAGCTACGATAATTGCACTTACATGCCGGCGAAAAGCACTCCTTCGCAGACGGCGTGGGCGATTCTCGCGCTGCTGGCCGGCGGGGACACGACGAGCAACAGCCTGCACAAAGGCATCGAATATTTAATTGAGACGCAGAAAGCGGACGGAAGCTGGGATGAGGCCTTGGCCACCGGCACCGGGTTCCCGCGCGTTTTCTACCTGAAGTATCACCTTTATCGCAACTCTTTTCCAGTCTTGGCGATGTCGTGCTACCTGAAATCGAGAAGCGCACACGGAGCAGACCGTTCATGAGAGTTCCTTTTTCGCAAGTCGCCGATATGGCGACCTACATCGCCAAGAACAAGATCCGTCCGCGGCCCGAATGGCAGAAGAACAACGCGGCTACCGACGACGCGAATCCGTTCCGCATTATCCACGCGCAGATTCCCGCGGCCGGCGTGGAACGCAAACCGCATCCGATGATCAACAAGCGGTTTCCTCTGGTGATGATGCTGGAACCTTTGCACGCCTGCAATTTGACGTGCACGGGTTGCGGACGCATCCGCGAATACGAGTCCTCCATCCGCGAGCGCTTGAGTCTGGCGCAGTGCCTGAAGGCCGTCGATGAATGCGGCGCTCCGATGGTTTCGATCTGCGGAGGCGAGCCTCTGCTGTATCCCGAGATCGCTCAACTCACCAATCAGATCCTGGCGCGCGGGAAATGGATCCAGCTCTGCACCAACGGCATGTTCATGGTGAAGAAGCTGAAAGAGTTCACGCCGCATCCGGGCCTGGTGTTCAACGTCCACCTGGACGGGATGGAAAAGAATCACGATATCTCTGTGGAGCGCGAGGGCGTTTTCAAAGAAGCGATCGAAGGCATCAAAGCCGCGAAGGCTGCCGGATTCAAAGTATTCACGAATACCACGGTCTATAAAGAGACCGACATGAAAGAGATCTGGGAACTATACGAATACCTGGAGCCGCTCAAGGTCGACGGGCACGCGATTGCGCCTGCGTATGGATACTCCGCCGTCAATCAGCGCGAGATCTTCCTGACGCGCGACGATGTCCATGAGAAATTCAAGGATGTCGACAAGATGGCCAAGAGGTTCCCTCTGGTGTCGTCTCCGGTTTACATGGAATTTCTTCAAGGTGAGCGCGAACTGCCGTGCACCGCGTGGGGTATGCCGACCTACAACGTGAAGGGCTGGAAAGGCCCGTGCTATCTGATTACCGATGCGCATCACGACACGTTCGAGGACCTGATGACCAAGACGCCGTGGGAAAACTACGGCGAGGGCAACGATCCGCGCTGCGCCGAGTGCATGGTTCATTGCGGGTATGAGCCTTCGGCTGCGTACGGCATTAATTCGAAATTTAGCGATCCGTTTAAACAATTAGGCTGGCTCTTAAGCTAGGTGAAACCGACCCTGGTGACGGGCGCCACGGGATTTGTGGGCTGGCATGTGGCGCGCAGGTTGTTGGAGCGTGGAGAGCAGGTCAGGGCGTTGGTGCGCGATCCGGCGCGGTTGAAGGAATTGGAAGATGTCGACGGGTTTCAGGGTGATTTGCGGGACCCGGAATCGCTGGCCAGGGCAGTTGCGGGGTGTGGGGTCGTATACCATATTGCAGCCGATTACCGCTTGTGGATGCGCGATCCCGAGGAGATGTACCGGTCGAATGTCGAGGGCACGCGGAATCTGCTCGAAGCAGCGCGGCGTAGTGGAGTAGAAAGGCTCGTCTATACGAGCACGGTGGGCTGTATCGGGATTCCCAAAGGAGGAATCGGCGACGAGCAGACGCCGGTGGGCATCGAAGATATGCAGGGGCCGTACAAACGGTCGAAGTATTTAGCTGAAAGAGTAGCTTTGGAGTTTGCGGCGGACGGATTTCCGGTGGTGATCGTGAATCCGACGGCTCCGGTGGGCGATCACGATTTTAAGCCGACGCCGACGGGAAAGATGCTGGTGGATTTCGTGCGCGGTGCGATGCCGGCGTTCCTCGATACCGGGTTGAACGTGGTCGATGTTAAGGATGTTGCCGCGGGTCATTTGGCGGCGTGCGACCGGGGCAAAGCTGGAGAGCGGTACATTTTGGGCGCGGAGAATCTGACGCTCGAGAATATTTTCGGGATGCTGGCGAAAGCGGTTGGGCGTCCGGCGCCGAAGATCAGGATTCCGTACGCGGTGGCGTACGCGGCGGGAGTGGTTTCGACGGCGTGGGCGGGCGTAACCGGAAAAGAGCCGATAGCTCCTTTAGACGGAGTGAAGATGGCCCGGAAGAAGATGTGGGTGCGGCAGGATAAAGCGGTCCGGGAGTTGGGGTATGCGCCGGGACCCGCGGAAGGCGCGCTCTATCGCGCAGTCGAGTGGTTTCGGGCTAACGGATATTGCTAGTGCGGACGTGGTTGCTGATCGCGGCCGAGGCTCGCGAGTTTAGTGGGATTTTGAAGCGTTTTGGGCCGGCGGCGAAGACCGGTTGGAAAGGCGCGAAGTTCGCGCGCGAAATTTTGAAAGACGGAGACAAGTGGTTGCTGGTTGCGAATGGACCGGGACCGCGTTCGGTAGAGGAAGCACTCAGGCAAAAGATGGACGTAAGCGGCATCATCAATACGGGATTTTGCGGGGCCCTCGATCCGTCGTTGCGGATCGGCGACATCGTCGTTTGGGGAGACGCTCCGTGCGGCTCGGGTTTTGCGCGCGGCGAAATCAGTTCCTCCGATCGTGTTGTAGTGACGGCGGCCGAAAAAAAAGCGTTGCGGGAAAAAACCGGCGCGATCGCCGCGGAGATGGAAGCGGGCGCCGTGAAGAAAATCGCAGGGGACTGGCAGGTGCCGTTTTATTGCGTGCGCGCGGTCTCCGATACCGCCCATGAAGATATGCCGCTCGATTTCAATCTGTATCGCGATTCCGCGGGGCGGTTCAGCCTGCCGAGGATCGCGCTCGCGGCCGTGAGCCGGCCTTTTACGCGCATACCGGCGCTCCAGCGCCTCGAAGCCAATTGCAATGTGGCATCCGAATCTTTAGGAGCATTTTTTGCAGACTGTCGATTTTAATCCCGTCACCACCGCCGATTCCGTCGCGCCGGCCACGTCGTTATCGACGATGAAGGCCGCGGTTTATAAGGGCGACAGCATTGTTGAAGTGGAATCGATTCCGGTGCCGGAGATCGGCGCGGGCGAGATTCTGATTCGCGTGGAAGCCTGCGGCATCTGCCACACGGACCTCAAGAAAATCGAATACAATCTGCTCGCCGCGCCTCGTATTTACGGCCATGAGACGGCGGGAGTGGTGGCCAAGGTCGGACGCGGCGTCACCAGATTTCAGCCCGGCGATGGCGTCATCGTCTTCCATCACATTCCGTGCGGAAAATGTTTTTACTGCTCGCGCAAATTGTATGCGCAGTGTCCGGTGTACAAAAAGGTCGGTGTGACGGCGGGATATGAGCCGGCGGGCGGCGGATTTTCGCAGTACGTCCGCGCGATGGATTGGATTGTGGAGCGGGGCGTCGAAAAAATTCCAGCGGGTGTTTCCTTCGACCAGGCGTGCTTCGTCGAGCCGGTAAATACCTGTCTCAAAGGCGTCAAGCAGATCGATCCGCAGCCCGAAGATGTCGTCGCGATTCTGGGGCAGGGCCCCATCGGGCTTATTTTCACCATGATGGTGGCGCGCATTGGATCGAAGATCGTTTCCACCGACGCGATGCGGGGACGCCGCAAATTGTCGCGCGAATTCGGAGCCTCCGAATCATTCGATCCGCGCGCTGTGGATCAAAGTGACGGCTTCGAACGGGCCATACGTTCTATGACCGAAGGCCGCGGAGCGGACCTGGTGATCGTCGCTGCCTCTGCCAAAGGGATAGTCGAACAGGCGGTGAAGTGTTCCCGTCCGGGGGCCAAAATTTTGTTGTTCGCGCAGACCTCCCATCAGGAGCGAGCCGACCTTTCGGGCGCCGATATCTGCATGGGAGAGCGCATGTTATGCGGCTCTTACAGCGCGTCCATCGACGTGCAGGCGGAGAGTGCCGCGATGGTTTTCAGTTCACAATTGAACATCGAGCGGCTTATATCACATCGCTACGCATTAAATAATATTAATGAAGGGATCGATCGCGCGTTGCATCCTGACGAAGAATCATTAAAGATAGTAGTACAGCCACAGAGGTGGAAAGAGTGAATCAGCAGATGACGGCTGCCGTTCTCTACGGCAAAGAGGACGTGCAGATCGAGACGGTTGATGTTCCGGAGATAGGCAGGGGAGACGTGCTGGTGCGCGTGCGCGCCGCGCTGACTTGCGGGACCGACGTCAAAGTCTTCCGCCGCGGCTATCATGCCCGGATGATCGTTCCGCCTGCATTGTTCGGACATGAGCTGGGCGGCGATATCGTGGCCATGGGCAGGGATGTTCGCGGATTCAAAATGGGCCAGCGCGTGGTGGCCGCGAATTCCGCTCCATGCGGCACATGCTTTTACTGTCAGCACAATCAGGAAAATCTCTGCGAAGATCTGCTGTTCAACAACGGAGCTTACGCCGAATACATCCGCATTCCTGAGCGCATCGTGCGCAGAAATATGTATGAAGTGCCGGACCATGTCAGCTATCAGGACGCGGCCCTGGTGGAACCCCTGGCTTGCGTGCTGCGCGGTCTGGAAGAATCGGGAGTGCGTCCGGGCGATACCGTTGCGGTGATCGGGCTGGGGCCCATCGGCATGATGTTTGTGCGGCTTGCCAAGGCGGTCTGCAATGCACGCGTGATCGCGATCGGGCGGCGTCCGCAACAACTGCTGCGCGCTTCGAGGATGGGCGCCGATGAGACGGTTTTGAACTGCGACGGCGCGGACGTGGTGGGTCCGGTCCATGAGATGACCGGAGGCCGTGGAGCGGACGTGGTGATCGAAGCGGTCGGCCTGCCGGAAGTGTGGCAACTGGCGATCAAACTCCTTCGCCGCGGCGGCGTGGTCAACTTTTTCGGAGGCTGTCCGGACGGCACGAACCTCAGCCTGGATACCAATCTGCTGCATTATTCGGAGCTGACCTGCAAGGCCAGTTTCCATCACACGCCGGCGCTGATCCGGAAAGCACTCGATCTGGTGAGCCGCGGTTATGTGGGCGCGAAGGACTTCGTCAATCACTCCGAGCCTCTGACCAATCTGCTGCAAGTGATGCAGCACCTGATGAGCCACAACGGCCATTTGAAGACCGCGATCATTCCCTAAACGGCTGTGTTTCTCGCCCCCGCCGCTTTCGTTGCCGACCAGGAACTGTTGAACCGTTCGTGGACCGTGGACGAATCGCTGGCATACACGCGCTGGCTGGCGACGCATCATTACGAAAATTTTCACGTCGTCAGTTTTCTTCTACCCAAGCGTCTGCACCAGGATTTCTATAACGTCTATGCGTTCTGCCGCTGGGCCGACGATTTAGCCGACGAGATCGGAGATACCCGGGAGAGCCTGCGTCTGCTCGCCTGGTGGCGAACCGAATTGCGGGCGATGTACCTGGGTCAGCCGTCGCATCCTGTGTTCGTCGCCCTTCAGGAAACGGCGGAGCGCTACCATCTTCTTGAGGAAACATTTGACGATCTGATCAAAGCGTTCGAGCAGGACCAGCTGGTGACGCGGTACCGGAATTTCGACGAGCTGTTTCAATACTGCCGCTATTCCGCGAATCCAGTGGGGCGCCTGGTGCTCGGATTATGCGGCTATCGAGACGCCGCCCGTCACGAATTATCGGACGCAACCTGCACCGCTTTGCAGCTTGCGAATTTCTGGCAGGACGTGATCGTCGATCTGGAAAAAGATCGCGTGTACCTGCCTCTCGATGTTCTCGCGAGACATGGTTATCCTGTCGAAGCGCTGTTCGAGCGCCGCTTCGACGATCGTTTCCGTGAAGTCATGCGAGACTCGATCGCCGTGGCGCGCGATCTTTTCCTGAAAGGCTTGCCTCTTGCGGGCCAAGTCGACCGTCGCCTCGCCATCGATCTCGAGTTGTTCAGCCGCGGCGGCTTGAAGATCCTCGAAAAAATCGAGCAGCAGGATTACAACGTGCTGCGCTCGCGTCCTAAGATTTCGAAAGTGGAGCGCGTCGGTATGCTGCTGGGCGCCCTCACGCGCCGGGCTTTTTCATCTGTAGCAAACCCGGCCGCATGAGCGATTTCACAGTCGAAGAATCTTACCAATGGTGCGTGGATGTCGCTCGCAGGCAAGCCAAAAACTTCTATTATTCCTTTCTCCTTCTTTCGCTGCCGCAGCGCGAAGCCATGTGCGCCATTTACGCGTTCATGCGCTATTGCGACGATCTGAGCGACGACGAAGGCATCGCCGACCGCGCCTCGGCCATCGCACGTTGGCGCGACGATCTGGAAGCTGCGCTCCATGGACAATCGGGCGAGCATCCTCTCTGGCCCGCGTTCGTCGACGCAGTCGAGCGCTACAAAATCCCCCACCAATATTTCTTCGACATGATCGACGGTGTTTCGAGCGACCTCGAGCCGCGCTGCGTTCAGACCTTCGCCGAGCTCTACGACTACTGCTATCACGTGGCGAGCGTGGTCGGCCTCACCATCATCCACATCTTCGGCTTCGACGATCCGAAGGCGCTCGAACTGGCAGAGAAGTGCGGCATCGCGTTCCAGCTCACCAACATCTTGCGCGATGTCCGCGAGGATTACGAAAAGGATCGCGTGTACATTCCCGCCGAAGATTTTCGCCGCTTCGGCGTATCGCAGGCGACGCTAATCTCAACGGAGGGATTTCTTCAAATGATGGATTTTGAAGCGAAGCGCGCCCGCGATTATTACCGGGAATCGGCTCCACTGGTCGCGCTGATTCACCCGCACAGCCGCGCGTCGCTGAAGGCGCTCATCGGAATTTATTCGCGCCTGCTCGACAGAATCGTAGAATCGAACTTTGACGTGCTGACCCGCCGCATTCGCGTGCCGGCATGGGAGAAGCTTTGGATTTTGGGAACGTCGAAGTTTCGATGGTAGCGGTCTGTGATCTTATAATGAACCATGAAAATCGTACTGGTTCTCCCCGCGCTTCTCTTAACCGCCATCGCTCTGACGCCGCAACAGCAGGCGCAAACGCAGCGGATTCCCCAATTTGAAAACGACGACGTCAAGGTCTGGCGCTCCGTCGTCGTTCCCAACTCGCCTCTCACTATGCATCGCCATGAACATGGCCGCGTCATCATCCCGATCGTCGGCGGGACCATGAAAATTGTGACCCAGGGAGGCGGAACCGAGACGCATCAATGGGATACCGGCAACGCTTACTGGCTTCCCGCCAACCCTCCCAACCAACTTCACGCCGACGTCAACGCGGGCACCAAGCCGATTGAGGTGATGGTGGTGGAACTCAAGCAAAAGTAGTTCGGCACCTTAGTCGAAACAGGGCGGATTTCAGGGTATTTGCAGTAGCGCGTTCGCCCTATCCTTAGCCTACGCTTATAGATAAGCACTCTCATGCAATTGGATATCAGAACGATCACCCTGGTAGGGATGGCCACGGCCATGCTGTTTAGCATGCTCGGCGTCGTGGTGGCAAGAGGTCGTCATACCTGCCCGGGATTCGGCTTGTGGACCTACGCCAACCTATGTGCGTCTCTGTCGCTTCTTTTGCTGGGTCTGGATGGAATTATCCCGTGGACGTTCGGCATCGTTGGCGGGAATGCTCTAGCGATCGCCGCCTGTTCGCTCATGATGGAAGGAGCGCGCCGGTTCCGAGGCAAGTCCGGATTCTGGTGGCCCGGACCCGCTGCCGGCGTGCTTATCTTGGTGCTTATCAGTTATTTCGGGGTGGCCGTCTACAATCTGAACTTTCGCATCGCTCTGATTTCCCTATACCTGGGCGTCGCGGTTTTCATTACGGCCGGGGAGTTATTCTCTGCCATCCGCCCCGGTTACCGTCTCAGCCTGGGCTTTACGGTTTCGGCCATGGCTCTTTTCGGAATGATTCAATTGGCTCGAATCGTTTACGTCTACTTTCTGCCGCCGATGACTTCGTATTTCGTTCCATCTATGGTATTTGCCGCTCTGATGGTGGGAACGGTTCTGGGTGTTGTCGCTTGGTCCTTTGGTTTTTTCCTCATCAATCATGACCACCTGGTAGAGCACCTCCGGGAGGCGCAGGCGCATGCGAACTCCATGGCGGAGCGGGCTGTTCAAGCCGATTCTGTTAAGAGCGACTTTCTGGCCAACGTGAGCCACGAAATTCGGACCCCGATGAATGGAATCATTGGCTTAACGGAGCTGCTGCTCGATTCGCCGCTGGATCATACCCAGCGCGATTATGCGGAAACGGTGAAGGAAAGCGGCGAGGCGCTGCTGAATATCGTCAATGGGCTGCTGGATCTTTCCAAAATCGAGGCGGGGAAAATCGAGCTGGTGGAAACTCCGTTCGATCCTCGCGAAGTGGTTGAAAAAACAGTGGAGTTACTGTCCTGGAGGGCCCGGAACAAAGGTCTCAAACTGTCGTTCGTGATCGATCCGGATGTTCCCCGCGGGCTGATCGGGGATGCCGGCCGTTTGCGCCAAGTGATTACAAACTTAGCGGGAAATGCCATCAAGTTCACCAGTTGGGGCGATGTGGTGATTGCGGTAGGCGTTGATCAGCAGCCGGCGGTGCTCCGATTTAGCGTCACCGATACCGGCCCGGGGATTCCGGTGGTGGAACAAGCCCGGATTTTTCAACGATTTGAGCAGATGAAGGAAGCTCGCCAGAGCGGAACTGGGCTGGGGCTCGCGATCTCTAAGGAACTGGCGCACCTGATGGGCGGCGAAATCGGCGTAAATAGCGAGGAAGGAAAGGGTTCCACGTTCTGGTTTACGGCTGCGTTCCGAAAACAAAGCACCTTTGAAAACATGTCCCTGCGCGTCCTGGTGGTGGACGATAACCTTACGAATCAGAAGGTTGCGACGGGATTACTGCGGAAGATCGGGTGTGAAACGCGTGTGGCCGAGGATGGGCTGGAGGCGGTCGAACTGATTTCGCGGGAGCCCTTCGACCTGGTGCTGATGGATTGCCAAATGCCTGAAATGGATGGACTTGAGACCGCAAAGGTCATCCGCAGGACCTCGGCGATCCCGATTATCGCGATGACGGCGGATGTAGGCGAGGAAGACCGACGGAAGTGCATGGAAGCCGGGATGGACGGGCACATCGCGAAGCCGGTAAGCCTCAGTGCGATCACTGAGGCGGTGAATAGTTACGTCCTTAATCGAGCTTAATACGTCAGATAAGCGGATCAGGGAACACTTAGATGACGTTAAAAAGACCGTTATTGATGGGCCGGGTCCGGTTTTTCCTGATTGAAGCCTAGTTCGGCGATTGCGGCTTCGGCGCGGTGGACATTGATGGCTCCGGATTTTGCGAGCGCGGCTAACGTCGCTTGCGCGATAGCTTCGGCGTTGATTTCGAAGAAGTGGCGGAGATGCTCACGGTTTTCGCTTCTTCCGAAACCGTCCGTGCCTAGCGATGTTAAGCGTCCGCCCAGCCAGGGGGCCAGGCCATCCGGAATGCTCTTCATGTAATCGCTCGAGGCGATAATGGGGCCTTGGGTGTTGCCGATGATTTGCGCGATGTGCGGGATGCGCTGCTCCGAGGCAGGGTGCAGGCGATTCCAGCGTTCTACTTCGAGGGCGTTCTTGCGCAGCTCGCTATAGCTGGTGACGCTCCAGACGTCGGTTGCGATCTGGTAGCGCTCGGCTAGGATTTGCTGGGCCTTGAGGGCCTCATTCAACATGGGTCCGCTGCCGAATAACTGGGCGGCGGCATAGCCGCTTTCCGAGGATTTGTATTTATAAAGTCCGCGCAGGATGCCTTCGCGAATATGATCGCCTTCGGGCATCGGGGGCTGGGCGTAATTTTCGTTGTAGACGGTGATGTAGTAGAAGCGGTCCTCGCGCTCCTGATACATGCGGCGGATGCCGTCCTGAATAATCACCGCGAGTTCATAGGCGTACGCGGGATCGTAAATCGCGCAGGTGGGTACGGCGCTGAACAGCAGCGGAGAATGTCCGTCCTGGTGTTGAAGTCCTTCGCCAAGCAGGGTGCTGCGTCCGGCGGTGCCACCCATTAAGAATCCCTTGACGCGGGAATCGGCGGCGGCCCAGACCATGTCGCCTACGCGCTGGTAGCCGAACATCGAATAGTAAACGTAAAACGGAATCATCGGCACGCCGTAATTGGCGTAGGCGGTGCCGGCGGCCAGGAAGCTGGCCATGGAACCCATTTCGGTGATCCCCTCTTCGAGGATCTGGCCGTCCTTGGCTTCCTTGTAATAGAGAAGAACGTTGGCGTCTACCGGGCGATAGCGCTGGCCCTGGCTCGCATAGATGCCGTATTCGCGGAACAGCGATTCCATACCGAAGGTGCGGGCTTCATCGGGAACGATGGGCACGATGTATTTGCCAAGTTCGGGGTGCTTCAGAAGAGATTTTAGAATCGCTACCCAGGCAGCAGTTGTGGACGCTTCACGGCCTTTCGAGCCGCCGGTGGTTTCGTGGAAGAGTTCGAGCGCTGGGGCGTTTACGGCCGGGAAATTGGTCTTGCGCGCGGGCAGAGGTCCACCCATGGCTTCGGTGCGCTTGCGGAGATACTGCATCTCCTGCGAATCTTCGGGCGGACGATAGAATTCCAGGTGCTGGACCACTTCGTCGCTGATCGGGATTTTGAAGCGCTCGCGGATCTTCATCATTTCCGGCTCGGCGAGTTTCTTCTGTTGATGCGCGGTATTGCGGCCTTCGGCGGTTTCGCCGAGTCCGTAGCCTTTGACGGTTTTCGCGAGGATGACGGTGGGTTTGCCGGTGGTTTCGACGGCTCGCTTATAGGCGTTGTAGACCTTGACCGGATCGTGGCCTCCGCGGCGGAGGGCCCAGATGTCGTCGTCGGTGAGGTGCTCGACCAGTTTGAGGAGTTCGGGATATTTTCCGAAGAATTCCTTGCGGATGTAGGCGCCGTTCTGAGCGCGGAAGGCCTGGTATTCGCCGTCAACGCACTCATGCATGCGTTTCAGCAGGAGGCCGGTGGAATCGCGGCCCAGCAGATCGTCCCAACCGCTGCCCCAGATGCACTTGATCACGTTCCAGCCTGCGCCGAGGAAGGCGGCTTCGAGTTCCTGAATGATGCTGCCGTTGCCGCGGACGGGTCCGTCGAGCCGCTGGAGGTTGCAATTGACTACGAAGATCAGGTTGTCTAATTTTTCGCGTGAGGCGAGGGTTAGAGCGCCGAGCGATTCGGGCTCGTCGGTTTCGCCGTCGCCCAGGAAGGCCCAGACTTTTCGGCCAGTGGGCTTGATGATGTTGCGATTCTCCAGGTACTTCATGAAGCGCGCCTGGTAGATGGCACCGATGGGGCCGAGACCCATGGAAACAGTCGGGAATTGCCAGAAATCGGGCATCAGCCAGGGGTGCGGGTAGGAAGAAAGGCCGGGGACTTCGCGCAATTCGTGGCGGAAATTTTCGAGATTTTTGTCGCTAAGGCGGCCTTCCATGAAGGCTCGGGCATAGACGCCGGGGGAGGCGTGGCCCTGGAAGTAGATAAAGTCGCCGGGCTCGCCGTTATAAGAGCCGTGGAAAAAATGGTTGAAACCGACTTCAAGGAGGGTCGCGAGCGAGGCGTAGGTGGCGATGTGGCCGCCAATGTTGGCGTCATATTTATTGGCGCGAACGACCATGGCGGCAGCGTTCCAACGGACCAGGCTTTTAATGACGCGTTCGATGGCTCGGTCACCGGGATAGGCGACTTCTTCATCGGTGGTGATGGTGTTTACGTACGGGGTGTTCCATCGGAGAGGCAGTTGGACGCCGAAGTTGGCGCCGCGTTCCATGAGGCGATTTATGAGGTAGCTGGCCCGGTCTGGCCCAGCTTCGTCGATGATTTCATCGAGGGCCTCAACCCATTCGGAGGTCTCCTGGGGATTGAGGTCATCGGGAGCGTCTGCTTTTACTTTGAGCATGGGGGGTAAATATTAGGGTAACGGGTTTGGCGGGAAGTGGGCAAGCGGGCTTAGGGGTTGGGGCGTCGGTTGGGATTTGCGGGTTGGGTGGGGGGAAGAAGAAAAGATAATTTGGCCGCCGATGAACGCTGATGAACGCCGATAACACGAAAAAAATGCCCTTCGGCCTGCCGGGTCTTATCGGTGTTCATCGGCGGCTAAATTCGCATTGCCCACGTGGCTGCTGTCTGGATGTAATTTATAGATATATGAGGCTCGCCGGGATTTTTCTTTGCGCATTGGCGGCCGGTTCACTGGAAGCGGCTTCGCTTAAGAAATTGAATGTGGTGGCGGTCGATAATCACGGGCAGCCGGTGACCGATCTTCAGGCTGGTGATTTTCATGTCTCCGAAGATGGGAAGCCGAAGGAGACGGCGTACTTCCGGTTTACCGGCGGACGGCACACTCTGCCTCCGACCGTGATTCTGATCGATATGCTGAGCGATCGTGTTCTTAGCGACTCGGTGATCGGAAAAGAGGTCGGCAATGCGCTGAAGAAGCTTGAAACCAGCGACGACGTGTATCTTTATTTCCTGACCAATCGCGGCGAGGTGTTTCCGATTCACGGGCTGCCTGAAGAAGGCGATGAGACGGAACCTTCGGCCGTGCCATGGACGCAGAATGTGGGTGCGATGATCGACGGGGCGGTGAAGAAGTTTTTCAGCATGAGGCCGGTGGACGACTACGATCCGGGGGTGCGCTTCCAACTGACGTCGAACACGCTGGACCGTCTGGGTGGCGCGATGCAGCGGATTCCGGGGCGCAAAAACCTGGTGTGGGTGACGCACGGGGTGCCTCTGTACTATCCTTCGCTGACGTCGAGGCAGCCGGTGGACCTTACGAAGCCGATGGAGATGCTGGCGGAGAAACTGGCGCAGGCGCAGATCGCGGTGTATGCGGTGCAGCAATCGAGACAAGGCGCGGCCCAGGACCTGGTGACCGAGGGCGGGCAAAGCCTGGACATTTTTTGCAGCCTGACGGGTGGGCGGAAGTGGCAGAGCGACAACGCGGACGCGGCGATCACGCAGGCGCGGACGGATTCGCGGGCGAGTTACGAGATCGACTATTACACGGATGTTGCGCCGGCCGACGGCAAGAGGCATAAGCTGCGGGTGAACTGCGCGCGGAAGGACGTGCGCTTGCAGACGGAGCAGGAGTATTTCGCGCTGGGTCCGCCGGCGCCCGCGGCGGATTTCGAGAAGGCGGCGTTCGTGGATGCGGTGAGGAGTCCCTTGGACGCCACTGAAATCGGAGTGCGGGCGCGCGTATCGGGGACGGGTGGACCGACGCAGTTCGATTTGCAGATCGACACGCAGGATCTGATGCTACGCCGGGAAAAGGACCACTACGTGGGGAACGTGTTCGTGGTTTTTTCGACGGACGAGGACAAGAGTTCTGCTCCACTGCCGCTGAAGATCGACCTGAGCGCGCAACAATACGAAGCGGTGGCGCGGGGAACGATCCCGTTTGTGCAGAGTATCAACGTCTCGCCTGCGGTGAAGAAGGTCCGGGCGATTGTGGTGGATACGGAACGGCGCGCGGTGGGGTCAGTGACGATTCCGATCCGGCATTAGAGTCTGTGTGAAAAGTGTCAATTTAGACCGCTCCTGCTAGTCGCGGCTCCGTTTCGAGCAGGAGCCGCGACTAGCAGACTCACTAGCCGCGGGCGGCCGCGGAGATGGCGACGCAGGTTTGTTTTAGCTTCGGCGCGAGGGAGCGGGCGCGGGCCAGATCCATGCGGAAGACGGGGCCGGAGATGCTGAGCGCGGCGACCACCCGGCCGTCTGGGCCTAAAACGGGGGCTCCGATGCAGCGGCCGTCCAGCTCATTTTCCTGATTGTCGATGGCGTAGCCGCGTTCCCGGACGCGTTCAAGCTCGGCGATCAGGGCCGTGCGGTTCACGAGAGTGTGCGGGGTCAGGCGCGGGAGACCCTTCAGGCGAATCAGGCGCAGCATTTCTTTTTCGGGGAGCGCGGCCAGCAGGACCTTGCCAATCGCGGTGGTGTGGAGGCAGCGGCGGTTGCCGACCTTCGACGACATGCGGATGGTTTGCGGACTTTCGACGGTGTTGATGACCACGACTTCGCCGCCATCGAGGATGCCGAGGTTCACGGTTTCACGGCAAGACTTGGCGAGTTCCTCCATGCGCGGCGGGGCGACGCGGTTGAGGATCTGCTCAATGGGATGGCGCTGTTGCAAGTCGAAGAGCTTGCGGGCCATGCGATAGCCTCCGTCCTCCCCGCGGTCGAGGAAGCCGCGCGATTCGAGGGTCGCGAGGATGCGATACACAGTGGCCTTGGGCATATCGACGGCGCGGGCCAGCTCCGATAGCTTGACGCCGACCGGTTTGTCCTTTATGTTTTCGAGGATGTCGAGCGTCTTATGGAGTACCAACACCCCGCCGGTTTCCGTGGTTCCCGTTTTCATATCTGTTTCACATAGTAATACACTCCGATTCGGCCGTGAGGTTGACACGTCGGGAAAATTTACATATTCTCAAGTGGCGGATACTTCCGCGTCTCACAATCCAAACCGTGACTGCCTCATCGATTTCCTCCAATACGTGCTTCATCCGCGGGACCCACGCGAAAAAAGGGCGGACGCAATGGCTGACTCCGGAATCGGGCGCGGTGCGCGAACTGCATTACGGGCGGATCATTTTAGACGCGGGCGCGGCGCCGGTCCAGTTCGAGAATGGCACGCACGAAACCGGGCTGATTTGTTTGAACGGAAGGGCGGAGGTAATGGCGGGCGGGTCGAGATTCACGCTGGGGCTTTACGATTCGCTGTACGTGCCTCGCGATTCTTCGATTGAGGTGACGGCGCTCGAAGCGGGATGCGATCTGGCGGAGATTTCGGCTCCGGTGGAGCATTCCTATCCTTTGCAATTCATTCCTTATGAGAACGTGAAGAGCGATCCGGGGCTGCGGTTCCAGACAGGCGCGACTTCGTTCGAGAGGACCGTCAATATTCTGATCGGCAAGAACGTGCAGGCGGGGCGGATTCTGGCTGGGGTGACGTTCAGCCAGCCGGGCAACTGGACGTCGTGGCCTCCACACGAGCACGCGGAAATTTTGGAAGAGGCGTACGTGTATATCGCGATGCCTGCGCCGGCGTGGGGCACGCAGTTCGTGTATACGGACGCGAAGGAGCCGGAACTGGTGCAGGTGGTGCGGGAGGGCGATTGCGTGGTGATGCCGGCGGGGTATCATCCGAACGTTGCGGCGCCTGGAGGGTCGATCAATTTCCTGTGGATCATGGCGGCGCACCGCGAGGTGGTGGACCGTCAATTCGGAGTGGTCAACGTGCAGCCGGAGTACGCCGGCGCGGGGTCGGGGCTCGAATCCGGGCTCGCCGCAAAATGAGGGTGCTCGGCGCGGTATTGATGCTCGGTGCGCTGGCGTTCGCGGAGCCGCGGATCAAGGTGATCAAGGTCGCGATTACGAATCCGTCGGGTGTCCAAAGGACGGCGGAGGATATTGTTGTTTCGGTAGCGGAGCTGAGGCGCATCGCGCCGGATTTCAAACCGGCAGCGGTGATCGTTACGACGAGCGACGCGTCTACGCTCGCAGAAGATGCGCGAATCATTCAGACCGTCGAGTTGCCGTCGCAGGCGGATGATTTGGATGGGGACAACAAGGCTGACGAGATCGCGTTTCAAATCGATTTGAAGCCTCGGCAGACGCGGATCGTCACCATCGCGTACGGCGAACAGTTCACGATTGCGCGGCTGCGTGGAGTTTACGCGAAGCGGGCGCATGCGAAGTTCACCACTAAATATGAAGGCCTGGGGTGGGAATCGGATCTGACGGCGTGGCGCATCTATTTCGATAAGCGCAACGCGATCGACCTGTTCGGCAAGAAGAGGCCGGGGCTTTATTTGGAAATGTTCGGGACGGCGGATTGGGATTATCACGCGGAGTCGCCGCTGGGCCGCGATATTTACGACGTCGGGGATGGGCTGGGACTCGGGTCGATTGGCGCGTACGTGAACGGGAAGGCGGAGAAGGTCGCCGAGGTGGCGGAGCGCAAGTGGCGGGTCTTGAGCGACGGGCCGGTGCGATCGATCGCGGAGCTGGAATACAAGGGATGGAAGGTCGGCGGCAAGTCGATCGACTTGGTGAGCCGCATCACCACTTGGGCGGGAGAGTACGGATTCGAACATTCGATTCGCGCAGTGAATGCGGATGGGATCACGTTCGTGACGGGTTTGCCGGCGAAGGATGGAGTGAATGCGGCCGGCGCCAGCTCCGACGCGGCGGTTCAGGTGATTTCTACTTGGGGGCATCAGGTGGTCGCGCCGGGCGCGAAGAAGAAGATCATGGTGCCGGATCAGGACCTGGGGCTCGCTCTGTTCGTTCCGCGGGAGCAATCGGGCGAGGCGTTTACGGACGGGCTGGATCATTTAATTAAATTGAAGTCGGCGTCGGCGCACTGGTACATCGCGGCCGTGTGGGATCAACTGCACACCGAGGATCTTACGGGCGCGACCGCGGATGCTGCGCATCGAAATTTGAATGGGACGCTGATGCCGGCGGATTCTTCGCCCACACGTGAGTCGTTTGTCGAGTACGTCGGGTCCATGAGCGCGCGCATGGCGAAACTGGCCGTGGTCAAGATCGTTTCGGAGACGGCTGCGGCAGAGACTGCGCCTCCCGATACGCTTGCCGCCACGCATCGCACTTATAAGGAAGCGATCGAGCTGATACGCAAAGCTGCAGATCGAACCGCGAAGACGTATGAAGCTGAAGTCTTGAAAAATAATCCGGCGTCGATGGACAAGTACAAGGGCACCGGATTTTTCACGGAAGGCGACAACGAAGGGAATTGGAAGGACCAGAAGGGATATTTCTGGACCGGCGGATTCTGGGCGGGCGAGCTTTGGAAATTATTCGCGGCAACCGACGATGAGCGCTACAAAGCTCTGGCGACGACGTGGACTTCGCGCCTGCTGGGAAACGAGGCGAAAGAAAATCACGACACGGGATTTCTGAATCTCTATTCTTCCGTGCTGGGATACGAACTGACCAGAAAGCCGGAGTATAAAGAAGGCGGTTTGCGGGCGGCGGCGCGGCTGAAGGAGCTCTTTAATCCGCATGTCGGGTTGGTATCGTCGTGGGGTCCCAATGGAGACGACACCATCGTCGATACGATGATGAACCTGCAAATCTGGTGGTGGGCTTTGCGGGAAACGCGCGACGGGCAGTGGAGGGAGTTGGGCCGGGCTCATGCGCTTAAATCCGCTGACTGGCTGGTGAGGCCCGATGGATCGGTGATTCAGTCAGTGCATTATAATCCGGGCGATAACCGGCAGGAGTTTATGTCGAGCAACACGCCCACGGTGTTTCCGAATCACGCGGCTCCGTACACGAAGGTTTTTACGCACACGCATCAAGGATATGCAGCCGATTCGGCTTGGGCTCGTGGACAGGCATGGGCGGTATATGGATTTGCCGAAGCGTATCGCGCTACGAATGAGCCGAAGTTATTGGAGACGGCGGAGAAGGCGGCCGCGTACGCGCTGGATCATCTTCCCGCGGACGGTGTGCCCTGGTACGATTTCACGGACGAAGGCGTGCATTTCCGGAATCGCGATACTTCGGCCGCGGCGATCCTCGCGGGCGGTCTGCTGCGGCTCGCGGAATTGACGACCGATCCGACGCGCGCGGCGCAATATCGGCAGGAAGGGGAACGCATGGTGCAGTCTCTGATCGATCGGTATTTGTCGAACGAAGGCGTGCTGCGGCATGGGTCGGGGACGCGGCCTCACGATGGGGTTTTGATTTATGGCGATTATTATTTGCTGGAAGATTTGATGCGGTTGGCCGCGGCGAAATGATCGCGCCCTGCGGTCGCGGCTCGGCCGGGCGGCGACACGAGTGTCGCCGCGGCACGCACGAGTGCGCGCTCCCCGGGCTGCTTTACGGAAAGTGCGAGCCGCGACTGCAGGAAGTGGGTTAACGCTCCAGCGCTTTGACGCCGGGGAGTTCGATTCCGCCTAGGAATTCGAGAGACGCGCCGCCGCCGGTGGAGACGTGCGAGATTTTGTCGGCTACGCCGGCCGACTTGATGGCCTTTTCCGAATCGCCTCCGCCCACCACGCTCACCGCGCCCGATCCCGCGACGGCTTTCGCGATGGCCACGGTTCCAGTGTCGAAGGGAGGCATTTCGAAGACGCCCATGGGGCCGTTCCAGATGGTGGTTTTCGCGCCAGCGATGACTTTCGAAAAGGCCTCGATAGTTCGGGGTCCGATGTCGAGCCCCATTTTTCCGTCCGGCACTCGATCGACCACTTCGTTCTCCGCGCCCGCTTTAAACTCAGAGGCCACGACGTGGTCCACCGGCAGCATGAGCTTGTCGCCTGCGTCGCACATCAGCTGTTTCGCCAAATCCAGCTTGTCTTCTTCGACCAACGATTTGCCGGTGCCCTCGCCGCGAGCGCGCAGAAATGTGTACGCCATGGCGCCGCCGATGAGCAATTTGTCGACGACTTTCATGAGGTTTTGAATGACCTCGATTTTGTCGGAGACCTTGGCTCCGCCGAGAATCGCGACGCAGGGGCGCTCGGGATTTCGGGTCACTTTGCCGAGGTATTCGAGCTCTTTATCCATCAACAATCCCGCGGCGGCTTCCTTCACGAAAGGGATCATGCCGACCGTGGAAGCGTGGGCGCGATGGGCAGAGCCGAAGGCGTCGTTGACGTAAACGTCGCACAGCGCGGCCAACTTTTTCGAGAATTCAGAATCGTTCTTCTCCTCGTCGGCGTGATAGCGGAGGTTCTCTAACAGCAGGACTTCGCCGGGTTTCGGCAGCATCGCCACCGCTTCGGGACCAATGTAATCGGGAACCATTATTACAGGGTGTTTGAGCAGTTCGGCGAGGCGAACTGCGACCGGGGCGAGACTCATTTCCGGATTCGGTTTCCCTTTGGGGCGGCCCAGATGGCTGGCTAAAATGAGGGCTGCGCCGTGATCGAGCGCGTATTGAATGCTGGGGAGGGAAGCCTTGATGCGTTTGTCGCTGGTTATTTCTTTTCCGCCGGGTGCGAGCGGAACGTTAAAATCCACCCTCATGAAGACGCGCTTCCCTTTGAGGTCAAGGTCGCGAATCGAAAGTGTGCTCATTTAAAGATGATGGCAAATTTGAAGAGGACAGGTCGGGGACCTGTCCCTGCTTGATGCCGAAAGACGCGCGGTATTTTTCGGCTAGCTTTTTGGGTTTGTGATCAGGGCCGCAGAAGATGTGTTTGGTCTCGCCGGTGGCCAGGTGACAGCCGGTGGCGGCGTCGGTCATTTCGTAGCCGAAGCGGATCATACGGGCATTGGCGTCTTCGATCCAGGTACGGATGAGGACTTCTTCGTCGTAGCGGGCGGGCGAATGATAACGGCAATGAGCTTCGACTACCACCAGCAGAATTCCTTCGTCGCGCTCCATATCGCGGTAGCGGATGCCGCGCGCGCGAAAATATTCGACGCGGCCGATTTCCATCCAGACGATGTAATTGGCGTGATAGACGACACCCATCTGATCGGTTTCGGCGTAGCGGACGCGGAGCTGCGTAGTGACGGAGTCCATGGATCTTTAGTGTAGAGGGTCGGCCTAATTTACGAGCTAACTAAATGAAACCAGAGTGCAGCGGGAACGGTCTGTTAGTATGACAGCAAGTGCGTATCCGTGTCCTGTTTTTTGGTGTTTTACGAGATGTGACGGGCCTCCGTGAGGATTCGATTGATGTCCCGGAGGGAGGCCTTGCCGCGAGTGTATTTACCCATTATTCCTCGCGATTTCCGCGGCTGGGGGAAATGTCCCAGAGCATTGTGCTGGCCGTGAATCAGAAATTTTGCGCGCCTTCGGTTCCTTTGTCGGATGGCGATGAGCTGGCGTTTCTGCCTCCGGTGAGCGGAGGGTCGGATGACAATATCTTTGCGCTGACGCGCGATCCAATCGATGCCGCGGGGCTCGCACGTAAGGTCCTACGCGGGGAAGACGGGGCTCTCGTGACCTTCGAAGGGGTAACGCGCAACAACACGAAGGGCCGGGCGACCCGCTATCTGGAATACGAGTGCTATGAGCCGATGGCGTTGAAGACCATGGCTGAGATCGGCGGAGAGATTGCGCGGTCGTTTGCGATTTCCCGCCTGGCGATGGTGCACCGGCTGGGGCGAGTCGAGATCGGCGAGACCAGCGTAGTGGTGATCGCGACCGCTCCGCATCGGAGGCCGGCGTTTGAAGCGGCGCTCGAAGGGATCAACCGGCTGAAGCGGCTGGTGCCGGTGTGGAAGAAAGAATGTTTCGCGGACGGGGAAGTGTGGGTGGACGGGGAGTGGGATGAGTCAGTGGTCAGGGTGGGGTCATGAGGGGGATGGCTCACCTGGGGCTGGGGTTGGCGGGCACCATATTCCTGGCCGTGACGCTGGCGGGGCAGTCTACGTTTCGGCACGATGTGACGCTGGTGCGGCTGCTGGTCAGCGTGAAGGATCAGGCGGGGGAAGTAGTGGGCAAGATGGGACGGGAGGAGTTTGAGGTTTTCGATTGCGACGTGAAACAGGACGTCGCGGTGTTCGAGAGGCAGACGGCGCAGCCGCTTTCGGTGTCGGTGCTGATCGATGCGAGCGGATCGACTTTGAAAGACGTCCGCTACGAGACGGGGTCGATCGGAAAATTTTTTAAGGCGCTGCTTAAAGAAGGAAACCCGCAGGACAAGGCGGCGCTCTATTCGTTCAACTACGAAGTGCGGCTGCTGCACGATTTCACGCGCGATTTGAACAAACTGCTGGAGCAGCTTCCGAAGGTCAAGCCGACGGCGGGGACGTCGCTTTACGACGCCGTTCATTTCGCGGGGCACGCTTTGCAGGGACGCGAAGGACGCCACGTGATGGTGATCGTAAGCGACGGCGGCGACACTACCAGCTATTACAAATATCACGACGCGCTGGAGGCCGCGCAGAAGGCGGACGCGGTGGTTTACGGGATTATCGTGGTGCCGATTTCGAACGACGCGGGACGCAACATCGGCGGCGAGCATACGCTGGTGCAGTTCGGGCAGAACACCGGCGGGCGCGTCTTCTATCCTACGGTTGCCGACCTGGATAAAGCTTTTGCGGAGATCCTGCTGGATCTGCGGACGCAATATCTGCTGGGTTATTATCCGAAAAATTTGCCCCAGGACGCGCCGACGTTTCATCGCGTAACGGTGCGCGTGAAACGCCCGGATTTGCGGGTCGCGACGAGGAGCGGGTATTATAGTGTTGTAGCTCCTTAAGTCACTTCCGTGCCAGGAAAAATCAGCCAAGCAAAAGCTCCCGATCAGACGTTTGAAGAGGTGAAGTATCTTCGTCATCTGATCGACGACCGCGTTCCGGTGCGCGTGCGATTGAGCGACAACCAGGAAGTGGACGGCGTGGTGGAATTTTACGACGCCACGTTCATTCGCATCACCCGCAAAGACGAACCGAATCTTTTTCTGTTCAAACACGACATCAAATACCTGTACGAATTGAGCTAATGGCCGAATTTCTGGAGACCGCAGCCAGCATTGCGCGCGAGGCTGGCGCCTTGATCGCGAGCTATCACGCCCGGGGCATTGGATTCGAGTTGAAGGGCGACTACGATCTGGTGACGGAAGCGGATCGCGCGAGCGAGCGCTTAATTGTGGAACGGCTGCACCAACACTTCCCGACGCATTCGGTGGTGGCCGAAGAGGGCGGGGGGCTGGAAGGCACATCCGAGTATCGCTGGTATGTGGATCCTCTGGACGGCACCACGAATTTCGCGCACGGCTTCCCGATGTTCAACGTGACGCTGGCGCTGGAGCGTGCGGGCGAATTGATCGCAGGCGTGGTTTATCACCCGATCCACCAGGAAATGTTTACGGCCGAGGCGGGCGGCGGGGCATTCCTCAACGGCGGCCGGATTCACGTATCGAAGGCGGCTCGTATCGACGACGCTCTGGTAGCCACCGGGTTTCCGTCGCGCAAGCGGCATGAGAATGTGAACGTGCATTTCTACTACCAGCTCGCCATGATGTCGCATGGAGTGAGGCGCGCGGGCGCGGCGGCGCTGGATCTGGCGTATGTAGCGTGCGGACGCCTGGATGCATTTTGGGAGTTCGGTTTGAACCCGTGGGACATGGCGGCCGGCGTTCTATTGGTGCGGGAAGCCGGAGGGACCGCGAGTGGCATGCACGGCGAGCCGTTTAGCCTGCGGGGTCCGCATATGCTGGCCGATAATGGCTTGCTGCATCAGCCGATGCTGGCTTTATTCGCGGAGATTTTTGCGGGCGAATACCGGTATCCGATGCCGGAGATCCGATCGAAGATCACAGACTAAAGTCTGTGCCTCCTGCTTTGAAAATGGTGGCACAGGCTTTAGCCTGTGAAAATCAGCTAGCGATCACCATCTCGACCAGTTCGCTCATTTCATCGATCATGAAATCCGGCGGCGCGGCTGCGAAGGTCTCCGGCTGAAATCCCCAACTGACGCCGCACGCTCGCACCTGGGCGTTGCGTGCCGTCATCACGTCGACTGCGCTGTCGCCGACCATGATGGTTTGTTCGCGTCCGATGCCGGACTCCTCCATCAGCAGCTCGATGCCTTTTGGATGGGGTTTCTTCTCCTCGAAACTGTTGCCGCCGTAGATGCGAAAAAAATGGCCGTCCAGGCCGAGCCCTTTGATCAAATGCTCACTGAACCGTACCGGCTTGTTGGTCAGCACGGCCATCTTCACGTCGGCGGCGAGCAGCTCGTCGAGCCCATCGCGAACGCCGGGATAAAGTGTGGTCGCATCCAGCATGTGGTCGCGATAATATTCGAGAAAAAACTTCAGTCCGCGCTCGATCTCTTCTTCATCGCGGCCCGGCAGAGCCCGGCGAACTAGCACCGGCGCGCCGTTTCCGACGTAGGAATAAACTTTTTCGTCGGCCAGAGGAGGCTCGCCCAGATGCACTCGCATCGCGTTGACCGAATCCGCAAGGTCGCGCTTGGAATCGATCAGGGTGCCGTCGAGATCGAAAATCAGAAGCTCCTTCAACTGTCGACCTTCTTGAGCTGATCCTGTTTTTTCTTCTTTTTTTGCAGCTCTTCTTCCCACATTTTGCGAATTTCGAACATGCTGTCCCGGAACGCTTCTTTTACCGCATCCGGCGCGAACTTCGAACAGATGTTCGAGGCATCAAGGACGTAAGGCAGCACCTGCGAACCTACCATCCACGTGGGCATAGGCTTCGGCGTGAACGCCATGATGACCGCGACCACGATCACGGCCATGAACGCTCCGCGCACGAACCCGAACGCGCCTCCCAGTAAGCGGTCGAACCAGCGAAGTCCGGTCCATTTGAATAGCTTCGAGAGCAGCTTGCCGATCAGCGCGCCCGCGCTCATGAACATCAGGAACACGATGAAGAATCCCAGCATGTTGGCTAAGTTTGAGGACATGGTCCAGTGCTGATGGAGCCAGGCCGCGGGCACGTTGTAATACCAGAATCCGAACAGCAATCCAGAGATCAAGGCGATGAATCCGACGCCGACCCTCGCGAATCCGGCCATGAATCCGGTCGCGACGGAGATTCCTACGATCACGGCCAGCAGCAGGTCGAGCAGGTTCATAAGGACGCCAGTATCCGGTAGGCTTCTTTGTATTTCTCACTGGTTCGGCGCGCTACGTCTTCGGGCAGAGCCGGCGCCGGCGGCTGCTTGTTCCAGTGAATCGATTCCAGATAGTCGCGGACGAATTGTTTATCGAAGGAAGGCTGCGCGCCGCCCGGCGAATAGGTTTCGGCGGGCCAGAAGCGCGAAGAATCGGGCGTCAGGACTTCATCGGCCAGCACGATTTCTCCGTTGACGACTCCGAATTCGAATTTCGTATCGGCGATGATGATTCCGCGCGAACGCGCGTATTCCGCGGCTTTTTTATAGATCGTCAGGGTCAGATCGCGAAGCCGCGACGCAGTCTCCGCTCCGATCATGTTCACGACGGTCTCGTAGGGAATATTTTCATCGTGACCGCTTTGTGCTTTGGTCGCGGGCGTAAAAATCGGCTCGAGAAGCGCATCGCTTTCGCGCAGCCCGGCAGGAAGAGGAATCCCGCAGAGCGCACGCGTGCGCAGATAGTCCTTCCATCCGGAGCCCGATAAATAGCCGCGCGCGACGCATTCGACGTCGAACATCTGCGCCTTCTTCACCCACATGGAACGCCCCTCGAATTCCGGAGGCAGCATGCTGACGTCCGTGCTCAGAAGATGATTGGGCACGACGTCTTTTAGAAAGTCGAGCCAGAACAAAGTCATCTGCGTCAGCACCCGCCCTTTATCGGGAATGCCGGTCGCGAGTATGTAATCGAACGCCGAAATGCGATCCGTGGCGACGATCAGCAGACGATCGTTGTCTTCGTAAATGTCGCGTACTTTTCCGCGTCCGCGCAGCTTGAGGCCGGCGAGATTTGTCTCCAGCAAAGGTTGAGGGGCCAATCCCAATTATACTGATGGAATTGCATGCTTCTTTCGATCCTGATCCCGGTGTACAACGAGCGTACGGTGGTGGAGCGGAGTCTTTCCCTGGTGCTGGCCGCGCCGCTGCCTGAAAATATGGAGCGCGAACTCGTCATCGTCGACGATTGCTCCACCGACGGCACTTCCGATATTCTGGCCCGCTTCGCCGCCAATGAGCCGCGCATCCGCCTGCATCGCCATCCCGTGAATCAAGGCAAAGGCGCGGCGGTTCGCACGGCCATTGAAAATGCGCAGGGAGACTTCTGCCTGGTGCAGGACGCCGACCTCGAATACGACCCTTCGGAATACATCAAGCTGATGCGCCCTCTGCTCGACGGCCGCGCCGACGCCGTGTTCGGCTCGCGCTACCTGGTGAGCGAACAGTCCCGAGTGCTGCCGTTCTGGCATTCGATGATCAACAAGTATCTGACGCTGGTTTCGAACATGTTCAGCAACCTGAACGTCACCGACATGGAGACGTGCTACAAGGTGTTCCGGACCGATCTGTTGAAGAGCATTCCGATCCGCTCCAACCGCTTCGGTTTCGAGCCGGAAATCACGATGAAGGCCTCCAAGCGCAAGTTCCGCGTTTATGAAGTGCCCATCAGTTATCACGGTCGCACTTACGAGGAAGGGAAAAAGATCGGCTGGAAGGATGGCGTGAAGGCGCTCGGCGTGATTCTGCATTTCTGGCTGGTGGACGATCTCTACGTGGCCAGCTACGGCCGCGGCCTGCTGAACAGCCTCACCGGCACGCCGCAATATCTGAGCTGGCTCACGCGCGTTCTGCGTCCGCATCTGGGCGATACGGTTTTCGAGGCGGGCGCGGGGCTCGGCAATCTTACCGGCCGGCTGATGGCCCGCAAGCTCGAATATGTCGCGGGCGAAAAAGATCCTCTCTATCTCCACGCGCTGCGCAATCGTTTCCTTAAAACGCCCAGCGTGACGGTTTGCAAGCTGGACCCTGAAGATCCGGCCGACTATCAGCCGTGGAAGGAAAAGTTCGAGAGCGCGTTGTGCGTCAATCTGCTCGAATCGGTGGACGATCCTCAAATCGTCCTGACGCAGCTCGCGGGAATTTTGAAACCAGGCGGTGTCGCAGTCGTGCTGGTGCCGCAGGGACCGGGATTGTACGGCTCGCTCGATCGCGCCATCGGTCACAAGCGCCGCTTCTCGGCAGACGAGTTGAAGCAGCTGCTCGAAAAAGCGGGCTTGCGAGTCGACCGGCTTTATCAGATGAATAAAATCGGCGCTGTCTCCTGGTGGGTTTTCGGCAAGCTGCTGGGCCGCACGCGCATCAATAAATTCTCTCTGAAAGTGTTCGATAAAACCGTCTGGATCTGGCGCCGCATCGACGGATTGCTGCCCTGGAAGGGTCTTTCAGTCATCGCCGTCGCGACCAAGTCATGAAAGCACTCGCGCTCAATTTCGAAGCGCGCACGCTCGAATGGATTGAGCCCGACCCTCCGGAGTTTTATGCCAACCGCGACGTTTTGTACCGCGTGCACGAGGTCGGCGTCTGTGGCACCGATCGCGCGCTTGCCTCCTTTCGCCTGGGGGCGCCGCCGGCCGACGAAACGAAACTCGTGCTCGGGCACGAAGCTCTGGGCCAGGTGATCGAAGTCGGCAGCGGCGTGAAGTCGCTCAATCGCGGGGATTGGGTTGCGCCCACCGTACGGCGCGCGTGTCAACCTCCCTGCACCTCCTGCGCGCGCGGACGCCGCGATCTGTGCATCAGCGGAAAATATACGGAGCGCGGAATACTTCGCCTCCACGGCTATTTCACGGAGCGCGCCGTCGACGCCGAAGAGGACCTGGTTCGCGTGCCTCTCAAGCTGGTCGATTTCGGAGTGCTTATCGAACCGCTAAGCGTCGCCGAAAAAGCCATCCTCCGTGCACTGGCGGTGCATGAAGGTGAGCCGCGAAGCGCGCTGGTGCTCGGGTTGGGACCAATCGGGATGCTGACCGCGATGGCTCTGAAGGCCCGCGGATATGCGGTTCGCGTGCATTCGCTCGAACCGGAGGACCATCCTCGCGTGGCGATCTTGCGCCTCCAGGATATTCCCTACGAAGGGGCCTTGAAAGGATCGGCCGACATCGTTATTGAAGCGGCGGGGTCGACAGAAGCGGCGTTGAGCGCGTTGCAGAACATGCCTCCGCTCGGCGTGATGGTGGTACTGGGAGCGCCGGATGGCGCGGGCCCGGTGCCGTTTTTGCGCATGATCATCAACAATCAAACCATCGTCGGCAGCGTGAACGCGGACGGCGAATCGTTTCGCGCCGCGGTGGAGGATCTCGCCAGGTTCGACCGCCGCGCCCTGGCTGCGCTCATTACCCGGGCCCGTTTTTCTGACCTGGAAAAAAGCCTGATCGGTCCGCCGATGGTGGCTCCAAAAGTTGTTCACGTGCTTTAGTTGAAGTTTTTCAGCAATCCCTGTGAGTCCCTTCAACCTTTAAACTAGAATAAGTCCCCAATTCATGCGTCACGCAATCTGCAATGAAATGTTCCAAGGCTGGTCCTTCGCCGACGCGGCGAAGTTCGTCCGCGCTACCGGCTATACGGGGCTCGAAATCGCTCCCTTCACGCTCGCCCCAAGTCCCACCGATATCTCGCCCCATCAACGAGCCGAGTATCGCGACATCCTGAAATCCGAGGGCCTCTCCTTCGCCGGCCTCCACTGGCTGATGGTTTCTCCGAAAGGTCTGCACGTCACCACGCCGGACCGTGCGCTGCGGGAGCGAAGCTGGCAGCACATCCGCGACCTGATCGATCTGTGCGCGGACCTCGGGCCCAAGGGTGTAATGGTGTTCGGCTCCCCCGTCCAGCGCTCCACCATCGACGGCGCGACCGTCGCCGAAGCAACCGCTCGCTACATCGAAGGCCTGTCGAACGTCGCCCCGCAAGCCGAACAACGCGGCGTCACGATTCTGGTCGAAGCGCTGCCCATCGAACAGGCGGACGTCGTCAATACGCTTGCCGAAGCCGCGTCCATCGTTCATCAAATCGAGAGCCCAGCGATTCAAACCATGTTCGATACGCACAACGCCGTGAACGAGACGGAGCCGCACGCCGTGCTGGTCGAAAAATACTTCGACCTCATCCGCCATGTGCATGTCAACGAAATGGATGGCCGTCATCCCGGCATGGGCGACTACGATTTCAAGCCCCTATTGCAGACGCTCGAGCGCCTCGGCTACCGCGGATGGGTCTCACTCGAAGCTTTTGATTTTTCCTTCGGCGCGGAGAAAATCGCGCGCGAATCGATCGACTATTTAAATGGAGAAATGGCTAAATCAGCATGAAGAACTATGTCGTGACGGGAGGCGCGGGCTTCATCGGCTCGGCGCTGGTCAGAACGTTACTGAAATCCGGAGGCCACGTAGCGGTAATCGACAACCTTCTCAGCGGTCACGAAAAGAACCTCGCCGAAATTCGCGATCGCATCGATTTTCACAACTTAGACATTCGCGACGCGGCCGCCATCGCGCCCGTGATCGCCGGAGCAGACGCGGTGTTCCACCTCGCCGCGATTCCCTCCGTCCCGAAATCCATCGACGAGCCGCAGCCCTCGCACGAAGTGAATATTGATGGCACCTTTGCCGTGTTCACCGCCGCCGCGAACGGTAAAGCGCGGCGTCTCGTTTACGCCGCATCGTCCTCCGCATACGGCGACGGCGAGACGCTCCCGAAAATCGAAACTATGCTCCCCAAGCCTCTTTCGCCCTACGCGGTGCAGAAATACGTGGGGGAGCTCTACGCCTCGGTCTTCACTTCGTGCTTCGGCCTCGAAACCGTTTCGCTCCGATTCTTCAACGTCTACGGCCCGCGCCAGGACCCATCGAGCGCCTACTCCGGCATCCTGAGCCTCTTCATGAAGCACCTGATCGCGCGCACCCCGCCGACCATTTTCGGCGACGGCGAACAATCCCGCGACTTCACTTATGTAGACGACGTCGCAGCCTTATGCCTCAAAGCGGCCAATGCCCCGGGCGCTGCGGGAAAAATGTTCAACGCCGGCAATGGAGGCCGCTACACGCTGAACCAGGTCTGGTCGATGCTTCAGAAAATGGAGGGCGTCGATATCCCCGCGAAGTTCGGTCCTCCGCGCGCCGGCGACGTGCGCCATTCGATGGCCGACACTACGCTCGCGGTCGCCGAGCTGGGACACGCGCCGCAGTATTCGCTCGAAGAAGGCCTTCGCAAAACTCTGGACTGGTACAAAACATCCTTATGAGCAAGCCGGGAGGATATCGAGGCGGCCGTCCCCGCATGGGCGGCCCGCGCCGCACTGATATCGGCGTCCCGCAGACGCAACCCGAACGCCCTGCAGCCTCCATTCAGCGGACCAGGAAGCGCGTTCTGTTCGTGTGCATCGGCAACTCCTGCCGCAGTCAGATGGCCGAGGGATTCGCCCGCGCCTACGGTGGCGATATTCTGATCGCCGCAAGCGCCGGCCTCAGTCCCGCAGCCATCGTTCAGCCTCTCACCAAGCAGGTGCTCGCCGGACGGAACATCCGCATCGACGATCAGTTTCCCAAAGGGATGGAAATCATCACCCGGGAGCCGTTCGACGTGATCGTTAACATGAGCGGCCACCCGCTGCCTCTGGCCTCCGATGCCCAGGTCCGCGAATGGTCCGTGCGCGACCCCATCGGCGAATCGGAGCAGATCTACAAATCGGTGGCCGAACAAATCGAAGGATTGGTAATGCGCCTGATTTTGGAACTGCGTTCCTCCACGTTATAATAGAAAAGTCATTTCAAGCGGATATGGCGGAATTGGCAGACGCGCATGGTTCAGGTCCATGTTCTCGCAAGGGAGTGGAGGTTCAAGTCCTCTTATCCGCACCAAGTATTTCCCGACCTTGGAGAATCCCATGCACAGGTGGCGTAAGCTCTAGCTTGCAGCGTCTGGCTTTTGCCGACGTTTACTAACGCCCCCGATGCCTCTCCTCCGGCCGCCGCGCCGGAGGCACCTTGTGACTCTCCACACGCCCCGCCCTCTCATAATGCGGCACAGACCACTCATGATGATACGCGGCCCGATTCGCCCAAGTCCGCCCCCATTCGTGATTGTTCACGTACCAACCGTGTCCACCCCAGTTGAAGCGCGCGAACACGCCCGGACCCCAGCCCCACGGCGCAAACGCCACGCCCAGTGTGATCCGGGGGCCAAACGAAATCGCGGCCCTCACCGCGAATCCCGGCCGCGGCGCCACGAACACGATCGCCGGATCGTACACCGGCACCACGAACACCCCGGGATTAAGAGGGTTGATGACGACGAACCCGCCCTCGTCGGCCACGCTGTAATAGGCGTTGGTTTGCAGATAGCCGTAACGCTGCGCCGCGTGCCTCATCCTCTGCACCGCGTCCATTACGTCGCCGCGTTGCGCGAGCACCGCATCGCCTAGCTTCTGGGTCCACGCCATATCGCGGGCCATCAGTTCCAGCACTTGCGGAAACGGCAGCAGGGCCTGCACGCTGGGATCCCACGGTAAATGATCTTCTGAAATCGCGTGCGCCAGCGCGTCTCCATGAAGCGCCGCATGCTGATCCGCCCACTGATCTGCTTCCGGAATCTGATCGGGATACGTTGCGGCCGTTAGAATATTGGCGAGCATCGCGTCCGGATAAAGGGCGATCCTCTGGACCAGATTGTCCAGTTCGCCGGGACCCATCGGCGGAGGGGGAGCTTGCGCCGGAATCAGCGCCGCCGCCCACACTCCCACCGCGAAAACAGATACTATTTTGATTTTTTTCTGCATCTTCGCTCCAACTAAGGAAGATGCGCGGAACGAAACGTACGTTACGCTACGTCAGTGACCGTGTCTTCAATGGGCGTGTCTTGGAAACGCAGAGCCCTTGCTTCTTCCAGTGACATGATTTCCGGGCCGCCTGAATCCTTGGTGCCCGCCTGTTGTCGCTTCTCGGCCTTGTCGCGCTGTTTTTCAACGCGGGCGAGTTCTTTCTGGCGTTTCTTGAATGTTGAATGCGAACGTCCGGCCATAAGATTCTCCCCTAGTTTTCTTCAGCCAGCTTTTTCAGCTGACCGTATAATTTAGAACTTACTATTTTACCCCGCAAATCGGCCCGGCGGCTATAGTACCGCTTTCCAACCTGCGGGGCTCACACTCTATGAGATGCTCGAACCTACCAGCGCGGTTCCCGCCTTTGGCGAGGTCCACCGCCGCCACTGCCGCGTCCGCCACCGCCGCCAAATCCTCCGCCACCGCCCGGTCCACGTCCGCCGCCACCGCCCGCCGGCTTCGGCCTGGCTTCATTGACGTTTAAAGCGCGCCCGCCGACATTCGCGCCGTTCAACGCCGTAATGGCCCGATCCGCTTCTTCCGTGTCCGTCATTTCGACGAAAGCAAATCCCCGCGAACGGCCCGTTTCCCGGTCCGTCATCAGGCTCACGCGCTCCACGGTGCCATACGCTTCAAACAGCGAGCGAACCGTATCTTCCGTCGCGCCAAAATCCAAATTACCAACGAATATGTTCTTCAAGGTCTTCTCCTTACGGGTTGAAAGCGGCGACAAACGGAGGCGGGGACATCATGAGCCAGAGCTTGCGGGACAATCAAACGCCAACTTTAGTGTATCACCGAGTGCAAATCGTGGGAAGTGGAAAAAAATTGCAAATTCTGACAAATGGAATCCCCGTAACGGTTAATAGTATCCTCGAAGGACGCTCGCAACATGAACAAATTTCAAAGCAAAGTGCTCATCGGACTAGCCCTCGGCGGCGTCCTCGGCATCTTCGACGGACTCACCGCCTGGTTCACCCCGGAGGCTCGCGCCGGCCTCGCCGGGATCGTCGTCGGATCCTGCTTCAAAGGCATCCTCACGGGCCTCGCCGCCGGTTTCTTTGCCCGCAAAATCCATAACTTACCGCTAGGAATACTAGCCGGCCTAATCGTCGGGATGGCCCTCAGCTTCGGTGTCGCCTCCATGCAAGGTAAGTACTATTTCGAAATCATGCTCCCCGGCAGCATTCTCGGCGCGATCGTAGGCTTCGCCACCCAAAAGCTCCCGCGCCCCGTCGGCTGAGCCAACTCCTCCCGTTTCACGGCGTTTCAGAGCATGAAGATCGTCAGTCAATCGTCCGACGAATTGGTTCTGAAAGAGGGCAGCACCCAAGGGATCGTAGTCGGCTCTGTTTTAGTAGTCGCCGGAGTTCTCGCGGGAATCTTTCTTCGCGATGCGAATCCCTATATGATCTGGATCGCCCTGGCGGCCGCATTGGTCGGAATCGCCGTGATCCTGTTCAGTTCATCCATCACGGTGACCGCCAATAAAACCTCCGGTCAAGTGCTGTATCAGAAAAAGCGCATCGTCGGAGGCCAGGATTCAAACTACGCGATCGCCGAAATTTTCCGCATTGAGACCAGAAAGCAATGGCAGGTCCAAAACGCGCCTCCCTCCGGCAATCAGCAGCCTTCCATGCCGCAGTTAGTCGCGCAATCCGTGATCGTATTCAAAGACGGGCGCGAAGTGCCCCTCGACCACCAAAAAACCTCCTCGACCACGACCGTCGGCCCGGTAGTCCTCATGGGAGGCCAAGGCGCGGAAACCGCCATAGCAGCACAAGTAGCAAAGTTCCTAAACGTCCCCTTCCAGGAAATCGCCCCACCCAACATGGGCATGAGCATCCAACTCTAAGTGTGCAAGTGGGGCAGGTTCCCGACCTGCCCGATTCACGTAGAGCAAGGGGTCCTCCCCTCCATCGCCTGCAAATAAACGATCGCCTTCACCCCGCTAGGGGTCGGAAGTTCGTGTCGATGTCTCTTTTCGCTCATGGAGGCGCGCGCCACAACGGAAAAGATAATGTTCATTGTGAGTGACGCACTCCGCCCGCCAACAGGCCTTTGTAATTGGCTGAGAATGTGTGAGGCGGCGCCATGCGCTACCCGTGGCAGACCCGCCCGATTCACTTAACCTCCACCACCTGCGTAGAGCAAGCAATCTTCCCCTCGATCGCCTCCTCTGTAACCTGCCGCAATTTATACGATCCCGCCGGCGCCTGCAAATGAATGATCGCTTTCACACCGCTCCCCAACAGGCCTTTGTAATTCCCCTCCGTCAACGCGAGATCCATCTCCCCTTCTTTGGCGATCACGATCCGGCCTTGGGCATCCATCAGCGCCACAGCGAACATGATTCTCTGCGCCTCGCGATCGCCCTTTTTCTCGAACCGCAGCTTCGAAATATCCACGTGCAGAGTCACCGCCAGCGTCGCTTCCACTTGCCGTATCGCCATCCCCACCGGGAGCTCGCTCTTGGTATCCTCCGCCACAATTTCGCGGTCGATCCTCGCTTGCAGGCTCTCCGGCGTTTTGTCAGTCGGCGCAAAATACCCCGGCCGCGCCTGCACTGAGTAATTCTTCGTGTGGATGACGCTGAGTTTCAGCTTGTGATAGGCTCCATCCGTTGCGTCTTCCGGCCGGAAACTAAGCCGGTAAGTGACCTCGGGCAAACCGCCCGTTTCGCGAAAGCCCGCGTTGAGGTCGTTGTTATTGTGAAAAAACACGCCGCCCGTGCCCTCCGCAAGCATCTCCATCGGCTCACTCAAAGCCTGCAGGCGCAAAGGCATCTCAAGCGTCTCGAATCTGATCCACTGATTCGCAGCCGCCGTAGAGCCGGATAGCGATTCCGTGAAACCCTGATCCTGCGGCCGCACGCCCGGTTGAGCCTCACTATAGATCCCCTTCGCATCCAGAGCGTTGATCACCACATCAGACCGCAGCGCCCGGTCGACAATCTTGTTCTTCAGTTCCTGATTGGGTCCGGCCAGAAATCCTGAAGATGCCAACAATAGTTCCCGTCTCCCAGGCATGGTGCCCAGATAAACCACCAGGCGCCCGATCGCATTCAAAGTGTCGACGGTAATCCCGTTCACCTGACGCCAGGTCTCTTCCGCCTGTGCAATGATCATGGATTGAGACGCGACGCAGTCCTTCTGGCTCGCGTCAAACTGCACCGCCCTGATTACGCTTTGGTCCTTATCGTAGGCAATCCTGAATGCAAAATATGGAGTGACGCGAGGGCAGTGTGCCAACCCGTCTTCCTTCATCTTCACGTGCGCTTTTAACGCCGAGATGGCCTCGATCAACTTCGCTTCGTCCGTCGTGAACTCGACGGTCTGGGCGCCCGAGGCCGTGAAAACGCCGATTTTGGTGTCGCCTTTCAGCGCGCCCTTGATGAATTTCTTCGCCGCCGCTTGCGTGAGTTTAAGGCCGTTTGCCAGCGCCCCATCCGTGGCGTTCACATCGTCGATAAACAACGCCAAAAACCGCGGTTTAGCTGAAATCCCTGATTTCAGGGCCTCCGCTGCACTCCCGGATTTATGCTCATTTAAGGTCTCGCTGGGCGCATTATCAACGACAAAATGGTCGATTAAGCGCTCTTTTCCGTCGTCTAGAACGCGAAAATCGTCCTTGGTGAGTCCCGGGACAGCCTTCCCATGTCCATCCCGAACCACCGCCGCAATCTCGACCAGCCGGGTATCGACCCTCAAAGTCGGGACATAAACCCCGCTCGAGACCTTGACCTCATCTTGACCTTCGACCGGGCAGGCCGCCGCAACGCACAGCAATCCCAACAAACGGAACTGTTTAGCGATCGACAAGCTCCGATTTTATAACAACATACGGATACTTGACAAGGCCATAAAGTAAGGTTCATAATAATGTAGGACTAAAACGGTCTGGGATGTTGAAACTCACCAAGAAAGCCGACTACGGCCTGATTGCGCTCCGTCACTTAGCGACGCGCCAGGGTGGGTGCGCGTCAACCAAGGAAATCGCCGATTCCTACCATATCCCCATGCCTTTGCTCTCTAAAGTATTGCAAAAGCTGGTGCGTTCCGGTCTGCTGACCTCGGAACAGGGAACCAACGGCGGCTATCGCCTGTCGAAGCCTTCCCAGGAAATCACCACCTTGGAAGCCATCCGCGCGATCGACGGACCGATCATTTTGACTCATTGCTTTACCGAACACAGCGATTGCGATCAGAGTGATTTATGCCCTGTTCGTGAGCCTTTACGCAAAGTACATGAAGGAATCCTGCGACTTCTGTCCGGCATTACCATCTCTGATTTGTCGCACGACGAAATGCCGATTCCAGGGATTCTGACCATTCAACCAAGCATAGGAAGCCATACGCGATGAAACTGCCAATTTACATGGATAATCACGCCACCACGCCAATGGACCCGCGTGTTTTCAAGGCGATGACGCCGTACTTCACCGAAATTTTCGGCAATGCCGCCAGCCGCAACCACAGTTTTGGATGGGAAGCGGAAGAAGCGGTCGAGAAAGCCAGAAAACAGATCGCCGACCTGGTGGGAGCCACGGCGAAAGAGATCGTTTTCACTAGTGGTGCCACGGAATCCAACAACTTAGCGCTTAAAGGCGTCGCCGATATGTATGCCGAAAAAGGCAATCACATTATCACGGCCGCGACCGAGCACAAAGCGATTCTCGATACCTGCAAGCGCCTGGAGCATGAAGGCAAACGCGTTACGTATCTGCCGGTGCAGCAGAACGGCTTGGTTGATCTAGAGCAGTTGAAGGCTGCGATCACCGATAAAACCATTCTAATCAGCATCATGTATGCGCAGAATGAGATCGGCGTGGTGCAGCCGATCGCGGAAATCGGCAAGATCGCCAAAGAGCGCGGGGTGCTGGTGCATTCCGATGCCACGCAGGCAGTCGGCAAGATTCCGGTCAATGTGATCAAGGACAACATCGATCTTATGTCCTTGAGCGGACACAAGATGTACGGACCGAAGGGAGTCGGCGCGCTGTATGTCCGACGAAGGAATCCCCGAGTCCAATTAACGGCCCAGATGGACGGCGGAGGTCACGAGCGCGGGATGCGTTCCGGAACTCTGAACGTAGCGTCAATCGTAGGATTCGGTGAGGCTTGCGCGATTGCTAAGGCGGAAATGGCGGAGGAAGGGAAGCGCCTGGAATACCTTCGCGATAAGATGAAGGACCGGTTGCTGGCTTCGCTCGACGAAGTCTATATTAACGGGACCATGGAGCACCGGCTGCCGAACAATCTCAACATCAGCTTTGCGTATGTGGAAGGCGAGTCTTTGCTGATGGGAATCAATGACATCGCGGTTTCAAGCGGCTCGGCGTGTACTTCGGCAACGCTGGAACCATCTTATGTATTGAAGGCGCTGGGCGCAGGCGACGATCTGGCGCACTCTTCGATCCGGTTCGGTTTGGGGCGGTTTAACACCGAAGAGGAAGTGGATTACGTAACGGCGAAAGTAATCGACGTAGTGAAGAAACTGCGTGAGTTATCACCGCTTTACGAAATGTTCAAGGAAGGCATCGACCTTTCGAAAGTTCAGTGGACGGCTCACTAAGGAGAACGACATGGCATATTCAGAAAAAGTTATCGATCATTACGCAAATCCCCGGAACGTCGGGTCGATGGACAAATCCGATCCGAACGTGGGCACGGGCATGGTCGGCGCGCCAGAGTGCGGCGACGTGATGAAATTGCAGGTGAAGGTGAATCCCGCGACCGGCATCATTGAAGACGCCAAGTTCAAGACGTTCGGCTGTGGAAGCGCGATCGCAAGTTCTTCGCTGGCAACGGAATGGCTGCGCGGCAAGACGGTGGATGAAGCGCTGGCGATCAAGAACACCGACATCGTGAACGAGTTGAGCCTGCCCCCGGTGAAGATTCACTGCTCGGTGCTGGCTGAGGATGCGATTAAAGCAGCGATCAGCGATTACAAGCAAAAAGCTGCTAAAACATAGGTTCTTATGGTGCAAGTGACCCCGAAGGCGGTCCAAAAGATCCGCGAGGCGTTCGCTCGTGAAAAAGTCACGGGAGGACTGCGCCTGGGCGTTTTGGGCGGAGGCTGCTCCGGGTTGAGCTATCAGTTCAAGTTCGACCCTAAGCCTCGCCCAACCGATAAGGTGCTGAATTTCGAAGACGTTAACGTGTACATCGACCCGAAGAGTTTGGTTTTCCTCGATGGCATGACGCTCGATTGGAAAGACTCGCTAATTCAATCCGGGTTTGTTTTTGAGAATCCCAACGCGAAGAAAAGCTGCGGCTGCGGAACGTCGTTTTCGGCGTAAATGGCAGCGCATGGCGCCGCCCCACACAAGATGATCTTTTATGAGGCCTTCGGGCTGGAGCCTGCCCTAGCGATCGATCCGGAAGAATTGAAGAGCCGTTTTTACGAGCGCAGCCGGCAGTGGCATCCTGACAAATTCTCTCGCGCTTCTGTAGCCGAACAGCAGAAGGCTCTTGAAATGACCGCTGTTCTCAACGACGCATTTCGTACTTTGCGCGATCCTGTTTCGAGGGCCGAGTATTTCCTCAAAGAAAAGGGATTTGAGCTTTCGAAAGAAGCGCCTCCGGAATTGCTCGAAGAGGTTTTCGAGCTGAATATGGCCTTGGAGGAGATGAAAGAGGGCGATGAATCGGCTCGGCCTCAGTTGATTGAGGCTCGCGATCGATTTATCGCGATGAGAGACTCGATTGACGCGGCGCTGGCCGAGGCTGGAGCGCGGTATGACGACGAACACGGACTAAAGTCTGTGCCACCTCTGGATGAGATTCGCGGGATGCTCAACCGGCGGCGGTACATTAGAAACCTGATCAGAGACGTGGAACATGTCCTTCCAAATTGATTTCGGAAATGAAAAATCGCCGATCGTAGGCATCGATCTCGGCACGACCAACAGTTTGGTCGCCGTGATGGAGTTGACGGGGCCGCGCATTCTTTCCGGCATCGTGCCTAGCGTGGTTTCGGTGACGGAAACGGGCGAGGTGATCGCGGGCGCCGATGCTCGCGAAATGTTGTTGACGCATCCGGAGCGAACTGTTTATTCGGTAAAACGCCTGATGGGGCGCGGGGTCGAGGATATTCAGGAAGAGCTGAAGCTTTTTCCGTTTCACATTGCGGAGGGCAGTGAATCGACGATCAAATTGAAGCTCGGCGAGAAGACGTTTACTCCTCCTGAAGTTTCAGCGCACATTTTGCGGAAGCTCAAGCTCGATGCGGAAGCCGAGTTGGGTGTGCAGATCACTCAGGCGGTCATCACGGTGCCCGCCTATTTCAACGACGCGCAGAGGCAGGCCACGAAGGATGCGGGGCGGATTGCGGGCCTGGAAGTTTTACGGCTGGTGAATGAGCCGACGGCGGCGGCGCTGGCTTATGGGCTCGATAAGCGCAAAGAGGGCTTGGTTGCGGTCTACGACTTCGGCGGTGGCACGTTCGATATTTCGATTCTGCGATTGCATGACGGAATTTTTGAGGTGCTGGCTACCAATGGCGACACGCACCTGGGTGGGGACGATATCGACAATTTGATGCTGCGGATTGCGCTGGAGGATATCGCGTCCGAGTGGGGTTTCGATGTTTCGACCAAGAGCGATGCGGTGCAGTTGCTGCGGCGCGCGGTGATCTCGGCGAAAGAACAGTTGTCGTTCGTGCCCTCGGCTACAATCGACCTGGCGTATGACGGGAAAACATATCAGCGCGAGATTACCCGGGAGCTGTTCGACAAGCTTGTTGCGCCAGTGGTCGAGCGGACTCTCGGGCCATGCCGCGATTGCATTAAGGACGCCAAGGTTTCGGTGGGCGAGATAAACGAAGTCGTGATGGTGGGTGGATCGACACGGATTCCTTTGGTGCGGGGCGCGGTCGAGGCTTTGTTTCGGAAGCGGCCGCATACGGAGTTGAATCCGGATGAAGTGGTCGCGCTGGGCGCGGCGGTGCAGGCTGGAATTTTATCGGGCGATGTCGAAGATAAACTGCTGCTTGATGTGACGCCCCTATCGCTCGGGATCGAGACGATGGGCGGGCTGGTTTCGAAACTGATTCATCGCAACTCGACGATTCCCGCTTCGGCGACGGAGCAGTTCACGACGGCGGTTGACGGGCAGCGCAATGTTTTGATTCACGTGGTGCAGGGCGAGCGCGAGCTGGTGAAAGATTGCCGGAGTCTGGCTCGCTTCGATTTGAAGGATATCGCGCCGATGCCGGCGGGATTTGCGCGGATTGAAGTGCGGTTTCTGATCGACGCGAATGGGATTTTGAGTGTGACGGCGCGGGATCAACGCTCGGGGAAAGAGCAGAGTGTCGAGATCAAGCCTTCGTATGGGTTGACGGACGAGCAGGTGGAGGCGATGATTCTCGAGTCGTTCGATAAGGCGGAAGAAGATTTTAGCGAACGGCAGTTGCGGGAGGCTCGGGTAGAGGCGGACGCCATTCTGGCGGCTACGGAGAAAGCTAAGCAAAACGACGCCTACTTCGAGCTGACGGACGAGGAGCGGGCTGCAATTGAGCGCGGCGTTAATGAGCTGCTGGTCGTGTATCACGTTAGTGGAACCCGCGACGCTCATTTGCTGGTGCGCGCGAAGATCGATCAGTTGAATGAGGCTACGCAGACGCTGGCAGAGAACATGATGAACACGGCGGTGCGCGGGGCACTGAAAGGGACCAACGTGAATGGCTAAGCTGACTTGGGACAAGCTGGACGATATTGCATTTGCCCTGTATGAGACCTACCCCGAGATCGATCCGACTCATATTAGGTTTACCGACTTGCATAAGTGGATTACCCAACTCGACGGGTTTGACGATGATCCATTGAAGTCGAACGAAGCTAAGTTGGAGGCAATTCAGATGGCGTGGTTGGAGGAGTGGGAGGAGGGGCAGTAAGGCGTGTTACGACTCGGGCTGCGTGCAGGTCGAGAGACTGGTAATGCGGTGGCCGACAGATTCGACGCGGAGTAGCGTGGAGACATGCCGCCACGCCGTGTACCGGCCATGCTGAGTTGGAGGTAAACCAGGCAAAGGTCGCGGAGAGCGAAAGGTGAGGTTGAGCCTGCTAACAAGACAGGCTGGAGTTTTGGTGCGGAGGGCCAAACTGAGAGGTGTTGCACGTTCTTATCGTGATCGGGCTGCTTTTGGCGGTTTCTTGTCCTGGTCGCGGAGTGCGCCGGGTCTGGAAGTGTTTTAGAATGAAGAGTCCGTCAAATGTCGGGGCGTAGCGCAGCCTGGTAGCGCACCTGCCTTGGGCGCAGGGGGTCGGGCGTTCAAATCGCCCCGCCCCGACCAATTGAAAACAAGTGCTTTATTTGCAATGTCCGGTTTTGGCCGGACTAGCGGGCTCTACGGGCTCTACGCCAAAAACGGGGGCGGAGTGTCCCCGAGCTGATCTAAGAGCATAATACCTTGACCCGCATCCTGTAATTTTGAAAGTTCCTGAACCCGTAAGCCTGGCGTTGGAGGACCTCCATCTTGGTG